>CAVUWQ010000013.1:0-19791 GCA_963745105.1 uncultured Acidobacteriaceae bacterium
CGGATTCGCAGCCTTTCATCATAGGGCTGGATCGAATCCACAGGCATTGGGAGTTCATTCAGTACCACCGGAATACCTTCGCAAAGCTAATCACCGGACATACCTGTCCCAAGGACAGTTCTTTCTCGAACACGCATATGTCTTTGATTCGTGTCAATAGAACTACTTAAGGCCGAGCGTCAGGTCGGGGTTTTGGAACACAGCCCGATGAAGGACAACCACACTCTGAGTGTTATCTCCGCAGGCTACGAAAGAAAAAGTAATCTATGGCTGACTCATAAGAAGACAGTCCTTCGAATCGTCACCTTGTCTTGAGGGGATGGATAGCAACCATAAAAACGCCCCGCGCCAGCGAAACTGACCACGGGGCAAACCAGCCAACGCTAGACTTTTCGTTGATTGATCTATTTAGATTCATCGGCGCGATTGCCAAAAGCTCAAGCCCCTATCCCACATCGGGCCGTATGATTCGCACCCCCTGTGCCGTCTATTTGCGAGCGAAATTGAAGTTGGAGGGCAATAACCTAATTACCATCAACTATCGGGCCATCTTCGCCCGCCGGTGCCATTTCTCACCTCTTACGCATCGACGAGCACACGTTCTGCGGAGATCGTGTGGAGCAAGCCCTACTAGGCCGCAGTTCGCAGTTCCCTCTCTAACGATCGACCAGATCACCTTTGGCGTGAATCCATTTCCCCACGTCCGGCCCGCCTTGTTGATGGCTCGGAACAGTGGGCCTGAAGTGAGCCCAGCGGGAACTGTCCATTGATCGATTGCTTTCTTCACCCAGTCCGGCACCGGAACCGTACGGATGTGACCGCCCTTTCCATTCAAATCGGCAATCACCCAGCGTCCGTCCCGGAGTTGAATATCTTCCAGCTTCAAGGCGGCAGCCTCCGCCCTTTTCAAGCCGCAACCGATCAAGATAGCGATCATGGCCCGATTCCTCCGCTCCTTTGGAGTCGATACGCCAAATGCGCCGATGAGGCGCCTGCCCTCTTCGACCGTCAGCCAGTTACCGATTCTAACCCCGAGCCGGCGCGCGCCTTTTACTCTGCGAATGCCGGCAGCCAGATCGGGACTCAGGAGGCCACAATCTGAAGCTTCGTAGGCGAGCCGACGTATCGCTGCCAATCGCAGGTTGATTGTTGACGGAGCGTATTGCCGCTGCTCCAGCGAAATTCGATATCGGGTGACGACGGTTTTGTTGAAAGCCAGCCGTGGCTCCGAGCAATACCAGTCAATAAACTCCCGAATCGCATGATCGTAGGAGCGCTGAGAACTGGGCGACGTGAGGCTGTTGAGCACAGCCGATTTGGACTGCTCAAGATCCGGAAGCTTCAAGATGGTTTTAGGAACTCGCTTCCGCTTCGATTTGGGAGTGCGTGCCATCGCGACGGCCTCCTTTAAGCCGTGGCAACAGCGTTAACCACTCCGATGTCTTCTGACCATCTGCGCGTTTATGAGGACGAATGCGGTCTCAATGAGTGCATCGGCCTGAAGTCGTCAAATCACAGTCAAATGCTGTACAGGCTAGCATTGCGAAAACTGTTTGCGTGCGTTGACGGCCAAGATATGCCATATGTCTCCCCTGTTTTCAGCCTTATCTCAGTAATTCGGGTGCGTTGAATAGGTCAACTCAGCCTATCGAGGGCGCCCCTTTTGAAAATGCGCAATTCCCTCCGAAAATCACTTTCGTATGTCAGCCAAAGCGCTGATTTGTCCGCCAGAACTCGGGCCAGCCTTTGCGAGGCGGGCCGCAGACGAAGATGTCAGGGTTGTCATCGCTCTCCTCGTTGTGGACGCCGAGCGAGTTGCCGTTGTGCCCCGCCAACCGGCACGACGTGAATTCGGCATCCACCCGCCTTTGCGACCACCCGACGACGATCAGCGTAGAGGGCTGTTGCTCCGGATAGGTCCGCAAATAAAACGAATTGGTCAGGCTAATGGGCGGCGGCAGATGGTAAGCAGGGCCAAGATTCTCGATCGCTCCCGCTTCGCCATAATTGTCAACAAGGATACCGATGTTCGACGACTGATCCGCTGGAAGCGAATCGCGAATGCCGGCAACGGCTTCGACGAGTTCGTCCCAGCCGAACTCCTCGCGCAGGTCGGAGCTCTTGCTCAGGGCAAAATCGCGCAGCGAACCACTGGACGCAAGAGGCACCCAGCCGGCAAAGAAGTATCCACCGCAGAAAACCAGGCCAGCAAAGAAGACAGCCTCGACTCCGTACCGCACATAGGCGGAACGCACCGCAAGCCAGCGTACGGCAACGACCGCGCCCATCGCAACCAACGCTGGATACGCCTCTGCGACGTAGTAGAAGCGTCCCTTGTTAATCCAGAAGAGCACGACCGGAAGAACGTACATCCAAGCGAGCATGCGATAACGGCTGGAGCGGAAAAAGGCGATGAGGCCGGCAATCCAGAGCGGCGCGGCGAACGGGTTTACATCCATAAGAAATTGATACGTCCAGTACCCATCGGCGCGGCCTTCGCCCACGTCACGCGCATGGATGTGTTGGAGCATGTGATAGGAGATAAAGTCGTGGCGGATGAGCCAAACGATATTGGGTAGGAACAGGAAAAGCGCAATCGCAACGCCGCACCACAACCACATGCTGCGCAGGTAACGGCGCGCGTCGGTGAGAATGAGTCCGGCAAGCAGACCGGCGATGAAGAAGGCTATCGAGTACTTGGTGAGCAGGCCAATGCCGATGGCGGTGCCGATGGCGATCCACCAGCGGGGGTTCTCGGACTTGAGCAGGCGGATGGTGAACCAGCAAACGAGTGTCCACCATAAATAAGCGAAGGACGTGTACTGGAAATCGGTGGCTAGAATGATGGGGACTCCGGAAAGTCCGACCGAAAGAGCGGTGGTGACCTGGGCAAGCCGATTCCCGCCGAGATCGCGCGCCATGAGGCCGCTGACCACGATAACGATTGCCTGGGCGAGGACCGAGAAGAGACGCAGGCCGACTAGCGAAAGGCCGAAGAGGCTGAGGCCGATGCGCTCGATGAACGGTGTGAAAGGCGGATAGGCAACGAAACCCCAGTCGAGATGACGTGCATCGGAGAGGAATTGCAGTTCGTCACGATCGAAGCCGTAGCGGCCGTTGGTGAGGATGTGGATCAGGGCGAAGGAGGCGGCAATAGCCATGAGGAGGGCCGTGGCGCGGCGCGTAGTGGAGGCGAGCGAGGGGTCGGCGGGCGAGACCGAGCGGTCGGTGGCAAAAGGAGGCATAGTGGTTCCACGCCTCAGGAGAGCCTACGTTGACGCGAGGATATCAGTTCCCGCACAAAAGTAACGGTGATAAAAGCAGTCACGATATACGCCCGCCACTACGAGAGCGCAGCGCCGAGGAAGTGCAGCAAACCGCAGCAACAAGTCCATCCATCGCCATGTGAAGATTTTACTCCGGCATTGAGCTCGACTGACAATTGCCATCCATCGGGAGAGGACCCTTTCATTGGCTCGGTTGATGCGAAATCGCCAATGCACTCACCGACGCCGCATTAGTACTGGGAAGTCGGCATGTCGGAAGTAATCAGGCCCATGGCTCTGGCGGTCAATGAGCAAATGGGCGATTCTGCGCCAATCCAGACGCATCCCTAGCTTCGCGGGGTGTCAATCGACCCTTCGCACTCCTGGGGTCCTTGCTCATACATAAAGCGCATGGAAGTCGACCGAGTGAAAATTCGGGTTGATCATCTTTATGCCCATATTGATCGTACCCTCATCGATTGGCTGCCAAAGAAAATTCGAGAGAAGAACTACTCCGCCGCGTCTTTTTGTCGAGAAACCAATAAACGTATTGCAGCCGGCGGAGAGGCCAGACTTCCATACAATTTCCTCTTTCCCGTCCGATGAGACGAACCAACCCAGCGCCACCTCCGTTCCGGCAAGAGGTGTGGCTTTTCGCGTCTTAAGCAGTCGCCCAATGGGTGCGCTTAGCTGAGAGTGCGTGAGTCCCATGCATGCCTTGAGGAATACTGTGAGGTTATTAGCCGTTGAGCGGACGTAGCCAGCTCCGGGCATTGCCGGCCAATCCCACAGCTGAGTTGGCTTCGTGTCCAGGTCGTGGCCTTGCACCAAGTGCCGCCGCATCTTGTCGGTCAGCGTGATGCGAGTGTCGGCGAGGCTGAGGGGACTGCAAACTCGCTCGACAAGCAGCTCTTCGTAGCTCTTGCCAGCGCGGCGGGCGAGCGCTATGCCAAGCAAGCCGAAGCTGAGACTAGCGTATTCGTAATGCGTGCCTGGCTCATATTTCGGCACATAGCTCGAGAGAAACTCGTAGAGCTTGGCCTCAGTGTAGTCTGCCATCGGGCGGTTGCCTATCTGCTTGAAAACTCGCCTCATGGCGGCGTTGGAGATTGGCGTCCCGAATACCCGCTTGGCCCGGTGGGCAAGTCGCTGATGTTTATCGGTTCCTCCCTGTTCGCGGACAAACTTGACGAGAATTACCTCGTGTCCGTAACCCGTGACGCTCCTACCGGCTCTCTCAATCTTCAGGCAGTGCTGGCGTTTCCTTTGCCGGTCAACAATCTGCAAGAGATTTGGGCCGAACAGGACTTCAAGGGCGGCGCGCCCGGCGCAAAATGATCACCGTCCTCATAGCCGGAATGGCGCTGGCCTTCACCAGCGCCATTCCGCAAGTGGTGTCGATCTCTCCTGCGGCGAGATCGATACCGGCCAACACCCTCCGCCTCTATGTCACATTCGACCATCCGGCGCGTGGTGTTGTTTCGACGCGGGATCTACGACTACTCGACGAAGCTGGTCGAACAATCGACGGCGCGTTCATGGATTTCGGTCAGGATCTCTGGAGTCCCGATGGTCGGCGGCTCACGGTTCTCTTCGACCCAGGCCGTGTCAAACGAGGCGTCGAAGGAGACGGAGAAAGTGCTGCCCCTCTTCAGGTCGGCCACAGTTTTACAGTCGAAGTATCTGGCAAGCGCTTTCACTACCAGGTCACACCTGCGGTCCGCACGGCCATCACGCCGCAGACCTGGCGCCTTGCCTTACCCAAGGCCGAGTCGCGCGAGGCCCTTACGGTTATCTTCGACCGCGAGATGGACGACGCTCTTCTGCGTGACCAACTGGAAGTTGAAGACGCTCAGGGACGACCCCAACCCGGGCAGATGACCGCGTCCGCCAGCGGACGAACCTGGTTTTGGCGTCCGAAGCACGGCTGGCGTAGCGGCGCCTATCGACTCGTTGTAGGTAGCAGCCTGGAAGACGTCAGTGGAAACAGGGTCGGTGAAGCGCTCGACCATGAAGTTGGTTCACCAGACGCGGCCCGCGTGAGTGTGGCCGTCCCTTTCACGATCAAACGTCATCGGGAGTGACTTTATGACTGAGATGCCGATCCGCATCTCTCCTGAAGCCAAAGTGCTCCCTGCCAACACCCTGCGTTTCTACATACATTTTCCGAGGCCAGGAGAGGCGCACTTCGATCGCGACCAACTCTGCCTGCTGAACGAGGAAGAGCAGGCGGTGCATGCCCCCTTCCTCGTGCTGTCGCAGGAGCTATGGTCGCCTGATGGGCGTCGCCTGACGGTGTTGATGGAGCCGGGAAGAATCAAGCGCGGTCTCGGGGCTGACCCGACTCACGACCCGGCGCTTGTTGTCGGGCGGACCTACAGCCTTGTCATCACGGCGCTCGGACAGACTGCGCGCCATAGCTTCCGGGTAAGCAATCCAGTCTTGGAAGCCGTCGACGAGACCCACTGGTGTCTCGTCTCTCCCACAGTGGGGAGCCTCGACCCCGTCGTCGTGCACTTCGACAGGGTTATGGATGCTGCACTTTGTGAGGACGAGATCGGAGTTCTGACCGCTTCCGGGGAGGTCGTTCAGACAAGTGTGTCACTCGCATCGGACGGAACCACAGCGCAGGTAATTCCGAGCCGCCGCTGGAGCACCGGTGAGCACCGCATCGTTGTCTCTGAACGCCTCGAAGACGTTTGCGGCAACAGGTTGGGCGAGGCTTTGGACCATGATCTGAGCGCGGGCGGACGACCGCGCGCCGGGATGATCAACTTCACTCTGCGCAGCGCCAACGCGCTCTCGTCCGATCAGGCTAGTGTCTAGGCGGGAGCAACTAGTATAGGGACTCGCCACCAGGAGATGAAAAGAAACTGAATTCTGCCTATTCGCCTTTGCACTCATCAGCACCGAATTAGTAACGATATGTCGGCAAGGTTGGAGACGAAACCCTGAATGGTTGCGCCTTTCTCGTTATTAATTCGTCTTGGGTGTTCGATTGTGCCAGGGAGTCAGGCCTGCCGTTTATCGCAGCCCCGAAGGCCAACTGCGTTTCTTTGAAACGATCACGACCTTCGCTGGCCCGCGGGACGTAACCTTGGATGAACTGCGGATAGAGTGCTTTTTCCCAGCAGATGAAAGGACCACCGGTTTTTGCGAACGGCTCGCGCAGGGCGAGTTACAACATCGCGTGCGCGTCGGATCCAGCGATTCTCGATGACTCATAAATCGCCGAGTGTTCATCCAACGCAAGTTAGGTCTCGATAAGTCGGCCAGCGGATACCAATTTCTACGCCAGTTCCTCACGACCGCGCATCCGGCTCCAGGCCGATGTGATCATTTAACCGCATCGTGAAAACGCAGCTTGCAACCGAGTCCCCCTAATGAGGACGGAAAGTCTTGCCTGTTTCCAGAAGAGTCTTCAACCGCGAAAGAATACGAGGCCATCCGTCGGCGTTCTGGGCGTAGGCCGGGTCGTCGTCGGTCCAGCCGTCATTTGTCAGAACTACCTTGACGGCCTCCGACTCGGGCGTCAACTGGATCTGGACGTGTGACATTGATTGGCCCATACCCATGCCAAAGTTATATTCGAGAAGTCTCGGCGCATCCGCCTTTATAACGCGTCCTGTGACGTACCGAGTGAGGTTGCCGTCCTTGCCCGGGCCTGACCATGTCATGGTGCCACCAGGGTTCAGGTCTACTTCGAACTCTGCACCCATGAAAATCGCTTGGTTGGCTTCTTTCGAAACGAAGCCGTCCCAAACTTTCTCGATCGGGGCAGCGATGTAGTATGTAAAAATTAGCGGCAGCTTGGTCATGGATCATACTCCAGATAAACGCGTGAAATCTCTCCTCGATTTTAGCAACTCTGCTCAGAAACGTTTCATTCGAATCGAACTCTTGTGCTTGTCGCTTGGCTTACGCGGAGGCCTCCGTTCTCCCGGGATCAGTAATGGGAAGTCGGCTTGTGGGAAGTAATCCAGCCGCTCACTGAGTGGATTGGCGATTTGGCATCAGGTGAAAATGGATTTTACGCGTAGCGAACCAAACGGTAATTGATCGTCGGCCGAATCACCACGCGTGTCCAGAGTTATGCAACAAAGTCATTGCGAGCGATCAGTTTGTCGAAGCATCGGCAATTGTCGCATCTTCCAATCGTCCGTCTGGAAGCAGCAGCAGATGCAACCTTAGCGCGTGACCACCCGCAGTCACGTCATAGTCTCTGGTTTCGAGGTTGTCCGTCTTGCGAGCGCTCGCCACGGTAAAACTCTGCACGGGCCCGAGGGAACCCAGAGTGGTTCGATACTCAGCAAGCAACGCAGCGCTCATGTGCCGGTTTAGGTCGTCGCTGAAGACCGACCTGTCCGGCTGTCCATGTTGCAGAGCTGTAAAGACCGTGCGAGCGAACTGTTCGTCTTTGTTGGGCGGTACAAGTAGATAGGTGATCTGGTTGGCAATCTTAAGATAGGTTGGCTTTGCATTCGTGTTTGTCAGTACGACAAATGCCATGTGGGCTTCGGGGTAGATGAGGTTGATCGCCTCGAATCCTAGTCCTTCTCCGGTGTGGTAGTAACGAAGCGGACTATCTTCTCGAGAAACAAACAAGCCTAAAGCAGAAGGGTAGGTGCTGCCATTCGCGAGCCGCGCCATTGCTACCTCGTCTGCTGCTTCCCGTTCGGGAAGAACGCGGTGTTCAAGGAACGCCGCATCCCAGCGAGCAACATCACTCGCCGTAGTCACAACCTGCCCTGAGCCGAACGACCAGCCCGGCCCCTCGTAAGGTGCGGGTTTCAATGGAGCAAGCGCATTCTGGATATAGCCGGTTGCCAGCGCCGTGCTTCCGCCCGGGATCGTGTCCAAATCCATTGTCGAAGTCATCTGGAGCGGCCCGAAGATATGCTCCTGCATGAACTGAAACAGCGGCTTGCCAGAGACCTTTTCGACGATGCGTCCAGCGATTTCATACTCCAGATTGGAGTAGTGGAATTGGGTTCCTGGTGGGAAGAGCAGTGGATGGCGTCCCCACTCGTTGATGATGTGATCTGGCGATGCCGCCGCGCCGCGTGGGCCGGCGGGATAGCTCTCGGGATAGTGATCTGGATAGCCAGAGGTATGGTTGAGCAACTCGCGAACAGTGATTTGAGAGGCGCCTGTCAGGTCGGGAAACCAACGACTCACCGAATCATTGAGCGAAAGCTTGCCATCGGCTACCAGCAATAGAACGGCCTGTGCGGTGAAAGTTTTGGAGATCGAGGCAAGCTGATATCGCGTTGCGGTTGAGGCAGGCAGAGGTGGTTCCAGAACAGCGTCTCCGAAGGCCTTCGCGTAGGCAAGATGGTTGTCCACGACGATTGCCACAGACGTCGAGGGAGTGCCGTCCGCCTGGAGGCATCGCTGGATGGCCTGATCGATCTTGTTGCGCATGGCGACATCAATCTTTTGGCCATAAGCGATCGCGGTGCCCATCAGTGCAATGAAACTCAGTAGAAGATACCGTGGAAGCCCCTTCATGGTTCACAGGCTAGCATGAAAAGGTGAGCGTTCCTCAGTTGCAACCCACTTCGCCATGCTCGATGTCTTAGGTCTTGCAGGTATCTATGACAGGCGTCTTACCAAATTGACTTCTTCGATGCGCTTGGGTTCAAGCAGGTAGAAATGCTCAACTGTTGAAAACAGGCCGATGCACTCATCGAGGCCGCACTCCTCTCGCGTCGGATGGATTACATCCGAGATGGGCGTTTCTCGGTACTAACTCAACGGGCGAGCTGATAACTTCCGGATTGCCCGTCATCCGCCCGCAATAGAGCCAATTGGTAAAACTCGCGAAACGAAACACAGGCGAGGCCGTGGAACCGCACTACTATTTGGTTACTGCCCGGCACCCGGCAACTTTGACATAATGCCTCGATGGCGCTTTCTTTACCTGACGAGTGGCTGCCCAAGTCTGTCCTCTGTTTGCGCGACTACAGCCTGCAGAAGTGTTCTCGCGATCTGGTGGCTGGCGTTACCGTGGGACTGGTCGCCCTGCCTCTGGCTATGGCCTTTTCCATCGCCTCCGGCCTTACACCTCAGGCGGGTATTTACTGCGCCATGGTAACCGGCTTCCTTATTTCCTTGCTGGGTGGCTCGAAAACGCAGATTGGTGGGCCGACCGGCGCCTTTGTTGTAGTAGTCGCTGCCATCGTGGCCGCGCATGGCGTGGATGGATTGTTCATGTGCACGATGATGGCCGGTCTACTACTCGTGATCATGGGCGCGACCGGTATGGGGTCGGCGGTGAAGTTTATTCCACGGCCCGTCATCATTGGATTTACCAATGGGATTGCGATTCTGATTGCCAGCACGCAAATTAGAGACTTCTTCGGATTGCAGATCGACAAGATTCCGGGCGTGTTCTGGCTCCGAATCGAGACTCTGGCCAGGCATTTCGGCAGCCTCAACTACCGGGCCACCGCTCTGGCATTGGTCACGGTTGCCATTCTGGTGGTCTGTCGTCTGGTGTCGAACCGTATTCCGGGGGCGATTGTGGCGCTGCTGGTGGGCACCGCGTCAGTGGTGCTTTTCAAGTTGCGGGTCGAGACCATCGGGAGCCGCTTTGGAGGCATTCCCAGCGGCCTGCCTCATTTTGCTATGCCCCGCTTTCATGTGGAGTTGATTCATGGTCTGCTGGGCCCGGCGGTTACGATCGCCATGCTGGGGGCGATTGAATCGTTGATGTCGGCGGTGGTTTCCGACGGCATGAGCGGTGACCGGCACAATTCCAATGTCGAACTGATCGGTCAAGGTGTGGCGAATATCGTGTCGCCCCTCTTTGGCGGGCTGCCAGCCACGGGTGCGATTGCGCGCACCGCGACCAATATTCGTGCCGGAGCGCAGTCTCCGGTTGCGGGCATGATCCACGCTTTGACGTTGCTCTGCATTTTGCTGTTCGCGGCACCGCTGGTGAGTTTTGTTCCAATGTCGGTGCTGGCCGGGATATTGATGGTGGTTTCGTACAACATGGGCGAGTGGCGTGAAATTCCACAACTGCTCAAACTCACCAAAACCGACATCAGCGTTTGGCTGGTGACCTTTACGCTCACTGTATTCGCGGACCTTACCGTCGCGGTTGAGGCCGGGATGATTCTGGCTGCGCTGCTTTTTATCAGCCGCGTAGCCAGCACCACCACGGTTTTGCAGGTGACCGATGACTACGTGGAAGATGGGCGGGTCCACATCCTGCAAGACAAAGACATCCCCTACTACGCGACGATCTTCCGCATTCACGGTCCCTTCCTATTCGGTGCGACCGAGAAGCTTGCCGTGGTAACGGAGAAGATTCATGAGTTGCCGCCAGTGGTTATCCTCCGCCTACGCAACATGACCGCCCTGGACGCGACTGGACTGTTCGCTCTAGAAGAGGTTGCCAAGGAACTGTACGCAACCGGCCGGACGCTGATTTTATGCGGCGCGAGAGAACAACCTGCACAGTTGATTCACCAAGCGGAATTTGAGGATATCGTCGGTCGGGCAAACATCTGCGAAAACGTGCAGTCGGCCTTGCGGCGGGCTGAAGATGTATTTGAGAAACTGGGGGCGAATGCTGCCCTCGGCAGGAAGTGATCAAGCAGCGCCGCTTCTGCCGGGATTTGGCGTCGGGACGCGATTCCGAAATTGGCGGGTACCCGCTACCGGGCTGTCGCGCAATTGCTTCTGGTTTGTCGGCTAACCGGAAGTAATCCAGATCGGGACATGCGGTTAGGTAACGGGAAGTCGGCTTATCGGAAGTGATCGAAATTGCTCCCGGTTGACGGGCTAACCAGAAATAAATGCGTCAATCCACGGAGATCGACTCCTATTCGCAAACGGTCCAGAAACGGGCTTCGCGGAAATTGGCCAGATCGCTAATGATAAGGCGGCTTATCGGGACTTACTCATTTCGCTGCGGCTGAATGCGGAAATGGCTCACGTTCGTCCTGACTGCCATGCAACAGGTCGAGACCGTCCTTTGTAAACCGCAGACGAAGATCGTCGGGCCCTTCGACCTGAAAGGAGTCATCTGCCCGTATCGGTATGAGCAGCAGATTCTTCTGCCACTTCGGGCGATCGGAGCGGTTAGATTTACCAGTCGGTTTAACCTTAACGGCACGGAGCTGGTCCTGCAAAACTGCATGTGACTCATTCCAAAGACGAAAGAGAGTCCTGAGAGTGGGTTTAATATTTCATCTAACCTGTTTGTTTTCAATAATATGGCGGAGAGAGTGGGATTCGAAACCATCGTTCAGTGTAGTTTTATGTAGTTAGCTTGCGGCAGATGGCTTCTAACGCGGCTAATTCAGTCTAGTTCCGTGTTAACGGCACGGAAATGGCACGGGAACGGACACGCAAAACTGACCGCAGCCAGAGCATGGACCCTAGAGCTAAGCCCCGCGCCGCGGGGCGCCTCAAAGGTAAACGTAGAGACAACCGTGACGAACGGGAGTTTATCCTCGGTCCCGAAAACGCAGGCAACTTCTGTATTGCCCGTCCAGAGAAATCTCAGCGATTGTCAGCAGGAGACTTCCCAGAAGCCGACTTCTGGCCAGCGTCGTTGAGAGTCTGTCCTGGCTATAACTTTCGATTTGCCGTCAACCGGGTGCGCTCGCAATCCTTCCTATTAGCCGATTTGAACTGAGTCGCTAGTGCGGCCGACGCTTTCGTGTGTTGCTGAGCCAATGGTCGAGGTAATCTGGGCTGGTTTTCGTCGCAGAACTCTGACGAATCTGAGTCAGGGTTAAAATCATTGAAAATCGAACCTGTCCCAAAACTGTCCGCTGCCGACGATTCCGGAAGCGCCGATGTCGATTTCATGATTAATGTAGAAGGCATTGGCGAAGTATCGAATCGACAGTTTGGACGATTGCGCTTGGAGATCGCATGAATATGTCTGCCGGTGCTGGCAGCGAACGCTTCCAAATCGGCGCGGACAAATACGCTGCCTACCTCGAGACGCCCGAGGGACGGTTGCGGTCAGATTTGGCCTTCGCCAACCTGCACGATTTTCTTCCCGACGAGGCCGAAAAGCCGTTGCGCGCACTGGATCTCGGGTGTGGCACAGGAGCGACGGCGGTTCGCTTGGCGCGACTTGGCATTCATGTCACGGCGGTGGATTGTTCTGCGGCGATGCTGGATATCGCGCAACGCGCCGCCCACGAAGCCGGGGTCGCGGAGAAGATGGTGGTGCAGCGCGGTGAGGCAGCACAGCTTGCCGGCTTGTTTCCAGCTCGCTCGTTCGATGTAATTCTCTGCCATAACATCCTCGAATATGTCGATGACCCGGGCGCTGTGTTGCGTGATGCGGCTCGCGCCTTGCGAGGTCCATCGGCGATAGTCTCAGTGCTCGTGCGAACCCAGGCAGGCGAGATATTAAAAGCCGCAATCCGAACGGGCGATTTGGATAAGGCGGAAAATGGTCTTTCGGCTGAGTGGGGAGAAGAATCTCTCTACGGAGGGAGAGTACGACTCTTCAGTAACGACTACCTGCAACGTATGCTGAAAGCGGCATCGCTGACATTAATTGTGGAGCGCGGTGTGCGCGTGGTTGCGGATTATTTGCCGTCGGCGGTATCTCGCGACACCGAGTATCGGCGAATTCTCAAACTGGAACGTAAGTTGGGTATGCGCCCGGAGTTTGCCGCAGTAGCGCGCTATAGGCAATGTCTGGTTCGATGCGATCCGATGAAGGAGGCGCACGAGTGAACGACGCGCGAGCGGAATCTTCACTCTCCACAACCGGCGCGAAGACGCCTGACGCCGGTATCTCGCTCGGACTTGGGCTCACCAACGAGTGCAACCTTTCCTGCGCCTTCTGTTACCGGGATCCAGCTCGCACTGATCGCCTCTCTCTGGATCAGGTGAAGTCGGTCATAGAACGACTGCCGATCCGTTCGGTGAATCTCGGTACCGGCGAGAACGGCATGCATCCGGAATTCAAAGCGATACTCGGTTACCTGCGAACGCAACCCATCAAACTCACCATCACTTCCAACGGCCACAGTGTTGCTGTGCTGGAAGACAACGAGTTACTCGCTTTTCACGACATTGAGTTTTCGCTCGATTACCCGACCCAAGCCGAACAAGATGCTCAACGCGGAAACGGCAATTGGGAACTGATCCACCATCAAGCGGAACGCTGCGTGAGACTCGGCGTGCCCGTTACCATCATCGCGGTCATGATGAAGGTGAACTATTTGCGTCTCGCCGAGGTCGCGCAGGTCGCCAGAAAATTTAACGCTCCTCTGCGTGTAAATGTTTATCAGGCGGTGCGATCCGATATTTATGCGCTGTCCTATGAAGAGTATTGGGAAGGGTTCCGGTGCCTGTTTGCGGAGACCGACGCCATTGCTATTGGCGAGCCTCTGGTGCGAGCGATGGCGGGCCTCCCGCCACTGCGGGGAGGATGTGGAGTTAGTACCGTGCGAGTTACTCCGCGCGCTACGACACAACCCTGCGTCTATTGGCCGGGATCGGGCGAGCCGCTGGCGAATTTGATTTCGGCGGGCGTCGAGATTCTGGACTCCACGCCGTTCGACCAATGCCGCACGCTCCCCGAAGCTTGCCAGCCTTGTGAATTCCGGGACTCATGCCATGGCGGCTGTGCCGGACGCCGGCGCCTGCAAGGCGCTCTGCTGCAACCGGACTATTACTGCCCGATCATTCGCGGGAAACGGCCGCGCCTCGAAATCCGCATGGCCGCGGCCCGCGATCTGCCCAAAATGAGCAGTTCCTGCACAACTGTAGTAATCGCCCGATAAGACTCGTCTCTTATTTCGCGTCCATCCAGGTATCCGATCCCGTCAGCTTCACCGACACATTCGTGATGGAGATGTGTAGGGGCTTGCCGTCGGCGGTGCCGCGGTGTTCCGTCGATACTAGTAGAGGACCTGCCTTTTTGTAGCCTGTCCACGATGCTTTGACGAGACTCGGCTTTTTATCCCCGCCGTGGTGGAAGACCAGGTACTCGACGCGCTTGTCTTTGCCGACGTAGAGTTCCCAGGTGTCGCCGGGCGTGTAGCCGCCGAGTTCCGCACCATACTTCACTGCGACAAGCTCGGCCGAGCCGGCGCCCGTCGGGAGTTTCTTCATTCCCTCATCGGTGACAGTCGCGCTCGTGTCCCAATAGGCGTGGAAGGGAAACAGAAGCCAATAGTTATCGTTGACGAAAGCCGGTTCGACTCCGGTCTTCACACTCTCCGGCGCGGTGCTCAGCTCGGAGCGCATGTAGGTAACCTTGACCGGCTTACCGTCTTTATCGGTGCTCTCAAATGAGACCTTGCCAGTTTTGGGCTCCCACTCCCACATGTGGGAAAGTTTGAAGATTCCGGGGATTTCTCCGTTCCAGGTGTAGCGGATGGCCTCGATTTGCAGATACGAATCGAGACCGTAGGTCTTGGCAATTTGTTCGAGAATTGGCGGGCGCTGTGCCCAGGAGTTTGGAACAAGGGCCAGCATTCCGCAAAGCAGAAAACCCATCATGGCTAAACGGCGGGCATTTTTCATACAGTTGCTCCTCGGTAAATTGAACGGATGCTGTGTTGGATGACGGTGCAAGCTTCTGGATACAGGATTCCCGAGTTGGCACATGCTCGCCGACCGCCCCACGCATTCACAGCAAATGCCGCGAATTATACAACGTTGGTTTGGTTCTCAGCGTTTAGCGTACACATGCGATTCGATTCGATCGAAGTTGATCCGTAAACCGCAATTCCTTAGAACGTTATTCCGTAGGCCGTTGTTCTGTAGACCCCCGCGGCACCGCCGGTCGTCGCAATCGCTGGAACCCGATAATTGCGGCAGCCAGCACCACCGATCCATATTCCAGAACCATGATCCAGCCGGGAACCAGCCACGGACGGCCAAGTGTTCGCAAATGCCAGACGTAGTAAGTTGGGATGATACTCACTGTCCAGATGATGATCGGGACCGACGAAGCCGAGCGGACAAACGGCAGCAGCCAGAGAAGGTACCACGGGTATACAACCGGCGCACAGAGGAGGGACGCGGCCATCGGCCATGCGAATGCTCCAGGCGACGACGCAGTCGCCCTGCGCCTCAGCCAGATTGCGACAAGAAATCCGGCGAGCACGGCTGTACCGACGGCAAGCTTCGGCGCTCCTATGCGCTCGAGAGCTGCGAACATCGGATCATTGAAACGGAAACTCCGCAAGTAAGTGCCCAGGGAGCCGGTGGGAATTCGTCCATGGTTGAGGAACGGCACATAGAGGAGTCCAAATACAGCGGCTGCAAGCAGGCCGTCGCGGATTCGAACGCGTTTCCAGTAGAGCGGCAATAGGACGATCGGGAGAAATTTCACCGCGACGGCCAGTCCAAATGCTACCGCCGCAACCTCCCGCCAACGCCGCCCGAGCGCGGCGGCGGAAATCAACAGCAGCAGTACACCAACGATATCGATGTGACCGCTGCCCGCCACGTCGGTCGCCAGCAATGGATGCCAGGCATAAGCCAGGATCCAGTGCGCTCCTTGCCCGGTGCTGCGCAAGATCTCGAACAGAACAAGAACGATTGCCAAATCGCAAAAGGCAAAAGCTACTTTCAGCGAAAAAAGCGACTCATGAATCGCCGTAACGGCGCGGAAAAAAATCTGCGCGCCCGGCGGATATGGGCTCGGTAAATCCGGATTGTTCAGCGTGAGCGTCTCCCTCGTATGCAATCCACGGAACGCAGGGTGGCTCGGAACCACGATATAAGGGTTATAGCCGAGTCGCTGCAACCGGCCATCCCAAAGATATCGATGAATATCGTCATCGGGCCCGGGCGGCGACAGAAGAAACGGGATATGCCACAGTGCAGCCAGTACCAGCCCGATGATGATGACCCGCCGCGGAAATTTTGGAGTCGCGAAGAGTTCGCGAATGGCCAGAAGATATGCAATGCCGGCAATGCTCAGAGGAATGATAAAGGGCGGTCGGCCCACGCTGCTAAAGTTGCGCGAGCAAATCGTCAGCGCCACAAGTAAGATGACGCCGAGCCCGTAAATCCTACCTGCCGGAGTGAACTTCACAGGCCTACCGTGCCTGTCCGGAACTGCGCTATGGCCGGCGCCCACTGCTTCAACCAGACCGCGGTTCGTGGCGCCCGGCTGGGAGCGAGTTCCAGTTCTGTGGCGAGCCGAGTCAAATCGCCAGCCACGTCGATGTCATAGAACGGATCAGTGAAGCCAACCGAGAGTTGCAGTACGCGCGCGCGCGCCAGGAGAGCCTCAAGCGCGCTCTTCGTTCCCATGCTGTCGCCATCGAAAAGCCCTGCATGCGAGGCCTTCGCCCCTACGAGGTAATAGCCGCCATCGTACGTCGGTCCTACGACCACGTCGTGCCCGGCGAGCGCCTCGAACGCGCCTTCAAGAATAGATACCGGCAGATGCGGGCTGTCGCTGTTGAAGGCAACAACGCGTTGGTCGTCAACGGCTGCGAAGTGCGCAAAAGCCGAGTTGAGGCCGGCTGCAAGGCCTTGCCCTTTCTGTCCCACTACGCCCGACACACTGGGTGCCAACCGCGTCAGTTCTTCGACATCCGCAGCTGGGCACATAATGGCTACGTCAACCATTTTCACGGAGTGCGCCAGCGCAATGGTGTCGTTCAAAAGGCAGCGATAGAGTTCGGTGACCGCCTCAACTGGAAGGCTCGGAGATAAACGAGTTTTGACCATCCCAGGCTTGGGCGCCTTTGCCATGATGACCAGCGTTCGACTGCCGTTTGACGAACGTGCCATATTTTCGCTGGAGGATTCCATATCGGAGCGCTGCACCAGATTCACGCCGGACGGGGATTTCCCGCCGTTCGATGCCGGAAATAATAGCGCACGATCAGCGAGAGGATGAACCATGCCGCTCCCACTGTGCCGCGCAGCGTACCGCTGATCTTCGATTTGCCAACGCGCGGATAATAGCTGACTGGCACCTCGACGACGCGGAATCCCGCGAGCGCTCCTTTCAGTATTATTTCCACCGCCCATCCATACGTCGTTTCGCTCAGCTCAAGGCGGCGAAGAACATCGGCTCGCCCGGCGCGGAATGGTCCGAGGTCGCTAATCTTCACACCATACAAGAGCCGGATCAGGAAAGCCGCGAGGTGATTGCCGAACGCGGCGTGCCAGGGTATCGCACCCGGAATGCTCTGCTTCCCGAGGCGCGAACCGAGGGTGATATCTGCGCGTCCCTCAAGGATTGGAGCGAGGAGAAGCGGCAGTTCAGCCGGTCGATCGCTGTAATCGCCGTCGAGGAACACCACAATGTCAGGCCTGCTGGCTTCAGCCAGTCCGGTCAAGCAGGCGCGGCCATATCCGCGACGAGGTTCGCGGAGAACACGGGCTCCCATCCTGGAGGCAATTTCGGGTGTACCGTCGGTTGAATTGCTGTCGACGACCAGGACCTCTGTGACAATGCCAGCTGGAAGGTCAGCTAAGACGCGGCCGATGGACTGCGCTTCATTGTGCGTAGGAATGATGACCGAGACTCGTACCTGGACGGAACTCAACTCACCACCATGGAGAGGATGGCCAGCGCCGCGCGAGCAAGGCGTCGATACCCCACGCACGGCCGGCCCGCCCTACCGTGAGCGAAAGCGCTGCCATCACCGAAACCAGCAGCTCCCAAATCCACGACGTGCCCCATTCAGAAACCCAAAGGCTGCCCAGGTAGAGGAAGGCTATAAAGGCGGCAGGGCGCGTCAGCAGACCGATGACCAGCAGAATTCCGAGACCGATCTCAGTTACGGCCTGAAGCGGAGCGGCCATGGCGGCGTGACTCGCCGCTAAACCCATCACTGCCTTCCACGCGGCCGGCGAGTGACTCGCCTTTATGTAGTAGTTGATCAGGCCCGCGTAACCCGCTGGCGTGTAGAGACCCTTCCCCAGATTCTCGAAGAAGACCCACACCAGCATTGCGCCGATCGTGACACGAACGATTGCCAGCCCATTTGCCGCGGGAGCTTGGTTCGCAGTTTGCGTCGAGCCTGTGTTCGTCATCGTCATGAACCTCGTACCCAAATGATGCCGCGAGTTTGCGGCGGGGAACAGAAAGGAGTCGGTATTTTAAACGGTTCCTCTTGTTCCTGCCAGTGAACGCGCCCAATCAACGTCGCCAGTAATACTATTTGCGCCCGGCGTTCAATCAAGAGCGGGATTTGACAGGACCCTTCCGCAACATGCAGACTGCGAATGTGTGCTTCGAACGAGTGATTCGAACTATGAGATGCACACGCCCGACCGCGCGGCTGCGGTTTCGCTTCACGATAGCCCCGCCTGAGACGTCCGCTGGCCGTTGCCGGTCATGGAGCGCTTAAAGAAAAGCGATCCCCGTCGAAAGGATACGTCATGCTGCTTCGATTCCTACTCTCCCTGCTCCTCGTGTTCTCGTCTTTGCCATCTTTCGCGCAGAACGAGCGCCATTTCACCTTTCATTACGCATTCACGGTGAAGAATGTTAGCCACGGCGAGCGCGTGCGCGTCTGGATTCCTCTCGCCCACTCCGATTCGTTTCAAGAGGTGAAAGTTACTTCCAAGGGTGGAGATTTGCCGCTGAAGCTGGTTCAGCAGCCTGAATACGGGAACGAGGTGCTCTACGCAGAAGCATCGAAGGCCGATAAGGACGAGTACAAATTTTCGGTCGACTATGACGTCGTTCGAAAAGAGCATGTCGTGCTGGTCAACGGCAAGCCTGCAGGTCTGGCGCCATCCGCGAAGGCGCCACGCGTCGAGTTGGCGCGTTTTCTGGAGCCGGACCGCTTGGTGCCCATCACCGGCGTTCCTGCGCAACTGGCCGAACAGGAAACAAAAGGCGCGACCACGCCCCTCGAAAAGGCGAAGGACATTTACGAATACGTTTTTCGCACCATGAAGTATGACAAGAGCGGCGCCGGTTGGGGACATGGCGACACGCTCTGGGCCTGCGATGCGAAGCACGGCAACTGCACGGACTTCCACTCCGTGTTCATCTCGATGGCGCGTGCGGAGAAGATTCCAGCACGCTTTCAGATCGGCTTCCCGCTTCCGGCCGACAAGCACTCCGCCGAGATTCCCGGATATCACTGCTGGGCCGAGTTCTACCTTGATCCAGTGGGATGGGTGCCCGTCGATATTTCGGAAGCGTGGAAGCACCAGGAAAAACACGATTACTTTTTTGGCGCCCACGACGTGAACCGGATGCAGTTCACGCAAGGTCGTGATCTAAAACTCGCTCCCGCTCAGGAAGGTCCGCCGCTGAACTATTTCATCTATCCGTACGTGGAGATTGGCGGGAAGGAGCATCCGAATGTCTCGATCGCGTTTTCTTTTGAGGATGCAGGCTCGACGCCCACAAAGGTCAGCGCCTTACGTTAGAGATTTGTACCTCATTTTCAGAGAATTTCGCTCTAATGGGCCATCCCGAATGCGGTCGCTAACTCCCTGAATCTCGGCAAACCGGAAGCTATCCAGAAACGGGCTTCGAGGAGATCGCCCCTCGGTGCTCTATTGCACTTGACCTGGTTCGGTAGATGTCCTCGAAGCCGAC
>CAVUWQ010000014.1:0-95751 GCA_963745105.1 uncultured Acidobacteriaceae bacterium
GGCCTCGCCGTACCAGCGGTGTGATTGGGCTTCGGCGATGCGGGCTATGAGGTTGTCGCGGATCTCTTCCAGCCTGGCGCGAGCGGCCGGGTCCGGGCGTAGCAGCGGGCAGCGCAGACAGCTGTGTTCGTGGATGCAGGGAGTGTCATAGGAGCGGCCGGCGTCGCCGATGGCGAGCTTGCAGTCGGCGTTGGAAGTGACCGACGAACTCGGCCCATTCGGCGTCGGTGGGGGTGCGGTATTCCTCGCCGGGGCGCAGCGCGCGGCGGCGGGTGATGAAGGCGCGGTGGCCGTTGATCACTTCCTCGGGGTAGACGGCCTTGTATCCCATGGTGGTGTTGATGTCACGGTGGCCTGCGACGAGTTGGGCGATGTGTGGCGGCATGCCGTGGGCGATGGCGTCGGTGATGAATAGCCGCCTAAAGTCGTGGAAGGTGTAGCGCATGGGTTGGCCGGCAGCATCTTGGCACCGGTCTGGGTGAGGGCGTGGTCGAGGTAGTGGCGCAGCACGGTCTGGCTGACGGCGCGGTGGTCGATTCGGCGCCGACATTGGAACAGCAGCGGCATGGGTGGGTTGTAGAGGCGTTCGGCCTGGTCGTAGGACACCACCAACGGCACGCTGGGCCGGTCGCCGCGGATACGGGCGACGATGGTCGACAACACGTCCGCCAGCTCCGGTGAAATCACCAGAAGTCGCTCGGCGTCGGTCTTGGACGGGGCGATCTGCAGCAGCGGGATCAGTTCCCGGTAGTGGGCAGCCGGTATTGGATGAGGCTGTGGTGGGATAGCTCGGTGAGTTCTTCGATGCGGATTCCGGTGTGCCGCAATACTTCGACCACGGCCCAGGTCCAAAACCCGCGGTGTTCTTCGAAGCTGAGGTCGCGCCGAGCTCCGCTGTCGGGGTCCTGAGCCCAGACCCGGCCGGTGGTCTGGGATTTCAGCACGGCGCGGCGCAGGGTTGTCCCGGAGGCGGTGAACAACTCGCCGGGTTGGGTCTGTTCAGCGGCGGTGAGCAGCTCGGCGGTGCGGCCTCGTTCAGCAGTCACCCAGGCGATCAGGGTCGGCAGCACCGGCAGCCGTTCGCGGGTGCGGGTGTCCATGCGCGACTTGCGCTGCAGGCGGGCCTTCTTATGGGAGGCATCGCTGGCGCTAACCGGGCAGCGCACTGCCCACGGCCCCCAGCGGGCGGGGTCGTCGTCGGCCCACTCAGCTAGGTCGAGGTAGAAGGCCCGCACAGCGGTGAGCACACTGCGCCCGTCCAGCCGCGGCACGCTGACCTGGCCCTGGCCCTTGGTGGCCTTCGGGCGGGTAAGCACGCGCTGCTTCCACGCCGCGGCGACGTCGCGGGGCAGCTGCAGCGAGTCGATGCCGGGATGGTGGGCCTCCAGATCGGCCCAAAACAATTTGCCGAGCAGGTAGGCCAGGTGCTGCAGGCTGGAGAAGTCCAGCGCCGTTTGGCGTTCGCACAGATAGTCGACCAGCACATCGCGCACCGGCCCACACGCAATGTGGTAGCGGTCGATCAGCTGCTCGCAGCTGGGTTGTCCGCGGCTGGAGAACATTTCGATCGCGGCGGGCGCGTCGGGGCCCAGGTCGCCGTGCGCGCGCAGCAGCTGATAGAACAATGGGCTTTCGGCGCGGCGGTCGTTGCCGGTCCGCGTGCGCGCGGCGACGGCCAACAGCTCCAGCGATCGCCGACTTGCACCGCCGCGACGTTGCCGCCCTTGGCGGCCATGATGATCGCGATGTTAGTCAGCGCCCGCTGCTGGCATTGCAACCCGATTCGGTCCTGACTGAGCGCGGACAGCTCGGCGAACGCCGCTCCGTCGCGGGTGCGGGCCATCTCGGGGGCCAGGTTGTGCCGGGCCGGGGCGAACCGCAGCAGCCAGGCCAGGCTGGGCCGGATCACATCGGCGCAGATGAGCACCAGCAGCCCCGAAGTCAGGTGCGGCAGCGGCTTGGCGCGGTGGATGCCGACCAACAAACGCCAGTCCGGTTGGTCCTCGGCGCCGCTGGCGCGCCAGCGCTGCTGCCAACACTCGCCGGGCTGCCCACGCAGCCAGCCCAGCACCGCCAACACCCCCAACCGCCGGTTGCGTTGGCTGCCGGGATTGTCCAGCGCGAACGGGGCTGCCAGCACCCGCTCGGCCACCGCGGATCGGCGCGCCTGGGTGGCCGGCCACGACGCGGCCAGTGGCCGTGGCGGGAACGCCGCGAGCAGTTGTGTCCCGGTGGATTTCACCGATCCCGCCGCCGGCGGTGAGGCCACGGCCGAGGCCACCAGCGAGGTGTCCACGGCGGTCACGACCCGGCCTCACCGAAAAGGATCTGCAAGCTCTCGGCGCGATACCCCGGCGCCGGAGGGGTCGCCGGATCGCGGTCGCGGCACCGAGCGTGATAGGCCAGCACCTCGGCGATCACGTCCTGGGGCAGCGGGTTCAGGTAGCGCTGGGTGGTCGACAGGTGGGCGTGGCCGAGCACCCACTGCACATCGGTCAACGGCATCTGCGGGTCACGGGCCATCCGATAGGCGGCAGTATGTCGCAGATCATGCAGCGTCCAATTCGCCCCCAAGGCCGCGTTGACCCGGTTGAACATCGCACGAGCCGCGTCATACCGCAACGCCCGCAACGGCTCTCGCAATGTCCACCACAACGGCTGGTCTCGCCCGGCCGGAGCCAGCCCGGCCAGCTGCACCTGATACAACCGCAGCCACACAAACGCATCCGGCGCCGCAGGCAACGGCTGCAAAGCCCGGGTTCCCTTGCGGATCACCGTGATCAACTGCTGTCCCGGATCGATATCGGCGACCGTTGCACCCAGCAACTCCGAGGCCCGCGCCCCGGTCGACACCCAGAACGCGACCAACGCCCGGTCACGATGGGAGCCCAACTGCGCGAACAACTCGTCGAATCGCTCGTCGGGGATACAGCGCGGCGCCCGGTCCACCACCTTCGGCCGATAGCGCCCACTGCGATGCCCGGCGAACGGCTCCATCGGATTGTGATGAGCGTCCACGCGCCCGGCACCGCGATAGCGGGCCAGCGGGAACGGGTTGACCATCGGCCCGCTGCCCGCCTCCAAGTGGAAGTCGTAGAACCCCCGCAGCACCGTCTCGCAGTGCGCCGCCGTCGCCGCCGCATACCGGCTACCGCGCACCGCCTTGCCGGTCACCGCATTCACGCCCCCCGGCCTGGTGCCTGACCGTGCCACGGCACCACCACCACCACCGTCTGGGCGCCGCCAGTGTGGCCGGGCCGGCTTGTCGGCGATCTGCAGCCAGCGACAGAAATCGCGGGCCTCCGCCCGAGTCGCTTGATCCCAGGCCACCCCCAGCGCCCACAAGAACCGAAACCACCGCAACAGATCCATCCCGTAGGAACGCTGCGTGGTCGCCGGTCGCCCGCACGCCGTCAACTCCGCGAAATACACTGCGGCCGGCGCGATGACCGCACCGTCGCTATCAACCAGCCGATACGGCTGAAACAGGTCGCCGGTGGCCTCCAACGCACCCCGACCCGGCACCACCAGCACCGCCAAATCCCGCGGCTGTTCTCCGTCGCCCATCATGAGCAGCGAACCTAGCCAGCCCAACCGCTCCCGGCACGCACCCGCCCCCCACTGCCTGCGGTAGTTCGGTCAACAAGTCAGATTTCGCGCCCGAGACGTGGTGGCGGTCGCGGTAGCGGGCCGCCGCCATCGGGTTGATCGCCCACACCTGATAGCCCGATGCCGTCAACGCCGAAACCCACAGGCCGCGATCGGTTTCGATGCCGATCATCACCTGATCGGGCTCCTCGACATGCGCGGCGATCAGTTCGTGCAAGCCCCGAATGCCAGATAAGCCTTCGGGTAGTCGCCGGGTTGCCAAGCGTTGGCCGGTCTCGTCCATCAGATGCACGTCGTGATGGTCTTCGGCCCAGTCGTCGCCGACGAAGATCATCAATGTCACCTCCTGTTGTCGTCGTTGACTCGACATCGAGCCCGAGGACACCTAGGCGGCGGACTAATGGATCAGTGCTCGTATCGGCACGACATCCCATCAGCGCTTCAAGCGACCTCACCGAACCAGCCGGGGCACGATCTAACCCTAGGGATCAACATTCATCCCAGTCGCTCGCAGTGCTCACCGGCTAGCGGCTCGGTGATCAGCGTCCCGCGGCCGCAGGCTCCACACTGGCAACGCCACGCTGATCGACTCCCATTAGTCGTACCCGTGCCGCATGTCCTCGACGATGCGCGGGTTCTCCAGCGTCGAGGGCTCCAATACGCGCGGCCTGATGTCGCCGGAGAACACCGTGGCGGCGTCCAGCACCCGCTGGTCGAGGAACCGCAGAGGCGGCGCATCACCCGGCACCCTCGCCGCGGGCGCGGTGTCCCCGCGGCGTGCCAACGCGAAACCCCAGTCACCGAACGTGGGCACATGCACGTGGTACGGGGTGACCGCATACCCGGCCGCCTGGATGGTGCAGACCGTGCGCCAGAACGCCGTCGGGGTGGAGAACGGGCTGCCCGCCTGCACCACCATCAGCCCGCCGGGGGCCAGCGCGCGCGACACCAGCGCATAGAACTCGGTGGAATACAGCCGGCCCAGCACCGGGGTGTCCGGGTCGGGAAGGTCGACGATCACCGTGTCGAAGCCGCCTGGTGAGCCCTGGTCAGGCGGGCCACCAGCGCCCCGCAGCCAGCTCATCGCGTCGTCGATCACCACGCGCACCCGCGGGTTGTCCAGCGCGCCGCCGTTGGCGCCGCGCAGCGTGCTGCGCGCGATTTCGATCACCGCCGGGTCCAGCTCCACCTGCACGATCTGCGCAATACCGTGCTGGCGCAGCAGTTCTCGGGCCACCAGGCCGTCGCCGCCGCCGAGCACCAGCACCGAGCGCGCACCGGCGCCCGAGGGCGGGGTAGACCAGGCTCTCGGTATAGCGGTACTCGTCGCGGGTGGAGAACTGCAGACCCCCGTCCAGGTACAGCCGCATGTCGTTGCCGCGGCGGGTCACCACGATCTCCTGATAGGCGCTGTGCCGATAGGCGATGATCGGGTCGGCGTAGAGCCGCTGGCGGCTGGTCGTCTCGATGTCGTGGGCGCCGCAGCAGCAGCGTGGCCAGCAGCCCCAGCGCCGCGGCCAGCGCAGCCAGCGCCGCCGCCAGCTGTCGCAGCGAACAACGACATGTGCGCAGCAGGAAGATCGACACCGATGGCCGCGGCCGCCAGATTGATGACGCCGGTGGCCGCCGCGCCGCGGATCATGCCCAGCTGCGGCAGCAGGATAAACGGCCAGGCCAGCCCGCCGACCAGCGCGCCCAGGTAGTCGGCCGCGTTGAGGTTGGCCAGGGTGCGGCCGGCGTCGGCCGGTCCGAGGTGCGGCCACTCGGCCCCGTTGCAGCAGCGTCATCAGCAGCGGCACCTCGGCGCCGACCAGCCCGCCGATCAGGGCGGTGCCCACGCCCAGCACCCAGATCGATCCGCCGGGCTCGTCCAGGAACGCGAACGCCACGTACAGCGCCGCCGCCGACAGGCCACCGACGATGCCCAGCAGCGCCTCGACGGCGATGAAGGCGATGGCCGCGTGCGCCAGCAGCGGCTTGACCAGCAGGGCGCCCGCGCCCAACGCGGCGATGTAACCCGCGACGATCAGCGAAGTGGCGACGATGCCGCCGCCGTTCAGGCTCGTCGACAACGTCAGCAGCGCGAGTTCGTAGACGATGCCGCAGGCCGCGCACGCCGCCACGGCGGCCAGCAGCACGGCCCGCCACCGCCCCGCGGCCTCCGTCGGCCGGGGTACTGCCGGTGCGCTCATTTCACTCCGCCCGGCCCGCCCGGCCTCCCCCCGGAGCCCCCCGACGGGGATCCGGGAGTGAACCCGGGGCCGAGGAAGACGAACGCGCCGTGGCTGTATCCGGCGTTCAGGCTCTCCACCCGGATGCTGCACGGGCGGCTGCCGTCGGGGCCGACGATCACGATGTTGTTGCTGTAGCGCAGATATTCGTTGTCGCCGTTGGATGCGCGCGCCGCGGGCTCCTGATAGTCGGCCAGCGTGTCGGCCACATCGTCGGGTGACCCGCTGCACGCGTAGCGCGTCCCGTTCGCGTCGCGGGAGTACTCGCGATAGTGGCCCGCGACGTAGGACGCAATGTCCTTGTTCAGCAACATGATTCCGATAATCAGCGACGCGGTGGCGGCGAGGGCCAACGCGCCGGAGATCAGCAGCAGGCGGTTGCGGCTCACGGACGCCACCGGCTCGCGGTGTGGACCACCGTCCCGCCGCTGCCGGCCGGGCATCCCGGGTACAGGTGCCAGGTCTGCCAGCGCCAGCCGGGCCGTCGGATTCGGCGGCGAGCGCGGTCAGTGCGGCGTCGTCGCCGGGAAACATGCCGCCGAGCCAACCGGTTTCGGGCCGCGCACTGTTCCCGGAGCCGTTGCGCCAGTTGGCGGAACGTGGCCTCGTCGTGCGCTTCGGTGCGGGATTCGAGGTGGTAGCCGGGTACATCGGTGTGTTCGGGCAGGCCCAGACATCCGCGCCGGCCGCGCGCGCGCAGGAGACCTGTTCGGAGAAGGGGGTGGCGTGCTCGACGACGACGACGTGCGACGCGCCGAGGACGCCGAGCAGCAGCGCACCGCCGTCAGGGTGATCCAGTCGGCAGCTGGCCAGTGGCGCGGCGTGGGCGCGTTGAGCGTGAGGCCAAGCCTGGCGCCGTGCCACGTCGACGGGGGCTACGGCGAGCTGATGGAGCGGCACCGAAGTGGTCCTACGCGGACGACGGCCGGCGGGGCCGGGTAGACGGTGAGTTCGCCGGCCAGCACGGACTTGCCGGTCGATATCTCCCACGGCAGGTCGGGCGCCCAGCGCTCGAAGGAGAGTAAGGCCGTCTGGTCGGCGTTGGCGTAGTCGACGAACTCCATGTCGCCGCCCGGCGGCAGGCCCGTCGTGCCTTCGGTGGTGTACCCGGAGCGACCGTGCTCGGCTTCCCTGAATGTCACACCGTCGACCACGTGCTGGCCGCCCGGCTCAGCAGCAAAGATCCTTGCGCTTAACCCACATCACCAACTCGAGGCGCCCGTCGTCCTCCTCGACGCTGAACCAGATCGGCTGGTCGCCGCCCTCCAGCAGATGCTCCCACCACACGAACGGACCCTCCCGGAACGTGACCGACCCGCGGACCACGTAGTCGGTGCCGCCGTGGCTCAGGATGGCGCCGGGGCCGAGCGCACGGGGCCCGAACTGCGGCATCGCGTCAAACAGCAGCGGATCCTGGCGTCCGGCCCGCTGCTTGGGTGCCTTCGGCCGCCGCAATGCCACGACGAGCACCACGACGGACGCGATGAACAGCACCGCGGCCAGCGCGACCAGCAGAGTCCCCACGCAGACCCTTCCTAACCCTTTCTTGGGTTTCAGAGTGGGCTTTAAGGTAACAGCCTTTGCCGGGCCCCTCCGTCCTCCGGCCCCAGCCTTCCGCGTGTCCTACCCGCGGCTTTCGGTACCGCGCACTAGGCTATCGAACAGTTGTTCGGCAGATATAGGATTTGTTAGCGGAAACGTTAAAAAGTGAGTTCCCAGACACCAAGCCTTCCCGGCTATGACCATATTTACTCCGACCTTAGCGCCCGCACCGGATCCACTGAGGCCGCGCGTCGTGCCGGAATTATTCCCGCAACGCAGGCTGCCGCCAGCAGCATCCCCACCGCCACCAGCAATGCAGCGCTGCTCACCGTCGTCAGCTCATACAGCTGTGACTTCACCAGCGTGACTCCGTAGAACGCCACAGGAATTCCGATGGCAAGTCCGAGCAGTGTCTGCAATAACGCGCTGCGAAGGATCATCGCCACCACGCCGATGCGATCCGCACCCAGTGCCATGCGGACACCAATCTCGCTGGTCCTCCGCGCCACCGTGTACGAAGTCACCCCATACAGCCCCACCGTCGCCAACAGTAGTGCCAGGCCGCCGAACAATGCCATCAAGGCCGCAAGCATCCTCTCATGCGTAAACTGCCCGGCGATCTGCGCATCGAAGGTCTCGAATTTCTGCATGGCCAGATTGGGATTGATTTCCATCAGAGTCCGCCGTGCAAGCGACTCCATATCGCTCATCGGACGCGATGTCTCAACCACGATGGCGCCCGCATATCCGGCCTCTGACGGCTGAGTCAGCGGGCCAAAGTACATGGGGTGCATCCCATTCCTGCGCACGTCCGTGTAAGACGTTCCTTCCACTACGCCTACAATTTCGTAGGGGTTGGCACTCTGCCCTCCAGCAATGAAGCGCTGGCCGATCGGGTTCTCTCCCGGCTTGAAGAGCGCCCTGACAAAGTCCTCGTTTACCACCGCAACATGCGGCGAAGTTGCGGTGTCCTGCGCTGTGATTCCACGTCCCATCAGCACTCGTGTCCCCACCGAATCGAAGAACTCCGGATTCATAATGATGGTCGTAGCATCCCTATATACGTTCGTTTGTCCCACCAATTGAATGTCGTAGCCGTTATCGTTACCTTCCATCGGCGTAAAGGTGCTCACTCCGACCTTCACCACGCCTGGAATGGCGTGAAACCGTTCTTCAAGTGTCCGATAGAGTGCGTTCACCTGATCATCCTTATAACCCGCAGCCTGCGCGTTGATATGGACGATATAGCGGTTCTCCGGCTTCAGCTTCATGTCCGTATGCTGCAGCCTGCCCAGACTCTGGGCGAACAGCCCCGCGCCTACCAGTAGTACGACCGACAACGCCGCCTGCAGCACTACCAGACCACGCTGCAGCAGCGAAGTCCCGCCCGTTGTCGTCCGCGTCCCAGTGCGCAGCGCATCCGCCGGCGGAGCCTTTGCCCCCAGCATCGCCGGAGCCACGCCGAACAGCACTCCGGTCAGGATCGACACCAGCAGCGCAAACCCCAGCACCTCCACCGATGGGCTCGCGCTGATCGACACATGCTGCGCTCCGGGGAAGGCCAGCATCAGCAGCATCCGAGCGCCGCCGTAAGAAACCGCCAGCGCCGCCGCCCCGCCGATCCCGGCGAGAAGCAAACTCTCCGTCAGCAACTGCCGCACAATCCGCCCACGCATCGCACCCAGCGCGGCTCTGACTGAAAGCTCCGCCTTTCGCCCCATCCCCCGCACCAGCAGCAGGTTGGCAATGTTCGCGCAGGCAATGAGCAGTACCAGTCCGCTGATCCCCATCAGCAGCTTCAGATTCGAGGCGTAATCTTTCTGCATCGATTGCGTGCCGGCACCACCTGCAGTCAGCACCAAATGCGTCTTAGCGATATCCGCGGCTGAAAAGGCAGGATCCGTCGCGTGCACTCGCTTGAGTTGCGCGGTCAACTTCTCCTGCAACGGAAGCAGCGCCGTTCCCGGCTTCACGCGCCCAATAATATCCAGCCAATTCTGCGACGGGTCACGGAAAGTCTTTCCGCCTGCCTCATCGGGCATGGTTGCAATGGTCAAGTAGAAATCCGGTGGGGTACTTGACATGCGGTCGCCGAAGAAACCTTGGGGAGCCACACCGACCACCGTCACCGGCTTGGTATTCATCCAGAAGGTGCTGCCGACCACCGAATCATCGCTATTGTAGAAGTCCTTCCATGTCGCATAGCTCATCACCGCAACCACCGGTGCACCGGCAACATCATCGGTATCGAAAAGGAGCCGTCCTATTGCAGGCTGTAGTCCAAACATGCGGAAGTAGTTTCCTGAGACGAACTCCCCCATCCGTGGCTTTGCCGCATCCCGGCCTCTGTCACGCCGCATCATAACGGGCCGATACTCAAAACCCGCCTGCATTGCGGCCAGCTCTTCAAACTCCGGGGTGTTCTTCCTGAATTGCTCATAGGTGGCGGTTGAAAACATGCTGAAGTCTCCGTCGTGCCAGGTGTTGGGCCCGGAGTTCTGGCAACAGTCAGCCCAATCACCCACTCGCACCAGGGTCTTCGGATCGGCCACCGGCAGGTTCTTCAGCAGCACAGCTTTCACTGGCGTAAAAATAGCCGCATTCGCGCCAATGCCCAGCGCCAGCGTGAGGATGGCGGTAACCGTAAATCCGGGGGTCTTCCACAATTGCCGCAGCGCGAAGCGCGCATCCTGCACCAGGCTCTCCAGCCATCCCCAGCCCCATGCAATATAGCTTTTTTCCCTGATTGAGGTTGGATTGCCAAATCTGCGATACGCGGCGCGCCGCGACTCGGAGGAAACCACGCCCTCCTCTGTGTGCTCCTGCTCTCGCAGCTCCAAATGCAGACGTATCTCTTCTTCCAGGTCGGCCTGAAATTGCCTGCGGTGAAAGAGCATGCGGAAACGCCGCAGCAGTTCTTGGAATTCATTCATCGTTCACTCCTCACGCCGTCTGGATCACGCGTCCAATTGCCCCCATCACGCGCTCAAACTGCGAGATCTCCAGCACCAGCTGCTTACGCCCGGCGGCCGTCAGCTTGTAGTAGCGCGCACGCCGGTTCCCAGCCGTCGTCCCCCACTCCGCCGTCACCCAGCCCTTGATCAACATGCGCTGGAGCGCGGGATACAGCGACCCCTCTTCGACCTGCAGCACATCGTCTGAAGTGTGCTGAATCGAATTGGCAATTTCATATCCATGCAGCTCGCCATGCCGCGCGAGCGTCTTCAGGATCAACAGGTAAAGCGTGCCCGGCGGAATCTCATCCCGATTCAAAAAACACCCCCAACCACACAAGAACCTTTAGCATAGCCAGGCTATGCCAGTAGCCCCAACGCTACTGCCATAGCCAGGCTATGTCAAGGAAAGATAGCAACTGGATATTGCGACGTGTCGAAGCGGTTCCTTCGTTGGACGGAAGCGAAATCTTCGCAAATCAGACTTCGCAGGAGTGCCCGATCAGGCGGGTAGACAGGGTGTTACTCCGAGGGCGATACCTTCACGGCAATGATCTCCATGCAGGCAATATACCGCTGGCTAACGGAGTAATTCACGGGAAGAAAATCGCACTTCTTCAGAATGGCCATCAATGATTTACGAGAAAAGTTGTGGTAGTGCTCAATCTCATACCAGTAAGGATTTACGCTTCTCCTGTCCATCTCTCGCCAACTGCTGCTTTCGCGATTGGGACATGAAAGAAACAGCACTCCTCCCGCGTCAAGCATTTCGTATGCGCGCTCCAGAGTGGCGATAGGGTAGGGCGTGTGCTCCAGCAAATCCGCCATGGAGATGACGCTGAAAGGACGGTCTGCCCGCATGCTGAATATGTCTGCATGTTGAGCCTGATAACCCATCTCACACAACCGCTTCACGGCTTCTTCCCTTAAGTCGAGCCCGGTAGCGGCGAAGCCAAACTCTTCCGCCGTAAACACCAGACCTCCGTTGCCACACCCCACATCAAGCCAGGTCAGGTTTGCCTCGAAGGGGGTCACGCCAGCCGGCAGTGCGTCGAGCACGCGTTGGACGATCGGAGTCCATAGCAGACGCTGCTTCTCGATATCTCCACCAGCCAACTGGCCTGCATTGGCCTGGCGGAACAACTCATTCAACCCGGCTTCGGAGTAGAAACTGTCGGTGAAAACGTGTTGGCATCCATCACAGCGCACCCATCGCATGGTCTCGGGAAGAGGAGGGTGCCATAGGGAGTGCTTTTTGCTGTCGGCCACGCCGACCAAAGTACACTCCCTCACCCCACAGACTGGGCAGGATTGGTAGGGAGTCCGGTACTCGTTTTGGGGGTTGGTCAAAGAACACACCTATCGGATATTGAGGGCAGGTAGTCGAGATTGCCCATTGCGGTATCGGCCAACAGGTCCGAAATATCCAGGCAGGCCGAGTGGTTCGGTGTCTCGCATTGTCACCGTAATGCCTGTTGCCGTGGGAGGGCGAGGATGATCGCGGCTCGTCGGGCGACCTCCTGGCCGTAGGGTGTGCCTTCCAGCTCTGCGCGGGGTACTTCTACGTTAGTCAGATCGGCGCAGGGCGCGACGTACAGCATTGCGTCTGCTTCATCGCCGAGCGTGAGAGGTGTGGCGGGAGCGTGGCCGCAGGAGAGCAGAGGCTGGGCCGGTAATTTCTCCAGCCAACTGCCGGAAGCGGGTGCGATGGCGGGCGTGGGCCAGGAATCAAAGCGCTTGTCGGTATGCCCCTGGCCATCGATCACGTTTGACCCGAAGACAACCAGATATGTGTTTGCACCGGCGGCGCGGAGCTCCTGTTCGATATAGCCGGGTGCGATCTGGCTTCGGTCTAACTGGGGTATGGGCTGGTGCTGTTGCAGCAGAAGCTCGTCTTGCAGTAGCTGAGCGTGGCCGCGCAGAAAATGGCTTGCTCCCATGATGAGCAGGGCGCGGCGGTGTTTGGCGAGAACCTGATCCTTCACCACCTGCGCGTACCATTGCTCGCGCTCCGCCTCATACGGCGCGAGATTCTGCGGGCTATTGATCCTGTCCCAATCGCCTGGAGGGCCGCCCATCAAAAGGCGTATCTGATGTTTGCCGCGATGCTGCAGATTGGCTTCGCGTATCGCCTGATAAAACGAGCCGTACACGGGGGAGACCGGCGGCACGGACGAGATCATATTGCGCCAGGCCTTCTGCACCTGGCCGCTGGGAATATCTTCGCCGGCGATGTAACGATCCACTGTTTGCTGATAGAGCGCGTTTCCGTGCTCTACGACGATGTCGTCCACGCTGTCAGCGAAGGCGGGGGTTTTCACCAGCTGGCACAACCATTCGTATTCCTGCCTGTTGCCGTGGGATTCGCCGAGCATCACGATGTTGTGAGTCTGAAACAGGTGGATCATTGCGTTGGTGGCATCCTGCGGCGCTACCGGTCCGGCGATATCGTTCGAGGCAGAATCGAAAACATCCGGATCTGCGGTTAACGGATGATTCAATTTCTTCATCACGGCTTCGATGGGAGTGACAGGGCCTTTCACTGCGGCGGGACGATACGCGATTGGTCCCTCCATGACGTACGCAAATGCCCCGAGCGCAAGAAATGAGAGCACGACGGCAAAGACCACACTTCCGCGTGGAATAGGCTCACTCTGTAAAACCTGGAACGACGGAAGACCGTCGAAATGAGGGGCGAGCAAATCTGCACGCGCCGCTTCGGCGTAAGAGTGTCCATATGCCTGCGGGAGAGATCCGATGATATCCGCCAGCAGGTCAAGGCTGAGGCGCAATCGACGGATGAACCCACGCTCGTCGCGACAGCGGTCGCGAAACAACTGCATGGCCGCATCGCCGTAGGCTTTGCGAAAATGCGATGGATAGAGCCGCAGCAACCAGCGGTATATCTTGTCAGACATAATCGCCCCTCAGGATTTTTTTGCTGCGCGCCACGCGCAACAGGTCAGCAAGTCTTTCGGCCTCAGTGCGAGCGACTTTGCGGCCGGCGGAGGTTAACCGGTAATAACGGCGCCGCTCGTCTCCGGACCCTGCTTCGCCAACCGGAGCAACTTCCTCGATAAGACTTTCCTCCAGGAGTGAGCGGATCGAGTTATATAACGTGCCCGGGCCCAGGCGCAGGCGTCCTGCGGTTTGTTCTTCGACCTGGCGCATGATGGCGTATCCGTGAAGATCGCCACCGGCGAGTGAAAGCAGAATCTGGAACGCGGCGGAGGGCAGGGGATCGAGTTTTCGCTTTGGCATATTAGATCGATGATCGATATATCGATGGTTGACTGTAAACAAGCCATTCTGTTTCTGTCAAGGCGGTCGTGCGGCTCACTGCACTTCGCGAAAACCTCCGGAGAGATGGAGCGGTTTCGGCAAATCCGGTTCAAGGCGAACGTGGAAACCGGCTGCGGGAAATGATCTAAACTTCCATTCATGAGTCGTGCTGAAAGCGGGCGTTTGTGGGCGGCGGATTCCTCTCAAAATGAGGGTCTTATTACCGCTTATTGCGATGGTGGATCGCGGGGCAATCCGGGACCGGCGGGTTTTGGCGTTCTGGTGCAGGGCGCGGCCGGCGAGGTTCTGGGCGAGTTGAGCGAGTATCTGGGCAAGCGCACCAACAATTACGCCGAATACTCGGGGCTGCTGGCGGCGCTGGATTTTGCGCTGACCCAAGGGCACCCGCGGCTCAGGGTCATCTCCGACTCGGAGCTGATGGTGAAGCAGATGAAGGGGCAGTACAAGGTCAACAGCCCGGAGCTGCGTCCGCTGTATGAGGAGGCCAAGCGGCGGGCGGCGCGACTCGATCTGTTCCAGATTCAGCATGTGCTGCGGGGGAAGAATCAGCAGGCCGACCGGCTGGCGAACCTGGCGATGGATCGCGGAATGGGGCGGAGCGGTGGCGATCGCGAAGTCCCTGCTGCGAAGCCGGCAGCAACGGAGAAGGCGCTGCGGGGACTGGTGAAGGGCGGCGTCATTCATCTGGTCGAGGGCGAGTTGCCGGAGGGTGTCTTTGTGCGGGTGACTCCGGAGAGGCGTTAGATCCCAATCTGGAGGCTGGCTCGTTGGCTCAACCGCTGATTCGTGCGGCAGTTCCGGATGATCTGCCACGGCTGACGGAGATCTATAACCATTACGTGGTTCACACGGCGGTGACCTTCGACGTGGAGGCGCAAACCGTCGAGCAGCGAGCCAAGTGGTTTGCGCAGTTCGCCGCGATGGGACGGCACCGGCTGCTGGTGGCGGAGGAGTCCGGCCGGGTGATGGGGTATGCCGGGACAACGCGCTTTCGTCCGAAAGCGGCGTATGACACTACCGTAGAAACGACGATTTATTGTGCTCCAGAGGCGGTGGGGCGCGGGTTGGGCAGCCTGCTGTATGCCGCGCTGTTTGATGCGATCGCGGACGAGGACCTGCACCGGATCGTGGCTGGATACACGCCGCCGAATCCGGGGTCGGAGGCGTTACATCGGCGATTCGGCTTCAAGATGATTGGGACGTTTACGGAAAACGGCTACAAGCTGGGCCGGTATTGGGATGTTTGCTGGTTGGAGCGGCCGCTGAAGATTTGAGTGGTGACCTCAGGGGATCGAGCCCTTTCTGTGGCTACGAAATTGAGCGGGCTGAAGCCCGCTCCTACCCCGTGCTCACCTGGCCCTGCGGTAGCTCAGAAGCTCAGATCCCTTTCCGTTTTTTTGTTTATTGGACGGCTGAATCCGTGGCCTTATGCAGAACTTCCTGAATACTTACCGCTAAGGCGCAAAGTACGCAAAGGTAGGGTAGAAGGGGGCACGGATAGGCTGCCAGTGTTCCTGCATCACTCACCTTTGGTCCGTTTCGGCCGGGATAGCATCGCTGCCGGCTAGAGGGACAGTTTGGCTTTGACGATTTCGCTGACCTGGCGGCCGTCGGCGCGTAGGCCTTTGGCCTGGATGCGGGCCTGAACGGCTTTCATGGCGGTGCCCATGTCTTTGGGGCCGAGATCATCGCCGGAGCAGGCGAGCTCGGCCAGTGTCTCCTCGACCAGCTTACGGATTTCGTCTTCACCAGCGGCCTTGGGCATGTAGGACTCGATCATGGTGACTTCGGCGGCTTCCTTGGCGGCCAGCTCGGGGCGGTTGCCTTTGGTGAAGCTCTCGATGGAGTCGCGGCGCTGCTTGATGAGGGTGGTGAGTATCTGCTGGGCCTCGGCGTCGGTGAGTGGAGCGCGCTTCTCGATTTCCTTGTTTTTGAGCGCGGTCTTGATCATGCGCAGGGCGGTGGTTTTCTCGCCGTCGCGGGCTTTCATCGCGGCGACGATGTCCTTTTCAATCTGCTGTGGGATACCGGCTTCGGTCATTTTCGTGTCCAAACCTTCCATTATAGAAACAAAGCGTGCGGCGCGCCTGCCCAGTAAAATATGAGGGACGATCTTCTGCTTCACGGAAGCCGCAAAGGACCCTCCAAGATGATTCGTAAGACGCGCCTTTTCACGCCCGGACCGACCCCTCTTTTGCCCGCTGCGCAGTTTGCCATGGCCGCGGCGGATATTCACCACCGCACCGCGGAGTTCCGTGCTCTTTACCAGCGGGTGCTGGAGCAGCTGAAGGTTTTCGTGGGAACGAAAAACGACGTGCTGCTGCTGGCTTCATCGGGAACGGGCGCGATGGAGGCATCGGTTTCGAATTTGACGTCGCCCGGCGACCGCGTGCTGGTGCTTTCGGCCGGCAAGTTCGGCGAGCGCTGGACGGCGATTGCCAAGGCCTTTGGCTGCGAAGTGGATGTGGTGAGCGCGCCTTATGGGCAGACTTTCTCTCTGGATGAGGTTCGCAAGGCACTGAAGATCGAAACGCGCGCCGTGTTCATGCAGGCGACGGAGTCTTCGACCGGCGTGCGGCACGATGTGCAGGGCGTGGCGGAGCTGCTGAAGAAGCAGGAGAGCGGGGCATTGCTGGTCGTGGATGCGATCACCGGACTGGGCACGACCCACTTTGACGTGGATGGCTGGGGCGTGGACGTGATGATTGGCGGATCGCAGAAGGCGGTGATGATTCCGCCGGGCCTGGCTTACCTGAGCGTGAGCGACAAGGCGTGGGAGGCGATGGAGATCTCGCTGAATCCGCGGTATTACTTCGATCTGCGCAAGGAGCGTAAGAACGCGCACAAGGGCGAGTCTTCGTACACGCCCGCAGTGGCGCTGATCGCGGCTCTGGGCGCGGCGCTCGACTACATTGCCGGGCAGGGCGGCGGCGATCTCGCGGCCGGGCGCAAGGCGCTGGTGGACAACGCGGAGACCTGTGCGGCGATGACGCGGGCGGCTGTTCAAGCGCTGGGCCTGACATTATTCGCGCCCGACGCTCCAGCCGCGGCGGCGACGGCGGTTCTGCCTCCGGCGGGCGTGGACTCGGGCATCTTCGTCAAAGAGCTGAAGAGCCGGTTTGCCGTGGTGATCACGAATGGGCAGGGCGAGATGAAGGGGCAGATCTTCCGCATTGCGCACATCGGCTTCTTCGACTACATGGACACGATTGCGATTGTTGGTGCGCTGGAACAGGTGGTCGCGGCCTCGCTGCAGATTCCGGGCTTTGAATTTGGCAAGGCTCTGGCGGCGGCGCAGAAGGTTTTTGCGGCGGCGGGATCGAAGACGGAGAAGCTGGAGCCGGTGGGCGCGCGGTAAGTGTAATCCCACATTTCAAAGGCGAGATGTGGAGCACCCGCAAAAGTCCACGTTGTTATCCGCGGGTAGGGCACGACTGAAGCCGTGCCCTGATACACGACATTTAAGGAGCAGCAGATGAAGATTGTTCTTGCCGAGAAGGTGTCTCCCGCCACGCTGGCCGTGTTCAAGAGCGAGCCGGACTGGAAGATTGTCACGCATGATGAGATCAAGAACGGTCTGCCGGCAGAGCTTGCCGATGCCGACGGTCTGGTGGTGCGTTCGGCGGTGCAGGCTGATGATGCGCTGATGGCGGCCGCTCCGAAGCTGCGGGTGATTGGGCGCGCCGGAGTGGGCGTGGACAACATCGACGCCGACGCGGCAACACGGCGCGGCATCGTGGTGATGAACACGCCGGGCGCGAATGCAATCGCGGTGGCGGAGCTCACCATCGGGCTGATGCTGGCGCTGGCCCGGCAGCTGCCCAAGGCGAACTCCACGATGCACGCAGGCAAGTGGGAGAAGAAATCGCTGCAGGGCTTCGAGCTGCGCGGCAAGAAGCTGGGCGTGCTGGGACTGGGGCGCATCGGTCTGGAAGTGGCGCGGCGCGCGCGCAGCTTCGGCATGGAAATCATCGGGCACGATCCGTTCGTCTCCGCCGCCATCGCGCGCGAGAATGCGATTCAGCTGGTCTCGACTGAAGAGTTGTTCCGCGAGGCGGATTATCTGACGCTGCACGTGGGGCTGACGCCGCAGACTACCGGCATCATCAATGAGACGACGCTGGCGACGATGAAGAAGGGCGTGCGCATCGTCAACTGCGCGCGTGGCGAGCTGATCGTCGAAGAGGCACTGGCGGCCGCGTTGAGCAGCGGCCATGTTGCCGGCGCCGCGCTGGATGTGTTTCATCAGGAACCGCTGAAAGACTCTCCGTTTTTTGCGTTGGAGAACGTCATTCTTACTCCGCATATTGCGGGTTCAACGGCCGAGGCACAGGAAGCGGTGGGTGTGCAGATTGCCCTGCAGGTGCGTGAATATCTGAAGCTGGGCGTGGTGCAGAACGCGGTGAATCTGCCGTCGCTCTCGCATGAAGAGTATCTCGAACTGGCGCCTTACATCACGCTGGCCGACCGGCTGGGATCGTTCCTGGGCGGATTTGCCGAGGGCAATCTGGAGAGCGTGCACATCTCGTACAACGGCCGCATCGGCGAGGGCAAGACCGATCTGCTGCGCAACAGCGCGATCGAGGGGATCCTCGGACATTCTGAAGGCGTGAACCGCATCAACGCTGCGGCTGTCGCCGAGGAGCGCGGTATTCGCATCCACGAAGAGAAGAAGGCTTCATCCTCGGGCGGCGCGGGCAACGTGATCAAGCTGACGATCCATACGCGCGCCGGCGATGTGACGGCGACGGGCACGGTGCTGCATGGAGTTTCGGCGCGTCTGCTGAGCCTGAACGGCATCGACATTGAAGCTCCGCTCGAGGGCACGCTGCTGACGATCCGCAACCAGGATGTGCCGGGTGTGATCGGGCGCGTGGGGACGATTCTTGGCGAACACTCCATCAACATTGCGAATTTCGCACTGGGGCGCGCCAACCTGGCACGTGCGCTGCGCGAGCATCGCGTGCCGGAAGGCACGGCTCTGGCGGTAGTGCAGGTGGATGGGGAGCTGACGGATACGATTTTGCGGGCTCTGCGCCGCGTGGAAGCCATCACTGAAGTGCGCGTGGCCAGCCTGGGCGAGAAGCCGCAGCTTGCACTTGTAGAATAGAAGCTTAGCCAGACACGGAGTATTGCAAGTGCCTTTATACGAATACCGCTGCAAGCAGTGCGGACATCAGTTTGAAAAAATTCAGAGCTTCAGCGCGCCTGACGAAACAGAATGCCCGGTGTGCAAGGGCGAGCTGGAACGGTTGATCTCGGCTCCGGCCATTCAGTTCAAGGGCGCGGGCTGGTATGTGAACGACTACGCAGGCAAAGGCTCATCCAAGGGAGACGCGAAATCCGGGGGCGCCGCGAAATCCGGCGAATCGAACGGCGGTTCGGACAAGGCTGCGTCTGCTTCCTCCGACAGCGGTTCGTCTTCTTCCTCGCCGAGCACACCGGCTGCGGGATCGTCTTCGAATACCTCGTCATCAAAGTCTTCCGGCAATAGCGAGTAACGAATTACTCGCTTATTCGCCAGAGGACTTCTTCTTTGCCGGGACTTTCGCGCCGGCTTTGCGGGCTTCCGATAATCCAATTGCGATGGCCTGCTTGCGGCTGGTGACCTTCTTCCCGCTGCGTCCGGACTTCAGCTGACCTTTCTTCATTGCCTTCACTTCGCGCTCTACCGATTTGGAGGCCTTCGGGCTGTACTTGCGCGCGGCCGATTTCTTCTTTGCGGATTTCTTTGCTGCCTTCTTCGTGGTTGCCATGGTTCTTCTCCCGAGCTATGGGAAGGCTGCGGGTGGGCTTAAGGTTGTGCGCGGTGCAGAGGGATGCGCAAGAGGAAAGCGAATTTCCTCCGGGCGCGTAGCGTTGTCCTATGAGTTCTGGCGATGTGGTGGGCGTGGATGGATGCCGTGGGGGATGGGTTGCGGCGCGGTTGTCTCTAAAGGCGATGAGGTTTACGCTGCGCGTTCACAAGGGGTTTGCAGCGCTGCTCGAAGAGAACGCGGATGTGAGCCGCATTGCGGTGGATATTCCGATCGGGCTGAGTGAGTGTTTTGCTGCGAGGCAGTGCGATGGAGAGGCGCGGCGTCTGCTTGGTGTGCGCCGGTCGAGCGTGTTTCCTGCTCCTGACCGGCATCTGCTGAACTTCGACAAATATTCTGCGGCGAATGCACTTTCGAAGGAGCGGTGCGGCAAGGGGATTTCGCAGCAGAGCTTTCATCTCTTTGCGAAGATCGCCGAAGTCGACGCGTGCATGAGTGTGCAACTGCAGCAGCAGGTGTTCGAGGTACATCCGGAGCTGGCGTTTCAACATGCAGTTGGACGCGGGCTGCAGCACGGCAAGAAAACTCCGGAGGGATTTGAGGAGCGGAGACAGATTCTGCGTGGAGCTTTTCCCGGTGCTTCGATTGCGGAGCATGCGGAGATTCGCGCGATGGCAGCGGATGCGAGGACTTCGGAGGTGCAGCCGGATGACATCCTGGATGCCATGATTGCGGCCTGGGCTGCGCTGCGGCATCTGCGCGGCGAGCATAGAAGTGTTCCGGAGATTACCGAGTACGATCCGCGCGGGTTGCGGATGGAAATTGTGTATTGATCGCAGGGGTCTCAAGTCGTGCCCTGACACAAATCCGCATTTATCAGGCGTAAGCGGTCCGTCATATCCCACATCTCAGAATCGAGATATGGGCACCCGGCGACATGACGCTGCGCTTTACTTCTTCTTATGCAGGAGTGACGATAAGTAGACGTGAAGAGTGAAATCAGCGTATCGAAAGAGGACTATCTTAAGGCAGTCCTCGAGGCGGAGAGCGAGGGGCAGACGGTCATCTCGGCGACGCTTGCTCACTGGCTGCGCGTGTCGCCGCCTGCGGTGTCGATGGCTATTCGCCGCCTCAAGCGGGATGAGTATGTGGATGTGGCTGGCGATGGCGTTATCCGGCTGACGCCCAAGGGCAAGCAGACCGCGTATCGCACGGCACTGCGCCACCACCTGATCGAGCGCATGCTTTCGGAGATGTTCGGCATGGCCTGGTATGAGGTGCATGACGAGGCGGAGCGGCTGGAGCACGCGGTGTCTCCGGCCTTTGAGGTACGGCTGCTGGAGAAGCTGGGCGCGAAGGGTGTGTGCCCGCATGGCAATGCCGTTTTGCCGGAGAGCCCGGCGAAGCGCGCGCGGCGGGGACTGCGCACGCTGGCCGAGTCTCCTGAGGATGCGGAGTATGTGGTCGCGAGTTTGTATGAGCGCGACCCCCGGCTGCTGCGCTTTCTGCATGAGACGGGCATCGAGCCTGGTGGTCCAGTTCGCGTGCTCAAGAAGAACTACGATCAGACGCTGGCCATCGAGACCCCAGCGGGAGCTTTCACTCTGGGCGCACCTGCGGCTGAGAAGGTGTGGGTGAAGCCGCAGGCGAATGGCGAGCGCGGCGAGCGCTAGTTGCGCGTGCGGCAACCTGCGGGCAACTCAACCTTATGATGGATATTTCACTCCCCCTGCCGGTGTGTAGTATTCCCAGCAGGTCCTGAAAACTTCAGAAGTGAATGTCCTGACACACACAACCCGCGGCTGTTTCTGGAAGGCCATCCGGCTATGCCTGTGTCTGATCTTGCCGGCTGCGAGCTGCGCGGCGCTCGATCCTCACCAGGGGCTGCGGCACTACGGCTACCAGTCCTGGCAGACGGACAGCGGGCTGCCGCAGAACACGGTGCACGCGGTTCTGCAGACGAGCGATGGATACCTTTGGATCGGCACCGAGGCCGGTCTGGTGCGTTTCGACTCCACGGAGTTCGAGGTGTTCACGCACAAGAGCACGCCGCAGCTGGGCAGCGACCTTATCTACAGCCTGATGGAAGATCGCTCGGGCGCGTTGTGGATCGGCACATCGAGCGGAGTTACGCGTTACCGGAATCACAGCTTCGAACCTTTTCTGCAATCGGGGCCGGTGCCGCGCAGTGCGATCTGGTCGATGCATGAGGATCGCGGCGGGAAGATCTGGATGATCTCGGCGGCGGGGCTGGCGGTCTTCGACGGAAACAGTTTTCATCTGGCGTCCGACCTTCCTGCGCTGGATGAAGACAGCACGCTGGCCGGGGGAGCGGACGGCTCGCTGTGGCTGGGCACGATGAGCGGAGTGTGGCGTTCGCCGGTGGGTCAGGAGAAGTTTCAGAGCCTGGGGCCGGCAGCAGCGATTCAGGCTTTGGTTGTGGATGGCCGCGGGCAGGCGTGGGCGGCAACCGCGAGCGGTGTGGAGATTTGCGGCGCGGTTGGGTGCTCGCCTCTATCGCTGGCGCATCAGGCTCTGTCAGCAGAGGAGAAGAATCTTCATGCTCTCGCCATCGATGCGAGGGGGACGGTGTGGATGGGCAGCGATGGCGGCCTGCTGGCCTATGACGGCAATCAACTTTCGCGATGGGGTGTGAAAGATGGGCTGCCTTCGGGCCATATCAACCGGCTGTTTTTTGATCGCGAGGGCGCGCTGTGGATGGGCACAGCGGGCGGACTGGCGCGGTTCCATGCGGGCAAGATCGAGGCCTTCACGCCGAAGGCCGGCTTCTCGAGCAACCTGATTCTGGCCATGTATGAAGACCGCGAGGGCAGCCTGTGGCTGGGGACGGAATCAGGCGGACTCGATATATTGCGGGATCGCAAGTTCACCACGTACACCGCGGAGGACGGCATCTCGGACGACCACATCCGCGCTGTGTATCAGGATCGCTCGGGCACGGTGTGGCTGGGAACCAGCGGTGGAGGGCTTGATCGACGCGATGAAAACGGCTTCACTGCGCTGAGCACGATGAACGGTCTGTCGAGCAATGTGGTGCTGTCGATCTCGAGCAGTCCGGATGGCGATTTGTGGCTGGGCACGCCTGACGGGCTGGATCATATTCACAACGGCAAGGTCACCACGCTTACCTCTGCCGATGGGCTCGCGGATGATTTTGTACGCTCCATCTACTTCGACAACCAGGGTGCGGCGTGGATCGGCACGCGGCGCGGGCTTTCGCAATGGAAGGATGGCCGCTTCACGACTTATACATCTCTGGATGGCTTGGGCAGCGACCTAGTGGGTGCGATTCTGCAGGCGAAAGATGGCTCGCTGTGGATCAGCACACTGGGCGGTCTTACGCATCTCGATCACGGGGTCTTTCACAACTACACGGAAAAGGATGGCCTTTCCAATCGCGTGGTGACGGCGCTGCACGAGGACAGCGAGGGCACATTGTGGATCGGCACGAATGGCGGCGGACTCAACCGCATGCGCGCGGGAAAGATTCAGCCGGTTGGGGCGCGGGATGCGGAGCTGCCGGCGAATGTCTACGGCATTCTCGAGGATGGACAGGGAAATCTCTGGATCAGCTCGAACGGCGGCATCGATCGCGTGAGTTTGAGGGACCTGAACCGTGCGATCGATAGGGGCGGAGCTGCGGCCGCGGTGGCATCTTACGGCACAGCGGATGGTATGAGGATCAGCGAGGCGAGCAGCGGCGGCCATCCTGCGGCGTGGCGCTTGAAAGACGGCACGCTGTGGTTTGCGACGCTCAAGGGCGTGGCTACCGTGGATCCGGCGCACTTGGCAATGAATCGCGTTCCGCCGCTGCTGAGCATCGAAGGCCTGAGCGTCGACGACGAAGAAGAAAAAAAATCAGCGATGGTTACAATTGGTCCGGGGCGGCATCGCCTCACCTTTCAATATGCGGGACTGTCGTTTGTTGCGCCGCAGAAGGTGCGTTTTCAATACAGGCTCGACGGGTTCGACCATGACTGGGTCGATGCGGGCACGCGGCGCACGGCCTACTACACGAACCTTCCGCCGGGCCACTATAGCTTCGAGGTGAGAGCCTGCAACAACGACGGGGTCTGGAGTCTGCATCCTGCGGTGCTCCGTCTTCGCCTGCAGCCGTTCTTCTACCAGACAATCTGGTTTTATCTGCTGCTGGCACTTACCGCAGCCCTGCTTGGGTACGGAATTTATCTGTGGCGGCTGCGGCAGGTGGAGGCGCGCTTTCAGGTGGTGCTGGCGGAGCGCAACCGCATTGCGCGCGAGATTCACGACACGCTGGCGCAGGGCTTCGTCGCGGTGTCGGTGCAGCTGCAGGTTGCTTCGCGGCTGCTGGCGAGTGCGCCTGCAGTCGCGCAGCAGCATCTGTCGCAGGCGCAGGAGCTGGTGAAGTCGGGGCTGGACGATGCGCGGCGGGCGATCTGGCAATTGCGGTCACAGAGCGCGGATGAGAGCGACTTTGCCAGCAAGCTGATCAAGGCCGTTGATCGCGTCACCACTTCGAGCACGGCGACGGCGAAGGTGAATGTTCAGGGCAGCTATCGTCCTCTGCCGGAGCAGACGGAAGACCAGCTGCTGCGCATCGCGCAGGAAGCGGTGACCAACGCGGTGCGACACGCGGAGCCGTCCCGCATCGATGTAGAGCTTCGCTTCGCAGAGAAAAGCGTGGAGCTGATTGTGGCGGATGACGGACGGGGATTCGACGGCCAGGCTCCGTCGATGCGCGAAGGCCATTACGGTCTCACCGGCATGCGGGAGCGTGCCGAACAGATTGGCGGCAAGCTGACGGTGAGCAGCAAAAAGGGACAGGGCACGCGGGTGCAGGTGGAATTGCTGCAAAAACAGGAAACGAATGAAAGGCAATGAGTGAGAAGGCAATGAGCGAACCGATAAGAATTCTGGTAGTAGACGACCACAAGATCGTGCGGCAGGGACTGGTCGCGCTGCTCAACACGGTGCCGGAGATGAAGGTGGTTGCCGAGGCCTCGGATGGCGAGGAAGCGATCGAGGTCTATCGCCGGCACAAGCCGGACATCACGCTCATGGATCTTCGCCTGCCAAAGCTGGGCGGCGCCGATGTGATCGCGCGCATTCGCGCGGAGGCTCCTGCGGCGCGGCTGATTGTGTTGACGACCTTCGATGGCGATGAGGATATTTTTCGCGCTATCCAGGCGGGTGCGAAAGGATATCTGCTAAAGGGGATGGACATCGATGAACTCACGGAGGCGATCCGCTCGGTGCATGCGGGTAAGTCGAGAATTCCCGCTTTCGTGGCGGAGAAGCTGGCCGAGCGCATGGGTGGTCCGGCGCTGACGACGCGCGAGATCGAGGTGCTGAAGCGCATCGTTGCGGGACGCAGCAATAAGGAGATTGGAACCGATCTATTTATCTCCGAGGCAACAGTAAAGACACACGTAAACAGCATTCTCGGCAAGCTGGGCGTCACAGACCGCACCCAGGCGGCGACCAGCGCGCTGCAGCGCGGCATTGTTCATCTGGATTGAAATGAGTGAGGATGAGAGCGGGTATTCATGCTTAGATTTTTGAGAAGCAAATGTTTCCTGATGGCGCTGATGCTGGGCTGCAGCCTGGTGGCTGCCGCCGCAGTGAAATCCGAAGGCGCATGGCGGGCTGCCAGCCAGGCAGAGCTGCAGTCGCTGCTGCCGGCGCGGGCTCCGGTACAGCAGGAGCGCATTGAGACGGAGATGCGCACCGCATCCGGCATTACCGACGGCAAAGGGAAGTTTGTGGCCGGGGTAGTGTTGATCACGGCGGGATATTCGGCGGACGGCAAATATTCACACTTTTTTCTGACGCAGGTTCCGTTGAAGATCGGGAACTTTTCGCTGGCAGCTGGCGCATATGTGATCGGCTGGCAGCATGTCGAGGATGGACTTCAGGTGAAGTTTTATGAAGCGGCGTCGGGAAAGCCGGTCGGATCGGTGGATGCGAGCTTGAATCCCGCGATCACTCGGGTAGAATCATTTCGAATCTGGCCGCCGTCTGAACATCTCCTGATGCAGATCGGCCGTTTCACCTTTCCCTATCGCATTGGAGATTAGAACCGCCGATGTCAGACGCAAATCCGGGAGCGAAGAGCCGTTCGCCAAAGCTGCGCAAGCTGCTCTCCGCGCTCGAAGGCAACTGGCAGACGGAGATGAGCGGCTACTACACCTATCGCACGCTGGCCGAGCGCGATTCCGATCCCATTCGCAAAAAGACCCTGCAGGAGATGGCCGACGCTGAGATGGAGCATGCGGCGGTGTGGGGCAAGCGCATCGAGGAGCTGGGGGGAACGATCCCGCGCTATCGCGGCAAGCAGACGGGCGATGCCGACACGCTGGCCAATCGACTGGGCGGCCAGCGCATGGCGCTGCGGCGGCTGGAGATCGACGAGAGCCGTGCGATTGCGATGTATGGCCAGCAGCTGAAAGAGCTCGACGATGAGCCGAGCCTTCTGCTGCTGCGGCGCGTAATTGAAGAAGAGCGCGAGCACTACTGCCAGCTCAGTAACCTTATCCGCGATCGCTTTCCGCGGCGTGTGGCGGAGAGCGGCGCTTCTTCACCGCAGGCGCTGCTGGCGGAGCTGTTATCGAAGCGCAGCGGCAGCGGGCGAGCGACGGCGGGCTGGATCGGCGATGCTATTTATGGTGTGAACGACGGGCTGGGTGCGATCTTCGGCATCGTGTCGGGTGTTTCCGGCGCAACGGTGGGAAACAGCAAGTATGTGCTGCTGGCGGGCCTGGCGGGCATGATCGCGAGCTCGCTCTCGATGGGGTCAGGGGCATACCTTGCAGCGAAGAGCGAGCGCGAGATTTATGAGGCGGAGCTGGCGCGCGAGCGCGAGGCGATTGAGATGAATGCGCCGGAGTCGCGCGAGCTGCTGTCACTCTACTACCAGGTGAAGGGATTGCCGGAAGATGACGCCGACCACGTTGTGGAGCACATTGCGAGGGACAAGGATCAGTTTCTGCGTGCGCTGGCGACGGAACGGCTGAATTCGACCGAGGATGCGCTGCGCAATCCGATCACGTCGGCGACGAGCAGCGCGGCTTCGACGGCTATCGGCGCATTCGTTCCGGTGATTCCGTTCTTCTTCATGGGCGGATACAAGGCCATTCTTGTTTCGGCGATTGTCTCGCTGGCTGCGCACTTCGCGGTGGGCGCGGCGAAGTCGCTGATCACGGTGCGCAGCTGGTGGTCCAGCGGTGCGGAGATGACGCTGGTGGGCGCGGTGGAAGGCATCGTGACCTATGTGATTGGGGTGGGTTTGGGGCGGGTTGGAGCTTAGGCAGATCCCACGTCTTGGAGGCGAGACGTGGGGCACCGGTTTTTTGTCGCCTCAGGGGCTGAAGTCCGTCTATTTATACGCGACTAACGGCACGACTGAAGTCGTGCCCTGATACAAACCGTATCGGAAATAACGATGGCCTGACGTGAAGTCAGGCCATTGTTATTTTTTGAAGAGCGATTTTCGTATGCCGTTAACTGACTATGGTTGGGGCATCACGAGTACTTCTACTCCCGATGCGGCTTCGGCTGAATGATAGATGGTTTCTATTGCGGACTTGAAGTCGGACGGCTTGGCGTTGGGGATATCTGTGAAGGTCTGCGGATTGCGGTCTACCAGCGGGAACCATGAGCTTTGTACCTGCACCATGATGCGGTGACCGCGACGGAAGGTGTGATCGAGGTCGGGCATGGTGAAGTTCACATCCGCCATTTTTCCGGGAGTGAAGGCTTCGGGTTTTTCCCAGCTGTTGCGGAACTTGCCGCGCATGGGTTCGCCGCGCAGCAGTTCCTGATAGCCGCCCATCAGTAGCGGCGGGGCATCGAGGATGCGCTTGTTCGGAGTGACGGCCCCTTCGGGGTTGGGATAATCATTGGGGAACACATCGATCAGCTTGACGACGAAGTCGGAGTCCGTGCCTGTGGTTGCGACTTTGAGTTTGGGCGAGATGGGACCGGCGATGGTGACGTCTTCCTGCAGCGGCTCACTCTCGTAGACGAGAACATCGGGACGTGTGGCGGCGAAGCGCTGATCGTCGACCATGTACCGTTGTGGCACCGTGTCAGTTACATATCCGACGAAAGGTACAGGGTGCATGGGGTCGCTGGTATAGGAATCCGATCCTTCGCTTGGAGACGGCGGCTCGAAGGAGAGCTTGCCGCCGGCGCGGAAGTACAGCGTTTTGGCCTTGGCCTGTTCGGGCGGCCACTTGTCGTACTTGCGCCAGACGTTGGTACCGGTCTCGAACATGTAGGCTTCGGGCATGGCTGCACCCTTGTCCTTCAGATATTTCTCGAAGAACGGGAACTGAATATTGGCGCGGAAGAACTGGCTGGTCTTGGAGGCGAATTGGATATCGCCCAGGTGATCGCCATCGGCGCGCGCCCAGCCGCCGTGAACCCAGGGGCCCTCGACGATGGTGTTGACGGTGCCGGGATTGTTCTCCTCGACGGAGTGGTAGACGCGCATGGGGCCGGCGAGATCTTCGGCGTCATACCAGCCACCCACGGTGAGGACCGCGCAGTGAATGTTTTTCAGGTGAGGCGTGAGGTCGCGCGCCTTCCAGTAATCGTCGTAGGTGTCGTGGTACATCTGGTCGTTGTAGAGCCAGTTCGAGCCCTTCAGATAATTCTTGTCGAGGTTCGAGGTGGGGCCGGCATTGAGATAGAACTCGTAGTTATTGGGTGTGCCGAAGTCGAAGGGCGGGGGCGGCTTGGGCAGAGTGGGATTTTTCTGCGGGTAGAAGAACACGTAGAAGCCGAAGTTGGCGTCGAGCATGAAGGCTCCGCCGTGATACGAATCGTCGCCCATGAAGAGATTGGTCATGGGAGCCTGGGGCGAGGCGGCCTTCAGCGCAGGATGCGAGTCGATCATGCTCGCGGAGGTGTAGAAGCCGGGATAGGAGATGCCCCAGATGCCGACGCGTCCGTTGTTGTTGGGCACGGTCTTGAGCAGATAGTCGATGGTGTCGTAGGTGTCTGACGCGTCGTCCACATCTTTGGGCGATGTTTTGTGATCGATGTGCGGGCGCATCTCTACGAATTCGCCTTCGGACATGTAGCGGCCGCGCACATCCTGATAGACGAAGATGTAGCCGGCTTTCTCAAATTCGTCCGACGGTCCGAGACGCTTTGGATACTGATCCACGCCGTAGGGGCCTACGCTGTAGGGGGTGCGATCCATGAGGAAGGGATAGCTCTGCGAACTGTCCTTGGGAACGTAGACGGCGGTGAAGAGGTGAACGCCGTCGCGCATGGGGATGCGGTACTCGTATTTTGTGTAGTGCGCTTTGACGTAGTCTTCGTCTGCGGCGGGTGCGGCCGGCGCCTGCGCGAATGCGGAGTGAGACAGCGCGATACAGAATGTGAGCGATAGAGAGAGGTAACGAGCGATCTTCAATTTAGCCTCATCGTGAAAAGAATGGAAAGCGATACCGAGGGTCATTGTTTGTGAGCGTAGTAGTTTTGCAGAACAAAGAAAGATTTTTTCTTCTCTCCCTTGTCCGAGACCAGACCTTTGCGATTGTAGCCGTCCTGAATATCCGGCAGCAGGCGGGTGGGTGATCGGAAGTCCATGAGCACCCATGCCGAGAGGCCGCGCAGGTAGGGCATTTCGGCGAACATCTCAAACTGATGCTTGTAGATCTCGGCCTGATATTCCTCGGTGAAGCGCTGGGTTGCGGGGCCGTGGAGTCCGGCTTTTGCGCCGCCACCGAATTCGCTCATGATGACGGGCTTATGCAGGGGGTCCTCCCACTTGTATGACGGCGCCTCTTCCGGCTTGCCGGTATACCAGCCAATGTATTCGTTATAGCCGAGCACATCGAGGTCGGCGTCGATGGGATCGTCCATGACTGCGGTCTTACCGTGGAAGGGTGTGGCGATGGCGGAGGTGATGAGCCGGGTGGGGTCTTCTTCGCGGGCCTGGGCGAGGAGGTTTCTGAGAAAGGCGGTGCGCTCGGGGCTGGGCTGGGTCTCGTTCGACATGGACCAGAGGATGACCGAGGCCTTGTTGTGGTCGCGGCGGATCATCTCGTGCAGCTGCTGCTTCGCTACCTCGAGCGTGCGCGGGTTGGTCCAGTCGATGGCCCAGTAGACGGGGATTTCCGACCAGACGAGGATGCCGAGCTTGTCGGCCAGGCGGATCATGCGTTCGTCGTGTGGATAGTGGGTGAGACGCACGAAGTTGCAGTTGAGCGCCTTGGCCCAGCCGAGGAGAGTCTTCACATCGGCATCAGAGTAGGCGCGGCCTCCGCGCAGTGGGGCTTCGGCGTGAATGCTGACTCCGCGTAAAAATATGGACTTTCCGTTGAGGAGAATCTCATCGCCTTTCACTTCGATGGTGCGGAAGCCGATGTCATCGCTCAGCTGGTCGGAGTCCGCCTGATATTCGACTTTGTAGAGGCGCGGGTGTTCAGGAGACCAGAGCTGGAGACCTTCGGCGTGAAATGAAAATTTCGCGCGGCCTTCGCGATCGGCTTCCGCAGTCTGGTCGATGTGCAGCTCGGGAATGTGTACCGACACCTTTGTGCCCGGGGTCGCGCCGGTCAGGTGCACTTCGCCTTCGATCAATCCGGCCCTGGTGAGGTGAAGCTCGGCGTCGTCGATGAAGGAGTTGGGGACTTCGACGATGGAGACGTCGCGAGTGAGGCCGCCGTAATTCCACCAATCGGTTTTGAGGGTGGGGACGCGCTCTTTCAGACGCTGGTTGTCGACGGCGATGACGACGAAGTTCGATCCGTCTTTGATGACGCTGGTGATCTCGCAATCGAAGGGGGTGAAGCCACCCTCGTGGCTGCAGACCAGCGTGTCATTCACGAAGACGTGCGCGGCGTAGTTGGCGGCGCCGATGTGGATGAATGTGTGCGTGCCTGGTTTGGGGTGGTAGGTGAAGTCGCGCTGATACCAGAGGAGTCCTTCGTAGTAGAGAAGGCTTTCGCGCTGGGTGTTCCAGTCGCCGGGGGCCTCGAGAATCGGGGATTTGGCGAAGTCGTACTCGAGCAGCGGGCCGCCGGGAGTGTAGTGCGCGTTGGCTGCGAAGCCGCGCGGGTCGGGCTCATCTGTGTTCGATCCCCAGCCGTTGCGATAAGGGTCGACGATGTAATGCCAGGGTCCGTTGAGGCTCATGGAGGGACGGTGGTCGATGTCGGAGAGCAACGTGGGCTGGGGCGCGGCGATGGCGAGCAGGGAGCTGAAGCAGAGGACGGAAAAGATGGCGGCCGAGCGCATGGTCAACATGGTACAAGGTGCGGTGTGGATGGACTTGCGCTCAGGGGTTGAAGCCCGGATATTCAGGGGTTCGGAGCGGCACGACTTCAGTCGTGCCCTGGCACGGAACTGTTTGAACCTGTAATTACGAGTCCGCGCTGAGCTTTGTGATCCCACATCTGAGAAGGGGGTGTGGGGCAACGGGGACTTCGCGTCCAGCGATACTCGATCGGCGACGAGCTTTGGGAGGCTATCCAGCATGGCGGCGGGAGACCGGCGCCGGGCGCAACGGTGATCGAGAAGTCAGCGACGAGATGGCGCAAGCGTTTGCGGACAGGGAAGCCGAACGCCGCACCAAGACGCAACACTCTCTAGGCATCCGAGTTCTGAAGTCAAACCTTCCGAAGAACGCACCGTTCCTTTCATCGGTGACTTCACCATTCGCTTCGAGATGTCCATCTTCGGCGCGGTGATGAACTATGCCATCAAGAAACGCTACGTTGCTGCGAGCCAGCGTTTCGATGAGCGGCCAAAGCTCAAATCCATGCGACGCGACGAGTTTACGCTGGAGGAATATCGCAAGCTCCACACTGATTGGAAGGAAGTGGATCGCGGAGGCGGACAAGTCTTCGAGCATTTGGTATCGCACGGTGACCTACAACATGATCCTCGTTGCCTGCAATACGGGCATGAGGCCAGCGGAGATGAGGGGAGACATCATGAACGCAAAAGATCGCGAGGGGCGAGAGATCGTTGTGTTGTTCGTGCAGGGTAATGGCAAGTCTCGGAAGCTGGTCGCTCCCAAGAGTGTTGGAGATTATCTGGAACGCATTCGTATTCTCTCCAAGGCCACGGAACCGAACGACAGAATATTTACTACCATCACGGGCAAGCCTGCAAAATCTCTCTACAATTCCCTGATTGCCAACCTTCTGAACGAAGCGAATTTGCGCGAAGGCACGCAGGGCGTATCGCGCTCGACCTATTGCTTCCGGCATACCTATGCCACGCTCCGCTTGCAGGAAGGTGTGGATGTGTATTTCCTGGCCGAGCAAATGGGCACTTCTGTCCACATGATTGAGCAGCACTACGGGCATGTGAACACGATCAAGCAAGCCGACCGCGTGTTGCAGGGCATGGCAGGGTGGGAACTGCCACAACAGGAACCGGACGATACCAAGGCCAAGGCGTCGAAAGCCGCAGCGCCCCGCGATCAGTCCAAGAGATGTCAGCGCAACAAGGCGGGCTGACCGGGAACCTCCCGAAGCCGTCTTTTGCCGGAGCCGCTGGAGGAGGCTGTCGCAGGGAGATAGTCGTCCCAATGTTCGGCCCGGATGTTCCCACTGAGATTGTTCTGGATTTGCCGCTGCCCCGCTGGGGCGTTTTTAGCGGCAAATCTCGCGCACGTGCCGCCACTGGCGGCTGTTCTTGTGCGCGTCGTGGCCGGGTATATATCGACACGAGAAATGCAGCCAGTACCCACAACCGAGACACCGCTGTTATCGCCCTCGACTTGAAGCAGCGGCTGCATCGGATGCTAATTGACCCGGAACGGCACTTGCGTCATATTGCTGTGGTTTAGCATCCTCGGTTTGGATCTGGGGGACAAGTCGAGCTGTTATCGCGTGCTGGATGCGGCCGATGGTGTTCTGCTGGAACGGAAGGTGAACACGACGGCGAAGGCCATGAGAGATATTTTCGGATTTATGCCTAGACCCCGTATCGCACTCGAGACCGGGACGCATTCCTCATTCGGAATGACACCGCGTTTGCTTTGACCACAAAGCTCGGGTGGTTTTACACTTGGTCGCTGATCGCCGAAAATAACCACATCCGGTCTCCTTCGGATGAGAAGCAGGCGAAATTCAAGAAGTGATCAAAACGTCCACATCGTCACTGCCAGGAGCGTCCAGGCTTACTGACAAAGAGAGCCAACAACAGGTAGAACGCATCGTTCACTCTGCGACCCTGCGCGGCTCGACAACACTTCAACAGCTTCTTCAATATCTGGTGAACCGCTCTCTAGAAGGCGCCGCCGACTCGATCAAGGAGTACACGATTGGCCTTGAGGCATTTGGCCGCAAAGCTGATTTTGATCCAAGAACGGATACGATTGTTCGCGTCCAGACGCATCGGCTCCGGCAGAAGCTAAAAGACTATTACCAGGACGAGGGCTCCCATGACCTAGTGCTGGTAGAGATACCGAAAGGGCAGTACTGTCCGGTCTTTCGGCTTCGTGATGATCCTAGTGATCACGAGATAGAATCACCCAAATTGGTGACGCTCGAGGAAAACGAACCCGAGTTGCCCTTGCGTGAAGTTGCGCTGATTGCCGCACCCGGCCAAGAAGTAGAGAAGAAACAAAGCTGGCTTCTACGGCCCGTAAATATTGTCGTGTTTCTCTTGCTTGCCCTGGCCACGGGATACTTCGCCGGCATTTTTCTAGCGAAGCCGTTCGCTGCAAGACGCGTGGCAAAAGCGGCTGGTGCGGTCGATCCGGTCCACGCCTTCTGGGGAGCGTTTCTTCAGGACGATCGGTCTCCAATCATTGCCTATCCCAACGCAGTATTCTTGCTCGACGATTCGAATGACCTTCTGCGTTTCAGGCAGGGGGCGAGCGATAGCCGCGGTGCGCGTGTGGACGAGCATCTTGCCCAGCAATTTGCTTCCAATCCAAAGCTGGTCAATAGTGCGGGACCGCTCTATTACGAAGATGGTTATACCGGGACGGGAGAGCTTCAGGGCGTTGCCATGCTCACCGAACTGTTCGGCGAAATGGGCATCAAACCCATCATCAAGACCAGCCGCAACATCACCCCTGAGGATCTGCAAGAGCATAGCGTAATCCTCCTGGGTTCACCCTTTCAGAATGTGGCGGTGGGAAAACTCTTCGCGGACGGCGATTTTGCCTTCGACAATCCGGACAGTCATCGAGAGCAATGGCGTGCCATGATCCTGAACGCCCATCCCCAGGATGGCGAAAGCGGCTCTTACCATACGGAACGCGACCCGAAAACCCAGGTTCTCGAAATGGACTACAGTCTTATCTCCATCCAGACGGGGGTGGTTCCCGGGCACCGAATTGCTGTTCTCGGCGGGCTCGACACCAAGGGGACCGAAGGCGCGACCAAGTTCATGGTCACCCCAGATGGAATCGCGAGTCTGACTGCGGCGCTGACCAAGAAAGGGATTCACGGATCCAAGGACACCGGCAGGCCCGAAGAGATGCCCTACTTCCAGGCGCTGGTCCGGGTTCAGCTTGATAAGGGCGATCAGGTATTGCGGACGGAACTGATGTCGGTTCATCCTTTGCTTGGCAAGTCGACGCCCGCAGGCCCAGCCGACGCTTCCCCCACCTCCAAATAGACGGGCCGAAAATTGGGAACGGACCCTCGATTCGCATAAGCCTTCCGTCGGGAGACGCTCCTGCATGTCAACTGGCGGATACGGGCTTTTCTCCTAGCAATTGCCCTGTTACACGGCGAAGTCCAGCCAACCTTTGCCTTGTAACGTGCTGTAACGATGCGGTAACCATCGGCGCTTCTTGCAGATATCACCGTCTTTGCGAACTTGTAGCCATGCGGTATCCCTGTCGTAGCTGGACGGTTGTGAATTCCGCCTAATAGGCTTCTCCCGCAATCAAGGGAACCCTCGATGCCGGTTTACGGCGTGGCTGAAAAGTTGAGGAAAATGCCATGACGAGGTCTGGGGCTCTAGCCGTACTTAGGAGGCTGTATGTCATCGCAAATCCAAAATCGCCGGGCCCCCAGGAGGTTCCGGGAGTTTCCTCAGTTCTTTTCAAGAATCATTTTCAGCATCCTTAGCCTGTTCGTTTTCGTGAACCTCGCCTTCGGTCAGGGCGTCAGCGGCCGCATGGAGGGCACGATCCAGGATCCGACTGGAGCCGTCATCACGGGAGCTCACATCACCGTGACAAACCAGGACACTGGGCAGTCGACTGCGTTCACCTCAAATGACCAGGGAGGGTACCTGGCAAATCTGCTGCCTCCTGGCACCTACCGAGTCGAAGTGAATGCCCCGGGATTTCAAAAGGTCGTCTCGAACGGAAATGTGGTGACGGTCGATAGCGTGACGCGTGTGGACATCACACTGCAACCCGGCGCAACCTCCCAGTCCGTCGAGGTCACGGGCGCCAATCCTCTGGTGAACACCAACAGCTCTTCCTTGGGTGAGACGTTGGATACCAAGGAAATCACCAGCCTGCCGCTCAACGGCCGGGTCTTTTCACAGCTGGTTCAAACCGTGCCGGGCTCAGTTGCTACCGGATTCGGCAGCGCACCGGAAGCCGCGGCCGGCGCTGGCGCCGCCGGTTCCATCACCGCAAGTGTCAACGGCATGCCTTGGGCTGGCACGACTTACACGCTCGATGGCGTTTCCAACATGGAGTTGCTGAACGCCTTTATCAATGTCACGCCACCTCTCGACTCGCTCCAGGAGATTAAGGTCTCGACCAACAACGCTGAAGCCACAGTCGGCACTTACGGCGGAGCACAGGTCAACGCCTTCGTGAAATCCGGCACCAATGCCTTCCATGGATCGGCCTATGAGTTTTTCCGGGACGACAGCTTGAATGCGATCCAGTGGCAGGCGAAGACCAAAGCTCCTTATCGCGCCAATGAGTTCGGAGGTTCGCTCGGTGGCCCAATCATCCGGAACAAGGCGTTCTTCTTCGTCGACTATCAGGGACTCCTGCTCAACAACGGTATTTCTTACAACCTCACTGTGCCGACCGATCTGATGAAGCAAGGCTTGTTTCTGACCAGCCAGTTTCCAACGATCTACAACCCATCCACTGGAAATCCATTCCCTATTGTGGCTTCCGCTCAAGGGCCTGCCTATCAGATTCCCACCAGCCGCTTCGACCCTGTCTCTGCGGCGATGGTGGGCGGCAACACCATCTGGCCCGAGGCCACAAACCAGAACCTCATCAGCCAGAACTACCAGGCCAACACCTCCGAGACGGACAACAGTCATCAGTTCGACGTGAAGGTCGACTACCAGCTCAACGACCACGACCGCTTCTTCACCCGCGAATCCTACCAGCGTCGCGACCTGACCGCGCCATCGCCGGGAACTCAATTTATTGAGATCGGCGACGTGAATGCTTTGTCGCGCGACCACAATACCGCAGTCGGTTGGGATCACATCTTCTCCCCAACCACGAATAACGAACTGCGGTTCGGATTCAATCGCTTCTACACGAAGGATTTCGGCAACGACTTCGGGACCAACGAAAACACCGCTCTCGGAATTCCGAATGGCAATGACTCGGCCTTCCCCGGAGCCTCCGGCCTGGCCATCTTCAACGTCGGCAACATCGCTTCGACCGGCTCGCAGGACTGGACCAACTCACATCGCATCACGAACGTTTACCAGATCACAGATAACTTCACCAAGGTGATCGGAAAGCACACCTTCACCTTCGGTGAAGACTTCCGTCGGCTGCAGGCATCTTTGACAAACGCGAATGCCAGCCAGAACGGTAGCTTCTCCTTCAATGCGGACTACACCAGCAGTTGCACTGGGCAGCCGAACTGCACCACGAGTTCGGGCGGCAACGCCTTTGCAAGCTATCTGCTTGGCATTCCGTCTTCGCTCTATCGCGGCTTCGTCGATACAGATCCGGCGACAAGAGCCAACCTCTCCGGCATCTACGCTGAGGATGATTACCACATCGCAAAGAACCTAACGCTGAACCTCGCTCTGCGCTGGGATGTGATCACCCAGGCGATCGACAAGTTCAACCGTCAATCGAACTTCGACCTCAGCACCGGCAAGCTCGACATTGCGAGCTCCGACAACAGGGCGCCGAATGTCGACAACTATTATGGGAATTACGCTCCACGCGTCGGCTTCTCGTATTCACCGAACAACGGGCGGACCGCAATTCGTGGCGCGTTCGGTATCACGACCTTCCCCGGCAACTTCGGAGCGATCGGCGGCAACCTTGAGCGCAATTTTCCGTTTTTCCAGCAGTACTACGTGAACCAGCAGCTCGCTTACACTCCTTTCTGGAGCGTGAGTGCGGACGGATTGCCCGCATTCGTCCCGATCTCGATCAACGCGCCTGTCACACCACAACCCAACTCGTCGGTCACGCTTATTCCCGAGAACTTCCGGCCCGACAATGCTTACGCGTGGAACTTCGGAATTCAGCAGCAACTCACAGCGACTTCCGCGTTCACCATCAGCTATGTGGGAACGCGCGGCATCCATCTCTATCGCGACTACAACATCGATACGCCCGTCCCTGGTCCCGGCGATCTGACAACTCGCCGGCCGTACTACGATATCGCTCCCGAAGTCACGAGCATCAACTACGCAACCTCCAACGGCCGATCCATTTATCACGCACTGCAGGCCGAACTCTCAAAGAACTTCTCGCATGGTCTTCAGGGGCGCATCTCCTACACATGGTCCAGAGAAGAAGACAATATGAATGTCTTCTATCCTCTCGATGACCGCTACAACTGGGCAGTCGGAACCAGCCAGGCACCGAACGTTCCCCAGAATTTCATCGCCAACTTTGTCTACCAACTTCCCTTCGGTAGAGGACGCGAATGGCTGGCAAACAGCGGCCGAACCACAGATCTCCTGCTCGGCGGTTGGCAGCTTAGCTCGATCACGATTGTTCAGTCCGGCCAGCCCCTGTCGTTCGGTATCTCAAATGACAACCTCAACAGCGGTTTTTCGAACCGCGCCAATCTGGCTTGCCCGTCGATTCCGAAGCTCGGCAGGACCAGCGAGTGGTTTGACACGTCCTGCCTTACCACACCGCCGCAGTACGTGCTTGGCAACTCCGGTGTAGGCAAGGTTCTCGGACCCAGCTATCGCAACTCGGATGTTTCCCTTTCAAAGTCGGTGAACTTCCGTGAGCACATGGCCGCGACGTTCCAGGTCGATGCCTTCAATCTCACGAATACACCGCACTACTCAAATCCCAATACGACCTGCTGCACCGCGCAGAATGCCAGCTTCGGCCAGATCACGGGCACGAACGGGACGCCGCGCGAAATTCAGCTGGGCGGACACTTTACCTTCTGATTTACTTTGCCTCCAGTGCCGGTGCGGCAGCCGCCGCGCCGGCCTCTTTTCACTTGAGTAGATCTAAACTAAAGGACTTCGGATGGTGCTGAGTAGAAGACGTTTTCTAGCTTTGTCTGGTGCTGCAGCGGTCGCATCGCCCTTCCGGAAATACGCGCGCGCCGACTCCGGCACAACCATCAATTTAGTGCCACCTGAAGCCTCAGGGGCTCCCAACTACTGGTGCACTTGGGCGCTGCAGAACTACATGTATGGCCAGAACCTCGAAAGTGTGGATCCAGTGAAGCTCGAGGGTGATGCCGGTGCCGAACTCGCTCGCGCCACCATGACTGAGGAGAACCTTCTCTCTGTACAGGGCTGGGCAAGGTCTTTCTATCCAAAAGTACGACGCGATCTCTACCTCCTCCTCGACGATGGTTGGGAGAAGGGTGGCACTGCGACATTCGAGCTCGACACCGCGAAGTTCCCTTCCTTCGACGGCGAGCCCGTCACCCGGCTTAACAAGTTGAGTGCCGCGATTCAGGATTGCGGCTGGCGCGGCGTTGCTCTCTGGTGCCGCAATACCCCGGAAGACGGAGGAATGGATCAGCTCGAAGCGATGAGTGATCAGGCCGGAGTTCGCTACTGGAAGATCGATATGGGCGATCCCGCGTTTGGCCTTATTCGCGTTCGGAATGAGAGACACATTCCTCTAACACTCGAACACGTTCACGGTGAAATGCCGGTCAATGGCGAGTGGCGGAAGGATGGCCGCTTCGGAAATCAGGCATGGGATTCCCGACGCATGATGATCCTGCGCAACACGGATGTCTATCGAACTTATGACGTGACCTCAATTCTATCTCTACCCACTACGCTTGATCGTCTGGCATCAATGCTTGAAGGTGCGCAGGGTCATCCAGAGATCAAAGGTCTGCTCAATGTCGAGGATGAAGTCTATGTTGCGGCAGCCATGGGCTGCACGATGGGCGTCATGCGGCACCAGCTTTTCGGCAAACGTCCGGGCCCTGATGTTGATGTGTTTTTCAACGGTCCACGGCAGCCGAAGAAGCGTCTCGACGAAGTTATACGCGCCCTGCGGTGGCAGCGAATCGCACCTCCCTTTTCTCCGGGCGAGGGTACGGTCGTGATCGATCGCGAGATCCTCACCGACGCGTGGACCTTTGCTCGCACACAGACTTGGCAGAGCGATCTTGTCGGATCTACAGTCCATCAGGGAGCCCCGGCGCGCATCACGAGAAATCTTCCACTGCCTGAGGTATCGACGAAGGGGGACAAGCCGTTCGTCTACGCAGCTCGTTTTCCGAATGGCGCCGTGGCGATCGCAGCCCAGGAGCGAACGCAGGTTGGAGCAGGCTGGCATATGCCTGCATGCGATCTCACTCTCGACGTCTCCGATGCTCCTGGTCCGTTCGGCATCTTTGGCAGCCCGCGAAGCGTGACGTTGATCTTCGATAAACTACTGTCAGGAAAGCGCATTGTGGCGCAGGATCTGGCGGGCGAGACCGCGGTCGAGATCACTCATTCTGTACATCTGCGTGGGAACAGGCTGCACATTCCGGATGAAATTATCCGAACTGAAGGGCTTCGCCATGCAACGCCTGAGGATATCTCCGCACCGGGTCTCGCCATCGCCTTCGTATAGCCGCGACGAAGCAGAATGAGCTTGAGAGAAATGAGTTACGACGCATTGAGAACCTCGACAAAAGTCACACGCCGTCATGTGACAAAGCTCCTCGGCCTTGCTCCTTTTGCCGTTAGTGGAGTCTTCCGGTCATTTGCATTGCCACCTACTGTTGATTCGAAGCTCGATCTTGTCTCTTCGAACAGGCAATTGGCCGAGGCCTTCCGCTGGGCGAAGCAGCAGGCGCTTGCCTATGTCTTCGAAGGTGATCCGGTCGGTCCTTATTATGAAGCCGCACTGCCCGGGCGTCAGGCGTTCTGCATGCGAGATACCGCGCATCAGGTCAATGGTGCACTGGCGCTGGGCCTTGCGCGCTGGAATCACAACATGCTTCGCCGATTCGCGGAGAACATTTCCGAATCGCGGGATTGGTGCAGCTATTGGGAGATCGATCGCCTGAACCGGCCTGCGCCAGTCGACTACAAGAACGACAAGCAGTTCTGGTATAACCTTCCCGCAAACTACGACGTGCTCGACGCCTGCTACAGGATGTTCCTGTGGACTAGAGATGAGAGCTATATCAACGATCCTGTCTTCCTGAATTTTTACGACCGCACCATCGTCGATTACACGGCGCGCTGGTCGCTCAGTCCCGATCGCATCATGCAGCGCACCAGCAATATTCAGGAGCCGCCTTACTTCCGCGGAGATCCAACATATGAGGAAAGTAGCAGGGACAATCTCATCGGTATCGACTTGCTTGCCACGCAGTACGCTGCGTTTCGCGCCTATGCCGCGATCCAGGCTATCCGCGGGAACATCAAAGTGTCTCGTGAGGCTCTTCGCACTGCCAATGAGATCAAGACACTCATCAACACAAAGTGGTGGAACGCGACGCAGGGATACTATTACGCCTTCTTCAACAAGCAGCATCAGTTCACTGGACGTGCAGGTGCAGACGTGCTCTATCACGATGCCGCGGATTCCGGAGAAAAGACCGAAAGTGCGCTTGAAACCCTTCTTGCAACGCAGCGCTCTGAGCCTGCAGACGCGGTAGAAGCGAAGTCGCACTATGCGGAGATTCTGTACCGGTATGGAAGAGCCAGTGAAGCTTATGAACAGATCGTCGACCTCAGTCGCGAGAGCCGGGCACGCCGCGAATATCCGGAAGTGTCGTACTCGGTTATCGGTGCACTTGTCACCGGCCTCGTAGGAATCGCGATTGAACCCGCTGTTGCGGCTACCGATCTGACGCCGACACCCTTCAAGCCGATTGTCGCAACACTGCCTGCGCTGAATGCGCCTACAGACTGGGTGGAGCTGAGCAATCTACCCCTGCTGGGAGGTACAGTCTCGATACGGCACCAGGGAAATAGCGGCACATCTTTCACCAACCACGGATCTGTACCCCTGCAATGGAAGCCAGCGTTTCCCGGATTTCTCAAGAGCATGAAAATCGACGGAAACCCTTCTCCTGCCTATATCATTCCTTCTTTCTCGGGCCAGGTCCTAACCGGTCCAGTATTATCGGTGGCGCCCGGCAGGACACTTCGAGCAAACGCGAACTAAGTAAGCCCAAAGTGGCGTTCACACGCCACCTACTGCGGTGACAGGGACAGCAGGAATTCACTCACCGGCAACAGCGGGAGACCGGCCGTCACATACGAGGCTTTCAATACCACCGAGATCAAGCGACGCGGGCCAACCCTGAGAATTTAGAAGGGCCGACGATGCCTGATATCGCGGAACCAGCCGGTTCTACATCAGCGTCAGCAGAACTTTTTTCTTACTTGAACTGTCCGCCCCATCGATGTCTCAGAAGTTTTGGAATCACCAGAAAAGAACAGTCGGGCTATCGATGCTCTGTTCCCGATCTCTCAACAGGCTGGCTCAAGACCAAAGCCCAGTTGGACGAATTGGCCCGGAAGGCAAGGGAGAGGTTTGAAGCTGCCGCAACTCGGTATCCTACTTCTCCGCGATGGAATATCTTCTGCGCCGGTCCTGCTCCAGGCGGCGCGGTCGCCGGACAACACCTCAACCCGACCATGGTTCCTACGGTGTCGCTTTTATGAGTTCCAGCGTCCGCGTCACATAGACAAGACGGAAGAGAAGGGTTCCGATGTGGAGCTCCCTTCCCAGCTCCTGCGCGGCGCCTACGGGACACGATTTGAGGTGCGGCCATCGTGACCAACGAGTCCGATCCATCGATCTTTAGACCGTAGCCCGTGTCGTAGGTGTGGTGCGCGTCCTTGGCGGTGAACTTGCCCATCGGAACAGATGTGATTGGGTCGGCACCCCCGGTATCACCCTGAGGACGCAATACACTTGAACGCCGTCCGTTGCAAAATCAGCATTCGACTGGTCCACCGAAGCAAACGTCTTTGGATTCGCTCCGGGCAAGAGTTCGCCATTTCAGTCGTGGACGTGCTCGCTGTACTTGTACCAGTTCCCGAGCATTCGCCGATCGCCCCAAATTTAATGCCTGCCTTATAGATGGTCTCTGCCTGTACCCCCTTGGCTTACCCGCACCTTGGTGCGTGCTGACAACGGTCGTTGCCAGATAGTTCTGGTCGTAATCGCCCCCTGCTTGCATGGTGCTGATTACGAGAACGTGGGATGCGTCGAGCGGCGCGATCACGTCAGCTCACCCCCTTTTGCGCCCACAAAGATTGGCAGTCCCCCCATCGTCTTCCACATCTTTTTAATGTCCACAGGGTAGGTCTGAGGAGCTGTTCCCTCACCCGCTCAGGATGACGGGTCCTTGTTATTGCTTACGCGGTGGCATTTGGGCGCGGAACTGGTTGGCTCTTTCGAATTCGTCGCGGAGCTCGGGGGTCTTAAGGTTTTCGCGCAAGTGGGCGAGGCGTTGTTCCAATGCGTGAATCGTCGCGGCTACGGCTTCGGTGTTGGTGTGGGCTACGTCGCGCCACATGGAATAGGGGCTAGCGCCGAGGCGCGTCATCTCGCGTAAAGCACGGCCACCGACGGCGAGCATTTCATCCTTGGCGGGGAACTCGTCTTCGAGGAGCGCGCTAAGAGCGGTGGAGAGATATTGCGGGAGATGGCTGACCCAGGCGCAGAGCACGTCGTGGCGTTCGGGATCGAGATCGAGGACGCGGCAGCCGAACTTTGCGGTCCACTCGCGCCACTCTTCTGCGAGGGCCCGCGAGGCTTTGTGCATGCTGCGCGATTCGGGCGTCTCGGTGAAGAGCCAGGCGGCTCCGTTGAATAATGTGCCGTCGGCGTTAGCGGCTCCGCTTACTTCCTTGCCGGCCATGGGATGACCGGGTAGAAATCCGGCGGTGTGGACGAGGTTGTATTTGCCGCTGGCCTGCTTACAGATGGCGTTCTTGACCGAGCCTACATCGGTGACGAGCTGTCCGGATTGAAGGACAGGGGCAAGCTTGTCTAACCATTCGAGGATGGTGAAGACGGGGCCGGCGAGCAGCGTGATCTGGCTGGCCTTTGCAGCGCTGATGCCGTCATCGGTCAAGGTGTCGATGGCGCCCGATTGCAGAGCGGTGGCCTGCTCGGCTGGGTTGGGGTCCCAGCCGGTGATCTGTCCGGTGTAGCCGTTGGCGCGCAACGCCAGCCCGACGGAGGCTCCGATGAGCCCGGTGCCGAGGATGGCGATGCGCTCGATGGGCATGCTTCCTAGCGCGCCGCAGCGACTGCGGGCTGCGCGTCGGGCTGCGGATCGGCAACCTTGCGACCGACGGCAGGCGCGATGATGCGGAGCTCGTCCATCAGCTTGGAGAACTGCTGCGGGAAGAGCGACTGCGCGCCATCGGAGACGGCCTTGTCGGGGTTGGGATGCACTTCGATCAGCAGGCCATCAGCTCCAGCAGCTACGGACGCACGCGCCATAGCCGGGACCATGTCGCGACGGCCGGTGCCATGCGAAGGGTCGCCGAGGATGGGCAGGTGCGAGAGATGCTTGACGACGGGGATGGCGGAGACGTCCATGGTGTTGCGGGTGTAGGTCTCGTAGGTGCGGATGCCGCGCTCGCAGAGCATGACGTCATAGTTGCCGCCGGAGAGGATGTATTCGGCGGAGAGCAGCAGCTCTTCGATGGTGGCGGCGATACCGCGCTTGAGCAGGACGGGTTTGCGCACCAGGCCGACTTCGCGCAGCAGGTTGAAGTTCTGCATGTTGCGCGCGCCCAGCTGGAAGCAATCGATGTAGGGGAGCATCACTTCGATCTGCGAGATCTCCATGACCTCGGTGATGATGAGCAGGCCGGTGGCATCGCCGACTTCGCGCAGCAGCTTGAGGCCTTCTACGCCCATGCCCTGGAAGGAGTAGGGCGAGCTGCGCGGCTTGTATGCGCCTCCGCGGAGGAACTTTGCGCCTGCGGCTTTGACCTGCGCGGCGGCGGTGAAGATCTGCTCGCGGCTTTCGACGGAGCAGGGGCCGGCCATGACGACGACTTCATCGCCGCCGACGCGCACGCCGTTGGGAAACTGAACGATGGTGCCTTCGGGGCGGAAGCCGCGTCCGGCGAGCTTGTAGGGCGAGGAGATGCGGACGACTTCGGCAACTCCGGCGAAGAGCTCGAAGTCCTTGTGGTCGAACTGGCCGGGTGTGCCTACGCCGGCGAGGATGGTCTGCACCGCGCCGGTGGTGCGGTGAACATTGAATCCGATTTCGACCATGCGCTCTACGACCGCCTGGATCTGCTCATCGGTGGCATTTCTCTGCATTGCAACGATCATGGTTACGATTTCCTGTCCTGCGCGCTCTCTGCGCGCTGCTGACACCTGCCCGGCTATTTGCCTGTGGCGGGAGTGCTTCCTTTCGAAGCCAGTTCTTCTCGCTGGAGCGCTCGCATCACGTCGATGATGCGCTCGTAGATGTGGGTCAGCTCAATGTCGGGAAGCGGTCCCTTATTGGCTGCGCGCACATTCTCGAAAATCACGCGCTCCCGATTCGGCTCGTACACGGGGAGGGTGCTGCTGCGCTTCAGCTTGCCAATGGCCTGTGCCGCCGAGGCCCGCTCGCTGATCAGCGCAACGATCTGCCGGTCGAGCTCATCGATCTTCTTCCGCCAGTCTTCAATGTCTTTTGAATCCATGCCATCCCCTTCTTGGCGCGCGCTCTGGCGCAACGCCTCGGTTACCTTTTGCCGAATCAACATAGTCGGAATTAACGGGCCTGCAGCACGGGTGCGCGCAGACCCTTTATAAATCGTGCGATGGAGCTGGGCGCCTCTTCCGGCGTGGACTGCTCGATGATCTGCACGATGGCGCTGCCGATCACTGCGGCGTCGGCGAACTCTCCCACGGCGGCGAAATGTTCCGCGTTGGAAACGCCAAAGCCCACGGCGATGGGCAGCTTGCAGTATCGACGCAGGCGCGTGACGAGATTCTGCGCGTCTGAGGCGAGCGCCTGTTGCGTGCCGGTGATGCCGACGCGCGAGATGGCGTAGACGAATCCTTTTGACACAGCCGCGATGCGCTCCAGCCGAGCATCGGGGCTGGTGGGTGCGGCGAGAAAGATGGGCGCGAGGTTGTAGCGGTCGAGGAGCGCGAGATACTCGGCGGCTTCTTCGACGATCATGTCGGTGACCAGCACGCCGTCGACTCCGGCAGCGGAGGCCGCGGCGCAGAAACGCTCAAGCCCAAATTTCAAGATCGGATTGTAGTAGGAGAAGATGACCAGCCCGGCCTGCGGGCGCGCGACGCGAAGCTCGGCGGCGAGGTCTAAAACGTCGATCAGGCGGGTGGGATTCCGGACGGGACCGGCCTGAAGGGCGCGCTCGCTGGCGCGCTGGATCACCGGACCATCCGCAAGCGGGTCGCTGAAAGGCACACCAAGCTCGATCACGTCCGCGCCGGCATCGATGGCGGCGAGGGCGATGCTGCGGGTGGTCTTCAGGTCGGGATCACCGGCAGTGAGGTAGGCCACCAGGCCCGGCTTGCCGGCAAAACGGATCGCCATCGAACTCGCTTACGCTCCCTTAAGATTCAGCTCGCGGGCGAGGATACCCATATCCTTATCGCCGCGACCCGAAAGGTTGACTACCAGTATGTCATGCCGGGACATTGCGGGGGCGATGCGGATGACCTCGGCGACGGCGTGGGCGCTTTCGAGGGCGGGCAGAATGCCTTCGGTGCGCGCCAGCTTTACGGTGGCGTCGAGGGCCGCCTGGTCGGTGGCCGAGGTGTATTCGGCGCGGCCGGAATCGTGCAGCGCGGCGTGCTCGGGGCCTACGGAGGCATAGTCGAGGCCGGCAGAGACAGAGTGGGTCAGCGAGACCTGGCCGGCTTCGTCTTGAAGGACGTAAGAGAATGTGCCCTGAAGGACGCCGGGCGATCCTCCGCTGAAGCGGGCGGCATGCTCGCCCAAGCCTTCGCCGCGGCCGCCGGCTTCGACGCCGATGAGGCGGACGTTTTTGTCGGGAATGAATTCGTAAAAAGCACCGATCGCATTTGATCCGCCGCCGACGCAGGCGACGATGGCCGAGGGCAGACGGCCTTCCTTTTCGAGAATCTGGGCGCGGGCTTCCTGGCTGATGACGCGGTGGAAGTCGCGGACCATCTCCGGGTAGGGATGCGCGCCGAGCACGCTGCCGAGGAGGTAGTGGGTGGTGCGGACGTTGGTGACCCAGTCGCGCATGGCCTCGTTGATGGCGTCTTTCAGCGTCTTCGAGCCGGAGGTTACGCCGCGGACTTCGGCGCCGAGCATGCGCATGCGGTAAACATTCAGCTCCTGGCGGCGCATGTCTTCTTCGCCCATGTAGACGACGCAATCCATGCCGAGCAGGGCGCAGACCGTGGCGGTAGCGACGCCGTGCTGGCCGGCTCCGGTCTCGGCGATGATGCGGTGTTTGCCCATGCGCTGGGCGAGGAGTCCCTGGCCGATGCAGTTGTTAATCTTGTGCGCGCCGGTGTGCAGCAAGTCTTCGCGCTTGAGGTAAATTTTCGCGCCGCCCAGCGATTCGGTGAGACGTTCGGCGAAGTAGAGCGGCGTGGGACGTCCGGCGTAGTCGCGGAGCAGGGAGTCGAGGCGGGCGTGGAAGGCGGGATCGGCCTTGGCCTCGGCCCAGGCGTGGTCGAGCTCATCGAGCGCGGCGACGAGGGTTTCGGGGACGTAGCGTCCGCCGTAGGCGCCGAAGCGTCCGGGGATGGTGGCAGGAGGAGTTTCGATTATGGTGCTCACGGTAATGGCCTCGATTTTCTACTGATATCGCCGTCTCGAGAACGCCCAGCCTTGCTCAGGGGCTAAAGCCCGACGGAATTTGCAGCTTTACGGCACGACTGAAGTCGTGCCCTGATACAAAACAAATCGCCTTCCTATTACACCAACAATCAGGCTCAATACAAAACGACCTTTGCGATCCGGCGTGAAACGGCTTTACAGGATTTCATTAAACTTCGACGGGCGTATCGATCTTTTCCTTATGCGCGGCGATGCGCGCGTTTTCGACGAATGCCCGCACCTTGGCGGGATCTTTCTTTCCGGGGATGGATTCTACGCCCGAGGCTACGTCTACGCCCCAGGGGCGCAGGGTGGCGATGGCCTCGGATACGTTGTCCGGGTTCAGGCCTCCGGCGGCGATGAGGCGCAGGCCGGGGGCGGAGCCGGCGAAGCTTTGGCTCGCGGCTTTCCAGTCGTAGCGCTGGCCGGTGCCGCCGAGCAGCTTTGCGGTTCGCGAATCGACCAGCACGGCGTCGATGGCTGCGTCTTTCTGTGCGGCGCGGAGCTGGGTTTCCAGGCCCTGCTGGTAGTGGATGACCTGGAGGATGCGGAATCCCCGGCCGAAGTGCTGGCGTAGACGAGCGGTCAGCTCAGGATCGCCTGTCGAATGAAGCTGCAGGCCGGTGAGTCCAGCGGTTTCGACAGTGTTCGTCAGCTGATCGAAGTTTGCATCTACGAAGACGCCGATTTTTTCTACTTCTTTCGGCAGATGCGGGGTGATGGCTGCTACCTGATCTGCCGTTACCCGGCGGACGCTCTCGGCGAAGACGAAGCCGACCGCATCTGCTCCGGCTTTGGCCGCGAGCAGGGCATCTTCGAGGTTGGTATTGGCGCAGATTTTGATCCACATGGCGTCACCTGCGACCCGCGGCGATGGTTTCATCAGACGGCACGCTGGCGAGGAGATGGGCGAGGGCTGCGCCGGGATCGGCGTGGCGCATGAGCGATTCGCCGATGAGGAAGGCGTCGAAGCCGGCGCTGCGCAGCGTGGCCAGATGCTCTGGCGTGTGGATGCCGCTCTCGGCGACCTTGACGGCGCTTGCGGGAAGGCGGCCGACGAGGGCTAGAGAAGTATCCAAGCTGACGTTGAAGGTTTTGAGGTCGCGATTGTTTACACCGTAGGCATCGCAGCCGAGACCGATCACGCGATCGAGCTCTTCGGCGGTGTGGACTTCGCAGAGGACGTCGAGGCCGTACTGATGGGCGGTTTCGTTGAATGCGACCAGCTCGTCGTCACGAAGGGCTGCGGCGATGAGGAGAATGGCGTCGGCGTGATGGGCGCGGGCTTCGAGGATCTGATACTCGTCGACGATGAAGTCTTTGCGCAGGCAGGGAATGGTGACCGCGGCTGAGGCGATTTCGAGGTTGTGCAGGCTGCCCTGGAAGAAAGGCTCGTCGGTGAGGATGGATAACGCCGCGGCTCCGCCATTCTGCAATGACTGCGCGAGCGTACGGGGATCAAAATCGGGCCGGATCAGGCCTTTCGAGGGCGAAGCTTTCTTCAATTCCGCGAGGATGGCCGGACCGGATTCAGAAGCCCTGCGCAAGGCGCGCGCAAATCCACGCGGCGTATGCGCTGCGGCTTGGCGTTCCAGCTCGGCGGCAGAAACGGCGTTCTTGCGCTCGTCTACGGTGGCGCGGGTTTTCGCGAGGATACGATCCAGATGCACGGCAGTCCCTGTTTCCAGTATAGCTACCGTGGGCTGGAGGAATTGTGGGGTCAGGCCGCGGCTACGGGCTGGAAGCCGTCGCAGCCACTCAATGCCGTCACCTTCAAGTGCAGCCCGGAGTGCTTGGGGTGACCGCAGTCGTCGAGGAAGTCTTCAGGCGCGCGCATCGTGGAATGAATCTGAACCAGTTTTTCGGAGTTTTTGTGGCTTTCGCCGAAGTGGTTGCAAAGTCCGCACTGCCCCTCATGGATCGCGATCATGGCAATGTCCTCCGAATGTTCAGAGTATGTGCCTGAAATCGGGGTTGCTTAACGAATTTTGCGCGCAGGTCTTTTCATAACCTTCCCGGTTCTGCACGCTGGGTCATGCCTGCGCGCCCTTTCGGGAGGTTTCTACCGGGGCTACTTTTAAATGAAGATTCGATGAACTACTTGTAATGGCGACTATTCCTGTCGTATATATTGAAAACACGGACCGACGAGGTCGGATATTTAAAACTAGAACCCAGGACCCCGCGCATGACTCTTGGCGGAGAAGCGCGAGGACCTGGAAGCCACAGCCGGATAGACCGCGGACTTCCTTTCACTATAGGTCCGCTCCTCTAGCCCTTCAACCTGCGAAGATGCAGCGCCGCTTCCCCGACGGCCTGGCAGCCTTTGCACTTTCAGGAGCTGACCATGAAGCAGAAAAAGAAAAACAAGCGCCGCAGTCTGACCAGGACTTGGCTGGCGGTGGGAACGATCGCTGCCTATGCGGCGGCGGGGAACAGCCAGGCGACCGTCGCGTTCGCCAAGAGCGCCAAGGGACAGGCGGGCAGCCAGGCACAACTGCAGGTGCGGAGATTCGATATTGCCGCGGGGCCGCTGGACCTGGTGCTGGAGCAGTTTGCGAAGACCTGCGGTGTGACGGTCAGCTACACGGTTCCGGTGGAGACGATTCCGGGCTTCAAGTCGCACGGGGTGACGGGACTTTACTCGCAGGCGCAGGCGCTGAAGCAGATTCTGGCAGGGACGGGGCTGGACTTCACGATCTCCTCGCAGGACGCGGTGACGGTCGGCGTGAAGAATTCGGAATCGGTGAATGTGACGGCGAGTGCGATCGATAGCATCGGGCTCTCGAAGTTTCCCCAGCCCCTTGTCGACACACCGCAGGCGGTGAATGCGATTCCGGCTTCGCTGCTTGCCGATCAGGGGGTATCGACGCTGCGGGACACGCTGCGGAATTCGCCGGGCATCAGCCTGGCGGCGGGTGAGGGCGCGCTGCAGGGTGACAACCTGACCATCCGCGGATTCAGCGCGCAGGACGACATTTTCCTGGATGGCATCCGCGACTTCGGCAGCTACTATCGCGACCCGTTTGTTTATGAGCGGGTGGACGTGCTGGAAGGGCCTGCGGGTGTGGAGTTCGGACGCGGCTCGACGGGTGGTGTGATCAACCAGGAGACCAAGACGCCGGTGCTGCATCCATTGATGCGCTTTGACGGCGGGCTGGGGACGGATTTAACGCGGCGATTTACCGGTGACATCAACGAGCCGCTGCCGGGCATTGCGAATGGCGCGGCGGTGCGGCTGAACTTCATGGTGCACGATCAGGGTGTGGCGCAGCGCGATGTGACGCGCAACCGCCGCTTCGGCACCTTCCCGGAATTTGCTCTAGGACTCAACACACCGACGCGGCTCATTGCGAGTGAGCTGCATTCGCAGGAAGACGACATCCCGGACTACGGTATTCCGTGGTATTTCGGCCATGGAGCGCCGGTTCCGCGGCACAACTACTACGGCTTCGCCGATCACAACTACTTCCGCACGAATGTGGATATCGGCACGGTGCGCGTCGAGCATGATCTGGGAGCGTTCGGGCTGCTGCGCAATTCGGTTCGCTACGCGCACTTCGAGCGCAAGTGGCAGATCACCGAGCCGCAGGTGAATAACGCGAGCGCAGGCCTGATTACTCTCGATACGCCCCTGAACGAGGTGATGGTGAATCGCAACCAAATCACCGGAAGCAGCACGGAGGCGCAGATCTGGGACCAGGCCGAGCTTACGCTCACCGGTAAATTTCTCGGCATCCGGCAGACGGCGCTGCTGGGCGCAGAAGGCGGGCGCGAGAGCTCCGATCCGATTCGCAACAAGTACGCAAATCCTGCCGGATTGAACACGGTTCCTCTGACCAGCCTGCTCAATCCCGATCCCGATCAGACATTTTCGGGCACGCTTTATCCCAATACCGTCATTCACTCAACTGCCTTCAGTGCCGCGGCGTATTTGCTGGATACGTTCCAGCTGGGGCGGAAATGGCAGCTGAGCGGCGGCATTCGCGTCGACCACTTCGACGACAACTACAATGCGATCAACAACACCTTTGCCGCGGCCACCGGAAAAGACACCGTCTCCTCCGCGAAGTTTGAGCAGGACCTGAATAAAGGCACCTGGCGCGGGGCGCTGGTCTACAAGCCGAAGGACAATGGCAGCATTTACTTCGACTATGGAACTTCTTTCGATCCCTCCGCGGAAACTTTAGCTCTGAGCGCAGCGAACGCGGATGTGCCGCCGGAGCAGAACCAGACTTACGAGCTGGGCAGCAAGTGGCAGGTGAACAACGGCAAACTCACGGCGCGCGGTGCCCTGTTCCGGACCAATCGCGAGAATGTGCTGGAGCCCGATCCCAACGATACGTCAGTCGATGTGCTTGCCGGCAACCAGCGTGTGGATGGCGCTGAAGGCGTAATTCAGGGACGGGTGACCGATCGATGGGAGCTGCTGACCAGCTATACGTTCATGCACAGCGAGGTGGTGTCGTCGAACTATTACAAGTATTCGATTGGCCAGCCTCTGCAGAACGTTCCTGAGAACCTCTTCAACCTGTGGTCCGAATACCGGCTGCCGCGCGGCTTCGAGATGGGAATAGGCGGAAACTTTGTGGGCGCCCGTGATGCCAACTCGACGACGCTCAGCTCGCCGACCACGATCATCGAGAAGGCTCCGGAGTACTGGACCTTCAATGCCATGGCGAAGTACGACCTCAGTGACCGGATCACGTTTCAGGCGAACATCAATAACATTCTCGACCGCAATTTTCTCGATGAGCTGCATCCGGGGCATGTGATTCCGGGAGCGGGCACTTCGGCGCTGTTCGGGATGAAGGTGAAATTTTAGGGGCTAGCTAAAAGGCGGGTGGCTAAGAAGCGGGTGGCTATGAACCGGCTAGCTAAAGAGCGGTCAGGGAGTCAGCAATTCATCGAAGCGGCAACACCCGTGATTGCCGTTCGATGGGGCGAATCGTACCCGATTGCTGACTCTCTGACCTGCTGACGAAATAAACAATTCGAGGAAGAAAGATAAATGCTGTTAACAATTCCCGATGTATTTACGCGCGAGCAGGTGATTGCGGCGCGTCAGAAATTAGATAGTGCCGAGTGGGTGGATGGGCGGGTGACTGCCGGCTACCAGTCTTCGCTGGCGAAGGACAATGCGCAGATACCCGAAGGGCATCCGGTGGCGCAGGAGATTGGCGAGTGGATTCTGCAGGCTCTGGGGCAGAATCCGCTGTTTGTGTCGGCGGCGCTGCCGATGAAGGTGTTTCCTCCGCTGTTCAATCGCTATGCGGGCGGGCAGTCGTTTGGCACGCATGTGGACAATGCGATCCGCCATTTAAAGGGCACGGCGCATCGCGTGCGCAGCGATCTTTCGGCGACTTTGTTCTTCTCGAATCCCGAGGAGTATGACGGCGGCGAGCTGGTGATCGAGGATACCTACGGGATTCACACGGTGAAGCTGCCGGCGGGGCACATGGTGCTGTATCCGTCGTCGAGCCTGCACAACGTGCGGCCGGTGACGCGCGGGGCGCGAGTGTCTTCCTTTTTCTGGATTCAGAGCATGGTGCGGGCGGACAGCGCGCGGACCCTGCTTTTCGATCTGGACAACGTGGCGCAGAGTGTCGGCGCGAGCGATCCGAATTCTCCGAGCGCGGTGAAGCTGGTGGGGATTTATCACAACCTGCTGCGGCACTGGGCGGAGGTCTGAGAAGCAGCAGAGAAACGGCCGGTGATAAGACGGCCAGGTAAGGGCCGGTCAGCTAAAAAGCGGCTGGCAGGGATCGGTGGGGTATTTCAGGGAGCAGGGAATAGGGAGTATCGATCAGGGATTAGAGACCAAATATCCGGATCTCGGAAGCGAGATTTGGGGGCATCCCGTTCGTTGCGGGTTGAGATTCGTAGTATCCCACTCCCCGCGGTTTGGGCGGCACGGATAACCACCCCATCGCGCCAACGCCGGGCGCGCCGGCGATTCAGTGAGGCCGTGTCCCGGCAGCGAATTTCTCAATGATTTTCGGTGTGCACTGGGAGGACGACCGTATCAAAGGTGAACAACAGTAGCATCGCGATCACCCGTTCGGGGAATTTTCCGAAAATGTAATCAGATATTGAATGTATCTGGAAGCCATTTCAGGCTTAATCACATCAAGATGCGAAACGCGTGGCTGTTCCCATTGACGCACTGGAACTGGAAGGCCGCATTAGTCACGGCCATCTGCCGAGCCGGAGCGTGCATGGCTGCGCTCTGGCACAGCCCGCTGTACGCGCGGGAGCATTTTGGAGCAGTTGAGGCTGCGTACGTTCTGCTTACCGCCGGGGTCTTCTCGGCGTGGCAGCAGCAGGCTCTGGATGTGAAGCCGCGCAAGCTGGCCTGGGTGATCACGGTGCTGGCGATTCCTCTGGGCTCGCTGGCTGCGGATTCCGGGCTGCACCTGTGGCTGGATAACGGCAACATGCGCGCTCTGGGCATCGGCGCATTGATCGTCACCGTGGTATCGGCCATGTACCACTGGCACCTTATGCAGAATGGGGCCATGCTGGTGGGCGATGGCAGCCGGTCGTTCGTGGACGATATGAAGCTGCTGCCAAGGCTCACGGTGACCTTTGTCTCCGAGCCTATCCAAGCGCTCCTGAACCGGGTGCGCGCAGCAGAGGCTCCAGCGAAACCGGGTGAGATCGAGATCGCGGCCTGAGGGCTGTTTTCCTCAGGGGCTGAAGCCCATACCTTACGCGTTCCGGGGTGCGGCTGAATGCGTGTCGAGAGGCTACGGGATGGGGTGCGGGCGCATCCATTTCTGTATGATCCGCAAACTCAAATCGGGCGAATATCGGCTGTATTCCCGTAAGAAGGACGAATCCACAGGCAAGCGCCGCAATCTTGGGACATTTTCCAGCATGGAGAAGGCCAAGCAGCACGAGCGCGAGGTTCAGTACTTCAAGAAGCACTGAGTAGAAGCGGCGGAAACGGTCCCACTCAAGCCAAAAGCGGGATTGAATGGGCCGCCACTCTTGATTTTTCAATTCGTTTCGCTGTGGGCGCTTCGCGATATATCATTAGATACCGGGTGGATGAGTTCGCCACGCGGCTCCCTCCCGATCGTCTTTTTTGCTCCCAGAAAACCCGGTTCAAGAATCCGTGGGTGGCGTGTGTGAAGTCGACGATGAAAATTCAGCTTGAAGCAGGCATTTAGAAGACATGCGCGCAAAGACAGCAGTAGTGGTAGGGGCCCAGTGGGGCGATGAAGGTAAAGGCAAGATTGTCGATGTGCTTTCGGACCGTTTTGCGGTAGTTGCCCGTTATGCAGGCGGTCATAACGCCGGTCATACGGTCATCATCAAGGGGCAGAAGTTCATCCTGCAACTGGTGCCGTGCGGGGTTCTGCGGCCGGATTGCCAGGCGGTGATCGGCAACGGTGTGGTGCTCGATCCCATGGCCTTCCTTAAGGAAGTGGGGAAGCTGCGCGACCTGGGCGTGAATGTGGACAAGCAGCTTTTCGTGTCGAACCGGGCGCAGGTGATTCTGCCGTATCACCGCATGATCGAGCTGGCGGCGGAGTCGGCTCCGGGGCGGCAGAAGATCGGCACCACCAGCCGCGGCATCGGGCCGGCGTATGAAGACAAGATGGCGCGCAACGGACTGCGGGTGGTGGACATGATGAACCGCAATCTGCTCAAGACGCACATCGAGAACGCGTGCCATGAGAAGAATGCGATTGCGCATGCGCTCTTCGGCACCGAGCCGCTCGATCCTGCCCAGATGTACGAGGATTACGCGAAAGCGGCGGAGCAGGTGGCTCCATTTGTGACCGACACGACGGCGCTGCTGAACAAGGCGATCCGCGAGGGCAAGAGCGTGATGTTCGAGGGCGCGCAGGGGACGATGCTGGATATCGATCACGGAACGTATCCTTTTGTGACGTCCTCTTCGGCTACGGCGGGCGGGGCGTCGATTGGCACGGGTGTGGGTCCGACAGCGATCGGCACAGTGATTGGGGTGACCAAGGCATATGTGACGCGCGTGGGCGAGGGACCGTTCCCGACTGAGTCCCATGATGAATCAGGTGAGCTGCTGCGGGCGCGCGGACATGAATTCGGAGCGGTCACCGGCCGGCCGCGGCGCTGCGGATGGCTGGACCTGCCGCTGCTGCGCTATTCGAACATGGTGAACGGTACGGAGTGGCTGGTGGTGACGAAGCTCGACGTGCTGGATGGTCTCGAGGAGATTCCGGTGTGCACCGGGTATGAGATCAACGGCAAGAGGGTGGATACGATGCCGGCGGATATCCGCGGCCTGGATTCGATCAAGCCGATCTATGCGAAGCGCAGGGGCTGGAGCGAGCCCACCGAGGGTATCACCGAATTCGACAAGCTGCCCAAGGCGGCGCAGGAGTATCTGCACTTTCTGGAGCAGGAGTCGGGTGCGAAGATCGGGATGATTTCGACCGGTCCGGATCGCGAGCAGACCATGCTGCTTCCGGAGTTTGCGTCGGCGTTGAAGGGGATGGAGTCTTAAAGATTTGTTTGCAGGGGCTGAAGCCCCCGTCTCCCCGGGCTGTGCGGCACGACTGAAGTCGTGCCCTGATACAAACCGCTTTTTGGCGGCATTGCAGTGGATCGGTGGTTTTGTCTGTTCCGGGGAGTTTGTGCCCTACATCTCAAGATCGAGATGTAGGGCACCCGGGTTCAAGAGCTTTATGACATCCAGCTCGACGATTTTCAGGGAATTGAATCTCTTAGAAAGCTCTAGGTAGCAAACATGATCAGCTTTACTGTCCGGATGAAGTTCAAGCCCGAGGATCGCGACGAAATTCGCGAGGCGCTGCGGGCGCTGACCGAGGCTTCGCGGAAGGAGCCGGGCTGCGTGAGCTATATCCCGCATGCTGTGGAAGCCGACCCGGACACGGTGGTGATCTACGAGCAATACCGCGATGCCGGTGCCCTCGACGAGCACCGGGCTTCGGCTCATTATAAAAAATACGTCATCGGCGGCCTGTACCAGCGGATGCTGGAGCGGGTGGTGGAAAACCTGAACGCCGTCGCGTAGAAGCTATCTCATAGAGGCATTTGCGGCGTTGAGTTGCAGCCAGGGGACCGGCTTTGATGGCGGATCTTACCCGTTGCTTCACCCGCTGCCGGGTGTTGGTGAGACAGCTTTCAAGCCCTGCTGGAATTTTCATTGAAATTCAACGCGAGCTGCCGATATGACATTGGGTCATTTGTCTTACCCGGTGCGGATCTGCGGCTTGATGTGGGTTTCCGAATCACTGCATCAAATTGATCTGATGGATGCGGGACAGTCCATACCGGCCTGCTTTGTTGTCTAATAAATGCAGATCGGGGTTTGCTGCCAGATTCAGAAAATGAGACCTTCGCAGCTCAAAAGCGCGCCTTCCGTCAATCTTTTTGACTCGCCGCGCGGATGCGGTCTACCATCCGATACGCACATGCGCAAAAGAAGCCATCTTCCCCGTTCCATTCGCAGGGTCGTGGTCTGCGTGTTTTTCTTCGCCGTACTGAGTGGCTTTTTATCGGAGCGGGGATACGCGTTCGCGCGCCATGAGAATCATGCGATCCATAAAGAGATCGAAGCACTGGAGATGCAGTGGCGCCAGGCGGTGATTTCGAACGACGTGAACCAGATGGATCATCTGCTGGCCGATGACTACATCGGGATCAGCGCGACGGGCACGGTCGAGACCAAGGCACAGGCGCTGGCGCAGCGCAAGGCGGGCACGGTGCGCATCAGCCAGCTCGATCTCACCGACCTTAAGGTCCGGGTGTATGGCGACACCGCCGTGGTGACTTCCCAGGCAAATCTCCAAGGGACGAATGGACAGAGCAATATCGGCGGCAATTACCGCTATACCCGCGTGTATAACCGGCGCCTGGGGCAGTGGAGAATTGTCAGCTTCGAGGCCAGCCGCATGCATGATGTGGATGCGCGCGCCGGCAAGTAACAGGGCGGAAAGAATCTCTCAGCGATTGACGGCGCGGGGCAGCCGAGGCTGAATCTCAGGATCGGGATTCTCAGCCGGCGCAGGCTCGGACGTGCGCGGAGCAGCCACAATCAGCACCAAGACGGTGATCAGCGAAACTGCCAACAGCCCGTACTCCATGATCTTCAGCATTGCCTCACCCCTCTGACTTCATGAGCATCTCTGCAAGCAGGGCAGTGCGCGGAGCCAGCTCATTCAACAGCAGCGATTCGTGCGTGGCGTGGGCACCTTCGCCTACGGCTCCCATTCCATCTAACGTTGGTACGCCCAGCGCCGAAGTAAAGTTTCCGTCCGATCCTCCGCCTGTTGAAGCTTCCTGCAAGTCCAAACCCATGGTTGCGGCCAGAGTTGCTGCGCGTTTGAAAAGAGCTGCTGTCCCCGCGGTACGTTCCATCGGAGGACGGTTCAATCCGCCTTCCACTTTCAAGACGCAATGACGGTCTTTCGCGCGCAGCCGTTGAAAGCATCGATCGATCTTCGCGGCATCCGCGTTCTTCGCGATGCGAACGTCAACCTCGGCCCATGCTTCAGCGGCTATTACATTAGACCGCGTACCGCCATGAATGGTTCCAACGTTTACGGTAATTCCCCGTTGCAAGTTGGTGAACCCCTGGATGATTGCGACCTGATGGGCGAGCTCGGCGATGGCGGAGTGACCTTTCTCGAAGTCGACTCCGCTGTGCGCCGCGATGCCGGTGACGTGCACGCGATAATTCCCGATGCCTTTGCGCGCGGTCTTGTAAGCTCCCGGATTCATGCCCTGGGCGGGCTCGAGCACATAGACAGCCTCACACTCACGCGCGATCTTTTCGGTGAGCGGACGCGATGACTGGCTGCCTACCTCTTCGTCACTGACCAGCAGCATGACGATGGGATGCATGCGCGATGCGAAGTGCTCCTGCAGGTGTTCGATGGCGGTGAAGGCCATGCTGACTCCAGCTTTCATGTCGAGGACGCCAGGACCCCATACTCGTTCCTTATCGATGCGAAAGGGCATGGTCTTGAGGGTGCCGAGCGGCCAGACGGTATCGAGATGGCCGAGAAGCAGGACGGGCTTCGCGCTCCGGCTGCCTTTCCCGAAGCGGATTTCGAGGTGGTTTCCGAAGTTGCACTGGCGGTGTCTGCGGATGCGACCGTGCAAAGTTTCGGCGTGGGCGGCGGCCTGGTCGACGCAGCGGTCTACGGCGGATTTTTCGTCGCTAGGCGACTCAACTTCGACAAGTGAGCGGAGGAGGTTGAGAAGCCGCGGCTGAGCTTCGCGCATCGCGGCGAGGGTGTGGTTACCCGTTGAAATGATTGATTTTATGGACATTATCTCTTTTTCTTCGTCATGGAGGAATAGACAGGAAGATTCTGGTTCGCCTCACAAGTGTGTCAAATACACAACAATGAAACTTATACCGACGAAGTTAGTCTATGCCTTCGTGCCCATTTTTGGACGAGGATTTGTGCTTGGCTGGAACATCGCATTTTGAACAGACACTAAACTCCCCGATCGACTTTTCCGGAGCCGGCCTGCATAGCGGGGCTCCGGTTCAGATGCGGCTTCTTCCCGCTCCAGCGGGATGCGGCATCGTTTTTCGCAGAACCGATCTCGACAATTTTGAGATTCCCGCGCGCGGCCGGAATGTGGCCAAGGTAAGCTACGCAACCAGCTTGATGCGGCAGGGAGTTCTGATCTCGACGACCGAACATTTGCTGTCTGCGTTTATCGGCATGGGCGTGGATAACGTCATTGTCGAGCTGGATAATCTTGAGCTGCCGATTCTGGATGGCAGCGCGCTGCCCTATGTCGATGCTTTCCGACGAATAGGACTGAAGACGCAGCGGCGGCGGCGGGAATATCTGCGCATTCTCAAGAGCGTTGAGGTTCGCGAGGGCGACAAGTTCATCGGCGTTTATCCCGGCAAGGGGTACAGCGTCTCTTACAAGATCGATTTCCCGTCTCCTATCGGCTGCCAGGGGTTTGTCGTCGACCTGGCTACTCCCAGCTATGGCGCGCTGATTGCACCGGCGCGCACCTTCGGCTTCAAGGAAGATGAGCAGAAGCTGCGGAATATGGGATTGATTCGGGGCGTGTCGGAATCGAGCGCGATTATTCTCGATCGCAAGGGTGTTCTGAATGGGCCACTGCGTTTTGGGGATGAGTTTGTGCGGCACAAGGTGCTGGATCTGATCGGCGACCTGGCGCTGGCAGGGCATCATATTCTGGGCCATGTGGTGGCGGAGCGCGCTGGGCATGCGATGCATACGGCGCTGGTTTCGCGGCTGCTCAAAGATCGATCGGCGTGGGAGCTGACCACGATGGAAAGCGACCAGAAGAAGCAGAAGGCCAAGGTGGCGGCGCGGGCAACGGCTTTGGCTACGGCTTAAGGACTGCGCGTTCGGCGCATTCAAGAACAAATCCTTAAAAACAAAAGGCACGACATTCCGTCGTACCTTTGATACTAAAGTTCGAGTGATCCCACTCAAGCCAGAAGAACGCTTGAATGGGGCACTCAACGATCCGGGTAAAACTCTCCTCAGCGGCTAAAGCCGCGTCCTCCTCATACTCTGTGCGGCACGGCTAAAGCCGTGCCCTGATACAAACCTTCCCGATGCCGGCTATGCGACTCATTGAGATGTTTGGCTCGGGCCTAATCAACACTAAAACTTTCTCTTCCCGGAGTCGTTCGATCTCTGTGTCCAGCGAGTGCGCCGTGCACGTGTCTTTGCTCTATAGGAAGACAAGGCACTGCGGTTTGGTGAGCGGGTAGCTGGTGCTGGAGGCGGTTAGCTTTCCGGTGCCAGGGTCGCGCTTCAGGATCGAGATGGTGTCGGAACTCTGGTTGGCGGAGAGCAGCCAGCCTTCGCTGGGGTCGAGGGTGATGTGGCGGGGGATCTGGCCGCCGCAGGCGATGCGCTGCAGGAAGGTAAGCTTGCCGGTCGCGGGGTCGATGGTGAAGCTGACGATCGTATCGTCTCCGCGGTCGGCGGCGTAGGCAAATTTTCCGTCTTTGCTGATGACGATCTCGCAGCCGGTCATGGTTGGGCCGGTGAATCCATCGGTCTTGATGCTCTCGCGCTGGATGGTGGTGAGTGTTCCCGCCTTGGCGTTCCAGCTGAGGACGACGAGAGCGCAGGCCATCTCTTCGATGCAATAGGCAAACTTGCCGTTGGGATGGAAGCGCAGGGCGCGAGGGCCAGCGCCGGGCTCGGACTTCCATTGCGCGGGGTTGCTCGGAGTAAGGACGGCGGTCGCCGCATCGAGCTTGTAGATGTGAATGCAGTCGAGGCCGAGATCGTTGACGAACAGGAAGCGGTTGTCAGGCGATACGGTTACGCGGTGCGCGTGGGGACCTTCCTGGCGGTCCTTGTCGGGGCCATGTCCGGTGTACTGGAAATGCGAGAGGGGCTGGCTGAGGCTGCCGTCGGGCTCGACCTTGAAGGATGCGGCGCTGCCGCTGCTGTAGTTGGCGCAGAAGACGGATTTGCCGGTGTTGTCGACGGCGACGTGGCAGGTGCCGAAGCCCTCGGCGGGCACGGCATTCAGGAACTTGAGCTGGCCGGAGGTTCCTTCAACGGAGAAGGCGCTGACGCCTCCGCTTTTGGCGCCGCCGAAGGTGTCGATTTCGTTGGCGGCGTAGAGGTATTTGTGATCCGGCGAGAAGGCCAGGAAGGTGGGGTTGTCGGCCCAGGCAGCGAGGCCGATTTGCTTGAGCGTTCCCGCGGTGCTGTCCCACTGATAGGCGTAGATGCCCTTGCTGCCGGCTTTGGTCTGCGTGCCTGCGAACATGATGGATGGCTGCCCCTGTGCAAGTGCGTTCCAGCCGTGTGCCGCCAAGGGTGCTACTGCGATTCCCTGGGCCATGGTTCTTACAAATCTCCGCCGGTTCATCTTTGAAGTCATCGCAACATCATCTCGCATGGGAAAGTATTTCGCTACCTGACGCGAGGCCAGGAGCGACTCTGGTTTTTCATCTTAGCGGCGATTCATAGATACTGTCCTTTCGGAGATAGGCTCTTTGACCTACGCTGCTTCGCCCACCGCCGCTGTTCTTGGCCAGATCGGACTTCCTGCTCCTATTCGTGAGCTTGCAACGCGCAAGTGGGACGCCATTGTTGTGGGCGCGGGGCATAACGGGCTGGCGTGCGCGACGTATCTGGCGCGGGCGGGCAAGCGTGTGCTGGTGCTCGAGAGCCGCGAGCGCGTGGGCGGCGCGTGCACCATCGAGGAGCCGTTTCCAGGCGTGAAGATGTCGCCTTGCGCTTATCTGGCGGGGCTGCTGCATCCGCTGATCGTTGAAGAGCTGAATCTGCCGGAGCGAGGCTTTGTGTGGTCGCCGGCGGTGAATGGATTGTTCGTGCCCTTTCTTGACGGGTCGAGCGTGCAGCTGTGGGACGACGACGAGCTGTGCGAGGAGGAGATTCGCGCGTTTGCTCCCAGCGATGTCGAAGGATGGCGCGCGATGAGCGATCTGATTCGCAGGCTGCGCAATGCGCTGCGACCGGCGGGAGAAGGCGATCTGTGGATTGGCAACGCGCCCACAACGGAGCAGATCGATGCGCGGCTGGGCAATGATGACGAGGCGCGGCATGTGCTCTTCGACTGGTCGATGGCGGAGTTCGTCGAGCGATACCTCACCGACGATAGGCTGCAGTCGGCGTATCTGGGGCAGGGGGTGATCGGGACGAATGCGAGCCCGTTCGATGCGGGCACGGCCTCGATTCGCTTCCATCATTCGTCGGGGCGGCTGGGCGGGATGCCGGGCATGTGGGGATATGTAAAGGGCGGGATGGGGATGGTCTCGTTCTTTCTCTGCGATGCGGCGCGCGAGGCCGGGGCGGTGGTTGCGGCGGGCGTTCCGGTGGCGCAGATACTTCCCGGCGAAGGTGTGCTGCTTGAAGGCGGCGAGAAGATTGCGGCGCCGGTGATGATATCGAATGCCGATCCACGCCGGACTTTATCCATGCTGAACCATGCGGCGGATGTTGAGTGGCGCGGGCAGGTGGAGTCGGTGCCGATTGAGGGCTGCACGGTGAAGCTGAATGTGCTGCTGCGCGAGCTCCCGAATTTTCTTGCGCGGCCGGGCATGCCGAGGCCGCACCACTTTGGGCAGATCAATGCTCCGCTGACGAAAGAGGAATGGAAGATGGGCTATGCCGCAGCGAAGCGCGGTGAGCTGGCCGAGCATTTGTGGTGCGAGATTTATTTCCAGAGCGTGCACGACGCGACGGTGGTGCCGGAAGGGCAGCATACGATGAGCGTTTTTGCGCAGTATGTGCCGTATCGCTTTGCCGATGGAAGCTGGGAGACGCGGCGGGCCGAGGTGCGTGCGCTGGCGCTGAAGTCGATCGGGCGATACTGCAGCAATATTGACGATGCGGTGATCGATGCGCAGGTGCTCGGGCCTCCGGATATTGAAGAGAAAGTTGGCCTCACCGGCGGGCATATCTTTCAGGGCGAATGTCTGCCGCAGTACATGTGGTCGAAGCGGTTGAGTGCGCGGACTCCGATGGAGGGTGTTTACCTTTGCGGGGCGTGTACGCATCCTGGTGGGTCGGTGATTGGGATCAATGGGCGCAATGCGGCCATGGCGGTGTTGAAGGATATGGGATGATGCGCGGGGGCTAAAGCCCTCGTTCATTGCTGGCGTTTCGGCACGGCTAAAGCCATGCCCTGATACAAGCCTTTTCCTCGTAAGGTTGGTGGAATCCCACATCTCAGAATCGAGACGTGGGGCACCCACTGGTCCATTAACTAATTAAGTTATTTCGCTGCGTACTTCTTTGTTGCTCCCGTGCGGGAGTTGAAGACTTCGAAGGCTCCGTTTCGATACGCGGTGACTTTGAAGTAATTTCCCGCATCCGGTCCCTGGATATTGGCGATGCGTGCGGCGTCGACGTTATTTGCGGGGCCGCCTTCTTCGGAGTAGTGGAGCATCCAGAGGTCTTCGAGGCCGGGCGTTTTGTTGATGGTCTGGAGCGTGGAGGTCGATCCGCCCTTCTTTGCGCCGTTGTCCATGATGTCGACGCGCGGGGTGATGGCGTAGACCAGCGCCGGGCTGCTGCTCTGGCTCCATCCGTGATGGGAGACGATGAAGAGGTCAATGTGGCCGAGCTTGTTGTTGGGGCACATCAGCTCCATCTCTTTGTCCCAGGTGAGATCGCCGAGGTCGAGGATACGCAGCTTGCCGAAGGTGATGAGGACGCCGAGGGAACGGGCGTTCTCGGTCTGATCGGCGGGGCGCTTTTCTGACTGTGCACAAAATTCATTGGGCTGGCCTGCGCCGGGCAGCGGCTGCGCGATGAGATTGCCGTCAGACGAGATGACTTCTGCGTGCAGGATGGGAAGCGTGTCTCCGGGTTTAGGGATGATGTGGCCGTAGTGGCCCTCGGCGAGGACCTTTTGATACGCGGCGGCGATCTCCACCGTGGTTTTGTCGGTGGTTTCGCGATTGGGGCCGTGATCGATGAAGGTGCCTACGGGAATCCTGGCGACGAGTTGAGGAACGCCGCCGGTGTGGTCCTCGTGGTTGTGGGTTAGCAGCACGTAGTCGATGCGCTCGAGGCCGGCTTTCTTCGCTGCGGCGACAATACGATCGGCATCGCGGCCTTCGTTGCCGGGCCAGCCGGTATCGATGAGCAGGGATTTGTGCTCGGGGGTGACGAAGAGCGTGGACTGGCCGCCTTCAACATCGATGAAATAAATCTGTAGAGCGGAGTGCGGCTGCGCCGGCAGTTGGGCGGGTGCGATGCAGAGGGTGAGAGCGGCAAAAAAGCACACGACGAATTTCATGGCGCGGGAAGTCATACCAAGCAATGTAACTCCGGAGAGGTGTTGTTGGCGCGCCGGAATCCCACATCTCAGAGGCGAGATGTGGGGCACCCGGCTTTATGGAACCTCTGAACGAGTGGCCACAATCTACACAGGGGCTGAAGCCTGGTCGATTTCGGATTGTTTACGGCACGACTCACCGCCCCATCGGGCCAAGTTCAGGCGCGCCGGGACCCCGGTGAAGTCGTGCCCTGACACAGGGCCTTGAATGAACGAGATTTATGGCGGGTTACTAGGCGAACTTTAACGGCCTTCGCGCAGGCGGGCAGCGAGGCGGTCGGGAAGTCCAGCGTCGACAATTCGTAACTGTGCCTGTTGCACATCGTAGGGGACGCGGCAGAAAGTTACGGTCATCAGAGCGTCGTCGTAGATGGCGAAGGCGGCGCGCCAGTCGCCGTCGCGGGGCTGGCCGACCGATCCGGGATTGATGAGGTAGCGTCCGCTTTGATTCAGCTGCATTTCGCACTGCTCGGCCTCGCTGCGCGAACCGTATTGCGGGTGAAGCCGAAACCATTCGCGGCCATCGGTGGCGAAGCCGCCCTGCAGATGGGTGTGACCGAAGAAGTTGATGCGGGTCTTGGCGCTGCGCAATGGGCCCAGCGCATCGCGGACGGTGATGACGTACTCGTCTTCATCGAGCAGGGAGCCGTGCGCGCAGCTTACCTGGGGGCCATCGGGCATGATGGGGCCGATGGGAATCTGGCGCAGCCAGTCAGTATGCTCGGCGGACAGCACGCAGCGGGTCCAGCGGGCGGCGCGACCGGCAATGGGATTGAAATCCTCGAGCCCGCTCATGCCGCTGCAGGCGCGATCGTGATTGCCGCGGACAAAGATCTGGCCGAGCCCCCGGACCTGGTCGATCACTTCGTTGGGATTTGCCCCGTAGCCGACGACATCGCCGAGGTTCCACACCGCGTCGTGCTCGGGAGCCTGAGCGAGAACTGCCTGCAGCGCCTCGAGGTTGGCGTGGATGTCGGAGATGATGAGGGCGCGCATGGGGTCGGGTATCGGCGAAGGGGGAATGAGGGCTTCTCCCAATCTATTCTCTGCAGGCTTGGATGAAAAGATCAAAGGCCGCGGCTACCCGGCCGCTGGTTACTGCGCGATACGCGCCCAGTGGCCTGAAGTAACCTCACGCAGGGGCAGATTTCCGGGATTGGCGCCGCGGTCCAATGTTGCCAATGGTTTCGCGATGTCGGTGGTCATAGTGGGGATTGAGCCGAGCAGGGCGCGGGTGTAGGGGTGGGCAGGATTGCGGAAGACGGCCTCGCGCGATGCTTCCTCGAGCAGCAATCCGTGGCGCATGACGGCCACTCGATCAGCGACCTGAGAGACGACGGCGAGATCATGCGAGATAAAGAGCATGGTGAGGCCGAAGCGGCTGCGCAGGTCAGCCAAGAGCTCGAGAATCTGCTTCTGCACAGTGACGTCGAGGGCGGTGGTGGGCTCGTCGGCGATGAGAAGACGCGGGCGGTTGGCGATGGCCATGGCGATCATGATGCGCTGGCGCTGGCCTCCGGAAAACTGGTGCGGGTAATCACTGTATCGCCGCGCGGGGTCGGGGAGGGCCACGGCCTCCATCGACGCGAGCACCTCGTCGCGCACCTGCCTCCGGGATTTGCGCGGATGATGCACGCGGATGGCTTCGGCGATCTGCTCGCCGACCGAGAGCACGGGATTCAGCGCGGTCATGGGTTCCTGAAAGATCATGGCGATATCGCTGCCGCGCAGCTTGCGCATGGCTTCGGGAGCCAGCTCGAGGAGATCGATGGGCGAACCGCTACCGGCGAAGCGAATGGCGCCTTCGATGTGCGCCGAGGCATCGAGCAGGCGCATGATGGCGAGCGCGGTGACGGACTTTCCGGAGCCTGATTCGCCGACGAGGCCGAGGACCTGTCCGGCTTCGATGCGGAGGTTCAGGTTGCTCACCGCTTCTGTCGCGGCGAAGCGGATGGTGAGGTTCTCGACTTCGAGGAGCGGCTGCACTTGATCAATCTTACTTAACGGAGTGGGTGTGCGGAGTCTGGTTCGACCTGGCGATGAGTTTGATATGCAGGGGCTAAAGCCCCGTATTCTGCGTGGCCGTTACGGCACGGCTAACCACCCCGTCGCGCCAACGTCAGGCGCGCCGGGGACCCCGGTAAAGCCGTGCCCTGACACAAAGCTCTGATGTGCATATACAAACTTCGAAAAGTACCTACCGAATAAGGCCCCAGGTCTCTGTGCGATTGACGCGATTCGAGGGCTGGCGCTAGGCTGGTTCCAGCGCGAAGGGCGCATCCAGTCCGCGGAAAGGGCCGTGCCCACCTTCCAATTCGACGAAGACTACGAATCTTCTTTCCAGCCTGATTTGTGCGGACTCCAGGCAAGCATTGAAAGGAGCTTCGTGTGAAACACGTCAAGGAACTTCCGTCCCGTCCCAGCCTGGAGCAGTACAAGAATCAGGCCAAAGACCTTCTCCGGTCTTTCAAGAATCTCGCTCAACAACCCAAGCCGCTCGATTTCGGATTGATCCCGTTGTTCCGGGAGCATATCCCGGGCTTTCATAAGCAGAGTGACGCAGAGATATTGCAGTCGCGCGTGCTGCTGACGGATGCTCAGCTGATTCTGGCGCGGCAACATGGCTTTGATAGCTGGCCGAAGTTTTCCAAGCGCATTGAAGAGTTGAGCCGCAAGAATGCCGGGCCTGTTGATCCGGTTTCAGCATTTCTTATCGCTGCGTCTGTGCCGGTAGGTGACTGGCATGCTTCGGGAACGCTGGAGGTTGCGCAGGCGATGCTGGCCGAGCATCCGGAACTGGCGGCGAGCAACATCTACACGGCGGCTGTGCTCGGGGATGATGCGGATGTGCGGAGGTTTCTGGAAGCTGACGCGAAGCTGGCAACGGCGAAGGGCGGTCCGTATGGATGGGATGCGCTCTGCTATCTCTGCTTCTCGCGGTATTTGAAGTTTGATCGCACTCGCTCCGCGGGCTTTGTGCGCGCGGCCGAAGCGCTGCTGGATGCTGGCGCAGATGTGAATACCGGCTGGTGGGATGAGACGGGGCAGCCGAGCTCTCACTGGGAGAGCTCGATGTATGGGGTTGCGGGACTGGCGCAGAATGCGGAGATGACGCGGCTGCTGCTGGAGCGTGGCGGCGATCCGAACGATGGTGAGACGGCTTACCACGTGTCAGAGACCTACGACAACACGGTGATGAAAATCCTGGTCGAGAGCGGCAAGCTGAAGGAGCAGGGCATCACGACGCTGCTGGTGCGCAAGGCCGACTGGCACGATTATGAAGGGCAGAAATACCTGCTGGAGCGCGGCGCCGATCCGAATCGCGGGACGATATGGAATAACACGCCGCTGCATCATGCACTGCGACGGGATAACGGAATCGAGATCATCGACATGCTGCTGGATCATGGGGGCGATCCTTCGCTGGTGAGCGGGCGCGATGACCGTTCAGGAACGGCGATTGCTGCGCGGCGCGGGCGCGGCGATGTGCTGGCGTCGCTGGAGCGGCGGGGTATTCCGATTGCGCTTGAGGGCGTGGATGTTCTGATTGCGGCTTGCGCGCGGAACGATGAAGCGGGGATTCGGGCCATCGTGGAGCGGGAGCCGGAGCTGGTGCGAGCGTTGAAAGCTGAAGGCGGCCACCTGCTGGCGGAGTTTGCGGGAACCGGAAATACGGAAGGTGTGCGGCGGCTACTCGACCTGGGCGTGGATGTGGGTGAGCTCTACAAAGAAGGCGATGGGTATTTCGAGGTCGCTAAGAACAGCACGGCGCTGCACGTAGCGGCGTGGCGCGCGCGGCATGCCACGGTGAAGCTGCTGATTGAGAAGGGATGTCCTGTGGATACGCAGGACGCGCGGGGGCGCACGCCTCTGGCTCTGGCGGTAAGAGCTTGTGTGGATTCGTACTGGAAGAGGCTGCGCACGCCGGAGTCGGTGCGGCTGCTGCTGGAGGCGGGAGCTTCGCCGAGGGGAATCGTCTATCCATCGGGATATGCGGAAGTGGATGAGCTGTTGGCGCGGTATCGAGAGGCGAGTTCTTACGGGGCTTCGGGAGCTCCGTGCTAGAGCGTGCTGATCTCGAGCACCTTCCAGCCGCGGGCCCGCGCGGCGTCACCGAAGGCGTTGGTGACGTCGCCTGGGCCGCGGGAGATGCCGTTCCAGACGAGAACCGCAGCGATTGGCTCTCCTGTGGATTCGGAGAGATCGAGAGATTCTTCAATGATGGCGCGGTTGGCGATGACGTAGGAATCATCATCGCCAGAAGGCAGGTCGAGGTCGACGAGGCCGCCCGTGGCGTTTACCTCGGCGATGACCTGGTCGAAGAGCGGACCCCAGTCTCCGGGGCGGTCGACGACGGATGTTTCGCGAAAGCGTTCAGGCGCAAAGGGAAGTATCACGAGCCTGCGAATGCCGAGCTCTCCGGCGGTTTGAAGAGCAATGAGATCTGCTCCGCAGGCTGCGGAGCAGACCATAGCCGTGGCTTTCTGATCTTTGAACAACTCACGGATGCGCTCGTGAACAGGCTCGATGGAGCTGCCGGGAAAGACTGGAGCTGCGGTGTTGGGTGCATCGATACGGCGTCCCACCAGGGCTATGATCATCGTCTCTTCCCTTGCCGCACTATTGCCCTTTGATAGGCCTGAGTCTGCGGCGAGTGCCGTTGAATTTGTCTTTCAGCGCCGTCAGCCTTCGTGCTAACCTTTGCCGTCCCTTGAGAGCGAGCTATGAGTTTGCCGAATCTGATTGAAGTTCAAGCCACCGACACACCCCAACAAGTTGCGGATAAGATTGCCCTTTCATTCAACGCAATATTCCTTCTGCTTGGCAACTTCGATGGTATTACCGATCCATCGGTTGCGGCACGAGTGCGTTCTCTTTTTGCGCGGGCGTTGATTCCGGTGGCGAAGATGGCGAATGCGCTCATCGTCGATGACGGGGCCGGAGATGGATTAGCGGCACAGATGGGCCAGGCTGCGGCGCAGATGGATGATGTGCCCCCTCTACTTGGCATCCTCGCATCCGACGCCGCAAAGTATGACACCAATCATCCCCAAATTGTGAAGATGCCGGCGGAATGGACGGATTCAGCCACATCCCGGTTAAACATTGTTGCGGGACTTGCCAAAGGTGGTGCGACCGGGGAGAAGCCTGTCATTGTGCTTTTATGCGGCGGCGGGGATATAGAAAAGGCTGCGTTATTACGCTGCGCACGCCGCCAATGGCCGATCGTGATTTTGCAGGGAGTGGGCGGGCTGAGCGACAGTATCGTGAACATCGTCAATCAGCCTGACGATGCTACAGGGGATATTGGAAAAACGGATCCTGATCTGCGCGAGATTCTGGATACTGCGTCGCCGCTCCCTCTGTCTCTCGATGACCATGTAGACGATCAAGCGCGGGTGTTGTCTGCGCCAATTCAACTCCCGGGAGATGTGCTGGCGGATGCGTGGTGCAGATATGACGATTTAGACGTTGCTGCTGTAGAAAAACAAAAACAATTTCAGCGACTGCAAAGGTGGATTCTGAGACTGGCGGTGCTGGCAGCGCTCCTGGCCGTACTGATTTCACAAAGTGCTTTACCTGTGGGATTTCGCTCGTGGCTGTCGAGTACTTTTTTGATACCGAAATGGAATGGTTATGGAATTCTGCACATCTTTATGGTGCTGGTACCCATTGCAATCTCCATCCTTTCCGGTTTTAGCAGCCGCTTTCGCGAGGGCAATAAGTGGATACTTTACCGGGCTGCAGCCGAGGCCACGAAGCGTGAGATATTCCGCTACCGCATGCGGTCAGGGGCCTATAGCGCCGTGCAATGCGGAAAGCTTTCCGCGCAATCAAAGCTCTCTGCGAAGCTTACCGATATCACGTCCAACCTGACTCAAAGCGAAGTGAATAAAAGCAGCCTTCCTCTGCGGCCAGATGAAAAGTACGAAAAGACAAACAAAAAAAAGAAACCCAAAGAGCCTACGCAGGCTGAAATCGAAGCGGCCAAGACTTGTTCCCAAAGGTACGCTTCAGAAGTGAAGCTTCTTACTGCGGAGGAATATCTAGTTAATCGCATCGATAACCAGATCAAATACCTCGTTAACAAGGTCGCGACGTTATACAAGCAGCTGAAATTCCTGGAACGCTGGGTACTCCTTGTTGGAGGCGCGGGTACGTTTCTGGCGGCTATCAGGATGGATGTGTGGGTCGCACTGACGACCGCTATCGCGACAGCTGTGACCACGAAGCTGCAGACCGACCAGGTGGACAACTCGATCGTTCAATACAACATTGCTCTGACGAATTTGAGGAATATCGAATCGTGGTGGAAGGGTCTTTCGCCCTGGGAAAAGACGAGGCGGAGGAACATCGATCTGCTGGTCGACCAGACGGAAACGACGCTGGAGCGTGAGACGGCGGGATGGATTCAGCAGATGCAGTCGGAACTGGACAAGCTTACGGAGAAGCAGGCGGCCCAAGACCAGAAAGCGCAGGACGGCAAGAAGAAGTAACGTTTCTGGGGACGAGATCCGGGTTCGAATCTGCGCCGTGCGGTTCGTTGCTACGATAGGAGCAAATGAGAACTGCCCGGCGAATCCTCTCTCCAATCTCGCGTGCCGTATGTCTTCCGATTTTTCTTCTCACCTTCGCAGGCGCTGTCTCTTCGCACACTGCCCTGGCACAATCTACTGCGGCAACCTCCAAGGTTCCGGCTCTGGTGCCTATGCCGCGCGAGTATTCCCTCCGCGAAGTGGTGAGCCTCGATCATGGAGTTTCGGTCTCCGGCGATTCGGAGGCGGAGGATCGCTTTGCCGCAGAAAATCTGTCCGGCTGGTTCAAAGATCTTAATGTCAGCGTGGCGCATGGGCACTCAAGCATTTCCATTGAGCTGCTGCGCAAGCAGTCGAGCCGCGCTGCGAAGCTGCTGGCGCAGGCGGATGTGCAGTTCGACGCGGTGATGCATGACGAAGGATACGCGATTGTCCCGGCAGGCAAGGGGCTCGCGGTGATTGGCGATAGCGCTGCGGGGGTTTTCTACGGAGCGCAGACGGTGAAGCAGATGGTGACGGGCAGCGGGAGCTCGGCGACGCTGCAGCTTGCCGTGGTTCGTGACTGGCCGGCGATGCAGTACCGGGGCATCTCCGATGATCTGTCGCGCGGGCCGTTGCCGACGCTCGACTACCAGAAGCGGCAGATCCGGACGCTGGCGGCTTACAAGATGAATGTGTACTCGCCGTATTTTGAGAACACACTGCAGTATCCATCGAATCCTGTGCCCGGGCTGCCGGGCGGGAGCATGAGCTCGGACGATGTGAAGGCGCTGGTCGAGTATGCCAAGCCGTATCACGTGACGATCATTCCCGAGCAGGAGGCCTTCGGGCATCTGCACCACGTGCTCAAGTATGAGCAGTACGCACCGCTTGCGGAGACGCCATTCGGCAATGTTCTGGCTCCGGGGCAGCCGGGCTCGCTCGATCTGATCGGCCAGTGGTTCGGCGACATAGCGGCGGTGTTCCCGGCACCGTTTCTGCATATCGGCGCAGACGAGACGGCCGATCTGGGCAAGGGGCAGACGAAGGCGGTTGTCGATGCAAAGGGACTGGGCGCGACGTATGTGGATTTTCTGCTGCAGATTCACGACAGGCTTTCGCCGCTGCATCGGCGGTTGTTGTTTTGGGGCGATATCGCGATGAACGATCCTCCGGAGGTGAAGCGGCTGCCGAAGGACATGATCGCTGTTGCGTGGACATATGATCCGGAGCCGGACGGATTCGCGCGCTGGCTGAAGCCTTATGTTGACGCGGGGATGGAGACGTGGGTGGCTCCGGGCGTGAACAACTGGAATCGCGTTTATCCCGACAACGACTATGCGCTGCGCAATATTCAAGGATTCGTGCGCGACGGGCAGGCCGCGAAAAGCACGGGCATGCTGAATACGATCTGGAACGACGACGGCGAGGGACTCTTCGAAGAAGACTGGTATGGGGTGCTGTTTGGAGCGGCAGCAGCGTGGCAGCCGGGCAGCAGCGACATGCAGCAATTCCAGCAGGCGTACGGCAAGGTCTTCCATGGCGATGCGAGCGGCAATATCGATCAGGCGCAGCGCGAGCTGATCGCGATCTATGAGTCGCTCGATCAATCGAAGGTGAGGGAGTCGACGGACGCATTATTCTGGGCCGATCCGTGGAGCACGGAAGGGCAGGCGATGGCTTCGGAGCTGCGTCCTTTGCTGCATGACATGCGGATGCATGCGGAGCGCGCGATTACGTTGCTGGCGCAGGCGCGGGCCGCGGGTTCTTTACGAGAGACAGATGCGATCGACGGGATGGAGCTGGGGGCGCGCAAGCTGGACTTTATCGGGCAGAAATTCGAGACCGCGGATACGATTGCCGGACTCTACCGGCAGGCGTATGCGCGGCAGAGCGATGCGGCGAACGCGAAGCACATTGGCAGCGAGCTCTATACGATCTCCGGCAACAATGGCCTTTGCGAAGATGTGCGCGACGGCTATGGGTATACGCGGCTGGGGTTCTCCGATCTGTGGCTGCGCGAGAACCGGCCTTACTGGCTGCAGAACGTGCTGGTGCGTTATGACCTGGCGATGCAGCTGTGGGTCGAGCGAAGCGCGCGCTTCAGAGAGGCGCGCGAGGCGTGGCACGACCATCACAAGCTGCCGGCGCCGGATGAGATGGGCATTCCTGCGGCGCAGGGGAACTAGATTTGGGCCTGTGGGACGCGAACCATGCGCACCGACTGAGCGCGATGGATTTGTGGGTGGTGGCGATTTATCTGGCGGCCATCACTCTCTTCGGACTGCGCTTTCGCAGCAAGGATCGATCGCTCAAGAACTACTTTCTCGCCGACCGGCGGATTCCGTGGTGGGCGATTGCGCTTTCTATCGTTGCTGCCGAGACCAGCACGCTCACGATCATCAGCGTGCCGGGTCTCGCGTTCACAGGCGACTGGGGATTTCTGCAGATCGTCTTCGGATATCTGCTGGGGCGCATCGCGGTGTGCATTCTCTTTCTGCCGCGCTATTTTCGCGGCGAGCTGTTGACCGCCTATGAGGTGATCGGCGAGCGCTTCGGGCCGAGACTGCACACGCTGACGGCGTTTCTGTTTCTCTTTTTGCGGGCCGCCGCGGAGGGGGTGCGAGTCTTTGCGGTTTCGATTGTGGTGGGCATCGCGATCGGCGCGAACGACGTGGTTTCGATCGCCATCATTTGCGCTTTGACACTGGTGTACACACTCGAGGGCGGGATGGCAGCGGTGATCTGGACCGATGTGGTGCAGATGGGCCTGTACGTGGCGGGGACGATTGTCGGAGTCATCACGCTGGGGCGGCTCGTGCCTGGCGGATGGGGCTCGATCCACAGCATGGCTGCGTCAGCGGGGAAGACCACGATCTTTCATTTTGGATTCGGACTCACGACCACCTATACATTCTGGGCAGGAGTTCTGGGCGGCTGCTTTCTCACCATGGCCAGCCACGGCACGGATCAGCTTATGGTGCAGCGGCTGTTGGCGGCGAAAAATCTGCGCGAGTCGCGGATTGCTTTGCTGAGCAGCGGGCTGGCAATCCTGGTGCAGTTTGTGCTTTTTCTCGCCATCGGTACCGGGCTTTACTTTTTCTATGGCGGCGCGGCGAACGCTGTTGCTGCGTCCAGTCCCGACCGCATCTTTCCGTTGTTCATCGTGGAGAGGATGCCGCGCGGCATTGCCGGGCTGATGGTCGCGGCGATTCTTGCGGCGGCGATGTCGAACCTGAGCGCCGCTGTGAACTCACTCAGCTCGAGCAGCATGGTGGATTTTTATCTGCAGTGGAAGCCGGAGTCGGATGAGCGCGACCGCAATCGCCTGTCGCGGCTCATGACGGTGTTCTGGGCGATGCTGCTGTTCGTGCTGGCGCTGCTGTCGCGCGGCGGGGGACATGTGGTAGAGGTAGGGTTGTCGATCGCGTCAGTGGCTTATGGGTCGCTGCTGGGTGTTTTTCTACTGGGCACTTTGAGCCGCAGCTCGACGGAGGCGGGAGCGATGACCGGGATGATCGGCGGCCTGGCCGTGAACCTTTTTCTGTGGAGGCAGCCTCATGCCTTGCTGCTGCGGCTGGGCGCGGTGCATTTTGTCTTTCCAAAAATTGCGTGGACGTGGTTCGTGCTGATCGGTTCGCTGTTCACTTTCTTCCTGGGCTGGACGGCGAGCAGAATTTTTCCCAAGAAGAAATTCATTCCGGAGCCGCCTGTTTCATGACTCGCGTCGATCGCTTTATGAAGCTGCTCATTGTCTCGCTGGTCATTTTGCCCTTAGCTTGCGGTCAAACGAAGGCGGTTGCGGGGCAGAAGTTTTCTGTGATCGACCGGATCGTCGAGGACGGCATGGCCGCGAAGAAGTTTCCCGGCGCCGTGGTGATTGTGGGCCATGGCGGGCATGTGGTCTTTCGTCGGGCGTATGGGCATCGCGCGCTGCTGGAGCATCCGGAGCCGATGACCGAGGACACGGTCTTCGATGTTGCGTCCTTGACCAAGGTGCTGGCGACTGCGCCTGCGGTGATGGAGCTGTATCAGCAGGGACGTTTTTTGCTCAATGATCCGGTTGCGAAATATCTGCCGGAGTTCGCGGCTAATGGCAAGCAGGATATTACGATTCGCCAGCTGCTCACGCACTACTCGGGCTTGCCAGCGGATTTGTCCCTTGCAGATGTGTGGGAGGGGAAGCAGGAGGGATTGCACCGCGCTTTCGAGATTGCGCCGGTGACTGCGGCGGGCGTGCAGTTTCGTTACAGTGATCTCAACTTCATCACGCTGGGTGCGCTGGTGGAGAAGCTTTCGGGCATGACACTCGATGAATATTACTCGCGGAATATTGCGCAGCCGCTGGGAATGAGGTACTCACGCTTTCTTCCTCCGGAGAGCTGGCATGACCGCATTGCGCCGACGCAGTTCGATCATGGAGTGATGCTGCGCGGTGTAGTGCACGATCCGACTTCGCGGCGGATGGGCGGTGTGGCCGGACATGCGGGACTTTTCAGCACGGCAGGCGATGTCGCCATCTATGCGCAGAATCTGCTGGACCGGCTTGCGGGAAGGCCGAGCCGCTTTCCACTCAACCAGCTCACGCTCGAAAAGATGACCACGCCGGAACAGCCGGCTACGGCCACGGCGCTGCGCGGGCTGGGGTGGGATATCGATTCGCCGTATTCAAGCAATCGCGGCGAGCTGTTTCCGGCGGGGTCATTCGGGCATACGGGATTTACGGGTACTTCGCTGTGGATCGATCCGACCAGCGATACATACGTGATCGTCATGGCGAATGCGGTTTATCCCAATGGCCCGACCGGCATCACGGCGGTTCGGGCGGCGATTGCCACTGCGGCGGCAACTGCGGTGGGCGTACGTGCGGACGATGGCAAGCTCATCGCGAAGCTTACCGGCTATAACGAGTCGATTGCCGGCATGCGGCACAGAGCGGATCGCAATGGCGCGGTTGCGACGGGCATCGATGTGCTCGAGGAAGAACATTTCGAGCCATTGGCACAGCTGGCGGCGAAGCATGGCGGGACACTGCGTGTGGGTCTGCTTACAAATCAGACGGGGCTCGATGCAGTGGGACGCCGAACCATCGACGTACTTCTCCATGACGGCAAGCAGGCTATTCCAGGGCTGGAACTGAAGACGCTGTTCAGTCCCGAGCATGGCATTGCAGGGGCGCTGGATAAGGAAGGCATTGGAAATTCGACGGATGCAGCGACTGGGCTGCCGGTGGTAAGCCTTTATGGGACAGCAGCGCAGCGACGTCCGGCGCTGGACACTTTGCGAAGTCTCGATGCGGTGATCGTCGATCTGCAGGATGTGGGGGTTCGCTTCTATACGTACGAGACGGTTGTCCGATATTTTCTCGAAGCGGCGGCGCAGACGGGGACGGAGATTGTGGTGCTCGACCGCCCGAATCCGATTGGGGGTTCGTTCGTGCAGGGGCCGTTGTCGGATGCGGATCGAGATAGCTACGTTGATGTTGCTGCCATTCCGGTTCGTCATGGGATGACGCTGGGCGAGCTGGCGAGGTATCTGAATTCCGAGCTGAAGCTGCATGCTCCGCTCACGGTGGTGGCGATGAAAGGATGGCAGCGCGGCGACTGGTTTGACGACACGGGTTTCAGCTGGACGAATCCTTCACCGAATTTGCGCAGCACGCGGGCGGCGATGCTATATCCGGCACTGGGGCTGATTGAGACGACGAATGTTTCTGTCGGCCGCGGGACGGACACGCCGTTTGAGCAGGCAGGCGCACCGTGGATCGATGGCCCTACGCTGGCACACGCGTTGAACGCGCGGACGCTGCCCGGTATACGATTTACGCCGGTGAGCTTTACTCCGGAGGCTCCGTATCCGTATGCCGGACAGCTTTGCCATGGAGTGGAGCTGACGGTGACAAATCGCAATGAGATTGACGCGCCGGAGCTGGGGCTGGAGATTGCGACTGCGCTCCGCAAGCTGTATGGCGATCAGTATCAGCTGGGCAAGATCGACACGCTGCTGGCGAATCATGCCGTGCTCAGCGATCTCCTCGCGGGGCGCGATCCTGAGCGCATCGATGAAGATTGGCAGCAGTCGCTGCATGATTTCGAAGAGAAGCGCAAGCCGTATCTTTTGTATTGAGCGAGTCATGAATTCTGTACGGATGGACAAGTGGTTGTGGGCAGCGCGTTTCTTCAAGACGCGTGCGCTGTCGGCGCGGGCCTGCGAGCTGGGAAGGATTGTTTCGAATGCCCAGCTGGCCAAGCCGTCGCGCGAGGTGCGCGTGGGCGACATGCTGCGGGTGAAGAACGAAGGCGGCGACTTCGAAGTAGAAGTGCTGCTGCTCAGCGAGGTGCGCGGCCCGGCTGCAGTGGCGCAGACGCTCTATCGCGAGACCGATGCCAGCCGCGTGGCACGCATGAAGTTGGCCGAAGATCGAAAGGCGCTGCAGAGTTTCGAATCACTGCCGGAAGGGCGGCCATCGAAGCGGGACCGGCGGCTAATTAACCGGCTGCGCGGGCGGGGATAGCTTCGTCTGTGCAGTTCGCGACTCTTTTTTAAGCCGCGCGATTCGAAGCATCGGGTACATTCAGAGCATTCTCTGCAATCCACAGGAGCTTCTTTGAACGGCATCTACGGCTGGCTGACAGAAGCTTCGCGCGAGCAGAAACGTACGCTGCTGGCGGCATCGCTGGGCTGGATGCTGGACAGCATGGATGTGATGCTCTACGCGCTGGTGCTAGGGCAGGTGCAGAAGGAGCTGCATCTGTCGGCTGCCATGAGCGGCGCGATGGTGTCAGTGACGCTGATTGCCGCTGCCGTGGGCGGCATCGGCTTCGGATGGTTTGCCGACCGCAGCGGACGGGCGCGGGCTTTGACGCTGAGCGTTCTTGTGTACTCCATATCGACGGCGCTGTGCGGGCTCACGCATTCGGCCACGCAGCTGATGCTGTGCCGCATTCTGCTGGGCCTGGGCATGGGCGGGGAGTGGGCTTCAGGCGCGGCGCTGGTGGCGGAGACATGGCCTGAGCGGCATCGCGGGAAGGCTCTGGCGCTGGTGCAGAGCTCGTGGGCGATTGGCTATGCGCTAGGCGCAGCGGTGGTGGCGCTGGTGATGCCGCGGTTCGGCTGGCGCGCTGTTTTCTTTGCGGGCATCGTTCCTGCGCTGGTTGCGCTGTGGGTGCGGCGCGGGCTTCGCGAGCCGGAGGTATGGCGTGCGGAACATAAGGAACGGCCACAGACGCGCCAGCTCTTTCGCGGCGCCTTCGGCTACAGCATGCTGATCTGCTCCACGATGAATGCAGCGACACTCTTTGCGTATTGGGGGCTATTTACCTGGGCTCCGCGATTTCTTTCGATGCCGACAGCAGAAGGCGGACATGGGCTGAGTATTGTGCGCACCTCCGCGTGGACGATTGTGATGCAGGTGGGCACATTCCTCGGTTATGTAATTTTCGGATATCTCGCGGATCGATTCAGCCGCAAATATACGTACATCACTTATCTGGTGATTGCGGCCCTACTGGTGCCGCTGTTCGCGTTTGTGCGCAATCCCAATGCGCTGCTGGTGATCGGGCCGCTGGTGGGCTTTTTCGGCACGGGATACTTCAGCGGCTTCAGCGTGATTGCGAGCGAGCTTTTTCCGGCTTCGCTGCGCGCCTCGGCGATGGGATTCGTTTACAACATCGGCCGCGTCTTCAGCGCAGCTGCGCCGTATCTGATTGGGCGGGTTTCAGAACATTCGGGATTGAGCGCAGCCCTTTGCATCACATCGGGAGCTTTTTTGCTAGCGGCGTTGATTGCATCCGCGCTGCGTCCAGCGCCTGCGATCTCTACTGCGTGACGAATTTCTTCCGAATGGCCACAGTACGGTCGAGCTCATCGAGCGCTTCGAGGATCTTGAGGCGCAGATCGTTGTCGAGGGAGCTGCTTTTCAAATAGTCGTGGACCTGCTGCTGCGCAGCCGGGGATTGCTGGCTATTGATGAAGGAATTCAGCCAGCCTACGAGGAAAAAGATTTTCCGCTGCTGCTTGATCTGCGGCAACGCAGCCAACGCGGGCTGCAGATAGGCCTCGGTCAGCGCCGACTGGTTCCAGTAGTTGAATGCGCCGAGGCTGCCTTCGATCCAGTCCTCCTGCCGCTGCGGGTTGTGCAGATAGTCGTCGAAGTAATGCTGCTTGGTTGCCGCATCCGGGCGCGCAGCCTCGGCTGCATATGCGTACTTCCTGCCATCGCCGGAGGGATCGCGCTTTTCTTCGGCCTGAAGAATCTCGCCGGCATGAGGATCGCTGTAGGCGATCAGCGCGGTGACCAGCCCCCAGCGGTCCTGCTGGCGCAGCTGCACGCCTGGTGGCTCGAGTGTGCCGTCGAGCAAGGCGCGCAGTGCGTCGCGGCCGGCCGGCTGCTCGCCGAGGCCGCTCAATGCGCGGAACCAGACAATGCGGAGATCTTTGCTGGGATCGTCAACCATGCGCTGCGCTGCCATGGCTTCGAGCTTTGCCGTATATTGCGCGCGGGCAGCATCGCTCATGTAGCGATGGATCGCGATTTGTGTGCGGGCTGCGATGCTGGCGGTGAGGGCTTCGTCGCGTTCCTGCGGGAGGTTGGTCAAGGCGAGACCGGCATATTTCTCAGGACTAAAGCTGGCGGTGCGCACGCCGTCCCACAGCGATCCCCACAGGAGTGTGCGCTCAAAGACGCCGGGCATGGCGCCGATGTGCTGCGTGACGTAATCGCGGCTGTGCTCGTCGAGCAGGAAGAGGCCGTACCCATAGTCGTGATCGTTGGCGAAGATAAATGCGGGGCAGCGCTTTCCTGCTGCTTCACTGACGACTGTGCTGCGTGCGTTTAATTGCGCGCGAATGGTCTGCATGCTTCCGTCGGGATATCCGAGCAGCAGCTCTGAGGCGATGGGCCATACTGCATCCGTGCCCAATCCGTCACGCTGCGAAAGAGTCACGTTCGTTAATTGGCGACTGCTGCATGACCATGCCACATCTATCTGGGGCATACCACGATGGCGAATCCACATGTCTGCCCAGTCGTGGAGTGATCTTCCGGAAACAGATTCGAAGGAGCCGATGAGGTCGCTCCATTCGGCGTTGCCATATTGATGGGCGGAGAGGTAGCGCTGCAGGCCTTTGCGGAAGTTGTCTTCGCCGAGGACGAAGGCCAGCTGTTTGAGGACTCCGGGAGCTTTCGAATAAACAATGGCTCCGTAGGCAGACTTCGCGTCCTTGAGATTGGGAATGTCCTGATAGATGGGTGTGGTGCCCTGGGTCCGGTCTATTCCGTAAGCGGCTGGCTTGATGGATTCGTAGAAGCGCTTCCAGATTTCATCGTTGGGGCGGAGCGAGGCGAGGGTCTGGTAGGCCATGTACTGCGCGAAGCCTTCTTTGAGCCAGAGATCGTCGAACCAGCGCATGGTGGTGAAGTCGCCGAACCACTGATGGGTGAGCTCGTGCAGAACGAGGATCTGCCGGTTGATCAGATTCGTCTCAGTGGGCGCGGTGCGGAAGAGCACCGACTCTTCGCGTAAAAATGTCGCGCCTGCGTGCTCCATGCCGCCGTAGGCAAAGCCGGGGAGGAGCACCATGTCATATTTTGGAAATGGAAAGGGCTGCGCGAAGTAGGTGGAGAGATAACGAATGCCATCGGCGGCGGTCTGCTGCACGACGGGCGCTTCACTTTCGGCCGCCTGCGCCTTCGACTTGCGAGCGTAGATGCCGGGCAGGCCTGGGGCGGGATGAACTTTCACAAATGGTCCCGCGGCGAAGGCGAAGAGATAGGCGCTGATGGGATGGGTTTCGCCGAAGTTGGTTTGCGTTTGACCGTCGGAGAGGGTGTGCTTCTCGACCGCATCGGTATTTGAAATCACCGTCCATGCTGCCGGCGCGGTCATGGTGAGCTGAAATTTTCCCTTCAGGTCAGGCTGATCGAAGCAGGGGAAGGCCATGCTCGCGTCCATGGGAACGAAGAGGGTGTAGATGTATTCCGATCCGTCGTCGTGATCTTCAAAGCGGGTGATGGCTTTTTCTGCGGGTGCGACATTTGCTGTGAAATGGGCTTCGAGGGTGTTTTCGCCGACGCGAAGATGCTGTGCGGGCAGGATGAGGTGGCCGTTGCTGTCTTCGGGAGCGATGGCTGCACCGTTCAGAGCGAGAGTGCTTACGTGTCCATCGCGGAAATCAAGTAACAATGGCTGTGACGGATTCTTCAAGTCGAAGCGCAGGGTTTCGGAGGCTTCGGTCTGTGCTCCGTGCTCCACCAGCGTGTAGTGGAGCGAGTAGCGCACATCAGAGATATTGGCTGCGCGTTCGCGGGCCAGTTCTCTGGGGATGCCTTGTGGAGCCTGCGCGTGCGCTGTATATGCCACTGCAGTCATTAGCAGCCAACCGACCTTCCGTAATGCCATGCACGCTCCAGCGAGTTTGATTTTCAGGGCGCCGCGCTTTTTATCTGGGAGCCGGTGTTGAAGAGTCAGCCAAGGCGTAGGCGACTACGGCCATGACGGCTGCGTTTTCACCCAGCAGTTTGGGATCGACTTTATCGAAGGTGTCAGCGGCGGTGTGGTGGTAGTTGAAGTAGAAGCGGCTGTCCTGCGTGGGTGCGAACTGGGGGACGCCTTTGAGGAAGCTCACGTCCTCACCGGCATCTTCGCTGGGCGTGAGCGTCGATGCTCCGATGGGCTCGAGCACGTGGCCTACCGGCTTGAGAAAGGCCGAGAGCTCCGGTTTGCCGGCGACGGTGATGCCGTAGGGATGGTCGGCGCCGAGGTCGGATTCGAGCGCCCCGATGTGGTTGGCGAGCTCAGCTGCGTGTTCCTGTGAATATGTTTGCGCGCCTTCGCCGCCTTGTTCTTCGTCCATCCAGGCGATGAAGCGTACGGTGCATTTGGGATGGATACCGAGCTTCTGCAGCAGATGAATGGCCTGCATGGAGACGACGATGCCGGCGCCGTCGTCAATGGCGCCGGTGCCGAGATCCCAGGAGTCGAGATGGCCGGAGACGATGACGACCTGCTCGGGATGCTCGGAGCCCTTCCAGTCGGCGATGACGTTATAGCTGGTGACCGGCGGCAGGTTTTGCGGCGTGAGGGTGAGGCGCATCTTCACTGGTCCCTGTGCGGCAAGGTTCTGCAGCAGGTCGGCATCTTCTGCGGTTACGGCGGCCGCGGGAATCTTTTCGACGCCGGGCGTGTAGAAGGTTGCTCCAGTGTGGGGCAGGCGGAAATCGGCTCCTCCGACGGAGCGCACCAGGACGGCAGCGGCACCGTAGGAGGCGGCGACGCTGGGACCAGCTCCGCGATAGAGCACGGCTTCTCCGTATGCGGAGAGGCCGTTGCCTACGGCGGCGAGGCGCTTATCGAAGTGCTCGTTGAAGAGCAGGATTTTGCCTTTGACGGCGCCGGCGGGCAGCGCCTTGAGCTCATCGAAGTTGTTGACGACGACGACTTCGGCAGTAAGGCCGCTCTGCTCAGTGGCGACGCTGCCGCCGAGCGAGGTGAGGACAATCTTCTGCGTGGTTCCGGGCGCCATGCCGGGCCAGGAGACGAGAGCTGCGGTTTCTTCTCCGCGCACCCAGTGGGGGACGGTGGTTTTCTCAAGCTGCACATCGGCTCCGAGGGCGCGCATTTCGGCGGCGACGTATTCGACGGCGGCCTGGGCCTGGGGCGAGCCGGCGAGACGCGGGCCGATGTTGTCGGTCAGATGGCGGAGCTCTGTGAGGGCGTAGCTGTCGCTCATGGCGGCGTCGCGCAATCTGGCCATGGTCGCGATCTGCTCCGTGGTCCACGCGCCGGTGCCGGTGTCCATCATCTGCTGCAGGCGCTGCTGCACGTTGGGCAGCGGTGTCGCGGGAGTCTGGGCTAGAGCTACAGCGCATGTGGTGAGGGCTGCGCAGGAAAAAGAGACAAGCGTGCGGAGTGCCATAGGCGATACCCTACCACGCTTGAGAGGGTGCCGATAACCTTCTGCACAGGGTACAGGCAGAGATACTGAGAGCGATGATGAAACGTCTGCTGTTCCTTGTTCTGCTTTGGACGGTTCCGCTCTGCACGGGAACCCTCTATGCTCTCAATCCGGATTGGACGACGCCGTTTCCGCCGCACCAGATTGTCGGGAATGTCTATTACGTGGGCAGCAAGGACCTGGCCTCGTTCCTGATTACGACACCGCAGGGGCACATCCTGATCAACAGTAATCTGGCGCAGTCGCCGTTACAGATTCGCAGGAGCGTGGAGAAGCTGGGTTTCCACTTTTCGGACATCAAGATTCTGCTTATCAGCCATGCGCATTCCGATCATTGCGGCGGCAGCGCGCTGATGAAGCGGCTGACGCATGCGCGCTACATGGTGATGGATGCGGATGTAGCCAGCGTAGAGAGTGGAGGGCGCAGTGACTTTGCTTTGGGGCGGATGCCGAGCATGTGGTATCCGCGGACGAAAGTGGATCGTGTTCTGCACGACGGTGATCAGGTTAGCCTGGGTGGAGTGGTGCTTACGGCGCATCTCACGGCTGGACATACCAAGGGCTGCACGACGTGGACGCTCAAGGTTCCGGATACACGGAACGGCAAGGTCTATAACGTGGTGATCGTGGGCGGCCCGACTGTGCTTTCCGAGTTCAAGCTGGTGGACAACAAGGCGTACCCGCAGATTGCGCAGGATTTCGAGCGGCAGTTTCAGACGCTGCGCGGTTTGCCCTGCGATGTATTTCTGGGCGCGCACGGCGGGTACTACGACCTAACGGAAAAATATGCGCGACTGAAGGCTGGCGATCTCCATGCTTTTGTCGATCCGGCCGGATACCGGGAGTTTGTTGCGGAGGATCAGAAGGCATTCGAAGAGGCTTGGAAGAAGCAGCAGGCTGGGGCTGCCGGGCATGGCGGACTGTAATAGGACTGCTGCGGCTCTTTCCTCGGCAGATTCGGTAAACAAACTTTTAAAGCAAATATGAGCAGAATCCTGAGAGCGGTTTTCACTTCTGTTTCGTCAGATAGAAAACAAGGTTAAGTATGTTTCGGATCTGTCCCGTCCGAATTGCACGACTGTCCTGCTTTACATTCTCGCTTTTCTGATTCGCGCCAACCGCGCAACGCACAATTTCCCTGCTCGAAGGAGTGGTTCGCCCCGCTATGCGACTTATTCAGGCATTCATGCACTCATCGCGGGTGTTGGCCGCGGCCTGCGTTCTTATACTTCTCTGCAGCCTTGTATGCCATGCCCAGCTGGCGAGCCCGGGCACGACGGGAACGCTGTCGGGGACGGTGGTCGATCCTTCGGGTGCGGTGGTGCCGCAGGCCAGCCTGACGATTACTGGCAGCGGGCCGGCTAGAACGATGGTCTCCGACGATGCGGGACACTTTTCGATGAGCGGGCTGGCTCCGGGCGTGTATGCGATCGAGGCGCAGTCGGCTGGTTTCCGTACGGCGCGGAGCGAGGGGATTCATCTAGGTGCGGGCGCGGAGCAGAAGGTCACCATCACGCTGCAGATTGAGGTGCAGCAGCAGCAGACGGTGGTGTCGGATGACGCAGTGGATACCAGCCCGGAGAAAAACGGCGGAGCGATTACGCTGAAGGGCAAGGATCTTGATGCGCTTTCGAACGATCCTCAGGAGCTTCAGGAGCAGCTGCAGGCGATTGCGGGCACCGATCCGGAGTCGGGGACACAGTTCTTCGTAGATGGATTCTCGGGTGGCAAGATGCCTCCGAAATCCTCGATACGCGAGATACGGATCAATCAGAATCCATATTCCGCTCAGTACGACCAGATGGGCTTCGGGCGGATCGAGATATTTACCAAGCCGGGCACGGACAAGCTGCATGGGGATTTCTGGATGCAGGGGAACGATTCTGCATTCAACGCCAACAATCCGTTTGTGACCGAGCAGCCGCCGTACTATTCGTACCAGTTCGACGGCGATGTGAATGGGCCGATCAGCAAGACGATCTCCTATTTCGGAAGCATTTATAACCAGCATGGGATCAGCGACTCGATTGTGAATGCGGTGGTGCTCGATTCGTCGCTGAATCAGACTACGTTCACGCAGGCGGTCAGCAGCCCCTCCATGAATCTGTCCTTCACTCCGCGGATCGACTGGCAGCTGGGCAAGGTGCAGACGCTCAGCCTGCGCTACGAGCTGCAGCGCAACACCCAGACGAACGGCGGCGTGGGGCAGTTTGCGCTGGAGTCGCAGGCGTACAACAGCGACAACACGGAGCAGGTGCTGCAGTTTTCCGACACGCAGGCTTACGGTGCGAAAGTGGTGAACCAGACGCGCTTCCAATACATCCGCGACCGGAACAACCAGGTGGCACAGAATCTTTCGGCGACGATTGCGGTACAGGGCGCATTCACCGGCGGCGGGAGCAATCTTGGCGTCAATCGCGACAACCAAGACCACTATGAGTTTCAGGATCAGCTGCAGATACAGGAGGGCAAGCACGATCTGAACATGGGGGGACGGCTGCGGGCGCTGCGCGATTCGAATTACTCGACGGCAAATTTCAACGGGCAATATACATTTGCGTCGCTGGCCGCCTATCAGATTACCGAGCAGGGATTAAAGGACGGGATGAGCGCGGCGGCGATTCGCGCGGCGGGCGGCGGCGCGAGCCTTTTCAGCCAGACGGAGGGCACGCCGAGCATTGCGGTGTCGCTGATCGATACCGGGGTGTATGCGGAAGATAACTGGAAGGTGAAGCCGGATGTCACGCTGAGCTATGGCCTGCGCTTCGAGAGCCAGACGCAGATTCACGATCACGCGGATTTCGGGCCGCGCGTTGGACTGGCGTGGTCAATCAGCGGAGGCAAGAACAAGCCGCCGCGGGCGGTGATCCGGACGGGATTCGGATTGTTCTATCAGCGATTTGCTTCGAGCAACGTGTTGCAGGCGGAGCGCCAGAATGGCGTGACGGAGCAGGCGCTGGTGGTGAACTCTCCCGACTTCTATCCGGCGGTGTGCAGCACCGATCCAGCTGCGTGCAGCGGTGTGACACTGAGCTCGCCGACGATCTTTCGCATCAACCCGACGCTGCATGCTCAGTACACCATTCTCACCGGCATTGGCCTGGACAAGCCTTTAGGCAAGCATGCGTCCGTTTCCACGAACTACCTGTATTCGCACGGCGATCATCTTTATCTCACGCGCAACATCAATGCGCCGCTGCCGGGAACTTACAATCCGGACGATCCGACGAGCGGGGTGCGTCCTCTGGGGAATGACGAGAATATCTACGAGTACGAATCGGAGGGCGTTTCGAACCGCAACCGGCTGATCGTGAACGCGAACGTGCACGCGAAGCAGATGGGGTTGTTCGGCTTTTACATGTTGAGCAAGTGGGATTCGAATACCGGGGGTGTCGGAAGCTTTCCCTCGAACCAATATGACCTGCATGTCGATTATGGACGGGCATCGAACGATCTGCGGAGCCGCGTATTTTTCGGCGGCTACTCGCGTCTGCCGGGGAAGTTCTCACTCAATCCATTTGTGATCTATCAGACGAGCGCGCCGTTCAATATTGTCGTGGGGCAGGATTTGAACGGCGACACGCAGTTCAACGACCGGCCAAGTTTTGCGACGGACCTGTCACGGCCCAGCGTGTATCGCACCAAGTGGGGGAACTTCGATGCCGATCCGATTGCGGGGCAGAAGATTATTCCCATCAACTACGGCAAAGGGCCGGGACTGGTGGTCTTCAACCTGCGCATGATGCGGAGATTTTCCTTCGGGCCGGTAGTGCCGGATGAGAATCCCGCGCCGCCGGCTGCTGCTCCAGCGAAAGATGCCAAAGCAGAGACCAAGCCTCCGGCCAAACCGGTGAAGAAAGAGATTGAGCGCAAATACGAGCTGAATCTCGGAGTTGGATCGAACAACATCTTCAATCATGTAAACCTGGCTCCGCCAGTAGGCGTGCTGGGGTCTCCGTTGTTCGGCACCTCGACGGCGCTGGCCAGCGTTTTCGGCAATGGCTCGGCGAACCGCACCGTAAATCTGGAGATGTTCTTCCGGTTTTAAGGACTGCGCGTCCAGCGAATCGCGCCTTCGGCGCAAAGCTTATCCGGGTTGGTGTCTCCCCTACGCGATAAGGCCGCGTAGGGGGCACCCGGCGTCCTCTCCGCTGGGTACAGTCGTGCTGATTCTGCTCTAAGGTCTTGCCGTAGCGAATGTGTATGATGCTACTCGGACAGGAGAGATTTGATATGGCATCGATCACGAGCACAGCCGAAGCGTTCTTCGAGGCCTGCGAGACAGGCAAAGGCTGGGCGGTTTGCAGCGCCTACTGTATGCCGGACGCGACGTTTTCGGCTCAGGCCGAGCCTTTGCTTGAGACAAAGACGCTTGCGCAGTACACGGACTGGATGAAGGGAATAGCAACGGTACTCCCGGACTCGGGCTACGAGGTCAAATCATTTGCCACGGATGCCAAACGCCAAAACGTTGCCGCCTATGCGGTCTTTCATGGCACGCACAACGGTGAAGGCGGCCCGGTTCCGCCAACGGGGCGCAGCACGAGCACCGACTATGTGTACGTCATGCAGTTCGATGGCGAGAAGATTGTGCACATGACCAAGATCTGGAATGCAGGTCTGGCATTGAAGGATCTTGGTTGGGCTTAAAGCATTTCCCCCTGTGCCGTTCCCGGCTAGATTCGATCGTTTTGTTCCGCCGGCGGCGCTCCACGCTGTGCGGCCTCCCTGCTCGCTTCGGTATCTACAATCTGCGATGCCGTACGCTCGAATATTTTTGTCAGCTCCTTTTCCTCATCCCGTTCGACGAGCCGGGCCACGACGGCAAACAGAACGCTGACGGAGACCCCGCACATCAATACGCCGGTGAGGCTTTCGACCGGACCGAGGGCACGCCACTCGCTGGGGGGAAGAATATCTCCATAGCCGACGGTGGAATAGCTGGTGGCTGAGAAGTAGAAGGCGGATTCCCAAGAGGGGAAGCACTTCCAGCGGAAAAAGCAAGCCCACAGGAGGATCTCGGACATGTGCAGGCAGACGAGCATGCTGTTGAAGCGCACCACGAGCAGAGCGGTACGAACCGAACCGAAGCGTTGAACGGCTCTGGCGAAATGTGCCCTGGCCCAAGAGATGAGAGCGGCCATGCCCGTGCTCTGCATGATGAGAGTGAGAGTTACGAGGGTGACGCTCGCGAAAAATGGGTGCAGAAAAGCCATAGCCCTCACATTACCTGCTTATTCAGGTAGATCGCTTGCGGGCGTGGCTGGACTGTAGAAAGTTCAGGAGAAAGTTTTGGGGCGACAGAAGATGGATGGCTGGCGGAGATTGAGAACGAGGAGGCTCCGGCCTTCGTTTTGAAGACCGGAGCCGCATTGCAAGCAGCCTGTAAGCCGAATTCTGTCGAGGACGGCCATTCCTCTAGGCCTGCCATTACTGGCAGGCTCCAGCAACCTACCCGGAGGTTTCCGCTCTTCGCCAGCTTGCGCCGTCGAAGATAGCCCGCGTTGGCGCGCCGAGCCGGCACGCATGCGCGACGGATCGGGCCGGGCCGCGCATTTCCTCCCTATTTGGTCTTGCTCCGTGTGGGGTTTACCATGCCGCTGACGTTACCGTCAGCGCGGTGCGCTCTTACCGCACCTTTTCACCCTTACCTGCGCCTCTTGCGAGATGCCGGCGGTATTTTCTCTGTGGCACTGGCCGTCTCGCGGCCTTGACGCCGCGATCCCGGACGTTATCCGGCACACTGCCCTGCGGAGTTCGGACTTTCCTCTCCCGGCTTCGCTTGCGCTCGGCCGGCAGCGGCCGCCCGGCCTGCCTGCAGTGTTTATGATACCGCACGGCTGGGTTCAACCTTGCCTCAGGGGCTGAAGCCCGAAATATGCGTGGTGGCTTATGGCACGGCTGAAGCCGTGCCCTGACACGAATCGCGAAAACGATCCGTCGCCAAAGAGAAGCGCTTTCGCTGGAAAAGATTACACGCAGAGGAAAGCGCAGGCTAGGATAGCGAGGGCTATCTCAGGTACAGCTGCAGCATGTCGAGGGCGGCCTGCTGGCCTTTGAGGATGCGTTCGCGTGCTTCCGGGATGGTGTACCAGGCGCCGCGGTCGACTTCGGGGATTTCCATCTTTCCTCCAGAGCGCGGTGGCCATTCGATCTCGCAGGTGTTGCTGATCAAGCGAGTGGGGTCACAATCGCCTTCGATGGTCCAGACGGAGACGGTCTTGCTGCCGGACTGTTTTATGGTTCCCAGCGCGATGGGTTCGCCGGAGACTTCGAAGCCGGTCTCTTCGCGGAATTCGCGGAGGGCGGCGTCGCGGGGAGGCTCTTCTTCCGTGTATTCGCCTTTGGGGATGGACCACGCGCCTAGGTCTTTCTTGGCCCAGAAGGGGCCGCCGGGATGCACGAGGAAGACCTCGATTCCGGTGCCGGTTTGGCGGTACATGAGCAATCCTGCGCTTTGTTTTGGCATACGCTGTTTGCAGCACCCGGGTAAGATCGTTGCAGAACCCCGAGAGCCTATCCCGGTCAATGATTCTCAGCTTACCGGGCTCAGGGGCTAAGGCCACGTCTCCATGATGCTGGTCAGGGCAAGACTGAAGTCATGTCCTGATACAAACTATCGACTGGAACGTTTCATTGATTTACGAGACTACTCCAGTCTATGAACGCGCAATGATGGATGTGCTGTGATGCTACCCGACGTTGCTCTACAATCGGCCGAAGCTGCCTCATACGAACTGGCTGCCCATGAACTGACTCTGCATGGATCGGTTCTGGTGCTGTTGCAGTTCGATGTGTGCGAGGCGATCAAGCTGGACCGGCTGAGAGAGATTTTAAGCGCACGGACGGTGGCACAGCCGCAGCCGAAATCTCCGGCGCCGGGGTATATCCGCTATGAGCGTCCACCAGTGGTGGAGGCCGTGGAGCCGCTGGTTCTGGAAAGCGGGGAGCGGCTCACAGGTGAAGTGAAATTCTATGACTACGGCGTTCTAAGCGTGGTCTTCGAGCTGCCGTTTACCGGAGGCTGGAGTAAGCTGACCGGATTGGCGAGCCGCTGGGTGTGGGACGTAGATTTTGCCGCGCAGGCCGCGCAGATTGTCCGCGACAAGATCGAGCGGGCGGCGGCGGCGATCGTGAAGCCGTACAACGAGTGGCTGAGCGAGGACTACCTGATCTTTCACATTCGCGAGATCAGGCGTGGGGACGGCGGCGTGGGGCCGACGGTGAATGAGCTGATCCAGCAGCATGGGTCGCGTATTGCGCAGGTGGTTCGCGGCGATACGGGGCAGCTGGCCGACGGCGAGATCAACGAGGTTCTGCAGTCGCGAATCTCTTATTATGCGAACGATCTGGCGGTGATTGGCTGGAATGCCGCGTTTCTGTATGACAGCGCTTCCGGGGCGGAGACGGCGATTCAGCTGCTGGAGTATGCGAACTCGCAGCTGCTGGAGTTTCGCCACTATGACGATCTGCTGACCGATGAGCTGGAGCGCGTATATACGCTGCTCGATGAGGGCACGGGCCTGCTGGCGCGGTGGCGGCTGGCGCGATCGGCGACCGGCCTGCATACGGTCCTACTGGATGTCGAGGAGCTGACGGAGCATGCCGATAACGCGATCAAATTTTTGAGCGACATGTTTTCGGCGAGGCTTTACAAGCTGGCGGCTTCGAAGGTGGGCGTGCCGGACTACAAGGATCTGGTGACGCAGAAGGTGCGCACAGCCGAGGAGCTCTATCGCTTCATGGTCGACCAGTTCAACCAGAGCCGGGCTTTCTTTCTGGAGCTGACAGTGGTGATCATTCTGGTGATCGAGCTGGTTTATCTGTTTCGGGGGAAGCCGTTTTAGGACTTGCCGTCCAGGCCTTGCGCGCCTGCGGCGCGGGTGGTTATGCTTCGCTCCTTTTGATCGCTTCGCCTGCCACCCGTTCCCTCACAGGTCTCAAAAAAAAGGGCCTTTCGACTTCGCAGCAGCGGCTTCGATGATTGCTGCTGTGCGCGCCGCGCGTGTGGAGCCTACGCAGGTGCAGCGCGAAGAGTCGTGGTTCACTTCCTACGCCATAGGGCCGTGATGGGTGCATCGCGCTGTTTTTTTATTCGATTCAGGGGCTAAAGCCCTCATCTCTTTGACCTTTTTGCGGCACGGCTAACCACCCCGTCGCGCCAACGTCAGGCGCGCCGGAGAGCCCGGTAAAGCCGTGCCCTGACACAAAAGCTTCGGGGCAAAAGGAAAGGGACCGCATGGCGGTCCCTTTTTGCTGTCTGGAGGAGGAAAGCTGTTACATCGCATCCCGATCGGATTTGGAGGAGTGACTGATGGTGACGCCGCCGTTGGTGGTTTCGGCGTGGATGGTGGGGCCGCCGCCGTTGAGGTTGGTTTCGAGGCGGTGCTTGATTTCTCCCTGGATGGTGACGGGGAAGTTGATCTCGATGCCGCCGTTGACGGTGCCGGTCTCTAGATGAGCGGCGTAGTTTTCGGGAATGTTCAGGGTGACGCCACCGTTGGTTGTTTCGGCGTTGAGGCCTTCGCCCTGCCAGCGATCACCGGAGAGGGAGATATCGAGTCCACCGTTGACTGTGCTGCCGTGCACCTTGCCGGCCAGGTCGCTGAGATCAACGCCGCCGTTGGTGGTGTCGAACTTGAGGTCACCGTTGAGATGGGAGAGGCCGATGCCGCCGTTCATGGTCTTGAGCTCGGTCGAGATCTGACGTGGTGCATGGATGGTGTAGCTGATGCCATAGCCGCGGTTGCCCCAGTGGAAGTTCGGGCCTTTATCGCGGATGGTTCCGCCGTTGGCCTGGATCTGCACGTCACGCAGGATACCGGAGGCATCGGAGGCGGATTCGGCCCAGGCCTCAACGCGTGCGTCGATCTGAACATCCTTGCGATCTTCGCCGATGATGTTGATCCCGCCATTCATGCTGGAAACATCGAGGTTGCCCGGCGCACTGATGGTGATGGTGCGCATTTCGCATGCGCGTTCCTGGTGGCCCCAGCCCCAGTTGGTGTGGTCGCGGCCTTCGCCTGCGCAATCATGGACGGCCCATCCGTCGGCATTGCCTATTACGGCGCCATAGGCGACCGCGGTGGTGCCTTTGGCATGGGCGTGGAAGCTGCTTCTGAAGCAGTTCCAGCTTTCTTTGATGGTGCGGCCCCTGGGCTGCGAGCCAGCAGCCACAATGAGGGTGAAAACGGCGACGAACAGCGCGAAGCGGCGCATGGGATGGCCCCCGGACTGCTGATACGAAGTCTTTTGCATGGGAGTTCCTTAGAAGTTCAGTACATGTAATAAGCAACCGGAAGGCCAAAGTACGGGAAAAATAAGACGATTGGAATCAGCGCTTTCATCGAAAATTCATGGAGATGGTTTGTCCGGTTTGGGCGATCCATGTTCAGGAATGGACAAACCTCGCGACCGATCTTAGCGGCGCTTTTCCCAGAATTCTTCGTGACGGTCGTCCTGGAAGCGGATGCCTCGGACTTCTCCGTTCGAGTCTTTTTCGAAGATCAGGCGGGTGGGGCTGCCGGTGGGATAGAAGAAGGTGGTGGGGCTCTCCGGCAGCAGCTCAATGACGTCGCCGACGCGATTGCGGGTAAAGAGGCGGTCGCCCTGGCGGGTTACGGTTTCCTGGATGGCTCCGGCATCTTCGTAGACGCCGACGTAGACGTCGTAGACGTCGTAGTCGATCTTTGCTGGGACGGGGTGGAGCGGGACTAAGACTTCTTCCGAAGCGGGTTGCAGCCTCGATGTGGAGCTGAGGCGATGGGCGAGGAACCAGCGCGGGAGCTCGGGCAGGGCATAGGCCTTGTCCCAGGCGTTGTGACGCCAGCCGGTGTATTGCCAGAAGCGGACGTTTCCTCCGCTGGCCTTGAAGGCCTCGTACATCAGCTGAGCCTGCTTCACGACGACGACATTATCGTCAGATCCGTGAAAGATCCAGATGGGAGTGCGGCCAATGGCGCGGGCGTATTCGCCGGGCAGCGTAGCGGAATCCTTCCACCGCTCGGGCTTGTAGGACCAGAAGACGCCCCCGCTGACGACGGCGATGGCCGCGAAGCGATGGGGATTGTAGCGGGCGAGCTCGTAGGCGCCGTAGCCGCCGAGCGAGAGGCCGGTGAGGTAGGTGCGGTCGCGGTCGCCGTGAAACTCTCTGGTGTCCTGATCGAGAGCGGCGAGGGCCATCTGCATCATGTCAGGGTCGGTCCAGTGATGATGGCTGAAGGGCACCTGGGGCATGACTACGATGAACGGCCAGCGGTCGGGGTGAAGACGGATGGCCTGGGGGAGGCCGATCTGGGTTTCGTCCATGCCCTCGGAGCCGCGCTCTCCGCTGCCGTGGAGAAAAAGAATGACCGGCCAGGAGGGACCGTGCTCGGTCCAGCCCTCGGGAAGATAGACCTGATATTTGTAGAGCGTTCCGTTGACGGTGACGCGGCGATTGAGAAAGCCGGTGTCGATGTGACGCGGCGCAGCGTGCGCGGTCATCGCGGTGAGCTGGAAGACGAGTGCGACGATGAGTAATCTGAACGGGCAGCGCAAGCGCATTGCTGGACAGGATAACGTATTCCGCCTGATTTCATGGTCAGGTGCTGGAGTGGCGCTGGCTCGGGATTTCCTGTAAGAATTCATTGCTGAATCGATTTACGTACATTGGAGAATCTCATGCGTCTTAGCCGCCGTGCTTTCAGCCGCCTTGCCGGAGCTGCCTCTCTCTCATCGATCGCATCCCCGGCATGGCGAACAGCCGACGCGCAGGCCGGCGGCAAACCGATCGGCTGGTGCATTGTGGGGCTGGGCACCATCTCCATGGAACACCACATGCCGGCGGTGAAGCTGGGCCATACCGGGCGGATCGTAGCGCTGGTGAGTGGACATCGCGATAAGGCCGAGAAGCAAGCGGCGATCTATGGCGTTCCCTCCAGTGCGATCTACAGCTATGAGAACTACGATGCGATTGCCGAGAACAAGGACATCGATGCTGTTTATATTGCACTGCCCAACAGCATGCATGCTGAATACACGATGCGCGCGGCGAAGGCGGGCAAGCATGTGTTGTGCGAGAAGCCGATGGCGACCAGTGTGGACGATGCGAAGGCCATGATCGGGGCCTGCAAGGCAGCAGGGAAGAAGCTGATGATCGCTTACCGCTGCCAATATGAGCCGGTGAATCTGGATGCTGTCGAGATGATCCGCAGCGGGGCACTGGGGACGGTGCAGGCGATCGAGAGCTGCAATGGATTCAACATCCGTCCCGGACAATGGCGGCTGAATCGCAAGCTGGCCGGCGGCGGTCCGCTGATGGATGTGGGGATCTATTCGCTGAATGCGTGCCGCTATCTTACCGGTGAGGAGCCGCACGATATCAGCGCGTATTCTTCGACCATCGATCGCGATGGACGCTTCAACGAAGTGGAAGAGAATGTTTCCTGGACGATGAAGTTTCCGTCAGGCATTGTGGCGGCGTGCAATACCAGCTACGGATCGAACATGGACGGCTGGTATCGCGTGCATGGTTCGAAGGGGATGCTGGAGCTCCGTCCGGCGTTTGGGTATTCGGGGATACATATGACGGCGCAGATCGGACGGCAGATGATCGATGAAGCGGTGACGCCGCCCGATCCGCAGCAGTTCGTTGTACAGGCTGATTATTTCGCCGGTTGCATTGCCCAGGATAAAGAGCCGAAGAGTGATGGCGAGGAAGGACTGCGCGACATGGAACTGATGTCGCGGATCTATCAGTCGGCGGGATTGCCGGTGCTGTGAGTGGTGATGATCCCACATCTCGGAATCGAGATGTGGGGCACCCGGGTTGCGTTACCCGTTGAGGGTTTCCATCAGCTTGTTTACTGTGCTGTTGAGGCTTTTGTCGGAGCGGCGCATTTCGTCGATCTTGCCGATGGAGTGCATCACGGTGGTGTGGTGCTTGCCGCCGAACTGGCGGCCGATTTCGGGTAGCGAGGCTTCGGTCATCTGCTTGGCCAGATACATGGCGATCTGACGCGGCACGACGACGGCGCGCGAATTGTTCTTCTGCTTGAGCTCGGCGATGCGCATGCCGAACTGCTCGGCCACGGCCCGCTGGATGGCTTCGATGGTGATCTTGCGCACCTGGGTGTCGATGAACTGCTTGAGGCACTGCTGCGCGGTGGGCAGCGAGATCTCCACTCCATTGAGGCTGGACCAGGCGAAGAGCCGGGTGAGTGCGCCTTCGAGCTCGCGCACGTTGGTGCGGACGTTGGAGGCGATGAACAGGGCGACATCGGTAGGGATGATGACCTGTTCGCTCTCCGCCTTTTTCTGCAGGATGGCGACTTTGGTTTCGAGATCGGGTGGCTGGATGTCGGCGATGAGTCCCCACTCGAAGCGCGAGCGCAGACGGTCTTCGATCTCCGGCAGTTCCTTGGGGGGACGGTCGGAGGCGATGACGATCTGCTTCATGTTCTCGTGCAGCGCGTTGAAGGTGTGGAAGAACTCCTCCTGCGTGCGCTCCTTCTGCGAGAGGAACTGGATGTCGTCGATGAGCAGCAGATCCACGGTGCGATATTTGTCGCGGAAGCTGGTCATCTTGTCGTAGCGCAGCGAGTTGATCATCTCGTTGGTGAACTTTTCCACCGAGACGTAGCAGATGGAAGCCGTAGGCGTGCGCGATTTTACTTCGTGTCCGATGGCGTGCATGAGATGGGTTTTACCCATGCCCACGCCGCCGTAAAGGAAGAGCGGGTTGTAGGCCTTGGAGGGGCGCTCAGCAACAGCCTCAGCGGCGGCGCGTGCAAACTGATTCCCGGAGCCGATGACGAAGGCGTCGAAGGTGTAGCGCGGATTGAGCTGCGCGGCGGTCGACCAATCGAAGCGCGCCTGTTGCGGCTGCGCAGGCGGTGCGGTGCGTCCGTTGATATGGCGGCCGTTGGCCGGGGCGTTGGGCGCGTGCGTGGGCACAGGAGGAAAGCCGCCGTCTTGACGAGCACGTGCAAGCGTAGGATCTTCCTCCGCGGTGAGAAATTTTACATCGTCGAATTCGAGATGCAGCGCATCGATGGCTTCCTGGATCAGGTCAGCGTAACGCTCGCCGACGTGCTGAAACTCAGGTGTGGGAATGCGCACGAAGAGCAAGCGCTCTTTGGCATGGCTGAAGCGTGTAGGTTTGAGCCAGGTATCGAACGACTGGCGATTGATCTTCTTTTCCAGTGCGCCGAGGATCCGCACCCAAGGGTTGAGTACGGCGGCGGGAGTAGCGACAAATGACATTCTAATTCCTTGCTGAACGCTCGCGGAGACCATCGGCTCCCAGATGCAACTGCGTGGCCAAATACGCTCAGTTCCGCATCAAGCGGAGAGTGTTGGAACGCTGGCGTTGGCCGGGATGCGCATCGGGTGCGTACCACATTTTCGATGCTTCGGTCGATTGGTCTGACGGCCGCGAGGCGTCAGGAAAATCTCTTGTGAACGTTGCCGATACTAGCACAGTTCGAAGGCCGAAAGAACGATGTTTCTTCTGCATTTTTTTCTCTCGTGCTGAGTTGCACCATGGAGTGTGAAACGTCGACGGAAAACAGAAGTTGCTGAGCAAATGTAAACGAAAAAATCAGTCGATACCGTGCGAGCACTTATCCAAAGCGCTGCATTTTATGCATGCACAAAATGATTTTTATACTGACGTAGAAACTAACGCATGGCGATTGAGATGCAAGACAGCGAATCATGCCGGGAACTCTTTAGTACTCGCTTGCTCCACCGAAGGCCAGATTCTCGAAGCGCGTACACTTCGAAAGATAGGCGAGATGCACGGAGCCGGTTGGGCCGTTACGCTGCTTGGCAATGATAATCTCCGCCTTGCCTTCCGTATCCGGATCGGGCTGGCCGTTCTCGTCGCGGTTGTAGTAACTATCGCGATGAATGAAGGCCACGACATCGGCGTCCTGCTCGATGGAGCCTGATTCACGCAGGTCAGAGAGCATGGGTTTCTTATC
>CAVUWQ010000015.1:0-173846 GCA_963745105.1 uncultured Acidobacteriaceae bacterium
TGCGATGACCGCGAGATGCAGCATTGGGACGGTGAGCTGTTCTATGCCTATACCAGCCGGAATGGTGACGAGATCGATGTCTCCTTTCGCGCTAAGGACAATGGCATCACGTTTGGTTTTTCATCCCACGAGTGGCAGGCGGTGAAAAGACTGTTTGCCAAGGCGTGGAATTCGCCTGAGGTCAGTCGCACTTGGGACAAGCTGATCGAGGAGTATGGCGAGCTGTAAGTACGCGATGCCTACGGCATCGGCTTGAGAAGGACACACCACCCCAGATTGGGTGCTGTGCAGGAACCTTAGTTGCCGTGCGGTAACTATAGGCAGAAGTTGGACTTCGATGCTGCCTGCAGTTCTAGCCGTGAGCATCAGTACCGCACGGTAACTGCTTGATTCTTCGTTCGTCATGAACAGGTTGTCGACGAAAGGAAGCCCATATGGTGAAGCTCGCACTGCGCAATAAATCTGTCGGGACGAAGGTCACAGCGGCTGAGTTTGACGCTTTGGAGAGACGAGCGCACGCGCAGAAGTTGACCCTCTCCGAGTGGGTGCGAGCAGAGTTGCTAAACATCAAGAAAGAAGACTGTGACGAAGTATTGCTCGGGGAGCTGTTGGCTCTGCGAGCCATCCTGATAAATCTTCTCTTCTCGCTCGGTAAGGGTGAGAGATTGACCGCCGAGGCAATGAAAGAACTGATCGAGCGTGCAGATCGAGACAAGGTAAATCGCGCAGCCGGACGGCGAACTGAGGGAGGACTGTCCGTTCGCAATGCCGCCGCTGAATAGGAAGTGAGGGCCTAAGTATGTCGGAATGGGGACGGAAGGAATACTCGAAAGCATGGCCGAGCCGGACGCCGGTTTGGACGTGGACGGCGACGCTGCTGTCGCTGGCGTTCTTCGTCGGGATACTGACGCTCCAATACAGGGCGAGTTGGACGGCGGCGGAACGTCTGTACCTGACGGACTATCTGAAGAGCGGAGCGAGGGGCAAGGTTTCGGCAACGGCGGCCAGCAAGTACACACTGCTGGAGGCGGTGGTTGGCAAGGGCCAGCGCCTTGTGATGAACGACGAGATAGAGCAGGTTCCATCGTCGGACGGTAGGCCGGGTTACAGGCTGACGGACGTGGGTGTGAAGCACGGCATCGCGCGGCTGGCCTGGGTGAGGGGTACGTTCAACGACCGGATGCTGCATCGGGTCATGGGTGAGGCCATCTATGAGAATGTCGGAAGCTGGGAGTTCTACCGGCTTCCCTTGTCCCTCGCAGTGGCGTTCTTCGTTCTTGCGCTGTTCTTGGCGGTGCCGAAGGACCGGGCGCGGAGGATGATTTGGAAGCATGGCCGGAGGCTACGCGGGCCGGAGCTGGTGACGACAGCGGAGTTCAACGAGAAGTTGGGCAAGTCGAAGCTCTTGACGACTCATCTGCCGGATGGCATCGCACTCATCAATGAGGAGCGGAGCTGGATCGATAAGGTCATGCGCAATGATTTGAGTCGCTGGGCACGTGTTCCGCGCGACCGCGAGGCGATGCACTTCCTCATCGTAGGAGACAGCGGCACTGGCAAGAGCGCGGCTATAAGACAGATACTTTCGCAGGTTTGGGAACGCGGCGAAGCGGCCATCGTCTACGACCCGGCGATGGAATATCTGCCGCAGTTCTACAACGAAGCCAGGGGCGACGTTGTGCTGAATCCGCTTGATGCGCGGTGTCCGTTCTGGACTCCCGGCGACGAGGTTCCCCACGAGGCCGAGGCCCTCACGCTGTCCGTCAGTTTGTTCCCGGATCAGGGCAGGGAGAATAGGTTCTTCGTCGAAGCGCCCAGGAAAATCTTCGCGCACCTAATCAATTTGAGGCCGACGCCGGAGGAGCTAACGTACTGGATGGCGAACGCGGATGAGATCGACAAGCGGATCGCCGGAACGGAGATGGCGGCCATGATCGAGAAGGGCGCGGCGAACCAGCGCAGCGGCGTTCTGGGGTCGCTGAACATGGTGGCGGATGCGTTCAAGCTGCTGCCCAGAGAGTCGGAGACGAAGCAGCGTTGGAGCACGGTTGAGTGGGCAAAGGAGCGCAAAGGATGGGTGTTCCTGACATCGAAACCGACGATGCGGGAGAGGATGCGCCCGCTCATCAGCCTTTGGCTGGACTTGCTTGTACTGCGTCTGATGAATGAGGAATCGAGCACCCGCAAGACGTGGTTCGTGCTCGACGAGCTGGCCAGTTTGCAGCATCTCCCGCAGCTCAAAACGGCGGTGACGGAGAACAGAAAATCGAATAATCCGATGGTGCTGGGCTTCCAGGGCAAGGCACAGGTGGAGGCTCTGTACGGCCATGTTGCGGAGGCGATGCTGTCGCAGCCGGCGACGAAGATCTTCCTCAAAACCAGTGAGCCTCATGCGTCCGAATGGATCTCGAAAGCCATCGGCGAAATCGAAATCGAACGCTTCCGCGAGTCGCGGACAGTAGGCCGTTTCCCGGCGAACTCGCAAAACGAGCAACGCGACATCACGCGGGAGCCGTTGGTTATGTCGTCAGAGGTGGCGGGGCTTGACCCGTTGCATGGCTACTTAAAGCACGGCAATCTGGTCGTGCGGATGCGCTTCCCGTATCTTGAGCTGCCGAAAAATGCGCAGAAGTTCGTCGAACGGAAGATGACCACGACGGCTGAAAAAATAGCCGCGCAGCCGGAGCCCGTTGCGGTCAAAGAAGCCGAGCCGGTGATCGAGGTTGCTCCCCCGAAGAAGCCGCCGGTCGCCGTCTCCGAGCAGTTGAAGCCGCTTGCCCAGGTCAATGAACAGCAGCACTTTTTCGAGTAACCAATAATGGTGACACTCTCAAAACCGATCAGCGCGGGACAAGCTCGGGCGTATCACAAAGAAGAGTTCGCCAACGCCAAGGAGAACTACTACACGGAGGGTGAGCGTGTCCGTGGTGAGTGGCAGGGCCAGCTTGCCACGCGGTTCGGATTGACCGGCGAGGTCCAGGAGGACCAATTCGCCCGACTGTCCGAAGGCCAGCATCCGGTGACCGGCGAGCAACTTGTTCGGCATCAGACAGCGCGTGAATATGAGAACGGGCGCGGTGAGATAGTGCGTTCAATGGAGCATCGTGCCGGTTGGGATGCGACGTTCAGCGCGCCGAAATCCGTCTCACTGACCGCGCTTGTTGGAGGCGATGACCAGATTAGAGAGGCCCATCGGGAAAGTGTGACGGTCGCGCTAAACGAGATGGAGAGGTACGTCCAGGCGCGAATCGGTGGCAACATTCCAGCACAGACGACGGGTGCATGGGCTGTCGCTAAGTTCGAGCATGATAGCAGCCGACCCGTAGAAGGGTACGCTGCGCCGCAGCTTCATACCCATGCGGTCGTCTTCAATATCACTGAAACAGCAGACGGCGACATGCGGGCGTTACAGCCGCAGGAACTGTATAAGACGCAACAGTACGCGACGGCGGTCTATCGGTCGGAGTTAGCGGCGCGTTTGCAGGGAATGGGCTACGAGATTGAGCGTGGGGAGCACGGCCAGCCGGAGATCAAGGGCTATTCGCGCGAGTACATGGAGGCTTCGAGTCCCCGGCGGCAGCAAATCAAAGACCACCTTGCGGAGCATGGTCGCACCGGCCCTGAAGCTGCGGAGATAGCAGCGCACCACACGCGTGGCAATAAACAGAATCTCTCACACGATGAGGTGCGAGCACAGCATCAGGCTTTGGCAACCGCACACGGAGATCAGCCGCACCGGGTTGTCCTTGCAGCGGCACAGCGCCCCGCTGTCGAGCTTGCCCCGGAAGGATCATTGGCCGCCGCAGCCAACGGCATGAGCTACGCGCGAGAGCGCGGCATGGAGCGGGAGGCCGTGACCGACGAGCGTTCCTTGATGCGTGACGCTCTTAAACACACGATGGGCGAGGCACGATTACCAGACATACGCGCCGAGTTCGGGCGGCGTGTTGAGTCGTCGGAACTGATCGAGGTGTCCCATCGAGAAGGAGCGGCTGGGCGCTCGTTCACAACTCGCGAGATGCAGGGCTACGAGCGTGAGCTAATTGAGCGGATGAAGGTGAGCCAGGGCAACCGTGAGGTATTGGCGGACGGCAACGTGCGGCAGCAAACGATGGAGCAGCATCCGCATCTGAGCTTGAGCCAGCGGAATGCCGTCGATACGGTGCTGACAAGCCGCGACCAAATGATGGCCTTGGAGGGCGTTGCCGGAGCCGGGAAGACAACATCCCTAGCCGCCGTTTGTGAGGCTGCTGTGAGTGCGGGCTACGAGGTCGAGGGACTTGCGCCGACATCGCGGGCTGCACAAAAACTCGGCGAGGCGGGCATGGAAACCCACACGTTGCAGCATCATCTTGCGCGTGGTGACCGCGCCGACGACGGCCAGAAACGGCTCTATGTGATCGACGAATCGAGCATGGCGAGCACCAAGCAGATGCACACGTTCATCGAGCGGCTAAGGGAAAATGACCGTGTACTCTTCGTGGGCGATACGCGGCAGCATGAGGCGGTGGAGGCCGGGAGGCCTTACGCGCAGTTGCAGGAGGCGGGGCTTCGCACGGCGCGTCTTGACGAGATCATCCGGCAGAAAGACCCAGCATTGAAGGAGGTGGTCGAGCAGCTTGCGCGGGGCGAGGTGCGCGATGCCATTGGCAATCTCAACGAACAGGGCCGGGTGCATGAGATCGGCGATCGGCAGGAGCGCATCGCGGAGATAGCCCGCGAGTATGTGCGTTCGCCTGAGAACACGTTGGTCGTTTCGCCCGACAATGAAAGCCGCCGCGAAATTAACCAGCACATCCATCGAGCGATGCAGGACGCCGGCCAGGTGAAGGGTGAAGAGCACCGAGTGCATGTGCTCTATGCACGACAAGACATCACCGGAGCCGACCGGCAATACGCGCAGAACTACGAGAGTGGCGACGTAATCCGCTACTCGAAAGGATCGAAGCCGCTCGGCATCGAGGCGGGGGAATATGCGCGTGTGGCCCGTACCGAGCCGGAGAACAACATCGTCACGGTGACGCGGAAAAGCGGCGAGGATTTGAGCTATGACCCGCGCCGGTTGCAGGGCGTGACGGTCTACCGCGACACCGAACGCACGTTTGCAGAGGGCGACCGGGTGCAGTTGACCGCGCCTTATCACGAGCAAAAGCTAGCTAATCGTGAGCTGGGCACGGTGGAGCAGATCGACGGCGGCGGCAACCTGAAATTGAAGATGGACTCGGGTCGTGAGGTCGAGTTCAATGCGCAGCAGCATCCGCATCTGGACTACGGCTATGCGGTGACGAGTCACAGCAGCCAGGGACAGACCGCCGACCGGGTGCTGATTCACGTTGACTCCGAACAGGCACACGGCGAGCTGCTGAATAGCCGGATGGCTTACGTCTCCGTTTCGCGGGCACAATACGACGTGCAGATGTATACGAACGACGCGGCAATGCTGGGCCAAGATTTGAGCCGTGATGTGTCAAAGTCGGTTGCTCTTGAGGACGTGACTATTGCGAAGAGCCTTGATCCTCTGCCGGTTCAGCAGATCGTAGAACAGATTGGATTGAGCCTTAGTCTTTAGAGATGTTGCAAGTCTTTAGAGATGTTGCAATACGTCATCCTTTATAATCAACTAATGACGTTTTGAGACAATCGACGATGACAAACAATATGGTGAAGACAATGCGGTATGTCGGCAAGCACGGGATCGTCAGACCCCGCGATCTTGAAGCGCTTGGCATCCCGCGCGAATATCTCCTGCGTCTGTACCGGCGAGGCAAACTCAGCCGAACTGGTCGCGGCGTCTACAGTCTACCCGACGCGGCCATTACCGAGAGACATTCCTACGCTGAGGTGACGAAGCGGGTTCCGGGAGCCGTTCTATGCCTTCTGACAGCGCTTGCTTTCCACGAGATCACGACGCAGAACCCATCGTCGATATGGATTGCCCTGGGGAAGGGAGCCAGAACACCCGCGCTGGAGTCTCCTTCGCTAAGGATTGCTCGGCTATCCGGGCCATCCCTCACAGAAGGCATTGAGAGCCATCGTGTCGAAGGCGTCTCTGTCCGTGTTTACTCCGCTGCAAAGACCGTCGCGGACTGCTTTAAGTTTCGTAACAAGATAGGTCTGGACATCGCAATCGAGGCTCTAAGAGATTGCCTTTCGCAGAGAAAGGCGAGCATCAATGACATCTACCGATACGCCAAGATTTGCCGCGTCAGCAACGTCATTCGCCCATACATGGAGGCTCTATGACGCTAGAACCGAACAAAATTCCGGCGGCATCCATCCGCGCCAAGCTCCTCTCCCTCTCCCGCGAGAAGGGCGAAGATTATCAGAGAGTGCTCGGCAGATTCGCCATTGAAAGATTCCTCTTTAGGCTGGGGATTTCGACCTACAGAGATCGCTTTGTACTCAAAGGCGCAACGCTCTTTACGCTGTGGACCGGTGAAACCCATCGACCAACGAAGGACTTGGATTTGCTTGGCTGGGGTTCCTCTGCCATCGCTGACGTAGAGCAGGTCTTCCGTGACATCTGCGAAATCGCGGAGGACGACGGCATTGTCTTTGATAGTCAATCTGTAGAAGGGACGACGATCAAAGAGAACGACGAATACAACGGAGTTCACATCAGGTTTCGCGCTGAACTCGCTGGGGCGCAGATCACGTTGCAGGTCGATATCGGATTTGGCGATGCGGTTTTCCCGGAGCCTGAGTTGGCGACTTTCCCTGTTCTCTTGCCAATGTCAGCGCCGATCATTCGCGCTTATCCACGGGAGGCGTCGATTGCGGAAAAGTTGCACGCGATGGTTCAGCTCGACATCCGCAACAGCCGCATGAAGGACTTTTACGACATCTGGTTCATGGCGAATACCTGGACATTCAAGTTGGAATCCTTGCGTAGTGCAATCGCGTTGTCCTTCCAGCGGCGCGGTTCTGCGATGCCGAATGGCGTCCCATTCGCGCTTACCGACGAGTTCTTGACCGATAGCCAGAAGATGCAGCTATGGAAGGCTTTCGCGGGACGCCTGAATGCTGGTGATAAAGCCCTTACTCTCACCGAAGTGGGGGCCGTTCTTCGTGCTTTCCTTGTGCCGTGTCTTTCATCCGAAACCGCTACCGCTCAAGTGTGGACACCGACTCTGGGCTGGCACGAGTCCAAGAGCTAATCCCAGCTTCAAGTCGAGCCGCTAACGAGGCGTACCCTCCGCTTATGAGAAGAATGTATTCTTCTCATGTGTTCAGGGACACATGAAGACGCAAATGCGTCAGAAGCATCACTCTACGGCTAAATTAGGGCATTGGCCGGTCAAGACTTCGCGGCAACAGGATTAGTAATACAAGCCGTCTCAGAAGTCTGGCTACCGTCATCGATTGATCAATGCTGATAATTTTGACCAATCTGCCCAACGGATGCAATCAACAGGATTTGCGTCGATACCTGCTTGAGCGTCTGAGATCAGCGACTCCGGAACCCAACAAAAGATTGTGCTCTCCTTGAGCCAAAACCACGTATCCCACGGAGGAGCGTCTTCCGCGTCGAAAAAGCCGCGCGATGATGCCTCAGCAGCACCGTCCGACACAGTTTCCATAGGCTCATAAAGGAGCAGTCGGCCCAGCACTTGCGCTTCCGCTACCTTCATTGGTTGAGTCGAGGCATCCCGAAGCAGTTCGAAACGCTTGCCTCTGATCGATTCGATAGCTCGTTGATAGCTGTCGCGTTTTGCAGAGACGAAAGCATCTATGCCCAATTCATCAAGAGTTGGCATATTGAGAGCTGGCAACGGGGTAAGTGACGAACTGCGCAGGCCATCTGCACGGAACGGACAGTAAGTGCACCACGCAGCGGTCTCTCCAATCGCATGCAAAACTTCAACCGGCGGCTAAGAGTTGCGGCCTGTCGTCGAGTTGGAGAGTCCCAGGGAGATCATGCAATCAGCATATCTTCTTGAGCGCAGAGTCGCCTATGAGATATATGGGGCCAGTCCGAAACCTCCTTCCGCAGGATTGCTGGGCATGTTGTGTACCCTTGATAAGCGAATAGTTCTCAGGTAGAAGAGGTTCCAGATATGTCGAGAATACAGACGTGGCTTCTGCTAGCGCTGTTCGCGACGACTTTCGGCGTTTGTCGGGCGCAGACGGTCGTACCTGATTCCCTCCCGGAACTGAAATATCCTCCGATCGCAAGAGCCGCTCACGTTGAGGGTGACGTTGTGGTGAGCTTCCGACAGACACCGGAAGGTCGGACTGTCGATGTAACGCCCGTCTCTGGTCCCGCGATGTTGCAAGAAATCGCAGTTCAAAATGTGAAGGCTTGGCACCTCGAGCCAAGAGCGGAGCTTGCAGGGCAAGCCTACAAGGCCACCTTTCACTTCAGGCTCAATCCACCTGATGATGGATATGACGATAGTCAGCCGATGACGAAGGCGGTGCTAGATGGAACAGGACAAGTTCAGGTCATCTCGATCTCAACAACGGGATTGAATCGCTCAGAATGTCCAACTGCCAATGATCGCGTACCGCCAACAACCTTTATGAATGGAGATTTCGTAGAACTGCAACGTTGGAACGAACAAGTGAGAGTTGGTGCAGACGGCGTGGTCGTTTGGAAGCAGGGCGATCTTTCCAGGAGAGGAAAGATCACACTTTCCGAGGCGAGCTCCCTGTTGGAGCGCTTTCGCACTCCAGCTATTTGGAGACTGTGCGGTCGCTACGAGCAAGCGGGGCTGATGGACGGCGACGGTAGTTCGTTCAAGGTGCGCATCGGAGGGCGGGAGAAGAGTGTCGGCGAGTATGGCGATGCCGCGCCGGCGATCTTCAGAGACGTGGAATTAGCTGTTGACGTATTCGCTAATACCCATCAGTGGCGACATGGTGATCCGAAAACCGAAAGTATTGCGGAGATCACCTTCGAGTATCTTCCCAAACCAGGCAAGACAAAGCTCATGGATGCGGCGCACCGCGGAGACAAAAACTCTTTCCAAGCCGCGCTTGCGGCGGGCGATAAGCTAACTGATGTCGACGCGAGCGGATGGACGCCTCTGATGTATGCGGCCAGTTCTTATGGCAATTCGCCTACGAGCGAGATAGTCAAGGCAGGGGTCGATGTGAATGCCCGATCCAAGAGAGGCGAAACGGCTTTGATGGCATCTGCTGTCACAGGCATGGCGGATGAGGACCTTTTAAGTGCGGGTGCTGAAGTGAATGCAGTCAACGATGATGGCATGACCGCGCTCATGCTTCTGGCTCAACATGGAGATCCAGATGAGGTCGAGACATTGTTGAAGGCCGGGGCCAAAGCTCGAATGAAGGATTCAAGGGGACGCACAGCTCTCGACTATCTCAATGCGGCGAACTGCGGCTCACCAATCATCCGCGAGAAAGACCCTCGATGGATGACGGTGGGCTATTCGAGGTGCAACGCGCTTGACCACGATGATTATCAGAAGTCGAAAAGACTGCTAATCAGCGCAGGTGCTAAGCAAACACGTATTGCCGTCCCAATCCCGCTTCCAAAGCAGAGACGGTAGTCAGCCAAAACGTGAGTGGAATTTGGTCCCGCGAACTGTGCCCAAACTGTGCCCAAACATCCATAACAACCCCTTACAGAACCGCATGGAACCGCATCGGCAAGTCCGCTAAGTCACTGTAAACACTGTATTTTCAATAGCTAGAGCGTAGGGGATAGGGACTCAAAATCCGCCGAGGGCAACCTCGTGGGGGTTCGACCCCCCTCCCGGCACCAAACAAAGATAAGATCCAGCCGAACCTATTCGGTGCCCTTCGGCCATGTTTGATTGTTTTTACGCACTATCAGTCTCAGCGCCCAATTGGCGTGCCACATAGATAACACGTTGCTATCCCTCACTGCGTCGCAGGCTCATGTTGCCAGCGTTGCTCGCTGAGAACCCTTTTGTTGAGCATGATAGCCGGATGTGGGGTGGAACACGACTTACCAAAACCGCACGATCTGCATGGTCGCCTGCAGGTGGAGCGTCGTGACAGCAAGGCAGCCGTTCGAGCCGTTGAAGCGAGAGTTGCCGAGAGCTGAATCGACGACTGAATGCCGAAGCGTCGCGCTGTGGCATCTCCCGCGAATTTTCAGGGACGGCAAACTGCTCGACCTTCCTTCGCTCCCTATTTTCGTTCCAGGACGGCGGTCGTCGCGTCTTCGTAATCGACCTTCCATTCGGCGTTATGCTCCAGCAGGTAGATGAGCGGAGCATCCTTGCGGAAGATCACGTAACGGGCCTGGTATTTGTCCAGGATTGCGAGGGTGTTCTTCAGCTGCACGGCATCGAGATAGTCCTGGAAAACTCCGTTGTACTCGAAGATGTCCACGCGCGAATCGATCATCACCGGTATCTGCCGCGCATGCCAGATCAGGAAACCGCCCCAAAGAAAATCGTTAAAGACATTTCCCTGCGGACGGAAATGCTGCAGGTACGCGACGGCGCGCAAGGGAAAGCGGTCCTCTCCGCTTCTCTCAAGTGCGGCGGGAGAAGGCAGATGCCGTGCGATCAGCGGGATGAGCAGAAGCAGCAGCAGAGCGTTTGCCCATGGCCTGTTCGTCTTTGTCTTTGTCTGGGGCCCATCTCCGGCGATGGCGGTCGCCATGCAAGGCATGGCCAGCAGAGCCGCGAGAAAGAGAAAACGCGAATAGGCGAAGGCTGAGTAAACGCCGATGGCCATAAAATGCAGATCGCAGAGAGTCCACGATCGCCGCCTCAGAACCTGAAGAAGAAACAGTCCAGCCAACACAAGAAAAACGATCTGTCCTCGCGGCGAATGGAAATCGAGGGTCCGCCACTCTTCGACGTTGGCGATGTTGAGCTTCTGGCGAAATGCCAGATCGAAGGGATAGGCTACCAGCCTCCATCCATACGGATTTGCGAACAGCGCGAGCACGCTCACCCCGGCGGCAACCAGCAGCTTGGTTCGCTGCGCCGGCAGCCATTGGAGGTTCTGAAGCGCCCCGGTGTCGATGCGAAACAATCCGCAGGCGATGAAGACGGCGAATATCACCATGCCGATCATCCAGGACCCATGCGTATTTACCCAGATGAGGAATAACGGCGGCAGCAGAAGAATCAATCCGGGATGCTTCTGGAAGTTTTCGAGCACCAGCAGCTCGGCGACGAGGCATATCCAGCCGAAGAGCAATGTCCGGGGTGCGAAGGAGATGGTGGAAAGCAGGGCCGCAATCATGGAGACGGCAAGCGCCGCCATTAGCGAATTCGATTTCAGGTAGGCAAGATAGAAGACGCCCAGAAAGATGAGTTCGATTGCGGCGACGGTGACGAGAAACAGTCCCAGCGCGCCGAGCAGACGCCATCCAAAATAGAACGGCAGCTCGGCCAGCCACTCGTGGTTTATCCAGCGCGCGCCGCAGACGGTCGAGGAGAAGACGTCCTGCCTCAGGAATGCATGCGCTTGCAGCTGCCATTCGGCGTTGCGGAGATGCCACCAGATATCGGGGTCCGCCACCGATTGCGGGATAAGAAAATACACGAAAACGCCGAAGGCGCCAGCCGCGCAGACGGGGAATGAGAGGCATCGCTCGAAGAGCCGTAGCATCAGGGTGGCAGGCGCAGGCGCGGCCGAAGAGATTGGCGTTGAAAGATGCGGCGTTGCGGAGAGGAGGCTTGGCATAGCTCTCTCCGGTTCATCGACCCTAAAGTCGTAAACATAAAAGTCGATCATCTTCTCATGGGACTTCGCGCGGAACATTTCAGGGGGCGAGTCGAGCGGAGAGACCTGCGGCGTGAGCGGCTGGCCCATGTAGCTGTTTGTGGAGTCGGCATGCGCCTGGGAATCGGGAAGGCGGTTGCATGATTCCGTTGTTCGCCATCACCCTGCCCGTCATCGTCCTTTTCTGCGGACTATCGCTCGATGTGGGACTGCTTGAGTACAAGAAGCTGCAGATGCAAAACGCAGCTGACGCAGGCGCCATCGGCGCCGAGCTCGAATGGGAACGGAATACCGGCCTGTGGACTACCGCCGGCCAGCAGGACGCCTCCGTGAATGGGTTCACCAACGGAACGAATGGCGTCACGGTTACTGTCATTCAGGTGCCAACGTCGGGCTCCTATGCCGGCGACTACGATGCCATTCAGGTGACGATCGCACAAAGCGTGAAGACCATTTTCATGGGGGCGCTGAACGGAGGTCAGATGACGGTCAGTGCCCAGGCCGTGTCTCTCATTCCGCCGTGCCTGGTCATCCAGGGCAAGTCTGCGCTGGTCCCAACGTATGCCGTCAATCTCGCCAATGCCTCGACGGTCACCTCCTCCTGCCCGATGTACGTCAATAAGGGCATCGGAGTGGGGCTGAACTCCACTCTCAGCGCTACGGCCGAGAACCTTACCGGCGCATCGTCATCTTCGGTGCTGTTGGGCACGGCAACTCCAACTCCCAGGTATAGTGCGGCTGCGATGAGCGACCCGCTGGCATCGATCGCCGCGCCGACCCCGGGCGCATGCACCTACATTGCCTACATCGTATTGCTGTCGGTGACGACCATGAATCCAGGAACGTATTGCAACGGCATTTCGATCACCACCAGCATCGTCACCCTGAATCCCGGGCTGTACATCATCACCGGCGGGGCCAACTGGGCCGCATCGACCGTGCAGGGCACAGGGGTCACGCTGTATTTCACGCACGGAGGCTTGTTCGGCTATGGGCAGTTCATCGTCGATCTGGGATCGACAGTCACGCTCTCGGCTCCCACCAGCACCGCGAACGGCGGAATTCCATCCATCCTCGTTTTTGGCGACCGGAGCTGGGTACCCACCAGCCCGGAGGACTTCCAGTGTGTGAATTCCACCTTCAAAGGGGACGGCATCTGGTACACCACCAACACCGGCATCTACCTCAATGCCTGCAACATGAGCGGGACCAACTATCTGGGCATGGTGACCGACAGCCTTTCGCTGATCGGAGCCTCTAACCTCACCCTGTCAGACAATTACTCGTCGATTGCAACCGGCAATCCATTGCGAACGCAGCAGGTGCTGGTGCAATGAGCTTCGCGCGGTCTGAGAGCGGCGTGGCGCTGATCGAGTTCGCGCTTTTTCTGCCCATCCTGGCTTTTCTTTTTGTAGGCATCGTCGACTATGCACTGGAGATTCAGGAGATTCTGCAGATCCAGGAAGCAGCGGCTGCAGGAGCCGCGTATGGAATCATTCCCGGCAACCAGACGAACCTCACGGGAATGCAGACCGCTGCACAGAAGGCTGCCGCCGATGTAACTGGATTCAATGCGACTGCTGCCGACGTCTACACCTGCACGCCAGGCGGGGCAGCAGTGACCAGCGCAACCACCTGTCCCGGATATGGCACTCCGATCACGTATGTGCAGGTAACAACGACTGCGACCATCCCTGTTTATCTGGCTTATCCTGGCATGCCCTCCAGCCTTACCCTGCACGGCCAGGCGATCTATCGAGTGCCGTGGTAAGCCGAGTCGAGATCAGCTCTCGCATAACCGCTTGTTGTAAAACGAGCGAGGGGCGAACCGGCCAGCTCGGTGCCACTTTGCTGGAAACGGCGCTGGTGCTGCCGGTATTTTTTTTGCTGCTTTTCGGATTGTTCTATTTCTCCATCGCCCTCTTCGGCTTTTGCAATGCAACCTATGCCAGCCGGGCGGCTGCGCGCTATGCCAGCCTGCATAGCTCCACCAGCCTGTCGCCATGCACGACTGCTTCGGTACAGAGCGTGGTCGCTCCTTATCTCGCGGTGACTCCAGCTGCCACGTTGACGGTTACCACGGTGTGGACAGCGTCCAACACCATCGGCAGCACGGTGAGTGTCTCCGTCACTCTGGTGTATTCCGTCGGCATTCCATTTTCGAAATTGAATTCGATCACGGTGGGAAGCACGGCACAGAGGACCATCATCCGCTAACCGTCGCAGGACATGCACGAAAGAGCACCGGCCGAAGCGGCACATCAATCGCCAACCAGTGGATTCGCGCACTCGCTATAGGAGACGCCTGAACTAATGTTTGCCGACAGATCGACGATGAAAAGGGCAGCGAGCGTACAGAAATGCGACGGTCGAACCGGAAAATCAACCGGCGAATTCCGAGGAGACGAAGACGATGAATGAGGCGAAGAGAGTATTCGTGCAATTTCTGAAAGACGAATCGGGGCAGGACCTGATCGAGTATGCGCTGGTCGCGGGCCTGATCGGTCTGGGGACGGTGGCCGCCATGACCAGTCTTTCCACCAAAATTGGCAACGCCTTCAACAGCATCGGCAACCAGCTGGCCAACGCTGTCTAGAGCCGAATTGGATTCGAAGCTACATGGCCAAATGGGCCGGACCAGATTTTGGGGGGATAGCGAGAGAGATCGCCGCTCCTATGGCAATCGTGGTTGCGCCACAGGCACGGCGCCGGCAGGTTGTTTCAAGAAATGCTCGCAGGCTTGCATTGGATTCGACAAAGGTGCGTATGCAGATGATCTACTCCGCGGCGGCGCTCGTCTGTGCCTTGATCGGCTCGAAGTGGGATATTCGTGAACACCGGATTCCCAATCTGCTGACCGGCCCCGCGATCCTGGCTGGACTGCTGCTTCATGGATTGGTGGGAGGATGGACGCAGCTCGGTTCCTCGGCTCTGGCCGGCCTGATCGGCGGCGGCATCTTCGCGTTGTTCTATCTTGCCGGGGGCATGGGGGCGGGTGACGTGAAGCTTATGGTTGCGGTTGGATGCCTGCTGGGCCTATATCCACTGCACCTGATGCTGCTGGCTACCGCGTTTACCGGAGCGGCTTATGGCCTGGCTCTCGCCATCCGTCAGCAGCGGCTGCGGCAGACGCTGGCAAATGTCGCCTCGATCCTGGCCCATCACGGCCGCGAGGGACTTACTCCACATCCGGATCTGAACCTGACCAATCCACAGTCTGTGCGACTGCCCTTTGCGGTGCCCATCGCTGCGGGGTGTTGCGTTGCTGCGGCCTCCGCGTTGTGGGGACGCTGACCATGAAACACCACTTATTGAACGCGCTGCTGTTTGCGCTTCTGATCTCCGGTGCGTGCACCTATCTGCTCAGCCGCAAGGTTGCAGCTCGCAGCATCGCCCTGCGCACTCCGGACAAACGCTATGCCGCGCCGTCCCAAGCTCTTCAGGCGGGCGAGGCACTCAAGCCGGAAAATATGCAGCTGGTCTCCTGGCCTGCCTCCAATCCGCTGTCCGGAGCCTTTGCGGGAACGGCGGCACTGGCCGGCCGCGTGGTCCTATACCCTCTCGAGAAAGGCCAGCCGATCCTCGAACAGGATTTAGCTCCGCCGGGATCAGCCGTTGGTCTGGCTGGCAAGATCCCCGATGGCATGCGCGCCATCGCCCTGCGCTCGGATGAAGTGGTGGGGGTCGCGGGATTTCTCATCCCTGGCTCCCATCTCGATGTGCTGGTCTCCTACCGCACCGACAAGCTCCCGGAGCCGATCACGGTAACGGTCCTGCAGAATGTCACGGTGCTCGCGGCAGGGCAGCAGATCCAGCCTGATCCCACTGGAAAAGCGGCGGCAGTGACCGTCGTGACTCTGCTGCTGACGCCCGAGGAGTCGGAGCGCGCTTTCCTGGCCAGCAACCAAGGGACGATTCACTTCGTGCTCAGGAATGGGGCTGACCAGAGCCGCAGCAAGGTCGCTCCGGTATATCTCTCTCAACTCTCGGCCGAGACCGCGCCTATCCCGGCGGCCAGAAAACCCTTCATCAAATCCGCGCCCTTCCCGGCAAAGGCGATGGAGATCGAGACCATTCTTGGAGACAGCAAGTCGGGCGACGGCAAGTCTCCAGCCAAACACGATGGTGGGAATTGACCGTGAGTGTCATCAACATCCCGGCTCCGAGATGGCTGAGTATCGGGCTGGTGGCGAGTTGCTGCGGCATGCTGCCGCAGAGGATGGCAGCTCAAACTTCCGGGACTAATGCTGCGGCGATCAGCCAGACTCACCCGGTTCCAACCGATGCCGTCCGGCTCGATAAAGTTGGCGCCGATGCGGTTGCGGCGAGCGCGGCCGGAAATGGTGCGAGAGGGAACGGCGCGCTCGAATCGTTCTCGATGCCGCTGCCAGCCAGCAACCAGACGCTTCACATCGCGGTCGGTCATTCCATGGTGCTGACCTCGGCGACGCCGCTGCGGCGCATGTATGTCGGCAACCCCGATGTGCTGCAGACCTACACCTCGGGAGTAACGGAGATCGTGCTGACTCCGAAAATAGCGGGCACCAGCAGTCTGATTGTCTGGGACGGAAACGGCGGCGAACGTCTGTATACGGTCTCTGCGGATCTCGATCCGCAGAGTCTGCGCGCGGCATTGCGAGACGCCTTTCCCGGCTCCACGCTCTCGGCAGAGACAGGCGACGGCAGAATCTACCTGTCGGGCACCGCTCCCACCGAGGCTGCGTCAGAAGGGGCGGTAAAGCTGGCTCAGCTGTTCGGCAAGGACATCGTCAACTCCATCCGTGTGGTCCCGGCACGGATCAAGCAAGTGGAGCTCAAACTGCGCATCGTCGAGGTTGACCGGACCAAACTGGAGCAGTTCGGAATCAATATCTTCACTGGCGGCAGCAATGCCATCAGCACCTCCACCCAGCAATTCGTCACCGGCGAGTCCGGGGTGGGGACTTCCGCCTTCACCACCGCCGATCCTTTGAACCTGCTCTTCTACAACTTCTCGCATGCCGTCGGCGCCAGCATCGCGGACCTGGAGCAGCGCGACGTTCTGCAGGTACTCGCGGAGCCTACGCTGGTCACCATCAGCGGCGTGCCGGCCCGCTTTCTCTCCGGCGGCGAGTTTCCCGTTCCCGTGGTGCAGGGCGGCATCGGCACGACAGCCGCAGTTACCATCGTCTTTCGTCCCTATGGCGTGAAGGTCGACTTCATGCCGACCGTCAATGACGATGGCTCGATACGCCTGAAGATCAGTCCGGAAGTAAGCACTCTCGACTACAACAATGCGGTCACCAATTCAGGATTCACCATTCCCGCGCTCTCCACGCGCCGTGCTGAAACTGAAGTCCAGATACGCGACGGCCAGACCTTCATGGTTTCCGGGTTGCTGGACCACCGCACTACAGAAAGTCTTTCCAAGGTTCCGGGCATCTCCAGCATTCCCATCCTGGGGGAACTATTCAAGTCGAAGAACGTCGACCACTCCGTCGTCGAGCTGGTACTTCTGGTGACCGCTACGGTCGTCGACCCGCAGAGCAGCACCGACCGTCCCTCGGAACCGAGAATGTCCTCTCCGCTGATGCAGAGCAAGACCTTCGATGCCGAGAGCAAGTCCGGCGCCAGCTCCAAGCAGACCGGCGGGACAAAACCGCAGGTGGACAAGCCATGACCATCACCGACGATACGCTACGCAACGCGACCCAGGCGGTCTTCTCCGTCTGCGCCGACGCAGCGGTGGTGGCAGCGGCGACCGCGGCATCCACCCGGGTTCCGGGTTCGGTCTTCGCCGGCGAATTCCATGACTACATCACTCCCGACCGGAGGCCGCAGTTCTCCAGCTTCCTCAGCAGCGTGGCCTCGTGCGTAGCGCTGATCGACTACGACAAAAATCCCGATCTGGCTGTCGCCACCAGCAAACGGCTGCGCGAGATTTTCCTCAGAAAAATCAGCATCGTCGGCGTGGGCGCGGGCATGGACGCAGCCTTTCTCCTGCGCGCCATGCGCTCCGGCTGCGCCGAATTTCTGACCAAGCCCATCAACCAGACGGAGCTTTCCGAGGCGCTCAGACGCTTTCAGGAGGGCGTATCAACCGAGATCCAGCAGAGAAAAAGCGCGGGGCAGGTGATCGTTTTTTTCGGGGCCAAAGGAGGCGTCGGAACGACCATCCTCACCGTTCACCTGGCGTCGCATCTGGTCCGGCAGCACGGTAAAAAGACTTTGCTGATCGACCATAAGCATCAATTAGGCCATGTTGCGCTTTACCTTGGCCTCAAGGACACGCGTTACAGCTTCGACGATCTGCTGCTCAACTCCGACCGGCTGGATGGCGAGTTGCTGACCGGCTTCATCGTCAGACACATCAGCGGCCTTGAGATCATCGCTTCGCCCGAAATGGCGCAGAGCAGTAACAAGACCGGTCGCGAAGATCTGGAGCGGACCCTCATCTTCCTGCGCAGCAATATGAGTATGTGCTCATAGACTCATCCCTTCTGTATCAGGATTCCGCCCTGCTGCTGCTCGATCAGGCCGACGACATTTACCTGATCTCGACGCCTGATGTCGCCGCTCTCCGCGACCTGGCGCGGCTGGTGGAGAGCATGCACCTGAACGAGCCCGGCAAGCTGCGCCTGATCATCAACCGCTCCACAGCAGAGGATTCGATCACGAGCGATCAGATCGAGAAGGCAGTTCGATTTCCCATCACCGTTGGCGTGCCCAACAACTATTTCGAGCTGCTGGGCGCGATCAATGCAGGCGAGCCGATTCCGCCGCAGCGGCGTTCGGAATTCAACGCCAAGCTGGCGGAGTGGTCCAACACCATCGTCAAGAGGAGCGGAGCAGCCGCTGCTCCGTTGCCGCAAAAGAAGAAGGGCTTCTCGCTATGGCGGTAGATAAAGATTCGACGCAGGAGGACCGGAAGACGGATGTCCCCCTCTTCATGACATCGCCGGGGCGGGCGGCGTCCGAAGCTGCGCCCAGAGTCACCGCCATCGTGAGCGACAGCGCCCGCCACACGCTGAAGACCGCGGTTCACAACGAGCTGATCAAGCGCATGGACCTTGCAAAGCTGGCCGAGATTCAGGCCGACGCGATCAGCGGGCGCCAGCGGCTGTTCACCGTAATTCTGCAACTCATCGGGGAGCAGAGCATCCGCCTCTCTACCTCGGACCGCGACAGCCTGGCGAAAGAAGTTCTCGACGAGATCTTCGGCCTCGGCCCGCTCGAGCCGCTGCTGCACGATCCCACCGTCAACGACATCCTCGTCAACACCTACACGACTGTCTACGTCGAACGCCGCGGCGTCATCGAGAAGACCAACGTCGTCTTCAAGGACAACGCCCACCTGATGCACATCATCGACAAGATCGTCTCCGCCGTCGGCCGGCGCATCGACGAATCCGCTCCCATGGTCGATGCGCGCCTGCTCGACGGCTCGCGCGTCAACATCGTCATCCCTCCGCTGGCCGTCGACGGTCCGCTGCTCTCCATCCGCCGCTTCGGCAAGACGCCCCTCACCGCCGAGGACCTGCTGCGCTACCGCGCCCTTACACCGCAGATGCTGGAGATGCTGACGCAGCGCGGTGCGCGCGCCGCCTCAACATCGTCGTCTCCGGCGGCACCGGCTCCGGCAAGACCACGCTGCTCAATGTGCTCTCCGGCTTCATCTCCGCAGCCGAGCGCATCGTCACCATCGAAGACTCCGCCGAACTGCAGATCAAGCAGGAGCACGTCGCCCGTCTCGAATGCCGCCCGCCCAACCTCGAAGGCAAAGGCGCCGTACGCCAGCGCGAACTGGTCATCAACGCGCTGCGCATGCGCCCCGACCGCATCATCCTCGGCGAGGTGCGCGGCGAGGAGGCCATCGACATGCTGCAGGCCATGAACACCGGCCACGACGGCTCCATCACCACCATCCACGCCAACAATCCGCGCGACGCCATCGCGCCGCATCGAGACCATGGCCATGATGGGCAATCTCGCTCTGCCCGAAAAAGCCATCCGCAACCAGATCGCCTCGGCCATCGACCTCATCGTCCAGGTCACGCGCATGGGCGACGGCAGCCGCCGCATCACGCACATCAGCGAGATCACCGGTACGGTCGGAGATGTGGTCAGCATGCAGGATATTTATCTCTTCGAGAAAACCGGGGTCAGCCCGTCGGGCAAGGTGAAAGGCCGCTTTTTCGCCACGGGCGTGGTGCCGGCTTTTACGGAACGTCTGAAAGCGGCGGGCATCCTGATGTCCAACAGCATATTTGAGGACTCGATGGATGTTTAGAAGGGATTGCATATATGAACCAGCGGCCTCTTGTGTCAGCGTGAGACTGTTTTCGATGCAGGGTTCAACATGCGGTCTCACGGAACGCGGTTGGGTTCTGCGATCACTTCAAGGACCTGTCGACAAACCCTGGTTTGCTGAGGTGCCAGGCTCATCATGATCGTTCTCGCCGTCAACTTCGTGCTGGTTCTGCTCATGAGCTTTACTGTCCTCGCAATTTTTCTGCGCAGGGCGGTTTCAGGCACGACCATGCGCAGACGGCTGAGAATCATCGATATCACCGCGCTGGTGAAGACGGACAGCCGCACGCTCACGCTGGAACAGATTGCTAAGAAAAACAACGCTCCCCGGCTGAAACGCCACCTGCGCCGCGCGCCCTTCGCCGTCGGAATCGAGAAGCTGCTGCTGGAGGCGCATAGCCGCTTGACCGTTCTCTCAGTGGCTTTGGTCAGTGCGAGCTCGGCTCTCGCTGCGGGCCTCTGCTGCCTCCTTATCCTGCCCAATCCACTTCTTGTCCTCCTGGCGTTCGCCATCGGATCGGCAGCACCGTACGGGCTGCTGGGCTGGCAGCGCTCTCTGCGCTTGAAGGCTTTCAATGGCCAGCTTCCTGACGCGCTAGATCTGATGACCCGCGCCCTGCGGGCCGGACATGCCATGAGCTCGGCGATAGAGCTTGTGGGATTGGAGTCTCCGGCTCCGCTGGGTCCCGAGTTTGCCAACGTTTTTCAGCAGCAGAAGCTCGGCGTCCGCTTCCGCGACGCGATGCTGGAGATGGGAGAGCGCGTCCCGTCGAGCGATCTGCATTTTCTGATCACGGCAATTCTGGTTCAACGCGAGACCGGTGGTGACATCACCGAGATATTAGAGCGGACCACCTACGTCATCCGCGAGCGCGCGCGCATCGATGCCGATGTAAGAACGCGCACTGCCCAGGGCAAGCTCACCGGGTGGATTCTGGGACTGCTTCCGGTGGTTATGCTTATCGTCATCAACCTGATGAGCCCCGGCTACTCGCACATTCTCTTCCACGATCCGACCGGCCAGAAGCTGCTTTATGCGGGCGCAGCATTCATTGTGGTGGGTGGGCTGGTGATTAGAAAAATTGTGGACGTGCGAGTGTAGGCGCCATGCATCAACTTCTCAACGTGGCAACCGCCTTCACCATCTTCTCCGCTGCCGCGCTGGTCGGAGTTGCGTTTGTCTCACGCAAATCACGGGCAGCCGAACGCCGTCTCCACGATCTGACACAGCCTGGCGGACGACAGCAAAAACGGGAGCGCGGCTCCCGGCGGCAGAAGACGCGCAAGCTGCTCTTCTTTTTTGTGCGTTGGATACGCGTGCGAGTGGGTTTGTCAGAGGACACGGCTTTGAGGCCGCGGCTGGCGCAGGCGGGTCACCGCGGTAACGGGCCAGTCGATCTTTACCTCGCCGCCCGTGTGCTCACTCCATTGATCGCGCTCACCCTCGCGTCACTCATCCCCTTCGATCGCGTCTTCTGCATGATCGCCCTCCCCGGAGTCGCTTATCTGCTGCCGGACATCATTTTGCAGCGCATGGTGCAGGCGCGGCGGGAGAAGATCAGGAGGAGCATCCCGGATGCCGTAGATCTGCTGGTCATCTGCGTAGACGCCGGATTGGGCCTCGATCAAGCTGTGCTGCGCGTAAGCCAGGAGCTGGTCCTCAGCCATCCTCAGATCACCGAAGAGTTCATGCAGATCAATCGGGAACAGCGCGCCGGCAAACCGCGCACCGAGGCATGGCGGGAGATGGCCGACCGCATCGGTCTTCCTGAAGTCCACGCCTTTGCCAGCATGCTCACACAGACCGAGAGATTCGGTACCCCCATCTCCCGCGCCCTCCGCACCTTCTCAGACGGTGTGCGGCAGCGGCGGCGTCAGACGGCCGAAGAGACGGCCGCAAAGACTACGGTGAAAATCATCTTTCCGCTCGTTTTTTTTATTTTCCCCAGCATCTTCATCGTGCTGCTCGGTCCGGCTGCCCTGAGCATGCTGCGCAGCATGGCAGAGTTTGGAAAGTAAGTGTCCGGCACGCTCCGCGTTCAGCCAGCAGCTCCTAATGAAACTTGCGTCATCGCCGATGAACACCCTGTTGGCTGACTGTGAATCCTCCTGATTCCGGCCATCAGGGATCTGGCGTACACACGCTTCGTTCGGGAGGCCGGGTCCGGGGGCAAGGGTGAGCTTCGCATTTCAAATCGCCATCATGACCACAACCCTGATCGGCTTGATGTGGGGTTGGCTCTTCGATGGCGGCTGCGGCGGAGACGGAGAGGCAACCGGCGGCGATCGCGAGACAATTGAATTAGAAAGAGGAGAATTTCATGGACACCGCTCTTATCGTTAGAATTTCTGCGGGTTTCTTATGCCTCGTTCTGCTGTTTGCCATCATATGGCGCCGCAAGAAGCGGGGCTCGGCCGCGTTGCGCTGATGCGCGAATCGAATGTGCGCTCCACCAGCGGGTACGCTCACACCCTGCCGCGACGCCGAACTGCGGGGTGCGCACTGCGAAGGCTGGATTAAAGGATGCTCCCGAGATGAAGGCCAGTGCCGCTTGACCTTTTCTGCATTGCCAATACAGTTCGCGGAAGCCTCGTCTGCGATAGAGCCAGGATCGCTGATACCTTCCTGACCCGCCTGGTGGGTCTACTCGGAAAAGAGTGCCTGAGGCAAGGCGAAGGACTGCTGATCATCCCCTCCTCAGGCGTTCATACGTGGGGGATGGCTTTTCCCATCGACGTCGTAGCTCTCGATGAAAATTACCGCATAACCAAAACCTGTCCCGACACCGGCCCGTGGCGCATTGGCGGACTTGGACTAAGCACCCGCTCCATCCTTGAACTACCCGCAGGACAAATCAGACGCTCGCAGACCGTAGTCGGCGACGTTCTCTCTATCACCCCAGCTCAAGACACTCGGAGCACTTCAGAATCAGGTGGGAATAGACACCCGCAAGCGATGTGCTATTTCTGAGCGGTCATCACGGTCCGGAGGTAGGCGGAATCGAGAGAGAAGTAAAGTACTCCTTCGACCATTTTTGCCGCAGGCGTGGATCCCGATCGGTTCCGATGAATTCCTCGAGGAAGTCCAGCAGGACTTGCACTTTGGGGGTGAGGCGGGACTGGCCTGAAAACAGAGCGCACAGCGTAATCGGCTCCGGTTTCCAGAGCGGCAGGATGGGGACAAGCTGATTGCGAACCTCCGGCCACTTCGCCATCCAGAGCGGGAGGATGGAGATGCCGAGTCCCCGCAGGGCAAGTGTGAGATGAATGTGAGGATCGCTGGTTACGACACAAAATGCGATGTCGGGTGTCGCGATGCTTTTGCCGCGGGTCAGTTTCCATACGCCGGAGCCGATGCAGCGATGTGCCGCGAGGTTCTCCGGTGTCGAGGGACTGCCGGATGCCTGCACATAGCCCGGACTCGCGAAGAGGCCTCGCGCGGTTCCGGGGTAAGGCCGAACCCGTCGCAATGAATCTTTCGGTGCGCGCAGCTTGAAGAACACATCTACGTCTTCACGAGGTTCCTGGTCCCAGCCTGATGCATACGGCTCGATCTCCACGCGCAGATCAGGGAATCGTCTCAGAAACTCCTGCAGTATAGGCGCCAGCAGATCGCGCGCCATGGTGATCGGGCAGGCTATCTTGATTAGTCCACGAGGTTGCGAACGCTGACTTTCGATCAGGCCGCTTCCGTCCCGCAGCGTTCGGAGAGCCCGCCTGCAGGTTTGCCGATACTCCCTGCCCGCGTCGGTCAGCACCAGTCCTCGCGAGCTTCGCCGCGCAAGCAAAACGCCCAAATATTTTTCCAGGCGGGTCAATGATCGACTTACTGTAGACGCTGGCACGCCCAGCTCCTTGGCCGCCGCACTGAGCGTGCTCATCTCCGCTGCCGTGGCAAAAGTCCGAACGTCATTGAGATCGAGGAGTTTCATCCGTGCGTGGTCTATCGATTTTCAGCTTAACTTAATATTGCATTTGAGCAAAACCAATTTGCTTAGATGATTGGTTCGACGGGTGAGCATGATGCGTCTCATCCTGCAGAGCGAGGCCGAATGGATTTAGTACCGGCCACGCGGAAAAGAGGAGAGAAATGAAAGTTCTGGTCACGGGTGGAACAGGCAATGTTGGCGGAGCGGTTGTGCAGGAGCTCTTGAAACGGGGAGTGCAGGTTTGCGTTCTGGCGCGCAAGCAGCCGGATAAAAGCAAGCTTCCTACCGAAGTAGAAGTCGCTATCGGCGACATGATGGATCCGGTTTCGCTGGAAAAGGCCATGGAAGGCGTCGACAAGCTCTTCCTGCTGAACGCAGTTGTCGCCGATGAACTGACGCAAGCACTGATCGCGTATGGCATAGCAAAACGGAAAGGCATCAAACACATCACCTATCTTTCCGTCTTCAAGGCTGAGCAATTCCGAGACGTGCCGCACTTCGCATCCAAGCTGGCGGTTGAGAATGCTCTACGTGAATTCGGGGTGCCGTACACGATCCTGCGGCCGGGCTACTACATACAAAACGATCGAACTCTGAAGGGTGCGCTGACCGGCGCCGGCATCTATCCCATGCCCATCGGCACCGAAGGCATTTGCGCCGCCGACGTGCGCGACATCGCAGAGGCTGCGGCTATCTCTCTCACCAGCGAAGGACATGAAGGACAGACCTACGATCTGGTGGGCGCCACAATCATCACCGGCCCTGGCAATGCTGCCACCTGGAGCAAGCTGCTGGGCAAGGAGATCAAGTACACGGGGCACAATTTCGACCAGTGGGAGATGCAGATGCGCACCTCGGCTCCGGCATGGACAGCATTCGATCTCCGCACCATGTTTCAAGGCTATTTCGATCGGGGATTCGCTTCCACAGCGAGCGAAGTGGCGCGCCTGGCGAATCTGCTCGGCCGCCCTCCGCGCAGCTACGAAAACTTCGCAGCGGAAACAGCAGCGCAGTGGAATGACTGAACGCTTCGCAACTCGGCGTGCACGCAGAGGAGAGTAGGAGCCGACATGCAAACACGGCGTGTGTGCTGCTGCGCTAGATCGAAACTACGCTCATGTCTTGAGTGGGTTCGAACAACCGCGGTGACGGCCCTTCAGGCTCGTGAAAGTTAGTTAAAGCTATGCCCACGAGCCGGAAGAGCCGGTCGGGCCCAAGATCGATGCGCTCTCGCAGGGAGAGCGCAATCGTTGTCAATTCCTCGCAGGATGAGGGTGGCGCATCCGGAGTGTGGCTGCGGGTGAGAATGTTGAATTCCTTTGTCTTCAACTTGAGCACTACAGTGCGCGCGATACGCGACTCGCGGCTCGAAGCCGACCAGACCCTCGCTGCGAGGCGGCGAATCAGTTCTTCTGTTTCGATTAAAGGGATATCGTGTTCGAAGGTGTCGTCGGCGGAGATGGATTTGGTGGGTCTGTGAGCTGTGACGGGATTGCGATCGATGCCGCGCGCCAGCTCATAGAGCCGCGATCCGTAGCGGCCGAAATGTGCTTCGAGTTGTGCCTCTTCGAAGCCGCGCAAATCGCCGACGGTTCGTATGCCGATCTTTTCGAGGCGCAGGTCTGTGACCTTACCGACGCCGGGAATTCTCCCCACGGGGAGCGGCAGCAGAAATGCGTCGATGTCTTTCGGTTGAATGACAAAGAGACCGTCAGGCTTCCGCCCGTCTGAGGCGATCTTGGCGAGGAACTTGTTGGGCGCAACGCCCGCCGAAGCGGTGAGTGAAAGCTCTTCGCGAATCTGCAGCCGAATCGCGATCGCAACCTTGGTCGCAGTGGGGATTGCCGTTTTGTTCTCTGTGACGTCCAGGTAGGCTTCGTCCAAGGAGAGAGGCTCGATCAGCTCGGTGTGACGCCGGAAGATTTCCCGTACCGCGGACGACACGGCTTTGTAGCGGGTGAAGTCTGGTGGAATAAAGATGGCTTCCGGACATAGCCGCTCGGCGGTCATTGCCGGCATTGCGGATCGCACGCCGAAGCGCCTTGCCTCATATGAGGCCGCGCATACTACAGATCGCTTTCCCTTCCAAGCGACGACAACCGGTTTGCCACGGAGTGCGGGATCATCTCGCTGCTCTACCGATGCGTAGAATGCGTCCATATCCACATGAACGATCTTGCGGATCGGCGCGCCGGCTTCGATATGTGGCTTAAGCAGGGAGCCAGCCATGGACCTATTGTAGGCGAATATATAGCGAAGATTCGAGGATTTTTCTACGAGCGATCAACGTGACTAAACGCTCAAACTCGCGCGGCTGAGGAAGCCTGAATTGCCTGTCCCTGCACGCAATTGCGGCCAGCCCGCTTGGCCTGGTAGAGCATCACGTCGGCTGTGGCGATCAACATTTCTGCGTTTGTCGATTCGCCGCTGACGGCAACCCCGAAGCTGCACGTCACTTGGATTGCATCTTCTCCGACAATTACCGGATGACCGGCGATTGCGCAGCGAAGCTCTTCCGCACGCCTTAAGCCGTCTGCCAGAGTGCACTTGTGCAGGACAATCAGCAGCTCTTCGCCGCCGTATCGTCCGACCCAATCGTACGGCCGGGCCAGCTCTACGATGCGATGCGCCACGTCTTCGAGCACGCAATCTCCGGCGAGATGTCCGTAGGTATCGTTGACCTGCTTGAAGTGATCGATATCCGCCATGAGCAGGCAAACGGTGAAGTCTTCGCGTTGACCGCGGTCGATCTCGCTGGTGAGCAGTTCGAGAATCGACCTGCGGTTCCAGAGCTTGGTGAGACCGTCCTTGGTGGCGAGTTCGCGTAGGGCCTCCTGCGCAGACTCGGCGGCTTTGATGGCTTCCTGCAATTGCTGGGTTCTCTGGTTCACGCGGGTTTCAAGCTCGAGGTTGCGCGCTACGAGGTAACGCATGCGCAGCCTGATCGCAACAAAGCAGAGACCGAGGATGGCGAGCACGCAAATTGTCCGGAACCATGCGGTCTGCCACAGGTGCGGCTTGACGGTGAGATTCAGAACAGCCAGGTTCCAGCCCCAAGGAGCATCTCCATTTGCGGCCTGCACTTCAAAGGCGTAGCGGCCTGGAGGCAGCTTGGTGTAGTAGGCCTCGCGGCGGGTGCCGACATTTACCCAGTCACGATCAAAATGAGTCAGACGATAGCGAAAACGAATCTGCTCTGGAGCATTGAAGTCGGGAGCCGTGAATTGAATTTCGACATCGCCTGCGCCCGGTCCTACTTTGACGCCTTGTTGGAACGGCACCAGTTTCTGGTTGAAGAGGACGTGTTCGATATGCAGTTGCGGCTCCGGAGCCTGATCCTGCATGCGGCGAGGATTGATAGAAGTGACGCCGCCTGCCGTGGCAAACCAGAGATGACCATCGCGATCTTTCCACACCGCTGGCACCGCAGCGAAATTACACTCCGCCGTTCGCATGCCGTTGGCTGTGCCGTAAACAATGCTGTGAATGGAGTGCACTTTTCCATCCGCGTAGTCGTCCAGCTCTTTCTTGCTGACGCGGAAGATTCCGTTGTTGCAGGTCATCCAAAGGTTTCCGAAATCATCCTCGACGATGGCGCCGACGGTGAGGTCGAACAATCCTTGCTCAACGGAATAAGTGGTGATGTGACCATCTTTAATTCGATTGAGGCCGCCGGGTGATGTTCCCGCCCACACAACGCCATCGCGATCTACATAGATGGCCTGGGTAAAGTTGCTGAGCAATCCCTGGGCTGTGGTGTAGGTGGTCACAGCGTTGTCTTTTACGTGAATGACTCCGGCATGATCGCTTCCGATCCAGATCGAGCCGTCTGGCGCAAAGGCCATGGTGTTGAGTAGCCCAGGCACGGTGTAATGCTGGAAGTGTCCGTCATGGAAGCGGACCAGGCCGTTCTCTTCGTGGAAGCCAAGCCATAGATCTCCGCTTCGATCCTGCATGATGACTGGCAGCCGGGCATTTGTGCTCTCGGGATCGTGGAACTGCGTGAATCGTCCATTTCTGAAGCGGGTGAGCTCGCCGTGCTCCGTGCCGATCCAGATGCTTCCGTCTTCGGCTTCAAACAATGCGTAGATGGTGTCGCTGGGAAGGCCGTCGGCCATCGTGTAAATGTGAACGCTGCCATCTTTAGCGATACGGTTCAGGCCTTTTCCGCCGGTTCCAATCCAGGTGCTGCCGTCCCGGGCTTTAAGCACACTCCAAATCATGTTTGAGGACAGGCCCTCCTGAGTTCCGAAGCTGGTGAAGAGCCCGTCGCGCAACTCCATGGCTCCGCCTTCCGTGAGACCGATCCAGAGGTGACCGTCTTTGTCTTCAAAGAGACGGTTTGTATCATCGGAGGGTAGGCCCTGCCGCGTGGTGTAGCGCGTGAGCTTCCCCTCTCGAAGGGAAGCGATGCCCATATGTTCGAAGGCCAGCCAGAGTGTTCCGTCGCGATCCTCAAGAAGCGAAGAGATGCGTGTACCGTGAAGAAAGCTGAATGACGGCAATTTCTCGAGCGGTTCGTCCTTCCAATGGGTGAGACCGCCGGGTGTTGCAATCCAGAGGGAGCCATCGCGTGAAGTGGTCAAGGCTATGACGGAAGGATATGCCTGGCTGCCGTGCATGCTATACGACCTGAAATGGCCTGCTTTGAGCGATGCCAGTCCAGCATCGGTTCCAATCCAGAGCGTTCCGTCTTGGCCTTCCGCGATGGCGTGAACGTCGAGGTCGGGTAGGCCATCTCGTACCGTGTAGAGATGTGTTTTATTCTCGGTCACACAGTAAAGCCCATTCATACTGCCCACCCATATGCGGCCGTCGCTACCCTCGACGATGGAATTGATGGGTGAATTGGGGGTCAGATAGGTGCGAAAGATCCCATCTTTGTAACGAAGCACTCCACTGCGTGTCCCTATCCAGAGACTTCCATCGCGTGCGCCGGTCAAAACGTTAACGTAATTGTCCTTAAGGGTTTTATATTTCAGCGTGTTCAGGACGGTGACACGCAGACCGTCGAAGCGCGCGAGGCCTTCCTCGGTTCCAAACCACAGATAGCCATCTTTGGTCTGAGCAATAGAGTAGATAGAGTTTTGCGGCAACCCGTTGCGGTCTGTCAGCGTGGTTTGGACATACTGGGAGAGGGTTTTGTGGGGATTGAGGGCGAGGCAGCTCAGAGACAGCAGCGCGCATGCGAGCAGGCAAATGTAATGCCTTCTGCGCCCTGAGACGAAGCTGCTAATAGCCCTGAGCATTTAAACGATGCGGGGTCCGAACCGCTCTATCGAACTCTTACTATCGGCATCAAGGACCAGGTCGGACACATCAATCTTTGCCAAATTTTCATATTTCTGTAGCGCGTGTCGATCCGGTAAAGCTGAAATTCAGCGCTGAGTTAAAAGCGCTTCACAAGGAAACCGTATTCAGTGGGCGATTGCGGCGCGGCGTAACTCCTATCCATCCAATGACCGATCCGTACCGCATATCGGTATGCTATTGTCGGATTCTGCCTCGCGAGCATTGACAACCGTGCTCATGAATCAGAAGAATGCTCTTCGCATAGCAGTACGGCGTACCGCAAACGGGTCCGCGACCCTCGACAACAGCAACGGGTCCATGACAGCAAAAATGGGAATTCTCGACAGGTTTCGTCTGGACGGCAAAATTGCGCTGGTGACCGGTTCGGCCGGCGGTCTGGGTGCGGCCATCGCAATCGCGATGGCCGAAGCGGGAGCATCTATAGCCTGCCACGGAAATCGCCGCCCGGCAAACGAGACGAGCGCGCATATTCGATCACTCGGGTGCGCGTCGCAAAGCTTTGCTGCGGATCTCAGCCAGCCCGATGGCGCCGAGACGCTTTATGAAACGGTTTCCTCAGCCCTGGGCGCTCCGGATATTTTGATCAACAACGCCGGCATGATCTATCGCGAGCCAGCGGAGACGTATAACACCGAAGCTTGGATGACGGTGCTTCAGGTAAACCTGAATAGCGTCTTTCGCCTCTGCCAGCTTGCGGGACGAGCGATGCTTGAGCGCCGGCAGGGGAAGATCATCAATATCGCTTCCTTGCTTTCCTTTCAGGGCGGCATTCGCGTGCCTGCATACGCTGCGTCGAAGGGCGGCGTCGCGCAACTGACCAAAGCGCTGGCGAACGAATGGGCGGAGCGCAATGTGCAGGTGAACGCGATTGCTCCGGGATATTTTCGAACGGAGAATACGTCTGCCCTGCAAAAAGACGAAACGCGCAATCGCCAGATTCTTGAGCGAATCCCCGCTGGACGTTGGGGCGAGCCCGAAGATATTGCGGGTGCAGCCGTGTTTTTAGCTTCGTCCGCGAGCGACTACATCACTGGCGAAGTAATGGTGGTGGATGGCGGGTGGATGTCGCGATAAGAGGAAATCATATGGCTACCGAAGAGACCAAAGACCAGATCGAGCTCGTAGGGACGCAGGATGTGCCATGGTCTTCTCCGGAAGCCGGCCTGTCTCGTCAGGTGCTCGCACATAGCAGCAAGCTGATGCTGGTGCGGCACACGATGAAGAAGGATTGGGTTGGCGCCCGGCATAGTCATCCGCATGAGCAGCTGGTGTACATCATCCGTGGCCGCATTCGATTCAGCACGGGCAATGAGACATTCGAAGCACGCATGGGCGACAGCTTTGTAGTGCCGGGTGGTGTGGAGCATCAGGCAAGCGCTCTCGAGGACTCGGAAGTTCTGGATATATTCACCCCCGCTCGCGAGGACTATGCGGAGAGCAGGTAATACGGTTGCGTTATCGATGAACGCTTTCCTTATCGCTGGCGCTCTGCTGGTCGCGCCGCTGGCATATGCAGATACGCCGCTGCGCTCACCCTGGGACGGCCGCGATGTGACGCTTACCGGAGCTCCTTACAGCTGTCCCGCGATTGCTCATCTGTCCGCCGATCTTACGACCGACCGTTTCTACTCCGACAGCAAGTCTTCCATTATCGATCCGGAGAAATGGAAGGCATATGTCGCCAGCTCCGGTCCCTACAAGCAACTGGGAGAACAGATTGTCGCTGCGGCGGATGGATATCGCACGACCGGCAGCCGGCAAGCTGCGGAGTGCGCATTGACGCACATGGATGCGGCGGCGAAAGATGGTGTATTCACCGGAAAGATGTCGTCAAACCAGGCGTATTACGTTCAGGGATGGGTGATCGGCGCGATCGCGATTGCGTACCTGAAAGTTCGAGACAGCGGATTAGTTCAGCCCGAGCAGGAGCGCGACATTCTGCCGTGGATCGTCAGAGTCGTCCATCAGACCATGGACTACTACGATGCCCGCAGACAGAAAGGGACCGGGGACGGCGAAAACAATCATGTCTATTGGGCTGGAGTGGAGGTAGCAGCCGCCGGTATCGCGGCGAATGACGAAAAGCTATTCAAGTGGGGCACTGAGACTTACAAGGCCGGCGTCGCGCAGATCGAGCCTGACGGATCGTTGCCCCTGGAGATGAAGAGAGGACAGCGCGCGTTGCACTATCATCTGTACGCGCTGGCTCCGCTTGTCTATCTGGCGGAGTTTGGTGAAGACAATGGCTTGCAGCTCTATGCCGAACGCGACTATGCGCTGAAAAAGCTGGCTGCATTATCGGCCAATGGTCTGGTGAATAACAGCTTCTTTGAAAAAGCGACAGGCATCCCTCAAGACACGCCCAATGGACCTCCGGCAGCGGAGCAGATCAGCTGGGCGAAGATTTATGTCTCGAGATTTTCCGATCCGGTAATCTCTAAGCTACTCGCCCAGGCATCATCGTTGAGTTACATGTATCTCGGGGGCTTACCGCCGCAGTAAACCGCAGCTTCACTCCAAGGAGCGTATATGGGAACTTCACTGAGCACCGTATCGATGGCCTCGCCAGCAACGCCTTCCGCGAAAGCCGATGGACCGTATCAGCTTCACAGCCTGGATCGCGCGGTTTCGGTGCTGGAGGTGCTGGGCCAGAGCGATGAACCACTCAGCCTGGCAGATATTTGCCAGCGCATGGGACTGCACAAAAGCACCGCGCACCGATCGCTGATGGTGCTGGAGAGAAGCGCGCTTATCGAGCGGACGCAGGAAAACCGCTTCCGCCTGGGGTTGAAGTTATATGAGCTGGGCAATCGCGCGGTGGAGCAGATCGATTTGCGCTCGCGCGTGCAGCCCTTCTTCAGGCGGCTTGCTACTCAGGTAGGAGAAACGGTGCACCTGAGCGTCCTGCAGAAGGCTTCGGTGGTTTATCTGGACAAGGTGGAGCCGAACCGCAGAGTCTGCATGAGCTCGAAGATCGGAACCTCTAATCCGGTCTACTGTACATCGATGGGAAAAGCCATGCTCGCTTTTCAGCCGGAGGATACGATCGAGCAGATCATCTCGAAGATTCGCTTCGTGCGCTACACGCATAAGACAATCTCCTCACGCGAGGGTCTGCTGAAGGCCCTGGAGAGAGTACGGCGCCGGGGCTACGCTATCGACGATGAGGAAATTGAAGTAGGAGTCCGCTGCATCGGTGCTCCGATCTTCAATGAACATCATCGAGCGATTGCGGCGGTCAGCGTCTCCGGACCGGCTTCGCGCATTACCGTGCAGAGCGTTGCGACCATCGCGGAGCATCTGCTGCGATGCTGCCGGGAGATCTCGGCTTCGCTGGGTCTGCCGAGCAAGAGGAAGGCGAATCCGGTGTCGCCGTTTCTGCGGCACTACGGCAACTAAATTTCTTCCGCGCTCGAGACAGAGAGGCCGCGCACTCTGTGCACGGGATAACTACCCGTCCCAGAAAGTGCCAGCCACCGGCCGCCCGGCCGGTATTTCAATCCTTCCAGGTGGGCCCTCTGGGCACGTGACTGATCGTGTGCCTGCCGGGCTCATAGAATTTCTTCTCTCAAGAGGACTATCCGATCGATTAATCGGCTTTCCGTTGTGATCATTTTGTTCATTTTAACAACATTACAGCGCCTTAATTTTCTACTAAAGCGTTGATTCATGTGCGATATGGTCAATATGATCACATTCGCATGGACAAAACGATCATTTTTGATTTATTGTTCGAGCACTTGCGGTAGCGAAATAAGGGAGCCGTCTGGACGTACAAACTGCCCAAACACTCATGGCCATCCCGCCAAGTGTCTTGGAAGTTTCAACCTACATAGGGCAGAAGACGTTCGGATCTGAGCTGGCCCAGCGCGGGCTACGCATCACGTTTCTCCCGGCTTGAACGATGAAGTGTATTTGAGGCGCAGAACAAGCGAGGACGCAATGAAAACGAATTTTTTCCGGATGCTGGTTGGAACGCTGTTTGCCACGCTGTGTTGCGTGGCAATTTGCCGGGCACAGACTGTGACCGGTACGGTCACAGGAACAATCACCGATCAAACGGGCGCGGTTATCTCCGGCGCAACCGTTGTCGCACACAATGTGGAGACGGGCGTGGACTCGACCGCCACTTCGGATTCAGCCGGTGTCTACCGGGTGAGCTTTCTGCCCATAGGGCATTATCAGGTGACTGTAAGCGCATCAGGATTCGGCAAGGAAACCATCCCATCGTTCCAGTTGGAAGCGGTTCAGACGGCGACATTCAACGTGAAATTGTCCGTAGGCAGTGCGGCGACGACGGTGAGCGTCTCTGCGGCTCCGCCCATTCTTAATACGAATGACCCGACGCTGAGCGGTACATTCACCGCCAACACAATTCAATCGTTCCCGCTCAATGGTCTCGACTTCTCGGCTCTGACCTTGTACATCCCCGGCTCTGTGAGCACGGCGGGAACCTCAGGTACCACGGGCATCGAGCGCAGCACCTATTACACCGACTCCATCAATCTTAACGGCAACCGCGCGCAGGCGAACAACTACACGCTCGATGGCATCGACATCAACGAGACCTTCAACAATCTGATTTCGTATAGCCCAGCGCCCGAGTCACTGCAGGAACTCAAAGTCCTCACGGCAAACTCGCCAGCCGATTACGGCAACGTGAACGGAGGCGGAGTTGTTGCGGTGTTGAAGAGCGGAACCAATAGCTTTCACGGATCGGCCTACGCGTTTCTGCAGGATTACCAACTGAATGCCAACTCCTGGGTCAATAATCACAGCAGCCCGGTTGGTCCGATTAACCCATATTCACAGACGCAATTCGGCGGTACTTTCGGCGGCCCCATCAAGCGCGATAAGCTCTTTTTCTTCGTCGATTATCTTGGGTCGCGTTTTCACAGTGGTGGATCGAACAACAAGGCCAGCGTCTTCACCCAGGCAATGCGCAACGGTGACTTTTCAGCTCTGTTAACCGCAAGCAATCCGATCCAGCTCTACGATCCGGAGAACGGGTATGCGCCGTATCCAAATGACATGGGCGTACCCATCGTCAATCCGGTGGCCAAATTCCTATTCGCAAATCCCAGTCTTTACCCGTTGCCAAATGCGACGCCCACGGACAATGTCATTGCGAATGACTACCATGGTGCGACTCGCACGTTCAAAGCCAACAATCAAGGCGATATCAAAATTGAGTATGACCCCCGCCCGGCAGACAAGATTACCGGTTTCTATGCGATGTCGACAGCCTATGACGGGCAAGTAGCGCTGCTCGGCATTACTTTTCCCGGCGCGAATGTCTTTCCGACCAAGGTAACCGGCGCAAACTGGGTCCACATATTTTCGCCTTCCCTAGTGAATTCGGCGCGTCTCGGCTTCACGCGCACCAACTGGAACGAAGGTTTGCCGACGGATCCCACAGGGCAGTTTGGAACTTCGGGCGACTCCAAGGTGGGTATCACCTTCGCCGATCAGGCTTATAACGGCTTTACATATCAGGGCATCAGCGGCGGTGTCAGCGGTGTCGGCACTCCCGCCCAAAACAATGGCACTCTCATCGACAACACCTACAGCTACATCGACAATCTGACCTGGCAGCGTGGCAAGCACACCATCAACGCCGGTATCCAGGCGATTCGCTATGAGAACAATTACCCGACCAGCAATAACTCCGGATATCTCGGCTCACTGAATTACAGCGGAGCGTTTACGAGCAATCCCTCACTGAGCAACGCGGGCGGTTATGGTGGCGCTGATTTTGTCCTTGATCGTGTCAGCTCGGCCACAGCGACGCTTTCCAGCGTGAATGTTGGACAACGACAGTGGCGTGCCGCAGAATACATCAGCGATGACTATAAAATTCTTCCCAACCTGACGCTGAATTTCGGAGTTCGTTACGAATATGACGAGCCTTGGGTCGAAGAGAATAATAAGACTGGCAACGTCGACATCGCTACGGGGCAGGTGCTCTACGCGCATGTGGTGCCCACGGGAGCGCCGGTTGGCTCGGGACTTTGCTCTGATCGTGGCTGTTACGATGGCAACTTCAATCAGATCATGCCGCGGCTGGGCTTTGCCTACTCGGTAAATAACAAACTCGTAGTCCGTGGCGGTTACGGTGCGACAAGCTTCTATGAAGGGAACTCATCGAATCAACGCCTCACGTCGATCACACCCTTCATTCAGGCTGTGAATGTAACTACAGTTGCGCCGACCGCTACGAATCCCGGTACTCCTCGCACCGCGGAACAGGGATTCACTGGCGGCACGACGAGCTTCGGCGGTACCTTCAATGTCTACCCGAAGAACATTCAGCCGGCCTATGTGCAGGAATGGAATCTGACGACGGAATATGCTTTGACGCCTACCATGTCACTGCAGGTAGGTTATCTCGGCGAACAGGGACAGCATATTGAAGACTACGGCAATCTCAACCAGTATCTGGTGAATGGAGACTCGACCTCCGCGCCCTACTACAACAACCAATACCTCGGCGTGAATGCTATCGATCCTTCGGTCAGCATTGGGTCCAATTCTCTTCTGATCACGGAATCGCGCGCAGCGATGGACTACAACGCCCTCCAGGCAGTCTTACGCAATCGCCTGAGCAATGGTCTCGAGTTCACGTTGAACTACACCTATAGCAAGGCTATGACCAACAGCTTAGGTAACTATTCATTGAATGTGAATGGTTTCTCGGGCGCCTTCCAGAACTACTATGACAGCGCGGCCGATTGGGGTCCGGCTGGCTACGACGTGGCCAACAACTTCACCGGTACCGCGACGTATGCGCTGCCTGTGGGCCGTGGTAAAGAATTCCTATCGAATAGCAGCCGCTGGCTGGACGAGGCGATCGGCGGGTGGAAACTTTCAACCGCAGCGGTAGCGTATTCGGGATTTCCGGAAACATTCACTGGTCCGGGCAACAACTCGAACAGCTATGGCAACTCCCGCCCGAACCAATACCGCAAGCTGAAGATTGTTGACCGCACCATCGACAACTGGTGGGGCACCGATCCTTCGGCAACGCCTTGCACCACGCCAGGTGTGGACAACGGTACCTGCGCCTACGGAACTCCTGCTTCAAATGTCTTTGGAACGGCGCGGAACGGGAGTGAGCGCGGACCTGGATACTTGAATGTGGATATGTCGGCGTTCAAGGATTTCCACGTGGTTCGTGAGCAAACGGTGGGCTTCCGCTTCGATGCGTTCAATGCCTTCAACATCGCGAGCTACGGCAACCCCGATACTGGAATTACCGACACCAACTTCGGCAATATCTCCAACTCGAACTCTGCAACACGTTCGGTTGAGCGTCACTTGCAATTCTCGGCAAACTACAGATTCTAGTACGCTAAAGGGTTTGTTTTTGATACGGTGACTTGTGCACCTTTAATGGCTGCCGCTCTTAGAGCGGCAGCCTGATTCTTGTTCCGAAACTGCCGATGTCATTGCATGAAAATGGTGGTTTTGGATTTTTTAAGAGCTAGACGATGATGATGGACCTTGAAATTTGTGCCGATTCGGTGGATTCGGCAAGAGCGGCTGAACTTGGCGGTGCCCAGCGGGTGGAATTATGCAGCGCCCTGGTTGAGGGGGGACTGACGCCCAGCCTCGGGCTTATTCGAGCTGTGCGCGCGAAGATCGGCATCGGTATCCATGTCATGATCCGCCCCCGCGGGGGCGACTTCTTGTATTCCGACGATGAGCTTGCGGTGATGAGGGACGACATCGCTCTGGCGGGTCAGTGCGCGGCCGACGGAGTGGTGCTCGGACTGTTGACTGCGGATGGCGATGTGGACGTAGAGAAGACTCGTGAGCTGGTTGAGCTTGCCCGGCCGATGGAAGTAACCTTTCACCGCGCCATCGATATGGCTCGCGATATCGACGGCGCCATTGAGGACGTGATTCGGACCGGAGCGCATCGGATTCTTACCTCTGGCGGAGAGCAGACAGCAATGCTGGGACGCGAGCGCATTCGCGAACTGGTGCGGGCAGCCGACGGAAGGATCAGGCTAATGGTCGGCGGAGGCGTACGTGCGGAGAATGTGCAGGAGATCATTCAATCGACTGGCGCGAGCGAGTTTCACTCCGCGGTGAGAAGGACAATTCCGAGCCCGGTCGAATATCAGGTGCAGGGCCTTCATCTCGGCGATCCGGAAATCGACGAGTATGTACGGAGCGTTGTCCGGTCAGAAGATGTGCGCATGCTTCGCCAGGCCATGGATGGGGTTTTCAGCAGAGAGCAAAGCGGCCGCTGAGACCGGAAGCGCTCCCGGAGTATTGAGCTGGATGCGGCAAGCGAAAGCCTATTGCGGCTTGCCGTCTCATCCGTAAAATGGGAACGCTGCAAATTGCAACTCTGCGATCTGAACGGCTAAGTATGTCTTCAAAGACAGACAAACGGGCAAAAGAAATTCTGCGGCTGCTGTTGAGCCATGGCAAGACATCGGTTGAAGAATTAACCAGACTGTTTGCGACATCTCCCGCAAGTGTGAGGCGGGACTTGGTGCGCCTCGAAGAGCGGGGGCTGGTGCACCGGACCCACGGCGGCGCGATGCTTGCGGGACAGGTTTACGAGCCTTTTCGCTTCGACGCATCCTTTCATGTTCGCGACGAGCGTTTTGCGCAGGAGAAGAGGCGCATCGCCATGGCTGCGGCAGACCTGGTTCTCGAAGACGAGACGATAGGTTTCACTGCTGGAACGACGACCACCCAGGTAGCGCGAGCGCTGCGGCTGCGCAAGGGACTGCACATCATTACGAATGCCGTGAATATCGGGATGGAGTTGAGCTCGAGCAATGAGCTGGACACCACTATCACCGGTGGCTGCATGAGGTGGCCGGGTGCCTTCTCGCTTATTGGACCCGCTGCTCTCGAATCGCTCAATGTGATCGTGATGGACAAGGTCTTCGTCGGCGTGTGCGGCATCGATTCAGAACGCGGCGCAACCACGATTGAAGCCGACGAAGCCGCGGTGTTTCGGGCTATGACGCGGCGCGCCAAAAAGGTAGTGATCGTTGCCGATTCCAGTAAGGTCGGCATGACGAGTCCAGCAGTGATCTGCCCAGTCACCGACATCGATATCTTGATCACCGACGATGGCATTTCTGATGATGCATTGAAGGCTTTCCGACGCTCCGACGTGCAGGTAATGGTCGTATAGATCGATCTTTGCCCGTCGTTGAGGCGGCGATTACCTCGAATCATTTTCTGACTGGATATTGAGGCGGGATTTGAAATTCTCCGCAGCCGGAAGTGGATTCTCCGCGGCTCCATGGTTTGCTTTCACGGCGAGGGATAGCATAGGCTGCAAGCGAAGACACCCTCATAGTCCGACAGCTCAGGCGCTGATCGCCATGAAAGAGAAAGACCATGATAACGACCAAGCAGATACGCATCCTCAGTGTCGAAGATCATCCTGTTTTCGGCGAAGGGTTGAGCACGGTCATCTCTTCCCAACCTGATATGGCGATGATTGCACATGCGACCAGCGCGGGGGAGGCGTTGACCGAGTTTCGCAAGCATCGACCGGATATTACACTCATGGATCTTCGGCTCGGCGCTACAGACGGCATAGATGCGCTTATCGCGATCCGCGGAGAGTTTCCCAACGCACGGATCATCATCCTCACTACCTCAGATGGGGACGGGGACATTCAACGCGCTCTTCACGCTGGAGCTACCGGCTATATGCTGAAAAGCACCCCAAAGAGCGAGTTGCTTGCCACTATTCGCTCCGTCCACGGCGGCCGACGGCATGTTCCCGCGGAGGTAGCGGCGCGGCTCGCCGAATACATGGGCGAAGAAAACCTTACCCCCCGCGAAATACAAGTATTGGAGCTGATCCGCGACGGCAATCGCAACAAGGAGATCGCTTCGCGCCTGTCTATCTCAGAAACGACAGTTAACTTTCATATCAAAAACATTGTCGACAAGTTGCGTGCCAACGACCGCACCCATGCCGTCACCATTGCGCTTCGCAGGGGGCTTCTGCAGATCTAAGGGGATCGTTTATCGTCACTCTTTTCGCCTGTACTTTTATGCCACCTATAGAGAACTATGGGCCGGTGGCTGCAGATTCAGGGATTACGGAGAGCGGGACGAGAACGATACCATCCGGAGAGTGAGGGCTGCGGTTTTGCGCCTGCCGTTTTTAAACTTTCCGGAAGGGTTTCAAGGCCTGGCGCTGCTCCTGCTGCGTTTGTCGGTAGCCCTGGTTCTGGCCCGCGAGGCCGGTGAATTTCTGGTAGTGGGCTGGGCATTGCCGGGTATCTTCATCGGCTTTGCTGCACTGGTTGCCGGAATTGGTTTTCTCACGCCGGTCTCCGCACTGCTTACTGCGCTCGCGGAGGTTGTATCGATAATCCTTCAGCATTCCGGTGAAGAATGGAGCCGGTTCCTGGTTGCGAGTATTCTGGTCGCACTCACCGTACTTGGCCCTGGGGCATATTCGATTGATCGATGGTTGTTCGGCCGCAAAAGGCTTACGATTGGATCTTCGGCGCATTAGACGTAAGCTTCCGCTTCTTGTCTCTCTTCGCTTCCGGGCATCCGGAAAATACCTTTTCTGTGTTTTCTTGTGTGCGCTGCTCCTAACGGCTACGAGGCCGAGCGCTGCCCTTGATCCCACCCGGCTGCTTTCACAATACGCACACTCTGCCTGGCGTACTCAAGACGGCGAATTCGGAGGTATGCCTACGGTCATGACCCAAACCGCAGACGGTTATCTCTGGCTGGGCACGAACATTGGATTATTTCGCTACAACGGCAGCCACTTTTCTCCATGGATTTCGCCGGCAGGCAAACGTCTGCAGGACTCGAGGATTTATTCGCTTGCGGGTACGTCCGATGGCAGCCTCTGGATCGGTACAGGCAGCGGTGCCTCGCGCTGGAAGGATGGCGAGCTAGTGAACTATCGCCATCCGTACGGACGCATTGAAGATATGCTGGCAGATCGTGATGGCGCCGTGTGGATTGTCCGCACGCAAGGTAGCGACGATAAGGGACCGCTGTGCAAGATCAGCATAAGCGGGTCTCGTTGTTATAACAATACCGACGGCGTTCCGTTTGAATTGGCTACCAACATTATTAGCGATACGGCAGGGAATTTTTGGATTGGCGGCTACTTTGGGTTATGCCGATGGAAACCAGGATCATCGACTATGTACTTTTCCAGGGATCCGAGAAAGCAACAGGATGTCGGCTCCATTAAGTCGATTGCGGCGGGAACCGATGGTTCGGTCTGGGCCAGCGTAGAAAGATCGGGACCTGCGCTGGAGCTCGAAGAGTTCCGCAACGGAAGCTGGACGAAGCATGTCTATCGCCAGATATCGGCGCGCAATGCCGACGTGCTTGCACTCTTTGTAGATCGCGACAACTTTGTGTGGCTCGGAACGGCCCACAACGGTGTCTATCGTATTCACGGAACCACGGTGGAGCACTTCGGCAGGGAGGATGGGCTGTCGAGCGATGCGATCGGAAGCTTCTTCCAGGACCGCGAAGGAACGTTGTGGATTGTGACCTCGGCGGGCGTCGATAACTTTCGCGATATGCATGTCGAGAATTTCTCCATGCGCGAAGGCATGTATGCTGACGGCGCCAGCACGGTCATTGCGGGACACGACGGCACGATCTGGGTGGGCAATTTTCAGTCATTAAATTTTCTGCGCAATGGAAGGCTTTCCGCAATCACAGAAGGGCATGGACTGCCGGGGCGCAATGTCATAACCCTGTTCGAGGATCATGCCGGGCGCATCTGGTTAGGGATCGACTCAGGCCTCTGGGTTTACGAAAACGGCAGTATGCGAGCCATTCGCCGTCCCAACGGCAGTTTACTCGGAAACGTATTCACGATTTGCGAAGACATTGACCATAACATCTGGGTCAGGGCGGGCCCAAACCTATATCGCATCTCCGGCTACAAGGTTCAGGAAGAGACGACCTCAGAGGAGATACACAGAAGCTACATCATTGCAGCGCATCCCGGCGGCGGCATTGTGCTCGGCACGGTAACCGGAGATCTGATTCGCTTCAAGGAGGGCAAGGCGACGTTGCTGCCGGACAACAGCGCCGGTGCGGTAAATCAGCCCATACACGAAAAGGAGGAAGACCCCGCCAAACATGTTCGTGATCTTCTCGTGAAGCCTGACGGCTCGATATGGGGTACAAGTGCGGATGAATTCTTCATCTGGAAAGATGGCAGACGCGAAGCTCTCACCGCCTCCAATGGGCTGCCATGTCAAGATATCTTTGCTCTGCTCGATGATCACCGCGGTTCGCTGTGGCTCTCCAGTGCGTGCGGCCTGATCAGGATCGCGGATGAGGAAGTGAACCGATGGTGGAACCATCCACATACCGATGTAAAAGCTACGCTCGTTGCCGGAATGCTCGATGGAGTGCAGCCGGGCATGGCCTCATTGAAGCCGCAGATGGCTGTCACGCCGGATGGCCGCATATGGATGGTGAATACGCGGATACTGCAAATGTTCGATCCTCATGACACGCGCAGAAATGAAATTCCGCCTCCCGTACACATCGAGCAGATTATTGCAGATCGTAGAACATACATGCCGCACACTGATCTCCGTATCCCGTCGCGCACACGCGATCTGGAGATTGACTACGCCGCGCTGAGCTTTGTAGTGCCAAAGGAGGTCCGTTACCGCTATAAGTTGGAGGGACACGATACGGAGTGGCGAGACCCGGGCAACGGGCGTACGGCCGTTTACAGCAATTTAAGTCCGCGAGCGTATCGGTTCCGGGTGATCGCCTGCAACAACGATGGGGTGTGGAATGAGACTGGCGCGGAGCTGGATTTCCGCGTTGAACCTGCTTACTACCAGACCATCTGGTTTCGCATCCTGTGCTCCATCCTCATCGTCTCGACTCTCTGGCTTCTATATCGTCTGCGCATGTGGCGGATGCATGAAAGCATCAACGCGCGCTTCGATGAGCGTATGGCCGAACGCACGCGGCTGGCGCGCGAACTCCACGACACGCTGCTGCAAACGATTCAAGGCAGCAAGATGGTAGCCGACGACGCGCTGGAGGGCACTGCAGACAGCGGCACCATGCGGCGCGCTCTGGAGCGAGTATCACGCTGGCTCGAGCAGGCCACCGAGGAGGGTCGCGCCGCTCTCAATTCTCTGCGAACCTCAACTACGCAGGTGAATGATCTCGTTCAGGCCTTCGAGCGTGCGGGCCGGGAATGCAGCACGAAGGGCTCGATGGAGTTTACGTTGCAGGTGGATGGTGCTGCGGAGCAGATGCATCCGATCGTACGCGATGAGGTCTACCGCATCGGATACGAGGCGATTCGCAATGCGTGCTCGCACTCAGGGGGTACTCTGCTCGAAGTGGATCTGAGCTATGAGAGGGATCTGGTTTTGCGTGTGCGTGACAACGGCAAGGGCATTCATCCTGAGATTGCCGCGAGCGGGAAAGTTGGGCACTTCGGCTTGAAAGGCATGCAGGAGCGGGCTCTGCGCGTGGGTGGCAGCCTTACACTTTCGAGCTCCGCGTATTCCGGGACTGAAGTCGAGCTGGTTATTCCCGCCGATGTTGTTTTCTATCGCGCTCGCCGCAAACAAAAGAATATCTTCGCGCGGGCGCGCGCCATTCTTCGCAGGTCCACATCCGATCGGACCTGAAAGGTTTACTTGTGCCCTGCAGAAAAATGCAGGAACTCCGCTGGTGTTTTAGGGGTTTTGGTAAAGCATCGATATCTCCTATGCTTTGGTTGTCGATGCTGCAGTGATCGACGGGACCTTTTCCCAGGACATCAACGAACGCCACAACCCTGCCGTTCGCGTCCTCTTTTAATACATTCGAAACGCAGTCAATCAAGGAGGCATTCATGGCTCAAGATGCCGCATATGGATTGAGCACGAAGACCAGTGTTGCGCGAGGTGGTCTGGCCCCATGGCAGATGAGGCGCGCCACAGCGTTACTGAACGAACGGATCGACCGCGCCGTCTCACTCTCTGAGGTTGCGGCGGAATGCAAGCTCTCAGTGAGTCATTTCGCTCGCTCTTTCAAGCAGGCGGTCGGTCAGACGCCGTATCGCTGGCTGCTCGATCAGCGGCTGGATGCGGCCAAAAGCCTTATGCAGCATTCCGGTCTGCGGCTGTCAGAGATTGCGCTGGGATGCGGTTTTGCAGATCAGGCCTCTTTTACGAGGGCCTTCAAGAAGATTGCCGGGACCAGTCCTGGCGACTGGAGGCGATCATGCAGGGAATAAGTCCCAGTTGTATGCTTATATGCCGTGCTTAGCTGTCGCTCACCGCAATCTCCCCAATTTCTAAGCACCTTTCGCCAGGACCGATAACCGGTAGCCGATCCCAGGGTACTCATCGCAGCGTTCTGTGCAGTTCAAGAAACTCGAAGTAAAACGAGCAGTGAAAATTCATTCGAAGGCAGCGTCCCTATGCAAAACGAAATGATAGCTGAGCACACGGCAAATATTTTGCCATGGCTTCCCCCCAGCGGTGCGGGTAAGCAGGTCCGCAAGGAAATCTTCACCGGCCAGAACGCGAATGAGCAAATGCTTGTTGCGGCCGCTCAGGCCGGCGATGCGGTGGCCTTTGTCAATCTCTGCAAGCTCCACTCGGATAAAATTTTGCGCCGGCTCTACAGGATCACGCAGAACTGGGAGGATGCGGAGGACGCGCTTCAGGATTCGTTTCTGAAGGCCTTCCTGCACATCAATAAGTTTGAAGGCCGCTCCAGCTTCTCGTCGTGGCTGACGCGAATCGCGATCAATTCGGCTCTGATGCTTCTGCGCAAGAAGCGTTCGCGCAATGAGATTCCGATGGAGATCAGCGTCGACGGCGACCAGGACCCGCAGCATCGCGACGTTGTCGATCCTGCCCTGAGCCCTGAGCATCGTTATGTGCAGTGTGAAACCAGGGAACTGCTGGGCAACGCGATTCCACGTTTGAGTCCGTGCTTCCGTAGTGTTGTGGAGCTCTATCACTATGAGAATCGCTCCACCGCGGAGATTGCAGATGCGTTGAGCATCTCAGTGCCGGCCGTGAAATCGCGCTTGCTGCGCGCAAAGACTGCTCTGCGCCGGTCGATGGTGAAGAGGAGATACGTGAGCAGGTCTGAGAAATCGCTGGTCTGAGGCCGCGGCCAGCGCTACCCGATGTAACCTGCTTTTCTTTATATCAAGAGGGCAGGCGGCGTCCTTCGGAGCCGTGATAATTTCGAGTCGGCATGCTTTTGACTCCTCATTCGATTCGAAGCCTATACGGTTGTGCGATCTTTCTCGGCTCCTTTCTCCTCTTCGCTATCGAGCCACTGGCAGCGAAACAGTTGCTGCCGGCCCTCGGCGGATCGTCGGCGGTATGGATCACCTGCCTGGTCTTCTTCCAGGTCGTGTTACTGCTGGGCTACCTCTACGCGCACTGGTTAGGCCGCAGCCGTTCGGCGCACTCTGCGGGATCGCTGCACATCGGGCTGCTGATCTTAGCCCTCGTGTTTCTGGTGATCGCCGCACAGCCGAATTTGAGCCGCGCAGCCAGCCATCCGCTCACCGCGATATTTTCCGCGCTCACCCTGACCATCGGGTTGCCATTTCTGCTGCTTGCTTCCACCAGCCCTCTGCTGCAGCTCTGGTTGGCGCGGGAAGAGCGCGGGGATGTACCGTGGCGACTTTTTGCGCTTTCGAATGCGGGATCACTTCTGGCACTGACGCTCTATCCTACGTTGATTGAACCGCATCTTTCTTTGGGCTTACAGCGGAGAGCGTGGGGCTGCGGTTTTGCGATCTACGCGATCTTGTGCGGTACTCTTGCCCAGAACGTTCGTACAGCGAGGTGGACGGTTGAGCCGCAGGCTCCGCTTGCGGAAAGCGAGCCGCTGAGCTCTTTCCGAACGAAGCTGCTCTGGTTCCTGCTTCCGGCGGGAGCATCGATGCAGCTCTGCGCAGTAACCAGCCATCTGAGCCAGAACATTGCTGCGATTCCGCTGTTATGGGTGCTGCCGCTCGCGGCGTATCTGCTCACATTCATCCTCGCCTTTGAAAGCCCTAACTTCTACAAGCGATGGCTGGTGATGCGTCTGCTGGTGGTGATGCTGGCGAGCCTCGGTTATATGCTGTCGAAGACCGATGTGAGCCTGCCCATTCTTCTCAGTATTAGCTTCTTTCTGGCTGAGCTCTTTTTCGCCTGCCTGTTTTGCCACGCAGAGGTGTTCGCACTGCGTCCCGCGAATCCTTCAGAAGCGACGCTCTTTTATTTGCTGATTGCCGCAGGCGGAGCGGCTGGAACAATCTTTATCGGGATCGGATGCCCGCTGATCTTCAATGCGAACTACGACGTGGCCCTGGCATTTTTATTCACGGCTGTGCTTGCATCGGCGGTTACCTGGCGGCATGGATGGGCGCAGCGGCTGCTGTGGTCGGTGGGGACGGCGTTGCTGCTGGCCCTGGTGATTATGCTGCACGTGGTTTTTGCGCGCAGCACCTTAGTCGAGGTGCGCAATTTCTATGGTGCGTTGCGGGTGAGGCAATCTCTTTATCCTCCCCAGGCCCACACCGTGCGTACACTGCTGCACGGCACCATTGAGCATGGCACGCAGTGGTTCGCTGCAGACTTTCGTCGCACACCGACAACCTACTATGCGCCCGATTCGGGCGTGGGACTGGCGATTCGCTTCTGTTGCGATGGGCGCATGCGAAATATTGGAGTGGTCGGCCTGGGTGCAGGAACGCTCGCTGCCTTCGGCCGGAGCGGCGACCGCATCCGCTTCTATGAACTTAATCCAGCGGTGCGCCCCATTGCCGAAAACCTCTTCACCTATCTTCGCGATTCGCATGCACAGATATCGTTCGCAGAAGGCGACGCGAGGCTCTCGCTTGCGTCAGAGCCGACGCAGAATTTCGATGTGCTGGCCATCGATGCATTCTCCGGAGATGCCATTCCACTGCACCTGCTCACTACACAGGCTATGCAGGTGTACCGCAGGCAGCTCGCCCCCGGCGGCATCCTGGCTTTTCATGTTTCGAATCAGTACCTCGACTTGACCCCTGAGATCGGGGAGCTGGCGCGTGCCGAGGGAATGGAGGCGTGGGTCTTCGATACTCCAGCGAATCCTGCGACCGGCGAATATCGTGCAACGTGGGTGCTGGTGACGCAGAATGCCGGATTCTTCGCGCAGCCGCAGGTTGCCGTGGCCGCCCGGGCCGTGCTCCCCAAGGCCGGCTTGCACGCATGGACGGACGACAACTCAAGCCTTCTGCCGATTCTTCAGTGGAGATTGCCGGGGCGATCGTAGTGGGCGTCTCGCGGGCACTCGGATCGCCTGTGATGAGATCCCCTGCAGCATTGTTTCGAGGGATGCCTGGACGTCCTTCATTGCATTGCGGCTGCCTTCGAGGCGGCTGATCATCAGCGCACCCTCGAGCGTGGCAATGATCGTGTTGGCGATCCTCCGAGGCTCGACACTTTTGTTGATTTCTCCGCTGCGGATTCCATCCTCCACAATCTTCGAAAGCCGCGATCTCCAGTTCCTGATCGCCTCTCTCGCCAATCTCCGCAACTCGGGATTGCCGTCGTCGGAATCAATGGCTGTATTCATCACCGGGCAGCCCCCAGGCAAGAACGAAGGTGACTCGATGAAATGGCGAATCGCGTGCTGCAGCTTATCGATTGCGTTTGGGATCTCCTCGAGATGCTCCGTGCGCGTCCTGACGGTATTGGCCAGAGCGTAGCGAAAGGCCTCAACCGCGAGCTCCTCTTTGCTGGCGAAGTGCCGATAGACGCCACCCTTTTCGAGTCCGGTTGCATCTAGGATGTCCTGCATGGAGCAGCCGGCGTATCCCCTCTGATTGAAGATGGGTGCTGCCTCTTCGATGATTCTCTGTCGAGTGAACGCGCCTTTGTTCATTTCCGCCTCAAAAGTCGATCTCGCGAAAGAAAAACGCATCGATCGTCCTTCCTGAAGAATCAGATGCTAAAAGAAACCAATCGGTCTCTTTCCCACATGTACTCAGGAGTTTAATACGGCCAATGGCAACCGCTGCACTCCCCAATCCGGTCCGGGCTGCGTCCCGGGCCGTTATCAATCCCTGGGTGGTGGCGCTCACTGTGACGCTCGCTACGTTTATGGAGCTGCTTGACACGTCGATTGCGAACGTGTCACTGCCATACATTGCCGGCGGACTGGGCCGCTCCTACGACGAGGTCACCTGGATTCTGACCACGTACCTCGTGGCCAATGCAGTTGTACTGCCCATGTCAGCGTGGCTCTCACGAGCGTTTGGCCGCAAGAACTATTACATGGCCTGCGTCGCGTTGTTTACGATCACATCCTTTTTCTGCGGCATTGCACCCAGTCTGGAAATCATGCTGCTTGCGCGGGTGCTGCAGGGGATTGGCGGTGGCGGACTTGCTCCGGTAGAGCAGGCCATCCTGGTGGATACGTTTCCGCCTGAGAAGCGAGCATCGGCCTTTGCCCTTTATACCGTCGCCATCGTGACCGCTCCGGCTATCGGCCCCGTTCTAGGTGGATGGATCACCGATAATTACACTTGGCGTTGGGTTTTTCTCATCAATATCCCCATCGGCATTCTCTCGCTGATCCTCACCAACCGTTTCGTGCATGATCCGGAGGCGTTCGAGCAGGAGCGCAAGGCCGTTCGCTCTGCCAATGGCAAGCTGCGTGTCGACGGAGTGGGCATCGCGCTGATCGGCCTCGGCTCGGCGGCACTTGAGGTTCTGCTCGATCGCGGCCAGATCGATGACTGGTTTGGATCACGTTTCATTACATGGATGTTTGTCATCGGCATCACCTGTCTTGTGACGGCCGTCTTCTGGGAACTGCGCCATCCGGAGCCGGTGATCGATTTTCATCTTCTGCGGGTCCGCAATTTCGCCATTTCCTGCGTCTTCTATTTTATTTTCGGCTTCGGTCTTTTTGGTTCGACAACCATGATCCCGCAGCTGCTGCAGTCGCTCTACGGCTATCGCGCCATCGATGCCGGACTGGTGCTCGGACCAGGCGCTCTGGTCATCACGTTCCTCGCTCCCGTGGGCGCACAACTGGTTCAGCGCAAGATCATCAATCCACGCATCCTGCTCTTTGGAGCGGTGATGGTCGTAGGCATCTCGTTTATTCACTACAGCCACTTCAATCTGGATACCGACTACCGCCATTACGCGTTGGCTCGCGCGCTGCAGGGTTTTGGATACGCCTTCTTCTTCGTGCCTCTGTCGGTCATCTCTTACTCCCAGCTCAAGCCCAACCAGAACAACAAGGCCTCGTCCCTGACCAACTTCTTCCGCAACTGGGGCGGAAGCTTTGGCATCGCTTTCATTACGACGGTGAGCGAGCGCCGGCAGAACTTCCATCAGTCCACTGTGGGTGGCAACCTTCCGCCTTCGTCGACCTTTCTGCAAAGTGCAGTCCAGCAGACGACGGGCTTTCTGGAAGCGCACGGCTATTCTCATGCGGATGCTCTGCGCGCGAGCTACCTGCACTATTACGATCAGTTGCAGTCACAAACCAAGCTGTTGGCGTTCATGGACTGCTTCCACATCATCGGCCTGATTACGCTTATCGCGGCTCCGTTGGTTCTCCTTACCAAAACCTTCAAGCTGGGTGGCAAGGCTCCGGCCGGGCACTGATCGGCTCTCCTGCGTCAAACAATTTCGTACGCCGGATGATTCCTTCGAAGTAGTCGTTCACTGCTCTGCCATCTTCGTCTAGAATGCGGAATGGCCGTGCGACGGAATACAGCTGAGCAAGAGCCTTCGCCTCTCTCACACACGACACTTCCGGTAGTTTGCATCGTCACCGCGGACGACGATTTCGTTCGCGAGGCGATGCCCGAGCTCGTCCCCTGGTTTCAGGTGGTCATCCGGGACAGCTATGACGACCTTGCCCGCTGGACCAAAGAGGCTCATGTGGTGGCGGTAATTATCGACATCGACACGGATGGAGAAGATCCGCATGGCGGTCTGCCGGTGATCAATGAGCTGCGCAAGCTGAATGAGAGCTTCGTGCTGATCTCGCTGAGCCGGTCACGCACGCGCTCAGCGGAGAAGCAGGCGCTGGAGTTCGGCGCAGACGCCCACTTCCGTAGTCCGGTCGACCTGTCCGAGATGCGCCTGACCCTTGCCGATACGCTGCGCCGGCGGACCGAGGATGCCGCCCGCGAGCTGATGCGGAAGCAGGCGATCGAAAGCAGCCGCTTTCAGGATTTTGTCGGCGCGAGCGAACCCATGCGTCTGGTGTACGACGCCATTCAGCAGGTGGCTGACAGCAGCATCAATGTCCTTATTCGCGGCGAGAGCGGGACGGGCAAAGAATTGGCCGCGCGCGCCATCGTGGCGTTGAGCAATCGCGCCAATAAACCATATATTCGTCTGAACTGCGCAGCGCTTCCGGAAAACCTGATCGAGTCGGAGCTCTTCGGCAGCGAGCGGGGCGCGTTCACCGGAGCAACAGAAACGCGTCCGGGGCAGATCGAGCTGGCGGATGGAGGCACGCTCTTCCTGGACGAGATAGCAACCCTCACTCTGCCTCTGCAGACGAAGCTGTTGCGCGTGCTTGAGGATCACCAGGTGCAGCGGCTGGGAGGCCGCACGCTGCGTAAGATCGATTTCCGGCTCATCTGCGCTACCAACGAGCCTCTGGAAGAGATGGCGCGCACGGGGCGCTTCCGCGAGGACCTCTACTACCGCATCCACGTTGTTCCCATTCAGCTGCCTCCGCTGCGCGAGCGCAGTGGAGATATTCCATTGCTCGCGGAAAACTTCCTGCAGATTCACTGCATAGCGAACGGATTGCCGGTGAAGCGCTTCGCTCCTGACGCCCTTACGGTTTTTGAGGAGCATAGCTGGCCGGGGAACGTCCGCGAACTTGAAAACCTGATCCAGCGGCTGGTGATTACGGTGCGCGGAGATGAGATTCGAGCCAGCAACCTGCCCTCGCGGCTGCTGGCGCAAAGCGCGGCGGTGCAGGAGGCCGCTCTCCTGCCGGAGGGAGGAGCGGACTTCGACGCGGAGATCGAGCGCTTGGAGATCGCGCTCCTGACGGCTGCGCTCCGGCGGACACAGGGCAGCAAGGCTGCAGCTGCGCGCCTGCTGCGATTGGACGGGCAGCGGATCAAATATCTGTGCCGCAAGTATTCGCTATAGCTGGCAGCAGGCCAAGAATTAGGTTAATTATTAACCTCAGGGGGATTTATTTTTAACCTGCCGGACACGAAGAAACATTTGTCAGCAAATTGATGAGTATTTCCGATCCTTTATTTTCAATCGCTTAACAATTTTCGACTGCTCAGAAGACTTTGGCACGCCAGATGCACTAGAGATAGGCGTAGCGCGGAATTCAAATTAAAAAAACTCTGAGGGATACCACCATGGCTGTGACGAAAAAGTCTTTGATCGGCAAGTCTGCTTCTACCAAGACCACGAAGTCTGAAGTCGCGTCTGCTCCAGTTGCATCTGCCAAAATGGTTCCGGTGGTACGGTTTGCCGCAAGCAAAAAGGTTACGCCCAGCGCCAAACTCGCGCCCAGCACGAGGATAGCGTTGAGCAAGAAGCTTGCCCCGAGCGTCAAGTTCGCCGCCAGCAAAAAGCTGGCTCCGAGTGTGAAGTTTGCCGCCAGCAACAAGATTGCTCCTCGCTTATCCAACCTGGTTTAAGCAACCGGAGCGTCGAGCGATTCGAGAATCAACGGCGGCCGCATTTGCGGCCGCCGTTTTCGTTTTCCAGGGCTTACCAGACGTGAGCATGGAAAAGATTCGAGATCACACCGAAAAAGCGCGCAACCAGGCTGCGGCGCACGCCGAAGATTCTGGCAGAGCCCGCGAGACCGATTTTCAAATTTGCGTCGGCGGCAGGCAGCGGCATGCGCGCGCTGTAAAAGATGGGTAGTACCACTCCCTTATAGGCCTGTTTGGCGATGATGCCATCCGGAAGAGTCACGGTCTCGGGAGTTATCGTCCCGAGATTCAGGCGGAGAACGGAAAAGCGGCCGGGAAGTATGAGGGCGGCTTCGGCATTGGCAGGAATCCGATCAAGTGCCGAGACGGGAATGAAGAGCTTAACGACACGGGCTCCGGGATTGGCGAGGTTAATAAGGAGCTCACCGGAGCTTACATTCTGATCGCGGAGCGATGCGGGGTCGGCGGTCAGAACAATCCCGTCGGAAGGGGCGGTCACGACCAGCGAAGCCTGCGCGTTGCGGGCGAGATCGGTCGAGCGGAGGGCCGCCTCCTGGTCGGAAGCCGCGATGCTGATGCTTGCCCCCCGGAGCTCAGCATCGAAGGCGCGGAACCTGGCGTCTGAGGTGTCGGCCTGCGCCGCGGAGCGCATAGAGGCCGCGCCGGAGCTGGTCATGCGGAGCAGGGGTTGTCCCGCGCGGACGGTATCACCCTCTTTGACGAACACGGATTCAACACGGCCGGTCAGCGCTGCGTGGACGGCAGAGGAAGACTGCGCTTCTACCAGAAAGTACGCATTTTCGCGATCGCGCCAGATTGGGGCCAAGAGCAAAACAAGAAGCGTTATGGTGATGAGCAGAGACTTTGGCCGCCACCAGGGTCCTGAACCCAATCCATTCTTCCACGCACGCGCGAGGGTGCCTCGCAATGTCACCAGGCGCGACTTGAACATGGCAAATGCCATCATGCCCGCCGGTATCAGCGCGAACTCGGCAAGCCAATGGGACGAGACGTTATAGACAAAGCGGATTACCGCATAAAGGACGAAGTAGCTGTACGCGCCCGAGATGAGTGCGTAGACGGTATAAAGCGCAAGCCTGCGGCGGGGTATTACAGGCACGTCGACAGGGAGGCGAAGGATGTGGCGCTGGAACCAGCCGGATACGAAAGCGGTGGAGTCCTCTTTGAGATCGGGAATGGTGAGAAATTCGGTGAGGAAGTAGTAGCCGTCCAGCTTGAGCAAGGGGTTGAGGTTCATGACGATGACGGCCAGGCCGGTGATGAGGATCACCTTGTAGCAGAAATCGTGGAGCCACAGGCCGGGCGCGGTGTTGGTCCAGATCACCATGGCAACACCGCAAACAACCATCTCGATCCAGATGCCGGCGATGATGGCAGCCATCCGGTGCAGCCTTGAGGTGGAAACCCAGGCCTCGGTAATGTCGGCGAAGAAGCAGGGAGTGAGGTAGAGGAACATGAGGCCCATGCTGTGGACCTCGCCTCCGTAGTGTTTGCAGGTGAGGCCGTGAGCCGTCTCATGGATGAAGCCGAGGGCGAAGAGAAGGATCCAGAACTCTACGATGTCATAGAAGCCTTTCTGGGTGAAATTGAAGTACAGAGGAATGTCCGGCCCGATGACGTTCCACTTGGCGACGAATACAAATCCTTCGAAGATGAAAAGCATCACCACGGCAAGCACGCACCATGGGCTGTAGATGAACCAGCCTGCGCGGCGATCGAGCCAGCCGAGATAGCGGTCGGGGTCCCATGCTGAGAAGCTGATGTGAGCCAGGTTTACTTTGGATTTGCGCGTTGCGCGCCGTTCGCGCTGAGCTCGCAACTTTTCATTCAGGGCGAGGTTCTTTTCCTGCGGAGTCTTGTACCAGAGCCCGGCGTCTTCAAAGTTCTGAACGAAGTCACGCAGGTAGCCGGCAGAGACGGCGATTTGGGTCTGTTCTCTATAAAGCGCAGCTATCTCTTCGTAGGAGCGAACGCCGTCAAACAACTGTGCCAGCTGCCAGTGCGATGGCGGCAGGCGGAAGTAGCTGGCCCTTCCGCGATGCATGACGCCGATGAAGGGCTCGCCGTCGGCCATATCTTCGCGCGTAATGAGCTCCGGGTCGAGGCACGGCGGCCGTGAACGTGCAGCCCGCACCTTCGGAATTTCCGGAAGGGCGGCATCGAGGGCTTCGCTGAGGTTCATGGCGCCAGCCGCACCTGCCCTGGCGCAAGCTGAACCTGCATAGACATTCCGGGCTTGAGCAACGGCGAGGGATGAAGCACCGCGCCGATCACCTGCACGCTACCGCTGGCTGGATCGACTACCGGGCTGACGCGGAGAATGCGGGCCGATTGGTGCAGGCTGGGATAATCGGCGGTGGTAAGCTCAAGCGCCGCGCCAGTCTTAAAAGGAGCCATCGCCGATTCTGGCACGGTAAACAGGATGCGTAACGGGGCCTCGGCAGTGATCCAGAAAAGCACGTCGCCTTTCTTCACCTCCTGATCGAGTCTGATCGTGCTGCGCCCGACGATGCCTGCAAACGGAGCTTCAATACGCGACTGATCCAGCTGCACATTGATGGCGCGCAGGTCGGCCTCCGCGCCAGTTTCGTCCGCCTTGTATCGCGCGACCTCCTGCTTCGTTTCGTCAAGCTTGTACTTGACGTGCTCCCAGTCTTCCTCGCTGCGGATCTTTTCGGCGCGCATGATATCGGCGCGGCGCAGGTCGGCCTCTTCGGTTTTTTGTTCCGCCTCCCATTCGGCGACCTGCGCCTGCAGCGAGGCGACTCGGGCCTTTTGCGCATCGCATAAAGCGCGGAGAGCACGATCGTCGAGCAAAGCGAGCGGCTGGCCCTTGCGCACGTGATCGCCGATCTGGACGTAGAACTTCACCACCAGGCCATCCCGCTCGGCGGAGATATCGGCCTGCTGTTCGGCAACAAGAGGCCCGGTGGTTGCGAATGGCCGGCCCTCCGAGACATCCGGCGGCGGGACTGCGGGAGCGGGTGCTTCATGAGCCGGTGGTGTTGTGGACGCGGAGACGGGAGCGGCTGTAACTGTCTGGCGTGCATTGCAGCCTATCCCGGGCAACAGAACCGTTGCCGCGAGCACGGCCGCCGAAAGCTTTGATCGCGAAGAAAGCATAGGCATCACCAGCCAATCCAGTCCCACAAGGTTTGCCAGGCCCACAGGGCGGGCCTGCGCAGCAAAACGTATCCAGCTGGCCGCCAGCCGATAAAGATTTTCGCACGGCCGGCCATTCCGGATCGAAGCGAGGCATCTCCGTTCGGCAGCGTCACGCGCGCTGAGAAGGTGCGTTCGCCATCGCCAGCCTCCGCCTGAGGACTGAGAACTGCGACTGCTCCATGCCAGGAGCGCTGCGGATAGCTGTCGAGCTTGACCGCAACCGGCTGGCCGGGAACGACCAATGTGGCATCGCTCTGCGGAACGGCAACCTCGACTTCGGCTGAAGACAGATCGAGCACTTGCGCAAACGGTGCGCCAGCGTCCAGATGCGCGCCCGCGGCATTTTGCAAGCCCGGAGTGACCACGATACCGGTAATGGGCGATCGCAGCTGCGCGCCGTCGAGCCGGCTGCGCGCCCGGCTCACCTCGGCATCCAGAAATTCCAACCGCGCGCGGTCCACACCCGCCTGCGCTGCGCCACGCGCGAGGTCAGACTCCATCACCAGCAGCGCTTCGCGATAGCGAGCCTGAGCTGAGGCCAGATCCATGCGCCATTGCCAGTCCGTCATCGTGCCGAGTACATCGCCTGCTGCCACTTTTTGCCCTTCATGCGCGAATACGGAAGCGACATTTCCGGCGGCGGGTGCGGCGATGGTGACAAGATGCTGTGGCGCAATCACCGCCGCTCCGGTCACGCGCATCGGCAGAGGACAGAAGATCAGAAAGAGCGCAACAACAACGGCCACAGTCGCGAACGCCAGACGCCGGCCAAGAGTGGTGCGAAAGAGCGCTTGTTTCCGCTGCATCAGAGGCTCGAGCAGGCTGATCAGCGGCACTTCGCGGTAGAGCAGCGCGTTGCGGATGGCAACCGTGGCCTGCCCGGCGAGGATGCTGATCATCTCGGTGTGCGGGAGGTCGAGAAAATCCGGATCGCTGCTCTCATAGAGCAGCAGGCCTACACGCCCCTGATCGTCGGAAAGCGGCAGGGAATAGAGCGCCCGATGACCTGTCGCTTCAAAGTGAACTGCCACTTCGGCGGGGAGCTCCGGATCGGAGACAGCATCAGATTCATGCTGGCGAAGGTGCAGAAGGTCGGGTTGCGAGGAGAGCCAGCGCACCAGCTCGTTCAGTTTGTCCACCTCCGCGTTGCCTAGCGGAATGGTTGCCATGCCGGAAACTGCGCGCAGCTGCAGCCGTCCGCGATTGTCCAGGGCAATTGCGCAGCGCTCGTAGGGCAGCACATTCTGCGGACTGTTGACGATGATCTGCAGCAGCCGATCGAGGCGCAGCGTTGAGGTGATCTCCGAGCTCACGTGGACCAGCGCCTCAAGAATTTCCAGCTTGCGCTCGGCGAACATCAGGCTGGCATTCTTGAGCGAGCTGCTCACCGTTTCGGCCATCGAGGTCAGGAAGAATTCATCGTCTGCATCGAAGACGCGGCCCTGTTTGTTGATCGCTTCAAGAACGCCGATTTCAGCGTCATCCTGCATCAGCGGGACGAGCAGGGCACAGGTCACCGGCACTGCCTCTTCGTTATTGCTGATAGCAGCATTGCGTAAGCTCAGCCGCTCGTCGGCCGGATCGCTGATCAGCAGTGTCTCGCCCTCTTCGGCCATGTCGCCTACATAGCCGTCGCCCAGTCCCTGAACCATGCCTACCTCAACGGTAGGATCGTATCCACTCGAAGATTTCAGGCGCAGTTCTTCGCCCTCGAACAACCACAAGTGCATCGCCTGGCATTCCAGCATGGCGACCGTTTTCTCTGGGATCATGGCGATGACTTCATCCAGCTCGAGGGTCGCATTCAGCGATTTTTCGAGGTCATAGAGCTGGGTCAGCCGATGAATCGAGTCGAACAGGTTCTGTCGCTGCCCCTCCGCATCTTCGGCTGCGAGCAGGGCGGGCACGCCCAGCTGGGCGACGGGTGTAAGTTCAATAAGATTTTCTGACTCCAGCTCTTCGTCAAAGGCAACTATCTCGATGGCCCCGATCAGCTGGTCGTCATTGAGCAGAGGCAGATAGGCAAGGGAAGAAACCGAACGGGTCACATGGAGATGAGCGTAGTCTTCCCGCCGGAGATCGGAGTCCGCATACACGATTATTTCCGGAGAATCCGAAAACAGCGGCTCGATCAGCGAGCTTCCGTTCAGCTGCGCCTCGCCTTCTATGGAAATGTCACCGCCGATGGCGATGGCGGTCCATGCCGAGTCGTTCTCGTTCGGCCGGTAGCGATGGATCACACAGGCCGATTCCGGCAGCGCCTCGACCACCGCGGATGCGATCAACCCCGCGCGTGTCACGATATCCGGTGCAGCCAGAAGCAGCCGGGCAATTTCAATAAGTGTATCGTTGGAATACGGCATCAATGTGTCATCAGCAAAGCCCGGCTTGACGGGGGAAGACTGGCGGGATGATTCTGAAAGTAGCTGGAGGCTAACAATTGGCCTCCCTGATGTAAAGAAAATTTTCTCCCGGACGACAAGGGCACGATGGATCTCGATATCAGGCAAAGCGGGAATGTTTGCACGCTAAAGGTGAAGGGGCCTCTCAAAAGCGGGGAGCCCGTCAATCAGTTCGACACTGCTGTTCAATCGGCTTTGGCTACCGGTCACACCTGCCTGATCCTGGACCTGGAGGCAATGCCGGTCGTCGATTCATCGGGAATCGGCGCGATCGTGAATGCTTTGCGCCAGTCGAAGAAGCTTGGCGGCGATACGAAGCTCGTGAATCCTTCCCCGTTCGCCGAGAAGACCTTCAAAATGGTCGGTATTCTCAGCCTCTTCAACGTATATACCTCGGAAGCGAACGCTCTGGCCGCTTGCGGCGGCTGACGTCTACGGAAGTGTAGGACATGCTGAGCGTCTAAACTCAAATAGACGCACATGACCATTTTCCCCGTTCGACGCCGGTTTTCCTGTCTACTTTTTCTTCTGTCTCTAGCAGCTGGCCTTCTCGCGTTCTCGGTGCAATCCGGAGAGCTGGGCACTGCCGATACCACGCACCGGGTCCAGTCCGCGCATGCCTTGTGGACCTCCGAGCCCCCGGTCTTTCCGTCGGAGTATCCAGACTTCGGGGTACATGGCCGCGGAGGCAAGCTGCAGAGCTGGTACGGCATCGGCCAGTCGCTGCTGATGCTTCCTGCGGACATTGCCGGAACCTATGCTGAGCGGCTTCCCGTCTTTGCGCGCTACTACGGGAACGATCCAGCGGTGCGTTCCATCGTTATTAGTTACAGCACCAGCATTCTGGTTACTGTCCTGACCGCGCTGGTCTGTTTCCGTTTCCTGAGGCAGCTGAACTTCGACGAGAAGCAGGCGACGATCGGCGTACTGGCGCTACTGTTCGCAACCACGCACCTGCACTACACGCAGAACCTGATGGAGAACAACTACATCTTTCTGCTGACGTTGACGGGATTTTCCTTTCAATACGAGTGGCTCCGCACCGGCAAGCCGCGTGCTTTAGTGATTGGATCAGCCGCGCTTGGGCTCAACCTGCTGACGCGTCTGACTACCGGCATGGATCTTCTGGCCGGCGGCCTCTTCGTCCTGCTGGTCATGTGGCTGGAAGGTGAGAGAGGCCAGACTTTTCTGCGCAGATATCTCGGCTACATGAAGATCGCTGTGCCGGTGTATCTGTTCTTTGGGCTGCTCGACCGGCTCTACCAGTTCTACCGCTTCGGATCATTTACCAATACGTACGTCAGCGTTGTCGCGATGGAGGCCAAGCAGCGTGACCCATCGCTGCCGGCGAGCTATCCTTTCGAGACGCCTTTTCACGTTGGATTTTTCGGGCCGTTTATGGCACCGGAGAAGTCGATCTTCCTCTTCGACCCGCTCATTATCCTGATGATCGTGCTCGCCTTCGTAGCGTGGAAGCGCTTCAGTCCAGCGGTCAGGGCGTATGTAATCACCACTGTTGTACTGCTCCTTGCGTATATCAGTTTTTATGCCCGGTACACGGTCTGGACGGGCGACTTTGCCTGGGGCGACCGCTATGTGTCGACTTCGGTGGAACTGGCTGTGATGCTTGCGATTCCTTTATTACTCCGCCATCGCGCGCAGCTGGGAAAACTGATGTGGGTATTCTGCATTGCGTTGCTGGCTGTCAGTACGGTGATCCAGATCGCGTCTCTGGCCTTCTGGCTGCCGCTCGAAATCTACCAGATGGAGACGCTGGGCCATCCGACATTCTTGATTGCACTCCGCTTCAAAAACATCATCGCTTTCGCGCTGGGCAAGATGGACGCGTGGGGCCTCAACAACCATGCGATGACCGAAGATCCGTGGGACTACGTTCACATCACCACGTGGAATTTTCTGCCTTCACTCCTGAAGCGCTCCGGTTTCGCGCCGGCGTGGGTGGTGCGCGCGGCCTTTGTGGTGTGGTACGCGGGGTTGGCCGCGCTGGCCGGCACTCTGTGGCAGATCCGCAGAGTGCTGGTGCACGATACCAACCCCGAACTAGAGGCCTGATCTACTCCGATCGAAGCGCGTTTACCGGATCCACCGTAGCGGCGCGGCGCGAAGGCAGGTAGCAGGCGACGTACGATGTCACCATCACGCCGGCGGTAATGGCGATATAGGTGATGGGGTCAACCGGGCTGACGTTGAAAAGCAGCGACGACATCAGGCGCATGGTGATGAAAGCCACCACCAGGCCGCAGACAGCGCCGATACCGGTCAGCCAGAGTCCCTGGCGTACAAACATTGCGGTCAGAGCCGGACGCTGCGCGCCCAACGCCATACGGATGCCGATCTCGCGTGTACGTTGCGACACCGAGTACGAGATGACGCCGTAAATGCCGATGATCCCGAGGAGCAGAGCCATCGACCCCGCTACGCAGAGCATGACCAGGGTGAAGGACGTGCGCGCCATGGATTTGGTATAAAGCTCACCGAGTGTGGTGGGATTCGCCAGCGGTACATCGGAATCGACCGACCACACGGTCCTCTGGACCTCGTTCATGAATGCCGATGAGCCGGCGCGCGAGCTACGTAGGGTGAAAGCTATCCCACGGCGCAGCACCTGGTCCTGGCCCTCGAAGTGGCTTTGCATAATCGGCCAATACACAGTGCTGGGCGCTGGCTGATCGACGCCATCGTCATGTACGTCCTGAACCACGCCTATAATTTCGCGCCAGTCATCGGTGCTGGCGACGCGAATTCGCTTGCCGAGTGCGCCGTTGGCGTTATGCCAGTACTCGCGGGCGAAATTTTCCGAGATGATCGCTACCGGTCTTTTCTCGTATTCATCCGCCCAGGTGAGATCGCGCCCGGCAAGAATTTTGGTGCCCAGTGTTGCGAAGAAGCCGGGAGAGATATTCCTGAACCGGCGTATCGGGGGAAGTTGACCTTCGCCGTAAACGTGGTCCTGCGCAAACAGGACGTCGTTGTTGTCCATGCCGTCCATGGGGACGCCGTTGGAGAAAGCAACCGAGGTGACTCCGGGGATTGCAGCGAGTTTATCGAGAATTTCCTGCTGCATATGTACGACGCGCTCCGGCTGCGAATCGGGTATCTGAGTTTCCGGGATGTAAAAGCGGAAAGACTGCAGCGAGCTCGGCGAAGTAAAGCCGGGCGAAACCTGCATGAGCGCGCGGAAGGTGCGGATCATCAGCCCGGAGCAGATGAGCAGAACCAACGCCAGCGCCACCTGCACGATGACCAGCGCCTTGCGTGCGCGATGCCGCTCGCGGCTCTGGCTGAGTGCGCGGCCGCCTTCGCGGAGAGCGCTGTTCACGCTTGCGCCGGCATATTTGATGATGGGAATCAATCCGATAAGGAGGCTGGTGAAGAGCGCCAGCCCCAGCGTGAAGGCCAGCACAGGGATGTCGATCCCGATCTCGTGAATGCGCGGCAGTCCGGTGGGCGCGATGGCCACCAGCAGCCGCAGTGCGCCAAAGGCCAGTGCCAGGCCGATGAGGCTGCCCGCCACTCCCAGCGCCACGCTCTCAAAGAGCAGCTCCGCTGCGATACGTCCCCAGCCTGCACCGAGCGCTGACCGAATCGCCAGCTCCTGACGGCGGCCTTCTACGCGCACCAGCAGCAGGTTGGCTACATTCGCGCAGGCGACCAGCAGAACCAGGGCAATCGAGCCCATCAGCACCCAAAGCACGTTGCCCACGTTACCGACTACGTCCTGTTTCAAGGGCCGCAGGTTGGGAACGATACCGGCCTTTTGAAAGAGGCTGACGCTGAAACCATCAGGTGCGGGAAAGCTGCGCAGAACTACCGGCATAAGCCGCGCCAGATCTGCGTTGGCCTGCGCCATGGTGACGCCGGGTTTCATGCGGGCCAGCGCACGCTGGCTGAAGTTGCCGAGATGAACCTTACTGCGATCCCACTGAAAGGGCGCGATGATCTCTGCGTCTTTGTAGTCGAGGAAATGGAAGTCCCGAGGCAGCACGCCGATAATCGCGCGCGGCTTGCCGTCGACGGTGATCGACGTTCCCAGGACGGACGATGAGCCGCCGAATTTGCGCTGCCAGTAGCCGTACGAAATCAGGATAGTCGCCGCCGCATCCGGCGAATCGTCTTTGCGCGAGAAGAGGCGGCCAAGCACGGGATGAACTCCGAGGATGGGCAGCGTGCCGTCGGTGACGTCGAGACCGAGAACATGATCCGGCTGCCCGGAGCCGGTGACATTGAAAGCATCGCCATCGTATACGCCGATGTCTTCGAGCGTGGTGCTCTGCTCGCGATCGATGAAGTAGATGGATGGCGCCATGTTCAGATTGTCGATGTTGATACCCGGCGCTTTATGCCACACGCCGATTAATTGCTCCGGATGCGGATAGGGGAGAGCCTTGAGCAGGACTCCTTCAACGACGCTGAAGATGACGGTGTTTGCGCCCACACCCACAGCGAGCGTAAGCAGCGTGATGGTCGTGAACAGGGGCGCCCGGCTGAGCCGGCGCAACACCTGCCTGAGTTGATCCATGAACATAGCCATGATGAAAGCCTCCGAGCCAATCTGCTTCCGTTGTCGTTTGGGCGCGCAGCTGCCAGAATGCGCCGGCAGGCACGATGCAGGTTGGTACGTCAGCAGGCGGAGGATTGTTCCGGAAAATTTAAGGCAGTTTATAGCTGCGCAGCTCAGCGTGGGTATCAAGGCCGCCGATATGCTCTTTCCATGGGCCGTTGCGAATGCGCTGGAACCCAGTGAGCGAAACTTATTTGGCTGCGTCGCCGCCCTTGGCGAAGGTAAAGTCTTGCGACGAGGTTTGGTGGGTGGCTACCGTGACTGTGGCAGTCTGGGTGCCCAGGACTTCGTGGTCAGCCACAATCGTGTAAGTGCCCGGCGGCAGGCCTTTGATGGTGAAGTGGCCATCCGCATCCGAAACTGCGTAGAACGGGTTTGCCGCGACATTAATGAATGCTTCCATCCAGGGATGGTTATTGCAGCGCACCGGGATCATCAGCTCCGGCGTTGCCAGCGTCCGCGTCTCGCCTCCACCATTCGGCGGCTGTGAGATATCGACGGACTGGTTGGTGCTGACGGTTGGCGTCATGTGCACGTTGTGCATGGTGCCATCGCTGTTGATGAACTTCACAGGTTGTCCGGCCATCACGCCAACTACGTGCGGAGTATAGCGGCAGCCTTTCTGATCGACGATGACAGGATCGGATGGAGCGGCATATTGCTTATTGCCCAGCCCGTCTTTCACGTATATGAAGACATTCTGCAGGCCGCCATCGCGAACCATATATTGCTCGCTCAGATTCGCGTCGGCAAGCGAGCACACCGGGTCCTGCCCCATGTCGATGGGCACGCGCGCAGGCGGCTTGCCGGAGAAATGAATGGTTCCGGTAATAGTTCCCGCGCTGGCCGGGTCGATGGTGACATAGTTCGTGGCCGTCGCCTGTTCTTTGCTCTTCTTGCAGCCGGCTCCAGCCAGTGCCAGCGCGCAGCACAGGATGCTCATCGCTTTCCGTGTCGACATATTCATATGTGCTGATTCCTTCGATCCACGCAATGGGCTACGCCGTTGCCAGCGCAGCGATCACCGCATCTGTAAAGGCGCTCGTTCCCGCCGTGCCATGCACATCGCGGGTCAGCGTCTTGCCTTCGGTGTAGACCTTCTCGAGCGCAGCCTGAAGGCGGTCAGCGGCGTCTGCTTCATCGATATGACGCAGCATCAGGATGGCCGACTGCAGCAGCGCAGTCGGATTTGCGATGTCTTTACCCGCGATATCCGGAGCTGATCCGTGAACAGCCTCGAAAATCGCAGCATCCTCGCCTAGATTCGCGCCGGGGACCAATCCCAATCCGCCGACAAAGGCCGCGCAAAGATCGCTTACGATGTCACCGTAAAGATTCGGCAGCAACAGCGTGTCGTATTGATAAGGATTCGTCACCAGTTGCATGCAGGTGTTGTCGATGATGTGCTCGCCGTACGTGATCTCCGGATAGCTCTTCGCGATGTTCCGCGCGCACTTCAGAAAAAGGCCATCCGACAGCTTCATAATGTTGGCCTTGTGGATGGCATGAATCTTCTTGCGCTTCTGCTTGCGGGCATACTCGAAAGCCCACTTCGCAATGCGCGTGGAACCCTTTTCGGTGATGACCTTCAGCGACGTCATCACGCCCGGCACCACCTCGTGCTCCAGGCCCACGTATTCGCCTTCGGTATTCTCGCGCACGATAATCAGATCGACACCGGGATAGCGCGTCTCGAGGCCGGGAAGATTCTTGATGGGGCGGAAGTTCACATAAAGCTCGAACTTCTTGCGGAGCGCCACGTTGATCGATGTAAAGCCGCCACCCACGGGCGTAGTCACCGGTCCCTTCAGCGCCAGCTTGTTCCGCTCGATCGACTCGTAGAGCTCTTTCGGAACATACTCGCCGTGCTTCTCAAAGGCGTCTGCGCCTGCTGCATACTCTTCCCACTCAAACTTCACGCCCGTCGCTTCCAGAATGCGGACAACCGCGCGTGTCACTTCCGGTCCGATGCCATCACCGGGAATCAAGGTAACTTTGTGTGCCTTCGTCATAATCTCTCTGCTGTCGACCGCTTCCCGGGCGACCGGCTCTAGTTGTTCTTCTTGTCTTTCGCCGTGAGCAGCTGCTCCAGCTCCTCTTTAAACTCCCGCACATCCTTGAAGTCCCGATAGACGCTGGCGAAGCGGATATAGGCGACGGTGTCCAGCACCTTCAACCGGTTCATCAGCAGCTCGCCGATCTCGGTGGTGCTGCGCTCGCGCTCCGGCGACTCGGTTAGGAAGGACTCCGTTTCGTCGACTAAAGCTTCCAGCTTGCCCGCTGATACGGGACGCTTCTCGCACGCGTGCAGCAGTCCTGAAAGCACCTTCTGGCGCTCGAACTTTTCGCGCCGTCCGTCCTTCTTGACCACCATGTATGGGATCTCGTCAATGCGTTCGTAAGTGGTAAAACGCTTGTTGCAGCGCTCGCATTCTCGTCGCCGCCGGATAGAATCAGCTTCTTTGCTTTCGCGCGAGTCGACCACCCGGTCTTGCGCAAACCCGCAGTAAGGACACTTCATTTCGTATAAACCCCATTTTAACAGCTGTTCCTGGTGATCCAGTGGAGGCTCGATTTAGGCTCGCTGCTATGCGGCCAGTGCACAATCTCGAGCACCTTTTCGGTTGAGCGGTTGATTGGATCGCGATATCACAAGTCTCACAGGATGCTTTTTCGCATCTTATCCGTCATGGCCACAAGAGAAAGATCCCTTTTGAAGGGCGCGCTTGCCGGTATGATCGGCGGACTTGCGGGCGCCGGCGCGAAGGTTCTTGCCGAGAAGCTCTTTCCTCCGCGCGTTCAGGGACAGGCTTCGCCGTCTGTCGTGCTGGCCGAACAGGTTGCAGGCGGTCCTCTGTCGCCGAAGCAACAGCTGGCTGCCGCGCACAGCATTCATTGGGGATTCGGAGCCGCAGCGGGAGCTGTCTATGGCGCGCTCGTCGAAATGGAGCCGTCGGCCGGCGCATGGAAGGGCGCGGCCTTTGGCCTCACCCTAAACAAGCTCACGCACGAAACCATTCTGCCGAAGATGGGATTGTCCGTGCCGAAGCAAGAGCAGCTCACGCAGCGGCGCGTGAGTGAATGGGCGACCTACGCTGTCTATGGCATCTTCACCGACGCCGTGCGTCGCGTGGTGCGCCGCGGCCTATAACGCAGCCTGGTCGGCGATTGGCTCGGTGAGTTCTCCGACTCCTGCCTGTTCGCTCTCTTCGGAAATTTTCTTAAACGAGACATGCTCGACGCGTGCCCAGATCAGCCCCAGCGGAATGATACCCAGAAACGTTACCAGCAGGAGCGTAGCCGCACACGCGGTCGCCGATTCCGCGCTCACGTTGAACAGCTTTCCCAGCGTCGCTGCTACCGCATAGATCTGCGTGAACCACCCCAGAACCGGCAGCTGAATCACGCTGGCCACGCCGCTCGAAACCATCAGCACCATGCCCTGAGCCAGCGTCAGAGACGCCAGTTGCGGGCTGGCCACGAAGGCCCGCGCAGTCTCCACATAAGCGACCGTAATCAGCCCCCACATGCCCAGCGATAATCCCAGCGCAATCAGGAAATCGGCAGGCGAGCGCAGTGTATCCAGGCCGGCGCGAAAGCTGCGAATCTTCTCGCCGATGGAATGGCCCAACCCTTTCGAGATCAGGCCGAATATGCGTTCCATAACGGCAGCAACCACTTCCCCCGCGACCCGTATGGCAGCGAGAAAAAGCGCCCCGGCAAGCGTGCCGGCGATTCCCCAATAGCCGAACTTGCGAAAAACCTCGGGATGAGGCAATGCGCCAGCCGGAGCCAGCAGGATGACCGAAGAAAAGATCAATCCCATCGAGCCGGCGTCAAAGAGCCGTTCGACAACATACACCGCAAACTGCGACCCGATCGAAAGCCCGGCCTTCTTCGAAACCAGGTAGGGACGAACCAGGTCCGCGACTCGTCCGGTCAGGGCCACAGCGGTAAAGCCGATCACCTGCGTACCCAGCAAGGAGAACAGCGGCACTTTCTTGCTGTGCCGGATGAGCAGAGCCCAGCGAATCCCCCGGAAGACATAGCCCAGATATATGCAGCCGAGGCCAAGGGCGATCAGGCGCCAGTCGGCGGCTTTGAACTGTTCCCCAAATGCGTGGAAGTCGAACGGATGCCGGTGCTGTCCATACACGGCAAGTCCCACCAGGGCAGCCAGGACGACCAGCCCCAGGATCAGTTGATTCTTTTTCAAGCGCTCTCCATGCTTCAGCGTGTTCCTGCCGTTAAGGACGCCAGGTTTGCCGTAGATATCTTCTGCCGCGCCGCTACGCGCCGGTTGAATTCGTGGATGATGCGGGCTACATAGGCGCGCGTTTCGCGATACGGCGGAACGCCGTGCCACCTGTCTACGGCGCCGGGTCCGGCATTGTATGCCGCCAACGCTAACGCCAGATTCTCGTGATACCGCTTGAGCAGCGAATCGAGATACGCCGTGCCGCCGCTCACATTTTCGCTCGGAGCAAAAGAGTCGCCGACACCGAGCTCGGCCGCTGTGCCGGGCATCAACTGCATGAGGCCTCTCGCTCCGGTCCGGCTGACAGCGTGAACCTGTCCACCGCTCTCCTGCTTCACCACGATGGCCAGGAGGTCGATATCCAGATCGTGCATCCGCCCGGGCTTCGCCAGCAATTCGTGCAGTTCCGGATCAGTCAGTTTATTCTCTGATGCCTGCGCCGTTTCAGCATTTTTCGTTGTGACTGGAACTACCGGGAGATCGATATGCTCGGCGAGCGCAATTTGCGAAGGGCTCACTTCGACGAAATTTCCGCCATCCAGATAGAGCCGCACGTGGTCGCCGTCCGCGACGCGATGATCGCAGATCAGGTCGAAGCCGTTGGTCAGGGTGATATGCTCCGCAGCACGGGCATGCAGGGAGGCGAACGCGACCAGGATCAGGCCTGCCAGTGCCAGTCGAGCCATCCCGGTTTTTCGGCTGCAGTCCCTCATTCGGCACACTCTAACACGCAGGCATTGCTTCCTTATGATATGTCCGGCCCGCGGATTGCTCACTACAACTTCTGCTCACTCGAATGGACGCCAAATGACTCAAGGACGCTCTCGAGAACTTGCGCTACTCCGTCGTCATCATTTGACGGGGCAATCCGCCAGCCCATCTGCCCGGCCGTCGTCACCAGATCGGGAGCGCCATTGGCCATCACCACCGGCTGGCCGGAAAAATGCAACATCTCCAGATCGTTGAAGTTATCCCCGATCGCCATGATCGAGCCGCGGTCGATGCCCCGGCTCCGCGCCAGCCTGTCCAGGGCGATGCCCTTGGAGCATCCGGGCGGAAGGATGTCCAGAATGGTCAGGTTGCGTGCCGGGTATTCTGTCCGGTGCATCTCGATCTTCTGTGAGATCTCATTGCCCGAAAGCCGGAGTTCGGCCTGCTGCATCTCCTCGACCGTGCCGCAAACCATCCCTTGCACCGGCGCCTCGCCCGAATCAAATGCCCGTTCCAGTGGACGGACTTCTTCGATCCATTGGAGGTTGGCCCGGACCCACAGGGAGATGCGCGCGTGGACCTGCTCGATGGACTCCAGAACCAGCTCGCCCGGGCCCTCCCGATCAAAGGTGAAAACAGTCGTTGCGCCAAACTGGCGCAGGATCGGGCAGAGCTCTCTCGCTGTTTCCACCGGCAACTCAAATCGGTCGATCCGCTCGCCACCCAGTGTGCGGGTGACCGTTCCATTCGAGGTGATCATGACCGTGCTGGGTTTGAGGCCGACGGGGAGAATCAGCGGAGTGGCGTATGCCTGCCGCCGTCCGGTTGCAATGACGATTTCGATCCCTGCCGCCTCAGCCTCCTTGAGCGCCCGGCGGGTTCGTTGGGTGATCTCTGTTCCAGCCGAAGGGAGCAGTGTCCCATCGATGTCGATTGCAACCAGCTTTACGGGAGAAGCCATTGCTTCCAGTCTACGGGAGGGACCGCAGAATGAGGCATGTATGGCTGCTCCCGGTATAGGCTGCCGACGGGACGGATTCCCAAATCAGGCGAAGCGGGAGGCATGAGCCCGGGCCCAGGCTTCGAAGCTAAGCGGAGTTCTGCCGGTCAGACGCTTGATGGAGTCGGTGATCTTCACCACTTTGCCGTTGCGGATGGCTTCAAAAGACTCGCCCACCGCACCTGCGACGGAAGCAGGTACTCCGTTGCGAAGCAGGTTTTGCACCGCGGCTTCTGTGGGTACATCAACACACTTCAGCGGTCGACCCAGAGCACGGGAGAGGATCTCGACCTGCTCGGGAACCGTGATGTGAACGCCACCTGTCACCTCGATGACTTCTTCTTTGAGCTCAGGCGTGGTGAGAGCTGCGACTGCAACAGCCGCGATATCCGCCGGAGCCACTACGGCAGTCTTTCCCGCACCCATGGCGTTGTAGACGGTTCCTTCGCTCTTGATTGTGCCAATCCACTGAAAGGCATTGCTCATAAATCCGCCTGCCCGGATAAATGTCCCTTGCAGACCAGCGGCACGAATTGCCTCTTCCTTCTGCCTGTGAATCTGGCCGATCTTCGATTCGGGATCGCCAGCCAGAATCGTGGAAAGAAAAACGATTCTCGGCGCGCCGTGTGATTTCGCGATGCCCATGAGCTGCCGGAATAATTCTCCATCCAGCGCTCCGTTCATCATGAAAATGGCTTCGGCGCCTTCGCTGGCTTGCGCGAAGCGATCAGTCTGGTTGAAATCCCCAGCCGAGACCTCAACACGATTTCCCCACCGAGCGGCTTTCGCCGGTTCGCGCGTATAGACGCGCACCTTCAGGCCTTTCTCCAGAAGGCCATTCACCACTTCGCTGCCCACATTTCCTGTTGCTCCAGTTACGAGATACATGCAATTCTCCTTTTTTTCCTGCTGGCCAATTCGATTCCAGAAAATATCTAAAGTGGCACAATACGGAGCACCGCAATACACTGTTGTGATATGGGAACAATCCCATCAAATCTGAACGAGCTGCAGTTTTTCGCTTATGTAGCCCAGGCGCAGAGCTTCACGCAGGCGGCGAAGCGGCTTGGCCTTCCCAAATCGAGCCTGAGCCGCTCCATTCGCCGGCTTGAGGATCGTCTCGGCGTCCTGCTGCTGGAGAGAACGACTCGCACCGTAACCCTGACCGAGGTGGGCCAGCTCTATCTCGACCATTGCCGGCGGGTGATGGAAGAGGCCGAGCAGGCGGACCTGGCTGTCGGTGCTTTACTGGCCAAGCCGCATGGGCGATTGCGCGTCGGGGTGCCGGTTGCCTTTGCCCGCTCAATCCTCGGCCCGATTCTGGGAGAGTTTCTGGCAACCTACCCGGAATTGCGGCTGCAGCTCCAGCTACTGAATGGCGATGAGGCCTTGCGCGACGGGAATTTCGATCTGGTGGTGCGCGCCGGTCAGCTGGAGAACTCTGGATTGCTGGTGAGGCCGTTGATGGCCATCAGGCTGGGTGTGTATGCAAGTCCTGCTTTTTTGAAGGGACGCAAGCTGCCTGAGACTCCCGCAGCGCTTCGCCAGTACAACTGCGTGACTACCAGCTGCGACACGGTAGGAGAGGCTGGAGATTTTAAGACCTGGCGCCTGCGCAAAGGATCAGAGGTCGTGGAAGTTAGAGTCGAGTCGCGAGTCTCTGTCCCCGATCCCACCATCAATTATCAGCTGGCTCTGGCTGGAGCCGGCATTTCGCTTCTGGCGCAATCCGTCGTACGCGAGGACGTCAAAGCGGGACGCCTCGTCCGGCTCCTCCCCGAGTGGGAGCCGGAGCCGGTTGAATTGCATGCGCTCTATCCTTCGCGGCTGAACTCCTCACCTAAGGTGCGCGCGTTTTTACAGTTTCTGCGCGACCGCTTTGCAGCGCATCCACCTGACGGCAGCGAGCACACTTTATCTAAACCGGCGTGATGATTCCGCCGACCGGACTGCGTTCAGGGTATTTCTTCTCTGCAGGCCGCTTCAGGTGCATGGCGTTGGCGATCATATCCACATACTTGAGCCCGGAGCCGGTATTGAACAGCACCACACGGTCCGATGGCTTCAAGAAACCAGACTCGATGAGGTGATCATAGGCGGCGGTTGCTGCCGCACCCTCCGGGCAGAGCAGCAGACCTTCGTTTCGCGCCCAGTCGAGAAGAGAATCTATGATGGCCGTGTCGTCAAGATCGACCACCGTCCCGCCTGACTCTCGAACGATATCCAGAATGATGTAATCGCCGTACGGTTTGGGCACGCGCAATCCTGCGGCGAAGGTGGCTGCGTTCTCAAACATCTTTGAGGCGCCTGCACCTTCGCGGTAAGCCCGCGCGACAGGAGCGCAACCGGATGCCTGAACAGCGATCATTTTTGGCCGCTTGCCCGGCTTGACCCAGCCCAGCGCTTCCATCTCTTCAAAGGCCTTCCACATGCCGATGAGGCCTACGCCTCCTCCGGTGGGATAAAAGACCGCGTCGGGATACTCCCATCCCAGCTGCTCGACCAGCTCATAGCCCATGGTCTTTTTGCCTTCGACGCGAAACGGCTCTTTCAGTGTGGAGACGTCGAACCATCCCTCCGCCTCTTTGCGCTCGGCAACTATTCGGCCGCAGTCGGAGATCAACCCGTCGACCAGCGTTACGTGCGCGCCATATGCGACACCCTCGAGATAGTTGGCGAAGGGGACATCTTTGGGCATGAAAATGTGTGCTTCGATGCCTGCTGCGGCGGCGTAGGCGGCGAGCGCTCCCGCGGCGTTTCCTGCGGAAGGAGCAGCCAGCTTCTTCAGGCCGTAGTGCCTGGCCATGGAGACGGCTGCCGACATGCCCCTTGCCTTGAATGCGCCGGTGGGGTTTGTCGCCTCTTCTTTTACGTACAAATTGGGATAGCGCTGGCTCTGCAGCATGGGCGTCCATCCCTCGCCCAATGTGACTGGCTTCACATCCGGCAGCACTGCGGAATAGCGCCACATGTTTCGTACGCCGCCGGGTTCGGGTCGAGATGCATTGCGCTTCACCGTATCGAGGTCGTAGCGAACGTAGAGCGATCCTGCGCATTTGGGGCAGACGGTCTGCGGCGTATCTGCTGAGAGTAGGTGATGGCAGCGAGAGCATTCGAGCGAAGCGATAGCAGGCATGGTTTTAGCCTACTAAACCCGATGGAGGTTGCATCGGTTCGGAACGCGGGTGGCATGTAACCGATTATTATGGAGCGGGCATTCTCTCGCGAGGGTGAAGGCCACTCTCAAGTTTTCGGGATGGACAATGGGCGGGAGAATGCGAGTCGGATGTGTGGCCCTCGTCGGTCTGGCCATGTGTGGAGCAGTTCAAGCAGCTGACAAATCAAATATTACTCCGCAGTGGGTTGGCACCTGGGCCGCCTCGCCCATGTCGATGAAGATCGATGACCCGGTGGCGAATTCCACGTATCGGAACATCGTTCATATCAGCCTGGGAGGCGACACACTCCGTGTTCAGCTTACAAACGAGTTTGGCACCTCCGCGCTCAATGTAGGTGCGGCGCATGTGGCCCTCAGCGCCGGAGAAGGGAAGACGCAGCCCGGAACCGATCATGCTCTTACCTTTAACGGCAGCAGCAGTGTGATGATCCCTGCCGGCGGTCTCGTCTTCAGCGATCCCGTGCCCATGCAGGCGGTAGCCATGGCCGATCTGGCGATCAGCGTCTACATCCCCGATCAGCCGGTAGCTTCACCCACCTGCCATCAACTGGGGGTATCGACGAACTACATCGCTACCGGCGATGCCACTACCGCGCCTGCGCTCGAAAATCCGCGGCCGTTGAAATCTTGGTGCTTCGTCAAGGGAATCGATGTGCAGACATCGGCCAAGAATGCCGCGGCCATCGTGACCTTTGGAGATTCGATCACCGATGGGGCACTCTCCACGCCCGATGCCAACCGGCGCTGGCCCGACGATCTTTTCCAGCGTCTTCACGCCGACAAAAAGACCGCTAATATTTCCATCCTCAACGAAGGCATCAGCGGGAATCGTCTGCTTTATGACGGAGCCGGCCCCAACGCCGTGGCGCGCTTCGACCGCGACGTGCTCGCGCAGAGCGGCGTGAAGTTCCTCATCATCCTCGAAGCGATCAATGACATCGGCCGCATCCCAAAAGCGGACGATCCGGAAAGCACGGTTACGGCGGCCAACCTGATTTTCGCGTACTCACAAATGATCACGCGCGCCCACCAGCATGGCATTAAGGTTTACGGCGCGACGCTTACTCCTTATGTCGGCGCCAAGTATGCTTCGCCTGCTGGAGAGCAGGTGAGGGAGGCTGTGAACCAATGGATCAGAACGCCGGGCAATTTTGATGGTGTCATCGACTTCGACAAGGCCACACAGGATCCGGCAAATCCAACCATGTTTTCATCCACAGCTGACAGCGGTGATCATCTCCACCCCGCTGACGCTGGCTATAAGATCATGAGCGACAGCATCGATCTCAAACTCTTCTACTGATATGTGAGAGCGAAAACGCGGCTAACGACCTCAAGCGGCAGCCCGATCTGCGCTTCCACTTTCACTCTTCTCCATGAGCCGGGGCACGGCACTGAAACGCGTGCGCGGGAATGCGTCTGGATAGTTCTTCTGGATAAACGCCACCATCTTCTCGCGCACGATGCAGCGCAGATCGAACTGCTTGCTGGCATCGGAGGCGCTCATCAGGCAGCGTATCTCCATGGTGTGCTCGGAGAGGTTCGTCACCTGGCAGGCGTTTACGCGCTTGTCCCATAGAGGTGCCGCTTCCAATATGCGAGTCAGCTCCGCGCGCAGCTCTTCGACGGGGACCGAGTAGTCGACATAAAGAAACGACGTTCCCAGCAGATCAGAAGTGTTGCGTGTCCAGTTCTGGAAGGGGGTCTCGATGAAGTAGGTGAGGGGAACGACCAGCCGCCTCTGGTCCCAAATGGCGACGATGACGTAGGTAGTGGTGATCTCCTCGATCTTGCCCCACTCGCCCTCGACGATAACCACGTCATCCAGGCGAATCGGCTCAGTCAGCGCGATCTGCAGACCGGCCAGAAAATTCGACGCCGAAGTTTTGGCCGCCGTCGCCAGCACCAAACTGGCTAGTCCAGCTGATGCGAGAAGCCCCGCTCCGTAGTGCCAGATCTGCGAATCGCGGAAGACGGAGAGTACCAGGCCGGCGTCGACCATGATCAGCAGAGTGATAATCATCCGCCGCAAAAGCTGCATCTGGGTGCGGGCCCGCCTGGCACGGAGATTATTCGAAACGGTTATGTCATAGCGCAGCAGCAGGAAATCTTCAATACAGAAGACCAGTGCGATCAGCAGCCATCCCAGTGCCAGAAACCAGATGACCGCCAGCGCCTTTTGCGCGATTTCCAGGGGGTGCTGCGGGATATCCACCAGCGGCAGGATGATGCCTACGCCGGTGAGAATGATCAGCGCCTGGGCTGGACGGCGTATGCGGCGGACGATCTGCAGTCTGTGACCGCCGTCCCCGTTACTCGCCCGCCGCAGCCGTCCCAGCGCTCCCAGCAGAATGCGGTGGGCGTTGGCGCTCACCGCGAAGACGATAATCAGGACGATGATTCCGATCGTCCAGTCGCGCTGATGGGTATGAAGTAATTGAAGAATCCAAGAGGACATGCCTCAACGGATGCGCTTCGCGTGGCGGAGTTTGCATGGCTGGCCCCGGAGACAAAGACCTCTTCAAATTCCCTTAACGAGAGCGGATCGGGTCGGGGTGATCTAGGCTCGCCGTTAAACGAGGTATATCTAAGAAAAAGCAGGAGTTGCCGACGATAAATACGGACTTTACCTGCTAGAAGAAAAATAACGCGCCGGGGGACGGCAAGCAGCTATTTCTCGATTTCAACTCCACGCCAGAAGGCGATGTGGCCCTTGATGCTGCGAGCTGCCGGCTTTGGATCGGGGTAGTACCAGGCCGCATCCTGGTTTTCCTGGCCGTCGATGAGCAGCGAATAGTACCGGGCTTGTCCCTTCCACGGACAGGTAGAAGTGGTGGAGCTGGGGCGGAGATATTCCCTGTTTACAGTGCCTTCGGGGAAGTAGATATTTCCCTCAACTGTCTGAGTCGATTCGCTTTCCGCGATGACTTTGCCGTTCCAGATTGCCTTTGCCATTACCAGAAAACTCTTTTCTTAAGTATCCGACACTTCACATTAGCAGATGCAGCAGTTCGCGTGCAGATGCAAGCGCGCCGGTGAGGCGACCGGAATCCTGGCCGTTACTCCCATAATTAATGGGAATCTAGCGGTGCAAGCTGGCCTGCCGGGCCGCTTCTGCCGCGGCGGCCTTACGGGCGGGCATGCCCTGGAACAGCTGGTCGACTCGAGCCCGGGCTTCCGGGTATTCCTCGACGATCCGGCCCACCTTGGCAAAGAAATGCGGGCTCGATTTGCGGATATCGGGGAGCAGAGGCTGAAATTTGGCGTAGAGAAAGAACGGCTCCGAGTTGCAGTCGAGGAAGAGCTCAGCGTTCAGGGCGCCGTGCAGCACGAAGGAGGCTGCCATGTCCCAGTAGGTCCAGACTTGTCGCAGCCATGCTGCCTGCTGCGAGCCGGTCGCCGCCTGCACCGCGAGAACCTGCTCGGCAGTGTCAGGGAAAAACTCGCTGATGACCCATTTGCGGGCCTGGCGCATCACGGCTTCGGTCCGGAGTTGATAAAGCTTCAGGATCAGGTCCGCGTCGTGGGTTGTGGCAAGGGTCGATTCAAACATACAGGGCTCCGCGAACGAGTTTATAGGGAGTAGGCGTTCAGCGGAAGTATTGAGGATGGGCCGAAACCCCTGACAAGGGCGAGCGCCTTCATCAGGGGTTCACGAGGATTATGCTACGGGCTCTTCTACCAATGGCCCGTGGGTCTTCGCTGTGGGCAGCGGTTTTTCTTCCGCCACCGGAGCGTCGCCAATGCGCTTGGTATAGCTGCATGCGACATCGCTCTCCGGCTCGTTCTTTTTCCCACGCTTCTTTGGGGCTGCTTCTTCATCTGCAGAAGGCTTTTTGTTATTCGGACAGACGAGGAATACGCCAGACTTCAGCGTCTTTTCCATCAGGTACGGGCTGCCGCACTCGGGACACTTCTTCTCCACCGGCTTGTAGTTTGCCGTGAAGTCGCACTTCGGATATTCCGAGCACCCATAGAACAGGTTGCCGCGCCGCGCTTTCTTCTCGACGATGTCGCCCACGTTGCACTTGGGGCACTTCATGCCGATGGTGTTCTGCTTGATGTATTTGCACTTCGGATAGCCGGAGCAGGAAACGAACTCGCCGTACTGCCCGTTACGCAGCACCAGCTGCTCGCCGCACTTGGGGCACTTCTCATCGAGCGGTTGCGGGGGCTTCTGCTGCTGTTTCTGGTTAAGGCGCCGCACTGTTTTGCACGGCGGATCTTCGTTGTATCCAGGGCAGGCCATGAAGGGACCCCACGGTCCATTGCGCAGCACCATTACGCGGCCGCAATTCTCGCAATACTCTTCTTCGGTTTCCGCCTCTTCGCCAGGCAAGGTGAGATTCGGCTTGGCTTCGAAGTTTTCCTTGGTGAAGGTGCAGCTGTTCTTATCCTTTTTGTTGTAGGCGCTGCAGGCGTAGAAGGAGCCGAACTTGCCCCACTTCAAAACCAAAGGAGAACCACAGACGTCGCATGTCTGATCTGTCTTGACCTCCATGCGCTTGATGTCTTCCATCTTTTTGCCGGCAACCTTCAGCTCTTTCTCGAAGTGCCCGTAGAAGCCGCCGAGAAGGTCGGTCCACTTTTCCTTGCCGTCTTCGATATCGTCCAGCTCTTCTTCGAGCTTCGCGGTATACGCTGTGTCGAAGATGTACGGGAAGTTCTTTACCAACAAGCCAGTGACGACGGTGCCGATCTCGGTGGGAACGAAGCGTCCATTGCGTCCGCCCATCTTCTGCACATACTCGCGATCCTGAATAGTGTTGATGATCGACGCGTAGGTCGAAGGTCGGCCGATGCCGCGCTCTTCAAGCTCCTTCACCAGCGAAGCTTCGTTGTAGCGCGGAGGCGGCTCGGTGAAATGCTGCTCCGGCTTCAGTTCCCTCAGAGTCAGTTTGTCGCCTGCATTCAATGCGGGCAGTTTGTTCGAGAGTGCTTCGTCGTCTTCGTCCTTCTTCTCTTTCGATTCCTCGTAGACCTTGAGGAAGCCATCGAACTTGACGACTGAGCCGGTTACGCGGAAGTCGTAATTGTGATCGGCCTTGGCTACGATGTCGACCGTGGTCTGGTCGAAGATTGCAGGCATCATCTGTGAGGCGACAAAGCGCTGCCAGATGAGCTTATAGAGCTTGTACTGCTCGTCGGAGAGATACTTTTTGATCTCATCCGGAAGCATCTCGGGATTCGACGGACGAATGGCTTCGTGCGCGTCCTGCGCATCTTTCTTCGACTTGAAGGTGTTGGGTGATTCCGGCAGATATTTATCCCCAAGCTTGCCTTTGATCCATCCCCGCACCGCGGTGATGGCGTCAGGAGCTACGCGCGTGGAGTCGGTACGCATGTAGGTGATGAGGCCAACCGTGCCTTCGCTGCCTAAGTCGATGCCTTCATACAGACGCTGGGCCACGCCCATGGTGCGCTTCACATTGAAGCCGAGCTGCCGCGACGCATCCTGCTGAAGTTTGCTGGTGGTGAAAGGAGCAGCGGGGTTGCGCTTGCGCTCCTTGCGCTCCACATCGCGTACCGACCACGCAGCTTTATTCAATTGCGCAACGGTTTTGTCGGTCAGCTTCTGGTCGGGTAATGAAGGCGCATCGACGGTGTTAACGCGTGCACGTTCACCATCGATCCCAATGAAGCGAGCGATGAACTCCGGCCCCTTAGGGGAAGGATGCAGGTTGGCATCGATGGTCCAATATTCAACCGGATTGAAGGCCTTGATGGCTTCTTCGCGCTCCACGATCAGGCGCAGCGCAACCGTCTGTACTCGCCCCGCGGAAAGTCCGCGGCGCACCTTATCCCAGAGCAGCGGCGAAATCTGATAGCCCACGATGCGGTCGAGAACGCGGCGCGTCTGTTGTGCGTCGACAAGATCCCGATCGACTTCTCGTGCATGCTGGAAGGCTGCCTTCACTGCCTTTGAAGTGATTTCGTTAAAGGTGACCCGATGGATCGCATTCTTCTTAACGCTGCCCTTCAACACGGTCTCAAGATGAGCCGCGATGGCTTCGCCTTCGCGGTCAGGGTCAGGTGCGAGATACACGTTGTCCGATTTTGAGGCCAGCTTCTTCAGCCGGTCGACGACCTTTTCCTTGCCGGGGATCACAATCAGCTCCGGTTCGAAAGTGCCGTCGGTCAAATCTACGCCGATCTTGTTCTTAGGCAGGTCCATGATGTGACCCACCGAAGCTTCAACCGTGAAGTCTTTGCCGAGATATTTGCCGATCGTTTTAGCCTTTGCAGGCGACTCGACGATCACGAGAGATTTGCTCATCATTTTCCTTTGCAACCGAAGCGCATACTAACAGACGCGACTCCAGCACACACATCACTGTCAATTTGTGGAAGCTACCACGCATTGCCACTTCAAATCTACCGGCGCTTCCGCAAGAGGTACTTCATAAGAGAACCAGGACGCGGTCTCAGGCGCAGAGAATCGTCAAAAACACTTGACGTAATTCTTTCCCGGAAGTTGCCGCACGCGACCGGCGAGCTCCAGTTCGAAGAGTGCGGTAAAAATCTCCGGCGAACTCAGTTCAGCCTCCAGCTCTTCGATGATCTCGTCAAGCTGCCGCGCCTCGTCAGGGCGCAGAATACCAAGCAGGCGGTCTTCGTGCGGTGGAAGTGGCGCTCCACTGAATAGTAACGATGCAGCAGAGGGCTCATTCGATGCAAGTCCTCCACGCCGCTCCAGATCCAGCCGGATCTGTGATGGCAGGTCTTCCCATACATCTTCCCATGTTGCTGTGAGCTTCGCGCCCTGTTTAATCAACGTGTTAGGGCCCCATGCGTTTTTTGTCGTCACGTTGCCGGGCACTGCATAGACGTCCCGATTCTGCTCGATCGCGCAGCGGGCTGTAACCCGCGTTCCGCTGTATTCCGCGGCTTCTACGACAAGAACGCCGACGCTCATGCCGCTCAGAATCCGATTGCGCTTGGGGAAATTCTGCGGGGCGGGAAATGTGCCAAGAGGGAACTCGGAGAGGATGGTTCCGCCTTCCGCAACAATGCGTTCCGCCAACGATTTATTTTCCTTGGGATAAACCACATCGATTCCTGTGCCCCAGATGGCGATGGTGGGACGATTTGCCGCCAACGCGCCCTTGTGCGCATAGGTGTCCACGCCACGCGCCATGCCGCTGAGAATAATGAGGCCGCGTTGTGCCAGATCGCGCGCCAGCATCTCCGCCATGCCAGTTCCGTAGGGTGTGGGATGGCGAGTGCCTACAACTGCAATGCATGGCTCTGACAGAAGCTGCACATTGCCGCGCAACCACAGTAAAGCGGGTGGATCGAAGATCTCGCGCAGGCGCTCCGGATAGGCATCGTCGGCATAGATTACAAATGTGCCTCCTGTCTTCGAGAGCTCATCGATCTGCTGGTCGGCCACGGTTCTTGCGCGCCCATCGGCGATGAACTGCACACTTTCGGCAGGGAAGCGCAGACCCTCCAACTCGGTGAGACGCATTTCTAAAATCTTTGCCGCAGATCCCGCGTGTTCGACGGCGCGCAGAATGCGGCGTGGACCAAGCTGCGGCGTAAGCGCCAACGCCAGCCATGCCAATCGTTTGTCATCGAGTGCGGGAACGGGAGGGCCCGAAGTTGGCTGCGCGCTCTCGGATGCGGTCGTCATGTCAAGCCTCGGAGTGACGGAATCCGTCTTTATGTAGAAGTTTCGTAAAGATTTGCTCGGAGGCTAGTTGTCGCTCTTTGCGATGTCAAGACAAAGCGGATGCCGCGTGGTTACGGAAGAGAGTTGCTTGGATTGCTACACTGAGAAGTGAGAACAGTTTCCCGCAAGCTAGTCATTGCCGCCATCGACTTTGTAAATCCTGCACCGCTGATGTGGGACTTCGAGCACGAACCCCGTAAGAGCGAGCTCGCCGGGCGATATAGCATCATCTCCTCTACTCCTGCGCAGTGTGCGCAAATGCTGGCATCTGGCGCCGGGGATATCGGCCTGGTCCCGGTTGCGTCCTACGCGTCAGCTATCGGACAAAGCATTGTTCCCGGCTGCACCATCGCATCGCTTGGGAATATTCGATCCATTATTCTCGTGGTGCGCGGCGGTCTCGATGTGCGCGAAGTGACGAGTGTAGCTTTGGACACGGCGTCACTTACTTCGGCCACATACACCCGCATTCTCTTCAACAAACGCTGGCAGATTGCGCCAGCATTCCAGCCTCAAGCTGCCGATCTCGATGCCATGCTAGCCAATGCTGATGCTGCATTGCTGATCGGCGATCCAGCGCTGCTGGCGCTCGAAGAGCGTGAAGCGCGTGAGGCGAGCTGCGGAGAGAAGCTGACCTATTTCGACCTGGGCAAGGAGTGGCGCAGCTGGACAGGGACGCCATGGGTATCAGCTTTCTGGTCGGTGCGTGACTCCGCATTCACGCCCGCGACGGTGACGCCCACCGAGCTTGTCGAAGACTTTCAGCGCTCGCGCGATAACGGCTTGAAGAACACCGAAGAACTGGTGCGTGAGTGGTCAACGCGGATCGCCGTTCCCGCTGCAACCCTCCGCACGTATCTCACTCAGAACATTCATTACATCCTCGACGAAGCCTGCCTTGAAGGGCTTCGGCTGTTTTATCGATATGGCGCAGAATGCGGTGCGCTTCCTTCAGTACCCAAGCTGAAATTTTTGTGAAAACAGGACGGCTGGCGACTCTGGAGCCGCGATAAGCGTCCAATCAGCGTGTTCTTAGCCGCAAAGCCTGCTGTTCACAAGCACCTGATGCCGCACTGGCTCATTCACCTGGGCGCGCTTGGGGTCTTCGCGGTCTCGGTGCTCGATGCCTCGCCGATTCCGCTTCCTCTGCCCGGCAGCACCGATCTGTTGCTGCTCCTGTTGGTGGCGCACCGCGGAAACCCCTGGCTGATGGCCGTAGCGGCCATCAGCGGCAGCGTGTTCGGCGCCTATCTCACCTGGAGCGCGGGTCAAAAGGGCGGCGCAAAGATGCTGCAACGCTACGTTCCGGCGAAGTTGTTGCAGAGGATCGAACCCTGGGTAAAGCGCAATGGCGTGCTTACGGTCGGCCTCGCATGCATTCTGCCGCCACCGATTCCGCTGACGCCATTCCTACTGTGTGCAGGCGTATTTGAGGTCGAGCGTAAGCGTTTTCTCGCGGCGGTTGCCGTCGCACGGGGATTGCGCTACGGGCTGGAGGCATGGCTGGGAGTTGCGTACGGTAGGCGCGTGATTCGCTGGTGGTCACATAACCTTGCCGGATGGTCGGACGTGATTCTCTGGACCTTCGTCAGCCTGCTCGCAGCTGCGATCATCTTCGGGATATGGAAGTACAGGCACGATCAGAGGCGCTTCCGATCTGAGGTTCCCGCTAGCGCCTGAGTCGGCCTTCGCACTCATGGCTGGTATTGCCGGCTAGATTTCCCAGCGCAGCAGCGTCGCGCCGACAGTGAATCCCGCGCCCACGCTGGCAATCAGCACCAGATCGCCCTTGTGCAGCCGGTTCTCTTCCACTCCGGTACCCATGGCGAGGGGAATTGTTCCCGCTGTCGTATTGCCGTAGCGATCGATATTGATGATCACCTTTTCGAGCGGCAATCCCATGCGCTCGGCGCTCGATGTAATGATGCGCTTATTAGCCTGATGAGGGATGAAGCATGCCAGGTCAGCGGCAGAGATGTTGTTGCGGGTGAGCACTTTTTCCGATGCTTCCACCATCTTGCGCACTGCAAATTTGTAGACCGCCTGACCGTCCTGGTGCACGTAGTGCATCTTGTGTTCTACCGTGTCTACCGTGGAAGGATGCGCGCTTCCGCCACCCGGCATGTTCAGCGCATGGGCTCCCGAACCGTCGATCTCATGCGCGAAGTCGATTAAGCCGATTTCGCCGTCTTCTGTGGGTTCGATCAAAACTGCACCCGCGCCGTCGCCGAAGAGCACGCAGGTGGTGCGATCCGTGTAGTCAATAATGGAAGACATGGTGTCTGCACCGATTACCAGCACCTTCGAGTGCGCCCCGCTTTCGACAAGCTTGGCGCCGGTTTGCAGTGCGTAGACAAATCCAGAACAGGCTGCAGAAAGATCGAATCCCCACGCGCCTTTTGCGCCGAGCTTGTCCTGGACCAGGCATGCGGTCGCCGGGAAGAACATGTCCGGCGTCACGGTTGCGACAATGATGGCTTCGATCTCTGTCGCATCGATGCCGCGATTGGCGAGACAGTGCTTCGCAGCTTCCACGGCCATGTCGCTGGTAGCCATCCCCGGCTCAACCAGATGGCGCTCGCGAATGCCCACCCGCGAGTAAATCCACTCATCCGAGGTGTCGACGAGTTTTTCCAGGTCTTTGTTTGTCAATACGCGGGGAGGAACGTAAGTTCCGAGAGCACTAATTTTGGCGCGTCGGGCAGCAGCAGGACGGACAGCAAGAGTCAATGACATTCTCCGGGGCAACGGAATCAAAAACGTTATTGTCGCCGAGGTCCAAGAAGGCTGTCCATCACGGCACAGGGAAGGGCTGGATAGCTGAGCTGAGGAGGGAAAATTCCCATGTACCGGGAGACCTGCTGCGCACGCACTAGCCCGTTACCGTTGCTTCCTTCCGGACCTGGCGGGGTTGGCGGGATTGCGCCGCGCAGGGCCCGGCACATGTCCTATGATACCACCGCAAGGGCTCTTTTAAGACCCGCCGGGACGCAATGCCAAAGGCGCGTCCGTTAGAATAGAGATGTGACTCATTCTCTTCTCGACGAGCCTGAAATCGGCCTCGCCGAACCCTCAAAATCCGGTTTATCCGTATCCCGGCCCAAGGTGGGATTCGTCTCACTGGGCTGTCCCAAGAATCTGGTCGACAGCGAAGTGATGATGGGTCTGCTCGACCGCGCTGGCGCCGAAATGACCTCCGAAGTTCAGGCAGCCGAGATACTCGTTGTGAACACCTGCTCCTTTATCGACGCTGCGAAGCAGGAGTCGGTCGATGCCATTTTAGAGATGGCGCAGCACAAGATTGCCGGCACCGCTCGCAAACTCATTGTGGCCGGATGCCTGGTCGAGCGCTATCGCGACGAGATTCGCAAAAATATTCCCGAGGTCGATGCGGTTGTCGGAACAGGCGAGCTGGAAGAGATCCTCGCTGCGGCAGGACTTCAGGCTCCCGCTCCGCAATTTGTCGAGCCCTCTCCGTTCACGATTCTGACCGGTGCCCAGGCAGCACGCGCTGAAGGCGACCTCCGCGAGTCGCAGGGCCGCTTCTCGCGTACGGAGTGGGACGGCGCCGAGGCGCATCTTCCGCAATATCTTTACGACCACACCACGCCGCGCCTTCTGGCGACGAAGAAGGCATCGGCTTATATCAAGATCGCCGAGGGCTGCGATCACCCATGCAGCTTCTGCGTGATCCCCAACTTGCGTGGTAAATTCCGCTCCCGCCGGTTTGAGTCTGTTATCGCGGAAGCCGAGAGCCTGGTTGCGCAGGGTGTGCGTGAGATCACGCTCATCGGTCAGGACACAACGTGCTACGGCGAGGACATGGGCATGAAAGACGGCCTGGCGCACTTGCTCGACTCGCTCGCTCGGATCCCCGGTCTCATCTGGCTGCGCTTCCTCTACGCGTATCCGAACAAGATCACCGGGAAGCTGCTGGAGACCATTGCGAAGCACGACAACATCGCCAAATATCTCGATGTGCCGCTGCAGCATGCAGCCGGTCCGGTGCTCAAGAGCATGAAGCGTGGCGCAAATGCTGAAATATTTCTGAAGACGATCGAGAAGGTTCGTCAGGCTGTGCCAGGCATTGCGCTGCGCACTTCGTTCATCGTTGGCTTTCCTGGCGAAACCGATCAGGACTTCGAGACTCTGTGCAACTTTGTCCGCGAGGCGAAGTTCGACTGGCTGGGCGTCTTTGGCTATTCCGATGAAGATGGATCGAAAGCGTTTTCCCTCGAGCAAAAAGTTCCACAGCGCGTGATCGAACAGCGCAAGCGGAAGCTGATGACCATCCAGAAGGGCATCAGCAAAAAAGGCAAAGCCGCGTGGGTGGGCCGCGAGCTGGATGTGCTCGTCGAGGGGGAATCGGAAGAGACGCCGCTGCTTTGGGAGGGCCGGACGCAGTATCACGCCCCCGAAATCGACGGCACGGTCTACATCAATGATTTCGGTCCATTCGAGGAGCTGACTGCGGGACGCTTCTACCGCTGCGAGATCACCGAGGCCCACGAGTACGACGTGGTCGCACGCGTCGTATCGGCCGCTCCCGCATCCAAATAAAACGAGCTTAAGATGAGTGCCAATCAAGTTTTACGTTGCCCTACCTGCCGTACCCTGGTCACTGCAAAAGACGAGGATTTCCCTTTCTGCAGCGATCGCTGCAGACTGATCGACCTGGGCAAGTGGGCGAGCGGGGCGTATCGGATCTCCTCGCCGATTCTCGATCCCGATGTTCTGGAAGGGCTGGAAAACCAACCGCGGCCCACTGACGACGAAGATGAACACAGCAGCCGCTAAGGTGTCCGCGGTTCGCTGGGGCAAGACAACCTGGGCGTGGTTGATTGGAACGGTTTTCGGCATCGGCCTTCTTCCTGGCGGACCCGGCACCTGGGCTTCGCTGGCGGCCATGCTGCTCTGGTTTTTCGCTGCGCAGGCTATCCACCCCACTTCTCTTGCACTCACGCTCGCGACAATCTCTGCGGGAGTGATCGCGACGGTCATCGGTATCCCTGCGGCGTCAGTGGTAGCCCGGGAGAGCGGCCGCGAAGATCCCGGTCACGTGGTTATCGATGAAGTTGCCGGACAGTGGATCGCGCTGGCCGCATCGCCGGTGGAAATTCGCCATGCGCTGCTGGCTTTTGCCCTGTTTCGCCTTTTCGACATCACGAAGCCTGCACCCGCGCGCCAGCTGGAGCGGCTTCACGGCGGTCTCGGTATCATGATGGATGATGTCGCTGCGGGGGTTTACGCCCTGCTCGTTTTCCTGATCGTGCATCATTGGTGGTAGCAACTGGAGTTTCAGCAGCCTGGGAGTTGCAGTAGAAGATGTCACCACTCATAAAATCCGATTTCGGCGGTACACCTCGCATCGAATCCTTGCAACCCGATTTTGCTCTCCCGGGCGGGGAAGTCGAAGTGCACGGGTCCAATCTGGGGCCAGTGTCCTATCGGCGTCCGGTCGCGATGCTGGGCGATTTGGCTGCGCGTGTGCTCATGAGCCGCAGCAAACGTGTTCTGCTGCGCGTGCCGGACGAAGCGGAGAGCGGACGTTTGCGCATCCTGCAGAATGGTGCGCAGAGCAACTCCGTCGATCTGGGCGTTGCCTCTCTGTTGGCTACGGGCGTGCACGCGGTTGCCAATCCGGTCGTCGACCGCGAGGGAAATGTTTACGTCACTTTCTCCGGCTCGCGCGGACAGGAGGTCCCGGTATCGATCTTCCGTATCGATCGGGACGGCGAGATGCGCCCGTTTCTAAGCGGGATTATGAATGCCACTGGTCTGGCTGTCGGTGAAGATGGAAATATTTATGTCTCCTCGCGGCAGGAGGGCACGGTTTATCGCGTTACACCCGCCGGAGCTGCTTCTGTCTATGCCGAGGGCATGGGCGTCGCCACCGGCATCGCCTTCGACGCCGAAGGCAATCTCTATGTGGGCGACCGCAGCGGAACCATCTTCAAGATTGCGCCCGACCGCCAGATATTCGTTTTCGCAACACTTGAGCCCAGCGTCGCCGCCTATCATCTGGCCTTCGGGATTGACGGAACGCTCTACGTGACTGGTCCCACGACATCGAGCTACGACAACGTGTATGCCATCGATCGCGATGGCGCGATTTCCACGTTCTATCGCGGGATAGGCCGTCCACAGGGGCTGGCGGTTGATGTTTCTGGAGCCGTTTACGTTGCAGCCTCACTCGGCGGGCGGCGCGGAGTGGTTCGCATTTCGCAGTCGGACGATGCGGCGTTGGCCATCGCGGGATCGGGAATTGTAGGTTTCAGCTTCGTTCCTGGCGGAAACGCGCTCGTAGCTACCAACAGCTCCATTTATCATGTACCGTTGGGCATCGAGGGATGGCAGCTGTTCTAAGCCGGTCCTCGAACTTCAAATCCCACCCCCAGGCTGGTCGGCGCTCGAATGAACGCGGAGATCGTTGCAATCGGTTCAGAGCTGCTTACGCCTTGGCGGCAGGACACGAATTCCCTTCACATCACCGAGCGTCTCAATCAGCTCGGGGTAGCGGTCATCTTCAAGACCATCGTCGGCGACCGCCAGAAGCATCTGATCGACGCCATTCGCAACGCGTTGCGCCGCAGCGATATCGTCGTGATCATGGGAGGCCTCGGTCCAACCGAAGACGATCTCACCCGCGAAGCTGTTGCCGAGTCGCTGAAGATTGGCCTCAAGCGCAACCCTGACCTCATCGCCGAGCTTTATGCGCGTTTCGCTGCGCGGCGCATGCAGGTGACGCGCAACAACGAAAAGCAGGCAGACACTCTCGAAGGAGCGGTGATTCTTGAGAATGCCCGCGGCACGGCCCCTGGCCAGATGCTGGACACGGTTTATGGAGAGCATCGCAAGCTGGTGATGCTGCTGCCGGGGCCACCGTCCGAGTTGAAGCCTATGTTCGATGAGCAGTGCATGCCGCGTCTTCGCGATCTGTTACCCAAGCGGTATATCGCAACACGCGTGCTAAAGGCGGCCATGATCGGCGAGTCCGCGGCCGACGCTCGCATCGCACCAATCTATCAGCAATACAAAGACATAGAGACGACCATCCTGGCCCACCTCGGCGATATCCAGCTCAACCTGGTATGTGGAAAACCACTGCTTGAAGCAGCACAAGCGCGCGTCGATGAGCTGGCTGGAAAGATCGAGGAAGAGCTGGAAGACCTTATCTACTCTTCGCAAGGCGAGACGCTGGAGCAGATCGTTCTCTACTACCTGGAGATGCGCGCTGCCACGTTGTCAGTCGCGGAAAGCTGCACGGGCGGCCTGATTGCGCAGAGGCTCACGAGTATCAGCGGTGCGTCGCGTTCCTTCGCGGGAGGAGCGGTGGTTTATTCCAATGAGTTGAAAAGCGAATTCGCGGGTGTTCCGCCTTCGCTGATTGAACGTCACGGAGCGGTCAGCCGTGAAGTTGCCGCGTCTCTTGCCGAGGGCATCCGCGAGCGCTGCGACACGACATTTGGACTAGGCGTCACCGGGATCGCCGGTCCCGGCGGTGGAACTGAGGAGAAGCCGGTGGGATTGGTCTACATCGGCGTAAGTGATGGCAAGAGCACTGAGGTTGTCGAGAAAAAATTCACCGGTGACCGCAATCGCATACGCCAGTATGCCAGCCAGCAATCTCTTGATCTCGTTCGCCGCAGGTTGATGTAGCCTGCTTTCTGGTCCTGTCGAAGCGAACATACGTTAAATTCCCGCGTTTTCCGCTCACGAAATTAAGACCATCCGAAATGACAATTCGCTGACACTCGGGTGACACCCATTCATGCATCGCGCGCCTATTTTCGTCCTGCAGGTTGATCCCCTTGGCCTGCAAACGAAGAGGAGATTATGCGAAATGCGGAAAGCCTGAATACAAGTTCCACGGGCCGCCGAAAGTTTTTAAAAACCGGTATGCTCGCTGGTGGCGCAGCACTTGGCGCTGGATTGATTAACGGAGGAAAAACAGCTCTTGCTCAGGACGGTGATGGCAGCCTGACCAAGGGAGACGCTGCCATTCTTCGCTTCCTGGCGGCAGCCGAGCTCATCGAGTCCGATCTTTGGACGCAGTATGCGGAATTGGGCGGTATCGGCGACCAACTCCCCGTCGAGGTTAACCCGAATCCATCACTGAACGCGTATCAGTCAGCGCTTTCCAATCTCGATCCCGATGGTCCGCAATACATCAGCAGCAACACGCTGGATGAAATCAGCCACGCGACATTTTTGAACGGATATCTCGAATCGAAGGGCGCCGATCCCGTCAACTTCGACGAGTTCCGCACGCTTCAGGGAAGCCAGGCAACAGGCGCCCAGGATATCGGTCGTCTCACCAACCTCATGCATTTGAATGTCGATACCAGCTGGTTCATTCGGTATCGCAGCGCCACGAATCCTGACTTTGGCGCGACTTATCCTCAGGCGATCACCATCACCAACCGGACGGCGATTCCCATCACCGATGCCGATTTTAACAATGCTAATCATATTCAGGTAATCGCAAACACCGCGGCCTTCCACTTCGGTTACATCGAGCAGGGAGGGTCCAGTCTTTATCAGGCTCTTAGCATGAAGGTGCACAGCCGGGAAGTACTGAAAATTACGCTGGGTATCGGCGGAGATGAAGTCGCGCACTTTCTGGAGTGGGTTGATTTTGCGGGCAATGGAGTTCAGGCTCCGGTTGCACCGGTTACCGACAAAGGCCTGACCTTCCCCAATTTTTTTGATCCTCTCAATCCACTCGTTCAGCCCAGCCTGATCTTTCCAGTTCCTTGTGAGTTCATCAGCTCCAAACTGCCGCACTGCGCAGTCATTCGGCCCACCGACGACAGATTCGCCGGCGCGGTTGCGACCATCGCCAGCTTTACTGCTGATGGGCTCTTCACGGGCCAGTCCAAACGGTTCCTCGCCACGTTACAGGAGATGGCGGAGGAAGCGGACGCAGCCCATCGCGAGCTGTAACCGCATTCGCTATGAACTTTGCTCCACTGCTGTAATTGGTTAACAGCGCGGGCCAGGGCTGCTCGGCTCTGGCCCTCTCTTTCGCATGCCGCTCGGGTATATGGACTTACATCCCCGCTTAAAACAGATAAACTCGTAAGTCGATGACCTTGTTTACATATTTGCTGGTCAGTCTTGCCGCATATCTGCTGGGCTCAATTCCCTTCGGCTATATTCTGGTGCGGATTTTCCTGAAAGAGGACATCCGCACCAAAGGCAGCGGAAATATTGGCGCGACGAACGTCATTCGCTCAGGCGCGAAAAAGCTGGGGGCGCTTACTTTTCTGCTCGACGCGTGCAAGGGTTACGTCGCCGTCGTGATTGCTGCCCGGATCGCCGATTTGCCTTCGCTCGCTCCGGTGGATCATCGCAATGCCGCAGCGCTGGCAGCTCTCTTTGCGATCCTGGGGCACATCTATACATTCTGGCTGCGCTTCAAAGGAGGTAAGGGAGTTGCGACTGCGCTGGGCGTCTTTCTGGCGCTTGCTCCCTGGGCAGCACTCGCGGGTCTGGTCGTATTCATAGTGGCTGTCATGCTCAGCCGCTATGTCTCCCTGGGATCAATTCTTGCCGCCGTGGTCTTTCCATTCTTCGCACTGTTGCTGCCTCACGGACCGCGAACGCCACTGCTGACCGCCGTTATTTTCATTGCGCCAGTGATCGTGATTGCGAAGCACTACCAGAACATCTCGCGATTGCTGCACGGCACTGAGAACCGCTTCGGCAAATCCGCGAGCAAATCCGGAGCAGCCGCCGTATGAGCCGCATTACCGTCATGGGTGGCGGAGCCTGGGGCACCGCCATCGCGATCAGCCTTGCGCGCCGCGGTGGTCATGAGCTGACACTCTGGACGCACTCGGAAGAGGTGGCGCAAGCTATTCATGCCAACCGCGAAAACACCGGGTTCTTGCCCGGATTTGCGATTCCTGAAAGCATCGCGGCAACTACCGATCCGGAGCTGGCCATTCCTTCCGCGGAGATCGTCGTCAGCATGATGCCGTCGCATCATGTGCGGACATCGTATGAGCGATTTGCGCCCTATCTGCGCGCGGGTCAGATTTTAGTGAGCGGCACCAAGGGAATTGAAGATGGCAGCTATCTTCGTGTCAGCCAGATCATCGCCGAGACGCTTACGCTGCACCGTCCGGATCTATCCAGGCCGGACTTGCCCTGTGCGGTTCTCAGCGGCCCTTCTTTCGCTCAGGAGGTTGCAAAGGGGTCGCCGACGGCCATCACGATTGCTTCGACCGATCTGGCGATCGCAGCCCGCATTCAGAAGGATTTTTCCAGCACGACGCTGCGCCTTTACACGAATGACGACATTGTCGGCGTGGAGTTGGGGGGAGCACTCAAAAACGTCATTGCGATTGCTGCGGGTGTGGTTTCCGGCCTGGATCTGGGGCACAACAGCACTGCGGCTCTCATTACCCGAGGCATCGCCGAGGTCACGCGGCTCGCCGTCGCCGCGGGAGGCCGTCGCGAAACGCTTGCCGGCCTCGCCGGCCTTGGCGACCTGGTGCTCACCTGTACCGGCGGGCTCTCCCGTAACCGGTGGGTAGGCACGGAACTCGGCAAAGGGAGATCTCTTCCTGACATACTTGAGGCTTTGCGCGGAAAGGTCGCCGAGGGTGTTCGCACTACCTCCGCCGCTCTCGGACTGGCGCAAAAGTATGGTGTCGAGTTGCCCATCGCCAGCCAGGTAGAGGCGATCCTTCAGCGTGGCAAGAGCCCCGTGGAAGCCATGCGAGAGCTCATGGTACGCCCGGGCCGCGAGGAATGACCGAAAAGGTCGCTGCCACTTTCGAGTGAGCCGCCTTTCTCGATAAACGAAGTACACTGACTGCGACCGAAGCCCGTCATAAGTTCTGTTCATCGGATGAAGCAAAAACACCCATTTCGCTGGCGATTTTTGGGATCTTCTTTTCTGGTCCTCAGCAGTACCTGTATCAGTCTGCTCTTATTTCAGCACCTTTCTATTCGCTTTGAATGGAACCCATTGATTCCTATGGGGTTGGCGCTGTTGGTTGCGGCTGTTCTGAGCCTGGTCATTACTCTTCGTCTTACCCGGCAGAGCCGCGAGCTGGCTGAGTCGATCGCCTCCTGTTCGCTCCATTTCGCGGAGCGCCAGAGCCAGGTGTTGCGCAGCACGACTTACTCTGAAGCTGCCGCAGAATGGAACAAGGCCCTGCGCACGCTTCATGAATCATTCAACGACCGGCAATCCGAGGCGCGTAAACACTACTCCGCTCTGATTGAGCTGATGGGCATGGTGGCTAAGGCCGTGGATGAGCGTGCGAGTTACCTGCGCGGCCATTCGGAGCGCGTCGCCCTCTATGCGGCGGAGATAGCTCACGAGATGAAGCTCGACGCCGTCCAGGTTGAGCGCATCCGTCTTGCCGCCCTGGTGCATGACATTGGCAATGTTGGCGTGATGGACACCATCGTCAGCAAGGACCTTCCTCTTTCACCGGAAGAGTTCGAAATCGTGAAGGCGCATACCGTGAAAGGGGCGTCGATCGTTCGTCCCATCGAGGCGCTCAACGATCTCATTCCCGGCATCGAATTGCACCATGAAGCCCTCGATGGCAGCGGCTATCCATATGGACTGAGCGGCGAGGAAATTCCCATCATGGCGCGCATCATTGCCGTTGCCGACAGTTTCGACGCCATGACTACAACGCGTCCTTACCAGTCCGCGATGGATCCGGCGTATGTTCTGGAAGTACTGGAGCGCATGGCCGGGAAACGCTACGACCCCGCCGCGGTGCAGGCACTCGCTACGCTGGTAAAACGGGGAACGATCGTGGTCAAGAATCTCCGCGCGCCTGCGTCCTTCAAGCGCCGCCGCGTTCTTCCTGAGCTCGTTTAGTCCTGCTTCTATCGCGGTGATATTCGCGCGCAGAGATCTCGCCGCGAGTGCTTCTAGTAAACTCAGTAATGACAACTAGAGGGATTCGCGGGCATGATTCAAACCCTGTTCGGCAGTCTGAAAGACGCAGAAGAGCCGCCGAAAAAAAGCTTTTTAGACCGGATGAAGCAGGCTGTCTCGCGTACCCGCGAGAGCCTGGAAGATCGTATCGAAGGCGTTCTGTCGCTCACCCGAACGGTGGACGAATCGGCGCTCGAAGATCTCGAGATGTCGCTGATCGCTTCCGACATCGGTGTCACTACAGCGACAGAAATCCTTGATGCACTGCGCGAGCGCGCCAAGCGCCAGCAGATTCGCGACGGAGCCGAGCTCAAAGATTTGTTGAAAGAGCAGCTGAAGGCAATTCTCGACGAGCAGCAGCGTCCGCCGCGAACCGTAGCCAAACCGCCCGAGGTAATTCTTATGGTCGGGGTGAACGGCACTGGAAAAACCACGACTAGCGGAAAGCTGGCGGCACACTACCGCGCGCAGGGCAAGACGGTTCTGCTTTGTGCTGCGGATACCTTTCGCGCTGCGGCGATTGAGCAGCTCGAAGTTTGGAGCGAGCGCAGCGGCGTTGAGCTCATCAAGTCCCGCCAGGGCGGCGATCCCTCCGCGGTGCTCTATGATGCTCTGCAGGCGGCTACAGCGCGCGAGCGGGACTTCCTGATCGTCGATACTGCCGGTCGCTTGCACACCAAGAACAACCTTATGGCTGAGCTCGATAAGATGCGCCGCACCACGCAGCGTCTGGTTCCTGACGCGCCGCATGAGGTGCTGCTGGTGATGGACGCGACGACGGGACAAAACGGTTTGCAGCAGGCGCGCCTCTTCACCGAATCGGCAGGCGTCACCGGGATCGTCCTCACCAAGCTTGACGGCACGGCCAAAGGCGGCATCGCCATCGCCATCGCGCGGGAATTGAAGCTGCCGGTGCGCTACATTGGCGTGGGTGAGAAAATCGACGACCTGCTGCCGTTCGACAGCAACGCGTTCATCGATTCGCTGCTGGAGAGCTAGACTGTTCTGTCGTCGCGGGCTCTTGCACGATCCATCATTGCGTATAGCAGTGCAATACATGTTTCGGGCCCGATAACTGCAACAAATTAGGGACTTAATTTGCTGCAGTATCTTTTTGGCGGGTCGATAAGAGATGCCAGTGCCAGAAAATCATTCCTTTCCCTCGGTACAAAATTTCACGCCATCTGCCGACGAGCGGTGGATGAAGCATGCGCTGGGCCTCGCGCGAAAATCCATTGGGTTCGCCTCACCCAATCCGAATGTCGGCTGCGTGCTGGTTAAAAACGACGTCGCGGTTGGAGAAGGATTCCACCAGTACGAACGCAAAGACCACGCCGAGATCGTTGCGTTGAAGCAGGCTGGCGACCGAGCGCGCGGAGCGACAGCGTATGTGACGCTCGAACCGTGCGCACATACTGGCCGCACCGGTCCTTGCGCAGATGCGCTGATTCAGGCTGCAGTGGCGCGGGTGGTTGTCGCGACCGGAGACCCCAATCCCAAAGTCAATGGAGAGGGAATCAAGCGTCTCAGGAATGCAGGCATCGTGGTCGATGTTGACGTTTGCCGCGCGGAGGCTCGCGAGCTGAACGACGCGTTTGCGCGCCATATCCGCACCGGCCGGCCTTTCTTTACCCTGAAGGCTGCGTTGTCACTCGATGGCCGCCTGGCGCCCGCTCCGGGGAAACCCGCACCGGGCCGCGAGGCTATGCCAATCATGCTCACCGGCGAAGAATCGAGTTTCGATGTTCACCGGCTGCGCCACGCCTCGGACGCCATCATCACTGGCATCAACACCGCACTCACTGACAATCCCAGACTTACCGACCGCAGCGGATTGCCGCGCCGGCGCCCGCTGCTGCGCGTGGTTCTCGATTCCGCTTTGCGGCTGCGTCTCGACTCGCAGCTGGTGAGAACGGCAAAGGACGATCTTCTGGTTTTCTGCACGACACCTACTTCCGAGCGGCAAAAGGCTCTCGAAGCTCTTGGCGTGCGCGTAGAGATCGTTGGCGGATCATCGCGCGGGTCGCGGGTTTCGCTGAGCGCTGCACTGGAACGGCTTGGGCAGCTGGGCATGACATCTGCCCTGCTCGAGGCCGGATCGCAGGTAAATGCCTCGGCGCTGGGGCAGCAGCTGGTCGACAAGCTGGTGCTCTTCTACGCGCCTCTCATCCTTGGTGCTGCCGGCGTACCCATGGTCAGCAGCATCGACGAATGGAAGCAGCCGATTACACGCACCTCGATCGAGCGCTTCGGTAAAGACTTCCGCATCGAAGGCTACCTGCACGATCCCTGGGCATAGCGTTTCGCGGCCCCGGTCACCGCTAAAATAGATTTATGTTCACAGGATTGATCGAGGCGACCGGAACCATTCTCGGCGTTGAAGAGCGCGCTGGCGCGAGCCGCATCACCATTGAGGCTCCAGGACTGGTTGGTCGCCTGAAGACCGGCGACAGTATCGCGGTGAGCGGAGTGTGCCTGACAGCGCTCGATATCGAGCCTCCCGTCTTCCATGCCGATCTTGCCGAGGAAACGGAGGCTCGAACTTCGCTCACCGCTTTGAAGCCGGGAGCGAAGGTGAATCTCGAGCTGCCCACTCCGGCAGGTGCACCACTAGGCGGTCACATCGTCCAGGGTCATGTGGATGCGACGGGTACATTACGCTCGCTCGAGGCGATAACACCCGATGGCGATCACACTGACTGGTGGCTGCAGGTTGAGGTGCCGGAGTCGATCCGTCCTTTCATGGTGGAAAAGGGATCGGTGGCCATCGAGGGCATCAGTCTCACCATCGCGCGGTGGGACGGCAAGGTTCTGAGCGTCGCCATTATCCCCCACACCTACATGGCCACCAACCTGCACACGCTAGCACCGGGCAGCCCGGTGAATCTCGAAGCAGATGTCCTGATCAAGCATGCTGTGAGCCTGAAGCAGGCGGAGCCGAAACTGGACCTGACCGTCGACTACCTCGTCGCCAACGGTTACTAAACCCACCTCGCTGGGTGCTCCACATCCCGAGCGCGGAATGTGGGACTTAGCCAATCCCTCTTCGGCGATGTACGTGGCGATCGACACTGTAGACATCCTACGCCCTCAGGGAGTAGATTCTCTACATCATGGCGAAGGAAGCTTATCGGAATCGCATTGAGCTGCTTCAGGGCACGCTCGATCTCCTGATCCTGGAAACACTGCGCTGGGGCTCACAGCATGGCTACGGCATCAGCCAGGCCATCCGTACCCGATCCGGAGAAGTTCTGCAGGTAGAAACGGGCTCGCTTTATCCGGCTCTCCATCGGCTTGAGCGCCAGAAATGGATTTCCAGCCAATGGCGTACGACCGACCAGAATCAGCGTGCAAAATTTTATGATCTGACCGCCGAGGGCAAGCGGCAGCTTGTCCGCGACCGTTCCAAGTGGGAAGCCATGGTCCAGGCCATTGCTGGCGTCCTGGGTCCCATGCCTGAAGCAGAACTCTAAAAGGAGACGCACGGTATGAGCCTCTTTCGTTCTGAAGATCGTAAGACTGACCTTGATGCAGAAATCGAGTCGCACCTGGCCATGGCCGCTGCCGACCGCCGGGAGCGCGGCGCTACCGCCGAGAGCGCAAGTGCCGAAGCGAGCCGCGAATTCGGCAACGTCGCACTCGTCAAAGAGATTACGCGCGAGTCCTGGGGCTGGGTCTGGCTCGAGCGGCTGCAGCAGGACCTGAAATATGCTCTGCGCCAGCTGCGTCGCTCGCCAGGTTTTGCCGCATCGGTGATCGGAACGCTCGCGCTGGGCATTGCTGCCACCGCAGCGATGTTTACGGTTGTGTACCACGTTATGCTCCAGCCACTGCCGTACAAACACGCCGGCCGGCTGGTTGAAATTCAGGAAGGTGGAATTGGAGAGAACGAGTATTTCGCCGCGCCTTATCTTGACATCGAGGAGTGGCGCGAGCAACTGCATAGCTTCGAGTCCATTGCTTTTTACGGCTATGGAATGAATGGCCGTAATTTTCTTCAAGGAAATGGCACAGCTATTCAGGTGAACTTCACGCAAGTGAGCGCAAATCTGTTCTCTACGCTGGGTGTATCCCCACAAATCGGCGCGGGTTTTCCAAACAAGCCCGAAAGTTTTGCGAAATCGGGTGACACGAATGACATCGTATTGAGCGATGCCGGGTGGCGGACAGTTTTCGGCGCGGACCCTAATATTTTGGGAAAGACGGTGCATATCAGTGATTTGCCCTACACCGTAGTGGGTGTGATGCCCCGTGGCTTCTTTTTTCCGTTCAGGTCAGACACCGTGCAGGTGTGGTCGCTCGTCACACTTGGAGAGAAAGATCGCGCGAGGGCCTATGACACACCGTCGTATGGCGTAGTGGCAAGACTCAAAGCGGGTGTGAGTATGGCTGCCGCGTTTGCCGAGTTGCAAACCGTCCAGAAGCATGTGGCACAGGGCTATACCGATCCTGAATGGCGCAAGCGGGCTGAGCAGGTAACGGTCAAGAAATTCTCCGGCATGTTTGTAGGTACCGATCAGAAACGTGCTTTGTTAGCTCTCACAGCGGCGTCTGGCCTGCTCTGGTTGATCGCATGCGTAAACGCGACCAACCTACTATTGGCTCGGGCTTCGGCCAGGCAGCGCGAAATCGCGATGCGAGGGGCGCTAGGAGCCAGCCGCAGCCGCCTGACCCAGCAGTTGATCGTCGAGGGCTTGGTGCTTAGCGGAATGGCCGCTCTACTGGGCACTGGCATGGCCGTGGGCGCGATCGCCATCTTTCATCACACCCTTACGCAGCAGCTTACGCTGTCTGTCCCTGCCGCTCCAAGTGTAACCGTGGTGGTTGCATTGGCGGTGCTCACTGTGATTTCAGCCGTTCTTTCTTCGGCGTGGCCGGCCGTAATGTCTGCACGCGAACCGATCGAGGCTGCACTTCGCCAGGGAGGTCAGCAGAGTGGCACCAGCCGGTCGCAGCATCGGTTGCACGGCGGCCTGGTGATTGCCGAGATTGCCATGTCGCTGGCGTTGCTCGCGGCCTGTGGACTGCTTCTGCGCACGATTTACGCGCTCCGGCATGTGCCGCTGGGCTTCCGCACCGACCACATCATTGTTGCGAATCTAGAGATCCCTACGTATCGTTTTGCGAAAACTAACGCCAGCACGACAATCTATCAGCCGCTGCTGGAGCGTGTGCAGCATATGCCCGGCATTGATGCTGCAGGATTGATGACGAATGTCCCACTCGGCGATACGTTCTTCATGCAGCTCTCGATCTATTCGAAGGACGTCGGTCCGAATGGAAAGAGCAATGCGGTGATCGCATCATTCAAAGCCGTCAGCCCCACATTGCAGCATGTCTTTGCATTTCCGATGTTGAAGGGCCGCTATTTCAACGAGCAGGACACAGCTGCATCCGATCCCGTTCTGGTAGTGAATCGTGCTTTCGCGCATGCCTATGTGCCGAATGAGCAGGACGCAGGCAAAATCATCGGCAAGCAATTGATTTCGATGACGAAAGGTGCAAAACCGGCCACGATTGTGGGTGTACTCGATGATTTTCACCAGAAGAAAGTGGGTGCGCCATCTCAACCCGAGGTTGAGGTGAGTCTGCCTCAGCTCACGCCCGACAGCGGTTTCTACACCGTTCTGGAAGGCATTGCGATGGACCTCCCGGTGCGCACGCGACGGAAGCCATCGGAAGTGATCCCAGAACTGCGCGAGGCGTTGCGGCAGGCCAGTCCTGAGCTGGCGGGAGCGAACTTCAGCACCATGGATCAGATTGTCGAAGATTCCTATGGCAGCCAGATGATGGCCGCTCGCCTGCTTGAGATCTTCGCCGGGTCGGCGCTTCTGCTTTGCGTTGCGGGACTCTATGGGCTGCTGGCATACGTGGTGAGCCAGCGCACACGCGAGATGGGCGTGCGCTTCGCCCTTGGTGCTGGGCGCGGCGATGTAGTCTGGCTGGTGATGCGGCAGGCTGTCGCGTTGTTAATTTCTGGAGTCGCAATCGGCCTGGTAATCGCTTATTTTTCAGGAAAACTGGTGACCAGCTTCCTCTATGGAATCTCGCCGCACGATGGATGGACACTGACCGCGGTTGTGATCGTGCTGATGATCTCAGGAGCCGCTGCGGCTTACCTGCCCGCACTTCGTGCGGCGCGGGTAGATCCAGTCGAGGCGCTACGCGCAGAGTGACTCAGTAGGCTTGCAGCTGGTCCATCGGCAATCGCACCTGGAAGCATGTTGCTCCGGGTTTGGATTCGACGCTCACGTATCCGCGATGCCGCCGCACTATGCGCTGTACAGTGTCCAGTCCCAGTCCAAGCCCACGCCCTGGCGCTTTGGTGGTGAAGAAGGGCTCGAAGATGCGGTCCTTCAGCTCTGGAGCGATGCCGGGTCCGTCGTCCCAGACCTCAATGAGCATTAGCTCTCCGGAAATCTGGACTGCCAGCGTGATCTTGCCGTGATCCTGAATCGCATCCAGCGCGTTTTCCAGCAGCGCCATCCACACCTGGTTCAGCTCGCTGCCATATGCGGAAATGAGGGGTAAATCCTCGGCGTAGCGGCGCTCGATCTTCACGTGCGCCAGCCGCGACTGCAGCATGGTCAACGTGTTTTCGAGACCCTGCCGGACATCGACCTCCTGGATCGGTGCCTGATCCAGATAGGAATAATCTTTAATGGCGCGAATCAGGTCGAAGATGCGCGCCGTGGAATCGAGCATTGCTTCGGCAATGCGCTCCGCGCGCACCGACGAGGAAAACTGCCCGAGTACGACGGAGAGCGCGTCTGCATTGAGAAATTCTCCAAGCGGATCAAGCTGTGCGGCAGTGACGCCCAGCTCGGCTAACTCTGGCGCAATCTTCCATGTCTCAGCCACGCCGTGTTTCTTCAGCCATGCCTGCAGACCATCTTCGAGAGCTGCGTGCTGATCGGACGCCGGCGGTTCTGCTGCAGCTTGCTCGCGGATCGCATCCTGCCAATTGCGCACTCTCAGAAGATGCGCCTCGTCTAGGCACAGTCCGCCCAGGCGGAATTTCTCGTGACCGTAAACACGCAGCTCGTCGAGCAGTCCCGATGCCGCCCGCTGCGCAGCCGAAGCAGGATTATTCATCTCATGCGCAAGATTGCCGGCCAGCTTGCCGAGAGCATTGAGCTTTTCTGTCTGCTGCTCGAGGCGCGTCACTTCACGGACTCGATCCAGCAACACGGAGACGCAGCGCTGCGTCATCGATGGCACGGCCTGAGTCATCTCAGCGAAAATAGCGCGTGGATAGTCGAGAGCCCATATGTCGGCGACAACGTATCCGTGGCCGCCATAGGTCTTCATGCGCGAGAAGGGAAGCAGGCCGGTGATCTGCCCAGTTCTCCCAATGAAGAGGGCGGAAACTCCGCCACGCTCGCGCCGCACATGAATCTCACCACGCAGCACGATACTCATGGTGTCCGCGGCGTGGCCTTCGTGAAACAGAGTTGTGCCCGCCGGAATCAGGTGCTCCTCGCCGTGCTCCGCGAGCCAACGATATTCGGACTCCTCCATGCCATTCAGAGGAGCTACGCGCTTGAGTGCTTCGATGAGCTCGGGAATCGGTGTGCGAGACGCAGGGACGAAAGCGCTGCGGGGATCAGCCGAATCCAGCGTGGGTGTCGTGCTGGCGGTGGTCATAGATCAGCCTCTCTTAGATGGTAAACGATGCGCGCCAATGCCCATGGGCCGCGGCTAAATTCCGAGTGACGAGGTAATGCCGTATTCGTTGCGGGGCTGAACGAAATCAATTTGCATGCGGACGGTCGCGCTCGATCTTGCGTGTTGGCATCGTATCGATCAATTCATTCAGACGTGAGGCTTCGACCGGTTGCTCACCGCGCAGCTTAATCGTTCCGTCTTCACCCAGCAGTAGTACGACAAACAGATTCTCCGGAACATGAAATCGTGCCCTGATTTCTTTCATCTCCTTCATGCCAAGCACCGTATAGGGTGTATCGAGCGGCGTTTGCCAGCCATTAGCGTCCTTCAGCACCGGAGTCAGCATGACAAAGCGATCCATCATGTCGTCTGCGTCTGCGTCCAAAATGTCCCTTTGCTGCTTGAGCCGGGGATCATCGGCACGAGGACTGAAAATCAGCAGCGGCCGGTAGCAGTTCCGCATGGCCGCAAGTGTCGCCGGACGCACCGCACAACTAGGATTGGCCTGTGCGCGGGTGGAAAAGCGGCATCCGTAGAAAATAACAGCCGCGACGAGCAAACGATGAACTTTCATATTCCCCATAGACACGCATGGCCGCGGAGAAGATGTCCGCGGCCAGCGTTGTTGCGATTGCCGCGATACTACGCGGTAACTGTTTCTGCCTGCGGTGTGTTGTCCTTCACCGTTACCGGATCGAGGAACGGCATGGCTGCGCGCAGTTTGCCGCCGACTTCTTCAATCGGGTGCTTCGCTTCGATCTTGCGGATTTCGTCGAAGTATTTGCGCCCGGTCTTGTTCTCTTCGATCCACTTCTTGGCAAATGTGCCGTTCTGGATCTCAGTGAGCATCTTCTTCATCTCAGCGCGCGTTTCGTCGGTCACGATGCGCGGGCCCGCAGTGTAGTCGCCATACTCTGCGGTGTCGGAGATGGAGTAGCGCATGTAGGCCAATCCACCGCGATACATCAGGTCGACAATAAGCTTTAGCTCATGCAGGCACTCGAAGTATGCGATTTCGGGCTGGTAGCCCGCGTTCACCAGCGTCTCGAAGCCGGCCTTCACCAGCGCCGATGCGCCGCCGCAGAGAACAGCCTGCTCGCCGAACAGATCGGTCTCGGTCTCCTCGGTAAAGGTGGTCTGGATGACGCCCGCACGGGTGCAGCCGATGCCCTTGGCATAGGAGAGCGCGAGTTCGAGCGCTTTGCCCGATGCATCCTGATGGACGGCTACGAGTCCGGGTACGCCGCCGCCCTCGGTGAAGACTTCACGCACGCGATGGCCAGGAGCCTTAGGCGCAACCAGCGACACGTCGATATCCTTCGGTGGATCGATGGTGCCGTAGCGAATGTTGAAGCCGTGCGCAAACATCAGCGTCTTACCCGGCTTCAGGTTCTTCGCGATGTCATTCGTGTAGGTGTCGCCCTGCGAGTGATCGGGAGTGAGGATCATGATCACGTCAGCCCAGGCGGCCGCGTCGCTCACCGTGTTTACTTCGAGACCGGCCCTCTTCGCCTTGTCGATGGACTTGCTGGTCGCGGGCAGCCCGATGCGCACTTCGACGCCCGAGTCCTTGAGGTTCAGCGCGTGCGCGTGACCCTGCGAGCCGTAGCCGATGATGGCCACCTTCTTGTGTTGGATGAGCGACAGGTCTGCGTCCTGATCGTGATATGTCTTGGCCATTCTCTATTCCTCTTCTCTTTCTCTCTGTGGATGGTTGATGTAAGTCTGGGTCAATATCGTGAGCAGGAGGCGTGCTACTGCGGCAGGTCGGCCTCTTCCTCGGCAATCTCTTCTTCCGGAATCTCTTCCGCTTCTTCGCTCTGCACGCGCATCGCATCGAGCACGCGGCTGGTGTGCTGCCCGCGCCGCATCACCATACGCCCCGTCCGCGATACTTCGAGGATGCGATCTTCGCTCTCATTCAGGACCTGTAAGAGTCCTTCGATCTTGCTTTCGACACCGGTGATCTCGATCATCAGCGACTCCGGCGCGAGATCGACGATGCGCGCGCGGAAGACCTCTGCCAGCTCGAAGATATGCGAGCGTGTCTTGGGCGTGGCGGCGACCTTGATCAGCGCCAGCTCGCGCACTACACACGATGCTTGGCCGACATCATCGACCTGCAGAATGTTTTCGAGCTTGTACAGGCTGGCCATGATGCGATGTCCCGCCGTGGGCGAGGCATCGGAGACGATGGTCATGCGCGAGACGCCCACCTTCTCCGAGCGGCCGACGGTAAGCGAGACGATATTCACGTTCAGCCGCCGGAAGAGCGAGGCTACGCGTGTCAGCACTCCGGGTTTGTCTTCTACAAGAGCAACAAATGTGTGCAGCATACGGTTACAAATCGTCCTTAATGTTCGGGAGGTTTCCAAGCCCTGAACTCTTCGCCTTGGATACTGTTGCTAAATGTCCTGTGCCGTCTCAATCAGCGGATTGTTCCCCGGCCGGCGGATCATCTCATGCAGTGCCGATCCGGCGGGAATCATCGGGTACACCGAGTCTTCTTTCTCGACGAGAAAGTTAATAAGGAACGGCCCTTTGCGCTCGCGGGCTTCCTTCATCGCTGCCAGTCCTTCCGCTCGGGTGCGGACAGTTGCTCCGGGAATGCCATGTGCTTCCGCCAGCTTTACAAAGTCAGGGCTGAGAATCGGCGACGACTCGTAATTCTTCTCGTAGAAGAACTCCTGCCACTGGCGCACCATGCCTAGGTAGCCGTTGTTCACGATGGCGATGTTTATGTCCAGCTTCTCCTGCGCGATAGTAGAGAGCTCGCATGCCGTCATCTGGAATCCGCCGTCGCCTGCGATAATCCATACTTCCTTATCAGGACAGGCGACCTTTGCGCCGATGCCTGCAGGCAGTGCGAAGCCCATCGTTCCCAGGCCGCCGGAGGTGATGAGCGTGCGCGGGTCTTCGTGCTTGTAATACTGAGCTTCCCACATCTGGTGCTGACCCACATCGGTTGCAACGACGGCCTTGCCGCCAGTCGTGTGCCATAGGTCATGCATTACGTGCGCTGCGTAGAGATGACCGGTGTCGGGCAGATTTTGAATGTCCTTCACCGCGCATGCACCCTTCGATGCGTTGATTTCGCGAACCCATGCGGATTCACCGGAAACCGGAGCCAGGTGCGGGAGCAGCACTTCCAGCATCTCGGCAAGGTCGCCGATCAGTGCGACGTCGACCTTCACGTTCTTGTTGATCTCTGCCGGGTCGATCTCGATGTGAATCTTCTTTGCTTTCGGAGCATAGCTGGCGATCGTTCCCGTTACGCGATCGTCGAAGCGCATACCGCAGGCGATGAGCAGATCGGATTCCTGAATCGCATGATTCACCCACGCTTCACCGTGCATGCCCATCATCCCCAGCTGCAAGGGATGCGAGGCCGGCATGCCGCCGAGTCCGAGCAGCGTTGTTGCAATAGGGATCTGCAACCGTTCGGCCAGAGCCAGTACCTGCTCGCGCGCGTTCGATTGAATTACGCCGTGCCCGGCCAGAATCACCGGCCGCTTCGCACCGCGAATCATCTCCGCTGCCTTCAGAACAGATTCGCTTTCGGAGCGGAGCATGGGGTGCGGACGATAAGGCGCAGCGGCAGCGGCAGCGAAATCATAGTTAGCTATGCCCTGCTGCGCGTCCTTGGTTATATCCACGAGCACCGGCCCAGGACGTCCCGACCGTGCTACACGCAGCGCTTCGCGAATCGTGGATGCCACATCGTCGGCTCGCGTGACCACGTAGTTATGCTTGGTGATAGGCAGCGTGATGCCGGTGATGTCCACTTCCTGAAAGGCATCGGATCCGAGGGCCTTGCTCGAAACCTGCCCGGTGATGCAGAGCAGCGGAACAGAATCGAGCATGGCGGTGGCAATGCCCGTCACCATGTTCGTCGCTCCAGGCCCCGAGGTGGCGATGGCTACGCCAACCTTGCCTGAAGCGCGCGCATAACCATCGGCCATGTGGGTCGCGCCCTGCTCGTGGCGAACCAGGATGTGGCGAATAGGAAACTTACGCAGTGCGTCGTATGCGGGTAGAATCGCGCCGCCGGGATAGCCGAAGACCTCACGTACACCTTCGCCCTCAAGTGTCGCCCACAGTATCTCGGCGCCGGTCAAGCGTGTATGTGTCGGTTTCGAGTTCTTCGTCTCGCTCATAATGTCTCCATTCGTTCGTCTGCGACCACGTCTTAGTGGGTTACCGCACCTTGTGCTGCAGATGAAACCGTATTGACGTACTTGCGGAAAACACCGCGTGCAAACCGAGGAGCGGGCTTCTCCCACGTTTTCAATCGCGTCGCTATCTCTTCGTCGGTAATCTCAACGGACAGCTTGCGGTTCGGAATGTCGAAGTGGATCATGTCGCCTTCGCGGACAGCAGCGATTGGTCCGCCATCGGCAGCTTCGGGAGCCACGTGCCCGGCCATCAGGCCGCGCGTGGCGCCGGAGAAGCGTCCGTCGGTCAGCAGCGCCACCGTTTCGCTGAGCTCGGGTATGCCGGCGACAGCCGCGGTAACCTGCAGCATCTCGCGCATTCCCGGACCGCCCTTCGGGCCCTCGTATCGAATTACCATCACATCGTTGGGCTTGATCTTCCCCGACTCGACTGCGAGAAATGCATCCTGCTCGGTGTCGAAGACCCGCGCAGGTCCGCGATGTTCGAGACGCTTGTGTCCCGCAACCTTGATCACGCAGCCTTCAGGTGCAAGATTGCCTTTGAGAATGACCAGCCCGCCCGTAGGCTTGATCGCATCACGGACGGCGTGGATCACAACCTGGCCTGCCGTCTCTTTGGCCTGCGCTGCTTCTTCAGCAAGCGTCTTGCCCGAGACATTCCAGGCGCTGCCATCGATAAGGCCCGCGTCCAGCAGGCGTTTGGCGAGCAGGCGGCTGCCGCCGGCGGCGTGATAGTCGGCCGCAACATAATTGCCGCCCGGCTTCAGGTCGCATAGCAAAGGAGTCTTCGAGCTGATGCGGTCGAAGTCATCAATCGAAAGTGGAATTCCCATCTCGTTCGCAATCGCGAGAAAGTGCAGAACCGCATTCGTCGAGCCGCCTGAAGCCGCCACGCTGGCGATCGCATTCTCGATAGCAGTTGGTGTGATGATCTTGCTGGGACGAAGATCGTTCTTTGCGAGCTCCATCACCAGGCGTCCTGCCTCGCGCGCGGATGTAAGCTTCTCGGGCAGAAACGCGGGAACGCCGGAAATTGCCATCGGCGAGATGCCAAGAAATTCGCAGGCCATAGCCATCGTGTTGGCTGTGAACTGACCGCCGCACGCACCTGCACCCGGACAGGCTGCAGCTTCTACCGCCTCCAGTCCAGCGTCGTCGATCTTGCCAGCGGCGTGGGAGCCGATGGCCTCGAATACATCTTGCACGGTAAGATCTTTGCCGTTCAAATGTCCGGGCTTGATCGATCCGCCATAAAGCATCAGCGATGGAATATCGAGCCGCGCCAACGCCATCACTGTGCCCGGCATGTTCTTGTCGCATCCGGCAATCGCCACCAGGCCATCGAAAAGATTGCCGCGCGCGACCAGTTCGACGGAGTCGGCGATGACTTCACGGCTGATGAGCGAAGCCTTCATGCCCTCCGTACCCATGGTGATGCCATCCGAGATGGTGATGGTGTTGAACTCCATCGGTGTGCCGCCGGCTTCGCGCACGCCCTGCTTCACTGCCTCCGCAATCTGTCGCAGGTGAAAGTTGCACGGACCAATCTCGGTCCAGGTATTCGCGATGCCGATGATCGGTTTTTTCAAATCTTCGCGAGTGAAGTCTACTGCGCGAAACATTGCTCGCGCCGCGGCCCGGTTCGGCCCCTCCGTCAAAGGGATGCTGTACTTCTTACCTGCCGGTGTGCCGTTACTTCCGTTCGAGCTCATGCGTGCGACGTCTCCTGTGCTGGCGCTTCTACTTTTGGAGCCAACCAGAAGTCGGCGTTATGTTTCTGTTCAAATTTGTCGAGCGCATCTGCGTGGCGCAGCGTAAGGCCGATGTCATCCAGTCCCTCGAGCAGACAATAGCGGCGAAAGGGATCGATCGAGAACGTCGCGGAGAAGCCGTGCTCATCCTTGATCGTGTTCTCTTCCAGCGAGACGGTCAGCTTGTAGTTCTCGATCGAAGCCGCACGATCGAGCAGCAGCTGAACCTGCTCCTCAGGCAGCGTGACGAGAAGAATGCCGTTCTTGCCCGCGTTCGAGAAGAAAATGTCCGCGAAGCTCGACGAGACGACGCAATGAAAACCGTAATCAGACAGTGCCCATGCAGCATGCTCGCGCGAAGAGCCGCAGCCGAAGTTCTTAGCGGCCACCAGAATCTCTGCACCCTTGTAGCGCGGATTGTTCAGCTCGAAGGCTGCATCCTTGCGCCAGTCGAAGAAGAGAAATTCTCCGTAACCGGTGCGTTCGATGCGCTTCAAAAACTGCTTGGGAATGATCTGGTCGGTATCAACGTTCACCCTGTCCAGCGGCATTACCTTCGAAGTGAGTGTACGAAATGCACGCATTAGACCAGCACCTCTGCTTTTCTGAATTCCCATGTACGAACGTCGGTGAAGTGGCCGGTGATGGCCGCGGCTGCCGCCATCATGGGACTGACGAGATGTGTGCGTCCGCCGCTGCCCTGGCGCCCTTCAAAGTTGCGATTGCTGGTTGAAGCACAGCGCTCGCCCGGCGACAGGATATCCGGGTTCATGCCCAGGCACATGGAGCAGCCCGGCTCCCGCCACTCGAATCCCGCTTCGCGGAAGATGTGGTCGAGGCCTTCGCTTTCAGCCTGCGCCTTTACCTGCTGCGATCCCGGCACCACCATGGCACGCACATTCGCATGCACGTGATGTCCTGAGGCGATCTTCGCCGCTGCGCGCAGATCTTCGATGCGTGAATTGGTGCAGGAGCCAATGAATACTCGGTCGATGGTCACGTCCTCAATGGGTGTGCCCGCTTTCAAGTTCATGTATTCCAATGCGCGCTCAAAGCCGCGGCGGTCGGAATCAGAATGCGCCAGCGCGGGATCAGGCACAACGTCCGTCACCGGAATGACCATGCCTGGGCTCGTGCCCCACGTTACATATGGAGCCAGCTCGATCGCCGGAATGACCAGTTCGCGGTCATACTTTGCGCCAGGATCGGTGGCCAGCTTCTTCCATTCGGCAACCGCCTTATCCCAATCCGTCCCCGCCGGAGCGAACTTGCGGCCTTTGAGATAAGCGAACGTCGTCTCGTCCGGAGCGATCATGCCGGCCCGTGCGCCCGCCTCGATGCTCATGTTGCAAACCGTCATGCGGCCTTCCATCGAGAGCGAGCGAATTGCGGAGCCCGCGTACTCGATCACGTAGCCGGTGGCTCCATCCGTGCCGATGCGGCCGATGATTCCTAGCGCAACATCCTTCGCGGTCACGCCATCGGGCAGCTCGCCCTCAACGGCGATACGGAAGGTTTTGGCCTTGGACTGCGGCAGCGTCTGCGTGGCCATCACATGCTCGACCTCAGACGTGCCGATACCGAAGGCCAGCGCGCCGAATGCTCCATGTGTCGAGGTGTGAGAGTCGCCACAGACGATGGTCATGCCCGGCTTGGTCAGTCCCAGCTCAGGACCGATCACATGCACAATGCCTTGCTGCGGAGACTGCACATCGTAGAGTTCCACGCCGAAGTCGGCACAGTTCTTACGCAGCGTGTCGATCTGTTTGGCCGCGATCACATCCTCAATGATCAGGCGGTTCGCAGTAGTCGGCACGTTGTGGTCCACCGTCGCCACCGTACGGTCCGGACGGCGCAGCTTGCGTCCTGCGATCCTCAGCCCCTCAAAGGCCTGCGGCGAAGTCACTTCATGCACCAGGTGCAGATCGATGTAGAGCAGGGCGGGCTCGTTGGCGGGCTCGGCTACGAGATGCGACTCCCATACTTTTTCAAACAATGTTTTCGGTGTAGACATAAATGTGACTCCAAGAGATACGAATATCTTTGCGCCGCAGGCGCGTGTGCCTGGACGGCCAGTCCCGGCAACCTAGACGGCGTGCATGGCCTGGCGGCGATCGATGATCTCGTTCAGCGCCTGGTGGACGTGCTTGCCCATCTCCTGTGTAGAGAGCTTTTGCTTGCTCTCACCGCGTACCAGGTCGGCGGTGCGATAGCCCTGCTCCAGCACCTTGCGGACTGAGGTTTCCACAGCCTGCGCATCCTGTTCGAGCTTTGCGGAGTGGCGCAGCAGCATGGCAGCGGTAAGAATCGCGCCCAGCGGATTCGCCAGGCCCTTGCCCGCGATGTCGGGGGCTGAGCCGTGCACTGGCTCATATAAATTCACAGCGCCGCCGAGAGTCGCGGAGGGCAGCATGCCCAGCGATCCGGTGATAACAGCAGCCTCGTCGGAGAGGATGTCGCCGAAGAGATTCTCGGTGAGCACCACATCGAAGTTGCGCGGTGTGTTCATCAGGTGCATCGCGCAGGCATCGACATACTGGTGTTCGAGCGCGATGTCGGGATACTGCGCCGCAAGCTCGGTCACCGTCGCCCGCCACAATTGCGAAACTTCAAGCACGTTTGCTTTATCGACGGATGTCACCTTTTTGCGTCGCGTTCCGGCGAGTTCGAAGGCCACACGTGCCACGCGGATCACTTCGTCGCGGGTGTAGCGCATGGTATTCCATGCCGAGCCTGCTTCGCGGTCCCACGAACGAGGCTCGCCAAAGTAGAGGCCACCCAGAAGCTCACGCACAAACAGAATGTCGGAGCCATCGACCACCTCGGCGCGCAAGGGTGAATTCGCAGAGAGCGCGGGCCATGCAAACGAAGGCCGAAGGTTGGCATAGCCCCCGAGGGCCTGCCGCAACTGCAGCAGGCCGGCTTCGGGACGGCGGTCTGGGGGGAGGGAATTGAACTCGTTGCCGCCGACAGCACCCAGCAGCACCGCATCGCTCTCGAGCGCTGCATCAAGGGTCGAAGCGGGAAGCGGTGCGCCATGCTGCTTGATGGCCACGCCGCCAATCAGGGCCTCGCGAAACTCGAAATCATATCCGCCGAGCTCGGCAACAGAACGCAGGATGCGAACCGCCTCGCCCGTAACTTCGGGACCGATGCCATCTCCAGCGACAACCAACACCTTCAACTTCATTTCAATCTCCGATTCGGGATGCGGCCCTCAGGCCTGCTTGAGTTCGGGAGCCGCGGCAATCAAATCCTCGTGCCGCTCATGGTGCGCAACGAGATTGATCAGGTCCTGGTCATAAATGGATTTCTTGCGGTCCGCCAGTTCGGTGAATGCTCGATAGGCGACATCGAGATCGGCGGGCTGCAGGTTGTATCCCAGAGCGACCAGCCTCGACCGCAGCGCATGCCGTCCGGAGTGCTTGCCCAGCACCATGCGGTTTGTGGGGACGCCAACCGAGGCCGGCGTCATGATCTCGTAGGTCAGCGGGTTCGAAAGAACGCCATGCTGATGAATGCCCGCCTCATGCGCGAAGGCATTGCTTCCGACGATGGCTTTGTTTGGCGAAGGAGCGAAGCTGATTGTCTGGCCGAGCAACTGGCTGACGCCATAAAGATGATCCAGCTTCAATCCATGCTGGACGGAGAAGTGATCGGCGCGCACATGAAGCGCTGCGGCAATCTCCTCGAGGGCTGCATTGCCGGCGCGTTCGCCGATACCGTTGATCGTGCATTCCACCTGCCGCGCCCCGGCTTCAATCGCCGCCAGAGCGTTGGCTACCGCCATTCCGAGATCGTCATGGGTGTGGGCGGAAAGAACGACCTTGTCTGCGCCCGGTACCCGCTCGCGGACCATACGGAACATCGCCGCGTAGTCGCTGGGAACTGCGTAGCCGACCGTATCCGGCAGGTTGATGACGGTTGCGCCCGCCTCGATAGCCGCCGCGACGATCTTGCACAGAAATTCAGGATCGGTGCGCGTGGAATCTTCCGGGGAAAACTCCACTTCATCCACCAGCCGCTTTGCTTGGGCCACTGCTTTCGCGGCGCCCTCCAGAGCTTCTTCGCGGCTGATCTTCAATTTGTATTGGAGATGGATATCCGAACTGGCCAGGAAAATGTGGATACGTGCGCGCCTGGCCTTCTCCAGCGCCTGCGCGGCCCGCTCGATATCCTCATGCTTTGCCCGCGCCAAAGACGTGATCACCGGCCCACGCACCTCGCGCGCCACGCTGTCGATCGCGGCGAAGTCGCCGTCGGAAGAGATTGCGAATCCGGCCTCGAGAATGTCTACGCCCAGATCGGCCAGCGAGTGTGCCATCTGGAGCTTTTCGTGCTGAGTCATGCTGCAGCCCGGCGATTGCTCGCCATCACGCAGCGTGGTGTCAAAAAAATCAACGTGGTCTTGTGCCATCGGGGAGACCTTGCCTCACTCTTAGTGTGCCAAAACATGGCATATGATTCAAATTTATAATTTCTACCGAATCGATCAATATTTGTAATAGACTCACGATTACCGGAGAAATCGTCGTTTTCATTTATGGACCTGTCGCAGCTTGAAACCTTTCTGGCAGTTATTGAGGAGCGGGGCTTTTCCCGCGCCGCCAGCCGTCTGCATCGCACCCAGCCGGCTATCAGCCACACCATCCGCAGACTTGAAGAAGAGATAGGCGAACCGCTGTTCGAACGCAGTTCCCGTGAGGGCACGCTGACCGCTGCGGGCGAGCTGCTGCGCGAATATGCCAAGCGCATGCTCAAACTCCGCGGCGAGGCTACCAGCGCTCTGGAGGAGCTGCGTTCTCTCGAGCGCGGCCGTCTGCACATTGCAGCGAATGAATATACCTGCCTCTATCTCCTTCCCGTGCTCGACGAGTTCCGAAGGCTCTGTCCGCATATCAGCGTGCTGGTGGAGCGGGCTCTCGGCAGCCGCATCGCAGATCAGCTGGCCGACCGCTCCGTTGAACTGGGCATGGTGACCTTTGCTCCCGGAGACGCGCAGCTTCAGGCCATCGGCGTCTACACGGACTCGGTAGTTTTCGTGGTCAATCCCCGGCATCCGCTGGCGCGCGAAAAGAAGGTTGCCATCCGCCAGCTTGGAGCCGAAAGCTTTATTGCCCACAACGTAGTGTCGCCGTTGCGCCGCCGCGTGATCGATCTATTCGAGAAGCACAAGACACCCCTTAACATGTATGTTGAGCTGCCCAGCCTGGACGCGATCAAGCGTTTCGTCGCCATGGGCAACGGCGTGGCCCTGGTTCCCGGACTGACGGTGCAGCAGGAGCTGGCGCGCGGCGAGCTGGTGCAGGTCCATGTCCCGGAGCTGAAGATCGAACGCCCGCTGCTGCTGGTGCACCGGCGGCATGCTACGCTCTCCCACGCGGCTCTGGCTTTTTTGAAGGTGATCAAGTCGGTGGCCCACGAGCGCGGCGCACCGTTCTGCTACCGTCCGATAGCTTCGTGAAGTCCAATGCTTAGTTTCAAGGCCTGATCCCCTAGTCCGATGCTGTCGAAACGCGGTGGGACAGGTACAATTGCCAGAGTGGACCGGAGGTCTTCTCGCGGCGCCACACATTTTCACCAAGCCGCAGAGGCATGTGCCCGCCCTGTCGGGCCAGAGGTTCACGAACGAATGAAGAAAAGTCTGTTGGTGTTGTTGCTCCTGCCTGTCATGGCGGTGGCATGTTTTGCTCAGGAGAGCCGTCAAGACATTAGCGTAAGCGGGTCGGCACTCATACCTACATTTATTGCCGGAAATGCGGTCCAGCTGCATGCAACTGTCGGCTATGGTGGATTAATCAGTTATCGATACCTGCTCACTCCGCGCAGTGGCCTTGAGCTGAATTATCAGTACGCGCAGCAAGTGCAGCACTATCAAAATCCCACCAACAATGTTCTGATTCACAATCGCTTCCAGGAAATCTCCGGTGCGTATGTGTACAGCTTCAGCTACCGGAACTTCAATCCGTTCCTGGAGGCTGGTATCGGCGGGTACATCTACAGTCCGATCGATGACCAGAAGACGCAGATCCAGCAGCTCAGCCAGAGCACGAATATCGGCGCACTCTACGGCGGCGGCATCGCGTACGAGATCAGCCCAAGCTTCGATATTCGCGCAGAATACCGCGGCATCGTGGTGAAAACGCCGAGCTTCAACCAGGCCAATCTCAGGACGAATCGCTACTACAACCTGAACGATCCGGTCATTGGCATCGCTTACCACTTCTAGTCTTAAAGTCGAGATGCAGCAATGGCCGCCGGGTCAGTTTCATCCGGCGGCCATTGCTTTTGCATTCCAAATACAAAAGGCTGGACGTTTTCGCCCAGCCTTTCACTGTTATCCGGGAAATTCGGTCAGCGTACTCCCAGAAGCCGCCAGGCTACGCCTACGCTGACTCCGTTGGGCGAAAGGCCATTGCTCTCGCCGGGATAGAGACCCGGAGCCGAGGGCAGGATCTGGTACTCGTAATCGCCGCGAACGGACAGATGGCGTGAGAGCCGGTAGTCGACGGTTGCGCCAGGAGCATATGCAAAGTAGCTGCCGCTGCCGATATCGAGCGGGTAGTGGATCCAGACTCCGCCGACCAGAAACTTGGCATTCAGAGAAAGCTTGTGGAAGCGGTAAACGCGATATTTCACGCCGCCGAAGTAGTCGCTCTGGGTCTGTCCTCCGTCGCCTTTGTAGCGCAGCCAGCGCGCTTCGCCTTCAATGCCGATCTTTGGGGTCACATTCAGATCGAAGAAGGCTCCCGGCCCAATGATGCGTGCGGCGGAGCTGTCAGGATAGTCAGGATTAAGGCTCGAGGCCTCTGCTCCCACCCACAGGGTTGAATTGCCGCCTTTCACAGACGGCGCAACTTGGGCGACTGCCGCCGTGGATCCAAGTGTCACAGCAAGGATCAAAATTCCCTTCAGCACGATTCCACTCTCCAGATTCCTAAAGTGCGATATGTCCACACCGTGGTCCTACTCAGGCCCGCCTCACACAAACCGTAGAATGCGCCCGCATTTTCGTCGCGGGCGCATTTCTTGGCTATTGAGGATTGGTCGGAGTCGTAGCCGGGGGCGTTGCTGTGGTGTCCGCAGGAGCTGGCTGCGGCGGCTCTGCTGCGCCCGTGGTCGCCGGCGCGGGGGTTGCAGCCGGCGCTTCCGTCGGAGCCTGATAACGCTGCAGGCGGTAAAAGATCGGCGTGACTTCAAACGGCATCTTGTCGCGGGCGTTGAGCAGCGGAGCCGGTCTCACGTTCAACTGGAAGACCTTGTCGTCCCACGAATCGATGCGCAGATGGCTGTTCAGCGGCAGCGCGGCAATCTGAGTCAGGTCGTCCATATCCAGCTTGGGAGCGCCCTGTGTCAATCCGGCCAGCCATGACGAGCCGTCGGGCTTGATGAGAGCGTCGCCCAGGCGCGGTGTGAGCAGGAAGGTGAGAGCCTTCTGGCGGATGCTGAGCTGCTGGAAGAAGAGGCCGACGCTCGATGCCTTGTCCTTATAGACGGAGTTGTTGAACAGCTCGACCGCTTTCTTCGCGGCCTCCTGGTTATCGAGGTTGGTGTGGTTCATGGTGATGCGCTGGAAGGTCGCCTCATCAGGAAAGAGCAGGCGATCGTTGAACGCATAACGCGTGTCGATATGGTGGCCAAGAACGATGTGCGCCAGCTGGAAGCTCAGCACGGCAGCCAGGTCTTCTTCAGAGGGCAGGACATCGATCAGTCCCTTGCTGACCAGGATGGTATTGCCGACCGCCAGCGATTCGAGCGGAGTAGTCAGGATCACGCGGCAGCGAATGTCGTCGGGCAGAACCAGCTTGTTGCCGATAACGATATTATTCGTCACCGTCTCGAGCACCTTGTCGAAATCGCTCGGAGGAGCCAGCAGACCAGCCTGGGTCAGACGATCGAGAACGTTATTCTCAGCCTGCGTTACCCATTGCCGCTGTGCTTCGAGCGGGCTTACGTCTTGCGCCTGGCCGCTCTGGTCCTGCGCGCCTTCCACCTGGATATTCTCGTTATCCGACTCGTGCTGCGGAATTTTCAGTGAGTATCCCCAGAAGTAGGTCTGCGCTCGGAAGCCGAAGTTCTTCTTAGAGTCTCCCAGCTGCGATTCCTCAACGTAGATGGCAGAGGGTAGCCAGGAATCGGGCTGCACGTTGGTGCGCCAGCTGTCGAAGTGGTAGTAGTGCGCGACCTCGTCATCCTTGGTGCCGGTGTAAGAGCCATTGAAGCGGACGACGTGTCCGGTCTGGTCTTCTACCCAGATGCGTCCGAAGAAGCGTCCCGCGCCTTTGACCTCGGGCTTTGGCCGCACATCGAACACCATGGTGCGGACGCTGCCCAGGAAATCGCGGCGAACGTAGGTGAAGAGATAGTGCTGCTGGTCGAAGCCGATGGGATCGATGAACATCATGTCCATGAATCCGGTGGCCGAGTAGGTGATGTGGAAGCTCTTGGTCAGGTCTCCAAGGAACTTGAAAGATCCCTTGAAGAAACCCTTACCGGCCGTCTTCCGTGGATCGTATTCATTGGCCGAAAAAGTTTTTCCAAAGTCGACGCGCGCGACGCTGTATTCATCCGACATGGGGACCGCATACAGCTTGGTGTCGGGGCGCATGTTCTGGATGTAGGTCTGTACTAGCGGCGTGCTCTTTTCAATCTGCTTGACCGTTTCCTTTTCGTCGGCCACGGCTTTGTCAATCAGGGCCGACTGCGCAGGCGTAAGCGGGACGGGCGGTGGATACTTCGGCTTTTTCTTTGCCTGGGCCGCGGTCACTCCGATGAGCAGAACGAGACCGATAGTCCAAAACTTACGCAATTGCATTTACAGGCTCCTCGTCAGATCTTTCTCACTAGCATTTGACTGAATGCTCGTTCTTTCGCATTACAAGTTTCCCAACGATGGGGGATAGAACCATCTGAGATGGTATCGCGGAGACACTACGATTCACTACTCCGAGCGGGCGTTATCTCTGATGCAATCGCCGTTAGGCCAACTGAAAAGTTACGCGGATTACGGTCACTTCATCGACTGCGTGCCCGTCTTTGGTTGCGGGCTTGAAGCGGATTCCTTCTGCAACTACTTTGGCCTGCTCATCGAGCCCGTGTCCCAGGCCGTTCAGAATCTGCAGTACTTGGACCTGTCCGTTCGCGGTGAATTTCACCTGCAGGGCCACATCGCCTTCGATGTGCAATTGCCGTGCCTCGGAAGTGTAGGCGGCGCGCGGTTTCGATATCACCACAATCGGAGTGGCGCGGGCCTCTTCCTGGACCGCAGATTTCGGCGCTGCCTGGCCGTAGCCGGTGCCGGCAAATCCGCTCCGGGCAACCTGGCCAGTGCCGCCAGGCTTGCCGGTGCCGCCGACCATTCCGCTCGAGAACCCCGCGGAGGCGACGGTTCCACGCGTATCCTTGCCGCCGGCGACGCCGCTGGCCACGCCGGAGCCGAAGGAAACTCCCTGCACCGTACCGCGTCGCGCCGCTCCTGCACCTTCATTTGGACCGGGTGTGGCGCCGAAAGCGCCTACGGTTGCGACGGTCGGCTGGCGATTCGCATCAGGATTGGGCTTGACACCCTGCGGATCACCAAAACCACCCATCTTGGGCGTCGGCGCCGCAGTATTATTGGCGACAACCGTCGGCTTAGGGCTGGCAAACATTCCTACTTTTGGCTGTGGAGGAGGAGCGACAGCCTTGGGTGGCGCAGGAGCGATCTTGGGCACCGGAGGGGTGGGAATCTTCACCTCTGCCATCTTGGGCGGCTCGATCGGCTTGGGAGCCTCAACTTTGATCTTTGGAGGTTCGGCCACGGGTGGAGGCGGAACGATATGCACTTTCGGAGCCGGCGGTGGAATGTATGGCTTGGGTGGATCGATAGGGAAGACAAGCGTGGTGTTGTACTTCTCCACCTTGACCTCATGGATTTTCGCGGCCGCGAACAGAAGCAGTAGCGCGCCCACAACCACGTTCACAGCCATACTTACGCCAAACGATCCAAATCGGCCCTGTGGTTCGGGCAGAAGGCCAAAATTCGAATGATTCAGTGGTTTGCTCGCCATAGTCCTTTGTTACCAGCCTGTTCTATTGAAAAGTCCCGGATTTGCCTTGGTTGCGGGCGATTCCTCTTATCCGGTGTGCTTCATTGCCGGGAAGCGCTCCAACTCGCCAGTACCTCGCATTGGATCGCTGGATAATCTAGCGAATTCTCGGCTTCGGGCTAATCTTCTTCTTTCTAGGGTATTGAATGCCGGCCTGACCAATCGCACTGCCAACCTAAATACTGCGATACGAAAAGTTACATCGGTAACACTTTGTATTGGACGGAAGACCCAGTCCATTCAGGTTACGTGGGCACGGTATTTCGCCCAAAAGTTCTAGTGGCAAGACTCTATCGGCATCCGGAAGGGAATTTTTTCCTCCTCCTGCGTGAAAATATCGGCCTTTCCGGCTCTGGCAGGAGAGATTCGCTATCAGCTAGATTATAAATCTCTATGGAAGAAGGAGATAATCTGTGCGCATACTTGTTACCGGTGGTGCTGGATACGTGGGAGGCACTGTCGCTCAATTGCTGCTGGACCATGGTCACCAGGTGGTCATTTACGACAACCTCTGCCACGGACATCGCTCCATGGTTCCGGAGGGTACGGAGTTCGTAGAGGCGGACATCGCCGACCGGACGACTCTGGAAAAGGTCCTGCACACGGGTATAGACGGGGTCATGCACTTCGCCGCTCTCATCGAGGCGGGCGAAAGCATGAAAAAGCCGGAGATATATTTCCGGAATAATAGCGCTTCCACGCTGAGCCTTTTCGAATCGATGCTGGCGGCCAACGTGAGCCGGCTGGTTTTTTCTTCCACCGCCGCAGTGTACGGAGAGCCGGAATCGACGCCGATCCTCGAGGATGCTCCGCTGCGTCCCACCAATGCCTACGGGGAGTCGAAGCTGCTGGTCGAGCAGATGCTCTCCTGGCTCAACCGCATTCACGGTTTCCGCTATGCCAGCCTGCGCTATTTCAATGTGGCGGGAGCCATTGAGGGCCGCGGCGAGGCCCATGAGCCGGAGTCGCACATCATTCCGCTGATCCTTGATGTAGCATTGGGCCGCCGCCAGAACATCAAGGTTTTCGGCGAGGATTACCCCACCCATGACGGCACCTGCGTCCGCGATTACGTCCATGTGCATGATCTCGCCCGGGCCCATCTGCTGGCTTTCGAGGCGCTCAAGGATCGCAGTCAGCTGATCTACAACATCGGAAACGGGGAAGGATTTACGGTTCGTGAGGTCATCGAATCGGCGCGCCGGGTGACCGGCCATCCTATCCCGGTAGAAGAATGCCCGCGCCGGCCTGGCGATCCCGCCGTGCTGATTGCCAGTTCAGCGAAGATTGGCAAGGAACTTGCCTGGGCACCGGCGTATTCCAAGCTCGATGACATCATCGAAAGTGCCTGGAAGTGGCACCAGCTACGTTATACCAAGACCGCCTGAGAAACGGTCCGCCAATAGCGAAGCGCTTGCAATCGCTCTCACCTTTCCGCGTGAATTTTGCGATAGGGATGGGCTAGCAGCAAGCGCTTCAATTTCTTCTCGTCAAAGTTGCTCACGCGTCGGCTTGTGGCTTGGGTGCCGTCAGCGGCACTACCAGTCGGACCGCTATCGTCACCGGGATCACGTACCCTGATTCGAAATAGCTTTCTGCCGGCTGACCCAGGCCGGTTTCCATCCCGTGCCAGCGAATGGTGATCGAGTTCGCCGTCCCCACCAGAGCGCCATCAGAATTGCGATGGTAAGCAGCACGGGAAGCACGATGAGGCTGCCTTCCGGCCCCGTTGCTCCGCCGCTCCAGAGAATATTGCCGACTGGATGCTCGCTCAGCAGATGTCCTTTGGCGACGAGTCCGCTGTCCGAGGTGCCAAAGAAATACGATTCGCCCCAATCCCACGCCGCATGAAAGCCGACCGCCCACCAGAGTGAACCGGTGTACCAGAGGCTGATGCAGAAGACGAGTCCGACCGCTCCTGCGGCAAAGAGCCCGACCGGCGTTTCGCCGGGATTGGTGGAGTGACTGAAGCCGAAAAGAAACGAGAAGACCAGCGCCCCCCACCAGAAGCCGACGCCGCGCGTCATCGTGTACTGAACGTAGCCGCGCAGCAGAGACTCTTCGAAGAACCCTGTCCCGAGAAAGACCAATCCCCAGCCTGCGGCAAATTTCCAGATGTCTGTGCCGTGCAGTGTGAGTCCGTCGAAGGCCAGGAAGCCCATCTTCCAAAGCAGGAGCACCACTGCCGCAATAGCCACAAATCCCCACACCAGCCCGGAAACGAAGCGAACCGCGCGCGCCGATCCCTGGTAGCCGTAGTAGAGGACCGATCGGCGATCGATGAGAGCCATGACCAATGTAGCCAGGAAAACGCAGAGAAGCTGGCCAGCTTCGCCGGCAATCCCCATCCGCAGCGTAAATTCCTTGGGCTGGCCCTCCATATGCACGATGGAATGGATCACCGTGATGATGAGAGTAAGCAGAACGATGAAGATCACGGCGAACGCCAGCACCGCCCACCCGGCGCGAAGGCGATTCGGACCCCAGAAGATCCATTCGATGCCGTGGTCCTGCTGCGGAGGGGTGAGCGAAGCGACTTCCTCGGTTAGTTCCGGCGCGACGATTTCACCTTGCCCATGCTCTGTATGCAAATTCAGCCTCCCGGGCTCTGATCTCGATACGCGAGCCGGTATCGGATGGTTCCTCGCGGAAAATCCTGCCCGTATCGCAACTGAGATGTTACATCCACATTAAATTTCGTCTCGCCAAGATCGTCCAAAAGACCGCAGCGATGCGCATCGATTTCCTGGCGATGACTGCCTGCGGTCGAAAAGCTTTGAATTCCTTAGAGAAATCAACAATCGACGGCAGTTTATGTCTTCTTGCCGACGCAAAGGAGCAGGCCCGTTTCGAGCTGGGTTCACGTCCCTCCGGCTATGGAGACCGTTCCGTTCGCCGCCGATAGATGAGGCGAAAGTAATAGACCTCGGGGTAGACCGTGTCTTCGCACAAACTGGAATCACGCTCGCGAATCGGAAATCAGGTTTTTTACGCTCTAGTCGTCATTCAACTGGCTATCTCCGCCGGTGTTTTATTGGGGTCCCGCTCCTCCCGTAGTTTGGAGGCCACCGTCCTCACGCATCGGGCGGCGATCGCTTCCTATCAGTCTCAGCTCGACCAAGTGCACATACTATTGCAGAACCGGCAGGGCAGCATGTCTGCTGCGAAAGATCAGCGAGCCTTTGCGGCCACGTTGGCCACTGCTCTTCGCGCTTTCGATCAAGCTGCGCCGGGAGCCTTTAAGATCGATTCCCCAGGTCTGGCCGCCCCGGCTGAATCTCTTCTCCGGTTATCCACCAAGCCCGTCGTAGACGCGCAATGGTCCTCCGACTACGGGCAGACGCTCGCGACGGTCGAAAATCTTCTCACCCAGGAGAGAGCGGCAGTGAGTGCTGAGCAAGCCGGCGCTCAAAAGCAGGCTGAGAACGCCCACACCCTTCGCATCTGGATAGACCGGATGAATCTCGCGACGCCCCTGCTTCTGCTCGCCACCGTGCTATGCCTGGTCTGGCTCAAGCATGAGATGCGTCTCCAGATTGATCACCGCACCAAGATCGAAGGGGAGCTGCGGCGTGAGCGCAACTCGCTCGAACACCGCATTCAGGCCCGTACCGCTGAGCTCCAATCCGAAGTCAAGGAACGGCTGCGTATAGAGCAGCTCAACCGGGGTCGCAATCAGATTCTCGAAATGCTTGCACGGGACGAGCCTACAGCAGAAATATTCCGCACCCTCGTAGACGTGCTTGCTCGGCATCGATCGGTCTGGACCTGTGCGATCCATCTTCTCGAAAACGACGCATTGGAGTTGAAGGCTTCTGCCGATCTTCCGGATAAACTGGAGCGTAATCTGCAGCGGCTCGCGATTGGATCGGCCGGAGTTCCAGAGCTGGGAGCGCTTTCAAGCGGCAAAGCTCTGGTCCTCGAAAATCTGGCCGCCGATCGTAAACCCTGGACTGAGCTTCTTCGCGCTAACGGCATTCAGTCGGTCTGGTCAGTGCCTTTCTTCGCTCCGGACAAAAGCGTCTTGGGAACGCTGACCATCTATGCACGCCTTCAATACAGTCCGTCGGACGCTGACCTGGAGCTGATGGAAACGCATTGCCAGATGGTGTCGATGATTCTGGAGCGCTGCCATCTTCAGGGTGAGTTGCGCCGCCATGCGTACCACGACAGCCTGACCACGCTGCCGAACCGCCTGCTGGGCGAAGAGCGTCTCGAAGCGGCGATCCGGCGCGCTCGGAGGAACGGCCATTCCGTCGCCGTGCTGTGGATCGATCTCAACAAGTTCAAACAGATTAACGACGTTCACGGCCACGCCGCAGGCGACGCCGTTCTTAAGGAGGTGGCCGATCGCCTCGCGCTCCGCTTACGTGGGAGCGATACGGTCGCGCGCATGGGCGGCGACGAGTTCATGGCGGTTCTCGAACAGATCCCGAGCCGCGGCGAGGCTCACGCCGTGGCCGAAGTGCTGCATGAGATTCTCAAGCCGCCGGTTGAATTCCACGACCTGCGGCTCAGCGTGGCTGCCAGCATTGGCGTATCTGTCTTCCCCGACGATGGCGACTCGGCCGACGCGCTGGAGCGCAATGCCGACCTGGCCATGTACGACGCGAAGTTCGGCAATCATCCCACACGCGCCTTCTCCCCTGCACTGAGTCAGGCTGTAAGCGATCGCCGCGAGCTCGAAGTAGAGATGGCCCACGCTCTCGAGCAGGGCGGTTTTCAGCTGCATTATCAGCCGCAGTGCGACGCCGCACGCCGCGTGGCTGCTTTTGAAGCGCTGATCCGTTTTACGCATCCCACGCTCGGTGTGGTGCCGCCGTCGCGGCTGATCCCGATCGCCGAAGAGAGCCAGATGATCATTCCCCTCGGCAATTGGGTGCTCCGAGAGGCCTGCCGTCAGAATTATCAATGGCAGCGCGAAGGCTACCCGCCGGTCCGAGTCGCCGTAAACATCTCTTCCATGGAGTTCTCACGCCAGGATTTCGCCGACAATGTCGCCAGAGTGCTCGATGAAACCGGCTTGCTTCCTCAATATCTGGAACTGGAGTTGACGGAAAGTGTCGTGGTAATGGATTTCGTGGAATCCACGCGGCAGATGGAGCGGCTCAAGCGCCTCGGCGTAAGCATCGCCATCGATGATTTTGGGACTGGTTACTCCTCGCTTAACTATCTGAACCGCCTCCCCATTGATCGTCTGAAAATTGATCGCTCCTTCATGCAAGTCCTAAATGAGCCCAACAGCTCGCTGCCTATTCTTGAAGCGATTATCTCGATGGCCCAGAACATGGGTCTCACCGTTGTTGGAGAAGGGATTGAGACTGCCGAGCAGTTGTCGCTGCTGCACTTGAAAGGCTGCGATCTCTTTCAGGGATATCTCTTCTCGCGACCCCTGCCGGCGGAGCGCGCCAGCGCCAATTTTGGGGCGGGAACGGTGAAGAGGGCCGGAAAATTAACGGTTGTATGAGCTGAGAGTGGCCGTTCTACAAATTCTGGTAAGGATGGTTTCGCGATTAGACTGTCCGATCCAGTTAAAAATGACTGGGGCCGATTTCTTTCCGCCTTGACTTTGCGCCGCGTCCCGGCAATCCTAATAAATTCCTGTTGACTAAATTTGCAGGAGCGGAGCGGTCACGTTTGAAGGTTCGCGTTTTCTATCACGACAAGTGTTTCGATGGGGCCTGCTCGGCTTCGCTCTTTGCCCGCTTTCACCGCGAGTGCATTACGTCCGGCGGCGATTACGAATATCACGGGCTGGTGCACCGCGCCGGCGCACTCTTCAATGAAGCGGACTTCACCGGCGACGAAAACGCGATTGTCGATTTCAAGTATTCGCCATCGCCAAAGATCACCTGGTGGTTCGATCACCACTTGAGCGCTTTTTTGACACCGGCCGATCAGCAGCAATATAAGCAGGGACTCGAAGATGGCTCCTTCGCCGATCGCCGCTTCTTTGATCCCGAATATATTTCCTGCACCAGCTTCATCGCGCACATCGCGTCGACGAAGTTCGGCTTCAACGCTGAGCCGCTTGCGGAACTGGTGCGCTGGGCGGATATTGTCGATGGCGCACGCTATGAAAGCCCGCAGATTGCAGTCGAGATGGCCGAGCCCGCGATGAAGCTCACGCTGGTGATCGAATCGACGCAGGATCCAGAGTTCATTCCGCGTTTGATTCCGCTGCTTACGTCCATGCCCTTTGGGCAGATTCTCGAGGAGCCGTTTGTAGCCAAGCTGCTGCCCCCTCTATTGGAGCGCCACCAGGAATCGATTGCGCTGATCCGTGAGCGTTCGGAGTCGAAAGAGGGGACCATCTATTTCGATATCACCGACCGTCAGCTCGAAGGGTACAACAAGTTCATCCCCTACTACCTGCATCCGGAGTCAACCTACTCCATCGGTCTCTCGAAATCGAGCTTCAGGACTAAGGTGTCCGTGGGCTCGAATCCATGGACGAAGGCCGATCCGGAAAAGATGGTGAACCTGGCGGCTATCTGTGAGCGTTACGGCGGCGGTGGTCACGCCCGTGTCGGCGCTATCTCCTTCCCCCCCGACCGTTCCGACGAAGCGCGCAAGGCGGCGGCGGAGATTGTCGAAGAGCTGCGGGCGCACAACCCACTGCCCTGAAAAATCAGGCATCTTTCCAGGGCCCTGTTCATCGAAAGCTCCAGAGTTAATCAGGAGATGCAACGATGAACATTGTTTTCTATGGGGCCACTGGTATGATCGGCAGCCGCGTGCTCACGGAGCTGCTTTTGCGCGGCCATCATGTAACCGCAGTCGTGCGCGATCCCTCGAAGGTACCGCAGCAATCCGGTGTTACGGCGGTGAAAGGCAATGTGCTGGACGCTAAGGATGTTGCGGCTAAGGTCGCGGGTGCGGACGCTGTGGTCAGCTCGATTTCACCTCCGCCGGACGCGGTGGGCGAACTGCTGGATTCGATTCAATCACTCGTTACCGGAGTCAAAGAAGGCGGAGCGAAGCGTCTGCTGGTTGTCGGCGGAGCAGGCAGTCTTTTTGTGGCACCGGGTGTCGACCTCATCGATTCAGGACATCTGCCCGAGCAGTACAAGGCGATTGCCATTGCCCATCGCGATTCGTTGAATGCCTTGAAAACTACGGATATCAACTGGACCTATTTTTCACCCGCAGCCTTCATTCAGCCCGGAGAACGTACCGGTAAGTTCCGGCTGGGCGGGGATTTTCTGGTCGCCGACGAGAAAGGCAACAGCAGCATCTCGGCTGAAGATTACGCGATCGCGCTGGTCGATGAGCTGGAAAATCCAAAGCACATCCGGCAGCGCTTCACGGCTGCCTATTGAATGTCAGCCGAGAGTGATAAGCTTCGGCTCGATCTTACCCTCGCGAATTTCAATAAATCCGAGTGAAATGGGCAGCGAGAACCGGCGTGGGCCGGCGCTGCCCGGATTGAAATAGAGCACTTCTTTGCGCCAATCGATGGCAGGCTGATGCGAATGACCACTGATGACTGCGGCTATACCTGCGGCTTCAGGATTCAGGTCGAGCTGTTTACGATCGTGCAGCATGTAAAAATTCTTCCCGCCCAGATCTACCATCTCTATCGCCGGCAGCTCGGCGCACGGTCCAAAGACATCGATGTTGCCGCGAATCGCGGTAACAGGTGCGATCTCACTCAGAGCTGCGAGAATCTGCGCATCTCCAACATCGCCGGCGTGCAGGATGTGCTCCACGCCCTGCAGAGCGGCCAGCGCCTCCGGCCGCAGCATTCCATGTGTGTCCGAGATGACCCCGATCAGCATCTTGCGATCCGGTTCACAGTCCAAGAGTCATGCGCGTGCGCGGATCGAGATAATCGCGTAGCGCATCGCCGAGAAAATTGAAGCACAAGACGCAGAGCATCACCGCCAGCGCGGGAAAGATAACCAGATGCGGAGCGTCGAAGAGATGCGAGCGTGCCTCGTCCAGCATCGATCCCCAGCTTGCTGTCGGCGGAGGAACTCCTAATCCCAAAAAGCTGAGCGTAGCCTCCGCCAGTACTGCACCGGCCATGCCGATGGCCGACTGCACGATCAGCGGCTGGATGATGTTGGGCAAGATGTGCTGGATGAAGATGCGCAGGTTGCTGGCGCCGAGCGCCCGGGCAGCTTCCACAAACTCCCGCTCGCGAACAGCCAGCACCTGAGCACGAACCAGCCGCGCGTAACCCACCCATCCGCCGATGGAGAGCGCCAGAATCAGGTTGATGATGCCTGGACCCAGGAAGGCGACAAACGCAATAGCCAGCAGAATTCCAGGCATGGCCATGAAGGCATTCATCGCGAAGGTGTTGATTGCGGTGTCCACCATGCCGCCGTAATAGCCAGCGATGCCGCCGAATACGATACCCAGGCTCAGAGAGCATGCAACCACGGAGACGGCGACCAGCAGAGACAACCGCGCCCCAAAGATGATTCTGGAAAGAACATCGCGGCCAAGCTCGTCCGTTCCGAACCAGTGGCTCGCTCCTGGAGAAGACAGCCGGTGAAGCAGATCAATCGTGGCTGGGTTCACCGGGGCGATCAATGGCGCGAGAAGCGCCAACAACAGGAAGGTCAGCAGCAGGAAAAGTCCGATGCAGGCGAGCGGTTGCTTCAAGAGTTGTCTGGCCAGAGTTCGCAGCATTTCCAATCCTTAGACGATAACCCATTCGGCGGCTGCAGAAATCAGGCTTTGCGATTTTTGCCAGGCAACGCGTGGGCTGACGAAGGGACGCGGTAATACCTTCCTACGATGTTAAAGTTGATTCGATTCTGAACACTACGCATGTGTATCATCGGCTCGGCGCTTTCCCTAGACCGCATTTTTGTTTATGTTCTTAAGTGGAGTGATCATGTCTTCTTTCCGGAAAATTTCGGCAGCGGTATTGGCTGTAACCTCAACTCTGCTTTTCACGGCAGGATGCGAAACCGGCCGGACCAACAAGCAGCACGATCATTACGGCATCGCCGATGACTCGACCACCGGCAAGCAAGACGCCGCACTCACTGCCAGCCGAGGCGGCCAGCCTCCTGTGCCGGGTTCACCGACCGCAGCCGGACCTGACGGCAAGCAGCCGTACGACGACCAGCAGGCGCGAGCCGGCGCAGGTTCCGAAGAAGGAATGTCGCCACCGCCGGCCACTCAGGTTAAGGCGCCCTATCAGAGCAAGTAAGCGGCTTCGCAGCGGCCTATTCGTCTACGCAACGAGACCACGCGGCTTCACATTTTCGCGGATGAACTTCACAGTGGCTTCGAGTGAGGTTCCCGGGCCGAATATGGCCGCGACTCCCTGAGAGCGCAGGAATTCCACATCCTGCTCGGGAATCGTCCCGCCGAGCACAACCAGAATGTCGGATGCGCCATGCTCCTTAAGCAGGCTGGTGACGCGCGGCACGATGGCGTTGTGCGCTCCGGAGAGAATACTCAGCCCCACACAGTCCACGTCTTCCTGCAACGCCGCGTTCACGATCATCTCAGGAGTCTGGCGAAGACCGGTATAGATAACCTCCATTCCGGCATCGCGTAGCGCCCGTGCAATCACCTTGGCGCCGCGGTCATGGCCATCGAGGCCAGGTTTAGCGACGAGCACGCGAATAGGAGTGGAGCGGGTATCGGTCATAGCGACTGCTGAGAATACCACACGGCCGCGATGCTGAGATCGTGCCGGAAATTCGAGGAAGAGCCAATGGCGGTTACGAGACGCTCAGCAACTCAACCTTGACCATATCGCCGTCGTGCAGGCCGTAAGCATCGCGCAGTCGAACTTCAGCGGCCACTTCGATCAGATTTTTCGGATGCGGCCCCTGTCCAGATTCGTTCAGATCAGTGCGCAAGATGATGCCGGGAAGATCGAAGATGCGGCAAGGGACCATGTTCACCGAAACGCTTCCGCCATACTCTTCTCTTTCAAGGCGAAGGCAATTTGCAGGAACCGACCAGGGATGATCAAGAAGCACGTTGAGTGTGCCGGGATAAAAATGCAGCCCGGTTTTGCGGAAGTAGTGATCCTCGAGCTTTTCGATCCAATGAGAGAAATCGCCGAGTCCACTGACGACTTTGCCCCGCAGCAGCTCTGCGCTACTTGTCACGTGCGACGACGAAATCGGGAACCCACAGAAGCGCCCGTTTGTAGTCGGAATCGGGCAAGTCCGCGAGCGCGGAGCGGGCTGCGTCGGCATATTGGAAGGCCGTATTCATCGCGTACTCGACCGAGCCATGCCGGCCGAGAATGGCCAGAATCTCCGCGTGGGTTACACGATGAAAGTCCTGATCGGTGAGCACCGTCTGAATAGCTTCGCGCTCAGCGTCGGAGCCATTCTCAAGCGCATGGATGACGGCCAGAGTCGCTTTGCCTTCACGCAGGTCGCTGGCCACCGGCTTGCCCAGCACCTCTTCGGTGGCAGTGAGATCCAGCACATCGTCAACCACCTGGAAAGCCATACCCAAAGCGCGTCCGTACTCGCCCATTCGCTCTTCCATGGCGGCACCGGCCTCGCGGTTTCCATTGGGTCCGCCGTGCAGATGTCCGTTCGAAAGAGGCTCGACAATGGATGGTCCGGCGCTCGAGGCGGCAAGGACTGAGCCCAGCCGCATTGAGACCTCGAACAGGCAGGCCGTTTTGCGATAGATCAGTGCGTTGTAGTCCTCTTCCGAGATGCACTGGCCCAGCTTTTCCATCTGCAGCAGTTCGCCTTCGACCATCTGCTGAGTCAGTCCGATCAGCAGGTCGAGGATGCGGAAATTCCGCTCCTCAAGCGCGACGCGGAAGGCCTGCATGTAGAGCCAGTCGCCGGCGAGCACGCACTTCGCGTTGCCCCAGGTGGTATTGGCTGAAGGCCGCCCGCGCCGCGTGTCGGCGGCATCGATGATGTCGTCGTGTACCAGCGTCGCCGTGTGCACCATCTCCACCACGGCACCCAGGCGGATCATGCCTTCTCCGCTGTAGCTCTGCGACTTGGCCGAGAGCAACAACAACGAGGGGCGAATACGCTTGCCGCCGCCCTCACGCAGATATTCCGAGATTTCGGTGATGGCTGCAACGGACGAAACCGTGTCGCCGCCAAACTCGCGCTCAATGGCGCGCAGGTCGTCATGCAGCAGATCGAAGACTTCTTTTGCCGTCGCTATGGCCAGTGTGCTCACTCGGGCTGGGCTCTCGCTGTCTTTCCTTAGCCGTTTAGTTAGACCGGTAGTTCGTGAACTGCATGTCGATGCCGAAGTCCTTGCCGTTAAGCAGAGCAATCACCTCTTGTAGAGTATCGCGATCTTTGCCCGTGATGCGCACCGTATCGCCCTGAATCGTCGCCTGGACCTTCTTTTTCGCGTCCTTGATGACCCGCACGATGTCTTTCGCCTTTTCCGAGGGGATACCCTGCTGCAGGGTAATCTTCTGGCGAACGCTCGATCCCGTGGCCGGCTCAACCTTTCCATAGTCGAGATTCTTGAGAGGAATGCCGCGCTTCACCATCTTCTGCTGCAGGATTTCGACGACCGCCTTCAGCTTGTATTCGTTCTCAGAGGCCAGCTGCAGAACCTTATCCTCTTCCGCCAGCTTGATCTCCGATTTCGAGTCCTTCAGATCGAAACGGGCATGGACTTCCTTGCTCGCCTGATCGATCGCATTGCGCACTTCCTGGATATCGACCTTCGACACGATATCGAAAGAATTCTCGGCTGCCATACATTGCTCCTACTATTAGATTATCCGCTCGGCTGTCCGGCGCCATGTCAGGAATGATTTTCCTGATCCGGTATGGTACCGAAAAAGCGGTGAAAGTTTTGATCTGTGCTGAAAGCCACCTCTTCGCCTGAAATGCTCTTCACCTCGGCGACTTTGGCGGCTACCTGAGCGACCCATGCTGGCTCGTTGCGTTTGCCGCGGTTGGGAACAGGCGCGAGAAAGGGCGCGTCGGTTTCGATCAACATGCGGTCGAGTGGCACGTGCACCAGCACATCGCGGATGGGCTGCGCCTTGGGGAAGGTAACGTTGCCGGCAAAGGAAATCAGAAAGCCGAGATCCATGGCGCGCTGTGCGTGGGTCCACTCGCCGGTAAAACAATGCAGAATCCCGCCGAGGCCGGTCGGAGCCCACTGCTCTTCGAGGGTGGTCAGGGTGTCATCCCAGGCGTTTGTAGATCCATCCGAAGGCCGGCAGTGAATGATGATCGGCTTTTTATGCGCTGCGGAGATCTCCATCTGGCGCGAGAAGGCGGCTTTCTGGATTTCGCGAGGCGAATGATCGTAGAAGTAGTCGAGGCCGATCTCGCCGCATGCCAGCACTTCGGGCTGTCGCAGCAGATCATCGAGCTTCTTGTAGGCTGCCTCATCTGCCAGTTGCGCCTCATGTGGATGCACGCCTGCGCTGGCGTAAATCTTTGGCACGCCGTGCTTGCCGGAGTATCGCCGCGCAAGATCGAGCGCCTGATGCATGGTGTCTGGCCCTTCGCCGATGCCGATCGAGAGCACCGTACGCACACCCGCATCATAGGCGCGAGTGAGCAGAGCATCGCGGTCTTCGTCGTAGCGAGGGCTGTCGAGATGGGCGTGGGAGTCGATCATGATAGGAAAACTTAAGAAGTAAGAGCCTTGGGATAGCGGACTTTTGACCGGGTGCCCCACGTCTCGCACTTGAGACGTGGGATTCCGCAATCTATCACTTCAGCCGCGCCCCGATTTCGATATCTTCGAGGAATCCAGCCAAAACCGGCTTCCCGCCTTCCAGCGATGCTGCCACGATCATGCCATTCGATTCCAGGCCGCGCAGCTTGCGTGGGGCGAGATTGGCAACGATGACTACCTTGCGTCCTACCAGTGATTCAGGCGTATAAGCCTCGGCAATGCCGGCCAGAATCTGCCGCTGCTCATAGCCAAGATCGACTTCGAGGCGCAGAAGCTTGTCGGCCTTGGGAACCCGCTCGGCAACGATGATCTTGGCGACACGCAGGTCGACCTTGATGAAATCGTCGATGGTGATCTGTGCGCTGGGCTCTGGTGCAACCGGCGCGTCCGGCTGCGCACCCGAGCCTTTGACCGTTGCCCCGATGTTTTCCTTGACGAAGTCGGTAAATGCCGCGACCGCCGCGCTCTCGCTGGTCGACTCCGCAATCGCCACCTTCAGGCCGTCGACGATGTCTTCAAGCTTCGAAGGATGGTGCTGCGGCTTGGGGAGATCTTTTGCCGGTATTTGCACGGTCTTTGCTTCCTTCAATTCGTCCGATTCGGCCGCAGCTGTCATGGGAGCTGCGTTATTCTCTTCGATTTCCTTCATGCGTTGCACCGCGTCCTTTTCTGCGCGTGGAAAAACAGGGCCAAGCTCGCCAAGCTTCGTGCCCGGCTTCAGATCGCCCCACTTCAAGTTCTTTAAATCAGCCTGGCGGATGTCGCCGAGTCCAAGTTGCGCCCAGACTTTGGCTGCTGCGTCCGGCATCACTGGATAGACAAGTGCCGTGACGATGCGGATGGCTTCGGCTGCGGTGAGCAAAACACGCACACGCTGTTGGTGCAGAGCGTCCTGAGATATGTCGTCTGGCTCTTTCCAAGGAGCATTTGCAGTCAGGAAACCATCAACATCAGCGATCAGTGCCCAGATAGACTCGAGACCCTTCGAGAAATTGAGGCTGTCAAACGCCGCACCAAAGGCGACGATAGTATCGCCCGCATGTTCCCTGACAAGCGGATCGAGAGCAGAGGCTTCCTCGATCACTCCGCCGAAATACTTTTGAATCATGGCGAGCGTGCGGCTAACCAGATTGCCATAGCCATTCGCCAGGTCAGAGTTGTACCGCTGCACCAAGGCGTCGAACGAGAAGCTCCCGTCCTGTCCGAACACGATCTCGCGCAGCAGGAAGTAGCGCAGCGCATCGGCGCCCAGCACATCGAGAATTGTCTCGGCGCGCACGATGTTGCCACGCGACTTCGACATTTTGCTCTCTTCAAAGAGCAGCCAGCCGTGGCCGACGATGCTCTTCGGCAGCGGCAGCCCTGCGGCCATGAGAAAAGCCGGCCAGTAGACGCAGTGAAAGCGGGTAATCTCCTTGCCGACGATGTGCAGGTCTGCAGGCCAGTATTTGTCGAACTTGCTGGTGTCGTCGGAACCCCAGCCGAGAGCTGTGATGTAGTTGGCCAGCGCGTCCATCCACACATAGATCACGTGCTTCTCGTCGCCGGGGACAGGAATGCCCCACTTGAAACTCGTCCGGCTTACCGATAGATCTTTCAGACCTGCCTTCACGAACGAGATCACTTCGTTGCGCCGTGTCGCGGGCTGGATAAACTCCGGATGGTCCTCGTAATACTTCAGGAGAGTGCTTTCAAACGCGGACAGTTTGAAGAAATAATTCTCCTCGCTTACCGTCTCGGTGATGCGCCCGCAGTCGGGGCAAGGCGCACCTGGAGGCACATCCACAAAGGCTTCGTCCGACACGCAATACTGGCCGGTATATGTGTCCTTGTAGATGTATCCGCGATCCTTAAGCAGCCTGAAGAGCTTCTGTACCGCCTTCGTGTGTCGCGGTTCTGTCGTGCGGATAAAGTCGTCGTACGTCAGCCCCATGCGGTCCCACAGCGCGCGAAACTGCGCCGAGACTCTGTCAGTGAACTCCTGCGGAGTGCAGCCGGCCTTCTCTGCCGAGCGTTCGATCTTCTGCCCGTGCTCGTCAGTGCCGGTGAGGAAAAACGTGTCGACGCCGAGCGCCCGCTTTCGCCGCGCAATCACATCCGCCACCACCGTGGTGTAAGTGGTGCCGATGTGCGGGCGCGCGTTGACGTAGTAAATCGGAGTCGTGAGATAGAACTTGTTAGACATGGCTCGTTTCGACTGCAGGACAAGAACAGCGCATTTGTTACGTGGCGTCTTTTCTTCATTTTAACAGGCTGAACACAAGCGCATGCGGAGGCGGGGAAAGGCCGGAATGTGTAGAATCAGCCAGGAAAACCAACGCAAACAGCACGAAAACAGGGATTGTCTACGTGTATTTGAATCAACAGAAAAAGCTGGAAGCTACGCTCCGCGCCGTCCTGCGCACACAGTACCAGATTGAGCCCGAAAACATCGCCATCGAGCAGCCGCCCGAGATCAAATTCGGCGAATACGCGCTGCCGCTGGCCTTCGAGCTGGCGCGCAAGCTCCGCAAGGCTCCGCGCAAGATCGCCGAAGAGATTGTCGCGGCACTCGGCAAGGTTGAAGGTTTCTCCGGATTTGAGGTCGCTGGAGCCGGCTATATCAATGCGCGGCTCGATCGCGGCGCGGCAGCCAAATCGATCGCCGCCAACTCCGATCTAGCCACTGAGAGCCGCCTGCACTCGCTGGTCGAGCACACCAGCATCAATCCCAACAAGGCCGCGCACGTAGGACATCTGCGCAACGCCATCCTTGGCGACACATTCGTTCGCCTGCTGCGCGCGGCGGGGCAGAAGGTCGATGTCCAAAACTACATCGACAACACCGGAGTGCAGGTTGCGGACATCGTCGTAGGCTTGATGCATCTCGAGAATCTTTCGCTTGCTGACGTGCAGGCACTCATGGCGCGTCTCGCGAGCGAAGGCCAGCGCATCGACTTCTACTGCTGGGATCTCTATGCCCGCGTTTCGCAGTGGTACGACGCTAACGAAGCGGAAAAGGCTTCGCGCAAAAAAATCCGTCTTGATACGCTGCACCAGATCGAGCATGGAGGTAACGACACGGCGGCCATCGGCGAGTTGATCTCGACCGCTGTCCTTCGCAGGCACCTCGAAACCATGTTGCGGCTCGATATTGAATACGACCTGCTGCCGCGGGAGAGCGAAATTCTTCATCTGCATTTCTGGGATCTCGCCTTCGAGAAACTCAAAGCCAAAGGCGTGCTCTATTACGAGAACGAAGGCAAGAACAAGGGCTGTTGGGTGATGAAGAGAGCTTCAACGGCGTCCTCCGCTCCCGAAGCTGAGGAGCCTCGAAGCGAGTCGCTAGTACGGCAAGCACCGGACGAGGACGCCAAGGTCATCGTCCGTTCCAACGGGACGGTGACGTACGTCGGCAAAGACATCGCTTATCACCTGTGGAAGTTCGGCCTGCTGGGCCGCGACTTCGCATACCAGCGCTTCTTCACCTATCCCCATCATCAGTGCTGGATTTCGGCGGAATCGGGCGAGCTCGATCATCCGCACTTTGGTGGAGCGCAGGCGATTTATAACGTGATCGACTCGCGACAGGCCGATCCTCAGGCGAATGTGATCGAGGCCCTGCGTGGCCTGGGATACACCCAGCAGGCTGACCACTACACGCACTTTTCTTACGAGATGGTCGCGCTGACTCCGCGCTGTGCGCTCGATCTTGGCTACGAGGTTTCCGAAGAAGACCAGGCGCGACCCTATATCGAAGTTTCTGGACGCAAAGGCTTCGGCGTAAAGGCGGACGATCTCATCGACAAGCTGATCGCGGCCACACAATCCGAAGTCGATCAACGCCATCCTGAGCTGAGCGAAGAGGAGCGCGGCCAGATCGCGAAAGACATTGCCGTCGGAGCGCTACGCTACTTCATGCTCAAGTACACGCGCAATTCGGTGATAGCTTTCGATTTCAAAGACGCGCTCAGCTTCGAGGGTGAGACCGGTCCATATATCCAGTATGCGGTGGTTCGCACGCGGAGCATCTTCCGCAAGGCAGAAACCACGCCTGATGCCGCGCTTGCGGCGATCGCGGAGATTGATGCAGCGCCGTATCTCTCCGGAGAAGACGCCGATAGCATCTGGCAGGTGTGGCTGCGCGCAGCCAAGACCTCGCTGCTGCTCGAGCAGTGCATTGCCACCGCGGAGCCCGCGTATCTGGCCAAGCATGCCTTCCAGCTAGCGCAGGAGTTCAGCAATTTCTATCGCAAGCACCACATCCTCACCGAGGCTGACCCGGCGCGTAAACAGTTTTTGCTCGCTACGGCGGCCGTTGCGCAGCGCGAGCTTATCCGCTCGCTGGCCTGGCTGGGCATTAGTGCTCCTGAGGTGATGTAGCGTAGCGGGAGTTGCTCATGCCGCAACCATCTCTTTAGTGCGGGATGAGTCCGCCCAATACGCGTCCCAGCGGATTGGCTTGCGCGCTTTTCTTCTGTTGTTGAAGAGCTCCACCCGCCATTCTGCTCAGATCCGGAGTGAAGGTTGGGTTGGAAGTCGTGCCGCCGATGGTGACCGGGATGCCGTTCTTTGTGCTTTGGCTCATCGCCGCGCCGAAGGCTCCGGGGAGCAGGCTCATGGCCTGCGTCGCCAGTCCTCCCACGCTGCTCGTGTTGAGCTTTACCAGCAGCTGGTAATTCAATGCACCGCCGGGGCTGATCGAGCCGGCTCCCGAGGCAGAGCCTAATCCGGCGACGACCGCATTTAAATTGTCGGTATGGATGCCGTCGGGGCCGTAGCGCAGATTGGTGCTGAGAAACTGTATCGTGGTGGTCGATCCGGTCTTGGCTCCAGTCAACATCTGAATGCCGGCGAGTTTCTGGCCCAGATCAAATCCAGCAAGCTGCGCGTTTTCGATGCGGATCGGTCCGCTGATGGACGGAGCTGTTGTAGGTCCGCTGATGTTGAGGGTTGCGGTGAGCGTTCCTCCCTGCAGCCGCGCGCCGGAAGGCAATTGCACGCCGAGCGAAGGTAGGAAAGCCACGAGCTGATCGATGGGCATGTTGTGCCCGTTGGCTTCCAACTGAAGCGCTGTGGTGTTGCCGCTTGCCTGGTATGTGCCGCTTATGGCGAGCACCGCCTTGCCGATCTGCAGTGTTGCGCTGTCAATCTTTCCAGAAAGCGACTGCAGGTTTTGATCGAGGGAAAACTGGGCACTCACCGGCTGCGACGAAGGCGAGCCGTTCTTTGCCAGCTTCAGCTGTGCGATCTGCAGCGTGCCGCTAGCCTGGGCAGTCTGGCCATTCGAGATAATCTTGGCATCGAGGTCGGCAGTTCCGGAGATGCCTTGCTGCGGTGTGACCAGGCCGGCCGCAACGAGATCTGCATGCTTCAACGATATCTGCGCGTTGATTGGGGTGAGTGAAGCGTCGTGGGAATTCACCGGACCGGCACTTCCGCTCATGGCCACGCTGCCGCCTCCGGGAAGTGCGCCGCTTACCGTAAATGGAAACGTACCGGCGAAGGAGAAGTTCTGCGCGCTCACATTCAAGTTGCTGTACACGCGAGGATTGCCCTGCTGCGACAGCATCCCAACTGTGACCGTGCCGTTTTTGATATCGATTTTGCCTACCGTCAGGCCAGGCATGAGGCTGTTCGTCTCCGCCGTAGGAGCCTTGCGCTTGCCCTCACCGCCCAGGCTGGAATAGTTCCATATGCCGTTTGTGGCGCGCAGCAGCGTGATCTTCGGCTGGTTGATCGTGAAGCCGGTGATATGCAGCTCGCGATGAAGGATCAGCGCGCCCGTCTGCACGCCGATGTGGACCTCCTGCGCTGTAAGGAACGGCTGATTGTTGAATGCGGGATCATCGGCAATGGAGGGAGCCTCAGCCACTAAGCTTCCGGTAAAGAGCGAGAAGCTGAGGTGTCCAAGCTGCACCGGCCTTCCCAGCGAAGCGGAGAGCGTGGCCTCAATGCGGCCCCTGTAGGTGTCGGCATCGAGAAAATGCTGCGCGATGAAAAGCCCCACCAGCGCTATGACAACTATGGCCGCGAGCACAATCCAGCTTCGTTTGATGATCGCCATCGTCTACCTTTCGATCGGATCTGAAATGATGCCTGCGATGCAACGCCAAGCGAAACACGACCATAGTAAAGGCTTCTTGCATCATGATCTGAGAAATTGATCGACAAACGCACGTGCCAAAGATCGGCGTCTACTGGCCGGAGCCGTGGACCGACTATGCTGCCTGAAGAACAAGGGCAGTGCTCACCCGTCGTGCCGGATGACACTTTCGGCTGATTCCTTTCTCCATCGATTGGCTGATGCGGAACTCGTCCTCTCTCGCTACAGTTAGGGGCGCTGTTTCACTTTTCGGAGAGCCACGACTTGTACAAAATTCTCGCGACACTTCTAGTGTCTTGTGCGCCGCTGTATGCGCAAACCACGCAGAGTTCCCCCAACGATCAGCATCCAGTCAATTTCAACGTCTACTATCGCGGGCGCGCTGTCGCCTGGCAATTCTTTGCGGCTCCTCCCTATATCGAGACGTACGGCTACCAGGAAAATCTGCTCAGGCTCTCCGCTTCGCAGAAACTGTCGGATTGGGATTGGTTCGCCGAGCTTACGACCGCCGCTATCGCTGACCTTCCTACCGAGTCAGTATCTTCTGTAACCGCGCAGGGCCAGCTCGGCCTGGGTGGAACGTATTACGCTGCCAACACGAATAACAACTACCCTGCTGCCGCCTTTTTTAAACAGGGCTATATCCGCAGGGATTTTCACGGCGCAGATAAAAACATCCGCATCGGTCGCTTCGAGTTTTTTGAGGGACAGGAGACGCAGCCTAAGAACGCGACCATCGCCTGGCTGCAGCCCAATCGCGTAGCCCAGCGCCTGGTCGGAAACTTTGGATTCACCGTAGCTCAGCGCAGCTTCGACGGAGTAGATAGCCACTACGGTTCGGGGTCATGGGACATAACTGCCATGGCCGGACGCGCCACGCAGGGCGTTTTCAACATGAATGGCAATCCTGAGCTCAATGTCGATATGCAATATCTGGCGCTGAGCAAGTATGACCTGAATCAGCATGTGCTATGGCGCGTCTTCGGCATCGGCTATCACGACGGCCGCACCGGCATTACGAAAACCGATATCCGGCCGCTGGCTGTGCGTCAGGCGGACCATAAGAACATCCGTCTCGGAACGTATGGCGGCGACGTGATTGCGAGCGTTCCCGCGGGCAAGGGCAACTTCGACTTCCTGGGTTGGGCGGCGCTGCAAAATGGCAACTGGGGCAAGCTGAGCGATTTTGGCGGCGCCGCTGCCGTTGAAGCGGGCTATCAATACAAGGGAGGACTCGGGAATCCGTGGTTTCGTTCCGGCTGGTGGCGCAGCACCGGCAACGATAGTGCGACCGATACCGAGCATCACACCTTTTCTCAGCTGCTCCCCACGCCTCGCAACTATGCGCGTTTTCCCTTCTACAACCTCATGAACAGCACCGACGAGTTCATCGAGGTGATGGACAACCCAGTGAAGCGCGTAGCCGTGCGCAGCGATCTGCACTGGCTGCAGCTCACCTCCGGCAAAGACCTTTGGTATCAGGGCGGGGGCGCTTTCGACAATAAGGTGTTCGGCTTCACGGGCCGTCCCGGCAACGGGCATAGCTCTTTCTCGTCCATGGCCGATGTGAGCGCCGATTGGAACGTCAACAAAACGCTGGCGCTGAATTTTTATTACGGATATGCGTGGGGAAAGAGTGCCATCGCCGCTATTTATCCCACGGACCACGACGCGCAGTTTGGATATGCCGAGCTGCTGTATCGCTGGGGGACTAAGCGCGGAGCGGCGAAGTAGTCTCCACCTGATCTCACCGGTAAAACAGAGGCGCTCCAGATGGAGCGCCTCTGCCTTGAACCAACACCGAGTGAGCTACTGCAGGGGTTGTCCCGCCGCGGTCATCAAATTGATCTGCTGCTGATCGAATTGCTTCATGCCATCCGGAAGCGGGGCGTAGTTGAGTGTGCTGGCCGTTGACTGGCCGTCGGCAACAACATATTGGATAAAGCTCTTCAGAGCCGCGCGCTTTGCCGCATCTGGACCATCTTTGGGGATGATCAGGAAGGTCAGCGTCGAGATGGGATAGGCGTCGGTTGCGCTTGCCGGTGGATTCACGATGGGTTGCCGGGGATCCTGCGACAGCTGCGCGGTAAAGGCATTGATCGCAGCAGTGGTGCTCTGCGCGGTCGGGGCGATATAGTTGCCCGCCTGATTCTTGATCTTCGCAACAGGCATATTGTTCTGCTGGGCATAAGTCAGCTCGACGTATCCAATAGCCCCGGGCGCCTGGCGCAACTGGCCGGTCACACCTTCGCTGCCCTTGCCTCCAAGACCCGTGGGCCAGCTTACGTTATTGCCCTTGCCCACCTTCGACTGCCATTCCGGGCTGACTGCGGAAAGGTAGGTGGTGAAAGCATTGGTGGTGCCGCTGCCTTCGGCGCGATGCACAACCAGGATGCCTTGTTTGGGCAATGTGATGCCGGGGTTGTCGGCTTTGAGCTTGGGGTCCTGCCAGTTGGTGATCGTGCCCAGAAATATGCCCGCCAGTGATTCCGGAGACAGCTGTAGCGGCTGGCTGAGACCCGGAAGGTTATAGGTGATGCAGACCGGTCCCGCTGTCTCGGGAATCTGGATGACAGGAAACATCCCGGAGATCTGGTCGTCCGTGAGCGGGGCGTCCGATGCCCCGAAGTCCACGGTCTTGCTCTTAACCTGCTGCACTCCTGCGCCGGACCCGATTGATTGGTAATTGATCTGTACATTCGGATGGCTCTGAGAGAAATCCTGCACCCAGCGCGTCATCACCGGATTGACGAAAGTGCTCCCCGCACCGGAAATCTGGACAGTATTCGATTTGCAGGCAGAGATAGAGAGTGCAGCCAGCGCGACCAGGGACGCGCCGTAAATTTTCTTGAGCATTTTTCCTCCGGAAGAGTGATAGGTGGCGCGGGCAAAAGGGGCAGATTCAGACTACGCCTGATCCACAGCCGCGCCGTTTACTTCACTTTCCCCAAAACTTTAGTAAATTCCCAGCAGTTAGAGCAGCCTCCGCGGTGCTGGAGTTGGCTCCGGCTTTTTGAATTTGCTGTTAATAACGCTGAGATGCCCGTCTGGCAACACCAGGTCGGGCGGCAGCTTCATTTATCCGGTGCCAAGCAGATAAGGCACGCCTTTGGCGTGCCTTTCGCTCGTTCAGAAGCAATTAGCCCGCGTAACTGCGAACCCACTCCACGATGCTGCGCACCGCAATTCCGCTTGGCCCGCGCGCGATCCAGGGTTTATCGGAGTCGAGCCAGGCCAGGGCGGCGATATCCAGATGCAGCCACGGTGTATCTTCGACGAACTCTTTCAGGAACATTGCAGCGGTTATCGCTCCGCCGTAGCGTGTCTGGCCGGTATTTTGGATATCGGCGATGGAAGATCGAATCTGCTCCCGGTATTCGTCCTCGACCGGCAGACGCCAGAATTTTTCTCCGGAAATTTCCAGGGCTTTTGAGAAATGCTGGAAAGCATCGTCATTATTGGCAAAGACTCCGGCATTGATCTGTCCCAGCGCGATGGCAACAGCGCCTGTCAGTGTTGCCGCGTCGATCAGATGCGTCGCGCCCAGCTGTCGCGCGTAGTGCAGACCGTCGGCCAGCACCAGCCGTCCCTCGGCATCGGTATTGATGATCTCGATCGACTTGCCCGACATTGCAATTTGGATATCACCCGGCTTCTGCGCCTTGCCCGAGGGCATGTTCTCTGCGGCGCAGACGATGCCGATGACTTTGATCTTTGGCTTGAGCTGGGCGATGGCACGCATGGCTCCGATCATGGCCGCTCCTCCAGCCATGTCGTACTTCATCTTCTCCATGTTCTCTGCGGGCTTGATGGAGATGCCGCCGGTATCGAAGGTGATGCCTTTACCCACCAGGCCCATTACTGGGCCGGAGGATGCGCCTTCCGGTTCGTAGGTCATCACGATCAGCGCGGGAGGTTCGTCCGATCCCTGCGACACGCTCCAGAATGCGCCCATCTTCAGCTCGTGCAGCTTATCCGCCCCATAGACATCGCATTTGAGGCCGAACTCTTTTGACATCTCCGCTGCGCTGCTTCCCAATATGGTTGGCGTCATGCGGTTACCGGGCTCGTTGACGAGCGTGCGCGCGAAGTTCTGCGACTCGGCGATGATGACGCCCTCGCGATGTCCGGTTTCGGCGGCGGTTTGGTCGAAGCTTGCCGGAACGATGATGGTCACGGACTGCATGCTGCGATCCTTGCGATCCGTGCGATAGGTGTCCGAATCGAAATCCGCAACCACCGCACCTTCGGCAATCACGCGCACAGCGAGCGGTCCGTCAAATTTTGCCTCCGGCGCGACAATCGACAGTTCCTTGATGCCCCGAGGCTTGGCGAAGCGCACAGCCGTGCCCGCAGCCTTGCGCAGCCCGTGCGGTGTCGCTTTTTTCGCTTTCCCCAATCCGATGATCAGCAGTCGAGAAGCCTTTAGGCCCTGGGGCGAATGCAGCAGCAGGGTTTCGTTGGCCTCACCCTTGAACTCGCCGGTTGAAAGAACAGCGTCGGCCGCTCTTTTCAGCGCGTCGTCCGAAGTCAGAAGGCTGATATCAGGCTTGGCGTCCTTTTCTTTGCTGGTGTTGTTATCGACGGCAAAGATGGCGAGCAGTTCCGAAGAAAGGGAAGCGGCGGGGGCGAAGAGAAGTTCAGTTTTCATGCGTCCGGAATACACCTCTGGCTGGAAAGCTAAATTTTACAGGGGATCGAGACTTTAGCTTCAGGCTGTCTCGGTGCACGCGAAGCGAGCTTCAGCGTCGCCATGCTTATAATCGTGAGCAAAAGGAAGCATGATTCCTCCAAACTGCCCTGCTTCCCGGAAGGCCTTTCTTGCTCAAATCCGTGCGCCCTTTAGCTTCCTGCTGCCTACTTATAATGGCAGCCTGCTCTCCTGCTTTCGCGTCCGACGCCACACTTTCTCAGCAACTCGATGCGATTTTCAATAAGCATGCGTATGCCGAGAAGAACGTCCAGCTCGCGTGGCTGAACGACGGTGACGAGTACACCATCCTCGAGCCTTCATCGGCTGGTGCGAAGACGCTGGACATCGTGGCATACAACACAGCTTCCGGAGAGCGGAGCGTGCTCGTGGCTGCCGCAAAGCTGGTGCCGCAGGGGCAGAGCGCGCCGCTTGAAATCCAGGAATACTCGTGGTCGCCCGACAGGAAGAAGCTGCTCGTCTATACGAATTCGAAAAAGGTGTGGCGGGCAAATACACGCGGCGATTACTGGCTCTATGACCTGGCCGACGGCAAGCTGGCCAAGCTGGGAGGAGATGCGCCGGAGTCTTCGCTGATGTTCGCCACCATTTCGCCGGACAGCACCCGCGTCGCATACGTTCGCGCCAACAATCTCTACGTCGAAGAGCTGGCGACAGGAAAGATTACACAGCTCACCACGGATGGCTCGGCCGACATCATCAACGGGACGTCGGATTGGGTCTCCGAAGAAGAGCTGAGGCTTCGCAACTGCTTCCGCTGGAGCCCAGACAGCCAGTCCATAGCCTACTGGCAGTTCGACCAGTCCGGAGTCGGTGAATACACGCTGATCAACGACACCGATTCCGAATACCCGGTCACCACGAAATATAAATATCCGCAGCCGGGAACGACCAACTCCGCGGTTCGCGTGGGAGTAGTTTCCGCGCAGGGTGGTCCCACGACATGGATCAAGCTTTCCGGCGATCCCCGCAACCATTACATTACGCAGCTCGAGTGGGCGGGCAATTCGTCGCAGGTCATGCTCGAGTACATGAACCGCCTCCAGAACACCGCGGACATCATGCTGGCCGACGCTCGCACCGGTGATGCAAAGCTTTTTTTCAAGGACACAGATAAGGCCTGGGTCGATGATTCTCCGCTTGACTGGATCGACAAGGGCCACGCCAATCAGCCGGCGGCCGAGCCAGCCGATCTTCTCTGGATGAGCGAGCGCGATGGCTGGCGTCACGCCTGGCGGGTGAATCGTTCCACCGGACAGGCACACCTGGTCACCAACTTTCATGCCGATCTGCTGGCGAAGGTCGCCATCGACTCCGACTCAGGCTGGCTCTATTTCACGGCATCGCCGAACGACCCGGTACGCCTCTATCTCTACCGCGCGCGTCTCGATGGCAGCGGCAGGCCGGAGCGGATCACGCCCGAGAGCGAGGCGGGGTTTCACGGCTACGACATTTCTCCTAACGGCAAATGGGCGGTACATCGCTACAGCACCTTCAACCGCCCCAACCGGATCGAAATCATTCACCTGCCCGATCACAAGTTCGTGCGCACGCTGGTCGACAACGAAGAGCTGGCCAGGAAGGTTCAGCCGCTGGTGGGAACAGGAATCGCATCAGAGGGCAAATCGGATACGGAGTTCTTCGAGGTTCCCGTTGCCAACGGCGTCAGGCTCAACGGCTATATGATCCGGCCTCCGGATTTCGATCCGAAGAAGAAGTATCCCGTGCTGGTGCAGGTATACGGAGAGCCGGCCGCGACTACGGTCCGCGATGCCTGGGGCGGATCAGGACGCCTCTTTCACGCCTTGATCGCGCAGCAGGGTTATCTGGTGATCAGCTTCGACAACCAGGGAACGCCCGCCCTGAAGGGCAGTGAGTGGCGCCGATGCATCTATGGCGCGGTTGGAGTGCTCTCCTCAGCCCAGCAGACACAGGCCATCAAGGAGTTGGCTCGAGAGCGGAGCTACATCGACACATCGCGGATGGCGATCTGGGGCTGGAGCGGCGGGGGATCGAACACCCTCAATGTCATGTTCCGCTATCCCGGCGTCTTCTCGACCGGCATTGCCGTGGCCCCCGTGGCCGATGAGAGCCATTACGACTCCATTTATCAGGAGCGGTACATGGGGCTGCCCGAGCAGAACAAGCAGGGCTACCACGACGGCTCGCCGATCAATTTTGCTCAAGGGCTCACCGGCCATTTGCTGGTGGTTCATGGCTCTGGCGATGACAATGTCCATTTTCAGGGAACAGAAATGCTGATCAACAAGCTGGTTGAGCTGGGTAAGCCCTTTGATTTCATGGATTACCCCAACCGGACCCACTCCATCTCCGAACGGCCGGGCACCTCGTACCATGTGTACAGTCTGATCGCGCGATATCTGGAAACCCATGTTCCGCCGGGAGGGGTGGCGCAGTAAACGTAGCTTCCGGAAAACTGCTAATTCCTGGTATTTTCAGCGAAAAGTGCCGATATCTCAGGCAGATCCACCGTTTCCAGGGTGACAAGGGACTGCTCTACTTGGCGTATTTGCCTTTGCTGTGGGCGATGGCGGAGCGGGCTTCGCGATCGGCCTCGCGGCTGCGTTCGGTTTCGCGCTTGTCCCAGTCCTGTTTACCCTTGGCGACGGCGATCTCGCATTTGACTTTGCCCCGCCGGAAATAGAGGCGGGTTGGTATGAGCGTATGGCCTTTAAGCTGCGTCTGTCCCGTTAGTTTGCGGATCTCTTCCTGGTGCAGAAGGAGCTTTCGCGTCCGGAGAGAATCGTGATTGCTGCTGTTGCCATGGGAGTAGGGGCCGATATGGGCATTGAGGAGAAATGCCTCCCCGTCCTTGATGATTCCGTAGGAATCCTTAAGGTTGGCTTTGCCTTCCCGGATGGACTTGACCTCGGTGCCGCGCAATGCCACTCCCGCTTCGAATTTTTCGAGGAGGAAGTAGTTATGCCCGGCGGCGCGGTTCACGGCAGCATCCCGGTCACCCGAGGCCACAGGGTCCCTGGGCACGTTCTTTTTGGGCGTCTGCACGTTGGAATGGGTGGATTGACGAGGCATGGTCAGAGGTTCAAATTTTCATGCTAGCACGCGCTCGCCGAGGGTTATCGATGACCACCCACGATGCTATACTCAACCAGCACCGGGTAATGACAAGTAACGAGTTATCGGCTGCTTCGAGGCCGCGATCGAACGCTGTCACGGGTCGGCACTTGCTTTCCGGAGCCCCCCGCGTTTCGTCCGGCGGAGCCGGACCGGTTTCATCTGCGTCCATCTCTATGTCAGCCTGGAGTTTCATGAATTTCCGCATTTCCCACTGGGCAGTCTCTGCGGCACTGGCCCTGACTCTCATCTCATTCGCTCCCAGGGCCCATGCTCAATCGGCTGCCAAGCTTTACAAGCAGGGCCAGGCCGCGGAAGCGAAGGATGACATTGAGGCGGCCTACAACGATTACAACGCCGCCTATCAGAAGAATCCAAAAGATGAGCGGTACAAAATCGGATATGAGCGCCTGCGCTTTCCTGTTGCTTCGCTGCACGTAAAACGCGGCGAACTGCTGCGCGAGCAGGGCGATACCACCGGCGCAGTGACCGAATTCCTTCGCGCCCTGGAGATCGACCCCAGCAACGAGCTGGCGCAGCAGGATTTGCGCGCGGCAAGGGACAAGGCCAATCAGGCTCCCTCCAACCCGGAGAATCCGGCTCCGCAGGCAGAGCTGAACCAGCTGCGGGATATCGGCGGTCCCATTCAACTGAAGCCGTTGTCGACCGAGCCGTTGACGCTGCATTCGGTGGAAGACAGCAAGGTGATTTACCAGACGGTAGGCAAGCTGGCCGGCATCAACGTGCTCTTCGATCCCGACTACACCTCCAAGCGCATTCAGGTGGACCTGACCAACGTTGATCTCTACGACGCACTGCGCATTATTGGAGTGACCTCGAGCACCTTTTGGAAGCCGATCACCAACAACACGATCTTTGTCGCCCAGAATAACCGCAGCAAACGTACCGAGCTGGAAGAGCAGGCGGTGCAGACGTTCTACCTGACCAACGTCTCGCAGCAGAACGATTTCACCGATGTGCAGACCGCACTCCGCAACGTCTTTCAGGGCACGACCAAGGTTTATGGAGTCGCCAGCCAGAACGCCATCATCATGCGCGGCACTCCGGACGAATTGCTTCTGGCGCAAAAGCTCATTAACGATCTGGACCGGGCCAAGCCCGAAGTGGTGGTGGATGTCGCCGTTCTCGAGGTAAGCCGCAACTACGAGCGCACTATCGGTGTTCAGCTTCCGCAGACCGCGAGCGTCTCCTTCCAGGCCTCGAACTACAATTCGACTACCAGTACGACGACGTCGACCACCACCTCGACGACGACCAGCAGCACTACCAGCACCACCAGCAGCACCAGCAACGGACTCACTCTGAACAGCCTGGCCCACCTGAACGGCACCAACTTCGCGGTTACCATCGGTCAGGCCACGGCCAACCTGCTTCTGACGGACAGCCATACCAGGATTCTCCAAAATCCGCGCATTCGCGCCTCTGATGGTCAGGAGGCCTCGCTGAAGATCGGTGAAAGACTCCCGGTGGCCACTGGCTCCTATCAGACCGGCGCAGCCACGGCGATCGTAAGCTCGCTGGTCAACACCCAGTTTCAGTACCTGGACATCGGCGTCAACGTCACCATCAAGCCCACCGTCCATTACGACCGCGATGTGACGCTCAAGCTCAAGATCGAAGTCTCTTCGACCAACGGCACGGAAAACCTCGGCGGCGTCAACGAGCCGATCATCACCCAGCGTGTTGTCGATCAGACCATTCGCCTGAAGGAAGGCGAAGCCAACATCATCGGCGGCATTCAGCAGCGGCAAGTTAGTGACTCGGTCAGCGGAACTCCGGGTCTGGCCCAGCTTCCTATTCTGAAATACATCTTCGGCAGCAACGACAAGACCATCGCGGACGACGAGATCGTCTTCATGGTGATCCCGCATGTGGTGCGAGCCACCATGCTCGACCCGAACAACCTGCGCGAAATCGATTCGGGCACCAGCAATGCGATCGAGCTCCGCCACATCAACTACGACACGACGCCTCCGCCAGCTCCGGCTGCAAAGCCGTCGGCCGCCATCGCACCTTCAGGCGCTTCAGTACAGGCGCCACCGCAGGTCGCAGTGCCGCAACAGCCCGCTCCCCCGGTTAGCGCGGCCAGCGCCGCTGCTGCCGCCATTACAGGAATGCAGCAGGCCGCGGACGGTCAGCCGGTAAAACTGGGATTGACGCCGGAGATGCAGCCACAGAAGGTCGGTGCGACCTTCCAGATGGCAGTTACGCTATCCGGCGGAAGCGATATTTTCTCCGTGCCCATGCAGTTGCAGTATGACCAGAACAAGCTGAGCCTGATCAACGTTGATCTTGCCGACTCGCAGCCATCGAAAGGTGTCAACTTCCTCGGACAGGACGGCCAGGCTGTCGCTCTGGTGCATCGCGACGATGGCAGCGGCAATGTTGCCATCTCAGCTTCGCGTCCACCGGGCACACATGGTGTTTCCGGAGCAGGTACGGTCTGCGTTCTGACCTTCCAGGCCAAGGCTGCCGGCGATGCGGCGGTGGTGATTACCCGGCCGGTGGTGCGCAACAGCTCGCAACAATCTCTCCCTGCAACCGGTGCGCGGGCCCTGGTTCAGGTCCAGCCCTGAGCCGTGTTCGGGATTTGCGAGCCTATCGGAATGCAGCGGATGGCAAAATTACGGTCGCAATCGAGGCTGAAGGTGCGGCGGCACGAAGCTGGCCTGACCCTGGTCGAGCTGATTGTGACGGTGGCCATCCTGGCCATCGTGGCCTCGGCCGCTGTTCCTGTGGCGCGCTTTCAGGTGAAGCGGGAGAAGGAACGGGAGCTGCGCTACGATCTTTGGCAGATGCGCGACGCCATCGACCACTACAAGGACGCGGCAGACAAGAACGCTTTTCAGACCAAAGTCGACAGCCAGAATTATCCACCCGACCTCCAGACTCTGGTCGACGGCGTCGACGTGCAGGGCAAGAAGGTGCGCTTTCTCAGGCGGATTCCGGTCGATCCGATGACCGGGAAAAACGAATGGGGTATGCGATCGATGCAAGACGACCCAGACGCCGATTCCTGGGGTGGGCAGAGCGTTTTTGACGTTTATTCGAAGTCGGATGGCACGGCGCTGGACGGCACGAAATACAAGGACTGGTAGAGGGACTGGAATCGTTCACGTGAGCAGGCAGAAAAACAACCCGGCGCGCCGATCCGCAGCTTCGGAGAGTGGCTTCACTCTGGTGGAGCTGATGGTGGTCATGCTGATCATCGGCGTCCTCGCGGCCATTGCCATCCCCAGCTTCATCTCCTCTATCAAGAACGCGAAAGAAGCGGTGCTCAAAGAAGATCTCCACGTCCTGCGCAACGCCATCGACTCCTACACCATGGACAAGGCCAAGGCTCCACAGTCGCTCGATGATCTGGTGCAGTCGGGCTATCTGAAGGTAATTCCCAAAGACCCGATGACCCACTCTGCCGAGACCTGGGTCACATCGACCGACGACACCCTGCAGAGCATCGATCAGACCGATCCTGGCGTGAACGATGTGCATAGCGGATCGCAGGAAGTCGGCACCGACGGGCAGCCTTATTCCAGCTGGTAAGTGTGCTGCTGAAGACCGTGCCGGTGTTTCCTTCGCAGCCTGTACTTGAGGTCGTATCCCTAAAAGCCGCTTCCACAGATCGCTAGCTCTTGCGCTGATGAGGAAAGCCGAATTTGTTCGGTATACCCACAAATTCCGTGCCCGGTTATCCACAAAAGTGGGATTTTAACTCTGCTAAGTTGAGTTAACCTCTAGCCTGTCTAAGGCGTACATTTTCATAGGAATTTGGCATAGAGTGAGAATATGTTGTTAGGCCATTTTTACTCCCTCGAATACCCCGAAATTGAAACTGTCTACGACCGTTTCTTGTCGCTGCAAGTCCTGTCTCTGGAAAGCAACGCCCGTCTTTTTCTACATTCAGGTCTGGATGGCGAGGGCGTTGCCCTCTGCCTCGCTGCAAACGTATCCGGAATTTCTTCTCTGTGCGTCGAACCGGAGCCGGCTCTTGCCAAACAGGCCAGCCGCGCCGGAATTTGCGAATTCATGGCGAGCGATCTGGAGGAGGCGCTGCGCATCCTCAAGCATGAAAGCCGTAAGGGCAAGGCAGTTTCCATCGCCCTTACAGGAGAGCCAGAAGTGGCAGTTTCCGAAATCATAGAGCGTGAACTTCAGCTCGACATTATCCACCTGTTTCGAGATGGACGCGAGGTTCCAGGCGCACAGGCGCTGATTGCGCAAGGCGCTCGCCGTTTGGTGATGAAGCAGTCGCCCGAAGACATGATCGCCGTGAACTGGAGCGTTGCCCGCGAACCGCTGCGCTGGCTGCCCCTGGCCGATGCGCTGGCTCTTCAGTCCCTCGATCCGCGCGAGCGATCGACTCCTGTGCGCAGGCGATGGATCGAGTGTTCGCCGCGTCATCTCGGCCGTCAGTTCATGGCGCAGCGATTCTCGCCGATGATGCCTTCCGAAGCGGAGGCCTTCTTCAATGCAGTCCAGCGCCATGTGGAAGGCGGAGAGATTCAGGTTGCTGTCTCTGTGGTGCGCAATGGCGAAGAAGAGCTGGTGCTGTCGTAAGCCGCGGTTGTGAGTTTTAGACCGGCTCGGCGACCGCGCTTTGAATCGTTGCCCAAAGTTCTTTTAAGCCTGCGCCTGTCTTAGCCGAGCAGAGCAAAAGATCCTCAACATCCAGGCCTTTGCGAAGGGCGCTCTGCGCCTTCGCACGGCCATTGCCCGAAAGTTTGTCCGCTTTCGTGGCGACAACGACGAGCGGCCGTCCTGTGCTCTTCAGAAATTCGATGAGCTGCGCGTCGCTCGCCTGGGGAGGGATATTGCTGTCGACCAGGCAAAGACACAGAGCCAGTGTCGGCCGCTCGGCGAGGTAGGGCTCGATAAACTTGGGCCACTCCGCGGAGATGGATTTCGAGATCTTCGCATAGCCGTAGCCGGGCAGGTCGGCGAAGTACATCTGCGGCTGCTGGCGCTGCGGCGAATCGGTGATGGAGAAAAAATTGATGGCCCGCGTGCGCCCCGGTGTCGACGAAACCTTGGCCTGCTTCGATCCCAGCAGCGCATTCAGCAGGCTGGATTTGCCCACATTCGATCGACCGAGAAAAGCGATCTCAGGCACGGAAGGCGCGGGGAACTGCGCCGGAGAAAGCGCGGAGATCAGGAATTGTGGATGAATACGCATCGGCAGTCTCAAGTATAACGACCGGCCCCCGTGCCCATCCTTCGCAGCTTCATCGCGAAGAGTCTGCCCAGCTTGTAGAGATCACGGATATTGATCCGAACGGGCGTGAAGCGCGACCGCCTGGACGGCCAGTCCCGTGTACCATGTCGGCTATGTGGAGAACCGCCGCTCTTTGCCTCGCTCTCGCCGTTCCAGCATTTGCCGCAGAGAAGATGACCGCACCGCAGCTCATCGAGCTGGCGAATGCTCACAGCGACTCGTTGCACGACGCGATCGTCGCCAGCTTCGACGCGAAGATTCTCAAAGAAGGAACAGCGTGGGCCGGCCATGGCCCGGACTTCTTCTTTGCGACGGAAGCATCATCGCAGCCAATGCTGGTCGTCGATGACAAACCCGGACCGCAGCTGACGCACTTAGCCGGCTCCAATCTCTGGTATACCGTCGCGCACATCGAGCCCGTTTCGACGCTGCACTCGTTCTCCTATCTGGTTGCGGGAGCGAAGTTCGGCGGCAAGCTTGACCTGCCGGCATTCGGTCCGCTTTCGTATCTCCAGTCCGGTGTGCCTTCCGGCACGCTCTCACCGAAGATGGAACACGTCAGCAAAATCTATGACGGCATGAAGAGCAACTACTGGATCTACATTCCTGCCGAATATGATCCGAAGACGCCGGCCGCGCTCATGGTCTTTCAGGACGGCGAGGGTTACACGCATCGCGACGGCAACAATCCGGCTCTCAATGTGATCGACAACCTCATCGCGCAGAAAAAGATTCCGGTGATGATCTGCGTCTTCATCAATCCAGGAGACATCAGCGATGCGCCGGGCACGCCGACTTACCAGTTCGTAAAAGCGTATTCAGAGAAGTGGCATCGCACCATGAAGGACTCGATGCGCAGCACCCTCTACGACACGGTGAGTGATAGATACGGCCGCTACCTGCGCGACGAAATCCTGGCCGACGTGGCGGCCAAATACAACATCCGCAAGGACAGTTATAGCCGCGCCATCACCGGGCTTTCATCGGGCGGCATCTGCTCTTTCAATGCAGGGTGGCAGATGCCCGAGCAGTTCAGCCGCGTAATCACTTGGATCGGGAGCTTCACCGCGATTCAGTGGAAAGAAGACCCCGCGCTCTCCGAGGGCGGCCAGGACTATCCCGAAAAAATTCTGCGTGAACCACACCGCAACCTGCGCGTCTGGCTCGAAGATGGCGCGAACGATCAGGAGAACGATCGCTATGGAAGCTGGCCGCTCGCCAACATCCGCATGGCCAACGCGCTCCACCTCAAGGGCTACGATTTCCACTTCAGCTTTACCGGCGGCACACATGACAGCGCGGGGGGAGCGGCAGAATTTCCTGAAGAGATGATCTGGCTGTGGCGCGACTACGATCCCGCAAAGACCGTGCAGGAGTACGCTCCCGATCCAGCGGAAAAAGATCGTCCGCCCTTCCGCGTGAAGATCGTCAATCGCGACTCGCAGTAGCCAGGAGCATTTATTTAGGTGGGACGACACGACGGTTCCTCAGACTGGCCTCTGGCGCAGATCGAACTCGCGCTGATCGTCTGCAAGCGCGCTATACGCACTGGATCGCACCTGCGACCAGGCACGACGGAGGGCAAGGCGGGCATCGTGACAGCTCTGCGGAAGAAGATATGGCCTCAGTTACTGCCGTGAAGCCGCGCCGGCAAGTTTGGTAGAGCTCGGAGGCGCAGCTGGCGCATCTACAGCGCGGAGTACCAGCTGCACGCTGCCCGCTGTTCCTGGAAATAGATTCAAATAAGCGATCTTGCCTGCGGAGTCGATCACCGCCGCGGCTGGAAACGCGTCGATCGCGAATGCTTTCAGGTCTGTCTCCGGGACGATCATCATGAGCATGCTTGGTGGCAAGGTGGTTTGCAAGGCCTGCAGCGTCTTCAGAACCTCATCGCTCTTCTCATCTACGCCATTCATCGCCGCATAGGACGTAATCGCAATCAACTGCATCGGTTGCTTCGGGACCAAGTGTTCCAGCTGCGCGTCGAGCTTGGTCACGGCATCATGGAACTGAGGCGCACCCAGCGAGAACGCGACCAGAACTGTGGTTTTACCGGCGAAGCGGCGGATCGCAGGAACGGGAGTCTTGGTTACAAGCATCCCGCGCAGCTCCTGAATTGGAGCTGCGCGGGATGCGAGTATGTAGCGGGCGAACGCGCTCTCAATCGCCGGCTCGCTTGCCGACTGCATGATGGCTGGAGCGAGGGTCAGCGTCTTGAGCTGCTCTACCAGGTCGGCCGCATCTTTCTGCTTGCCGGCCTGACGCATGGCGTCGGCACAGCGTAGTCCATCTCGCACCATCACTGCCGCATCCACGGTGCTGTCGCTGGTTTTCAGCGTTCCACCCGCTGCCAAAGCTTTCAGGATGAACGGTAGTTGCAGCTCGTTCAGCACACGCACGGTGCGGCTGTCTCCTGCTGGAACAGGGACTGAATGAGTCGTATCTTCGCCGTCCATTTTTACCGTCGAGACGCCGCCCTTTTCCGCCTCTGCGGCGTCGATCACCTGATCGATGGCCCAGTGAATATCGGCGTCATAGGGAAACGTGCTCACCAGCGTCTCAATCTGGCTCTCCGCCGACGTCACCGAGTTCAGCTGAACGAAGATACGTGTGAGCACCAGCCGCGCGCTCTTCTCGTCCGCCATTTTGGGCAGGCCAAGATAAGCCGTGAGCGCATCTTCTGCGGGGCCCAGGTCCTGCCCAAAAGTGCAAAGCTTGCCCATCGCCAGTAGGTCTTCCCCTTCCAGCTTGGTGGGAACAAGCGCCTCGCACTGTTCGTGAGCGCGCGATGCACCCAGGCCCAGAGCCCATTGGTCAGCATCCGTAAGATCATTCGGCGCGCTCCTGGCATCGACGAACGGCTGCATGGCGTAGCGATACGCTTCGCTGGGACTGAGCACTGAAGTCTTGCCTGCCGTATCTGCGGGCGTGGGCGCAGCGGTGCTTTGCGCCGCTGAGAAATGGCTGCCGCACAGCACGCTCAGGAGAATGACAGCGGTCGATCGCAACATGCGCCGGAGCATATCATGTTCGTCTGCAGATCCCGAAGCGTCGCTGGCACCGTGAAGAATTGCACTTGCGCGCGATTCAAAGAGCAAGCCAGAATAGTCCTTCATGGGAAACAGAGATGCCCGCATCGACGCCTACATCGCGAAGTCTGCACCCTTCGCGCAGCCCATCCTCAATGAACTCCGCGATATTGTGCACGAAGGCTGTCCCACCGTAGAAGAGACGATGAAGTGGAGCATGCCGTTCTTTATGTACAAGGGCATCCTGTGCAACATGTCCGCGTTTAAGCAGCACTGTGCGTTTGGATTCTGGAAAGGACGTCAGGTCTTGGATCCAGCGAAGGATGGCGAGGCTGAAAGCCCACGCGAGCGTTATGGCCACCTCACCACCTTAAAAGATCTTCCTTCCCGTCGCCTGATGGTTGGCTACGTCAAAAAGGCATGCAAATTAAACGATGAGGGCACACCTGGTCCCATACAACTGAGAAAAACGCGGCCGCCAAAAGCGGAGTTGGCCGTTCCCGATTACTTTACCGCGGCCCTCAAGAAGAACAAAAAGGCGAAGTCCGTCTTCGACGAATTCGCTCCGGGTAAACGCCGCGACTATATCGAATGGCTGATCGATGCGAAGACCGAAGCAACTCGGCAGCGCAGGCTCGACACTGCTATTGAGTGGATAGCTGAAGGCAAATCCCGCAACTGGAAATACGAGAAGTGCTGAGGCATTTAGCTCTTTGATGCATCCACGGTTCCGATGATGTCCTTGACCTTCTCAAGGTGGTGCCTTGTGCTCCACTGCTCCAGCCCGCGTGCGATGCGCTCCACCGCGCGTGGATCGGCATAGGTCGCGGTGCCCACCTGCACTGCAGTGGCTCCAGCCATCAGGAATTCGACCGCATCTTCAGCAGTAACGATCCCTCCCATCCCCAGGATGGGAATCCTCACAGCTCTCGCAGCTTCCCATACCATACGCAGCGCGATCGGCTTGATAGCCGGTCCGGAGAGCCCGGCCGTGACATTCGCGATCCTTGGCCGGCGCGTTTCTATATCGATGGCCAGCGACACAAATGTATTCACCAGCGAAAGAGCGTCCGCTCCCGCTTTCTGCGCGCAGCGCGCCATCGCTGGAATCGATGTGACATTCGGTGACAACTTGACAATGATCGGCCGCGTTGCAATCTGCTTCGATCGCCAGACCAGCTCGTCCAGAGTTACCGGATCGGTGCCGAAGGCCATGCCTCCGTGATCTGTGTTCGGGCAGGACGCATTCAGCTCATAGGCGGCAATACCCTCGGCATCGTTGAGCTGGCGGATGATTTCCAGATAATCTGTCACCTGGTTGCCGAAGACGTTTACGATGATGGCGCATTTCGGATAGCGCCGCAGCCCGGGCAGTTTCTTTTCGAGAAACGCGCGCACGCCCACATTCTGCAGGCCAATCGCATTCATCATCCCGGATGCGGTCTCGATGATGCGCGGCGCCGCATTGCCGGCCATGGGCTCGCGCGAGATGCCTTTGGTAGAGACGCCGCCGATTTTCTCCAGATCGACGATCTCTTCGAACTCGACGCCGTACCCGAATGTGCCGCTGGCGGCGATGACCGGATTCACCAGCTCGATGCCGGCGAACTGAACCCGCATATCTGTCTTCAACGCTTATGCTCGCTCATTCCGTGGATGCCTTTGCGCGTGTCCGGCGCGTGGTATGAGCCCGCACGGGAACCGGCTTAGGATAGGTCACCGCTGATGCCGGTTTCAGTGCCTGCGTCAGGATGTGTCCCACCGACGCCGAAGGCTGATTTACTCCCAGCAGCGAAGCGAAGGTGGCGGCAAGATCCACCGGCTCGACGCGGCCGTGATAGATGCCGGGCGCGAAGGGCGCCCCATAGAAATCGAGCGGCACGTGGCGATCGTATGAATACGGAGTGAAGTGGTTGGTGCCCCCGGATGAGTAAGCGGCCATCTGGAAGGCATCGGGAATCACCATCACATACCAGCCCCCATTAGGCGTGTAGCTGTGCTCGATCAACTGGCCAAACGGTGTGTTGGGCAACTCGCCTCCGGCCATCTGGAGGCGCGTGTAGCTGCGGAACAACCCGGGCGCAGGGGGGAGCTTCGCGGTCGCCGGAGTCTTCAAATCTGCTGGCTTGACCAGATCGGCGAAGGCCGTGGGCAGAGCGTTCTGCACTGCCTGCTCCGCTTCCTGTTCATTGATCCCCGCGCGATCGAAGGCCGGAGGGTTCAGTGCCAGATAAGGCAGCGATTGATGCGTGAGCAGATACTGCACCTTCTCACCCGGCGAGAACTTCATGTTGATCGCATCATTCACGTTTGCCGTCAGCTTCTGCATATCGATGGTGGCAGCGTTCAAGCCTAGCTTGGTCGCATCGGCGGGAACCGGAGCGATACCGTGATCGGCCGTCAACGCAATCCATACATTGCCCAGACCGCCCTCAATATTTTTATCGAGCCAGGTAAAAAAGCTGTCGAGATCGACATCGACCGCGTCCACCATCGCCCGTTGTTGCGGCGAGTCAGGACCCACGCGATGCCCGAGGATGTCGGTCGACGAGATGCTCAGCATCAGCACATCGGTGGTGTCATGCTTGCCGAGCTCGGCGCCAGTGATGAGCGCCTTGGCGAAGTCGATCTCGTAGCTCACGGCAGCGGGTGTCGCACCGACGTCCCCATAGAAGTTTGTGGTGTTGGGAACGTTGGCTTCCTGCTTGGCTTGGTCGATTCGTCCGCTGTCGTTGAAGGTCTGCGCCCAGTCGGGCAGCTGCTGCATGTAGTAGGTTGAGGTGATGAAGCGGCCGGAGGCCTGATCGAGCCAGAACGCGCCGTTCGCTGTCGCGCCAGCCGGAAGGATGGCCGCGCGGTCCTTCAGCGAAACGCCATAGACAGCCGACGCGCCGGTTGTGTCCAAACGAAGCTCATCGCCGAAGGTGGACGCGAGCAGGTTGCGGGGGGACGAGCCGGGAGCTGGCTTCGCGTTGCTGGGCACTCCTACCAGCGCATAGCGTTCGTCCTCGACCGAGGTGACGGGATGGTCCTTGCTGCGGGCCAGGTCCCACCATTCATTGCCGCCGATACCGTGGCCATCGGTGTACGCGCCTGTCCCGATAGTCGAGTGTCCGGGCGCGGTCTCGGTATTCGCGTAGTTGTAGTAGCAGTCGAGAAAATTCGCGCCGTGATCGAGAAAAAGCTTGAAGCCGCGGCCCTTGAAGTCCGCGTGGTAGCGCTCCAGGTAGTCGGCGCGGAACTGATCCAGGACGATCACCACTACCAGCTTGGGATGCGCGTCATAGGCGCTGGCCGTTGCACGCGGCGTCGAGACAAAAGTGAGCGTGCAGACGATGACGAGGGAGACAAAGCGCTTGAGCGTCAGCATACGATTTCAGTATCGCAAGGATTGACTGGGAACGTCTAAGCAGACTGGCCATGCCTGCTGGCTATTTCGATTTGTTGGGGTGCTTACCCTGGCCGGCGTGCCGCGGAAAGCATCGTGGCATACTGAGCCATGTCGATACGAGTAGCTGAGCCCGAGGATGCAATGGCGGTGGCGCGGGTGCACGTCCGATCATGGCAGGTGGCCTATCGGACGCTGCTCCCGGACGGCTACCTCGACGGCCTTCGCCCAGAGGATCGGGCGCAGAAGTACGATTTCGCCAGCATCGACCCTGCAAAGCCTAAAACCATAGTTGCTAAAGAAGGTGGACTGATCCTCGGATTTGCAACAACCATGCCGTCCCGCGACGAGTCTCTTCCCGAACACGGTGAGCTCTGCGCGCTTTATGCCGATCCTGAGTATTGGGGGCGTGGCATTGGCGTTGCCTTGATTGCGGCGGCCCGGGAACAGCTGCTGAGCCAGGGATTCGCGAAGGCGTTTCTCTGGATTCTGACTGGCAATGTTCGCGCCGAGCGCTTTTACCGTACCGACAAATGGATGCCGGATGGCATAAGCCGGACCGATACCGTCTGGAATGCCACGGTCAACGAGATTCGCTACCTTCGCAACCTCGACTAAGCCCGGACCTCCGCTCGTCCCAGAATCCGGCTCGGTTTAGTAATCTAGAGCCTATGCTCGATTTGTCTTTCGTTCGCTCCAACCTGGAGCTGGTAGAGAAAAAGCTCCGCGACCGTGGACAGGACCCCGCCGCGCTGTTGGGTGATTTCCGGGCCCTCGATCAAAACCGCCGCGAGCGCATCACCGAGTCGGAGAAGCTGCAGGCTGAGCGCAATCGCCTGAGCGCGCAGGTTGGCCAGTTGAAGAAGTCCGGTCAGGACGCGACGGCCGTGATGGAAGAGACCAAGGCGCTGAAGGAGCGCATGGATTCGCTCGCCGCGTCCGCGGCCGAAGCCGAAGAGCAGCTGCGCGCCATCTTGATGCGAATTCCGAATCTGCCCGCTGACGATGTGCCGGTGGGCAAGAGCGAGCATGACAACGCCGAGGTCAAGTTGTGGGGCGAGCCTCCAAAGTTCGATTTCACGCCCAAGCCGCACTGGGAAATCGGAGAGGCGCTCGGCATTCTCGATCTGGAGCGCGCGGCGAAGGTTTCAGGGGCACGATTCGCCGTTTATTGGGGAGCCGGCGCCAGGCTGGAGCGCGCTCTGGCCAACTTCATGCTCGACATTCATACTCGGGAGCACGGCTATACCGAAATCCTGCCGCCGGTCATGGTCAACAGCAAAAGCCTGTACAGCACCGGCCAGTTGCCGAAGTTCGCCGAAGACCTCTTCCGCTGCGTAGACGAGGAGGGCTATCAGCCCGGCGTCTACCGCGACAACGACCACTGGCTGATCCCCACGGCCGAAGTTCCGGTGACGAATCTCTATCGCGACGAAACGCTGGACGACGCGCAGCTCACAGAGTCTCTCGTCGCCTACACGCCATGCTTCCGCTCCGAAGCCGGCTCCTATGGCAAGGACGTGCGCGGCATCATCCGCCAGCACCAGTTCCAGAAGGTGGAACTGGTGAAGTTCACACGGCCCGAAGAGAGCGAAGCCGAGCACGAGAAGCTGACGAGCAACGCCGAGACCATCCTCGAGCGCCTCGGCCTGCCTTACCGCCGCATGCTGCTCTGCACCGGGGATATGGGCTTCGCTTCCATCAAGACCTACGACCTTGAGGTGTGGCTGCCTGGCCAACAGCTTTATCGTGAAATCTCCTCCTGCTCCAATTTCGGAGATTTCCAGGCACGCCGCGCCAGCATCCGCTACCGGCCCAAGGGGCAGTCCAAGACCGCATATCTGCATACCCTCAATGGCAGCGGACTCGCGATCGGCCGCACCTGGCTGGCCATCATCGAAAACTATCAGCAGGCCGATGGATCGGTGAAAGTCCCCGAGGCGCTGATACCCTATATGGGAGGCGAAACCGTGATCCGGCCTCGCACTGAGCGGTAAGGAGAAACAGGACGTGGGAAAAATTCTGAGAAGCTATCTCTTCTGGACATACGAGCGGGGAAGTTTCCACTATGACGTGATGGTGACGCTGATCCTGGCCTTCATCTTCCTGACTCCGCATGTGTGGAACTTCGGAGATCGGCCGCAACCGGAGAAGCTGGCCGCAGGCAACGTGCTGGTCAAGCTCGCTGGCCCGGGAAGCTATGTGTACGACATCCCCGCCGGCTCGGTGAGCGCCGCCAGCTCAACGCTGGATGCGCAGCTGCAGCAGCAGATTCAGGCGGTATCCGGTCCGGTGGTTGTGGACCGCTATCAGGCGGTCAAAGAACCGCACGGCAAGATCACTGCCTACCGCGTCTGGGCCCATCGCTAAATCCCATTTCCCTCCGCGAAGGAACATTCAGGCGCCTCCGCGCATCCTAATTGGCGGACTGGTGTCATCTCTACTATGAAAATGCGAACGAATCAGTTGTATCTCGCGGCTGCGCTGGGCGTGGCTTTCGTGTCCGCGCCAGCCATCGCGCAAAATGCAGACCTGCAGAAGGTCCTGGCCGAGATGGATGCGGCATCGGCGAAGTTCCAGAGTGCGCAAGCCGATCTGATTGCCGACCAGTACACCGCCGTCGTGCAGAGCCATGACCTTCAAAAGGGTACGATCGCCTTCCGCCGCTCTGCCGGCGCCACCGAGATGGTGATGCACATCAAGACCGACAACGATCAGCCAGCCGTCAAGGATGTGCTTTACAAGGGCACAGAGATCGACTTCTATCAGCCATCTGTGAAACAGGAAACCATTCTCAGCGCCAGCGCGGATAACGAGAAGTACCTCTCGCTCGGCTTCGGGGGCAGTGGCAAAGATCTCGCGCGTGATTGGAACATCGCCTATCAGGGCACCGAAACTATCGATGGCACAGATACGGCTAAGCTGGATCTCACTCCGAAGGGTGCGCCTAGCAACCAGTTCAGCCACATCACCATCTGGATCGATCCCAAACGCGGCCTTTCGCTGCGCCAGCAGATTTTTCAGGATGGCGGCGACTATCGGATAGCCAACTATTCGAACATCAAGCTGAACAGCGTTCCCGAAAGTGCCTTCAGTCTACAAATAGCTGCGGGGACCCAGAAGGTGTATCACAAGTAGCGGCGCGCTTCCGGGGCGCAAGCCCCACGCCCGCCAGTGCGATCACCATGGGAAAGCACTCCAGCGTATAGCGCGGCTCCGGAGCTTCGATCGTCGCCAGCAGGGCGCAGCGCAGCAGGATGAAGACGACCATCGCGCCTGACAGCAATGGCCAGCGCCGCAATCCCCACAGTGCGAGCAGCAGATAGAGCAGGTTGAGTCCGGCATAGGCTGCGGCGAACTCCGTTTCCGCATGATGCAGGTGATACTCCCACCAGCGCAGCTCGATCCACAATAGCTCGGTGCGTGGACGCAGCCACATGTCGGCTACTCGGGCGAGCGGCAGCTCAACATAGTAACGCAGAGGACGATCGTGGATACGCTCTGCCGCCAGTTGCGCAAAGCGATTGTCGAGCTCTGGGGAAAGTGTCGTCGTCCGGTTGTAATCTGCCAGCAGATCGCGGGTTTGCGCATATTGCGCCGGCGAATCGAAGGCGCGGGAGGGCAGCGTCTCGAGCTTGATCTGGTCACTGTTGGCGTTCCAGTAGACCTCCCAGGTGCAGGTGAGATCGACGCAGACGGTCTTCGTCCAACGATTGAAGCCGGGCAGCGTGTCTTCGCCGGGATCAGTAGCATAGCGGGGCGCCAGCGGCTGGATGACGTGAAAGGTCCGCCAGTTGCGGATGGCCCACGGGACAAAGGGCAACACGGAGAGCAGTCCAGCGGCTATGGCAAGTTTCGCCATGCGTGTCGTGCCCCAGCGTTTGCGCCCGTACCAGAGCATCGCCGGACACAGCGCCACCGCCAGCAGAGCGCCGTCCGGCCGGAGCAGGGCAGCGTAGGACCAGGCAAAGGCCTGCAGCAGGACCCATTTCCACGCCGGCGCATCGAGAAACCGCAGCAGGCCGTACATCGCAAGCGCGATCATGAACAGCTCGAGTGTCTCGGTCAGCGGAGTTGCGGAGTAATTTGCCGTAAAGGGACACATTGCGCCCAGCCACAACGCCCACCACCCCGCTTTCTCGTTCCAGATGTGATTTGCGACCGCGGCGACCAGGAGGCATGTGCCCAGGTCGATGGCCGTCTGCACATACATCACGGCGTGATAGTGCTCCATGCCGAAGAGCCTGAAGCAGAGCACAAGAAAGAGAGGATATCCCGGCAGCCGTATCAGCGTGGGCTGGAGCGCTCCGCTGGTGGTCGTGCCGTAGACCCCGTGCAGCATCCAGTTTTTGGCGATGCTGCCGTAGATGAGCGGATCGCCCTGCACCTCTGGGTAGGCGTGGATAAACCAAAGGCGCAGCGCGACTCCGCCCATAAGCGCAATGAGACCAACCCACCAGTGACGAGGAAGCGCGGCACGCATGAAAATGAATCATACAAAATAGGCGCGTCCGATGCAGATGCATCCAAACATTGACCAGCGTAAGCTAAAAGGAGTTCAGCTCGTCTTGCCCTCAAGGAATCGCGCTCTTGTAGAGTAGGGAAGACCACCCACAATCACGATGAAACAGGTTTTCTACGACCCACAACTGAAGCGATGGAGACGTCTCAGGCGCGTTTTAGACGTTACCGGCGTTATCTCCACGGTTGTGCTGGTCATCTTCTTCTTCAGCGTGGTCAAGCAGCAGACGCTTCCCGACCTTCTGCTGCCGACGCAGAAGCGCAACTACAAGGCGCTCAAAGAGCAGCGTGTCGGCGATCAGCTAAAGAAGAACGTCGCGAAGCCATCCAGACGCATCACACACCGCCTGGCATCGGAGATTCCTCTCAATACCGAGGAAGGCCTGCGCGCCGCGTTCTACATGAACGGCGATGCCGACTACTCCTCGCTGAAAGCGCACCTGCGTCAGATTGACATGCTCTTTCCCGACTGGCTGCATGTCCTGAAGCCGGATGGCAACCTGATCGGAGCGACGCCGCTCTTTCCCGTAAGTCTGTACCGCGTCGTTGACAGCCAGAATGTGGTCCACGGTGTGGATCCTGAGGACAAAATTCATCGTCTGTTGACCGTCACCAAGGATGACATGGAAGTCTTTCCCATGCTCAACGACTACAACCCGATGACGGCGGGATGGGATGGCGACGTGATTGGCGAGATGCTGGAGAGCTCAAAGGCGCGTGAGAATCTGCATCTTCAGCTCGACAAGTTTCTCTCCGCCAATCCGGGCTATCACGGCATCGTACTCGATTTCGAGCAGGTGCCGGATGATGACCTGAAGTTATACGTGGACTGGATCGGCGAGCTTCACAACGATTTTCACGCCAAAAATCTGCGCCTGTACATCGCCGCACAGATCAGCGTCTCGGACAAGGTTCTAAAGGGATTTGGGAAGAATACCGATGGCGTGATTCTGATGAATTACGACCAGCACGAGACGGAGAGCGAGCCCGGTCCAATCGCCGCGCAGGACTGGTTCGAGGGCAACCTTGCCCGTGCACTGAAAGCGATCCCGAAAGAGAAGCTGATCTGCGGTATCGGAAACTACGCGTATGACTGGTCAGTACCGCTCCCTGAGAAAGGCAAGAAGCCGTCGACGAAGGTGCTCGATTCGGAAGACCTCAGTGTGCAGGAAGCCTGGCAGCGGGCAGAAGATTCAGATGCAGACGTCCATCTTGAAGGCGACGAGCTCAACGCCCACTTTGCCTACGACGATGAAGACGCGCACGTTCGCCATCAGGTGTGGTTTCTCGATGGTGTAACTGCGCTGAATGAAATGCGGGCGTCGCGCCAGATGGGAATCCGCACCTTTGCGCTGTGGCGGCTGGGTATGGAGGACGGCTCCCTGTGGTCGGTCTGGGATCATCCCAGCGCAACGGATGCCCCTAAGCTGCTGGAGAAAGTTCCTCCGGGCATCGATGTGGATACCGAAGGCGAGGGGGACATCCTGCGCATCGTTTCGCGGCCGAAGAACGGCACTCGCACCGTGAGCATGGATGCAGATAACTTCACCATCACCGACGAGCAAATGACGTTGCTCCCCAAGTCCTACGTCACGCAGCAGTATGGGTATGTGCCGAACAAGGTCGCGCTCTCCTTTGACGACGGCCCCGATCCTACCTGGACGCCAAAGATTCTGGATATCCTCAAGAGATACGGCGTCAAGGCTACCTTCATGGTCATTGGGGAGCAGGCGGTTGACAATCCGGGTCTGCTCAAGCGTTACATCCGTGAAGGGCACGAGATTGGCAACCACACCTGGACGCATCCGGATATCAGTGAAATCTCCGATGGTCAGCTTCGCCTCGAGCTGAATTTTACAGAGCGGCTTTTTGGTTCAAAGCTCGGTATTCAGCCGCTCTATTTCCGTCCCCCGTACTCCATCGATCAGGAGCCGGAAACGAACGATCAGGCCGCGCCCGCTGACCGCATTCAACAGATGGGCTATACCATCGTCGGGAACAAGATCGACACCGACGATTGGAACGAGCATCCGAGCAAGTCGCCGCAAGAGATTACCAACAACGTACTTAGCTACCTCAAGAATATGGACACGCCGTGGAAGCGCGGCAGCATCATTCTCATGCACGACGGAGGCGGCAATCGCTCGGCGACCGTCGCCGCGCTGCCTCTGCTGATCACTACATTGCGCGCCCACGGGTACGAGATCGTGCCGGTGTCGGAGCTGATGGGAAAGACTACGGCCGAAGTGATGCCGCCCATCTCATCCAAAATGCGCTGGCAGGCGCGTATTGATTCGGTGGCATTTTTCTTCTATGGATTCTTCCGGCATTTCGTCGTCGACGTGTTCTTTATCGGCGATGTGCTGATGAGCGGGCGTTTGATTCTGGTGGGTATCTTTGCGCTGATCGATCGCATTCGCCGCCGCCGCGTACCGCCGGGCGAATTCACTCCGCGTGTCGCGGTGCTGATCCCGGCGTACAACGAGGAGACGGTCATTGTGCGCACCATTCGCTCGGTGCTGAAGTCGGATTATGCAAATATTCGCGTGATCGTGATTGACGACGGTTCGAGGGATAACACCTTTGAGGTCGCACGCGATGCTTATCCGAAGGAGATCGCTCAGGGCCGGCTTACCGTACTCACCAAGCCGAATGCCGGTAAAGCCGAGGCTCTCAACTTCGCCTTGCAGCAGCTGGAAGAAGATATCTATGTCGGCATCGATGCAGACACCGTGATCGCCCCCGACGCTATTTCCGGGCTCGTCCGCCACTTTGCCGATCCTCGCGTTGGAGCCGTTGCCGGAAATGCCAAGGTCGGCAACCGCGTCAATCTCTGGACCCGCTGGCAGGCGCTCGAATACATCACCAGCCAGAACTTTGAGCGGCGCGCTCTCGATCTCTTCAATATTGTGACCGTCGTTCCCGGAGCCATAGGCGCATGGCGTACCGAACCTGTGCTCAAGGCCGGCGGCTATCCCATCAATACTGTTGCCGAAGACGCCGATCTCACCATGAATCTGCTCGAACATGGATACAAAGTGATTTACGAAGATCGCGCCCTGGCCTTCACCGAAGCGCCCATCAACGCCCGGGGACTGATGCGTCAGCGGTTCCGCTGGTCATTTGGAACCCTGCAGGCGGTCTTCAAGCATAAGCATGCCTTCCGGACGAATCCGGCGATGGGGTTGTTCGCGCTGCCGAATATTGTGATCTTTCAGATCATGCTGCCGCTGGTCTCGCCGTTCATCGATCTCATGTTTGTCGCGGGGACCATTCACTACTTCGTCGACAAGCATTTCCATCCCGAAGCTGCCAGCTCTGCCAGCTTCTTGAAGCTGCTCACTTACTTCCTGGCCTTCCTGATCATCGATTTTGTCACTTCGGCGCTGGCTTTCTCGCTGGAGCGCCGCCATCCGTCGAGCAAAGGTGACGGATGGCTTCTCTTTCACATCTGGCTGCAGCGCTTCACTTATCGTCAGGTTTTTTCGGTGGTGCTCTTCAAGACAATCAAGCGTGCCATCGACGGCCGGCCATTCAACTGGGACAAGATCGAGCGCACCGCAAAAATGTCTCGCCGCACCGAAGAGATCACTGCGGGCAGTTGATCCCCGAACTGCATGCCGTGAACCGGCTCAATCGGTGAAAGGTATCGGTAGGCGAAGCCTGATCATAGAAGGCGCGGACGGTTGCGGCACGATCTGCGTGTGCGGCCTAGCGTTATATAGTGCTGCGATCAGGAAATAAATGCCGAGCAGCGCGGCCGTGACTCCCGTCATGAACCAGATGCAGCTCTTCCACGTGAATGGCGGCAGTCGCATGGCTCATGGGATGCGGCTGGGAACCATTTTAACAGCCGCGTCTCCGCGTTTTTTGATGACATCGTCATGGAAACGGGAGGTACCGTGCCCTTGCATAGAAAAAAGTGCAAGGCTGCCGATAATGCACGGAGCGAGCGAAGCCGTTGACCACAAAGGTTAAGGGTGTCCTGCCCGAGCGATTTCATCAGGGCATCCCTGATCCAAATAAGAGCGGATAGAAACAAGAAGCTTCGCATGGCGACACCGGATCTTCGAGCTTGCTGATGCCGGACGCCTTTATTTCCCTGCATTGTTGACTTTTATCCCAAGGAAGCCCTCGATGCCCACCTACATGCGAGCGGTTTTTATTTCGGCCCTCTGTATCGCAGGCGCAACCGGTGTCGACGCTCAGATAAATACGGCAAGCGCGTCATCGCCAATTTTTATGTCTTCCAGCCGTGATGGCCTCGCGTCGTTCGATGCGGTGGAAGCGCCAACCCCGTCGGCCGCAATTACCCGCGGCCAGCCTGCGCCCTCAGGAAGCTGGGAAAGCCCACTTTCGCGAGTTGCGATCGGCGGATATACAAGTCCTCTGGGCGTCGGCGTTGGAATCGCCGGGCGTGTGATCCGGCCCATCAATGTTCGCCTGGGCATGAACTTCTTCAGCTACAGCCTGACCGGTACTGATGACGGAGCAGACTATTCCGGTCATCTTCACTTTCGCTCACTGCAGGCCAGCGTCGACTGGTTCCCGTTTCATGGCACCTTTCACCTCAGTCCTGGATTCCTTTTCAACAACCAGAATCGGGTGAGCGCGCAGGGTGGCATCGCGGGCGGAGAATCCTTCACACTCAACGACGTCAACTATTACAGCAGCACTTTTGATCCTGTAGCCGGGACGGGCTCGGTGCACTTCAAGACAGCTGCTCCGATGTTCACGTTGGGTTGGGGCAATTGGGTCTCGCGCCGTGAGCATAAGCATCTGTCATTCCCGTTCGAAGTGGGCTTCGCCCACACCGGCGACGCAACTGTGAGCCTGAACCTCCACGGAACCGTCTGCAACGCGCCGGACGACATGAACTGCGGCCAGATTGCGACCGATCCGTCTGTTCAGGCCAACATCACCGGCCAGATTCAGAAGCTTCAGAAAGATTTGCAGTGGATTCGCTATTACCCGATTCTCTCCACGGGCGTTGCGTATAAGTTCTAGTTCCTGTTGGGCATAGGCTGGGAAATCGGGTCAGGCGCGCTTGTGGGACGGAGAAGTCGCGCCGCACCCGGCCAGCGTTTCAAACGTCAACTCGCGAAATGCTCTAAACTAGCCGGTTATGGCTACCTTACAGTCTCCCACTGTCATCCTGCCCCGGTCTCCCCAGGGCGAGTTCCGCAACGAGCCGTTCATCGACTTCAGCAAGCATGAAAATGCTCACGCCATGCGCGAAGCGCTGACGCGGGTTGGCGACATGCTGGGCCATGAGTATGAACTGGTCATCGGCGGTGAGCGCTTGCGCACCTCGGGCAAGATCGAGTCGCGAGATCCGGCGCGGCCCGCGCAGATCGTAGGTATCCATCAAAAGGCCGGTGCAGAGCACGCCGAAAAGGCGATGCAGGCGGCGCTCTCTGCCTTCGAGACCTGGAAGTACTCTTCGGTGGAAGACCGTACCTCGCTTCTTCTGCACGCTGCGGATATCATCCGCACGCGCAAGTTCGAGTTTTGCGCATGGCTTACTTACGAAGTGGGCAAGAACTGGGCTGAGGCCGATGCCGATGTGGCGGAGACGATCGACTTCCTAGAGTTCTACGCGCGCGAGGCCCTGCGCCTCGCACAAGCCACGACGCCCATCGCGTACCCGAACGAGCGTAACGAGCTCAAATACATTCCGCTTGGAGTCGGGGCGGTCATTCCTCCGTGGAATTTTCCCTTCGCCATTATGGCCGGCATGACTGCGGCAGCGATCGTCACCGGCAATACGGTCATCTTGAAGCCGTCGAGCGACTCGCCCACCATTGCTGCGCGCTTCGTCGATGTGCTCGAAGAAGCGGGCATGCCGGGAGGCGTGGTCAATTTCTGTCCCGGATCGGGAGCTACTTTTGGGAATGCTATTGTCGAACATCCGAAGACCCGTTTCATCGCTTTTACGGGCTCAAAGGAAGTGGGACTTGATATACACGAACGCGCCGCAAAGACCCAGCCCGGCCAGATATGGATCAAGCGCACGATCCTCGAAATGGGCGGCAAGGATTCGATTGTTGTAAGTGCCGACGCGGATCTTGATGCTGCAGTAGAAGGTGTAGTCGCATCGGCCTTCGGATTCAGCGGTCAGAAATGCTCGGCCTGCTCGCGCGCCATTATTGAAGAGCCTCTCTACGATGTCTTCGTCGAGCGTGTGCGGGAACGGGTAAGTCAACTTACTATCGGCGACCCTGCTACCAATCAAAATATGGGGCCCGTCGTGAATGCGGCGGCGATGAAATCTATCCAGGAGTATATTTCGATCGGTAAGTCGGAAGGCCGGCTTATCGCCGGTGGCAATGCAGTTGAGACAGCCGAGGGCGGCTATTTTCTCGAACCTACTGTGATCGCCGATGTCGCTCCCGGTGCGCGTATCTCTCAGGAAGAGATATTCGGCCCTGTGCTCGCGTTGATCAAGGCTCGCGATTACGACGATGCTTTGGATATCGCGAATAACACTGAGTTTGGCTTGACCGGCGCTGTTTACTCGGCTGACGCGCAGAAACTGGATCGTGCCCGTCGCGAATATCATGTTGGTAACTTATATTTCAACCGCAAATGCACCGGTGCAATGGTGGGCGCCCATCCTTTTGGCGGTTTCAATATGTCAGGAACCGATTCCAAAGCGGGCGGACCAGATTATCTCTACTTATTTACTCAGGCTAAGTCGATTGCCGAAAAACTGAGTAAGTGATGAGAGCGAAGCAGTATTAGTTACTCAGTAACCCCAATATTCTTGCGATTGACACAGGGCCGAACCTTCAGCACAATAGGCGAGAACTGGGGGGATTCTGTGCCTAAAATATTGTGCGTGGATGATGAGCCCTCAGCGGTTTCTCTGAAAAAAGAGATATTGGAAGAAGCTGGTTACATCGTTACGCCGTGCTTCTCCGTCGCGGCTGCGATCCAGGAGCTCGAAGCCACAAAATACGACGCTGTAATTACCGATTGGAGATTTGAGAACGATAGCGGGAGAGATGTCGTCCTGGCGGCTAAGTCGAGATTGAGTCTGCCGGTTGTTGTGGTTTCGGGATATGTGGGGGAAGCCTTTCAATCCGCGGAGCCACTGGCAGATATTTATCTTGAGAAACCTGCCGATTCTCGAGAGTTACTGCAGGTGCTGAAAATTCTGCTGGAAGTAAGATCCAGCAAAACTCTCAGTCCCCATCCCTGATTTATCGACATCACGGTAAGATTGCTACCTTCACCGGCCCTCAATTTTCGCCAGCTGTGCAACTGGTCCGATAAATTGAGGAGGCCGGTGATTTTTTGCAAATGGACGGGAGGCTGTACCTTTTATGCCCGCAGTTAATTTGCCTGCAGCATGACATCTCCGGCTGCCGCTGCTGCTTCAGCAAGGATGCGATGGTGGATCGTAAATAGGGCAAGTTCCAATCGATCAGACACGCCAGTCTTGTCGTAGATGCTGCGCAGATAGTTCTTAATGACCTGCTCCGTGGTGGTCAATCGCATCGCGATTTCCTTGTTCTTGCAGCCTTGTACGATCAGCGCGACGATCTTCATTTCCTTGGGCGTTAAACGGTCCCGAACGCGCGTACCCACCAGATCTTCTTCAAGGGGGCTGATTCCAACGCTCGCCGCCACCACACCCCGCTCGCCCCGGTTTACTCGGCGCGCGCAATCAATCAGTCCTGGACCAGTGACGCAGCGGTGTATTGCTCCATCGACGCCGGCCGAAATAAACGGCTGCGTGGATTCGTTGTTTTCCGCAATGACGATGGAACGGCTTCCTTGAGTGTGAACGCGCTCAATGAAGTGCTGGAGGTTCAGTTTTAACGCAGAAGCGAAGATGAACGTCGCTCCCCGGAAAGTTTCCAAGGTCTGGTAAAGGCGATCCGCATCGCTGCACTGCGCGATGATACGGAAGTCATCTTCCATGGCCAGAATTTTGGCCGTTCCCGCCCGGAAGATTGCCTGATTGTCAGCAAGAATCATCTTGTTCATGTCGTCTCTTCCATCGTTCCTGAGATTGTGCTCAGAGAATCCGCTTGTGAAAGGCACAGACTCTCCCCTTGTCGATCATTGGTGAATACGCATAAACCATGCATACTCACGCATATCGACGCTGCATGTGCAAACGGCCTCTGTGTCTCTCGATTGGACACTTGAGTACCGACCAAGCTCCAGATGCCTCTGAAGCTCCTACGCATAGGGAAAGCTATGAATCAAGTAGGGTGTTGTGAAGTCAGGTTACTTTAGAAACTGATGAGTGTACACAGAAAATCGGCCGCATCCATTAGAAAATCGTTGGAATTCCCATTTTGGTCTTCGCCTTGAGGGAGGTAATACACTGGTTGCAGCCATGGGAAAGCCAGTCATTTTAGCGGTAGACGACGATATCAGTGTGCTGGAAGCCGTTATTCAGGATTTGCGGCGGAAGTACGGTGCTACCTATCGGATTATGAGAGCCGGCTCCGGCCAGGCCGCGCTGGACACCTGCGCACAATTGAAGCAGCGCGGAGACACAATCGCGCTTTTCCTCTCCGATCAGCGCATGCCAGGCATGTCCGGCGTCGACTTTCTGGAGAAATCGCAGTCTGTCTATCCTGAGGCAAAGCGCGCCCTACTAACGGCCTATGCCGATACCGAGGCGGCAATCAAGGCCATCAATACTGCGAAGATCCACTATTACCTGACGAAACCCTGGGATCCTCCCGAGGAACAGCTTTACCCAGTACTGGACGATCTGCTGGAAAACTGGAACCAGGCCTATCGGGCTCCGTTCGACGGTCTGCGCGTGATCGGTCCGCGCTGGTCCCTCCAGGACTACCAGGTTCGCGATTTCCTCTCCCGCAACCAGGTTCCGTACGTCTGGCTCGATCCCGAACGGGATGCGGAAGCTGTGGAACTGATGCGGCGGAACAAGCTGGATGACTCCAAGCTTCCCGCACTGCTGTTCGCCGACGGAAGCACACTGGTTCAGCCGTCGCAGATTCAACTCGCTGAAAGAGTGGGACTTAGCACTCACGCAGCGAAGGATTTCTACGATCTGGTTGTGATCGGAGCAGGACCTGCAGGTCTGGCGGCCGCGGTTTACGGGGCTTCAGAGGGTTTGCGCACTCTTGTCGTCGAACCGGAGGCGCCAGGCGGGCAGGCCGGGTCGAGCTCACGGATCGAGAATTATCTGGGATTTCCGAGTGGCTTGAGCGGAGCGGACTTGGCCCGGCGCGCTTACGTCCAGGCTACCCGTTTCGGAGCCGAATTTCTGACTCAACGAGTCGGAATGATTCGTGCCGATAGTCAATATCGCTTTGCCTGTCTATCAGATGGACGGGAAGTCTCGAGCCACGTTTGCCTCGTTTCTACCGGCGTAAACTATCGCCGGCTGGATGCGCCGGGCGTCGACCGGCTGACCGGACTTGGGGTGTATTACGGCGCTGCCCTGGTCGAAGCCCGATCCTGCCAGGATGAGGAGGTTTTCATTATCGGCGGGGCGAATTCGGCGGGGCAGGCAGCCATGCACTTCTCGAAATATGCCGGTCGTGTAACCATGCTGGTTCGCGGCGACTCGCTGGAACGAAGCATGTCGAAATATTTAATCAATCAGATCGCTGAAACATCCAATATCCGGGTTGAAACGCGATCTGAGGTGCTTGAAGCGTTCGGAGAGGGTCGTTTGGAGAGCATAAAAGTCGGAAATGCTGAGGGTGAAAGTGTCCGTCCGGCAAGCGCGCTTTTTATATTCATAGGGGCGGCGCCTTCGACCGACTGGCTGCCCGCCAGTGTCATGCGTGATCCTAACGGCTTTATCTTGTCTGGCCCCGATCTTCAGGTGGAGGGGAAATATCCCCGCATCTGGAAAGAAGAGCGGGCACCGTATCTGCTGGAAACCAGCATGCCGGGGGTTTTTGTCGCCGGCGATGTGCGGCACGGATCAGTAAAGCGGGCCGCGTCAGCAGTAGGCGAAGGTTCGATAGCGGTGCAGTTTATGCACCAGTATTTGGCGCGCTTTTAGGCGCTGATTTTTAAAGCTGCAGAATTTTGTGACTTGGCCGATGTGTTCCGAAGCGGCGTGGTGCGTTTGAAGTGATCGACCGGCAGGACGCCACGCGATTTTGGACACCGGCTGCAGGGTGAAACGACGAAGAGATGGAAGAGAAGCAAAATAATCTGTCCACAACCACTGTTCCGGCGCGCGAATTACTGGCGGAATTAAAGCAGATACCCATTTTTCAACAGGTCAAGGAACAGGACCTCGATTGTCTCGGCACCGTTGATGTGGCCGAGGTCTCTGCCGGCTCAGTCGTCGTCGAGACAGGGGATACCAATCTCTTTTACTGGGTTCTTCTCAAGGGCGAGTTGCGCGCTCTCAAGGCTGAGGCGGATGGCGGGTCCACCCTGATGGGCACCCTGAAGGCAGGCGACACCTTTGGTGAAGTGCCGTTGCTTACCGGTACACCGGCGGCTCCAGTACATGTGGAAGCAGTCGAAGATTCGAGACTCGTCCGCGTAAGTGGATCAAGTTTCTGGAATCTGATGAGCACCTGTCCGGTGGTTCGCGCCGGTGTTTTGGCCAATATGGGACGGCGTCTTGAGGCCTACCAGGTCTTAACCCTTCATCGCGAGAAGCTGATATCGCTCGGCACGCTGGCTGCCGGTCTGATGCATGAGCTGAACAATCCTGGCGCGGCCGCCCGCAGGGCTGCATCGCAGCTTCGGGAAAACCTTACCCGGCTGCAGCATATTAGTTTGCGCCTGTCGGAAGCTCCACTTAGCGTCGAACAAAAGAAATGCATGGCGCAATTGCAGGAACAGGCCCTTACCTGCAAGATGTCCGCCATGGGATCGATGGAGCAGGCCGACGCAGAGGATGAGTTGCTGCAGTGGCTCGAAGACGCCCACGTCGAAAACGCGTGGAAGCTGGCTCCTACGCTGGTCCAGGTGGGCTGGCAGTACGATGACCTCGTATGCGCGCACCATGCCTTTCCTCCGGAAATCCTCTCTGATTGTCTCAACTGGCTGGAGTCTCTTATCTCCAGCATGCAATTGGTAGGAACGATTGAAGAGAGCATTGCCCGGGTCACTGATCTGGTCATCGCAGTCAAGAAGTATGCGTATGACGACAAGAATCGCGCGCGTGAAATCGACATACACGAAAGTATTCAGAGCACGCTGACCATCCTCGCTCATAAATTCCGCAACAAGCAGCTGAGCATCGAGAAGGTTTTCTCAAACGGCATGCCTACTATCAAGACTACGGGCGCCGGGCTAAGTCAGGTGTGGACCAATCTTCTCGATAACGCCATCGATGCTTCGCCGGAAAGCGGCAAGCTGATCATCCGTACCTGGATGGACGGAAGCGAGGTCTGTGTGGGGATTGCGGATCAGGGTTCAGGTATTCCAGAAGAGTTTCGCGACCACATTTTCGAGCCCTTCTTTACGACCAAGCCGGTCGGCGTGGGCACTGGTCTTGGTCTGGATATTGCCCATCGCATCGTCGTCGGCCAGTTCCATGGCAAGATCACTTTCGAATCGCTGCCAGGCAAGACGGAGTTCATCGTCCGTATTCCCACCACAGAGCAGTGAGCAGGCACGGGCGCGGATCAGGCAGCTGTTCTCACTGAGGCCCTTCGCTCCCGTCCGAAAAGATTTTCGTAGGCGATGTGATATGCGCATCTCTGGCGGAAGCTCTGCGATTTCGCTTTTGTGCTCTGCGCGATCCCTTCGCCGCAGATCTCTTCTGAACTAAGGCGCTCCGCCTCTTCGCCGATAGAGCAAACAGGTGTCCGGTGAACGGCCGTCCGTGCTGGGGTATGGAACGGGCGTTGTGTGTCTGCCGGTACGGCAAGGAGAGCCCGCAGCGATGTTCGCCATCATTGGAATTGTGCTGGTCTTTGGAGCCGTTATCGCTGGCTTTCTGATGGAAAAGGGCCACCTCGCCGTACTCTTCCAGCCGTCGGAAGTCATCATCATCGGCGGCGCAGCCATCGGTACCCTGCTCATTGCCAATCCCATGCACACCCTGAAAGGCATCATCTCCGGGCTTACCGGTGCTTTTGGTTCGTCGCATTTCGGCAAGGACCGCTATGTCTCTTCGCTCAAGATGATGTACGAGCTGCTTAACAAGGTTCGCCGCTCCGGCATGCTCTCGATTGAAGCGGATATCGAAAAGCCGGACGAGAGCGAAATTTTCAAAGCCTATCCAGACTTCATCAAGGATCATCATGTTCGCCACTTTGTCTGCGACACGCTGCGCATGGCTGTTACCGGCGGCGTCGAGCCATTTGACATGGACCAGATGATGGACCTCGATATGGAAGTGCAGCATAAGTGCGCCCACGAGCCCATCACGGCATTGACGACGGTTGCTGACTCGCTGCCTGGCCTGGGCATTGTCGCCGCTGTGCTCGGTGTGGTGATCACCATGGGCGCGCTGGGCGGACCACCGGAGGAGATCGGGCATAAGGTGGCGGCGGCGCTGGTCGGAACCTTCCTGGGCATTTTGCTCTGCTACGGTCTCGTCGGACCTCTTGGCGTCAACATGGGGAAATCGTCCGATGAGGAGCACGCGTATCTCTACGTGCTGCGCGTGCTGATGATTTCCTTCATTAAAGGCAACGCTCCTGTACAAGCAGTGGAGATCGCTCGCCGCGCCATTCCTACGCACGTCCGTCCAACCTTTGAGGAAGTGGAAGCTGCCTGCACCGGAAAGGCTGCCGCTGCGGTTGAAGGCGAACAGAAGATCGCATGAGCAAAAAGAACATCATCATTATCAAGAAGGTCTCAGGCCACGGGGGCCATCACGGAGGCGCGTGGAAGGTGGCTTATGCAGATTTTGTAACCGCCATGATGTCTTTATTCATTGTGCTTTGGCTGCTCAACACCAGCGAACACGTGCGCAAGGCGGTTGCCGGATACTTCAACGATCCACTTGGAGTGTCAAAAATGAACGGCACCGACAAGGCCGGCGAAGACAACAATACACCCGTGTCCGGCGACAATATTCAGCAGTTGAAAGATCGCCTGCAGCACGAGCTCCTTAAGGCTAAAGACTTCCAAGCTCTCTCCAAACAGATTGAGATGACCGTGACACCGGAGGGCTTGCGCATCGAGCTGCTCGAATCGAAGAACGGAACATTCTTCGATTCGGGAAGCGCCAACCTCAGCAGCGATGGCCGCGAGATTCTCGGTGTGCTCGCCAAGCAGCTGGGTGTGGTTCCCAATCGCCTCTCGATTGAAGGCCACACCGACTCTCAGCCCTACTCTACCAACGCGAGCTACGGCAACTGGGAGCTCTCTGCGGATCGCGCCAATGCTGCTCGCCGCATCATGGAAGATTCCGGGCTGCGTCCCGACCAGGTGTCGCAGGTTCGTGGATACGCAGACCAGCGCCTGCGCCTGCCGCAGAATCCGCTCGATCCCTCCAATCGAAGGATCTCGCTTATCGTGCAATATATTCAGGGACAGGCGTTGCAATCGCCGATTTCTCCGAAGCTGGGCAAAGAGGAAAGCACGCAGATCATCACCGCTCCACTGGGAACGAGCGAAAAGGGCAAAAGCGAAACGGCAAAGCCTGCTTCTGCAGAAGAAGCGAAGCCCACAGCCAGTGCAACGCCGGCTCAGAAGCAGGGCATAGCCGATCGCTTGCTCTCAAAGCTGCATCATCACTAAAAACCGGCAGATCAGCAGCCGCAAGACCTTCGCACGACAAGCTCTACGGGAAGCATGATCTCGCGGCCGTTTTTGGGCAGAGGATCGCCCGAGAGCCGACTGAACAAAAGCCCGGCAGCTACAGTACCCAGCTCATCGGCGGGTTGGCGCACGACGGTAAGTGTGGGATGCAGTACCTCCGCCAGCTCGAAGTCGTCAAAGCCGGCCAGCGCCAACGAGCCAGGAATTTTGATGTCGGCATCGAGCAGCGCGCGCAGGACATAACGCATCGTCAGGTTGTTCGAGCAGAGCAACGCCGTCGGCGCATCGTTTTGCTTCAGCAGTTCCGCGAGGGCCGCGGAAGTGGCCTCCTGCGAAGTGCATTTGAATGTTGCCAGGGGCTGCAGGCCGGCCTCCAGCACAGCCCGCCGATAGCCCTCGTAGCGGCTCTTCATCGTAAAGAGATGTTTGTTGAGCGCGATGAAGGCGATGCGCTTGTGGCCATGCTCCGCGATCAGGTGCTGTGCCGCCATCTTCGCTCCGCTCTGGTTCTGCACGAGCACGGAGTCGAATTGTCGATCGGGAGCGGGGCGGTCCAGCGTAACAACGGGAATTTGCTTGAACTCCGGACGGCTTAGATGGGAATGACGAGTTTCGGCGGGAATCACAACCAGCCCATCCACGTGCCGCTGCAGCATAAGCTGCGCCTCCGCGCCCTCGGCCTCGGGGTCTTCATTCGATGTGGCTAGAATGACGGAGTATCCCTTCTTCTTGGCGGCAACGCTTATGGCGTGCGCACAGGTTGCGAAGAAGGGATCGTACAAGTAAGGAACAATGACGCCGATGGTGCGCGTCTTCAATCCGCGCAGCGCGCGCGCCATCTCATTCGGACGATACCCGAGTTTCTTGATCGCCTGATAGACGCGCTCCGCGGTTTCCGTCGACACATGGGCCGAGCCGTTCAATACGCGCGACACGGTCATCGTGCCCACCTGCGCGGCGCGGGCCACGTCGTTCATGGTTGGTTTGCGATCCATCATCCTAAGTCGTCGCGGCTCAATCTGCGTGTGCAAGCGAACAAGCCTCCACGCATCGGCGACTTGCCCTGGCTGTCAACGCTATCATGGTTGCGTTATCACAAGCTTCCCGATTCTCGACGCGTTCCGCAGTCCTCGATGTAAGAGAATCAGACTCGATAGTGAAGGAGTATGGATGCGGCGTATTATTCTGCTGGTGCTGGTGGTCTGTTGCGCGCTTCCCGGCAAAGCGCAAAGCGATTCGCATGCGCTCGCCTTTGAGCGGGCTCGCTCCCTGCAGCATGGCATCAATCTCTCCGGATGGTTCGCTGGCTCTGATCTTTCCCCGCAGCATCTGGATACGTTTACGAATGAGGCCGATCTTAAGTTCATTTACACGATGGGATTCGATTCGGTGCGTATCGGCATTGCGCCTGCGGTCATCGCTCACCACGGCAGTCTTCAACCCGCCAACCCTGAGGTGCTGGCCGCGCTCGACCGCGCAGTGAATGCCGCACTCGCCAATCATCTCTCCGTGATGCTCTGCCTCTTTCCCAACGATGACTACAAACACAACCTGGCTACACAATCCGGCGTGGAAGACATGCTGCTCTTCTGGCGTATTCTTGCTGCCCATTTCGCGATTACGGATCATGACAGGATCTTCTATGAGTTGATCAACGAGCCCGAAGTACCCGATCCTTATCGTTGGATGGGCATTCAGACACGCGTGGTCGAAGCTATCCGCGAGATCGACCAGCAGCACACCATCATCGCCACCGCCGCGAACTACGGCAGCCTGCCCGACATTCTGCAGGTTGAGCCGGTGCGCGACGCGAACGTGATTTATAACTTTCATTTCTACGAGCCTTACCAGTTCACACATCAGGGTGCGGCGTGGGGATCGCCGGAGTGGATCTACTACAAGGACATTCCTTATCCCGCATCGCCCGAGGCCATTGCCGCGCAGCTTAAGAACGTTCCAGGAGATTTGGCTCGCTACAACCTGTATCTTTATGCGGCAGTGGGATGGAACAGGGAATCGATTACCGGGCGCATGGCCTTCGCTGCAGCGTGGGCTCGCGAGCGCAACGTTCCGCTCATCTGCAACGAATTCGGTGTGTATCGCGAGACCGCCGATCCGGCGTCGCGTACACGCTGGATCAGCGATGTTCGCTCTGCACTCGAAGCGAATCATATCGGCTGGGCCATGTGGGACTACCGGGGCAACTTCGGCGTGGTGCGTCGCGATAACGGCAAGATCACGCCCGACCCCGCCATCCTAAAGGCGCTCGGCCTCAATTCCGGAGTACAACCCACCTTACTGCCCACACAACCTTAGTTGCCGAGGGACAACACGGATGTCGAACCCCCAGAAAGTCTCGGACCAGTGTTCGAGGCGCTGAAGGTGGGCGCGTCCGGACTGCAAGCCCCTAGATGAACCGGGCGAACTTCGCTCTACGCGTCTCCCATTCGTCGGTCGTGAAGAGCCGCGGGCCGACATCGATGAGCCGGGGCATCATGTTGAAGACGCTGGCAGGATTCCATGGCTTGCCGGCGCGGGTGCGAAAACCCTTTTCGTTCAGGTCGCTGGCGACGTTCGAAAACGGGAAGTCCTGCATCAGCATCTCCATCATTACGACGAGCGCCTGGTTCTCCTTGGGATCGACCTCCAGCCGCGTGCAGTCGTCGGAGATGCGCAGGCCGTAAGGGATGTCCTCGTCGTATGCGCCCTCGGTCGGGGCCTCGTTCGGAGGCAGCTCCCGCCGCCACTCAATCGACACCAGCTGCCAACCCGCTGCCTGCCGCTGCTTCATAATCTCCGGGCTGAAAGGCCCTGAAACCACATCGCGAATCCGCTCAAAATGCGCCATTCAAAGCCTCCGTGCGACTGCAAAGTGGATATGAAATGAGCAACTGGATCTCCAATCGTGGAGGGTGGGCGTGATTTTGTAACTGCAACAGGATGAATGGCTTTCCAGGTTGATAGTGGTCCGAGCCTGGAGCTGGCCATGTCCGAATTTGATAGCCACTGTTCGAGGCCGAACAACGTTGAGGTGCTGAAAGCGCGCCTGCCTGGATGGCCAGTCCCGGCTAGTCCTCTTCAATCCGGCTAGTCTTCTTCAATAAAGATGGCCTCGATCGAGCTGCCGAACAGGCGTGCGATCTTGAAGGCCAGCGGCAGGCTGGGGTCGAACTTGCCGGTCTCGATGGCGTTCACGCTCTGCCGCGAGACCTCCAGCCGGCCGGCCAACTCGGCCTGGCTCCACTCCCGCTCCGCGCGCAGCACGCGCAGCCGGTTCTTCACTCGGCGCTCCCGCTTCCGGTCGCGGCTCTTCCATCTTCAGAGGCGTACCCGCGGGCCATCAGGCGCAACGCAATGGCTGCCGAGACGAAGAAGACGTCGATGTTCAGCATCTGCAGCATGCCGTTCGAGTGCCCGTCTCCGGCATACTCGGCGAGATAGGAATAGATGGTGTCGGTCACCATGGTGACGCCGAAGCCCCACAGCATGGCCTTCACCACCAGCATGCGGACGAACTCGTCGGTTTCCCGGGAGAGATAGCGGCCGATGATGAAGATCAAGGTTGCCATCGGAATCGCCGCGACGATGGCCAGTCCCCAGATTCCGGCCAGCGAGAGATGCGCATGCTCGAAGGACTGATGGACCATCATTGTGAGGCCCGCGGTACAACCGATGACCGCCGCGAATCCAGCCAGGGAACGGCGCTGCAGCGGGCTCAGGTTCTTTTTGCAAAGGACAGACATGGAAGGTTTCCTTTCCTTAGTGACAAGTGAACATTACATGGGTCACATCCAGATGTCAAGCGTACTTGTCTCAGATAAAAATTTCTAGGAATTCCGAAATGAGAGTCTATGAGCACGTCTGACCTCTACCGCCTGCACATGGACGATCTCAAATGAGACTTCCTTCAAGTTAAATTGAATTTTCCCGATCGCTGCTCGGTGGGCGAATCTGCCACAGACTGCACATCAGAATGACAAAAGCAATACGTACTCGTTGAGCGGCGGAAGA
>CAVUWQ010000016.1:0-234803 GCA_963745105.1 uncultured Acidobacteriaceae bacterium
ACGGCAGAGGGAATGAGAACCCGTGGTCGATTCCGACCAAGGTTGGTGGACCATCCAGAATTTGATCGGTGAGCCATGTCGCGAGTTCTCGACGAGTCCAGTACCGCCTGGGACTGGGTGGAGGGGGAACCTCCACTGGTCTAGTGTCCTTCTGAGCCACTCAATGCAGCGGTCATCACATTGCCGGCATCTGCGCTCATCGCTGTTTGGTCGGGTACGGCGTAGTAGCCGCGACGATAGCTGAGTGAATAGCCGCGCTGGGCCAGCTTCACTGAGATATGGCGATAGTGGCCGTTCCACTTGTGATTTTCCGGGCGATAGGCGAGCGAATAATAACTGGAGCCGTCTTCGAAACCCTTCTGCAGTGCTCCCGCAAAATCATTGGTGCCGTAGTACGCGTGTCCGCCCGTAGTGTCCGCCAGATTATTCAACATCTCGTGCATCGCCTGCCGCTGCGTAAATAACTGTTGTATGCTGGTCATGCCTTGGGCCTCGGGGCCCATGCCGCTGGCATCCAGCCCCATCAGGCTGATGGGATAGATCGCGATCTGCGCGGTTGCCTCGGCACGGTTTGCATCGGCCATGTCCGCGGTGCTGAAGTTGTTTGAGGCGACGGCTGCCTCCGCGTCATTGATCTCCAGAACCGGGCCGCCGTAAACAGGGAAGGTTTCGCCAAGCCAGAATAGATTCTTTCGTCCCGGATAGCCGCTGACCGCCGCGCCGATCTGTTGCAGTGCAGTTTGTGTGATGTCGTGGGCTTCGATGGCGCCGGCTGCGCCTGAAAATGCAATTCCGTCTGCGGCAGCATTGTGTGGCGACGCCGATCTTCCGGCTGCAGCTGTGAATGCAGCTGCGATATCACGTTCCTGCTGCTGCTCGCCGATGGTTTCAACGCTCGAACTACCAAGGGCCATGGCCCGGGCCGCCGCGAGCAGGCGATCGGTGCTAGCCGTGAAGCTCTGCAGCATCTGCAGACGGGTACCTAGCACAAACAATGCTGTCTGCCGTCCCGGCGGCAGCTCCTCCAGAAAGTGGATCATCTGCTTGCGCGCGTAGCCATAATCCTGCGGAGCGGTGTTGAAGAAGTCGAAGAGGATGATGTTGACCGAGCTCGCACCTTCTCCGCGCGCATCGACGTTGCTGAAGCTGAGTGGCTCGCGTTGGCTGGCGTCTGCTGCCACACTGCCAGGTTTGTCCATTGTGTGATCGCGGAAGAAGTCGACCCTCTGTTCCTTGCCGTCCTCAAGCACACGGAAGTCTTTCTCGGTAAGTCCGCGTACGATACGGCCGGAGCTGTCGCGCACCACTACATCGACGTATACGATGCGCGAGGTGATCTGGATCGTAGTGTCCGGAGACGCGACGGCGCTCTGAGGCAAAGCGGGAGAGGAAATGAGCAGCAGTGCGAGCAGGCCGGCGACGGAAGTACGGATCATGCGCTTCACCCCACGGAAGGCAGAGGAATCGTATATGAGACGGATGAGAGCATGAAAGTGGCTAACTACGAAAGTAATTCATCAAGCCTGATCAGGAAGAAGCCCCTTTGGCAAAAAAAACCGCCCGGAGACCGGCTCCGGACGGCTCTTTCAGTAGCTGGTTAGTTGACCGTGAAGTTCGCAGTCAGAGGAGTATCTGCCGAAGAGTCTCCGACAAAGATAGTGAACTGGCCGGGATCAACCTTCCATCCATTTGAGCTGATATCCCAGTATGAGAGAGCCCTGCGATCCAAAGTTATGGATACGTGCTCTATCTTGCCCGGCTCGATTCGAACCTTCTCATAGCCTTTAAGCTCCTTTACCGGACGCTTGATCTTCGCCGATGGATCGCCCACATAAACCTGTGCCACATCGGCGCCCGCGCGACTCCCGGTATTCGTTACGTCAAAGGTGACGGTGATTGGTCCATTCTCTGAGACGGCCTCCGGCGAGACCTTCAGGTTGGAATAAGAGAATGTGGTGTATGACAGGCCGAAGCCGAAGGGAAACAGAGGTTGTTTGTTCATCGACGTGTAGTAGCGATAGCCAAGGAAGACACCTTCAGCGTACTTCACGTGCGGAGTCTGACCCTCTGGCGTCGGGGGCGCGTAGTAATTGTCGTGAACCGGATTCTCCGCCCAGCTCTTCTCAAGGCTCATAGGCAGATGGCCTTCCGGCGAGCGTTCTCCGAAGAGAATCTCTGCCAGCGCCGTGCCACCTTCCTGTCCCGGATACCAGTTATGCAGAAGCACTGGTACGTTATTCAACCAGCGGTGTGTGTCGATTCCGCCGCCTGCGGTTACGGTCACAATGGTCTTCTTGTTCGCTGCGCTGACGGCCCGGATGAGTTGATCCTGTCCCCAGGGCAGTGAGTAGCTGCGATCGAAGCCTTCGCTCTCCGTCGACGGATCGAAGCCAACCGATACGACCGCCGCATCCGCCATTGCTGCAATCTTTGCAACCTCAGGGGAGACCAGCTCATCGGCGGCTTTGATCGCGACTCCAATTCTTGGATAGGAAGCGTCGGGAATATAGTCCACCTGCACTTTGGCTGCCTTGCCCGCGGTCAAGTCAACCTCGGCAAATTGCGGAGCCTGGCCCTCGCGCTTCGGTTGGTCCAGAACCTTCTTTCCATCGATGCTCACCGTGTATGTATCTGATCCTCCGGCACCGGCCAGCACCAGGTAGGTCCCTGATTCGGCGGGAAGATAAGTAGCGGTCATGCGAATGCTCTTCTTTTCCCTGGCCTCCGGAGTCCACTCTTCCGACTTATAACTCGCGATAGCTGGCGCATAGGTTACGGTTGGAGTTCCACTATAGGTCGTATTACCGAACGTCTCTACCTTGACTGACTTGCTCATCCGCCAGGCTGCTCCCGGCTTCGCCTCCTTATCTTCGAAGCGCGTGCCGGTAAACATGTCGTCGAGCGAAGGCAGGCCGCGAACATAGAGCACCTTCACCTTCTTCCCCAGGTAATTGGAGAGCCCGGTCATAATGCTTACCGGAGCGAAAGCGGTCACGATCGAACTTCCGCCCGCTCCGGGAACCGCGGGCCACGCATCCGGACCGAAGACGGCGATGGTACGTGTTTTTGCTGCGTCAAGAGGCAGCACGCCACCTTCGTTCTTCAGCAGCGTGATGCTCTCGCGAGCCTCGTCGAGAGCTACCTGCCTGCCGCTCTGCGTGAATAGGGGGATGCCGAGATCGGTCTGGTCGCGATCGAGGAAGTGAAAGCGGATTGCAGTGCGCAAGATACGGCGCACCTTGTCATCGATGACCGCCTCTGTGACCTGGCCGCTCTTCACTGCCGGCTCCAGGTTTTTCGGGTTCATGAATTTTCCGGACGGCATCTCGAGGTCCAGCCCGCCGTTGGCCGCGCCTACCGCGTCATACGTGGCGTCCCAGTCCGACATCAGGATGCCGTCGAATCCCCATTCCTTCTTGAGGATTTCGTTGTTGAGGTGATTGTTCTGTGTGGTGTGGACGCCATTGAGCAGGTTGTAGGAGTCCATCACGGAGCCCACGTGAGCTACGCGTACCGCCGCCTCGAAGGTAGGCAGGTAGATCTCGCGCAGCGTGCGCTCATCCACATCGGAGCTGGCGTTATGGCGGTCCCACTCCTGGTTGTTGGCGGCGAAGTGCTTCACCGTGGCGATCACGCCCTGGCTTTGCACGCCCTCGATGTAAGGAACGGCGGTATGAGACGAAAGAAAAGGATCCTCGCCGAAGTACTCGAAGTTCCGGCCGTTCATTGGAGCGCGATAGATATTCACGCCCGGTCCGAGCAGAAAGTGGACGCCGCGCGCCCTCGCATCCTGGGCGATGGCCACCCCCATCCTCTTGGCCAGAGCCGGGTCCCAGCTAGCCGCCAGCGCCACCCCGCCAGCGTAGGCCGTATCCGGTCCCCAGGTGCGAATGCCATAAGGGCCATCGGACATCTTCAGCCGGGGGAACCCGGCATCGGGCTCGGCGCGAATGAACATGTCATCTTCCCCGCCAATCAGCTCCAGCTTCTGTTGCAGGGTCAGCTTCTTCAGCATTGACTCGGCCTGCTGGTCGATGGACGGGCTGTCCGGCGAGGGAGCCTGCGCGAACGCGGACCCAACGAAAAAGAAAGAAAGAGAGACGAAGAAGACAGCAATAAGGTGAAACGTTTGTTTACGCATGAATAGGCTCCCAGGCAGCCCGTCAAGCCTAACAAGGGACTGGCCGTCCCGGCAATCGCGCCTTCGGCGCCAATCAAATCAGTTTGCGAACAGACTTGTGATCCTGAGCGGAGTTCGCGGAAGCACAAACGAACGAAGGATCTGCAACGGGGTAATTGCTTCTTGGGAGAATCGTTCTCTACTTCGCAGTGCAGGTCGAAGCTTTCCCACTCGGCGGCCAGAGCTGCTCGAAGACGCGGAAGGTAGTGTCGGGCAAATCCTTGATGACGAGCGCGTCGCCGAAATCCATATAAGGCGCTTCGCCATTGGATCCAATGCGTGTCCACTCCGAGCTTTCCATCAGGCGCGGGTCGCCGGTACGCGCGAAGTGCAGCCATGCGGTCATCATCTTGTCGGAAAGCCGATAATCGGCAGAGTCGTAGCTTTCCGGGCGCTCACGCGTGATGCCGAAGACGTAGTCGAGCTCGGCAGTGTGATGCGCGCCTATTTTGTCTTTTGCATTCCCCGGGCCTACGCGCGAAAAGCGATAGAGGAAGGCATGTTCGGCGCGAGCCGTTGCAAAGGCTCCATAGAGGAATAGCGCGTCGGTGATGAGACGATTCGCCTGAGTATGAATTTCATCCGGTGTCGAAGCGGAATAAAGATCGAGCACCTGTTTGCCACAGGGAGCGAAGGTCTGCTGCACATAGCTGCCCCACTCCTGCGCGTTCTTTGCCGGAAGGGACCCGATAAAGCCGATGCCCTCATCGGCATTAGTCCCGGCCATGACGGGAACATGCAGACCACGATTCTCGGCGAACAGCCGAGCATGCTGATCGGGAACTACGTAGCCGTCGGCAAAGGCCCACCATGGCGTGTCAATCGTCATCGGCATCTGCGTGTGTCCCTCAGGACGCAGACGCGCATGGCCCGTTCCGCCAGGGCCGAAGAGTTTGTTCGTCGCAGCCGACGCCCGCGAGATGACTTCATCTGCCGGCAATTGGCGCAGCTCGGCGATCGTCGGTGAGATAGCCGAGCCCACCGCCTCCATGCTGGTGAGCCCGCGATAAGTATTGTGCAGTTCGGGATCGGGGGTGAACAGATCTGACGGGCTTTCAAGAATGGCCTTGTCGAAGGCCGGCCCCGGCCCACCTACACCGGCAGCCAACGGGGAAACGAGCAGATATCCGATGCTGGTAGCGCCTGCAGATTCTCCAAAGACGGTGATGTTGCGTGCGTCGCCGCCAAAGGCCGCGATGTTCTGCCGAACCCAGCGCAGCGCGGCAATCTGGTCCATGAGCCCATAGTTGCCGGAGGCGTGATGCGGCGATTCGCGGGTGAGATCGGGATGCGCGAGAAATCCGAAGACGCCGAGGCGATAGTTGATCGTGACCACCACCGCGCCGCGCGTGGCTAGCCCGATTCCATTCAGCGGCGAGCCGTTGGAGGTGCCGAGCACGAATCCGCCTCCGTGAATGTAAACCATCACCGGCGCCGGTTGGATGGGCTTGAGCGAGGGTGTCCAGATGTTGAGGGTGAGGCAGTCTTCGCTCATCAGGTTGCGCGGGAGATGTAGAAAGGAATCGGCCTGGCTGCAGATCGCGCCGTATTGCGTGGCATCGCGAACGCCGCTCCACGAAGCCGGAGGCTGCGGTTCTCTCCAGCGTAAATCCCCGACCGGCGGCGCGGCATAGGGAATGCCCTTGAAGACGAGAATCGAGGAATACGGCTGCGCCGGGATGCCGGCGACGTCGCCTTGGGCCACGTGGATGACGGTCTTCGGAAAGCCGGACTTTTCCTGCGGCTGGTTCGCCGCAGGATTATCTTGCGCGCCCAAAATAGCCGGCGCAAGCAGGAGCGCGGCGGCGAGACACGTACTGGCGAAGAACAGTCGCATGGCGTATAGGCATATTGAGCCACCAATATGAACATGCAACCGGCAGGCTCAGTGATCAGCAGCACTCTCGCGCCAAGCGGGGTGGCGCGCACAAAGCACGCGGATCGCTGGACGCGCAGTCCCGCTGATAGAGTAACGGAAGCGATTTTAACCAGTCATGTTTGCAAAAGCGCAGCGCGTACATTTCATCGGGATCGGCGGCATCGGCATGAGTGGTATCGCCGAGATCCTGCTCAATCTTGGATATTCGGTCAGCGGATCGGATCTGCGGCGGTCGCCGATCACCGAGCGGCTGGCCTCGCTGGGCGCGACCATCTTCGAGGGGCACACCGCGGCAAATGTGGTTGGCTCGGGCGTAGTGGTGACCAGCTCGGCGGTGAACGAGCGTAACCCCGAGGTGACCGAGGCCCGCGCACGCAAGGTCCCGGTGATTGCCCGCGCTGAAATGCTGGCTGAGCTGATGCGGCTGAAGTATGGCATCGCCATCGCCGGCATGCACGGCAAGACCACGACCACTTCCATGATTGCCACCGTGCTGGCGGCAGGTGAGCTCGATCCCACGGTGGTGGTTGGTGGGCGCGTCGATGCACTGGGTTCGAATGCGCGTCTGGGTAAATCCCAGTATCTGGTCGCCGAGGCGGACGAGAGCGACCGCTCTTTCCTTAAGCTTTCGCCGATCCTGGCAGTTGTCACGAATCTCGACCGCGAGCACATGGACTGCTATCGCGATATGGCGGATGTCGAAGATGCCTTCGTAGAGTTCATGGATCGCGTTCCGTTCTATGGCTCATGCGTGGCCTGTCTGGACAACGATCTGCTGGCAGGGATTCTGCCCCGCGTTCGCCGCCGCGTCTTTACCTATGGAGCGACCTCGAAAGCCGACTATGTGCTGCGCCTGCTCGCGCCAACGGAGGGAGTGCGTTCGCGCTTCGAAGTTGTCGCGAACGGAAAAGTGCTGGGTCCGTTCGAGCTGCACGTGCCCGGACAGCACAACGTGTTGAACGCGACAGCGGCGGTAGCCATCGCCTCGCAGCTGGATATTGCTCCGGAGGCCATCGCGCAGGGACTCAAGAACTTTCGCGGTGTGGACCGGCGTTTCCAGCTGAAGGGTTGCGTCCGCGAAGTGGCCGTGGTCGACGACTATGGGCATCATCCGACGGAGATACGCGCCACGTTGCGCGCCGCGAAGGACTGCGGCTATCGCCATATCCATGTCATCTTCCAGCCGCATCGCTACACACGTACCCGCGATTTGCTGGAAGAATTCGCAACTTCGTTCGACGACGCATCTACGGTCGAGATTCTCGATATCTACGCCGCCAGCGAAGAGCCCATCGAAGGCGTGACGTCGCAAGCGCTCGTAGAAAAAATCGGCCGTGAAGGCGTGGAATACGCCGCGTCCGCGGATGAAGCAGTCGCGAAAGTTGTGTCACGCGCCGAAATGGGCGATGTGATTCTCACGCTGGGCGCCGGCAGCGTGTCGGGAATCGCTCCGCTGGTGTTGGAGCGTTTGGCGTAGTCATCTCTGACTGTCTGCGCCCGATCTCGCGCTTTCTCCAGGTAACAATCTTCACTCTTACCAAAGAGTCGCCAGCCTCGTTTCAAAATCGAGGCACACTGTTTCCATGGCTGCGAAGCTTCTGCAGTTTCCGCAACGGCGATGGGACTTCTGCTCGAACGCTCACCGGGTAAAGGGGCCGGAGCAACTGGAAGTCTGCGCGTACTGCAGTGAGCAACTCTGCGTTCACGATCTTTCCTGTCGCTGTCATTGTCCGGGGTCGCAGAAAGCCGCGCCCAAGACGGTCAAATATTCTCCGCCGGTCTATCGAGTCGAAGAGAATAGGAAAATCATCGTCTTCGTTCCGTTGGAATCACCAAGCCCCAGACGGAAGGTCGACGCCTAGTCCGTTCTTACTTTGCTTACCTTCACTCTCTGACCGATTTGTGGAGTGAGTCCGGATTCAAGGTGCAGCAGACTATCGGTGATGGTGTTTTTGAGGGAGCTGCCCGCTTGCCCTCGGATTTGGATTTATTTGCGTTTTCCTGCAGACCTTGCCTCTGTTCCCTCTCTTGATACCCCCTCGATTACCACGAAATCCACACGGCTGGCCGGGCTATAGTCAAGGTGGCGATTCCTCACGACCTCGGCTCGGGCGTGGCAAAAAACGATTCCTATTCAAACCGTGGCTCGGCCTTCGTCGATGACGATGCGGACGACGCTTTTTTGCGTTCGCCGCAGCATTCCGACGCAAAGCCCTCCTCGGGCCGCTCGGCTGCGGGCGCGTCTTCCCGAAGTCGCGCCGTGCGCGGCGGCGAACGCGACTTTGCGCGCGATCAGGCATCGGAGCGCCTGCTAGATAAGGCGGCTGAGGGTATTAACCAGCGCCTTGAGGATGACGATACCTTCCTGCGCACGCGGCGTCGCGCGCCGATCAAAAAGGGAATCCTGCCGGCCTGGAGCCGGACGCGCTGGGGGCGGATCGTCCTCATATGCGCAGCCGTGGTCATCCTGGCCGCAGCAATCACGTTGATCCTCGCAGTCCGCAGTTTTCTTGAGCACGATTCGCGCTTTCGCATCGATTCGGGCGCTTCCATTCAGACCGCGGGAAACAGCCAATTAAGCCGCACCGATCTGCTCTCAGTTTTCGGCTCGGACATTGGGAGAAATATCTTTTTCGTGCCGCTGGCTACGCGCCGTGCGGAGTTGGAGCAGATTCCCTGGGTTGAGCACGCGACGGTGATGCGTGTGCTTCCCAACGAGATCCGGGTCGCGGTACGCGAGAGGACGCCGATTGCATTTGTGCGGGTCAAGGATCAGGTGAAGCTGGTCGACGCGAACGGCATCATCCTCGACATGCCGCCGTCGATGATGGCGGCAAGGCACTTTTCGTTTCCGGTAGTGGCGGGGATCAGCGCCAGCGATCCGCTGTCCGCACGCAAGCCGCGCATGGCCATGTATCAGAAGTTTGTCGCTGAGCTGGACGCGAATGGCGAAAAGAATTCCGAGCAGATGAGCGAGATCGATCTGTCCGATCCGGAAGACGTCCGCGCAACCGTGCCGGCGCGCAGCTCCGATCTTCTTCTCCATTTTGGCGAGGAGAATTTTCTACCGCGCTACCGGTTGTATCAGTCGCATCTCGCTGAGTGGGAGCAGCAATATCCCCGGCTGGCTGCGGTCGATCTGCGCTACGACGGCCAGGTGGTGCTGAAGATGGCCGACGGCAAGGCAGCGGATCCGAATGCACCGGCGGCTGCGACGGCTGATGCTGCAGAGGCCAAGACCCCAGCTCCAGCGAAGCCGGTTGCGAAGGCCCATGCCAAACCGGCAGTCTCGAAGAAGCATCCGGCTGCGCTGAAACATCCCGGGAAGGCGAAACGATGAGCCAGAAACTGGACAATCTCATCACCGTCGTCGATATGGGCAGCGCGAAGACCCGTGTTCTGATCGCTGAGCTCAATGAGGGTGCGCTACGCTATCGCGGCCACGCCATCGTCGATGCCGCGGGAATGCGCAAGGGTTTGGTCGCCGAGCTGAAGCCGGCTGCCGAATCCATCAACAAGGCGGCGACGCTCGCCGAAAAGCGAGCTGACGCAACCATCGAGAAGTGCGTGATCGCAGTGGGCGGACCGCACTCCCGCGGAGTCAACAGTCGCGGCGGCATCACACTCGGTTCACGTCTGCGTGAGATCACGCGCGAGGATGTGCGTGCTGCTGTCGACCGCGCCCGTTCCGTCTCTCTGCCCAATGACCGCGAAGTGATCCATCTGCTGCCGCAGCAGTTCATTCTCGACGAACAGCCCGGCATACACGATCCCGTGGGCATGGTGGGCAGCCGGCTGGAAGTCAATCTGCACATCGCTACGTGCTCGGCGAGCGCGCAGCAGAGCATCGTTACCTGTGCCAACCGCGCCGGTCTCGAGGTTACGGAGACGGTCTTTGAAGCAGTCGCTGCTGCTGAAGCTACGGTGTCCGCGGATGAGCGCGAGCTTGGCGTGTGCCTCATAGACATCGGAGCGAGCTCGACGGAGCTGATTGTGTTCTTCGAGGGTTCAGTCGCGCACACCTCGGTGATTCCGATCGGCGGCGATCATTTTACAAACGATCTCGCTGTCGGCCTCCACGTCACGCCCCCTGAGGCGGAGTGGGTGAAATGCAATTACGGCAACGCGGTGGTGACATCGGTTTCGCAACTCAATGAGATTGAGCTGACCGGCCTTCCTGGATTTGGCCCCCGCATGGTTCGCCAGCGGCTGGTGTGCGAAATTCTCGAGCCGCGCGCGCGTGAGCTCTTCCACATGCTGCGTGACAACTTGCGCCAGGGCGGCGTGCTGGAAGCTCTGGGCGCTGGCTGCGTGCTGGTGGGTGGCGGCGCACGATTGGCCGGGCTGCTCGACACGGCAGAGAGTCTGCTGCGTGTGCCCGCGCGGATCGGTTCGCCGGTGCCGCTCTCCAGGATGCCCGAGGAACTGGCTCAGCCCGAGTGCGCTGTTCTGATTGGAACCTTGCTTTATACCCACCGCACCAGCGTGATCCGGGCGGCGGAAGACCATAGCCTGCGCGCCAAGCTGCGCGCTATTTTCGCGGGAAGTTTATAAAGAAAATTCGAGAGAACCAGAAATAGGAGTCGAGCCGATGAGTCATTCAGAAGAAATTCGCATTCAGTATCACGACGAAGTCCCGCGCGGGGCGAAGATCAAGGTCATCGGCGTGGGTGGAGGCGGCGGCAACGCCGTGAACCGCATGATCTCGGCGCGTGTGGAGGGCGTGGAATTCATCGCCGCCAACACTGACCGCCAGGCGTTGCAGCTCTCGCAGGCCCCGGTCAAGCTGCAGCTGGGCACCAAGCTCACCAGCGGCCTGGGGGCAGGCGCAAATCCTGATGTAGGCCGCCGTGCGGCGCTCGAAGATTCGGAAAAGATCATCGAAGCGCTGGAAGGCGCGGACATGGTATTTGTGACCGCTGGACTCGGCGGTGGAACGGGAACTGGCGCAGCGCCGGTGATCGCATCGCTGGCCAGCGAGATGGGCGCGCTTACCGTCGCCGTGGTCACGCGGCCCTTTGGCTTCGAAGGCAAGCGGCGCATGATGCAGGCCGAGCGCGGCATGCAGGAGCTGCTCGACAGCGTCGACACCATGATCGTGATCCCCAACGAGAAGCTGCTGGCGGTGGCTAAGGATGCTGGCTTCTTCGAGTCTTTCCGCATCGCAGATGATGTGCTGCGCCAGGGCGTGCAGGGAATCTCCGACATCATCACCATCCCCGGCATCATCAACCGCGACTTCGCCGACGTGAAGACGACGATGGCCGGCATGGGCTACGCAGTGATGGGCACAGCGGTGCGCGCGGGCGAAAACCGCGCGATCGAGGCGGCACAGGCGGCCATGGCGTCTCCGCTGCTCGAAGCCGGAGCCATCGACGGAGCACGCGGCATCCTCATCAACATCAGCGGTTCGAGCTCACTGAAGCTGAATGAGGTAAACGCGGCATCGACGCTGATCCAGAATGCAGCGCACGAGGAAGCCAACATCATCTTTGGCGCCGTACTCGACGAGAACATGGGCGACGAAGTAAAGATCACTGTGATCGCGACAGGATTCCGCCAGGAAGAATCCACAGCCCGGCGTGAGCGCGTGCTCTCAGCGGCGCTGCGCGAGCCGGTTGCATCGCGGCAGGATATGGCGGCGGTGGAAGTGAGCGTGCGTCCCGCGACTCCGCGCTTCGCCAGTGAAGAGCTGGAAGATGAGCCGGTATTTACCACGACCTCGAGCGCGCGGCAGCAGATGGCTCACGAGGACGAAACCAGCTTTGAAACTGTGGCGGTGTCCGAGCAGAAGTCCGTCGCTGTCGAAGAGGCTGTGCCGGAGACCGCGGTTGCGGTTGCCGAGCCAGTTCCGCAGCAGGATTCATTCCTGCTCGAAGAGCATCACGACGAGAATGGGGAAAGTTTAGACATCCCGGCTTATCTTCGGCGGGGTGGCCTGTAAGCTCAGCAGGGCCCCTTTCCCTGCAACTTTTGTTGCAGGGAAAGGGTTTCGGCGAGATTTTATTGCAGGGGCCGCGTTAAACTAAGGTAGAGTTGAAGTACTCACTCCGTAAGCTGCACGTCTGTTGCACCTGTACAACCCAAGTTTAAGCACCGCAAAACATCACTCAGCATCTAGTGTTATTGGTGATTGCGGCCGATAGATAGAGGACGATTCCGGGGGCGGGCCTGGTTTCCTGTATCCGGAATTCCCAAATTCAGCAGTTCGATCACCGGCTTTTCCAGGCTGGTTCTGTGGGTAAGATCAGGCAGAGTTGTCTGGGGCTTTAGGATTTTGATGTCGATGAAACGCCTCCTCACCTTCGCGCTTACTTTGGCCCTCACCGGGTCGTCCCTCTGCCTCGCCGAATCGGCAACCACAGCGGCTCACCGCACCACACACAAGAAAGCACATGTTCGGGAATCGGCGACCGCCCAGAAGCATATCGCCACCCTGCAGCACAGCCGGCGCGTGGCTTCGAGCCGGGTGCGTGCGACGGCTTCGCTCCGGACGGTCTCTGTGCGCACCCGCGGCGGAGCTCGCTTGCGCCGCGCCAGCCTGGTCGTCCACCATGGCAGCTATGAGCGCTTTTATGCCAGCTCCTTTGTTGACACTGATCAAACGATCGGCGACGTGACGGCCGGCGAAGATCCCGTGGTTCGCGAAGCGGCCATCGCTGCGCTGGGTAACATGAACGGCACGGTGGTTGCCATCGACCCCAGCAACGGTCGCATTCTGGCCATGGTGAATCAGAAGCTGGCGCTCTCCAGCGGCGCAGAGCCTTGCTCGACGATCAAGGTTTCGGTCGCGCTGGCCGCCCTCGAAGAAGGCATTATCACCAAGGACACGCCAGTCAACCTTGGCGGGTCGTACCACGTGAATCTGACCGAGGCGCTGGCGCTCTCGATCAATCCGTACTTTGAAACGCTGGGCCGCCGCCTGGGCTTCGAGCGTGTTCGCCACTACGCCAACGAGTTTGGACTGGGCGAGCTGGCCGGCTACAACATTCCCGGCGAGCAGCTGGGCGTTTACCCTGACCAGCCGCTGCCCGAGGATCGCGGCGGCGTAGGCCGCATGTGCTCCTTCGGCGAGAGCGTCTCGATGACTCCGCTGCAGTTGGGCGCACTGGTTTCGGCTATCTCGAACGGCGGAACGCTCTACTACTTGCAGCATCCCACCACGCCGGATGAAGTTCTGAATTACCAGCCGCGCATCAAGCGCACCCTGGACATCGCCAAGCTCATTCCCGAAATTCAGGATGGCATGCACGGCGCTGTTCAATACGGAACGGCCCGCTCGCTGAAAGCGAACTTCAACCAGTTCCCGGTGATGGGCAAGACCGGCACCTGCTCGAATAATGGAACCCGCTTCGGATGGTTCGCTTCCTACGCCGACACCCAATACGGGCGCATCGTCACCGTGATCTTTCTCGAAGGTGGACGCCCGACCTTCGGCCCCAAGGCCGCGGAGCTGACCGGCATGTTCTACCGCAACCTCTGGGATCACAGCTACTTCGCTGCGAAGCAGCCCACCGAGCAGGCAACTCCAGCCGCCGGCGCGACGGCGCAGGGCATCCCTCAGTAAAAGAAGTTTTTCGCACAGCGAACGGCCTCCCGCGTGGAGGCCGTTTCTTTTTTGCATCGCAGCGAACGTGGTGTGCTCATCTGCGCATCTCGATTCAGATAGGATTCATTTCGAGATGCAGATTCTGACAGCAGATGAGATGCGCGAGACCGATCGTGTGACGGTTGAGAAATATGGCGTTGCATCAATCGACCTGATGCGGCATGCAGGTCGAGCCGTGGCGCGATTTGTGGAGTGCGAGTATGCGGGCTGCCGGAGCATCGTTGTTCTATGCGGCAGAGGCAACAACGGTGGCGATGGCTTTGTAGCGGCGCGGGTGCTGGCTGAGAGCGGACGCGGAGTTCATGTCCTGCTGCTCGGCAATCCGGCGGAGCTGAAGGGCGACGCGAAGGGTGCATTCGACGAGATGGGCCTCCCCCCCACGGTAATCGGCAGCGAAGCCGAACTGGACCGCGATGAGACTAAGGCCGTCCTCAACAACGCAGATCTGATCCTCGATGCCGTGGTTGGCACCGGATTCAAGCCTCCGCTGCGCGGGCTTGCCGCCATCGTCCGCGACCGCATCAACGCTATGTCGACGCCGGTGGTTGCTGTCGATCTGCCTTCGGGATGGAATGCCGATTCGCGTGAATTCTCCGCGGATAGCGCATTCCGCGCCGATGCCGTGGTGACCTTTACCGCGCCCAAGCTGGCGCATGTCTGCGGCAACCTGGCGGGAGGCGTTTACGGACCGATTGTTGTGGCGGCAATTGGCTCTCCCGGCGCCGCGATCATGTCCAATCTGAATCTCACCTGGGCCGGAGCGTCCAAGCAGATTACCGAGCTGCAGCGAAACGCAGACAGCAACAAGGGTATGTACGGACACGTGCTGCTGATCGGCGGCGCCAGAGGCAAGTCGGGAGCGCCCTCGATGTCTTCGCTGGCTTGCCTGCGCGCTGGCGCGGGGCTGGTAACGACGGCAGTGGCCGAGTCCATCCTCTCCGAGGTCGCGCGGATTACACCCGAGCTGATGACTGTCCCGCTGAGAGAAACAGCCGATGGTGCGATCGATTCCGCGAATGTCGATTTCGACGCACTGCTCGACAGGATGACGGTGCTGGCTATCGGGCCGGGACTGGGACAGTCACCCTCAGCGGAAGATCTGGTCCTGAAGCTGCTCGAGAAGACCAGGGTCCCTCTGGTGCTCGACGCTGATGCGCTGAATATTCTGGCCAGGCATCCCGGCAAGATCAATGGCCGTGGCCGCCCCATGGTGCTGACGCCGCATCCCGGCGAAATGGCTCGCCTGGCCGGCATCAGCACCAAAGAGGTGCAGGCCAATCGCGAGCCACTGGCGCGTGAATTCGCGATTCGCCATCAAGTAACACTGGTGTTAAAAGGCTGGCGTACACTCATTGCGCATCCTGATGGCTCGATGGCGATCAACACCACGGGCAATCCGGGAATGGCAAAGGGCGGAAGCGGCGATATCCTGACCGGCATCGTCGCGGCCCTGGTGGCGCAGTATCCGGATCGTGTAGCCGACGCGGTGAATGCAGCCGTCTACCTGCACGGGCTGGCTGCCGACTTCGCGGTGCGCGAGCAGGACGAGCACACACTGCTGGCGACGGACACGGTGGCGCATCTGTGGCGCGCCTTTCGCTTCCGTCCTCAGGATGCAGCGGACTATGTTTGGTTGCAGGGACTACCACGATCCAGGGCGGAGGCAAGATGACGACTCAGGCAGCAAAGCCGAAGGTTCACGAATTCGAAAGCTCGAGCGCGCCGGAGACCATCCGTGTCGGGCATGAGATCGCAAAGCTGCTGCATCCGCCGGTGTTTCTCATCCTGCGTGGCGATCTTGGAGCTGGCAAGACCACGCTGGTGAAGGGCATTGCCGAAGCGCTCGATGCTGCCGAGCCGGACGAGGTGACCAGCCCGACCTTCACGCTCATCCACGAGTACGAAGGCACAGAGGGTAAAGACGGTCACAAGACACCGGTGAAGCTCTATCATCTCGACCTTTACAGGATCGAGGGCGAGCGCCAGCTCGATACGTTAGGCCTCGATGAGCTGGCATCGCCGGACAGCATCGTTCTCGTCGAGTGGGGCGAGAAGTTTCCCAGCGTCGTGAAGCGCAGCCAGGGAGAGATCGTAATGGTCTCAGCCGGCGGGGAAAAGCGAAAGATTACGCTGACGCTTAACGAATAGACTACGGCTGTTGAGCGAGCCGCGTCAGCTCGGGCGATGCCAGCCGCGTATCGCCGATGTGCACGCGGAAGTGATGCGGCAGGAACAGCACCTGCGGCGTCCATGTGGCCGTCATGCGGATGACCTGATGATCGAAGTTCATCGGCGTGATTACCAGATGCGGTCGCTCGCCCTGTCCTTTGAGATAGCCGTGACAGCCGAACCAGAGTTCTCCGTCAGGACCGATGAAGGGCGAGCCATTGGCCAGCGCTCCAAAAGGAACAGCCGAAGCCTGCGTATAGGTGTGTTTGTAGATCCTGCTCCACTCTTCGTCCTGCGCGCCATACACCGGATTGTTGTGATACTTCAGCCACGGGCCGGTGATACGCGGCGCCGTCGCATAGCCTTCTTCGTATCCGCGGCCTAGCGATGCGTAGAGCAGGTAGTAATTGTGGTCGTGCTTGAAGACCGACGGGCCTTCGAGATCGACTTTAGGCGCACCCTGCGCTGTGCCATCCCAATCTGTTCCTGGTCCGGGCGAGAGAACGTTGAAAGGTTCACCGACGGTCTGCGCCTGATCGAGATTCACCTGAATGGCTGAGATGCCGTTGCGGAAAAGATAAACCTTGCCATCGTCGTCCTGAAAGAGCGTCGCATCGCTGCCTTCGGTGAGAGGAGCATCCTCGGTAAGCACCCGATAAGGGCCGGTGATTTTATTCGAGACAGCCAGCGCCACTCCGAACGCGCTGTCCGGCGGGTCCCCCTTCGGGCAGCTGAAGGTCAGGTACCACTTTCCCTTGGAGGGAAAGAGCTCGGGCGCTTTGAAACCTTTCTTGTACCAATGATCGCCCGCGGGAGCGATCAGCTGCGATACAGGCTTCCACTCAGTGAGATTTGTAGACGACCACAGCTGCACGCCCGGAATCGCCCCTTGCGGTGTGCCCTCAAAGAACGGAGCCGCTGTGCCGGTCATGTACCAGATCTTCCCGACCTTCACGATCTGAGGATCGCGGATCGAGGCCGACTGAATGGGGTTTTCGTAGTCGAAATGGGGGTCTTTACTGCTGGCCTGTACGTTCAAGACGCAGAGAAAGGTGAGGATGATGACGCAGAACGCATGAAATCGAGTCAGCGGGCAGGCTTTCCAGGACAAATCGAATACCTCAAGGAGCGCAGGGCTACGAACGAACAGTGCAAAAAAGAAAATATGTAGTTCTAGGTTAGATGAAAGACGGTCGCGAGTCGAAGCATGTTTCGCTGCAGTATGCTGAAGAAAGTGCCTGGCAGATGGCCTGCCTGAGCAAACAGTCACCAGCGTTTCACCCGAAAGGATTCACGGCTGCATGGTTTCAAGGCGTACTTTCCTCGAACTGATGTCTCTCACTGCCTGTACCGATCTCTTCGCCGCGCCTCTGCTCAAAGGCGCTCTTCCTGGCTCCGATGAGGATGTGACGCAATATGTGAACATTGCAATTGGAACCGGCGGCCATGGTCATACCTATCCCGGTGCAACGGTTCCTTTCGGTGCGGTGCAGCTTAGCCCGGATACGTTCAACTCCGGCTGGGACTGGTGCTCGGGCTATCACATCTCCGACTCTTCGATCATGGGCTTCAGCCACACGCACCTCAGCGGCACCGGGTGTGGTGATCTGCTCGACGTGCTGCTGATGCCTCGCGTAGGCGATGTGAAGTGGGAGCCAGGCACGCGCGAGAATCCTGAAAGCGGCTATCGCTCGCGCTTCTCGCACGCCGATGAGGTTGCGCGGCCGGGATATTATTCCGTCCGGTTGAAGGATTCCGGTATTTTCGCGGAACTGACCGCGACCGAGCGCACCGGGCTGCACAAATACACATTTCCTGCCAGCGAGCAGAGCCACTTCATCCTCGACTGGAGCCATTCTTATGCCGATCCGAAGAATCCGGTGGTGGACGCGAATTTGACTGTGGATGGAAACGATACCATATTAGGCGGAAGGACGGTCAACTCCTGGGCTCCTGGACGAAAGATCTTTTTCGCCATGCAGTTCTCGAAGCCATTTGAGAGACTCGAGCTAATTGCGGATGGAGCAGCACAGCCCGCAGACGCGCGCGAGCTGAAGGGAACGGCACTGAAAGGCGCTCTTCACTTCAACTCCACGAAAGATGAAGTGATCTACGTCAAGACCGGCATCTCGGCGGTGAGCGCTGAGAATGCGCTCAAGAATCTGCGCGCGGAGCAGCCGGGTTGGGACTTCGACGCCACACGCAAAGCTGCGCACGAGTTGTGGCAGAAGCATCTGAGCCGCCTCCGCATTGAAGGTGGGGACCGCAAGCAGAAAGAGATTTTCTACACCTCTCTGTATCACATGATGGTGGCTCCCACGCTGATGGACGATGTAGACGGAAGCTATCGCGGCATGGACGATCAGATTCACCAACTCGATGCAGGTCAGCACAACTACAGCACCTATTCCCTGTGGGACACCTATCGCGCCCTGCATCCGGCCTATACGCTGATGCAGCCGGAGCGTGTGCCGGCGCTGGTGAACTGCCTCATCCGCATGGCCGAGCAGAGTCCCGCAGGCATGCCGGTGTGGCCGCTGCAGGGGCGCGAGACCGGCACCATGACCGGCTATCATTCGGCGTCTGTGATGGCCGAGGCCTGCGTGAAGAAATTCGACGGCATCGACTACCGGCGCGCGTATAAGTCGATGCGCAAGCGCGCCATGGACGACAACTATCGCGGCCTTGGATACTACCGCGAGCTCGGATACATTCCTGCCGATCTCGAAGACGAATCAGTAAGCAAGACGCTCGAATACGATTACGGCGACTGGGCCTGCTCGCAGGTCGCGCAGGCCATCGGTGAGACCGGCGATGTCGAACTGCTCAAGAAGCGCTCGCGCAACTATCGCAATCTCTTCGATCCTGAGACAAAATACATCCGCGCCAAACTGCGTAACGGACAATGGGCCACGCCTTTCGATCCCGTGGAGATGGGCCACATGGAAAAGTGGCGCGACTACACCGAATCGAATTCGTTCGAAACAACATTCGGTGTGCAGCACGACGTGAAGGGTTATATCGAGATATTCGGTGGACGCGAGGCCTTCGTAGCAAAACTCGATGACCTGTTCGACACCAAATTAAAACTTCCCGCCGATGCGCCGCCGGACATTGCCGGTCTGGTGGGCATGTATGCGCACGGCAACGAGCCCTGCCACCACATCGCTTATCTCTATCTCTATGCCGGACAGCCTCACAAAACGCAGGAGCGCGTGCGCATGCTGCTCGACACCATGTATGACAACAAACCCGATGGTCTCGCCGGCAATGAAGATTGCGGGCAGATGTCGGCATGGTATGTGATGAATGCGATGGGCCTTTACGCGGTCGATCCGGTAAGCGGCAATTATGTCTTCGGCACGCCGCTGTTTGATCGCGTGGCCATCACTATGGCTGAGGGGCGTGAACTGGTGATCGAAGCCAAACGGAAATCGCCCTCCGACAAGTACATCAAGTCAGTGACGGTGAACGGCAAGAAGTATGACAAGCTATGGATTCCGCACGCGGTGATTGCGAAGGGCGGTAGTATCGTTTTCACTATGAGCGATCAGCCGAATCACGAGCTCGGAACCGCGGAGGATGTTGCTCCGCCGTCGCTGGTGGTGTAACGGCCTATGCGACAGCTGAAGTCCAATCCATCAGGAATGAGCCGGCGGGAGCTGCTGCGCGCAGGTCTCGCCGTTGGCGCCGCTGCGGCGGTAGAGCACACTGCGTTGGCAGGGATCGGCCAGTCGACGCCCGCGCTGCACGAGCGGCCGGCAGTGGGAGACCGGCACTTTCGCAGTCCGGCAATTGAAGAAGCCATCGCGCGGGTCAAGACGCAGATTGCCGATCCCACACTCGCCATCATGTTCGAGAACTGCCTGCCGAACACGCTGGATACGACGGTGTCCCCCGATGTCTTCGGAGGCAAGCCCGACACCTTTGTCATCACCGGCGATATCGATGCCATGTGGCTGCGCGATTCATCCGCGCAGATGTGGCCTTACCTGCCCTTCTGTAAGCAGGATCCGCGGCTTTCTGATCTCATTGAAGGCGTCATGCACCGTCAGGCGCGCTGCATCCTGCTCGATCCTTATGCGAATGCCTTTTTACGCTCGCCGAACGATGCGCCGCTTTCATGGAGCGTGCATGACAGCACGGATATGAAGCCCGGCATCGGCGAACGCAAGTGGGAGATTGATTCTCTCTGCTATCCCATCCGGCTGGCGCATGGTTATTGGCAGGCCGGCGGTAATATTCATGCGTTCGACGCCGAGTGGAAGCAGGCTGCGCAGAACATAGTCAAAACGTTCAAGGAGCAGCAGCGCAAGGATGGTCCGGGTCCATATCACTTTCAGCGCAGCTCTGAGATTCCAACCGACACGCTCATGCTCAGCGGATATGGAAACCCGGCACGTCCGGTGGGAATGATCTTCTCCATGTTCCGTCCATCGGACGACGCCTGTATCTATCCTCTTTTCGTACCGGCAAATCTTTTTGCGGTGACCAGTCTCAGCCAGCTGGCGGCGATCGCTAACGAGGTCTATCACGATACGGTGTTCGCGCAGGAATGCCACGCCTTGGCATCAGAGGTGACAGAAGCGGTATCGAAGCATGGCCACGTGCAGCATGCGGAGTACGGACGCATCCTGGCATACGAAGTCGATGGATACGGCGGGACCGCGATCATGGATGACGCGAACGCACCGGGCATCTTGTCCCTGGCTTATCTCGGCTGCGTCGATGTTCATGACCCCGTATATCAGAATTCGCGCCGATGCATGCTGAGCAGTGCGAATCCATATTTCTTTAAAGGCAGTGCGGCAGAGGGAATCGGCGGTCCGCATGAGGGGCTCGATTCCATCTGGCCAATGTCCATCATGTTCCGCGCATTTACTTCAATCAGTGACGCGGAGAAGCTGCAGTGCCTGCGCTGGCTGCGCAACACCACTGCTGGGACGAACTTCATGCACGAGACGTTTCAGAAGGATGATGCGACGAAATACACGCGCCCGTGGTTCGCATGGGCCAATGGACTCTTTGGTGAATTGATTCTGTCTCTGGCGAAGAGTTCAGCTGCCCTGCTGCAGCAAAGCTTTGCTTAGTCCGGACTTTACGGAGTCATTCCGAGCGAAGCGAAGAATCTCGGATGATATTTCATCTCGCCGAGATTCTTCGTCCTAATGGTCGTCAGAATGACGGACGGTTACTCGCCTCCCGTCATTTTGACGTATCGCTCTAGGCCGTCCAGTCGAGGATGACCTTGCCCGAATTTCCGCTGCGCATCACCTCGAAGCCTTCCTTGAAGTCCTGCCATGCGAAGCGGTGGGTGATGACCTTGCCGATATCCAGGCCGGACTGCAGCATCACCGTCATCTTGTACCAGGTCTCATACATCTCGCGGCCATAGATGCCGCGAATGGTGAGCTGGTTGAAGATAACTTTGCTCCAGTCGATGGACATCTCGGAAGGGGATGGAATACCCAGCATCGCAACCTTCGCGCCGTGACTGAGATTGGCAAGCATGTCAGAAAATGCTTTGGCGTTGCCCGACATCTCAAGGCCTACGTCGAAACCTTCCTGCATGCCCAGATCCTGCTGCACCTGCTGCAGCGTGGTTTCGCGCGGATCGATGGCGCGCGTGACGCCGGCGGCTTTGCTCGCCAGCTCGCGCCGGTAAGGATTGAGGTCGGTGATGACGACGCTGCGTGCCCCGGCATGTTTCGCAACGGCTGCGGCCATAATGCCGATCGGCCCGGCACCGGTCACCAGCACATCTTCACCCAGCACAGGGAAGGCCAGTGCGGTGTGGACAGCATTGCCGAAGGGGTCGAAGATCGCCGCTACTTCGAGAGGAATCTCCGGCGCATGACGCCAGATATTCGTCATGGGCAGCACGATGTACTCGGCAAATGCGCCGGCGCGGTTCACACCCACTCCCTTCGTATGCGCGCAGAGATGACGGCGGCCCGCCAGGCAATTGCGGCAGCGGCCGCAAACCACGTGACCTTCGCCGCTGACGCGATCGCCGATGTGAAAGTCGGTGACGTTCGAGCCGACCTCGACAATCTCTCCGACGAATTCGTGACCGATGACCAGCGGAACAGGGATGGTCCTCTGCGACCACTCATCCCATGAGTAAATGTGGAGATCGGTGCCGCAGATACCGGCGGCGAGGACGCGAATCTTTACATCATTGATGCCGATCTCAGGTTCCGGAACATCTTCGATCCAGAGACCCGGTTCGGCATGGGACTTAACCAGAGCCTTCATTCAATCAGCCTTGAAATCACAATCTGTAGAGCGCTGAAAGACTGAAGCAATCAACACACCACAAAATATCTTTACATATCCGACCGGTTCACGCGCGCAGCCGCTCACCTCGCTTCTGCGCGGCTGCTTCAGTCCGAAAGGCGCGCCTATTGTTGATCGGGAGGAATCGCAGGCGGCATGGAGTCCAGCTTCAGATCGGTGATCTTCTGCGCCGGTCCAACAATCGGCTGCGATGGTGTGAGCGTAACCGGATCGAGATCCAGCGGCTGTTTCAATAGGTCGAGCACGCCCGGAGGCAGAGGCTGATCGGCTTTCGAGAGCAGCAGCGAGACCTGCCACATCTGCGTGGGGTTCAGGACCTTGTTATACGAGGGCATACCGGTCAGCCGGATGCCGTTGGCAACCTTCCAGTAAGTTTCGCCCGGAGGGTCGTCGCTTACCCCAACCACGCCATCGCTGTGCGGCGCCCATAGCTGCGGGGCGTCAGGATACATGTGGGGAGCAAAAGTGGACGGGCGGCCATAAAGCCCGTGGCAGGCGGCACACTGCTGGCGGTAAATATGAGCACCGGCTTCGAGATTGGTGGCGCTGGCCTCGATAGGCGCTGATTTCGGCATCTCCTTGTCGATGCGCGCATGCAGCGGGGCGTGTACGATCTCTCGTTCCAGCGGAAAAGGCTGGTCGGCGACGGCCACTGGCAGATGTCCCAGGTGAAAATAAATGAAAACAGCCACGGGAAGAATGCAGAGTCCCAGAACAAGTCCAAGCAAAAATGCTCTCATGTGTCTCTCTTGTGCCCTAATTCGGAGTCTAAATCCCCAGAGTACTCAGATGCCGGGATCGCTATTCTTCAGGAGAGCAGGGCGCGGGAGGGCGCGCAAGTGCTTTAATACATAAAGCAGCGAATTTTTCGCCACTTTTTCATCCCCAGAGTCAGCAGGCAGTGGAGGCTTCAGGATTCATGCAATTGAGCAAGCGTAGGCTTTTGGCGCTGGCACTTTTTATAGCGCCGGTATTGGCAAGTGCGCAGACCACAACCGATCAGCAGCAGACAACACCTCAGGCGCCCGCCCAGCAGCAACAAGCTCCAGAGCAGAAAGCGGAGGTTCTCCGCGAGGCGCAGGCCCGTGTAAAGGCCCGCCGCCGCCTGCGCGTCCAGCAGATCATTCAGGACACGTATTCGCACAAGTATGAAGCCTACTTTGGCGGAGGCTATCTGCGCTTTCGTCCTGGTTCATCGCTGCAGAAGAACAATGAGTCAGCTTGGAATGTCGGATTGACCGACTACTTGGCGGGCAAACTGGGCGTGACGGCGGATTTCCGCGGCTATTACGGCACCACCTACACCAACGTGAACGAATTCCAGGTGTTCTCGCCGAGCATCAGCCAGTACACCTTCATGGCGGGTCCGCAGCTGCGTTTGTATGAAGGGCAGCACTGGGCGTGGAGCGGCAATGTCCTGGCCGGCATCGGGCACGGCAACTTCGGCACCGGAACTGGCGGTCTGCCGCCAACATTGATTGGCCTTTATCCTGACGGCAATTCCGTCAACCTGAGCGTAGGAGCCAGCGTCGACTATAACCTTGGACCGGGGCTGGCAATCCGGCTTACGCCGAACTATCTCATGACCGATTATGGCAGCGAGCTGCAGCACAATCTGGGTTTCAATGCAGGGATTGTGTATCGCTTCGGAAGACAGTAGCCCGGTACGCGTTTCGCCTCAATAGAAAGGCCGTCGCATTCGCGACGGCCTTTTCTGTCGGTATTTAAGGAGATCCCTGGATTTAGTACTCCTCAGTGTGGATGAGAGGATCCCGATGATCCCATGCTGGAGACCGAGCCGGAGCTGGTGGACGCCGTCGAACTCATCGTTGAGCCACCGGACATCGAAGAGAAGTGCGAGATCGACGAAGCCGAAGCCGCCGGAGCATATCCCGCGTGGACGGAGTTTGCTGGGACGCTTGTGTTCACGCTACGCTCGCTCGCAAAACCCGAAGACCGGGAGTACGTATAAACCGGCGTGGTCGTTGTGCCGTGTCGCACGGTCTGTTTTGAAAAGCTTTCCAGACTACCCAGACTACCGCGAGGGACGCCCATGCCCGCGGAATCCTTGCGAAAGACAAAGGATTCTTCGGATCCGAACGAGGACGTAGCCAGCGGCTTCAGGTTGACGGCCACAAGCGTCGATTCTCCACTGAGAGGCGCCCGGCCTGGCGGATGCGGCAGAAGCGTGACCGGTTTGCTGCTTATAAGGGTAGCTGGGGAATTGTTCAGTCCGTTCCATGTATCACCCGGCAGCCATCCCCAGCCGGTGCCGTCGCAATAAGACCAGCTGCCGGAGTGGTAAGGAGTCCATCCCCAGGGATAAGGCGAGACCCATGAGTATCCGGCATTGGGGTACCAGGCCCAGGTGCCGTTCGCGAACGGATCCCAGGTCGCACTGGCAAAGTGAGGACGCCACATCGAGCCGCATCCTGCAGAATTGACGAAGCTTCCGTAATAGGCCATGTCGCTTACGCCGTAGCTGGAAGGCGAACTGCCGATGGCGCTCAATGCCGCAAATTGCTTGTGGTAGCTGGCGGCATTCTGATCCCATTCATCGAAAGCCTCCGCGGCGACATTCTTAGCCACTTGCGGCTCATTCTGGCCGTTCAGCGGGATGATGGCGGTCTTTTTCTTCGGCACATCGATCGTGCTTGAGTCGCCGGAGATCTGCACCGGCCCTTCGAGCACCGCAAGTTTCGCCTGGGTTGCTCCCATTTGCAGCCGGACGTGGCTGGAAGGTGGAAGCTGGAGCGTCCGATCACCAAAAAGCAGTGTGAATATGTTGATCGGGGTCTTGACCATGCTCACGTAAACCATCCCCTTGAGTACGCGAACGGTCGAGACTTTCGCGCCTGACGGCAGCAGTTCAAGCTGCGGAAACTCGACTAGAGTGTCGGGGGCGAGGCGCAGGGTGCTGTTGTCTTCGAACTCGACTTCGGCGACTCCAGTGCCGGTCTGGAGGCGGTTCTGCTCGACGATGGGCAGGTTGGTCATGGCATTTTCAAAGCCGTGACCGGAGTTGAGGTCCACCTGCACAGCGCCTTTAACCTCGCTGAGGCGGACGATACGCACTTTAGAGATACCCGTAGCAGCGGGGGCTGTGTCGTTGCCCTTTGCGGGCTGAGCCGTTGCCATCAGCAGCAGTGACAGGATTGCCGATGCGGTGGGCGTAGAGACTTTCATCATGTCCGCCTTCTAGTCTGTAGCGAACAGCTCAAGGAACCTCTTGGGAGCGGGACTCCGAGCCGGAGCGCGAGATGGCAGAATGCTAGCACGGAAATGCCGGGGCCGGCATCGAAAGAATTCGACAACGGTTACGCTGTGTACAGGATCAAAACCCCTCGGGGATGCGCATGGCGCTATGCACTTCCGCCGGCTGGCGGAAAGATTCAGGCGAGAATCGGAATTCCCGCCAACTTCGACTGAATCTTTGCCTGCCATTCCTTCGGTCCGGTTTGATGCACGGAGATGCCTTCGGAATTCACGGCGACGGTTACCGGCATATCCACGATCTCGAACTCATAGATCGCTTCCATGCCCAGGTCTTCAAACGCGAGCACGCGAGAGCCCTTGATCGCCTTCGACACAAGATAGGCCGCGCCGCCAACGGCCATCAGATAAACGGCACGATTGTCGCGGATGGCTTCAATGGCCGCGGGGCCGCGCTCCGCCTTGCCCACCATGCCCAGCAGGCCGGTCTGCTCCAGCATCTGGCGCGTGAACTTGTCCATGCGGGTTGCGGTTGTTGGTCCTGCGGGGCCAACCACTTCATTGCCCACCGGATCGACCGGGCCGACGTAATAAATGAAGCGATTGGTGAAGTCGACGGGCAGCTTTTCGCCCCGAGTAAGCATGTCCGTCATGCGCTTGTGCGCGGCGTCGCGCCCGGTGAGCAGCTTGCCGTTAAGCAGCAAAACTTCGCCAGGCTTCCACGTGGCCACTTCGTCGCGTGTGATGGCGTCGAGATTGACGCGGCGCGCCGTAGATACGTCGTAGGTCAGCTTCGGCCAGTCTTCGAGCGATGGTGGTTCGAGAGCTACGGGGCCAGATCCATCCAGGACAAAATGCGCATGGCGTGTGGCGGCACAGTTGGGAATCATCGCCACCGGCAGGTTCGCGGCATGCGTCGGATATTGATAAATCTTCACATCAAGAACTGTGGTGAGGCCGCCGAGCCCCTGTGCGCCAATGCCCAACTGGTTCACTTTGCGGTAGAGCTCGACGCGCATCTCCTCGATCTTGTTCTGCGGTCCGCGCGCGATGACGTCCTGGATGTCGATCGGATCCATCAGCGATTCCTTGGCCATGAGCATGGCCTTTTCCGCCGTGCCTCCGATGCCGATGCCGAGCATACCCGGCGGACACCACCCCGCGCCCATCGTCGGCACAGTCTTCAGCACCCAGTCGATCACAGAGTCAGATGGATTGAGCATGACGAACTTCGACTTCGCTTCCGACCCCCCGCCCTTGGCTGCAACCGTGATTTCGACATCGGCACCGCGTACCAGCTCTACGTTGATCACAGCTGGCGTGTTGTCTCCAGTGTTGCGTCGCGCCCCGGCAGGATCGGCGAGGATCGATGCGCGAAGTTTGTTGTCAGGATGCAGGTAGGCCCGGCGCACTCCTTCGTTGACCATCTCTTCGACAGTCATCGCAGCGTCCCAGCGGACATCCATGCCAACCTTTAGAAAAACCGTCACGATGCCGGTGTCCTGACAGATCGGCCGGTGGCCCTCTGCGCACATGCGCGAGTTGATGAGGATCTGCGCAATGGCATCCTTGGCCGCGGGAGATTCTTCCAGCTCATAGGCTTTGGCCAGGCTGGTGATGTAGTCGACCGGATGGTAATAGCTGATGTACTGCAGAGCGTTCGCTACGCTCTCGATAAGGTCTTCCTGCTTGATGGTCGCCATGCGTATGCCTGTTTCAAGGGTAAATGAAAACTCGGCAGTTTATAGGCGTGACCTCAGCCGGCGATGGAGACCTTGCCTGCAGGTGTCTTCGAGAAGGAGTGCAGCAGCTTGCCGTCGCTGTCGATGTGGCGCAGCGTCAACTTATCCTTCGTCACCGAGAGCTGGCTGAACCCATAAATTTTCTCCGCATAGGGCCCGCGTGCCGACTCCTGAATCTTGAGGTTGTAGAGGTCGGCGCCGCCGCCTCCCGAGAGGAAGAAGCTGGTCGGATGGCCCTCGAACTCGAGGTGCTGCAGATCGTGATCGTGCCCGGCCAGATAAAGTTGCACATCATATTTACGGAAGAGCGGATCCCAGTCGCGAATAAGCGTGGCATGGTCGCCATGGGGCCCGTCAGAGTACACAGGGTGATGCGCCATCACCACGAGATAGGGAGTCGACCGCCGCTTCTTGAGCTGCGTCTCCAGCCATCCGATCTGTTCGGCATGCTGCTCGTGCGTCAGTGTGAAATCGCGGCCGTGGCTCGTGCTTCCGTCCTTGTAGGGTACGTTGCTGTCGAGGGCAATAAAGGTGACGAGCGGATTCTTCGCCGGAAACTCGAATGTGTACCAACGCGCGGGCATGGTAAAGCGCGACTTCCCACTACGCGCATACTCCAGCTCCGCATCCACCTTGCTCATGGGATACATCTGGTAGTCGTGATTGCCGAGGATGGCATACGCGAGGCAGGGAAACTCCTGCGCGGGATACAGATCTTCGAACTGCGTCTGCCAGCGCGGTGATTGTGCTCCGCCGTCGAGTGCGCCATACCAGTTGTCGCCGAGGAAAAACAGCGCTTCCGGATGAATGGAATTCTGCTGCGCATACTTGCGCATGGCGTTGGCCACGGCAATCTGTCCGCGATGGTCGTCGTCGTAACCCCAATCGCCGATCATCAGAACTTCAGCTGCCGCCTTGTCGGGAACAAGCGCATTGGCCAAAGGTTCAAGGGAGCCAAGGGACGCGAGCGCGCTGAAGGCGAAGCTTTGACGGAGAAACCGGCGGCGAGTGAAATCAGCAGAAGAGCTCATACCAACTTATTATCACCGCACGATGAAAGCCGTAGGAACAATGATCAGGGGCGAATTCCGATAACGGAAAACATGCGTCCCGTAAAGCCGCGTTCCGCGCGGTAGGAAAAATATAGGTCGGTACGGCAGCTGGTGCAATCGCCGACCACTGAGATCGCCTGCGGACGGAGCCCGGCATCGAGAAGCTGGCGGCGGTTGGCTTCGACGAGATCCAGGTGCACGCTGGGTCCGAGATTACTGTGGCCCGGCACCCGCGCGGTCATAAACAGCAGCGGATATTTTTCCTTCACCGGATCAGAGTCATACACATCGCAGAAGAGCTCGTCCGCGTAAGAGAACTGCGATTCAAATTCACCGCGCACCTCCTCGCCCACGGCATAGCAGCATTGCCCGATGCCCGGTCCGATGGCGGCGATCATGTCTTCTGGTTTGCTGCCGAACTCCAGACGCATGCGGCCCACCCCGTTCTCGACAATCCGCTTCAGGGTTCCACGCCAGCCAGCATGAAAGCCGGCAACAGCACGCTTGTTCGTGTCGGCAACAAGGATCGGAATGCAGTCGGCGGTTTGAATGGCCAGAAGAACCCCTGGCTCATTGGTCATCATGCCGTCAGCACGGTAGATCGCCTGTGGCGCTGCATCGGTTTTACCCACGCGGCGCGCGATGGAGGAATGAATCTGGCGAAGCGTGATTGCGGGAAAATGAGCGTCGCCAGCGACTGCGGAGAAGAATCGCTGCCGATTAACTGCGACATGGCCGGGATCATCAGAGGCTGAGAATCCAAGATTAAGCTCACCGGCGCGCTGGTTGGGACGGTAGACGGCAGTTTTGCCACCGGTGCGTGTGCTGAATCCGTGAAAAAGCCAGTCGTTGGTGGCGAAGGCGGAAACCGTAACGACATTCACCTGGCTTTTGCGTGTTCGTACGGAGGGAGCCTGCCGTGCCGGAACTTGCCTGGGATGCTTCAACTGCTGCGCGCCTCTGTTTTTTGCAGGCTGGCGGCTGTGTTTCAGACCCGCATCGGCGAGCAAATGATCGATGGCCTTGAGAGTAGTGGCGGACGCGGGACGGGAAGCCATATCGGAATTATAGGAGTTGAAACGACTGAGCCCGCCTTCCGGCGGGCTCGCTTAAGAGGCCTAGGGGGAAATCTGAAGGGATCGAGTAGAAGAGAGTTCGCATGCGCGAACGAGGTGCAACGAGAGACTACGGGTGATGAGTGATATGCCTGAAGTTGCCTCTTAGTGTTGCCAGTAAGAATAGCAATTCACTGGCCGGAGTTGCTTATGCTTTATGTTTAATTTCTTATAGGCGCGAGGGTTATTCACGTAAACTATTTGAATATAACTACTTAACGAATTAAGCCGGTGTGGCGGGAAGGTGTTCCCGGCGGTCGCACTGTGTAGGTTAGCTCACATAAAAGTGGCATACAAATACCACTAAATAGAATTGATTTACACACTCTTCCCCCTAAGTGGGTTTTCCATCAGCTTGATCTTGTTCAGCAGGGCTTTGTAGCTAACCCGTAGACGCCGGGCCGCTTCGCGGCGGTTCCAGCGGGTCACAATCAGCATATTTTCAATGGCTTGGCATTCGGCTTTCCATGCGGCCTGCCGCCCTATTTCCAGAAGCGATTGTTCCGAGCACAGAGAGGATGGAAGATTCGAGGCCGATGCCAAATCCCGGTTTTTGCGCCGGACTTCGGCTCGCCTGTCAGGCCTCTCGCTCTTGGATAAAGTTTTCAATTCTTTCGTCAGGGATACGGCGTCGCCGACGATGACGTACCGCTTACAGAAATTTTCCAGCTCTCGAATGTTTCCCGGCCACGTGTGATGAATCATGGTTTCCAGGGTTTCATCGTCAATCGGTAGAATCGCTCGCTGATAAACGGTGGAGTATTTATCGAAGAAATATCGGATCAGGCCAGGTATCTCGGCGCGGCGCTCGCGCAGCGGAGGAATATTTACCGTGACCACATTGATGCGATAGAGCAGGTCTTCGCGGAAGAGACCCTCGGCAACCTGCGACTCTAGATTCCGGTTGGTTGCGCAAATCACGCGAACATTCACGGACGTGTCCTGTTTTGATCCGAGCCGTGCAAACTCACCGTCTTGTAGGACGTGCAACAGCTTGGCCTGCAGGGCAGGATGCATTTCGGCGATCTCATCAAGGAATACCGTGCCCCCATCCGCCAGCTCAAATTTGCCCGGCTTGGAGCGATGAGCGCCGGTGAAGGCGCCCGGTTCGTATCCGAAAAGCTCGCTTTCGAGCAGGTCGTGCGGGATCGCCGCGCAGGCGACCTTTACGAAGGGCTTTTCAGCGCGCCCGGAAAGCCGATAGATCATGCGTGCCGCGATCTCTTTGCCCACACCGCTCTCTCCGCGAATGAGCACGGATGCGTTGGTGGTTGCGACCTTGTCGATGAGGTCGCGGATCTCCATCATGCGTTGCGAGGAGGCGGAGTTGAAGAGCTCGGGCAGATCGAAATATGGAGCCGCTCCTTTTTGTGGAGCAGGTGCCAGGCTCTGACAATTGCAGGCCAGGGACTGCAGCGCCATCGTCAAATGAGAAGCGGCCTCGGATTCCGAGAACGGCAGCGTGAGTGTTGTGGAAGCTGCAGACAGTGAGGCTGAGGCGGCAATCGGAATCACGGGAATATCTGGGAGTTCACGGCGCAGCTCTTCAAGATAACTTTCTCCTGTCTTGATCTCCAGCAAAATGAAACACGGCTTCGCGGTGCGGGCAACAGTCAGAAGTTGAGCGCCGGAGGCTGACTCGATGACATGACCGTGCGAGCGGAGATAGCCGCGGAGAACACTGCGCGCTTTTTGGTTATTCACAGCGAGCAGTGCCCGGTGTTGCTTTGGTTCGGGCATGTTGGTGAGACGATTCTAGTCCCGTTTTTTGTGCAGGCTCGCCAAATTCTGTCCCAAATTGGGATAGTCAAGACCCTTCTTGGTTTTGCCCAGCTTCACTTATTTCAGACGAAGCAGCACGCTGGCATGAGGTGCAAGCGAGACACTTAGCGAGGATTGGGATCCGAGATCTTTGTGCTGCCACAGATCGCGAACCCGATATTTCGAGCCATAGAGACCGAGCGCGCTCCATGCATATTTCACCGGAGCCGGCGCATCCGAAATGTTGAAGGCTGCCACTGCCTTGGTTCCGTCCGCCAGCTGCGCGGTCCAGACCACGGTGTCTGGAGTGGCGATGACCTGATGACTACTGCCGGAATGCTGATCGACGGCCAGAACCTCGCGATTGGTGAGTAGCGCCTCAGTGGCGGCATCGATGCGGGTGAGGTTGGCACCGAGGACTAATGGAGACCGTGCGATACACCACAGGGTCAGCAGCGTTCGGGTCTCTTCGGGAGTAAAGCGGGACTGCCGCGGATCGCCCCAGCCTGGTCTGGGTCCAAGGTAGCCGATCGGCAGCATATCCGCGTCAGGCCAGTGGCCGGCCTCGACATGCGATGCCCACTTGGCCAGCACCGGCATCTGGCCGGTGATGGACTGCGGGAAGGTCTCCGAGCTGGTCTTTGACCACAGGTCCCACATGTCGTCGGAGATGCGCCAGAGTTGTGCATGCTGGCGGACATCCGCTGCGTCTTCGAGCGGAGTCGGGCCGGGCGACAGGCTGAGCACGATCGGCCGGCCCGAATGCGCCAATGCGGCGCTCATCATGTGAATCTCCGCCGTTTTGTATGGCTGGGAGATGCAATCGACTTTCAGAAAATCCACGCCCCAGGCGGCATAGAGCCTGGCGACGGAGTCGTAATAGGCCTGTCCGGCCGCGTTATCTTTGAGTCCGTAGTTGTCGTCGTTCCAGCGGCAGCGGTCGGATGTATCGGCGGCATCGGCTGCATGAAAGCTCGAACCGGCAATGGGCAGATTTTCGTCTACCGCTTTGCGAGGAATTCCACGAATAATGTGAATGCCGAACTTGAGGCCGAGCGAGTGTGCATAATCGGCCAGCGCCTTCAGGCCTTCTCCCGGCGCGCCGGAAGGGAAGCGGCTAGCCGCCGGCATGTAGCGGCCATCCGCAGAAATATTGAAGCCCTGCGCATCGCCTTTGGCTCCGGGATGATCGAGATACCATCCCTCATCGACCACGACATACTGCCACCCGTAAGGCTGCAGGTGCTGATGAAACCAGTCGACATTGGCCTTGAACTCCCCGGCGGTAACGCTGAGCCCGTAAGAGTCCCAGCTATTCCAGCCCATCGGCGGCGTTGGAGCAAGAACTGGCTGGGCAAGGGTGGCAATCGAAAACAGGAGTGGCACAGAAGCGGACAAAACCCGGAGTCTGATGGCAGGCCAATTCATCGTCCGCGTCAGTCTACCTCAGAGGCTCAGTGAATGCGCAGCTTCTGTTTTCATTGCTTCTCTGAAGTGGCAGGAATGCCGATGCTCACTGCTCCTAACGCTCTCGCCGAGCGTGCAGACTCTCCGGAAATGACCTGTGATGGCATAGGCGTCGTATCCGCACTACGGAGGAGATATTGTTCGCCTGACGATACATCGAGATTAATCTCCGCTCCATGCGCGCGCTTTTCTTTCGTCTTCCCGTTCGAGCCATAGGACGTAATGACGACCTCGTGTTCCGGCCACGGATTTCGCATGCGCAGGCGTTGCTTCGTGCCGCTTTCCAGCATCACGAGTGTTGGCGCTCCATTGCGCACTTGCACGTCGACTCTTGTTCTGCCGCGCACCCATACGCTGCCGTCGAAGTCCCATCCTGGAGGAATCGCGGGTGCGATGCGGATTGTTCCGTCGTAGTCCTGCACCAAAGCTTCCTGTAATGCGTCTGCAACTACGCCGGACTGCTCGATGTAGAACTCGCCGCCGCTTCCACCCCAGTTGGCAAAGCCATTCACATACTGCTGATATTTTTCCGTGAGCTGCACCAGCGTCGCCGCCACTGCGCTGCCCATATGCAGGCGCGCTGCCTGAATGGGATCGAAGCTCCAGTCTTGATTGGTGGGATAAGGCCGTGCAAGATATGTCCGTTTGGCTAGCGCAAATAGCGGTGAAGTGTCCCCGATCAGGTTGTATGGCCAGACCAGCTCAAGGCCGAGGTTCTCGACGTTGTGATTCTCTGCCTCCGGCTGGTAGGAGGTAGCGATCACATCCTCTCCATCGACGTCAGCTGTGGGAGGAAGAAGCTTCAATGGCTTCCCGGGATTAGTGCGAGGCGAAGGCGGAATCGTTATCAGGGCTGCCCGCAGACGGGTCACCAACTCGGCATCAGTACGTAAAAGCGCTGCAGCCTGGATGGTAGAGGTGTACAGAGCCGTGCGCGCTGCGATATCGGTGATGGAATCAGTCACATCCCACTGTGTTTCGTGCGCGTTTGTCGGGCTGGTGTGGTTCAGCCCGTCAGTTCCCAACTTTTCGTAGTCGAGGAGAAAGCGTGCCGCTGCTGCCATTACCGGATAATTCTCTTTGAGGAATGTTCGATCCTCTGTTGCGAGATACTGCTGCCATATCCACAGTGAGACCTCAGCGCCTGTAGAGAGCGTGCGGGCGTTGTAGTATGGCTGCGATGATGCATCGCAGTTCAACCCGATGGTAGCTTTACCACCCTTGTCCATGTCCCAAGTCTCGTACTCAATGCCCGGGCCGTTGAAGCGCATGGTCTCTGGAATACATATCCCCGCGTGGCCGGACATATGCTCCTTTGTCCATGCCGTAATGCTGCTTAGGTTTTCGCGGTAGAGATTGAAATAGGGCTTATTCAGCTCCGGCAATCCCGCGCCGAGGTTGGCCGCCACCTGCATGCGCAGGTTCCAGTGCCAGAAGGCCGCCGGGTCCCATTGGTGCAGATCGCGAGCCGACGAAAACATATCGGCCAGGCCAGCCTGCGAGCCGGGATATTCCCCGCCGCTTTGTGCAGCCGAGGCGTAGAGAAAGATATCCCGCAGATTCTCCATGTAAGCGCCTGCGCCATCGGCGGACTCGACCTTGATCAGCCCCGCGCGATGCCAGAAATCGTTCCACCATTCGCGGTGCGCATCTGAGGTAATGGCAGCCAGGTTGCGCTGCACGAGAGAAGAGATTTCCTGCGAGCCGTCGTAGTGGGGAGCAGCTACGCGAACCTGGAAGTGGCCATTTGGATCGGGTGTGAAGGTCAGCGTTACCGTCCGCGCATCTGTGACTGTGGCGGTTACATTTCTCGCGGATGCAGTGACCGCGGCAAGCGAACCGAAATGCCGGCCCGAGGCTCCGGGTTCCTGGCTATCGATCCATGACTCTGAAAGCGTGCCGGCATCGCCTGAAGCCGATGCGCGCGGATCGCGCGGCGGCCAAAGCCTCAGGATCGCAGTTTGCTGGGCGTCCGGCGACGCTCCGGAGACATCGAGCACCAGCGTGTCTGTCGTTGGTTCGATCCACGCGGAGAGCTTCATGCCGCCGCCCTGCTCGTCGAAGGTTCCGTTATAGAGATCGAGCTTCGCCGAGTAATCCGTGGAGGATGTCAGCGCTGCCAATCCCGGAAGAACGATTTGCCCCGGCGAGAGCCGGCGCGGCAGCGTGTCGACGCGATTGAGCTGCGCGGTCAGCCCATCGGCAGACCATAGAGCGGCCCCAAGCGTTCCATTGCCCAGCGGCATAGCTTCGGCCGGCTTCATGTTGGGTCGCGCGAGAATAATGTCCGACCGGCCAATTACCCCGGGCGTGTCGAGTGACCATGCGGCGGTCTGCGGCACCGCATTTTGGCTGAACAACGCAAGAGGAGCGACGCAGAGAAGCGCAGCTATTGAGAGAGTTGCAGTGAGTCGAATGGAATGAGTCTTCACGTTTTCCTTGGCTGCGGGCTTCCCGTTGATGATAACTTCGCTGCGACCGCTCTGCGCTGGCGCTCATCTCTATCACCGTATCCACAAATTTTGCGAAGGATAAGATGACATCATGTCCGAGATTTCGCTCTACGACCGCGCACGCAGGATCAAGCTCTTTCTCATGGATGTGGACGGCACGCTGACCGATGGTGGTGTCTGTCTCATCTCGCAACCCGATGGCGGTGGTGTGGCGGAGATGAAGGTCTTCAACTCGCAAGACGGTGCGGGGTTGAAGCTGGCACACATCATGGGTATGAAGACGGGATTCATTACCGGGCGCAAGTCCCCCGCGGTGCAGCAGCGCGCAAAGGAGCTGTTAGTCGACTACGTCTATCTCGGCCAGGCGACGAAAACGCAGGCCTATGAAGAGTGCGTGGCGAAGGCCGGCGTGGCCGAGGAAGAAGTGGCCTACATGGGCGACGACCTGCCCGATATGCCGCTGGCCAAGCGCGTCGGACTGGCAGTGGCCGTAGCCAACGCAGCAGCGGAGCTGAAGGCCCTCAGCCATTACGTAACCAAGGCCGAAGGCGGCAAAGGGTCAGCCAGGGAAGTGATCGAGCTGATTCTGAAAGCGCAGGGCCGATGGGAAGAAGCGGTGCCGAAGTCGCTGGCATAAACTTCGCCGTGGTTGTTTTGAAACGAAAAAGGTGCCTGCCGAAGCAGGCACCTGGTATTTGCGTCAGGTATGACTACGCTTTCGCCGCGTCTACCTTCTCGGTATCCACGCCAAGCTCAGCAAACGCCGCCTGAGCTTTCTTCGCATCGAACTTTCCGTCACGTGCCAGCTTCGAAAGCGTTGCGGCCACGATAGCCGGAGCATCCACTTCAAAGTGCCGGCGCAGATGCTCGCGGTTATCGCTGCGTCCAAAGCCATCGGTTCCCAGCGTGACGAGGCGATTGCCTAACCAGGGTGAAAGCGAATCCGGAATGGACTTCATGTAGTCGCTGGCGGCGATGATCGGTCCCTTGCTGCCGTTGAGCGCGGTGACGATGTATGGCGTCTTCTCAGGCTCGGCGGGGTGCAGGCGGTTCCAGCGCTCGACGGAGAGAGCGTCGCGGCGAAGCTCGGTGTAGCTGGTAACACTCCACACGTCGGCCTGCACGCCGTACTTCTCGGCGAGAATGCCCTGCGCCTTGACTACTTCGTTCAGGATTGGCCCGCTACCAAAGAGCTGGGCTGTTGCCTTGCCCTTTGCTGCTGCCTTGAACTTGTAGATGCCGCGGACAATGCCCTCGCGCGAGCCTTCGGGCATCGCGGGCATCAGGTAGTCTTCGTTGTACATGGTGATGTAGTAGAAGACCTGCTCATTGTCCTGATACATCCGCTTGATGCCGTCCTGCAGGATTGTCGCCAGCTCGTAAACGTACGCCGGATCGTAGCTGAGGCAGGTGGGTACGGTCGACGCGAGCACGTGGCTGTGGCCGTCCTGGTGCTGCAGGCCTTCTCCTAGCATGGTGGTGCGCCCGGCCGTGCCGCCCATCAGGAAGCCCTTGCCGCGCGAATCGGCGAAGGCCCACACCATGTCGCCGATGCGCTGGAAGCCAAACATCGAGTAGTACATGTAGAAGGGAATCGCAGGCACGCGATAGTTCGAATATGCGGTGCCGGCGGCCGTGAATGAGGCCATCGATCCAGCTTCGGTGATGCCTTCTTCGAGAATCTGGCCGTCCTTCTCCTCGCGATAGGAGAGCAGCATGTCCGAGTCGTGCGGAATGTACTTCTGCCCTTCGGGCGCATAGATGCCCACCTGCTTGATCGCCGACTCGAGACCGAACGTGCGGCCTTCATCTGGAACGATGGGCACGATCAGCTTGCCAATCGTGGGATCTTTCAGGAGCGCGCGCAGGATGCTGACGAAGCCCATGGTGGTCGAGACTTCGCGACCCTTCGAGCCTGCTGTCCACTCGGCGAAGAAGCCGATCTCAGGAGCCTTAAAGTTCAACTCAGGTACTTCGCGGCGCGGCATGTAACCGCCCAGCTCTTTACGCCGCCCGCGCATGTAGACCATCTCCGGCGCATCTTCCGCCGGGCGCCACGGCTTGGCCTGCTTCGCTTGGTCTTCCGGGAGTGGGATATTGAACTGCTTGATGAAGGCGGTTAAGCCATCTTCGGAAAGCTTCTTTTCCTGGTGCGAGGCATTGCGAGCCTGCGTGGTACCGAGTCCGTAGCCCTTCACCGTCTTCGCCAGGATCACCGTCGGGCTGCCGGTGTGTTCGATGGCGCGCTTGTATGCGTTGTAGATTTTGACCGCGTCATGTCCGCCGCGGTGCAGCGCTCCCAGCTCGTCGTCGCTCATGTCCTCGACCAGCTTCAGCAGCTCCGGATATTTCCCGAAGAACTCCTTGCGCAGATATGCGCCGCCCTTGGCCTTGAAGGCCTGGTAGTCGCCGTCGACGCACTCTTCCATACGCTTGAGCAGCAGTCCGGTATGGTCGCGCTCAAAGAGCTTGTCCCAATCGCTGCCCCAGACCACCTTGATGACGTTCCATCCGGCGCCGCGGAAGACGCCTTCCAATTCGTCGATAATTCGCTTGTTGCCACTTACCGGGCCGTCGAGTCTCTGCAGGTTGCAGTTGACGACAAAGATAAGGTTGTCGAGCTTCTCGCGCGTGGCGATGGGGATCGCACCCAGCGTATCCACTTCGCCAGTCTCGCCATCGCCGACAAACGCCCAGACCTTACGCGGAGTCTTCTCGATCAGGTTGCGGTTCTCGAGATAGCGCATGAAGCGTGCCTGATAGAGCGCATTCAGCGGGCCAATGCCCATCGAGACAGTAGGGAAGCGCCAGTAGTCGGGCATCAGCCACGGGTGCGGATAGGACGACAGTCCCGGCGTGTCGCGTAGCTCGTGGCGGAAGTTCAGCAGCCGTTGGTCCTCGAAACGGCCTTCCAGATACGACCGGGCATAAACACCGGGCGAGGCGTGGCCTTGAAAATAGACAAAGTCGCCGGGCTGATTGCCGTAAGTCGCATGGAAGAAATGATTGAACCCAACTTCCAGCAGCGTAGCCAGCGAGGAATACGTGGCGATGTGGCCGCCAATTCCCGCATCTTTCTTGTTCTGGCCGTGAACCATGGCCATGGCGTTCCAGCGGATCAGCGCTTCCACGCGGCGCTCCAGATCGCGGTCGCCCGGATAAGGCTCTTCCTCGTGCTTGGGAATCGTATTTTGATAGGGAGTGGTGAGCTCGCTGGTAGCTGTGATGCCGGCCTCGCGGGCGCGGCGGCGAAGCGCGTCAAGCAGCTCGGCGCCGTGTTCGTGGCCCTCTGCAAAGACGACCTGGTCGAAGGCCTCGATCCACTCCTGGACCTCAGCGGTAAAGTCTGCCTGAACGGGAATATCGGCTTTTGTGCTCATAGAATTCGACTCGCTCTGCAGCCTTCGGGAGGGCCGCAATTGTCATGATGGCGAACATTTCAGTATAGCGAAAGTCTGCCCAGCGATGAGCCAGCCGGCGCTCAGTACGCTTCCGGGAAGACGAAAAGATTTTCGTAGTGCTCGACGGTCGGAAAGGGATCGTAGAAATGGTGCAGGAGCCGTTTCCATTCCAGGTAATTCTGCGATTGGCGAAAGTTGACGGTATGCGATTCAATATCCTGCCATTGAACGAGCAGAAGATAGCGTCCTTGTGTCTCAAGGCAGCGTTCAAGTCGATGTCCAAGGTATCCCGTTGTGGCAGCAATAAAAGGTGACGCGGCGATGAACGCAGCTTCAAAAGCGGAATCTTCGCCGCGCCGAACGTTGAGAATGGCAGCCTCGAGAATCATTTCGCAATCTTAATGGGTGCCGGGACCGTATAAGTCGTCCACAGACCATTGTCCACAGACCAATTGATACCAGCCCCTTGGACGTTTCATCGTCGACCGCTTCATAGCTGGTATACTCCAGTGTTTATGCGCGTATTTGTGATTCTCCCCGCGGCTGGACTTGGCACCCGGATGACAGCGGGCCATTCGTCCTCTGCAGCTCCAAAGCAATTTCTGGAGCTGGCCGGTGCTCCCATCATGATTCACACGCTGCGCGCCTTCGCCTCTGTGCCGGAAGTGGCCGCCATGTACGTGGCTGTCCGCGCGAATGAGATGGAGCGGCTTGCGGCTCAGGTCATGGAGTTTGGATTCGCGGAGAAGGTGCATGTGGTCGAGGGCGGAGATCATCGCCAGGAAAGCGTAGCGAATGCGCTTGCCGCGATTGAATGCGAGCCGGACGACATTATTCTTGTGCATGACGCGGTTCGGCCGTTGATCGACGCAGCGACCATCCAGCGCACGATCCAGGCGGTGGAAAAGCACAACGCGGCGATTGTCGGCCTGCCCGCGGTGGACACCATCAAGCAGGTGGAACGCACTGCGGACGGCGCGATTATCACCTCGACGATTCCGCGCGAATACATCGTGCAGGCGCAGACACCGCAGGGTTTCCGTTATGAGTTGCTGAAGCGGGCGTTTGCGGAGGCGGCTGCCGATGGTTTTATCGGGACGGACGAGGCCAGCGTAGTCGAGCGCGCCGGGGCCCAGGTCGCCGTGGTGCAAGGCTCTCCGGCGAATTTCAAGATCACGCAGCCGGGTGATCTGGATCTGGCTGAGTTTTATCTTCGGCGACAATAACGAATGCAGGTTCTCCAACTCCGCAAGATTCGGATGAGGGAAAACCATTATTCTGAATAAACGGGAACGAGATGAACATCAGAATTGGATACGGCTGGGATTCGCATGCGTTCAAGCCGGGTGTGCCGCTCAAAATTGGCGGACTGGCCATCGAGCATCCCGAGGGGCTGGCTGGCCATTCGGATGGCGACGTGCTGCTGCATGCCATCACCGACGCTTTGCTGGGCGCAGTTTCGGCTGGCGATATCGGCAGCTTCTTTCCTCCGGGCGACCCGCGCTGGAAGGATGCCGACTCTTCAATTTTTCTAAACCTGGCGCTCGAAGAAATTCAGAACGCAGGCTACCGCATCATGAACGTCGATACGACGCTGGTGCTGGCTGCTCCCAAGATCGGCCCCATTGCGTCTGATCTGCGCGAGCGCGTGGCGGAATTGCTGGGCGTCCAGCCCTCCGATGTGGGCATCAAGGCCAAGACTCCGGAAGGTCTGAACACCGACCATGTGGCTCAGGCGCATGCCGTCGTCCTGCTCGAGAAGATCGAAGAGACGCTCGAGCTGCAGAGCATGAGTGCCGTGATCGAAAACCAGAAACAGCTTGAAGACGTGGTGAAAGATCTAGTGAGCCAGGTGCATGGCGTCGAGCCTCGCGAGATGATCATCCCGACCTTCGATACGGATGACATCACTTAGGACTGGCCGTCCAGGCACACGCGCTTCGCGCAATGTGAGCGACGCACCACCGTTGATGAACGACGACCTAGTAATCGCGAAGTCGACCCAACAACGGTTGTCATCCCGAGCGAGCGCCACGAGCTCAGGGGCCTGCGTTTTGTCCGTGCGGCAGAGGATGCCTTCAGTAAATCCACTATAGTTTCCACATGACCAGTAAGCCGCTGCTGTCTCTCGCATGCGCCGTAATGAGTTTTGCTGCCTTTGCACAATCTGGTGCCGATTGGCAGACACCAGCCGAGAAATCCAACTATCAGACGACGCCGGATTACGCCGACACCATGGCTTATCTGAGCCGCATCGCCGCCGCGGCTCCAGGACAGGTGAAGATCGAGCCCTTCGGAGCCACCGGCGAAGGCCGTGAGCTGGATATCGTCATCGCCTCGAAAGATGGCGACTTCGACCCCAAGCGTATTCATGCCGCACAACGGCCCATCGTGCTGGTGCAAAACTCGATCCACGCCGGAGAGATGGATGGCAAGGACTCCTGCCTCGCTCTGCTGCGCGACATGGTCATCACCAAATCGCAGGCGGCGTTGCTCGACAACGCTGTCTTTGTCTTCATCCCCATGTACAACGCCGACGGCCACGAGCGGCGTTCGCCTTACAACCGCATCAATCAGGATGGGCCAGATGTGATGGGTTGGCGCGGCAACGGGACTAACCTGAATCTGAATCGCGACTATTTGAAGGCCGACACTCCAGAGGCCCGCGCCTTCATGAAGATGTTTCATAACTGGCTTCCGGATTTCTTTGTCGACGACCACGTGACCGATGGTGCCGACTATCAATACGATGTGACCTTCACCATCGACGATGGGCCGAATGTCTACGGTCCGACGGCGCGATGGATCGACGACGTGGTGACTCCTACGCTCGAGAAAGATGTGGATGCGGCGCCCGGTCATCTTGCCTCGCCGACGTATATCACGCTGAATGACGACACCGATCCGGCGAAGGGACTTGGATTCAACGACGATCCGCCGCGCTTTTCTACCGGATACATGATTCTAGAGAATCGTCCCGGCATGCTGGTCGAGTTGCACATGCTGAAGGACTACAAAACGCGCGTCACTGGCAATTACGAACTATTGAAGGGCCTGATGGCGCTGGTGAATCGTGATGCGGCAAAGCTCATAAAGCTGAACGCCGATGCGGATGCCGATGCCGCACGGCTGGGCGCGCATCCGCTCGGCAACCAGCAATTTCCGCTTGCGCTGGGCTGGGGCGGCGAGACCACTCCATTTCTCTTTCGCGGCTACAAATACACGAGGCAGTTGAGCGAAGTCTCCGGCACCATGTGGGTGAAGTATTCGCATGAGCCGTGGAATGTGTCCCTGCCTATGGCCACAGGTTTCAAGGTAACCGCTTCGACGGTTCCGCCAGCGGCTTACATTATCCCGCGGCAGTGGACTCGGGTAATCGATGTACTGGCAGCGCACCAAGTGGAGATGGAGCGAACCACTGCGGCATGGACCGGACCGGTCGAGACCTATCACTGCTCCGGCATGCAGTGGAACCGCGCCCCCTTCGAAGGGCGGCATCCGATCTTCCCCGGCGAGGGCGCGCGTGAGCCAGGCAAATTTGGCCACTGCGATCTCGTCACCGATACGGTTACATATCCGGCTGGGTCGGTTGTAGTGCGGCTGAACCAGCGCCTGTCGAAGGTGGCGGTGCAATGGCTGGAGCCGGCCGGTCCGGACTCGGCAATGGCCTGGGGGTTCTTCGATTCCATCTTCGAGCAGAAGGAATACGGCGAAGCCTACGTCGTCGAAAAGTTGGCCCGCGAAATGATGGAAAAAGATCCAAAGCTCAAGGAAGAGTTCGAGCGCAAAGTGGAAGGCGATCCAGAGTTTGCCGCCAATCCATATGCGCGGCTCGATTTTTTCTACCAGCACTCGCCGTGGTACGCAGCCAATAAAGTTGGGCAATATCCTGTGGGCCGATTGTTGAAGCTGGATGGTCTTCCGGTCGGCCGCTAGCTTGACTCATCCCGGGACACTCCCTAGCATCAAAGGTTGATCCCCAACAACGAAATGTCATTATCCAGCACCATTCGCGTACGCATTGCACCGTCTCCCACCGGAGATCCCCACGTAGGCACCGCCTACATTGGTCTCATTAACTTTCTTTACGCGCGCCAGGGCGGCGGTAAATTCATTCTCCGCATCGAGGACACGGATCGCACCCGCTTCGTCCCGACCTCCGAGCAGATGATCTTCGATGCCCTGCGCTGGCTCGGCCTCTCCTGGGATGAGGGTCCGGACGTCGGCGGGCCCTATGGTCCGTACCGCCAGTCGGAGCGCACCGCGATCTATCACCAGCACGCCGAGATGCTGCTGGCCAATGGCACCGCCTATCGCTGCTTCTGCACGGCTGAGGAGCTGGAGGCTGCGCGCAAGCAACAGATCGCAGCGAAGATGGCTCCGCGCTATCCCGGCACCTGCCGCGATCTTTCTGCATCGGTGGTTGAGGCGAATATTGCCGCCGGCAAGCCCTTCGTCATTCGTATGAAGGTGCCTGATGGCTCTACTACCTTTCGCGACGAGCTGCGTGGTGAGATCACCTTCGACCATGTCAACGTAGACGACCAGGTACTGATGAAGTCGGATGGCTTTCCCACCTATCACCTCGCCAACGTGGTCGACGACCACCTGATGTATGTCACCGACGTCATCCGCGCTGAAGAGTGGATCTCGTCCACGCCCAAGCACGTTCTGCTCTATCAGTTTTTCGGATGGGATTTGCCGCGTTTCTGGCATATGCCACTGCTGCGCAATCAGGACAAGAGCAAGATCTCCAAGCGCAAGAATCCGGTTTCGCTCATTTATTACCGGCAGGCCGGCTTTCTGCCGGAGTCGGTCATCAATTTTCTTGGTCTGATGGGCGGTGGCATGCCTGCGGAGATGACCAATGCCAATGAGAAGTTCACGCTGGATGAGATGATCCAGCATTTCGATATCAAAAACATTCGCCTTGGCGGCCCGGTCTTCGACCTGACCAAGCTCAAGTGGTTGAACGGAGAGTATATCCGCGCTCTCTCCCCGGATGACTTCTATGCGGCGCTGCGTTCGACCGTTCTTTCTGACAGCTATCTGAAAGAGATCGCCGATCTCGTGCAGACGCGCATCGAGACACTCGGACAGTTCGGCGATCTGACCGGCTTCTTTTTCGCCGACAACATTCTCCCCGCACAGGAAGTCTTCCTGCCCAAGAAGCGCAGCCTCGAGGAGACGCTCGCCTTCGCCGCCGAGCAGCTTACCGTGCTCGAGGCCGCGGACTGGACCGCTGCGTCGATTGAGCCCGCGTTGAAGCAGCTCGGCGAGGCTCAGGGCTGGTCGGTGAAAGAGAACTTCATGCTGCTGCGCGCCATCCTCACCGGCAGTACCATGAGTCCTCCGCTGATCGAGAGCATGCTCATCTTCGGCAAGGCTCGCACCCTCGATCGCCTGCGCCGCTTCCCGGAAGCGCAGAAAAAGCTGGCCGCGCAGAAAAAATAACAAACAGATCTCAACAAGAAGAGCCTTCCCTCGGGAAGGCTCATTCTTTTCGTTCTCTCGCCGCCGTTCTTCACCAGCAATTGCCGCCGCACCACCTTTGCGTTTCCCTACCGCCTGGCGCAGCAAATACTCGATCTGCCCGTTGACGCTGCGCAGCTCGGCCTGCGCCCACGATTCGAGCTCCGCCCAAAGCGCGGGATCGATCCGCAATAAAAATGGTTTGCGTTCTGCCATCCCGCGCCTAGTTGTACAGAGTGCCTGCGTTGACGACGGGGTGAACCTCCGACTCGGCGCACAGCACCACCATCAGATTGCTGACCATGGCTGCGCGGCGCTCGTCGTCGAGCTCAACCACATGCTTCTCGGCAAGCTCCGTCAGCGCCATGTCCACCATGCTGACCGCGCCCTGCACGATCTTCTGCCGGGCAGCAATCACCGCGTCCGCCTGTTGGCTGCGCAGCATCACTTGAGCGATCTCGCTGGCGTAGGCCAGATGTGTGAGGCGCGCTTCATCGACGACGACTCCCGCTTTCGATAGACGCTCGGTGAGCTCGCGGCACAGGGATGCCGAAACCTCGTCGACATTGCGGCGGAGGGTCGTGTCTTCGGGATTGGCATCGTCGTACGCATACAAATTAGCGAGATGGCGAAGCGCTGATTCGCTCTGCGTCGAGACGAAGTTCTCATAGTTGTCCACATCGAACATGGCCTGTGCTGTATTTTCGACACGCCAAATGACCACCGCGGCGATTTCGATGGGATTGCCGCGCAGGTCGTTGACCTTGAGGATTTCGCCATTCAGAGTGCGGGCACGCAGTGAGATCTTGTTGCGTCCGCGCGTTCTGCGCGCTGTTCCTTCCCCCGTCTTCTGCTGGAGTGCTCCCGCTTGAATCGTGAACTGGCCGGGGCCATTGCTGTAAAAAGGATTGCCCCAGTGAAAACCATCGGTGCGGACCGTTCCCTTGTAGGAGCCAAAGAGCAGAAGCACACGAGCCTCGTTCGGCTGCAGCGTGTAGAAACCCGGCAGCAGGAAAATGTCGAAGACAAAGACGAAGATCGCGGCCAGAATAGGGGCGGCGGAATCGCTCGTTCCGCCATAGATGAGCAGGCCCGCAGAGGCGACGAGTAAAACAAAGACGAGGATAAGCATGGGCGCGCCTTTGATTGCGGTAACGACGCGTTCCTGGTGGGCGGCAGTGATGGCGTTCATGGATGCACCTCAGTGCACCGGGCTTCGGTGCTATTAAAGTGATATCACTTTAATAGCAAAAATGGCAATGTGCCTGACTTTGAACCAGGCGGGGTTCAAGCAGGAAAGAAAGTTACAAAGCAGGAGCTGGCGAGATTTGGACACGGGTTCAAGCCCGGTTCCCGCCCAGCCGGCGCTCCGAATGATTTCTAAATCGACGATTTAATGAGCGATGATGTCGATGGCGACGGGAGCCTTGCGTGGCGGGTAGCAGGAGTTGCTGTCGCATGCCTGATAGCGCAGAACACCTTCGAGCAGGTGATCGCCGGCCTGAGCGTTAATGTGGGCGTGAATCACAAATTCGCCGGTATAGACGCTGAGTTTGTCGTTCGGCATAGCGGCGAGGGAGTAATCGGTGCCTGGAGGAAAGTCGACGGGACCGATCTTCAATCCCTCGGGCTCAATGACGATCAGCTGAGTGGGAATAAAGCTTTTTTCGCGCGGCTGATGCGAGTTGATATGCATTCCGTCATTGATCTTGAAGTGGAGATCGACGATGCTGTCTTTTTTCGCGGTGACGTTGATCTGCTCAGGATAAAGAAAGCGCACGGACTGGTGCGGATCGTCGGACGGATTGTCGCTCTGCCAGGGCAGCTTCTGCGCAGCCATGAGGGTGGTTGCGAGGAAAACCGTGGCAATGGCTGCTGATCCAAATCTCACGATTGGCCTTTTCCGGAAGCTGTTTCCGTCTGCGGTCCGGCACCTAAAGCCTTCTTGATGTCGGCCTCGATCTCGTCGCGATCGGCCAGACCCACAGTCGCAGCCACCACTTTTCCATCGCGTCCGACAAAGAATGTCGTGGGCAAGGCGTCGATTCCGCCGTAGGGCTTGTCGACGTGGCTGTCATCGATCAGCACGGGATAGTTGATATGCAGCTTGACGGCGGTATCGGCGATGTCCTGTTTCTCTTTGAGCAGCTTGGCGGGGTCATCCGGATCGAGATCATCTTCCGAGATGCCGAGAATCTCCAGCCCCTGCGCGGCGTATTGATCGTGAAGCTTTTCAAGCCAGGGAATTTCAACCTTGCAGGGGGCGCACCACGTAGCCCAGAAATCGACAACGACGGCTTTGCCGCGGTAGCTGGCGAGCGAAACCTTTTTGCCCGTAGTGTCCCGGAGCGTGAAGGCGGGTGCCGACTTGCCGGCCAAGGGATTGCTAAATGGCGCGTCGCCAGCCGGCGAAGATGGATCGGCGGGAGGAGTGGGGAAAGATGCGGCATTCGCCGGCGCCAGCTTGACCATCATGGCTTGCATCTCCTTCAGCTTCGCCTCTTCCTGTTTGCGCCGCTGATAATTTCTGATGCCTGCCCAGGACATCAGGCCGAGGGCAATGACCATCACCGCGACGACGAGAGTGTTTCGCTTCACTTGTCTAATCTCCGCTCTCAATTCTAGTGGATGCGGCAGCTCTGATAGCATCGACTGTTTGACGGCACACACTCCATCCCGTTTGGTGCGCATCGAGGCCGAGGCGCTGCTGGCGCTGGCCGACCGGCTGGAAGGCAGGATGTCCGCCGACTTCGAACGCGCCGTGGGATGTGTCCTGCGCTGCGGACAGGAGCGTGGACGCGTGGTAGTGACGGGTATGGGCAAGAGCGGCATCATTGCGCAGAAGATTGCGGCCACGCTCAGCTCCACCGGCAGTCCGGCGCTGTTTCTGCATCCGGCCGAGGCGGTTCACGGCGATCTCGGCATGCTGGCGCGGGGGGACGTCGTGATCGCGCTTTCTGCCAGCGGAGAGACCGAGGAGATCCTGCGGCTCCTGGTGAACATCAAGCGCATCGGCGATGCGCTGATCAGCTTCTGCTGCAATCTGGAATCAACGCTGGCGCGGTCCAGCGACATCGCTCTCGACGTCAGCGTTCCCGAAGAAGCCTGCGGGATGGGTCTTGCGCCCACAGCATCGACGACGGCGATGCTGGCCCTGGGTGACGCGCTGGCCATTGCGGTCTCGCTGCGCAAGGGCTTCCAGGCGGAGGATTTTGCCGATCTGCATCCGGGCGGCAAGCTGGGCAAGCGGCTGTCAAAGGTCAGGCAACTAATGCATTCGGGCGACGCGATCCCCAAGGTGCGGCGCGATACGCCCATGACCGAGGTGATCTACGAGATGTCGCGGAAGAAGCTGGGGATGACGACAGTCGAGAGTGAGGGAAGGCTGGCGGGAGTTCTGAGTGACGGCGACCTCCGGCGGCTTCTAGAGCGCGAGGGTCCGGACGGTCTGAAGAAGACGGCGGGCGAGGCCATGAATCCAAGCCCGAGAACTATCTCCGGCGAAGAGCTGGCGGTACGTGCTCTGAATACCATGGAAGAGTGCAAAATCACCTCTTTAGTTGTTGTGGGCAACAATGGGGCGATCGAGGGAGTAGTCCATCTGCATGACCTATGGGAAACAGAGCTTTTCTAAAAGTTTTTACCGGCCTCATCTCAATTTCTTCGCCGTAACCTGTGTCTCCGGCAAAAGTACGGGCTAATTTTTGTTGGTGCGATTGAAGTCTGGCGGCCCACCTGCCGATAGCCGGGAGGGGAGCTGCCAGATGAATGTTGATGAAGGATCCCTGCTGACGGCCAGGGTCGCCGACAGCCAGGCGCAGCCCACCCGGTTTGTGGCCCGCCAGCCGATCCTCGACGCCCAGCGCAATGTATTCGGTTACGAGCTGTTATTTCGTTCGGGCTGGAGAAATTTCTTCAGCGGCGAGGTCGATGACGCCACGCTGCAAACCCTCGACAATTGTCTGGTGATGGGTGTCGAGTCGCTGACCGAACAGCGCAAGGCTTTTGTGAACTGCACGCGCGAAGCGCTTGTGAACAAGCTGGTTACTTTGCTTCCGCCCGCCACCACAGTTCTGGAAATCCTGGAGACCGTGGAGCCGGACGCCGAATTGCTGCAAGCGTGCCGCGACCTGCGCAAGCAGGGCTATCTTCTGGCGCTGGATGATTTTCTGCCCCGGCCCGAATTGGAACCATTCCTGGAAGTGGCCAGCTTCGTGAAGGTCGACTTCCGGCAGTCGAATCCTGAAACGCGGCAGAAGATCCGCGAAATGGTGCGCGGCAGCGGCGCCACTCTGATTGCGGAAAAAGTGATGACTCAGGAAGAGTTCGACGTGGCGCGCAACGAAGGCCACACCCTGTTTCAGGGATATTTCTTTTGCCGGCCGAAGATCATCACCGACCGTGAGATTCCGCCCAACTGGGCGAACTACCTGGGCCTGTTGGCTGAGTTGACGCGTACGCCGCTGAATATTCCCAAGGTGACGCGAATTGTGGAGTCGGAAATATCGATCTGCTATCGGCTTTTGCGCCTGGCCAATTCCGCGATTCTGAGTTTGCGCAGCAATGTGACCAGCGTGCAGTCCGCACTCATGATGATCGGCGAAGACAGATTCCGCACCTTGGTGACTTTGGCGGTTTCCGGTGCACTGGGACGTGACCGGCCATCGGCACTGATCAGTCTTTCTCTGGAGCGCGCACGATTCTGCGAGATGGTGGCGCCGTTTCTTGGTGAGAGCCCAACAGAACAATACATGCTGGGCCTGTTGTCCCTCCTGGATGCCATCCTGCAAAGTCCGATGGAGACATTGGTGAAGAGTCTGCCTCTGCGTGAAGATGCGAAGGCGGCTCTACTGGGAGCCAATAATCAGGTAGCGATGCCGATCAACCTGGTGCGAAGCCTCGAAGTTGGGGATTGGAGCCCGTGCGCGAAAGCGGCTCATACGCTGCGCGTGACTGAAGACCAGCTCGCAACGATGTATGTGGAATCGCTGAAGTGGGCGTCTCAGGCATTTGCATCGAGCCGATAGCCGCTGAGTCCTGCAGGCATCCCCTGTGAGGCAAGCCGGTTGACCATGGTGGTACGTGTGCGAACTTCAACCTGCCTTCCATCGTGATTCCACAACGTTGTGCTTAGGATGGGATCATTCCGCCCGAGGTTTTACCCTGAAGCACACTGCCTCATTGAGACAACATGGGCTCGATACCCTTCGCGCTGTTGCGATCGTTGCCGTAATGTTCTTTCACATCAGCGGTAGGCTGCCGGATGGCCTGGCCTCGGTCGCGCAATTCGGCTGGATGGGCGTGGATTTGTTTTTTGTGCTCAGCGGCTATCTGATCGGATCGCAATTGCTCAAGCCCTATCGCGCCGGAGAGCGGCCGCGGTTATGGGAGTTCTACCGTCGCCGCCTGTATCGTATTTTGCCGGCGTATCTGGTAGTGCTCGCGTTGTACTGTCTTGTTCCTGCGTGGAGAGAACAGGATGGGATGTCCCCTTTGTGGCAGTTTCTGACCTTCACTGAAAATCTATTCGTGGACTACGCCAGAAATCAGGCCTTCTCGCATGTGTGGTCGCTGTGCGTGGAAGAGCATTTTTATCTCCTGCTGCCGCTTCTGGTCTTGTGGCTTTCGCGTAAGGCCACACTCTGGAAGACGGTCTCGCTGATTGCCTTCTTCGTGGCAGTCGGTATTGGGATTCGCGCGTATGTGCTCATCCATGTGCTTCGCCCGCTGAGCTCGACGGCGGATGGCTTCGGCGTTACCTATATCGAGCGGATTTACTACCCGACCTATACGCACTTCGACGGACTGCTGGCAGGCGTAGGGCTCGCCCTGATCCGGATATTTCGCCCCACTTGGTGGTCTGCCATCTCGCGGCATGGACATGAGCTGTTTCTTTCCGGGGCGGGCCTGGTGGGGCTTTGCTTCTGGCTTTTCCTGCATCGGTTCGAATCGGTGACCGGGGCCGCGTCGTCAGGAACAGTTATTGGATTTCCGCTGCTGTCTTTGGGGCTCGGACTACTGGTTGCGTCAAGCATCAGTGCAAACGGATTGCTGGCGCGGGTGCGGGTTCCGGGAGCGACGCTAGTGGCAACGCTGGCTTTCAGCCTCTATTTGACGCACAAAGAAGTGATTCACCTGGATCACCGGTATCTTGCCGGCATAGAAAGCAGGGGACTGGGGACGATGCTGCTGCTCAACGCGTTGACCTGCATGGTGGCGGCAGCGGTCTTGTATCTCTGCGTGGAGCGGCCTTTCATGATACTTCGCGACCGCCAAGCCGGACGCAGGGCAGCAACGCCTGAAATGGAAGCTCTTCGCGAACCGGCTCTCTAAAACGCTTCAGCCTGCTCGACGCTGTCGGCCAGGGGGATGAGGCTGTCCACCTTGGTGAGCTTGAAAAGCTCCAGAACACGGTAATTTGTTCCCGCCGCAACCACCTTCTCACCCCGTCTTTGAGCGCTGACGTAGTAGTTGATGATGGCGCCCATGCCCGCCGAGTCCATGTATGGAACACCGGCAAGGTCCAGGATGGTTGCTCCGGAATGCTGCTGCTTCAAAGCATCCTGGAGCTGGAAAAAGTTCTGCAGTGTGATGGGGCCGGTGAGACGTATGATCCGGGTACCTTCAGACTTGCCAGGGAGTATCTCAACAGTGAGAGGATCTTGCTGCATAACGATTGAAGTGTATGCATTGGGGCGGGTTGGGAGTGTTACAGCCTGATGAAATCCGGACTCAGGAGCCGGCCTCTTCGAATTACCGGAGATTTGTGGGTTGGCTGCGGCAAATTTGGTACCATCGACGCTCGAATATGCTCAAGAAAGTTTCGTGGCTACTGGTTTTCAGCGCCTTCATCCCCCTTGGCGCGTACGCGGCCAATCCGGCCTGGGTTGAAGTCAAAAGCGATCACTTCACGGTTCTGACCGATTCGAATGAAAAGAAGGGCCGTCAGATTCTCGACCAGTTCGAGCGGATGCGCTGGGTCTTCCAGACTCTTTTTCCCAAGGCGAATGTCGATCCTATCTCCCCGATCGTCATTGTGGCAGTCAGGGACAAGAAGGATTTTCAGGGTCTCGAACCAGAGGCATATCTAGCCAAAGGCCAGCTGAATCTTGCCGGGTATTTCATTAATGTGCCTGACAAGAACTACATCGCGCTTCGGCTGGATGCGGAGGGCGACCATCCTTACGCGACCGTTTATCACGAATACACGCACCTGCAGCTAGGTAAGGCCGCGGAGTGGATGCCTCTGTGGTTGAACGAAGGGCTAGCGGAGTTTTTCCAAAACACGGACATCCATGAGAAGAATGTGCAGCTTGGCGAGCCGAGCGCGGACGACATTCTCTATCTCCGCCAGAACCGGTTGATCCCCCTGGTGACCCTGCTCCAGGTAGACGTGAACTCACCCTACTACCACGAGGAGCAGAAGGGGTCGGTCTTCTACGCGGAGGCGTGGGCGCTTACGCATTACCTTGAAGTGACCGACCATAAGAATAATACGCACCGGCTGCAGGACTATAGCAACCTGGTAAGCCAACATGTCGACTCAGTGACTGCAGCGGAAAAAGCTTTTGGCGACCTGAAGTTGCTGCAGAGAGCATTGAATGATTATGTCTCGCAGGGCAGCTTCAGCTACTTCCTCATGTCTTCGGCAGCTGCGCCGCTGAACGAGGCCTCCTACTCGGTGAAGCCTGTGACGCCGGCGGAGGCAGATGCAGTCCGGGCCGATCTTATGGCTTATGAGCGACGGACCAAAGATGCGCGGGCTCTGCTTGATGCCGTTCTTAAAGAAGACCCGAACAACGTGCTGGCCCACGAAACCATGGGTTTTCTGGAGTTCAGCGCTGGAAACCATGACGCGGCGCGCCAGTGGTATGAGCAGGCGGTGAAGCTTGATTCGAAGAGCTACCTGGCGCACTACTACTTCGCGATGATGTCCATCGGCTCTCAGGATGAAGGGACGATGGCCCAGGTCGAGGCTAGCCTGCGCGAGGCAATCAAGCTGAATCCGCGATTCGCTCCTGCCTACGATGCGCTGGCATCCCGAGACATGGTTCGCCACGAGCATCTTGACGAGGCGCATCTTCTCAATCTGCAGGCCGTGTTACTGGAACCGGCAAACATCAACTATCGACTGAACACGGCCAATGTCCTGGCTGCGTCTGGGCGCGTGTCCGACGCCATCCTGGTACTGAAGGCCGCACAGGTGGTAGCCAAAACCCCGCAGGATTTAAGCACAATTGCAACTCAGCTTGCGACGATGGAGCAGGTTCAGGCAGCACAGCAGTCGTTCCAAGCTGCGGCCGCAAATGCGAAGGATGTATCCGCACCTCCTGGAGCGCCTGCCGGGCGGGTAGTGACGCGGCTGTCGGATGTGGCCGACTTCGGTCCCGGTGCAACGAAGATCATGGTGGAATCGGATGCCCCCAGGCATCCCACCGAGGAGCCGCATGCACCCTGGCACACGGTGAATGGGACGATCCAGAGCGTCAAATGCAGCGATCCGGCAATCCTTGAGATTACAGTTGCCGGCACGGGTAAGCCGGTCTCGCTCTACAACAACAACTATTACAAGATAGATTTCTCGGCGGTGAACTTTACCCCGGACGGCGAGATTCATCCCTGCAAAGATTTGCTGGGGATGAAGGCGAGCGTGAAGTACTCGGACAGCTCGGATAAAAACATCGATGGGCAGATGGTGGCGATTGAACTGACCAAGTAGCAGGTGAGGAGTAGATCTAGAGCGATTCGGCCTGTTCGACGGTGGTGGCGATGGGAATCAGCGAATCTACTCTGGTGAGCTTGAAAAGCTCGAGGACACGCTCATTGAGGCCGGCCAGGATGAGTTTGTGGCCGCGCTTCTGTGCCGTGACGTAGTACTTGAGGATTGCGCCGAGTCCTGCCGAATCCATGTGCGGCACCTTGGACAGGTCGAGGATGGTGACCGGGACCTGCAGGCGGAGAAACTCATTTTGCAGGGCGTTGAAGTTCTGGAGTGTGATCGGGCCTTCGGCACGGAGCACGCGGACCGCGGGCGATTTCCCGGGCGACACTTCGATAGATAGCGACACAGGATTTAATACCTCAGAAAAAGGCATGTAGGTAAACGATCTCTCATCATATCAACCGAAGGTTTGGATGCTTGGTACTTGACAGGTGAGAGGTGATCTCCTGCCCTTACATACGTAGTGACACAGAAACAAGATTCATCACGGGCCCTCCGGCGCTGGCCGTATGATTATGAACAGAAAAACGATCCCGCCGGAGGAAGTTTGCTTTACTGGCTTCTGTACCAAAAGCTTTTCCCCTATTTTCGACCCTTCCGCGTCTTCCGGTACCTGACGTTTCGCACTGCGTTCGCCTCGCTGACAGCCCTGCTCATTGCATTGTTTATTGGGCCATTCGTGATCGAAAAGCTGCGCGAATTTCAGATCGGCCAGTACATCCGCGAAGAGGGGCCGAAAGATCACCAGAAGAAAGCCGGCACGCCGACTATGGGCGGGGTGCTGATCTGCATTGCCATCCTGCTCCCCACACTGCTGTGGTCCGATCTGTCGAATCCATTCGTCTGGCTGGTGATGGGGTCGACTCTGGCCTTTGGCGCGATCGGCTTTACCGATGACTACATCAAGGTGGTTCATCGCCGGAACCTTGGACTGACTGGACGGGCGAAGCTGGGCGGGCAGATTCTGGTCTCGATAGGGATTGCCGTCGCGCTCATCGCGATGCAGTCGCATGGCAACTATTCCACGCAGCTTACGGTCCCCTTCATTAAGAGCTTTCACCCCCATCTTTCCCTCGGACCCCTCACGCGCATCCCTCACTTCAGTCTCGTCGCCTTCCTGCCCTTTATGGCTTTTGTCGTGCTGGTGATTGTGGGGTCAAGCAACGCGGTGAATCTGACCGACGGCCTGGACGGGTTAGCCATCGGATGCACGATCATCGCGGCCGGCGCGCTGACAGTGCTGACTTATGTGAGCGGCAACATCGTGCTGTCTGACTATCTGGAACTGCAGCGCATGTCGATGGTGGGCGAGGTGACGATCTTTTGCGGATCGATGGTAGGCGCGAGCATCGGCTTCCTCTGGTACAACGCTCACCCTGCGGAAATCTTCATGGGCGACGTCGGCTCGCTGGCGTTGGGTGGAGCGATCGGCACAGTAGCCGTGGTCATCCGTCAGGAACTCCTGCTGCCGCTGATTGGCGGCGTCTTCGTGCTGGAAGCGCTGTCGGTGATTCTGCAGGTGGGGAGCTACAAGCTGCGCAAGAAGCGCATCTTCAAGATGGCGCCGCTGCATCACCACTTCGAGCTGATGGGGTGGTCTGAGTCCAAGGTGATCGTCCGCTTCTGGATTGCCGCGCTGGTGTTTGCACTCTTTGCACTCACCACGCTGAAGCTGCGCTGACGCTGTCTCAGCGTGGCTACAGAACATGAAACAATGACCTGTCTGGCGTGAGAAGACGGGGCGGACGTGTGCCCCTGAGGCAGGATTTGCTCCGAAGCGGTTGACCTTCGGTACGCTCAGGCCTGAAGTTATAGGGATGGAACTCAAAGGCAAAAAAGTACTGGTTGTAGGACTCGGCAAGTCCGGCCTGGCTGCGGCGCTGTTTCTCCGTCGCCGCGGGGCGCAGGTGACCGTCTCGGATGTGCGCAGTGCAGAGGCCCTGGCCAAAGATATTCCGGCGCTCCTGGATGAGGGCATCATGGTTGAAGCGGGCGGCCATGGCCTGCTCACCTTCCGGCGTCAGGATCTGATCGTGGTGAGCCCCGGCGTTCCACTGGATACCCCGGAGCTGGCGCAGGTGCGCAACTTCGGCCTGCCGATTATCGGCGAAGTGGAGCTGGCGGCGCGTTTTCTCAAGGGCAAAACACTGGCGATTACCGGATCGAACGGCAAAACCACGACGACATCGCTGTGCGGAGAGATTCTAGAGGCGGGCAAGCTGACGGTCGCGGTAGGCGGCAACATTGGATTGCCGGTAATCGCGCTGGTAGATGAATCGCGCGAGGACGGCTGGTCGGTTCTCGAGGTGTCGAGTTTCCAGCTGGAGACGACCTTCGAGTTTCGCCCCGAGATTGCAGTGATCCTGAACATCACTCCGGACCATCTCGATCGCCACGGAACATTTGAGAACTATGTGGCGGCGAAGGAAAAGATTTTCGCCAATCAGACGGCAACCGATGCTCTGATCCTCAACGCCGACGATGATGTTGCGTCGAAGTCCGCGGTGCGCGCAAAGTCCAATATCTACTGGTTCAGCCGTAAGCGGATCGTTCGCCAGGGAGCCTGTGTTCACGAAGGCGGGATCATCTTTCGTGCCTCGGAGCAGGCCGCTCCGGAGTTTGTGATGAAGCTTACGGAGATTCCGCTGAAGGGATCGCACAATATCGAGAACGTGCTGGCTGCAGTGTGCGCAGCCCGGCTGGCTGGAGTGGAAGCCGAAGCGATTCGCAGCGCAGTGATGGCGTTTCACGCCGTCCCGCACCGCCTGGAGTTCGTAGCGAACGTGAATGGCGTCGATTACTACAACGATTCGAAAGCTACAAATGTCGACGCGGCGATGAAGGCAATCGATGCGTTTCCGGGCGGCATTCATCTGATCCTCGGTGGCAAGGACAAGAACTCCGATTACCGGGTGATGCGGCCGCTGCTTCAGGAGCGGGTGAAGGCGGTGTACACGATAGGCTCGGCGGCCGAGAAGATCATTACGCAGGTGGAAGGCGCAGCGCCGATTGTAAGCAGCGGGACGCTGGATATCGCCGTGACCAAGGCAGGCAACGCCGCGCAGCCGGGTGAAATAGTGCTGCTGGCTCCGGCGTGCTCGAGCTTCGATCAGTTCCAGAATTACGAACACCGCGGGCAGGTCTTCAAAGATTTGGTGCTGGCCCGCCGCGGACTGCACGAATGGCAGAACGCATAGGAGCCGGATGGCAAAACGGGTAGGCGTAGACAAGTGGCTTTATTGCGCCACACTGGTGCTGGTGGTCATTGGACTGCTGATGGTCTTCAGCGCCTCAGCGGTGATGGCCCAGGACCGTACCGGCTCGCCCTACCACTATGTCCTGCTGCAGTCGGCATGGGCGGCGTTGGGGCTGCTGGCCATGACCCTGCTGATGAAGATCGACTATCGGCTCTATAACCGCCCCAACGCTGTGTTCCCGGCAATCGCAATTACAACTTTGCTGTTGCTGATTGCCTTTGTGATGCACGACTCGCACGGCGCACATCGCTGGATTCGCGTTGGCCCGCTCTCCTTTCAGCCATCGGAGATCGCCAAGCCGGTGATGGTGCTTTTCCTGGCCTGGTTTCTGCAGAACCGCATGAGCTCGATTGAAGATGTGCGCGCGACGATTCTGCCGGCGGTTCTACCCAGCCTGCTCTTTATCGCACTGCTGCTGAAGGAGCCGGACCTGGGCACGGCGTTGGTCTGCGCCGGGGTCACCGCGCTGATGCTCTACCTGGCGGGAATGAACATGAAGTACCTGGGCTATGCAGCAGTTGCGGCTGCTCCGGTGCTCTACTTCATGCTCTTCCGCGTCAAATGGCGGCGCGACCGCATTCTCGCCTTTATGAACCCGGATTCCGATCCGCTGGGCAAGGGTTTTCACATCATTCAATCGCTGATCGCGGTGGGCACCGGCGGGATTCGCGGTCTCGGCTTCATGGAAGGCCGGCAGAAGCTCTTCTATCTTCCCGAGCCGCACACCGATTACATCTTCGCGAATATTGCCGAGGAAATCGGCCTGATCGGCGGTCTCATTGTGATTGCGCTCTTCGTGGTGCTGGGCTATCGGGGAATGCGCGCCGCGATTCTATCGCGAGATCCTTTCGCGCGCTTCCTGGCCTTCGGCATCACGGCTACGCTGCTGATCCAGGCCTTCTTCAACATCAGCGTAGTGCTGGCTCTGGTGCCTACGAAAGGCATTACGCTGCCCTTCATCTCCTACGGGGGAACGTCGCTGTTCATCATGCTGGCATCGATCGGTGTATTGCTGAACATTACCCGCGAAGTGGACTGAATCAACAGAACGCAGCTTTGTTTTCAACCCTCCATCGATCGAGCCGCACTGCGGAGACCGAAAGAGTTATCTCTCGATGAAGTGAAGGAAGAAATCAGTCGCGCCGTGATGGCCTATCTCCGTAGCTGAAGGCGTAATAGAGGACTCTCTTTCACTTGGGACGGTTGTATTGGGTGGTACGCTTCGCCTGCCTGGATTGTTTCGAACCCAACATGCCCTTGCGCCGCGGACGGTAAGCTAGGAGAGATGGAGAAGCCATTCAAAGTCCTGATCGCCGGTGGTGGCACTGGCGGACACATCATTCCCGCCCTGGCGATTGCCGATGAATTGAAGGCGCACTATGGCGCGGAGGTTTTGTTTGTGGGCACGCCGCGTGGCCTCGAGTCGCGGCTGGTGCCGCAGGCGGGATATCCGCTGAAGATGATCGAAGTGGGACAGCTCAAGAATGTCTCGGTGCTCACGCGGCTGCGCACGCTGCTCGATCTTCCCCTGAGCCTGCTGCGTTGTCGCGCTCTGCTGCACGAATTTAAGCCGGATGCGGTGGTCGGTGTGGGCGGCTATGCTTCCGGGCCCGCCATGGGTGCAGCTATTCTGGCGCGGATTCCCACGCTGGCCTTCGAGCCGAATGCATTTCCGGGATTGGCGAATCGGCTGGTGGGCAAGCGAGTGAATGCGGCGGCGGTGAACTTCGCGCCGGCTGCAGAATATTTTCGCAATGCCGAGATCACCGGCATCCCAGTGCGCAAGGAGTTTTTCTGGCTGCGTCCGCGGCCCCTCGACGCCGATCCACGGCTGCTGGTCTTCGGAGGAAGCCAGGGCGCACGGGCGCTGAATACCTTCATGCCGCAAATCGTGGTCAGGCTCCTGGATGCGATTCCGAAGCTGAAGATTCTGCATCAGGCTGGAGCACGCCATGCGGAGACGACGCTGGCCGCCTACCAGGCGAGCGGTGCCGATCCCGAGCGCTGGCAGGTGCAGGCATATCTCGATGACATGCCGCGTCGCTTTGAGGCTGCCGATCTGGTGCTGTCACGCAGTGGGGCGAGCACGGTCGCGGAGCTGGCAGCCGCAGGCAAGCCCTCGCTGCTGATTCCGTTTCCGCAGGCCGCGGACGATCATCAGCGCAAGAATGCCGAGGTGCTGGCTGCGGCTGACGCCGCGGCGCTGCTGATCGAGGAAGAGCTTATGCCGGAGAGATTATTGTCGACGATCGTTGAGCTGCTCGGAGACCGGGAGCGGCTGCAGGCAATGTCCGAGCATGCAGTCACGCTCGCTCATCCGGACGCGAGCCGGCGTATTGGAGAGATGGTTCGCGCGATCGCGAAATAGAAAAAGGCCCGCTTCTTTTGAAGCGGGCCTTCTGATTTTCAGTTTGCTAACGTTTGCGATTAGCGGTGTCCACCACCGCCGTGTCCGCCGCCACCACCATGGAAGCCACCGCCGCCTCCGCCGTGGAATCCGCCACCGCTGAAGCTGCTTCCGCCACGGAAGCTGCCGGTCGCGCCACCACCGCGATATCCACCGCCGCTATAGGCATGGTATCCGCCGCCGTACGATCCGCCGCGATAGGCACCGCCATAGCCGCTGGTGCGTCCATAGGCGCCGAAGCCGCCACGTCCGTAGGCTCCATAGCCACCACGTCCATAGGCTCCGTAGCCGCCGCGATAGCCATATCCGTATCCGCCGCGGCCGTAAAAGCCGATGTGGTTATAGCCATAGCCCCATCCGCGGCCATACCAGCCGTGGTACCACGGGCCAGCTCCGATAAAGACACCACCGAAGAACCAATCCGGGCCGTAATATCCGTACGGCGCACAGGCATAAGGGTAGTACGAGTAATAGCCCCAGCTGCAGACTGGAGGACCGTAGACGTCGACCGGAGCCGGGTAGCCTACTTCGGGCCCGATTCCAATGCCAACCGCAACCTGGGCGTGGGCCGCAGGCATAAACGCCAGGGGAATGGCAAGCAGTGTTACTAAAGCTAAAGAGCGCAGGATGCGCATAATTTCAACCTCCCCGCCGCTCCGATGGTCGATCTTGTATCCAGGAGGACGCGACTTGTACGGCCCCGTATCGGGTGCCTCCAAGTCTACTTCTATTAACAATAGATGCGGGGGAAAGTTGCGGGGTTCTTAACATCGGTCATCTGGTTCAACGGAGCGGAAATCACTGAATCGCGCGTGTTTATGACCCAATGAAAACAGCCGGACGCGGGGAGCGTCCGGCTGTCGCAGGCTGCGTTTTTGGGAACGCGCCTGTTCGCGGCACATGGGGCTTATATGTTACCGGCGCCCATGGTCCCAGCCGCGATTGTCAATGTGGTAGTCGCGATGATCGTAACGGAAGTCGCGGCGAGCGAAGGCGTAGTCGTCATGATGGATCCAACGGCCCGGTACCCAGATGCGTCCTGCGTAGTAGCCCGGAGTCCAGACAAAGCCCACGCCAGGGCAGGCGGGAACATAATTGTCATAAGCGACTGGATAGGCAGGCTGGATGCCGACTCCGATGGCTACCTGGGCCTGGGCTGCGGCGCCTGCTGCGGCGACGATTCCGGTGAGTGCAAGGGTACGAAGAATGCCTTTCATAAGAGCTCCTCTCGTGTCCGCCTTCGAACATCTCTCGAAGCTTCGGAACTATTTCCGGATCGTCCTGCCTCCGGAAATGCTCTGCGGATATAAACGACGGCTCATGCGAATTGTTGCGGAGATTTAAAGATCGGACTACGCTGCAGCGCGAGATATTTTTTGAATCGTTCTAGTCTCTCCATAAACGGAACTTGCCACAGACCGCGTCTGCAAGCCCTCCGCGTTGATTGTGCCTTAGAAAAAAAGTGATGAACTACAGAAGGCATTCTTGACAAACTAAACTGAACCGTTCAGTATTGAAATTTATCGAGAAGCAATCTGTATAAGGAGGGACTTCTTCGATGATTTCTGTTCACAATCTGGTGAAGACGTTTGGGGATTTCACCGCCGTCAAGGACATCACCTTTGAGGTCGCGCAGGGCGAAATATTTGCCTTCCTCGGGCCGAACGGCGCCGGCAAAACCACCACCATCAAGATGCTTACTACGCTGCTGCGTCCCACCAGCGGGCGGATCGAACTCGATGGACTTGATCCCACGGTGAAGCAGAAGCAGGCACGGCAGCGCTTCGGCATTGTCTTTCAGGATCCCAGCCTCGACAGCGAGCAGACGGCGTGGGAGAACATGGAACTCCACGGCATCCTCTACGGTGTTCCGCGCAAAATTCGCAACGAGCGCACCGAAGAGCTGTTGAAGATATTCGAACTCTGGGACCGCAAGGACGGCTACGTCAAGACCTTCTCGGGCGGTATGAAACGCCGTCTCGAAATTGCACGCGGCTTTCTGCACACACCAAAGATCCTCTTTCTCGATGAGCCGACGCTGGGGCTCGACCCGCAGAGCCGCAATCAGCTCTGGACACACGTGAAGCGGCTCAACGAGACGGAGAAGACCACGGTGTTTCTGACCACCCATTACATGGACGAGGCCGACCGCGTGGCGCACCGCATCGCCATCATGGATCACGGGCAGATCATTACTCAGGGCACATCAGCCGAGTTGAAGGAGCAGACCAAAACCGATTCGCTCGAAGCCGCCTTCCTCGCGCTTACCGGAAGCACCCTGCGCGATGAAGGCGCGGACGCCAAGCAGGGCCTGCGCCAGATGGCACAGATGTTCCGCCGTTGAGGACTGGCCGTCCAGGCAATGGCGCCTTTGGCGCGTGCCGCTGGGCTTGCTTCCTTTGGTCACTCGCTTGAGTAGTGGCTTGTTTTATCCCACATCTCAAAATCGAGATGTGGGGCACCCAGGTATTCGTTTTTCCCACGTCTCAAATGCGAGATGTGGGGCACCCGGAAGTGAAAGGAGAAGTTATGGGCGCAATTTACATTCTCTGGTTGCGGGAGCTGAAGCGTTACGTCCGCTCCCGTGTGCAGGTTGTGGTCTCCCTCGGCCAGCCTATGCTCTACCTGCTGGCCTTCGGAGCCGGTTTTAGTCCCGTCTTCAACCGCGCTGGACTGGGCAGTTACCAGCAGTTCATCGCGCCAGGCATCATTGGCATGACGGTTCTCTTCTCCTCCGTTTTCAATGGCATTGCCATGCTCTGGGATCGCCAGTTCGGCTTTCTCAAGGAAACGTTGGTGGCTCCGGTATCACGCCTGCAGATCATGGTCGGCCGTACCCTCGGCGGCGCCACGGTATCCGTGATACAGGGCACGCTGGTCTTCGTCATCTGCATGCTCTTCGGCTTCCGGCCGCGCAGCTGGCTCGCCATTCCTGAAGCCTTCCTCTTCATTTTCCTTGTCGCCATGGTCTTCTCCGCGCTGGGTACGGCCATCGGCTCGGTCATCAAAGACATGCAGGGCTTCCAGCTGGTCATGAACTTCCTGGTCATGCCCATCTACTTCCTCTCCGGCGCGCTCTATCCGCTGGCCAACCTCGGCGCCATCATGCACGTCATCACGCGCATCGATCCGCTCACTTACGGCGTAGACGGTCTGCGCGGCAGCCTCATCAATAACTTCCAGCTGAATCCCACCCTCGACATGACCGTGCTCGCCAGCGTCATGTGTGCCTTCCTTGCGCTGGGCGCGTATCTGTTTTCAAAGATCGAAGCATAGGAAATGGCTAGGCCCAGAAGCAAAGAAGCGCATAAGAAAGTGATCGATGCCGCGGTTGCGCTATTTTCCGAGCGGGGCATCGATGCCACCAGCATGGACTCCATCGCCGAAACCTCCGGCGTGAGCAAGGCCACTATCTACAAGCACTGGCCGGACAAAGATGCGCTGTGCCTGGAGGTGATGGGCTACCTGCATGGACTGGACGAAAAGCGTCCGGTCTTCGACTCCGGAGACTACCGCGCGGACCTGATTGCCCAGCTTCAATACCAGCCGGCGGCAGATCGCAAGGCTCTCCGCGAGAAGATGACACCACACATGATCGCTTATGCCTCGCGTAACATTGCGCTGGGAGTGCTCTGGCGTTCCCGTATCCTCGAGCCGGCACGCGTGGCGCTGGCCGGCACCATCAAGCGCGGAGAAAAACTCGGAGTGCTGCGTAAGGGCATTGATCCGGAGATTGGGATTGCCTTGCTGCTTGGCCCGATGATGTATCGCCACATCTTCACGCAGAAGCTTGGCGAAAAGGGGCCAAAGGATCTGGAGATCCATGTAGCTGATGCGTTTCTGGCGGCTTTCAAAGCTCAGGGTAAGAGTTCCCGCAGATAGTCCTGTCATGCGACGACCAGGGTTAAATCATTGACGGCGTTAAGTTTTCCGTGGAGGCCGTTCTTCGTAACTCATTGCGTTGATTCGGTTTTCAAAGATAGCTTTTGTTTTCTTCAGGTTACAGAGGATCATTGATTCCAATGGTTTTGTGCCGTTGTCCCAAGAAATACAAGAACGTCCGAAATCTCCCTCTTAAATCAGTTTAAAAGAATTGGTGATAATTTCCGGCACGCGATCTTTGGCTTATGCGCAGGTATGTCGATGAGCTGGCCGGGAAGTTCACAGGGATATTTATACGCAAAGAAGAAGGGCGTCCTTGAGAGGACGCCCTTTTCGGTTGGAACCTGTCTGCAGACTACGGGAGGTAGTAGCGGAAGGAGGTTTCGAAGACGTTGTCCGTGCCCTTGGCACCGCCGTCAGGATTCAACGGGCCGCCGGTGCCAGACCAGAGGTTGCGCTCGAAGTAGCTGTACTGGATGCCCTGGCGAATGCGTCCCATGGGACCGTCATAGATGTTGTACCAGTAGCCGGCAGTGAATTCCTGCACATCCTTGTTGTTGCCTGCGCAGGAGCCCGGAGTCGACGGGGAGAACCCAGTCCCGCCGCCGCCGTACGCACCTGCAGCACTGGCGCCCGGTACGGGCTCGGTGTTGCAACCGCTCATGGCAGCAGCGTAGGAGCCGTAGCCTGTCTTTCCGAAGTAGCGGCGTCCGACGTAGTCACCGCCGTAGTTGAAGTACAGATTCAGGCGCTTGGTTGGATTCGCCTCAACCGTGCCCAGAGCGGAGAAGTTATGCAGCGGGGCGATCTGGCCATCGGGTCGCAGGGTGATATCTGCGATCGTCGAAGTACCGTAACGGCCGGTGCCCTCTCCGTAAATGCCCTTCAGGCCAATGGTCAGCTTCTTCTGCAGGAAGGTCTGGCGTCCACTGGCGCCGATCGCGCCGCCGACGGTGCTGTCGTTATACGCGCCGGTCGAGTTTCCGGTCAGGGTACCTGCTGAGCCGGCTGCCGCCGAGGCATTGGGATAGATGCGATCGCGGAAGAAGCGGGAGATTCCGAAGAGTTCGTAGTGTCCGCCCCACTTTGGCTCATAAGCGAGCTTGGCGATCATGTCCGGAGCCAGGTTAAAGGAGTAGTTGGCTGTGGCGTTGTAGAGACCGCCACCGGTGCCAGCCGAACCAATGATCAGGTTGAGCGGGAGTCCAGCGCCTGCGGGGTTGAGCGTCTCCGGGTTTTCCGCCGATGCGCCAATCCAGAATCTGTCGCTGAAGTTCTTCGATACGCGGAAGCCATACTGGCGCGCCCATACGAAGCCGGCGGTGTACTGCGGGTCGATGGTGCCGGGAAGGATTTCCGTGCCGTTGTCCAGGCCATGCGTTGTTTCCGTGGCCAGTGACCACATCTGGCCGCCGGTGAACTGCCAGCCGCTGTTCATCGCGACCTGGGCCCAGATCTGGCGCTGGCGCATCACGTAGCTGTTGGACTGGTTGTTATTGGAGGTGATGCCGGTTCCCAGCCAATCCGCTTCGTAATAGCCGGTCAGAGTGGCGTTGGAAGCCTTGCCCGACGCCTTGATGGCGATGCGGGACTGACGGCCGGAGCCGAAGAACTCGCTGATCTGCGCGTCGTCGGAACTTTGCAGCGGAATGCTGGTAAAGGGGGTGTTGATGTCTCCACCCGTCGCGCCGCTGCGGAACACGGTCGCAGCTTCAACGAAGCTGCCCCTGGGCGAAATCGTGACACCCTTGTAGTGGATGGTGTCGGGGCTCTCGATCGCCTTCTTGACCTGTGCCTGCTGGTCCTGGATGGTGGTCACGATCGACTGTGAGTTGCTCTTCAGGTCGGTGACTGCACCCTGCAGGCTGCTGACCGTCTGGGTGGTGTCGGCGATGGCTGCCTGCTGCGCTTGTGCGGCCTGCTGCGCCTGTGCGGCGGAAGCCTGCGCGGCTTGAGCCGCCTGCTGTGCCTGCTGCAGCTGCGTGTTGCTGTCAGAGAGCTGCTGCTTCAACGTGTCGATCTGCGAACGCTGAGATTCCATGTCGTGGCGGAGCGCCTCGATCTGGGATTCGACGGACGGCTTCTTCTCGACGACGCGATGCGCCTTGTGGGTGGTCTTTTTGGCAGGCGTGTCAGTGGTGCTCGCCGCGGTCTGTGCCTGGCTGGCGGCCACCGCCGACATCAGCACCAGACTAGCGAGCGCCTTCAAATTGGTATTCATTTGGCCTCTCATGATTGTGATTACAGTTGACTTGATAAGAACGATTGCGAGCCTGAGGTCAAGAGCTATGTGCCCCAGCCCGCCATGGAAATCCCCAAAAGCACAGGAAACAAAGCTGCGCGGTGAGGGAGACACTCCATAGATCAGGCGTGCCGACACACGAAACCCGAATGTGATGGTCGCAGCCGTCTGTGAATATCCCGCGAATTTTCAGTGAATAAGCCGCGAAACTATGCTCTGTGGAGTGTTGAAAATGCCGATGAAATAGGGATTTTTTGAAGTGTGGGAGTGGACTAAGTGCCAGATTTATTTAGAGAATCCCATCCCACAGCCGGAGCTCGGCTTCCTGTGGTTTTTCTTCCATCCGGCTTTGCGTCCCCAGGATCATTGTGGGCCTGCTAACCGTTAAATATGGATGCCAGTCTGGCAATCCCGGGGCACCAGGCACTTCGCCGTGGATAAACGCAACCCAGGCCTGGTGTACCTGCCGGGCCAAGGCAATCTCGGCGCCGGCGTTTTCAACTGATACGTGGGGACGGTTCCAGACAAGCTCAATATCCAGGGAGTGATAGGCATAACCCTTGAGCCAACCGCTTGATTCTGAAAAATCCAGGCGATACATCCAGGCCGCTCCACCGCCCTGGAGATGGGCATCTGCTACGCGCACCGACGGCACCCAGTACTCTTCCGCCGAGAGCGCTCGAATCCGCAGCTGCTCAGCAGTCAGCTCCGGATAGAGTCCCTTATACCGCTGGTAGACGGGCAGAAATCGCTCAACGGAGATGTTGCCCAGATCCTTTGCAGCGACATCTGTTGCGGGATGCGGGCCGATGAACAGAGCGCTCTCGTCCCGGTTTGTCCCGATCAGAAGGCGTTTGCCGCGGGTAGAACCGGCGGCGATGGTTTCAACCGGAAGCTGCGGCAGCAATGCACCATCAATCTCGACGCGGAGCGGAAAATGCTGCGGCCAATCGGCGATGAACTGGTGCTGTACCTGAATGAGAGAAGCGGCTGGTTCCGTGAGCAGCGCATGAACGTCTTTTCCCGATTGCTTACTCCAGGTTTCGGCAAAGCCGGTCGCGACCGAAGCCGCCTGCGACCGCTGCCATATGCGTTCTGCTCCGCCGCTCTCCGAAATCATTTGCTGAAAGAGCGGCCGCGCGGCAGGAACGCCCATCAGAGTGTCAGTAAGCTTCGCGCCCGCCGATTCGCCACCGAGAGTTACGCGCGATGGATCGCCTCCAAATGCGGCGATGTTCTCCTGAATCCATTGGAGTGCCGTGATCAAATCGTGAAGCGCGTTGTTTGCGGCACCTGCGTATTCGCTGCCAAGAAGTGGCTCAAGGTCAAGAAAGCCGAAGACGCCCAGCCGGTAGGCGATGGTGACGCAGACGATCCTGTCGCGCGCGAATGCGCTGCCGTCGAAGACCGGATCGAAGGCATAGCCCCCGGTAAAGCTGCCGCCGTGAATCCAGACAAACACCGGGAACGGTCCGCTGTCTTCGGGAGCCCAGATATTCAGCTGGAGACAGTCCTCGCTCTGAGATGCAGCGGATCCTCCAAACTGCATGGGCGGATGTCCAAACCGGGTGGCATCGCGTTCGCCGGTCCACGGCTTCGCTCTCACGGTTGGTCGAAAACGCAGCTCGCCAACCGGCGGCTCGGCAAATGGAATGCCGCGAAAGATGCGTATTGAGTCCACGCTTTCGCCGCGCAGGTTGCCGCTCGGCGTATGAATCAGTGGGGTGGGAGAATTGTGCAGCGCGAACGAGCTTGGTGCGCTGCAGAAGGCCAGGGCTGCCATCGATCCCGCCTTCGCGCCGTTGATAAGGAAACTTCTGCGAGAGACGTCATTCGGGCGCTGGCCGCCGGTCTTGTTCATAGCCTCACTTGATTTGCTTCTGCAGAGATGGAACCAGACGATTTGTTTCTCTGCATTTCGAGCGATAAATTACTGGGCTGCGCCCAGTCCGGGATTCTTGCCCAGGCTCACCAAGTTGGCCAGAATGCGATACGCACCGGGAACGGCGGCGGGGAACTGGCGATAGAGGGCATAGGCCGCATATATATAGATACCTTTCCCATACCGCGCGTAGAGCAGGCCGCCGCGCTGCGGGTCCTGGCCGGAATCGGCGGTCTCGGTTAACGGCTGATAATGCTCGTCCCACGAATTCATGAAGCTGTGGCCGCGCTCTTCCACCCATCCGTTGAAGTCCGCGGGAGTAATTTTGTTCGGCCACTGAAACAGCGGATGTGCCGGATCGCTGAAGGTGACGGGGGCGGTTTCGTCCACAACCTTTTCCGGGTTTCCGCCCAGCGTGTAGGGATACGGACCGTAGCTGCCGTCGTATTCTCCACTCTGATACTGGACGATAACCACGCCTCCCTGCTTCACATAGTCGAGTATCCGGGCATTGTTCGCGACAAGGTCGGCACGATTGGAGTAGGCGCGAATACCGATGACGATGGCGCTATAGCGGCTGAGACCAGCGCTAGCCAGATCGACTGCGCTCAGCAGATGCGCATGAACACCCAGCTGCTCCAGAGCCTGGGGAACTTCGTCGCCGGTGCCCATGACGTAGCCGATGTTGAGATCGGGCGCGACTTTTACATCCACGCCCCGCGCCAGATAGCTGGCAGGCTTGTAGAGGAAATATGGCCGCAGGCCGGGGTAGCCGACGGTCTCCACGCCTTCCTGAAATTCATGATTGCCGCTCTGAGCCACGGCCTTGATGTCATAGCTCTGCGAATTCAGCGCGCCAGGGTGAATGGTGAAGGTGACAGGCACTGACTGGCTGGAGTGCAGGTGGAAGTTTTCTGCAGCGGGTTCAGATGTCCAGCCTGCAGGCAGAGTAAGACGCAGCGTGCCGTCGGCCGTCTCCTGCTGAAAGTTCTTCACCGAGACAGTGAGGGGAAACGCCGGCGTACCTAGCGGAACGATTCCCGCCTGCATGCCGAGGCTCACCGAGATGCGTGGAGTAACTACGAGCGGCTGGTACAGGTTGCCATATCCGTGCTCGCGGTGATTGGTCTGCACCACCTGGCCGATGCGCACGGGAACCCCGTTGTAGGTGAACTCCGCCCAGCCTGCAAGGGGGTAAGGCGCAAACGGCCGGTTCAAGAGCTCGGGATCGGAAATGTCGTAATAAGGCTGCTCGGGTGATGGCCGGGTGAAATAGGGGCGCGTGTACGCAGCATCGCGCGGAACCGTCACCCGGTAAACCGCATCTCCTGTATTACTGCTGGGCGCGTCCATTCCCGGAGAGCCGATGCGCTCGATCTTCCACGTTTCTTTCCCGGGAAATTCAAGCCAGGTCTTCTCAAGGTGCAGCGTGCCGCCGGTGGTCCAGGGCTCGGCGCTGGTGACATGCAGACGCACATCGAACTCATCTCCGGGAGTGACTGAGGCTGGGGTTGGCTCCGATCCCACAGAGAAGATGGATGGCTGCGCGCCAGTCTTTGGAACCGTCAGCGCGTTTACCTGCAAGCCAAGAGCCTCAGCCAGCGCGGTGTTGAACTGTGCCAGCTTGATCTTCAGCTCATACATGACGTTTGCCTTGTCGTCAGCGCTGAGCTGGCTTGAGTTCACCGCATCGATGAGCTCCTGCGTTTTCTTGCAGCCAAGCGCCAGTTCGGGAGCGATCTTCTCGGGGTGTGCGGGAAGATAGCCGAGCGTCGCAGTTGTCACATGCTGGTCGATCTCTTTGAGCGCTGCGGTTAGAAAGGCCGTGTCGCCATGTGCCAGCGAGGCGATGCCGGGCAGCGCGGTGTCGATGCCGTCAAAGAAGTTTGTCTCCTGGTCCGTTGTCTTTACCAGCGAGCCGTAGCGGTGGTACTCGACGTTGAATGGTCCGGGCAGCGGAGGATTGCCGCCGCCATTCTGTGACTTCTGCTGGCTCCAGCCCTCGCGCGACATCTGTATATAAGAGCGGCCAAGGATGGGGTCGAATGTGCCCTCGGGGATGCTGAGGGTTTCAGTGGGAGCGGTGTCGTTTGCCTGCTCCTTCACATAGTCGTAAAAGCGCACCGGCGACCACTTATTGGTTGCGTAGTCGAAGATTCCTTTACTGCTGACGGAGAAAAACGGCTGGCGCGCATATACCTTGAGCGGCGACCAGGGCCGCAACCCGGCGGCGATCTGGTCAGGAAAGACAGAAGGGTCGCCGGCCATCTTGAAGACCTCCTGCGCCGCCTCGCCCGACATCTGGTGGTGCCCGTGCCCATCAGAAACGTTGCCGGTGAAGACTGAGGTGATGACGAGCGGGCGATAGAGCCGCACGGCGTGCACCACATCGTAGAGCACGCGGTCGCGGCCCCACTTCTGGTGGGCTTCCTCGAGGGTTTTCGAAAAGCCGTAGTCGGCGACGCGTGAGAAGAACTGCTCGGTGCCGGAATATTGGTCCGCCAGCAGCAGTTCATTGGTGCGGATGAGGCCGAGCGCATCATCGGCTTCGCCGGACATGGCGTTCTGTCCGCCTTCGCCGCGCGTCAGCGTGAGGATCGCCGTCCGCGCCCCGAGGCCTCGCGATTCCAGCGTGAGCATGCCGCCGTCTTCGTCGTCAGGATGGGCGACGATCATCATCAGGCTGGCCCAGGTGTGCAGCTTTTTGAGCGTCTGCGCCAGGCCGTCCGCGCCGCGATCTTCAGGGAGCGTCTGAGCGTCAGGAGAAGCAGTGATCGCCGTCTGCCATGGGGTCACCTGCGCGTGCAGAGGTGCGGCAAAGAGCAATCCAACCAGCGTCACAAGGGGCGCCGTGCGAAGGCAAATGCGGGCAGTGTGCATGTATTGCCAGTGTACAATTCGCGCGTCCCGATGCGGCGAGAGCTAGCCGCCATATCTCCGCGCGCCATGCCGGATGTGCAGGACCTGCACGGTTCCAGCGCGTTTGCCGATCCGGTAGATCACCCGATAGACATGCGGCTTGTTTCCATCGAGGAGTTGCCGCAGCGCGGAATTCTCTGGTGTGCGCACGCCATACTCAGGCTGGCTGGCGAGGCTGAAAATGGCTGCCTCAAGGCCGTTGAACCACCTGAAGGCCTGATCTGACGTTTCGGCTTGAATATATTCATAGATCGCAGCGAGATCCCGCTGCGCGCGATTGGTCAGCTCAACGAGGAATGCCATGCTTTGCCCGAAGCTCTTCGAACACTTCGCGTGCTGGCCTGGTTCGGCCCTTGGCTACATCTTCCAGGCCCTGGCGAATGCCTTCGTTGATATCGGCTCGCGCGGCGATATCGAGAAGGCGCTGATACGCTTCGGCGTCCTGCACAACTGCTTCGGCCTTGCCGTTCACGGTGAGGACGATGGGTCGCTTGGTCTTTCTGAGCTGCCGCATCATCTTGACCGAGTTGTTACGAAATGTGGTCAGAGGCTGAATGTCTTTGGTAATGTCCACAGCGCGGCCCCTCCCCGAGATACAGGTATTTTAACGTACCTGCAGGAATAGCTTGAGGAAATGCAGCAATGAGATAACCAGGCCCCGTTTCCGAGGCCTGGGATGTCCGCATCCTGTTATTGCACCGCAGGTAACGCAGCGGCGATCGATGTAGCCAGCGGGCTGCAGGTGGGGTGGCCCCATCCGCTTGGGCTTACTCCGATCTGCAGGTCTGCAGCATTGGTGATGTCGTACACAATGTTGTCGGGACGGCTGGCATCGGTGTTGACTCCGGCCGGCACGTAGTCGAGGTTGAGGTTGTGGCGCGTGCGCCAGGAGATGTTGTGGTCGGCGCAGGAGGAATCGCCGCTGACGCCAACTGCGCCGATCAACTGCTTCTGCGCGTTGTAGAGTGCGAGTCCACCACCGAAGACATTTACGCCGCCGATTTTTCCGCCGATCATCGGGTCGTTGGATTGTCCGTAGTCGGCCGAGTTGCCGCGATAGGCCACGAAGGTGTCTACAGGATTGCTGTGCTGCAGCCCATAGAGAGTTCCGCCGGGATTCGTGGCGGTGTAAAGGTTCGCCGTCGACAGCGCCAGTCCGGGCAGGCTGAAGGCGTTGGCGGTATTTGCTTTCTGCGCGGCGATGACTCGACTGCCTGGCCACTGGTCGCCGCGGTTCGATCCCGTGAAGGCCACCGCGCACACGATTCCGTCGCGATTGACGACGACGGCCCACATGTTGAGGCCGAAGCCGCCGTTGCTCAAGCTTTGCGCAGCGCTGAGAGCCGTGCGCAATGCATTGTGAGAGGGCAGCTGTTTGCATGCGGACGCGATATTTTCATTTCCGCTTGCGGCTTGCGCCATGGCTCCGCGGCCGCTGATCAACATCACGCCGAGGGCCGCAAGTATGCTTAGAAATCTTCCTTTGCTCATTTCGCTTTTCACCTGTGTAGAGGAGTTTTGTTCATGGCCCGATTTAGCGGGCCAACGCTACCACCGGTGGTGAAAGATTGTCACGAAGATAAGCAAGGAAATGCGCCTAAAAACATGATGTAGGCGTTCGAGATCAGAGACGAGCGAAGCACCCACCTGCAATGACTATGCGTGGCTTGAGGCAAACTCCTCGGCATCGTGCCGGGCGCCGGTGGCTATCAACTCCTCGATCTTTGCGACGGACTTAATTCCACCGCGTGCACCTTCGCCGGTGCAGTTAAGTGCAGCGGCGGCGCAGGCGAAGTCCAGCTGGCGCTCTAAAGTCCAACCCTGCAGCAGACCGTAGATAAAGCCGGCATGAAAGATATCGCCTGCACCGGTGGTGTCGACGACCGGCACGTGGTAAGCGGACGCGTGATGAAAGTTCTTCCCATCCCAGGCCAGAACTCCCTGCTCGCCGAGCGTGGCGGCTGTCAGCCGGCAGCCATATTCGGCCTGCAGCAGCCGCAGAGCCCGTTCGAGATCGCGCTCTCCGGTCAGGCGGGATGGGAAGTCGCGGCTCACGATGAGATAGTCGATCTTCGCGATCAAGTCTTCAATTCCTGGATAGGCTGCGTCGAGATCGGCGATGACCGGCACGCCGGCTTCGCGGGCCCACGCGGCTGCGGCTGTTGCGGCTGCGGTGTCCCATCCGTCGACATGGAGTGCGCGGGCATTGACAACCCATTCGCGATCGAGATCTTCGCGGTTTATGATCAGCGCGTCGTCGCGCCGGTTGAGCACCGTACGCTCGCCGCTGGCATCGACGAAGATGAGCGATTGTGCGCTGGCGCCGCCGGGCACCGTGCAAATGCGCGTTTCCACGCCGGCATGCGCAAAGGCTTCATGATGAAGCCTGGCTGCCTCGTCCTCACCGAGCTTGCCGACATAGCGTGTATCCAGTCCCCATTGCGCACAGGCCACGACGGTGCTTGCCACCTGGCCTCCGGGCAGCACCGTGGTGCCACGGTACTCGGCTTTTTCGCCTCGTGCCGGATATTTCTCGAGATGAATCAAGGTGTCGGTGGCGTTGAGTCCCACACCTACCAGATCAACCTTTGCAACTTCTGCCATATTTTCACTTTAAATGAGTGTTAACGAATCGTATCGGGAAGGCCTCACCGCCGGCTCGATTTTGCCGCAGATACAGGCGTACTCTGAAGGCTATGAGAGCTATTCTTCGCGCGTCTGTTCTCGCTATCAGCCTTAACTTTGTGGGATTTGCGCAAGCCCAGTCTGCGCCGGATGCCACGCTGCTCGCGCTCTCCAAGACGGATCACGCCCTGGCCATCGTCGATCCGGCGAGCTTCAAGGTTATCGCCAAAGTGCCGGTGGGCAATGATCCGCATGAGGTGATCGCCTCGACCGACGGAACGACCGCTTATGTGTCGAACTACGGCTTTGGAGCTTTCAACACGCTTGCGGTGGTCGATCTGGTTGGGCGGAAGGCGCTGCCATCCATCGATCTCGGCGCGTTGCGCGGGCCGCACGGGCTCACCTTCGTTGGCGGCAAGACATGGTTTACTGCCGAAGCCGCGAAGGCCATCGGCCGCTACGATCCGGCTACGCACCAGGTCGACTGGATCCTTGGCACCGGGCAGAACCGGACTCATATGATTTATGTCTCACCGGACATGAAGCTCATCGTTACTACAAACGTGAGCTCGGGAACGGTCAGCATCATGGATCAGGAAGCTGTTCGCATGCCTGGTCCGCCACCTGGCGCCGGAGCTGGAGGGCCGGGAATGCCTCCGCCTCCCGGTGGTGCTCCCATGCCGCGCACGGATTGGAATGAAACCGTGGTGAAGGTAGGCAACGGCTCGGAGGGTTTCGATATTTCACCAGATGGCCGCGAGGCGTGGGTAGCTAACGCGCAGGACGGCACACTTTCTGTGATCGATCTTGCTGCGAAGAAGGTCGTCGACACGCTTGCTGCCGATGTTCGCGGTGCGAACCGGCTGAAGTTCACCGTGGACGGCAAGTTGGTGTTGGTATCCACGCTGGATGGCGGAGACCTTGCGGTTCTTGATGCGGCTACACGCAAGGTCGTCAAGCGCATTCCCGTGGGCCGGGGCGCGGGCGGAATCCTGATACAGCCCGACGGCACGCGGGCCTATGTCGCATGCTCGCCCGACAACTACATTGCCGTCATCGACCTCAAGTCACTGGCGGTTATCGGTCACATCGAAAGCGGCGGAAACCCGGACGGCATGGCCTGGGCTATCCGCCGCTAATGCTGACGCGGATCTAGTGCGTCTCACCCATCTGGGCAAGCTGCTGCAGGATTGCATCATAACTGCCGTTCAGCTCGGCAAAACGCAACGGCTTCACGCGTTCGACGAGAATCTCCTTTGGCGTGGGTTCGGTCTTAAGGAGTTGTATGGTCTCGGCGATGTAGTCCTTGAGGGGCATGGCACGCGGATCGGAGGCCTGTCTGCTGCCACCCAGCTCCGTTTGTACATAAGGCGGGGCTATTTCCACGACCTCGATCCTGGTGTCTTTCAACTGGTGCCGCAAGGACTCGGTATACGAGTGAATTGCCGCCTTGGTTGCGCAATACGTTGGGGATGGGACCAGGGGCACAAATGCCAATCCTGATGAAACAGTCATGATGGCCGCATACGGCTGCTTCAGAAAATGCGGAAGAAGAGCCGCGGTGAGGCGGATAGGTCCAAGCAGGTTGGTGGTGATGGTGGCCTCGGCATCGGAGGTGTCTCCCTGCTGCTCCAGCAGCTTTTCTATCCGCATGATGCCTGCATTGTTGATGACGACGTTCAGCGATGGATATTCCTTGGTGATCTGCGCTGCAAACTCACGGATGCTGGCTGCGTCTTCGATATTGAGGGTCATCGACTTCATGCCGGGATTGGCGGCGGTTGTCTGGTCCAGCACCTGCTTGCGGCGCCCGGCGATGATGACCTGATTACCCTCGGCGTGCAGCGCTTCAGCGAGCCCGCGGCCGATGCCCGAACCTCCGCCGGTGATCAGTATGGTGTTTCCGGTAATTTTCATGGCGTTTCTGTTCCTCTGAATGCATACTAGGACGATTACTCCCCTATGGGAAGTAGGCACCTTATAGTTCTATACTTACCCAAAGGAGAGCGACTTTGGCTATCAAGCAAAACAAGGAAAAGCGCGCGAAAGCGCACTCTGCAAAAAAGCATCCTCCCGAGGTTGTCGATCCGAAAATCGAGGCGCTGGTGCGGGAAATCATCGAGCGCGTGGCCGACAAGTGGACCATGCTGGTTCTCGAGGTGCTCGAAGAGCATGGAGTTGTCCGTTTCACGCGCATCGGCGAGCTGGTTGGCGGCATCAGCCAGAAGATGCTTACGAAAACGCTTCGCCAGATGGAGCACGACGGTCTGGTGCGGCGCACTGTACATCCGGTGATTCCTCCGCGCGTGGAGTATGAGCTTACCAAGCTCGGCAGCAGCCTCAGCATGGCCTTCTGCGGCGTCTGGATATGGGCCGAGCAGCATCATGACGAGATTGCGCGCTCGAGAAATACCTTTGCCAGCAAAGCCGCGACCAAGAGCGCACAGGCGTGATGAGATAGTCTGATTCTCAGCCACCGCTGCCGCATCTCGTTACCATTGACTGACTCCGCACAGCCCGCGCTCGAACGCAAGATTGGCTTAGGCAGCGCCATCTCGCTGAACATGATGAACATGATCGGCGTGGGCCCGTTCATTACCCTGCCGCTGGTCGTTGCCGCCATGGGCGGATCGCAAGCGGTGCTGGGCTGGCTGCTCGGCGCGCTCATTGCCATCTGCGATGGCCTGGTGTGGGCGGAGCTGGGTGCGGCTATGCCCGAGGCTGGCGGATCCTACGCTTTTCTGCGCGAAATCTACAATCGCGACGGCGCGGGCCGCATGATCTCTTTTCTCTACATCTGGCAGCTCGGATTCAGTGCGCCACTCTCGATCGCCTCCGGCTGTATCGGGCTCGCGCAGTACGCAGCTTATCTCTGGCCAGCGTTGAATGCTCCGGTTCTGGGTGGTCACATTCGCGCGGCGAGCTTACTGGCCGCAGCTACCTGCGTGCTGGCAGTAGCCATGCTCTATCGCAACGTCAGCGCGATTGCGCGCATGGCATGGGTGCTCACCGGAGGTGTGCTGCTTACTATTGGAGCGGTCATCTTTGCCGGAGCGACACACTTTCATGCGGCATTGCTTGCGCCTGCCCGTGGCGCCTTTGTTCTGAATGCCGGATTTTTTGAGGGGCTGGGTGCGGCGACGCTGCTGGCCACATACGACTACTGGGGCTACTATTCGGTGTGCTTCCTGGGTGGGGAGATCCGCGAGCCGGGCCGCACCATACCTCGCGCCATTTTGTGGTCCATCGTGGTCGTCGCCGCTCTCTACCTGATGATGAACATCAGCGTGCTCGGGGTGATTCCGCTGGCCGACCTCACGCGCAGCGGAGCGGCAAAGTTTGCGGTGGTTGCGGTGCTGATGGAGCGCACCTTCGGGGCAACCGCAGCGCGCGTGCTGGCCCTGCTGGTAATGTGGACGGCTTTCGCTTCGATCTTCTCGCTTCTGCTGGCTTACTCGCGCGCGCCGTATGCAGCGGCAGTGGACGGAAATTACTTCCGCGTCTTTGCGCGGCTGCATCCCCGGCATAAATTCCCTACCGTTTCGCTTCTGGCCCTGGGAGCAGTGGCCACAATCTTTTGCTTTTTCAACCTTGCGCAGGTGATCGCCGCACTGGTGGCGATTCGCATTCTGTTGCAGTATGTGCTGCAGCAGATCGGTGTAATCCTGCTGCGGGTGCGCAGGCCGGAGCTGCCGCGGCCTTTTCGTATCTGGCTCTATCCGCTTCCACCGCTCTTCGCGCTTGCCGGATTTCTCTTTATTGTTTTCTCCCGGCACGAAGCCTCGCGCGAGTTGATCGACGCTGTTGTAGTCGCCGCCGTTGGCAGCCTTCTTTATCTGATACGCGCCTGGCGGCGCGGCGAGTGGCCGTTCCGCAAGATCGCTTACTTATCCGACGGCAGGTGATCGCGGTACTGGTCCCAGTGGATGACGATCGCATCCACCACTGGATGCCCCACAGCATAGGCGGCTTCGAGCGCCGGAAAGTAGGCTCCGTACTTACTGACCTTCTGCTCGGCAAGACTCTGCGTTGCAGTTAATCCGCTGGGCTGTTGATCGTAGTTGCTTACGGTGCGCAGCACCAATATGCGTTTGAGATCGACCTTGCCGGCGTTGGCCAGAAACGACAGCGACTGCAGCGTGCCGGTATCTTCCATGCCACTTACCATGAAGTTCCCCTTGCCGCCGGTGTAGTAGCGCACCCATGCATTCGCCCATTCGTCCATCTTTTTGCCGTGCCAGAAGGTTGAGGCCGATAGCTCATCTCCCATGGTGACAAACGGTGGCCGCTGCGCCGCGGTTTGTGAAAAGTGCGAGCGCTTTTCACGCATGCGGTCGTCGTCTTTGAGCGGTGTGTCTTTTGTAAGTTGCCAGGCCCATTGCACCAGCGCCGGATTCAGCTCGTAAAGCTCGCCGTAACCGGCGTCCACCGGTTGCTCATATGGCGTTGATTTGCGCAGGGGCACGTAGCCGGTTGGCCAGTCAGAAGGAATCTCACGCGCATCGACTTCGTGCGCGATGTCTCCGTCGATGATCCAATGCGCCCAAACGGCGGAGCCCAGCGAGACATCCGCTGGATCGCCGCCGGCAATGCCGGCGACCAGCCAGTACGCATGCGAGAGGTCGAATCGGGGATCAAGTCCGAGAGCCATGATGGTTGCCGCAGCCTTCGCGGTCGCGACTCCGGTGAGCACGGCCAGGACGCCGCGATCGTTCATGCGCAGATGATGATAGCCAGCATCGAGCGGCAGGACGTGGTCGAGATGATCGCGCTCGACCCAGTATTGAAACTCTCCCGGAGCGTCGCCGGTATCCTCACCCTGCTCATACATAGCCACGACCACTACCTTGATGGGAATCGGCGCCGCGGCAAAGAGAGATGACGCTGAAAACACGAGCAGCAGCCCGAAGAGGCACACGCGCATGCGCATGAATTTTCCTTGACGTTGAAATGAAGGGACAGCTCCAGAGTAAAGCCTGCTGCTGCGGAGCGAAAGGGATTCGCTCGCGCTCGGGCAGCGGGAAGGTTCATCCTTCAGCCAGTTTGCCAACGTTTAATTCGGTCACCGCGCGATATGCCTGATTGATCGCGCAGTCAGTATAGGCATAGGCGTCCGCATCTGCGTTGGCGATGGCCACGCGTCCGTAGGGCTGGCGCGCGATCACACATGGCGGCTTGGTTCCCTCCAGCCAGAATTGATCCCACAGGGAGTTGTATTGGTAAGCGTAGCCGTGCGGCCAGCGATTGACGGTGATGGCGGCGATATCTTCAGCGGGATCGAAACCTCCGTCGCCGAGGCTGCGCGCCAACTGCTCGCGGATATTGCGCTCAAATGTATCAAACGAAGTTGCATATAAATCGGCGCGTCCCGCACGGTGCTGCTCGCGCGCCGGCAGCCCGGGCGAGCAGGGATAGCGGTGCATGGTTAGCACGATGGGCTCATCAGGCCTGGTTGTGCACTGGTAGCCGCCCAGGCTCACGCGATGGTCGAGGCTAGCCTCGGAAAACCAGCATCCCGGCGAGTAGATGCTCGATGCCTGCAGCTTCGCAAAGCTCTTCCAGTTTTTGATGGCGACATTGGTGTAGACGATGGGCACTTTCTCCGCGGTGCGCAGCGCATCTTTCTGGCCGGCGGAAATCTCGCTCGTCAAATAGGGAATTACCGGATGCCAGCATGCCAGAACGCAGTGCGCGGCCTTCACCGTATACAGCCTGCCCTGCTGCACGTAGGAAATCTCAACTTCTTTCGCCGCGGCCAGATCGCAGAGATGCCGCACACGCACTACGGTGCTGTTCAGCCGGATGCGCGTGGGGTTGGCCGGTTGATCCAACTGGCCGTAGCGCACCTGCTGCACCACAATGTCGTCTGCGGTGCTTCCTCCGATGGCATTCGGCACCAGCCCGCGCACCAGCATGCGCGCAATGGATGCGTTGCCATCCGGGAAGTGGAAGAAGTATTTCTCCGCTTCGTCATTGCGCTGCGCATCGCGGCCCATGCCGGGTCCCGGCTCGGGGGTGAGCTTGAGACCGTCGAACCCCGGTAGACCGAGTCCCCACGCATCCTGCGCGGAAACCGCATCGATGCCCAATCCGTAAAGCGGCTGAGGATGTGCCTGCAGGAGCGCCACCACTTGCGGATCGACCTTCACGACTGAGCTGAGATAGCTGGCGTAGCTCATGCGCGCGAGCGTGGCCTTTTTTACCTCTGAAGTCAATCCCGGATACGGGTCGGTATCGAGCCCGTAGAGCCGCTTCAGGTCGGCCTTGGCCTGAGCGGTCATGGGAGACTGCGCGACAAACTCCTGCCAGCGCTGAGCGGCATCGCCGGGAAGCTCGCTGCCCCAGCGGCTGTAGGGGCTAACAGTAAGCCGGTCAGCACCGAAGGTTTCCTTGTCGAAAAAGATTTTCTGCCCCAGTCCCAGCTCGCCATAGAGCTTATCGTTCGACACCTTCGGATAAGAAGACACGTCGATGCCCAGTTCGCGGACGACGCGCCTGGCCACAGGGCTATATGGCGCGGGACTTTCGATGGCGTACGTGCCGCCGTAGCCCAGCATGAAGCGGCCATTAACCTCGAATTCATTGCGCTTGGCGTGTCCGCCGAAGTCATCATGATTTTCGAGGATGAGTACGCGGGCGTTCTTCCCGGCAGCTTCATGGAAGAAGCGCGCGGAAGACAGGCCGCTGATGCCGCCGCCTACCACCACCAGGTCGTAGCTTTCGCCGGTATCGAGAGGCTGACCGGCGCTGCGCCAGAAGGTGCCGTCGCGCAGGCTGTGCGCAACCTGATATGAGCCTTCATGGCTGCCGCGCATGCCGTGCAGAGCCGGAGGATCATATCCCGCACCATTCTGCGGCTCGCCCGGCGCCGTCTGTGCAAACAGGTGCGAACCTGAAGCGGCCGCTGCGCCGACGGCCATCGCCGCACCCTGCATAAAGTCACGGCGCGTGATCTTGCGATCCATTCCTAATTCTTTGTCGGTAAATCCCATGGTTGTCCTCTAAAGAACAAAAAGTTTTCGAAAGGAAATCAAAAGCAACTGTCAGTGCAGTAAGTGCCGCGCAGCAATCTCGCCCGTGCTCACTGCGCCTTCCATGAATCCCTGCCAATCGCCGAGGTGTTCGCCGGCGAATAAGACTTTGCCGTGCGGCTCTTCCAGCAGGGGACGAATGCGGAACCACTGGCCGGGACGGTAGATGGCGTAAGCTCCATGCACCCAGGGGTCGTCCTGCCACGGCTGGTCGACAGTGTCGATCAGGGCTGCTGCGGCGTCTGGTGAAACCGCAGCGAGGTCACGCATGAGCTGCGCCTGACGGTCAGCCTTTGACTGTGCGGCGAGTACGTCGGCCTTGTCTCCGCACGCATAGGAGCAGAGGATGCCGCGCTTTCCGGCCTGCCCCTGCGTCGAATGGTAGTACTGATGCGACGTTTCATCGCTCATCAGCGAGAAGTCCGCGGCCGGCCAGAAGCGGTTATCGAAAAGCATCTGCGTTTTGATGATGCGTCCGTACTCCAACTCGTCGGCGGCCAGCGATTTGAATGGCGAGAGTGCCGGCTCGAAATGAATTGAGTTTATGACTGACGCTGGAGCCGCGAAGATACAAGTATCGGCGGTGAAGGTCTCCTTCGCCGTGGAGACGGAAACCGTGCCCTTGCCGGGGTGCTGGGTGATCGCGGTGACCGGCGACTCAAGATGCAGCGATCCCTGAGGGAGCCGTGCTACCAACGCATTCACCAGCTCGCTGTTGCCGCCGCGGACATGAAAGTCCATCTCGTCGGTGTTGTTGGGATTGATGTAGTCCGTATCGACATATTCGTCGGCAGCGACGAACGCGGAGACCTCGCGTATCGACTCGCCGTAGTCAGTAGAATCCATGATCTCGCGAATGCGCCGGTCATCGTCGGTTATGCCAATCTTGCCCAGCCATGTCCACCAGTCGTATTCGTCGAGCCTGCGCTTGTCGTGATCGGTGTAGTTCTTGTACTGCTCCATAAAGCGCTTCCACGCAGTCTGCGATTGCTGTGAGAAGTTCCAGCTGCCTGGCGCGTGCAGCTGATCGTGCTGCAACAGCCACACGCGGTAGGTATGCGGCTCCAGAGGAACATTCAGCTCGCGTGCCAGCGCGATGATTTCCTTATGATCCTTGCCGATCCACTCACCGCCCATCTCGCAGGAAAGCTCGGGAGCCTGTGCGAAGCGATACGACCAGGCGCGTCCGCCGGCGCGATTGCGAGCTTCGAGCACGGTCACCTTCCAGCCCGCCGCGGAAAGCCGGTAAGCGGCTGTGAGCCCTGCGAGCCCCGCACCAACGATTACGCAGGAATGCTGCGGGCGCGCAGCGGCAAGACGCTGTGCCTTCAGGGAGAATCCGCATGCAGCGAGCGAGGCGGAGGTTAGGAATGTCCGGCGTGTGATGGCTGCCGGATGGATCAGGTCTTCCTTCATGCCGGTCAATTTGCAACTCCCGTCAGCAAGTTTTCGGAGATTGCCGCATCCTGCTTTTCTGAAGCACTGCGGCGGATGAGCCGCTGCGAAATAAAAATCGTGACCAGCGAAAAGAGAAAGATCAGCGTGGAGATAGCGTTCATCTCCGGCGTTGCGCCTCGCCGCAAGCGCGACCAGATTTCCAGCGGCAGGGTGTTCTCGCGTCCGATGAGGAAGAAGGTCACCGCGATCTCATCCATGGAGAGGGTGAAGACCAGCAACGCGGTGCCGATGAGCGAGGTGCGCAGCAAGGGCAGGATGATATGCCACAGCGTTTGCAGGGCGTTGGCACCCAGATCGGCGGACGCCTCCTCCAGCGAGCGATCGAGCTTCGAGAAGCCCGCAAAGATCTCAGTGGTTGCTACCGCAGTCAACGCCGTCGCTTGGCCGAGAATTACGGTGAGCAGGCTCAGATGCAGGCCGGCGCCCACTTCCAGCAACAGGAGCGAAATCCCGGTAATGACTCCGGGCACAATCAACGGGAGCAGAATCAGCCGCTGAAAGGCAGCTTTGCCGGGAAATTCATAGCGATCGAGAGCGTATGCAGCGGGAAAGCCGATCAGCATGGAGAGTGCGATAGAGGCGATCGCCACGATCACACTGTTGGCGACGGCATTCCACATCGCCGAGTCAGCGAAGAGGGCCGCGTACCAGTCGAGGGTGAGATGGCGGGGCGGGAAGCCGCCCACTCCATCACGGTTGAAGGAGTAGAGGATCAGCACGGCGATCGGCAGATAAAGAAATGCGTAGGCGAATACGGCAAAGGTACCCAAAACTACTGGCCTGCGTTGAGAGCTCATGCCGTCCTCCAACGCTTCTCGATACTTTGCGTGAGAAAGAGAATGGAAACGACAATCACCAGAATTACGGCGGCCACGGCCGCGCCAAGCGGCCAGTTGTAATCTGCGCCAAACAGATTGGCGACAATATTGGCGATCATCACGCTGCTTGGCCCTCCGAGCAGCAGCGGAGCGAGAAAATCGCCGAAGCTGAGCAGAAAGGCGAAGGTGGCTCCGGAGATTACGCCTGGCAATGAGAGCGGAAGCACCACGTGAAGGAAGGTTTGCCACGGCCGTGCGCCCAGGTCGCTCGACGAGTCCAGCAGTTCACGGGGAATCTTCTCGAGCGACGCGACCACCGGCAGGACTACAAACGGCGTGTAGATATGGGTGAGCGTAACGATCACCGCGAATGGGCTGTAGAGCAGAAAGCTTAGTGGATGCGATGCCGCATGCAGCCGCATGAGCAGCGTGTTCAACACACCCTCGTTGCCGAAGATGACCTTCCACGCATAAGCGCGCACCAGATAGCTGACCCACAGCGGAATGATGACGGCCTGATAGAGCAGCTGGCGATAACGTCCCGCGTGGAATACCAGAAAATAAGCCAGCGGATACCCCAGCAGCAGAGAGAAGACAACGACCGATAGCGCGATGCGGAGCGTTCTGAGGATGACCGTGAGGTACAGCGGGGTGGTGAAGAGGTGAAGGTAGTTGGCGAGTGTGAAGCTGCGCTGAATCTGCTGGAACTCGCCGACGCTCCAGAAGCTGTAACAGAAGAGCAGGCAATAGGGTGCGAACAGAAAGAGCGCGATCCACAGGAAAGGTGGGGAAACTGCTGCCGCAGCGGCGAAGCGTGCTCTGATTCTGCTCATGCTGTGGACGTCCTTCTCAATTCATCTTCGAGCACTACGCAATCGCCGATGCGAAAGACAAATGACTGGAGCCTTTCGTGCAGTGCTCCGGCCTCCATGCGCGCAGTCAGCTCGATATTTGGCGAGCAGCGGAGGGTGAAGAGGGAGTTCGCGCCGTGAAATTGCTCTGCGATAACCTCTGCTTCGAACCTTACGGCATCCGAGCCTGAGTATTCCGCTCCGGGCATGATGGCTTCGGGACGCAGTGACAACGTGATCGATCCATCGTCCATGACGAGAGGGAAGGAAAAGATGCCGCAATCAACGGTGCCATCCTTCACGTGTCCACGGATGAGGTTGCTCTTGCCGAGGAAGGTGGCGGCATACGCCGTACGCGGTTTCAGGTAAATTTCGCGCGGAGATCCGCATTGTTCGATGCGTCCGTTAGAAAGCAGCACGATGCGGTCGGAGATGGCCAACGCTTCGTTCTGATCATGGGTGACGAAGAGGAAGGTGATGCCCAGCTCGCGCTGCAGCTGCTTCAGCTCGCGCTGCATTTCGACGCGAAGATTGGCGTCGAGCGCTGAGAGCGGCTCGTCGAGGAGAAGAACTTTGGGACTATTCACGAGAGCCCGGGCCAACGCCACGCGCTGCTTCTGGCCACCGCTTATCTGGCGCGGATGGTGCTTTGCGTATCGTTCCATCCGCACCTTTACAAGTGCGGCTTCGACCTTCGATCGGATCTCCTCGCGTTTACAGCCGCGCACGCTGAGTCCGTAGGCGACGTTTTCGGAGACCGTCTTATGCGGAAACAAGGCGTAGCTTTGGAATACGGTGTGCACCGGCCGCTTGTAGGCAGGTAGGTCGTCGATGCGCTGGCCTTCCAGCAGCACCCGGCCTGCGCTGGCCTCCTCAAAGCCAGCGATGATGCGCAGCAGGGTAGTCTTGCCTGATCCGCTTTCGCCAAGCAGGGTGAGAAACTCTCCGCGCTGGATGTCGAGAGAGATGGATTCGAGGACGCGGTTGGCTGCGAAGCTCTTGCCGACATTTTCGATGCGCAGGAAGCTTGTTCCTGCATCGCGAGCAGGGGTTTCGGGCGCAAGCGCGACGGGCTGATTACTCAAGCCGGGCCCTCATACCAGCCATAGCTGTTCATTGGCTGGCCTTCACTTCATTCCATATCTCGGTGTACCTGGCCCGGCGCGGAACATCTTGCCAGAAGACGATTTGCTTCTGGTACGCATCTACCTCGTCCAGATGCAGCCCATGCCGCTGCTCTGCGGTCATCAGCGTTGCGGCTTGCGGGTTTGACGGATCGTATCCCGTGACATCGCTCAGCATTTTCTGCGTCTGCGCCGCGATCATGTAATTTAGCAGGGCATAGGCCAGATCTTTGTGCTCGCTAGCAGACGTGATCATGAGGTGGTCGATCCAGCCCGTGGTGCCTTCCGCGGGAATCGTCTCCTCGATGGGCAGCCCTGACTTGCGCAGTTGGTTGGTCACCAGCGGCCATCCCATCGCGGCGATGACTTCGTGGTTCTGGAAGAGATTGGTGAGCTCGCCGCCGGTCGTCCACAGCTTGCGCACATTTGGCTTGAGCTCAAGCAGCTTCTGCTTTACCTGCTCCAGCTGTGCGTCGCTCAGGTTGTAGATTGCAGCGGGATCCTGCTTGCCGAAGCCCAGGACCTGTGCAGCCATGTAGACCGAGGAGAGGTCGTCCCACAGTGAGAGCTTGTCTTTGTATTTGGGATCCCACAGCGAAGCCCAGGTGGTGGGCGGCTGCGCAAATGCGGTCTTATCGTAGAGCAGGGGATTCGGTCCCCAGGTCAGCGGCACGCCGAATACTTTTCCCTCGCTCTTTACCAGATCCATGCCGGTGAGCTTGGGCGAAAGCTGCGTGTAGTTCGGAACTTTGCTCAAATCAAGAGGCGCGACCAGCCCCGAGCGGGACAGCATGGTGGCCACATCACTCGATGGAGAGATGACGTCGTAGTTTGCCGCTGCGCCTCCGCGAAGCTTCGCCACCAGCTCGTCGCTCGACCCCATGTAGGCCGCGGTGACCTTGCATTTGCAGGCCGCCTCGAAGCCGCTGATGAAGGACGGATCGGCATACCCTTCCCAAACGAGGAGGCTCAACGTGGGGGTGGGCTGGCGGCAGCTCGAAACAAGAGTGAGCAGCCCAAGGCTGCAGCCTAAGAGGAGACGATGCGCCTTCCCTCTGAGAATTGACAAACACCGCTCCTGAAATCGCAGAGCGCCTGAACAGCAGCTCATAAGGATGTGGTACGGAAGACGGTTGCGCTGCATGGAACGCTGACAGGCTGCGCCCCAGAGGCGAGGCCCGCGAGATACACCACGTTTTGCTTGACACGCGATGCAAAATTTACTAATTTTTGCAAAATTACTACAAGGTTTTCCGCATGGCAACGTCTTTCCTGAGAGACTAGAGAAAGGGTTGCAATCCGCGGGCATCCGGGTTGGCCTCATCCAGCCGAATCGAACGAAATCGTCAAAGCAAGGGGCGCGCCGGCATTGGTTCCATCTTCCAATCGGGTTGGTTGTTGTCGCACGGGTATCTGGCCTGACCACGCCGGTGAGGCCGTCTTCCGCCGCCTGCCCGGCTACCTTCGCCACAGTAAAGCTGTCTTCCCGGAGATTCTTTCCCGCCGTTTTCGCATTGCCGGAACGTATTGCCGCCAGCGCTGGTTTGCCAAGTATGCCCGCAGTGAATCGCTCCTGCGCGCCTGGATGGCAAGGGAGGAATTGCAGCCGATCTACACATCTAACATCTGTATTCGCGCTGCGTGGCTGAACACCCGTCCCCGGGTATTGCCGCCCCTTCGGGCAAAGGATGATTTTTATGCACCAGCTTCTCGAAAAAGAACTTGCTACTTTTGAATCACGCACACCTGCATCGCGCGCCGCATTGAAAAAGGCCGAGCCGCGCCTGCCGCTTGGCGTCGCCAGCAACTTCCGCAGCTACGAGCCCTGGCCGCTTTTTATAAAGGACGCGAAGGGCTCGCACATTCACGACCTTGACGGCAATGAGTACATCGATTTCAACCTCTGCTTCGGAGCATTGATGGCCGGCCATTGTCACCCTGCAGTTGTGGCGGCGGTGCAGGAACGGCTCGATGTGGGAACGATGTACGGCATGCCGCATACGCTCGAGTTTGAGCTGGCCGACGAAATCTGCCAGCGCTTTCCTTTGGAGCAGGCGCGCTTCGGCAGCAGCGGAACCGAAGTCACCATGCATGCCATTCGCCTGGCGCGCGGATTTACCGGCCGCGACAAGATCATCAAGATGGAGGGCGGCTACCACGGCGTACACGATTCAGTGATGGTGAGCATGAAGCCCAGCGCCGCGCATTATGGCGATCCTGACCGTCCGACGCAGGTTCCTGCCGGCGGCGGCGTTCCCGCGGATACCGTGAAGAATACGCTGGTGGCGCAGTTCAACGATCTTGATGCCATCAAGCGCCTCTTCGCAGAGAACCCCGGCCAGATTGCGTGCATCATCCTCGAGCCCATCATGATGAACATCGGCATCTGCATGCCGGTGGAAGGCTATCTCGAAGGCCTGCGTGAGATCTGCACCAAAGAGGGCGCGCTGCTGATCTTCGACGAAGTGAAGACTGGAGCCAAGCTCGGCCGCGGCGGAGCCTGCGAGTACTTCAACATCAAGGCCGACATCGTCACGCTAGCCAAGTCCATCGGCGGCGGCTTTCCGCTGGCTGCCTTCGCCGCAAAAAAAGAAGTGATGGACATGATCGCCCAGCACAAGGTTTTCCATGCTGGAACCTATGCGACGAATCCGCTGGTGATGGCCGCTGGTCTGGCGACCTTCCGTCATGTGCTCACGCCGGAAGGGTATGCGCACATTGCCAAGGCAGGCGATGCGCTGGTATCGGGCTACAACCAGATCGTGAAGACCCACGGCATCGAGGGCTATGTTGAGAGCGCAGGCGCGAACGGCGCGCTGCTCTTCTACAACAAGAAGATCCGCAACTACCGCGAGTGGCTTACGGTGGATACTGACCTGTGGAAGCTCTACTGGTTCGGCATGGTCAATCGCGGCGTGATGCCGCAGCCCTACTGGTGGGATGAGCAGTGGACGCTGTCGGTAGCGCACTCCATGGCGGACATCGACCGTCATCTCTCAGCGTTCGAAGACCTTGCGCCGTCGATCGCACAGGCTCAACAGGAGACCCAGGTAGCAGTCTAGGGAGAACGGCGAGCCGGAGCCATGCCGCTCCGGCCCGCCGAAAAACAGGAGGCAGCGGTTGGGAAAGATTGCACCGGGCAGCAATCACACACCGGGTCTGAAGCGCGTCCTCGGGCGCGGGGACCTCATTCTGCTGTTCATCGTTGCGGTCGCCAACCTTAACATGGTGCCGCCCATCTCCGCGTCCGGGCCTATCACTCTGTGGCTCTGGATTGCGGCCATGCTCTTCTTCTTCTGGCCGCAGGGCGCTGCCGTCACCGAGCTTTCGCAGAAGTGGCCGGGTGAAGGCGGCATTTATCTCTGGGCCAAGCGCAGCTTCGGCGAGCAGCATGGCTTCTTTGCGGGATGGTGCTACTGGCTCTCCAACGTCTTCTATCTCCCGACCGTCGTTCTTTCCTGCGTGGGCGTGGGTGTCTATGTCTTTGGCCCGCGCATTCAGAAGCTTGCCGACAGCCCGGCGTTTACAGCCAGCATGGCGATTGGTCTGCTGCTGTTTCTGCTGGTGCTCAACATTCGCGGTCTCGAACTCGGCAAGTGGATCAACAATCTTGGAGGGGTGGGCACAGTGGGCGGCGCGGCCGTCGTTGTTCTGCTGGCCGCGCTTACCTTGCATCACCACAACAGCGCGTTTCATCGCGCAGACCTTCGCCCACAGTTTCACGACTGGCGTCTGCTGGCGGCCTTTGGAACCATCTGCTACAGCCTGGTCGGTCTAGATCTGGCATCGATCATGGGGGACGAAATCCGTGAGCCCAAGCGCAATCTACCGGTCGCGATCTTCTGGGGCGGTCTCGCCGCGGCGGCCATCTATCTGGGTACTACTATGGCCATGCTCATCGCACTTCCACACGAGCAGATCGGCATCCTGTCGGGAATTCTGCAGGCGATCAACGTGATGTCGCTGCGAAACGGCCTGGTCTTTATCGTTGCGCCGCTGGCGTTTCTGGAGTGCCTGGCTATCCTCGGCACGGCCTCGGCCTGGTTCAGCGGAGCCGGCCGTTTGCCCTTCGTTGCCGGGATTGACCGCTATCTTCCTGCTGTTGTCGGCCGTACCCATCCGCGCTACGGTACGCCATACATCAGCCTCATCATCTATGCGACTCTTTCGTCGCTGCTGACGCTCATGAGTTTTTTGGGCGTCTCGGTGGGTGAAGCGTATCTCACGCTGCTTGACCTTGCCGTGATTCTTCAGCTGCTGCCTTCGTGCTATCTCTTCGCTTCGCTACTCAAGCACACGGTTGATGGACGCGCACCTCTTCATGCATCCAAGCCCTACTTGCTTGCGAATGGTTTGGGCGGCATGCTGGCGACAATGGTGGGGCTCGGCGTAGCTTTCGTGCCATCACGGCAGGTGAATTCGGTGTGGCTCTACGAGATTAAGTTGATGATCGGCTGTACGCTGGTCTTCGGCTCGGCTTATCTTTTCTATCGCAGCGCGCGCAACAGCGCATCGGCATCTGAAATTCTTCCCGGCGCCAGCCCTGTGCTCTCTGAGGCCGGGGAAGGAACTCTATAAGGAACAACTATGGCAGTTACACAAAGCACTACGGAAGCAATGTTCATTGACGGCAAATGGATCGAAGGCACTTCAGCCAAACGTATTCCGGTCTACGATCCATCGACCGAAGAGGTGATCGCCGAGATTCCCGATGCGACTGCATCGGAAGTCGATGCGGCGATTGCGGCGGCGCGCCGCGCCTTCGATCATGACGGATGGCCGCAAACCACGGCGCAGGAGCGGGGACGAATCCTCTTCCGTATTGCTGAGAAGCTCCGCGCTGAGGCGCCGCAACTCGCGGAGCTAGAGTCGCGCAACTCGGGTAAGCCCATCGTTGAAGCAGAATTCGATATCGCTGATGCGGCGACCTGCTTTGAGTACTACGGCGGGCTGGCGACGAAGGTCTCCGGTACCGTGAATCCTGTTCCCGATAACGCCCTCAGCCTGTCGATGAAAGAGCCGGTCGGCGTTGCAGGACAGATCATTCCCTGGAACTATCCGTTGCTCATGGCTGCGTGGAAGCTCGCACCAGCGCTAGCCGCGGGTTGTACCTGCGTGCTCAAGCCGGCGGAGCAGACGCCTCTCACAGTTCTCAAACTTGCCGGCTGGCTTACCGAGCTAGGCGTGCCGCCGGGCGTGGTGAACATCGTTACCGGACTCGGTGAAACCGCGGGAGCGCGCATCGTCGAACATCCACATGTCGACAAGATCGCCTTTACCGGGTCGGCTGCGGTTGGAAAACTCATTATGAGAGCAGCTGCCGATACGCTGAAGCGTGTGACGCTCGAGCTGGGCGGCAAATCTCCAAATATCTTTTTTGCCGACGCAGATTTTGAAGCTGCGATCGATGGCGCGCTCTTCGGGGTTTTCATAAACCAGGGCGAGGTCTGCTCGGCAGGCAGCCGTGTGCTGGTGGAGCGATCGATCTACTCAAAATTTGTCGACGCCATGGCCGAGAAAGCGCGGAGCATCAAGCTGGGCGCGCCGCTCGATCGCGATACCAAGATGGGGCCGCTGGTCAGCCGCGAACAGTACGAGCGCGTGTGCCGCTATCAACAGATCGGGCGGTCGGAAGCGAAGGTCGCAAGCGGAGGCGGCCAGCCCGCTGCATTCAAGCGCGGCTACTACGTGGAGCCGACCATCTTCTACGACGTCGACAATTCGGCGCGCATCGCCCGCGAAGAGATTTTTGGCCCCGTTGCCACAGTCATTCCCTTCGACAATGAGGCGGACGCTCTGAAGATCGCGAACGACACACCTTTCGGACTTGCGGCAGCGGTGTGGTCGCGCGATATTTACAAGGCTCTGCGCATGGTCAAGGCCATTCGCGCCGGAATTGTCTGGGTCAACCACATGCAGCCGACGTATGTCGAAGCACCGTGGGGCGGCTACAAGCAGTCTGGCTTCGGGCGCGAACTCGGCGTTCACGGCATCGACGAATATCTGGAAACCAAGCAGGTCCACATCAACCTGAACGAGCAGCCAATTGGCTGGTACTGAAATAAAAATCAATTACGGTTACAAATTATGTCCAGCATCGCGATCAAGACAGAAATTCCCGGTCCCAACTCACGCGCTCTCACCGAGCGCCGCGCCCAGGCTGTTCCACGCGGACTCTACGCTTCTACTCCGCTCTTCATTCGCAACGCGGAAGGAGCGATGCTTGAAGATGTAGACGGCAACCGTCTGATCGATCTTGGAGGCGGTATTGGATGCACCAATGTGGGGCACCGCAGCCGCCGCGTCGTTGAAGCGCTGCGCAATCAGATCGATGCCTTCCTGCATCTGTGCTTCACGGTGACGGGGTACGAGAACTATGTTGAGCTCGCCGAGAAGCTAAATGAGCTGACGCCGGGCAGCTTTGCGAAAAAGACATTTCTCGCCAACAGCGGAGCGGAAGCCGTCGAAAATGCCGTCAAGATTGCCCGCGCCTATACAGGCCGCCGCGCCGTGCTGTGCGTTGAGGATGCATTTCATGGCCGCACCATGCTCGGCCTCACGCTCACCAGCAAGACGCATCCTTACAAAGATCATTTCGGACCTTTCATGTCCGATGTCTACCGCATTCCGTTTGGTGTTTCCGCGGACACGCGCCTTAAGCATCGTGGGCAAGTGACACGGGAAGAAGTCGAAGCGCTGCTGGAGCACACCTTCCGCCGTGTGGTGGCCGCGGAAGATATAGCTGCGGTGATCGTTGAGCCGATTCTCGGAGAGGGCGGTTTTGTTGTTCCTCCTGACGGCTTCCTGACCGTGCTGGCCGATATCTGCCGCAGGCACGGCATCGTCTTCATCGCGGATGAGGTGCAGACCGGACTCGGACGCACCGGTGAGCTCTTCGCGTCCACGCACTTCGGCATTGAGCCCGATCTCATCCTCACTGCGAAGTCCCTGGGCGGAGGCCTGCCGATAGCGGCCGTCACCGGGCGTGCAGAGATCATGGACGCTCCCGGCCCCGGCGGCCTGGGAGGAACATTCGGGGGTAATCCGGCCTCGTGCGCGGCGGCGCTTGCGGTGATCGATGAGTTCGCTGACGGCAAGTTGCTGGCGCACGCGCGCCTGCTCGGCGGCGTGTTTCAAAAAACTGCGCGTGCCTGGCAGCGCCAGCATCCATTCATCGCAGACGTTCGCGGAGTGGGCGCCATGCAGGCGATGGAGTTCGCCAATGCCGATGGATCGCCTTGCGCCGCCGCCGCGAAGAAGCTTGCGCAGCACTGCCTGCGCAACGGTGTGCTCATTCTCACTGCCGGCACGTATGACAATGTCATCCGGCTGTTGATGCCGCTAACAATTTCCGAGGGAGATTTTTCCGAAGCTCTGGCGGTAATCGAACGGGGACTGAATGCGGTTGCACTGGAGATCGGCGAACTTACCAGCGCAGGGCATTGAAGTCGAGCTATCTTCGATAGCGCAGGGAACAATTGCACGATTATATTGCTCTCCTTGGGCAAGGCTGTTACAAACATTGTTTTGAACCCTTGCGCCGTGCGGTTGTATGCCTACGAAAACTACCTCAGCTAAACCTTCAGACAATACGCGGGACGTCGTCGAGAGCAATATTGCCTTTCGTATCTCCGAAGTCTCGCGCATGCTGAATGTCAGCTCATCCACACTTCGGCAATGGGAGAACGCGGGGCTCACCCGCCCGCAGCGCTCGCGGAACGGATACCGCACCTACACGCGCGAAGAGGTGGACCGACTCAAGTCCATCCAGCATCTACGTCTCAAAAAAAATCTGAATGTTGACGCCATTCGTCATCTGATGAGCAGCAGTGCAAAGCGCTCGAAGGCGAATAACAGCGATCCGCACAAGGTCGATCCGATCGGCAATCGCCTGCGCAAACTCCGCCGCGAGCGCTCGATGACTCTTTCCGAGGCTGCGACCGGAACCGGACTGTCTGTGAGTTTCCTTAGTTGTCTTGAACGCGGACAGGCACACGCGTCGGTGGCTACGCTGCAACGGCTGGCCATGTTTTATAAAACCAATGTGCTGTCGTTCTTCGGAGGAGCGGCGCAGCAGACGGGCAAGCTGGTTCGGCCCAGCCAGCGCATCGAGCTTTCGAGCGAGCCGGGAGTGCGCCTGGAATTGCTGGCATTTGGTGCTACCGCGATGGAGCCGCATCTCTTCCGCCTTGCGCCAGGAACGTCGAGTGGCGGCTCGTATCACCACGAAGGCGAGGAGTTCATTTTCGTGGTGAGCGGAAGCTGCGATGTATGGCTCGATGAGGTCGAGCACTACCCGCTGCGCGAAGGCGACAGCCTTTATTTCTCAAGCTCACAGACACACCGTTGGAGCAACCCATACAAACAGCCCGCAGTGCTGCTGTGGATTAACACGCCGCCTACGTTCTAGCTACGCAGCCCGCACTCCGATAAACGAGCGCAGACTGCGCCGAAGGTTGTTTACATCTTGAAGCGGATGGCGAGCTGAATCTGGCGTGGGTCGCGCACCCGCGTAACCTCACCGAAGAGTCCGCCTGCGATAGGGTTGCCGTTGCCATCGAACTGCGAATCGCCAAGCTGGCCGTCTGGATTCAAGAATTGCGTGTGGTTGAAGAGATTGAACACCTGGAAGACAAACTGCAGCGTGCCTTTGTCGCCAACCGGTGTCAGCTTCTGCACCGCGATGTCGGTGCCATCGATCCCGGGCCCGCAGCAGATGCTGCGCGGCGCATTGCCGGCTGAGCCGAGCGCCGGCACGGCAAAGATCGATGGATCGAAGTAGTAGCCGGTCGAGCCGTCCAACGAATGGTGCGGATTGAGATGGGTGAAGGACTTCACCATATCCGGCCGCCCTGGGTTTTCAAAGTCGCCGCTACCCTGCAGCTCCTGATCGAGATTCGAATCGAGGCGAATAGGAAATCCGCTTTGCAGCGTGAGGATGCCGGAAAGCTCCCATCCGTTTACAAGAAGGCCTTCGGTGCCGCCGAATTTGCGAACCGGCAAATCCCATACGCTGCTGAAGACGAAACGGTGGCGCGCGTCATACAGTGACTCAGCGCGGTCACGGCGAGGATCGGTAGGATCGAGGCTCTGTTCAAAGCTCGAGGCATTGTCGATCGATTTTGCGAAGGTATATGCGCCCAAAAACTGGAGGCCATGGGAGAAGCGCTTTTCGAGCGATGCCTGCAGTGAGTTGTAGTTGGAGTTGGCGACCACATCCTGGGCAAAGATGCTGGAGAAGACCGGCACGCCATCCGGAGGGCATCCGGAGCCGGAGAGCGGATCGCAGTATGGCGATGAATATTTGCGGAGGCCGACCAACGTGATGCCTCCGCTGGGAACGGCGCTGCCGCCGGCCAGGAATGATGTCGAGCCGTAGGGCAGGTGCAGTCCCTGTGGGGCGATCGTTTCTCCACCCGGAATGTAGTAGGAGCTGTCTTCGCCATAGGGACCGCACGTGTAGCTGCTGTCGCCGTTGTAGGATGCAGTGGCTGCGAGGTCGAGACAGGTTTGCGGGTTGCCGTGATTCAGATCGTATGTGGCCAGCAGACGATGGCCCTGCGATCCGACATAGCCGAGCGTCATTACCAGATCCGATGCGATTTGCTGCTGGATCTGCAGGTTGTACTGCTCGGTGTATTGGGTGCGCAGGTTGGGCTGCAGTTCGCCGAACATGATGATGGGGCGGAAGGCCGACCAGTCGACGGAGTCTCCCGGCTTGGGCTCCAAAAATCCATTGAACGCGTTCGGGCTAACTGTGCCTGACTGAGTTACAAATGGAGTTTGAAAGAGCGGAGCCGACACGCTGTTGCTGCCGCCGAAGGGCGGCTCGCCCTGAAACTGCTCGAGCACAAGCTGTTCCATGGGGTTGTAGAAGATGCCGAATCCGGACCGCACGACCAGCTTGCCGTGGAAGCTGTCGGGAGTCCACGCCATGCCGATGCGCGGCGCGAAGGCTTTGTAGTAAGTAGCAGTCAGTCCCGCGGGTACGCCCTTGTCACCGGGAACGACGAGCCCCAGCGGAAAGACTGACTCATTGTCGCTTCCCGGGCCGCAAGGCGCGTCCGTAGCCCCTAGAGCTGCCTGGCTGGTTGCGGAGAGAACGCATGGAAACTGCGTGTCTGCCTGACCGGGGCGGAAGGTCTGCACGCGATGGGAGACGTCAGCCAGTGGCTGGTTCAGCTCCCAGCGCAGACCGTAATTCACTGTCAGATTGTGCCGCACTTTGTAGCTGTCCTGGGCAAAAAGATACAGCGCGTAAGCGCGTATATTTTCTGTCTGCGGCGAACCCTGCGAGTAGCTGTCAGGAAATCCGAGCAGATAGTTGCCGAAGAGATTCTCGGCGCCGAGATCGTTTTCACTGCCGCCGCTGTAACCGAAGAAGCCGTTGAGGTTGTAGTAAAGCGTCTGGTCGAAGCGCTGGTTGCGCGCATCCACACCGAATTTCATGCTGTGATTGCCGAGCGTCTTCGAGAAGTTATCGGTGAGCGAATAGGTATTTCCTACCTGAGGCAGCTCGCCTTCACTGTCGTTTCCGATGGTGAACCCGCCGCTGATGCTGATATACGGCAGGCCTTCATGGGCTGCGGTAAGTCCGGGCGTAATACCGAGCTTGGCGTTGTTCGCAATGGGCGTGGGCGTGCCATCGCTGGCGTATGAGACGAGCGGAGTATCGGTGTTTCCCGTGAAGCAGTAAGCGGATGCGGCGCCCGTGCATGATGCCGTTACCAGATTCGTGCGCTGCGGATGTAAAAACGTGAGCTGCCCTTCGCGATAGTAAGTGGCGCGGATCTCATTTTGAGCGGTCGCGTTGAGCGTCCAGGTCTCGGAGATATTGAACTGCTGATTGCGGGAAGCATTGTCGCTGCCAAAGCCGGGCAGCAGGTTTGGGATTTCCGCCTGGAAACGCGTGAATGGATTTGCCTCAAAGTTGTCATCGACGTAGTAGTAGCCGGTGAAGGAGTTGCTGTCGCTGAACTTGTGGTCGAAGCGCAACGTGCCCTGGCTCTCTCTCGCGTGCTGCAGCGGCGCAGACTGATATTGATCTCCAGCGGTGTCGGGAAGCGGAACGTAGTTGCTGAGGACGTTTGCAGCGACCGGATCGAAGCAGGCCTGCGGAATCACGTTTCCGGGAAAAACCGATGACCAGGCGACGGAATTGCCTTGTGCAACGGAGACCGGATCTGGGACTGTGCCGCCCTCAGCCGAAATGGCGTCCGCGCAACCGGCGCGATTGGCGATGATGGAGGCCGCGGTGGCATCGGTCAGCGAGCCGGAAAAAGGGTCTCCGCCGAAAACGCCCGCCCGCTCATCCGCGGTGGGGACGCGTACACGGTCGGAGCTGATGCCTTTGCGCAGCTGCCGTCCTTCATAGGAGAGGAAGAAAAACGTCTTGTCTTTCTTGATCGGTCCGCCGATGGTTGCGCCGAACTGCTGCTGGTTGTCATCTGGAGTGGAGAGATCGAAATAACCCTTCGAGTCCATCGCCTGGTTGCGAATGTAGTCATAAATGCTTCCGTGCAGCTCGTTGGTTCCGGACTTGGTCACCACGTTGATGACCGCGCCGGAGTTGCGGCCATACTCGGCGTCGAAGGTATTGGTGATCACGCGGAATTCATCGATGGCGTCAGGCGAGGGCTCGATTCCCGGAGAGTTCACGAACAGATCGTTGCCGTCGCCGCCATTTACGCTGAAGTTGTTGGAGCGGCCGCGGCCACCATTCACGGACACCGCCCCGGCCTGATCGCTGCCGTAGAACAGGTCCGATCCACTCACCCCGGTTACGCCCGGTTGGAGTTGCAGCAGCTGATACGTGTTGCGTTGATTGAGGGGAAGATTCTCCACTGCACGCGTGTTTACAACCGCGCCCAGCTGCGTGCTCGTGGTGTCTACCAGCGGCGGAGTGGCCGTGACTTCCACCGATTGCGCGCTGGAACCGACGACCAGCTTCACTTCATAGGAGACGGTCGCGTTCAGCTGCACGACGATGCCATCCGCGATGAAGTCCTGAAATCCAGACATCTTCGCTTCCAGTTTGTAGCTGCCTACGGGCACGGAGATGAAGATGTAGTCGCCACTCTTGCTCGACTCGACGGTCTGTACCGCGCCGGAGTCAGTGCTGGTGAGCGTAAGCTTGGCTCCTGGAACCACAGCGCCGGTGGGATCGACAATCCGGCCAAGCACGCGGCCGCCCGTGGACTGTGCGGATGAGCGTGAGGGGCAGCAAAAAACGAGGAGCGAGAAAAGAATCGTGAAGGCAAAGAACGAAAAAGAGCCGGACCGACAACGACCTGCGGAAGACAGCATTCTATGCACCTCAGCTGAGGAGAATGGATACCTGACGATGCCTTGCGAATCGCGATGAGTGACCGAATGAGTTGGAAATATGCAGGGTTGCGGAACTGAAAAACCTTACATATATTCAGCAAGATTAGTGAAATTTTAATGTCTGTCAAGGAAAAGTTGACGGTACTCAAAAGCTTTACGGCCAATCCTTGGGTTCGTTCCCGGAACGCTTTCAATTCTTCCCGCAAGGAACCGATTCTTTGCGAACGTCCTAGATGAGCGCCGGAGAAAAATATGCCTCAACCGAACCCCGTCATCCGTGCTGCGAATCTCGATGATTTGCTCGACCTCACGCGCCTGTACATCGCCTATCGCGTCTTCTACGGTGAGCCGCCCGCGGAAGCCGCAGCTGAGCAATTCATTCGCGAGCGCATCTCCTCGAATGCCGGCAGATATTTTCTAGCCTGGGATGAGCACGGAGAACGAACTTCACCGGTCGGTTTCATGCATCTCATGCCCTCAACCAATACGCTCGCCATGCGCCCTATATGGCTGCTGGAGGATTTATATATTGAGCCCGCGGCCCGGAGGCAGGGTATCGCGTCGTGTCTGCTGCGTGAGGCTGAGGCTTTCGCGCGCCGCACCGGCGCAGAACGGATTACCTTATCCACTGCGCATAATAACGAAATCGCGCAGAGCATCTATCGCCGCGCCGGATATGAGCGCGAAGAACACTTCTGGTATTTCCACCGAGTGCTTACTTAGTCAGGATTGCTGAGTTGCAACGAGCTTCCGGAGACGATCGAGAGCAAATAGTGTTGCGGATTAATTGACGGAAGGTTCGGAGCGATGGCTTGTCCGGGGCACGGTGAAGAAAAACGAGCTGCCTCGCCCCACTGTACTTTCGGCCCAGATTTTCCCGCCGTGCAGATCGACAAGACCCCGGCAAAGGGCAAGACCCAGCCCCGCTCCTCCCAGATCGCGGGAGTCTGAGGCATCGACCTGCTGGAAGCGATCGAAAATAGTGTCGAGCATCTCGAGAGGAATTCCACGGCCGTTGTCCTGCACCTCGATCAGCGCTTCAGTTTCACTGAAGGCGCAGGCACGCAGGAAGATTTCGCTGTTGGGCGGTGAGAACTTGATGGCATTGCTGACCAGCTTGGAGAGCGTCTGTACGATGCGATCCTTATCCACCCAGAGATTGATGGGCTCGGCTTCTATGCGGAAGCGCAATCCCGCGCGTTGAGCCTGGGGATCCTGAAGGGAGGTGGCGCTGCGCAGCAGCTCGCTCGCGCTGATGTCCGAGTGCTCGAGACGAAGCTTGCCGCTGCCGATGCTTTCAAAATCCAGAATGTCGTTTACCAGATGAACCAGCCGGTTGCAGTTGCCCATGGCCACTTCAAGCATCTGCTCGGCTTTGTCAGGACGCGCGGCAAGCGCGCCGCCGGCAATCAATCCCAGCGCCGCACGGAGAGAGGTGAGGGGAGTCCGCAGTTCGTGGCTTACCGTGGAAATGAACTCGTCCTTCATACGATCGAGTTGCCGCCGCTCGGTGACGTCCTGATAGGCGACCACGGCTCCGGTAACTCTGCCCTCATCGATCAAGGGACAGGCGACGTACTCGACTGGAATCGAGGTACCATCCCGCCGCCACAAAACTTCGTTACGAACCCGAATGGGACTGTGCCGCCGCATGGTGACAAGCACCGGACATTCTTCAGCGGGATATGGAGAGCCGTCGCTTTTTGAGTGGTGAACGAGGGGGTGCAGCCGCTGGCCCTGCATTTCTTCCGGTGTGTAGCCGAGAAGATTTGCGCCGACACGGTTTACAAAAACAACACGGCCTTCCAGATCGATACCGTAGATGCCATCGCCCACCGAATCGAGAATCGATTGGCGCTGCCGCATAAGATTGTGCATCTTGGCTTCGGCATCGGTCTTTTCCGTAATGTCGATGCCGTGGCCGAGCACGAAGGGGGGTGAGCCGGGCAATTCCACAACCTTGTTGCGGAAGGCGATCACGCAGGGAGAGCCGTCCTTTTTCCGCGTGTAGAGGCGTCCCTGATCCTCGCCCCGTTCGGCCATTGCCTGCCAATATTCTTCCCAGCCGTGTTTGTGATCCACCTGAATGAAATCGAGTAGATATTTGCCGATCAGCTCCTCTGGTTTGTAACCGAGGTTTTCTGCCGCGTGGGTGTTGATGGAGAGCAGATAGCCGTTCAGGTCGTGCGTGCAGATCATGCCCAGCGAGCCTTCGACAAGCTGGCGATAACGCATCTCGCTTGAACGCAGAGCCAGCTCTGTCTCGCGCTGGCCGGTTACATCCACTCCTGTGGCGATAACAAAGCTCACTTCGCCCAGAGTATCCCTGAGCGCGGTGGCGGCCCACGCAATGCGACGACGCGATCCGGCGCGTGAGATCCAGTCGAGCTCGTACGGTTCGTTCAAAAGACCGGCGCGGGCTGAAGTGAAGAGGGCCTTGGCCCGCTCCTGCTCTTCTGGCGGGAAAATATCGTCGGGAAACGGCCGCCCTGCAAGCTCGGAGAAGGCATAGCCTGAGGCATCTTCGCAGGCACGATTGAAGCGGACCACGCGGCCTGCGGTGTCGAGCACCAGCACCAGCGCGCCGACAGTATCGAGTACAGCAGAGACGAAGTTTCGTTCGATGGTCAGTGCCCGCTCCACGCGCTGTCGAGCAGTGCCGGTGCGTTCCTGCTGCCGGGCGGCGACGTAATATTCAAGGCGAGTAATGATCTGCCGCGCCAGCGTCTGGAGCGCGCCTTCCTGGCCGATGTGAAACGCTCCGGCATCGGGCGACAACACACTCAGAGTGCCGATGATCGCTCCCGATGAAGCAACGAGAGGCGCCGACAGGCAGGAGCGGCAGGAAAAAGATTTTCCGAGAGAAATCCTGCCGGTGGGAAAACGCGTATCGTTTGCGGCATCTTCGATCAGCAGGGAATCGGCGTGAAGGAGCGCATACTGGCTGGCGGTGGATTCCAGCGATTGCTCACTTTCCAGAAAGCCAACGCAGGCGGCAAACCAAAGTCGATCGGAATCCGCAAAGCCGATATAGGCGTAAGGTGCGCTCGTAATCTGCGCGGCGAGAACCGCTATTTCCGCGAGGGCCGGATCGGGCGCGGAATCGAGGATCTCATAGCGGAGCAGGGCTTTGAGCCGCTCCGCCTGATCTTGATGCAGGGTTGAGGTGCTATCCGACATTCAAATTGGGACGCTTTCTTCGCACTGAATTTTTGCACAATAAACTTCGATTGGCCCTCCCACTTTATGGTTAGCTAAGTGGTTGAAAATAGGAGCGGTTAGCAAAAAGTTGTTGAAGGGAAATTCCTCCCCTTTACGTTCCTGAAGACTACGCGTCTGAGCTATGGGAGCTTGCAGCAGTCTTCTTTCTGGGCCGGTTCGTCATTGCTGGCATCGAGCTCAACCTTCCATGAACCGTCCGCCTGTTTCTTCCATACCGTCATATATCGCCCGGTGTGCTCGATCGGGTTGCCGTCTTTGTCTTTCGCGTGCCCGGCATAATGTCCCCATGTAAAGCCCATATCTCCGCCCGGGCCCATGCGGCCGCCCTCGGGGGTCCATGTTAACTGATATTCAGATGGCGACCACTTCGTGTTGGCTGCAATTGCCGCGCGTCCGACGACGGGAGCCTCGCCGTTGCCCAGGGTTACGGCATCTTCCGCGAACCATTTGGCAAAGGCTGCTCCGCCCCCTGTTGCTGTATCCTGCGCAAATTTCTTCTCCAGATCGAAGAGAAAGGCCACGTCTGCCGAATAGGACGGGCTGGTGAGGGGATTGCCTGCGGCTGACGCGGAAGGCGAAAGCGGAACACTTAGAGTCTGCGCGCCAGCCAGAAGCGAAATGGAGAAAAAGGAGAGGATGACAAGACTATGGCGAATCACGGAAGACCTCCGATGCGCGCGAGGATCAGCGTAAAACGAGATCTCTTCGCTCCCTATGCTACTCAAAGTCGCGAATCTGCGCTGTCATTGGTTTGTCATTTGCCCGCCGTGTACTCTGTGATGACTCCCACTCGTTACTCGACAGGTAGCGCCACGCGAGACGAAAACCATGCTGAAACGCGGTGAGAATCTTTGGATTGTAGCTGGACTTTTCGTCTACGCGGCCGGCGCGCTGCTTGCGGCGCGATCCTTCGCGCACCTCGGTGAAGTAGTGCGTTTGTGCGGACTTCTACTGCTCACTGTCTATGCGGTGCGGCGGCGGTCGCTTACCGTGTGGATATTCTTCGGCATGCTGGCCGGTGTGGAGCTGGGGCTCGATGCGCCGCATCTGGCCATGTCGCTGCGTGTGCTCAGCGACATTTTCCTGAGACTTATCAAGGTGATCGTGGCGCCGCTGATTTTCGGCACTCTGGTTACCGGCATCTGCGGTCATGGCCAGCTGCGCAGCGTAGGCCGCCTGGGGCTGAAGTCTCTCGTCTACTTTGAGGTTCTTACTACCGTGGCATTGGTGATTGGGCTGGTGGCGATCAACGTGTCGAAAGCTGGAGTTGGGCTGAACGTGTCGCCGCAGCCAGCCACTACTGCAGCGACCTTAGGCGGCATCGGCTCTACCCAGCCGGAATCCCTGAGCTGGCAACAATTTCTGCTTCGCATTTTTCCCGAGAACATTGCCAAGGCTGTTGCCGACAACCAGATCCTGCAGGTAGCTGTCTTCGCCATTATCTTCGGACTGGCGTTAAGCCGGTTGAGCGAGGAGAAGCGTCTCCCTATGTTGCGGCTGGCAGAATCGCTGACGGAGACCATGTTCGCCTTCACCAATCTGGTGATGTACTTTGCGCCGATAGGCGTAGGCGCGGCTCTCGCGTACACCATCGCCCATTCCGGGCTGGGAGTCATGGTTAACCTGGGCCGGCTGCTGATCACCCTCTATGCCGCTCTGATCGCCTTTGCGCTGCTGGGAATGCTGCCTGCTGCGTTGCTGGCGCGGATTCCCGTGCGGCGATTCCTGAAATTTGTAGCTGAGCCGGCAACCATCGCCTTCGCCACCAGCACCTCGGAAGCAGCGCTGCCTCGCGCCATGGAGTCGATGGAGGCCTTCGGGGTTCCGCGCAAGATCGTCGGCTTCGTCATTCCCACCGGCTATAGTTTCAATCTTGCAGGCTCGGCGCTCTATCTGGCGCTGGCATCGATCTTCGTCGCCCAGGCTGCAGGGATCCACCTCAGCCTCACGCAGCAGATTGTCATGCTGGGCACACTCATGCTCACCAGCAAAGGCGTTGCCGGCGTTCCGCGCGCGGTGCTGGTAGTGCTGCTGGCCACGGCTTCGATCTTTGGCTTGCCGGAGGGACCGATCTTCGTCCTGCTGGGAATCGATGCCCTGATGGATATGGGCCGGACAGTGGTGAACGTTACAGGGAACTGCCTCGCCTCCGCTGTTGTAGCTCAGTGGGAAGGCGAGTTTGGCGCGGAGCTGCCGTCGCCCGAGACGTTTGCTGTGGTCGATGATGTCCGGTGAGCGGCATACCGGCGCGTACATCGCGCTGGCCATTGGTGTAGTGGCGATTGGCTGGTCGGCGATCTTCGTCCGCTGGACGCACATGCCGGGACTCGCTTCAGCCTTTTATCGTGTTCTCTTCGCTGCGGCCGTGCTCTGGCCATTTCTGGTCCTCCCGGGAAAGTCATTTCGCAATTTGGACGCCTCTACATTGCGCTGGGCGGCTCTGGGCGGATTGTTTTTCGCAGGTGACGTTGGCATGTACAACATCGCCGTTCTGCACACTACGGCCGGCGGCGCGACTCTCCTCGGGAACAACGCGCCGGTCTTCGTCGGCATTCTTACCTGGATCATCACCCGCAAGGCGCCGCCACGGCAGTTCTGGATGGTGCTGGCTCTGGCTACGGCGGGAACCGTTCTGATCATGCGTGTGGACGCGAAGCGCATGGGGTTGGAATTGACCGGCGACCTGCTGGCCTTCGGTACTTCGATCTGTTTCGCGCTGTATCTCATGGTCACTGAACGGCTGCGCGACCGTTGCGACAGCGCCACGTTGCTGGCATTATCTTCGAGTGCATCGGCCGCCGCACTCCTTCCTGTCTCATTGCTCACACACACGTCTCTGCGGATACCCGGAGCATGGTCGTTTGCCGCAGTGCTGGGGCTGGCTCTGGTCTGCCAGGTGATCGGTTATTTCTCCCTCACCTATGCGCTCGGCCATCTCCCCGCGACCATCACTTCCGTGCTGCTGCTGGCGGTCGCGCCTGTCTCGGCGATCCTTGCCTTCATTCTTTTCGATGAACGCATGACGCCCCTGCAGCTTTTGGGTGGAGCGCTCGTGCTCCTGGGTGTCTGGCTGGCTGGACGTTTGCGTGGAGTCGTCCGGCTGCCTGCAATCATTGAGTAGCAGACGGTCTGAATAGAAATTTCCGTCTGATGATATCTTGCCTCCACGTGCAGCCACGACGATGAGAGCCACCAACTTCGAAGTTCGATACCGGATGTTCCTGCATCAGCTCCTGGTGCTCGCCGCGTTTCTTACCTACTTCGTCGATCGGGACGATATCGTTTGGCGTTTCATCAAAAACAGCGCTGGCAATGTCCGAATGATGGAACACACCATCTTCGCGGTCGCGACCATCCTCTTTGGAGTTGCGGCCTGGCTTTGCACGCATTCGCGCGCCTTGGGGCGTCCTCGCGCCAGCTACATTGGCGAGTTTCTCTATGCGGTCGCGTTGGGGTCGCTGGCCCCGCTGGCAGGCTTTGTGATTCTGGCGGCCGGCGAGGCCATTCGTCTCCTGCGCCTGGCGATACGGCAGGATGCATTCGATCGCCGCGAACCGATTTCATGGCAGGAAGCGTTTCAGCTTGAGGCCGTGAAGTGGGGCTTCTTTTTCACTTTGATCGTGTTCAGCGTCACGCTCATCGATCGTGTCGCGGAACTTCTCGCCGGAGCGACGGTGCTGATCTGGATACTGCTGAATGCGCGTCGCGTCGCAAAGAACCGCACATGAAAGCTAAGCTGCTGTGGCCGCACCGTTTCAATGGGCGAAGACCATGGGAAGGTGTGATTTGGTCCAGCTGTATAGACGGCTTGCGGCTTGATATACTACGGTTCGGAAGACAAGCTATCGCCCTGCGCCATGACGGACCCCGCAAAGGGGTCTTTTTTGATATTTGGATACAGATGACGGCAACGGGTTCCGCTGGCTTGGGTTTATTCCTGAGGCACTATCGGTTTATTCATGGGCAACCTACTCAATCAAGTTCACTCTCCCGCCGACATAAAATCGCTTACCATCCCTCAGCTAGAACAGCTTGCGCAGGAGATTCGCGAACGCCTTATCCTGACGCTGTCGAAGACGGGCGGGCATCTGGGGCCGAATCTCGGCGTAGTTGAACTGACGCTGGCCATGCACTACGTCTTCGATACGCCCACGGATAAATTCGTCTTCGACGTGAGCCACCAGGCCTATGTACACAAGCTGCTGACCGGGCGCCGCGACCGCTTCGAGAGCATCCGTCAGCCCGGCGGACTGAACGGCTTCATGCTTCGCAGCGAGAGCGAGCACGATGTGTATGGCGCGGGACACGCGGGGACAGCGCTTTCCGCGGCACTCGGCATGGCCGCGGCGCGCGACCTTGCCGGCGGCAAGGAGCATGTAGTTGCTCTCGCCGGCGATGCGGCCTTTACCAATGGGATCACTTTCGAGGCGTTAAACAATATTGCCGAGCACACCAAGAGATTCATCGTTGTGCTGAACGATAACGAATGGTCTATTGATCGCAACGTCGGAGCGATTGCGAAGTACCTGCATAAGATCGTCACGAACGAACATGTGACGCACCTGCATGACAGCGCATCGCGGCTGCTGCAGAAGATCGGCGGCAAGACCGCGATCAATGTTGTACGCCGTGCCGAAGAAGCCGCTAAAGGCATGTTGTGGCCATCGGTCTTCTTTGAAGAGTTCGGACTCACCTACTACGGCCCACTCGACGGACACAACATCGGCCTGCTCATCGAGACCTTCAAATTTCTCAAGCAGCAGGACAAGCCGGTATTGCTGCACGCGATTACGCAAAAAGGCCGCGGCTTCCAACCAGCTCTCGACAAGCAGAAGAAGTTCCACGGCCTGGGGCCCTACAATCCTGAGACCGGCGAGACGAATCCGACCGGACAGAAGACCTACTCCGAAGTCTTTGCCGACACGCTGGTGAAGCTGGCGAATGAAAACGACAAGGTGGTGGCCATCACCGGAGCCATGCCCAACGGTACGGCGCTCGATCTCTTCCGCCCGCATCATCCCAAGAAATATTTCGACGTGGGCATTGCCGAAGAGCACGCCGTTATCTTTGCCGCCGGCATGGCTACACGCGGCTATAAACCCTTCTGCGCAATTTACTCGACATTCTTGCAGCGGGCTTTCGATCCGATCGTGCATGATGTCTGTTTGCAGAATCTGCCGGTGGTGTTTTGCATGGATCGCGGCGGCTTAAGCGGCGACGACGGCGCAACGCATCACGGCCTCTTCGATATCAGCTACCTGCGCGGTATTCCCAACATCGTGCACATGGTGCCTAAGGATGAAGACGAGTTGGCCGATATGCTCTATACCGCGATGCTGCACGATGGACCCGCGGCGGTGCGATATCCGCGCGGCACCGGTCCGGGAACAGCGGTGAAGGCACATCCTATAGCGCTACCGTTAGGCAAGGCTGAGGTTATCCATGACGGAGACGAGATCGCCATCCTCGGCCTGGGTGCGCTGTTGCCAATGGCTGTTGAAATGGCTGATCGGCTCGACGCACAGGGTGTCTCTGCTGCGGTGATCAATCCAAGATTCGTGAAGCCGCTCGATCGTGAGCTGCTTGCCGCATATGCCGGGCGCGTTTCCGCTTTCGTGACCTTTGAAGATCACGTATTGATGGGCGGATTCGGCAGCGCAGTGTTGGAAGCGCTCAGTGAGATGCAGTTCAACGTGCCCGTGATCCGTATCGGCTGGCCGGACCATTTTGTCGAGCATGGCAAGGTCGATCAGCTCCGCGCACAAAATGGAATCAGCGTCGATGCGGCGATGGAAAAGCTGGCGCCTTATCTGAAGACGAGCAGGGTGCGGCGGCTGGTCGCGCGTTAGGATTCGCCATCCGGGCAATTGCGCCTGCGGCGCGAATGCTGGCGGCTTCGCTCCCTTTGGTCGCTGCGCATTGGTGTGGTGGGCGGTTGCAGAAACTGCGAGCTTTTACGCTTCGGGTGGGATGACAGGATGATTGAGTGACTACTGTCCCATCTTTTGTGCGGCTGTGCCGATCCGATCAAAGATTTCCGCGATTCTTTTCTGACGATAGGCGAAAGTCTTTTTGATCTGAGCTTCCATGAAGAGCGAATGGGCGAGCTCGCCGAGCTTGCCCATCTTCATTTCATACGTCACGTCGTCGGTCACCAGCGTTCCCGTGATATCTCCGCGGCGTTCCTGCTTCACTGTGTGCGTGTGCTTCCACGCGGCGAAGGGGCCGCGCTGCTGCGCGTCGCTGAAGCGCTCATTCCATATGAACTCTGAGATCAGCGCCTCCCACGACAGTCGAATCGGCGAGAAGGGAAATGGCCGAAAGCTGATGGTGATTACCGAGCCGGCGCCGGCCGAGGGTCCGCGTAGACGAGACGTCTTGAAAGCCGTTGCCGGAGCAGGCGGGGGTGCAACGATGCGCGCATCTTCTATCCGAGCCTTTTGCCAGGAGGGCATCAACGGCGGTAGATTCTGCGGGTCGGCCAGAAAGGCGAAAACAAACGGATCGGGATAAGGCAGCCACTGGTTCGCAGTGAAGCGGTGGACCATGTCTTCCACCATACAAGATGGCTGGTAACTCATGCTGCCCACTGGAGGGGAAAGATTTTACGCAAACAAACCTGTATGCTGCGGTGTCTAAGGGATTGCAGCCCGGAGGTGTGGTTTGAAGTTAGCGACAACCGTCTTCTGTCTCGTAGCAGTTTGCGTTTCGGCTGCGTCGGCCCAGCAAAATCAAACCGCCGGAACCTCGCTCACTATCTATAACAGCGATCTCGCGGTTGCCCGCACTACGGTCGATCTTGACTTGAAGCAGGGCAACAACGAAGTGACGACGACAAAAGTCACCAGCCAGCTCGAGCCGGACTCCGTCGTGCTGCGCGACCCGCAGGACCATCATCCGGTGCAGATCGTGGAACAGAACTACGATGCCGCGGTTGCCACGCAGGCCTGGATGCTCAAGAAGTACGAAGGGCAGACGATTGATTTTGAGGTCGGCAGGCAGAACGACACGCTGAAAATGGTTACGGTGCAGGGGCGGATTCTTCGTGCCCCCGGTATTTCCACTGGCTACAACCAGTATGGCGATAATCAGCCGTTGATCGAGGTGGATGGCAAGATGCAGTTCAACCTGCCCGGCACACCGCTCTTTCCCGCATCGACAGACGGCTTGCTGCTCAAGCCGACGCTGCGCTGGGAGATTATTTCGGACAAAGCCGCGCAGTTTCCGGCGGAGTTGAGCTACCTTACCCACGGATTCAACTGGAATGCAACCTACAACATCGTCGCCTCCGGAGACGAGGCATCCACATCCGGCGACGAGCTGATGGACATCGTCGGCTGGGTGACCATCAGCAATCACAGCGGTACGGACTTCACCGATGCGAAGGTGAAGCTGATGGCGGGAAATGTGGCCACAGCACCACCTCCATCAAGACCTATGTTCCGCGCCATGGCTATGAATCAAACAGTATCGGTTAATGCCGATCAGGTTACGCAGAAAGCCTTCGACGATTTCCATCTTTACGACCTCAACCGCCAGGTGACGTTGAAAGACCGCGAGACCAAGCAGATCGAATTCATCCGCGCTTCGGCTGTTCCTGTGACGCGCAAATATGTCTACGACGGAGCCGAGAACGTTCCCGGTCCCATTGGCAGCGGCGCCTATGAGCAGTCCGACATGGGACTGGAGAGCGGCAAGCAGGTGCGCGTGGAGCAGGAGTTCATCAACAGCAAGAAGAATCATCTCGGCATGCCGCTGCCCGCAGGCATCATGCGCTTCTATCGCCGCGACGCAGATGGGCAGATGGAGTTTGTTGGGGAGAACTCCATCAATCACACGCCCGAAGATGAAAAGGTGAAGCTCACAACCGGCAGCTCCTTCGATGTAACGGGAGAGCGCAAGCGTATCGACTTCAAAGTGGACACCCGGGACCGCACCATCGATGAGTCTTATTCGATCACCATCAAGAACGCGAAGGATAAGCCGGTGAACGTGGAGGTAGTGGAGCATCTATTCCGTTCCGCGAACTGGGACATCGTAGAGAAGACGAATCCGTTCGAGAAGCAGGACAGCTCTACTGTGGCTTTCCCGGTGACTGTGCCGGCGCATGGCAGCCAGACGGTTTCTTATACGGTTCATTACAGCTGGTAAAACAAAAAAACCCCGCATAAATTCCTGCGGGGTTTCGCTTCAGCAAAGCCTGCGCTGCTGGCAAACTTAGTTGGGCATCAAAACAGTGTCGATGACGTGGATCACGCCGTTCGACTGATACACGTTAGCAATGGTCACTGTGGCCATGCCGCCTTTTTCATCGGTCAGCATGATTTTGTCTCCGCTTGTGGTCGCCGTCAGTGTGCCGCCTTCGACGGTCTTCAGCTCGGCCTTGCCGCCGCCGGCCTTGATCTGCTTCATCAAGTCCTTGGCGGTGATCTTTCCGGCCACCACATGATAGGTAAGGATTTTCACCAGCTGGTTCTTGTTTTCCGGCTTGAGCAAAGTGTCTACCGTGCCGGCAGGCAGCTTGTCGAAGGCCTCATTGGTCGGAGCGAACACTGTGAATGGTCCTGCGCCTTCCAGCGTGTCCACCAGCCCCGCGGCCTTCACCGCAGCGACCAGAGTGGTGTGATCCTTCGAATTCACTGCGTTCTCAACGATGTTCTTGGTCGGATACATCGCTGCGCCGCCCACCATCGGGTCCTTCTGCGCGTTCGCCGCTGCTCCGGCGAAGCCGAGAGCCAGTGCCAACATCAATCCGTAATACTTCTTCATAGGAGATATCCCTTTCATTTCTTTGCTGCGTCTGTGTACTGCCGCAAGAGGTACGGGTCTATCGGCGAGGATGGATGGCAGTCCGGCGTCGCGAACAGGAAGAGCTTCATTGCTCGCGAACAATTTCGCCGGGTCTGTTGATCTGCTCATAAAGCGCCGCGACCGGTTATCCTTGAAGGAGCCGTCTCGCCACTTCGCTCACACGCAGGCGCGCCCGCAAAACTCCTAATTTTCGATGTCTACCTCTATCTCGATCGCGAAACGCCCACGGGTCTCTCAAATGGATCGATGGATTATTGCCATCGGTGCCTTGAAAATGGTCGAGGCTCTGTCATGCATCCTGCTGGGCATTGGCGCGATGAAGCTGCTGCATAAGGATCTGGTCGACGTAGCGACGCGCCTTTTCCTGGCGCTGCGGCTCGATCCCGAAGGGCGCTTCGTCAACCTCATCCTGGATAAGGTCGCGCTGATCAGCCCGCATGAGCTGAAACAGATCAGCGTGGGCATCTTCTGCTATGCCGGCTTGCACACTCTAGAAGGCGTGGGTCTGGTGTTGCGCAAGAAATGGGCGGAGTACGTTACGCTGATTCTCACCGCGTCGTTTCTACCCTGGGAGTTCTTTGAAATCATCCGGCACTTCACATGGATCAAGATCGTTCTTACCCTGATCAATGTTCTGGTGGTACTGTTTCTCGTGTTTTACGTGCGGATGCGGGAAGAGCAGCGGGCTGAAGAGAAGCGGTAGATCGAAAGGCGCTACAACTTTTGTGCAATTTGACCTAGCGTGAAGTCCGTAATCTGGCAAGCTTGATCCGAGCCTGGGAATCACACATGTAAACACCCGCCTTTAGTAGTCACGAGGGCGTAAGTACACAAGATGTAGGGCTTTCTTCTTTTGATCCTGCCTGTCTGCCCGCCCCTGGGCAGCAAATTTCTGAATCCACAGCTTTTCCGCTTTGACTCAGCAATCCACTGCGCTACGATTGTGGACGAAAGAGGTCAAAAACGGTCAAAAGTGGACCGATAAGACTGGAAATTGGCTTCCGATCCTGTCCTTTTTGAACGATGACACGCTTCGGAGAAATTGAGCAACTGGGAATTTCAATGTTTCGTGGTAATCACCCAACCCGAGTCGACGAAAAAGGGCGGCTCAAGCTCCCGGCGGAGTTTAAGAGGGTGATCGAAGAGAAGCAGTACGGTGAGCAGTTTTACATCACCAGCAGAAACGGAGTGGATGCAGAAATCCACCCGATGAAGGAATGGGAGCAGATCGAAGCCAAGATCGCCGCCATTCCAAACTCGAACGCGGCCAAGCAGAAGCTGATGGACTACATCAACTACTACGGGCAGGCGAGCGAGATGGACACGCAGGGAAGAGTCCTTTTGCCCCAGATCCTGCGTGAGAAGACCAATACGCTGGGCGATGTCCTGGTTTTTGGAATGCACACGTTTCTCAAGGTCACGAACCGCGAGAGCTTTGTGAAGAAGATCGACCAGGAGCCGATGACGGACGCCGATCGACAGGCTCTGGAAAGTTTTGGGTTATAAACAGCCCCTCAGGGGGAGCACATGATCGAGCGTGAACGGCATGTGCCGGTTCTTTTACAACAAGCGATCCGATACCTGAATGTGCGCCGGGGCGGGACATATGTAGACGCCACCCTCGGACTCGCAGGACATGCAAGCGCCATTGCACGTGAGCTAGGCCCCCAGGGCAGATTGATTGCCTTTGACCGCGACCCGGAAGCCATGGCGTTAGCAAAAGCAAAGCTCGAAGCTTTGCGCGAAGAGCTGGGCGGCGAGATGCCGGAAGTGATTCTGCACGATGTGGAGTTTTCACAGATGGCAGAGATTCTCGAGCCCGCCAGCCTTGACGGGCTGCTTGCCGATTTCGGCGTGAGCTCGCTGCAGTTCGACGATGCGCACAGGGGATTCAGTTTTCAGGCGGACGGCCCTTTGGAAATGCGGATGAATCCGCGCGAAGGAATGTCTGCCGCACAAGTGGTAAATCAGATGGACGAAAAAGAGCTCGCCGATCTGATTTACGAATTCGGAGAGGAAAGGAGGTCGCGGAGAATCGCCAGAGCCATTGTCAGGGCCCGGCCGATTACGACGACGGCAGAATTGGCCAGAATCGTAGCCGCCGAGGCCCCGCCAATGAAACATGACAGATTTCGTCATGCGATTCATCCGGCAACGAGAACCTTCCAGGCCCTTCGAATTTACGTGAACGATGAGTTGGGAGAGATCGAATCACTGCTCGAGGCAGCACCCCGGTTGCTGAAGCCTGGTGGACGCCTGGTGGTGATCAGCTTTCACTCTCTCGAAGACCGCCGCGCCAAAGACGCTACCAGGCTGGGCGCGCAGCAGGGAGTTTATGAAGTCCTCACCCGCAAGCCGGTAACGGCGGAGGAAGAGGAAACGGATCGCAATCCGCGAGCCCGCAGCGCGAAGCTGAGAGCAGCGGAAAGGAAGCAGGGGACGGGGAATAAGGATTAGCCATTCACCCCCAAAGGCTAATCCCTAATCGCCAGTTCCTGAAATATCGGGCCGGGGTCGTCCTGCCGCAATACAACGGCGAAAGACAAAGCGTACGACGAGCCTCGCAAGACCCTCCTCACAAAGACAACGACCCAGGCCCGGTTGGAAGAGGAGAAGCAGCATAGGTTGTGCAGGCAACAGGTTCAAAAAGGAACGGATCAGCTAGGAGCCCGAGGCTCATAGCTGTCGACGAAGGAGACAAACATGGCGACAAACGTAATAGCGGCCCCCACATTGATTGGATCGAGCATCGACGGAAATCGCCGCAGCGCCGAGCAGCGCATTCTCGAGCTCAACCAGTCGCTCATGGCAGCGCAACAGCGCGCCCGTCGTGGCCCCACGCCTGAAGTCTTCTTCGTGAAGCGCTTTGACAATTCGCGGCTGGTGAAGGCTGCCGATCCGGTTCGCGTGAAGGAGATGCGTCTTTTCGCAACGGCCATGGCCCTGCTCTTCGCGCTGGTCATGGTTTATGGTTGGCAGCATCTCAGCTCGATCGAGTACGGATATCGCATCGAGAGTGAGAAGCAGCAGATGCAGCAGCTGGAAGAGCAAAACCGCCAGCTTCGCCTGAGCGAAGCGCAGCTTGGCGATCCGGAGCGCATTGACGCGATGGCCCGCCAGCTCGGTCTCAGCGCGCCGCGTCCGGAGCAGATTGTTCGCCCCGACGCCACCGCCGATCCGAACGCTCCAGCTCTCGCCGAAGCCACGCCAATGCTTCCATCCATTCGTTAATTTCATTTCCAGGCAGGGAGGGCCGTCGTCGTGAATAGTTTTTCCTCGACCCCTCCCCCTATCGTTCATCCGGTCTCAAAGACCGGCGTGGTCACGCCCATGCGGCGCCTGCGGGTCCTGAACGTTCTCGTATTCTTCGCATTCTGGTGCGTTATTATCTGCGGACGGCTTATCTGGCTGCAGGTGTTTTGCCACGGCGAATGGGTGGAGCGTGCCGCCAGGCAACAACAGCACACTTTTGAAGTTGCACCGCGCCGTGGCGTACTTTACGACCGCAATTTGCACGAGCTGGCGATGACCGTGCTTGCCGATTCGATCTTTGCGGTTCCATCCGAGATCGGCAGCGACAAAGCAGAGACGGCGGCGGCGCTGGCAAAGATCGTTCACACCGACCCCACTGACAACTTCACCTCAGAGCAGCAGATTCTCGCTCGCCTCAACGCGTCGCACAACTTCGCGTGGATTGCCCGCAAGCAGGATGCGGCGCTGGTTGCCAGGGTCAAGGCGCTCAACCTGAAGGGTGTGTACGTTCACAAGGAGTTCAAACGGTTCTACCCCGACAACGACCTCGCCGCGCAGGTGCTTGGCTATGTCGGCATTGACGATAACGGACTGGGCGGACTGGAAGAGAATTTTGACGACGATCTTCACGGCACTCCGGGGCGCATGCTCACGTCGGTGGACGCGCGCAGGCATGTGCTTGGGAGCGAAGAGCGCGAGCCTTTGCCGGGTGAGAATCTCGTGCTCACCATCGACGAGAATATCCAGTTCATGGCGGAGAAGGCGCTCGACGCCAATATGGCGAGGACGCACGCAGAATACGGCACGATTGTGGTTCAGGATCCGCATACCGGGCAGATTCTGGCGCTGGCCGTGCGGCCTACGTTCAACCCGAATGACTTTCGCCATGCAACGACAAATCTGCTGAAAAACCACGCGGTCAGCGACGTCTACGAGCCCGGTTCAACGTTCAAGCCTGTGACCTATGCGGCAGCGCTTGAAGAGAAGGCCATTACACCCGACACAATGATCGATTGCGGTGGGGGACAGCTCAACATCGCCGGCCACACCGTGCATGATGCTCCTGGAGAGCACATGGGATTGGTTCCCGCATCGAAGGCCCTCGCGATGTCGAGTAATGTCGGGGCCATCCACGTAGGCGAGCGCGTGGGCGCTGAGCGCCTTTACAAATACATTCGCGCATTTGGGTTCGGTGACCGCAGCGGTATTGAGCTTCCTGCCGAAACAAGAGGCTTGCTGGAACCATTGAGGCATTGGGGGCCCTCTACGATGGGCGCCGTTCCCATGGGCCAGGAAGTTGCGGTGACGCCGATTCAGATCGCTACCATGATTTCAACCATTGCCAATGGCGGTATGTATCTGCCGCCGCGCGTCCTGCTGGAAAGCGCTGGTGAGCTGAAGGCGGGGCAGAAACTGGAGCCGGCAACCTTTCATCCGGGAACGGACCTCCCTAACCCGCTGCCGGAGGGCGCGCACCGGGTCATCTCGACTCTGACAGCCGCCGAGATGCGGAAGATGATGGAAGGGGTGATCACCGAAGGGACGGCCCGCACCCTGGGGCCGCTCAACGGCTATAGCGCGGCCGGAAAGACAGGCACCGCGCAAAAGATCGATCCCCATACACACACGTATTCGAAGACCAAATTCGTGGCATCGTTTGTGGGCTTTGCGCCGGTGAACGATCCGGCGGTCACGATTGCGGTGGTGATGGATTCGCCTGATCACAGCATGCACTTCGGAGTTGAGGCCAGCGGGCCGGTCTTTCACGATCTCGCGCAGCAGATACTCGAATATCTTCGTGTGCCGCACGATGAGCCGCTGAAGTCTCCGGCGCTGCTGGCAAAGGCAGAGAAGACAGCGGACATCGATGACGTGCCGGAAGAACACGCGGAAGATTTGGATTCGCTTTTCTCCGAGGTGAACAATCTTCCGGCCGATGATCCACTGCGTTCCGGCCAGCCCGTGCAAAAGCAGGCTCCCCTGTCAAAAGAGGACATGAACAAACAAACCGCGATAGTTGCGAACAGGAACCCGACTGCGGTTTCATCGGAGGCAAGCACGCTTGCCTCCGATGAGCGATTGCTGAAAGCAAAGATCGAGGAGAAGGCCTCAGCGCAGGCTTCGTCCTCAATGATATCCACGCCTCAAGCCCGGCCGACGGACACAGGAGCGGTGGTGCTAGCGGCAGGAAATCGAGTCTCTGTGCCTTCCTTTGCGGGTGAACCGGTACGCAAAGTGGTTGAAGTGGCAGGTGGAATGGGCCTCGGCGTCCAAGTGCTGGGCACCGGCATCGCGCGCAACCAGTTTCCAGCTCCGGGAACGATGGTGCCCCAGGGCACGGCCATCGTAGTCCGCTTCGGACGTTGATGGCTTCGTGCTCATCCTGAGCACAGCGGATTGCCAAGCGAGAAGGCGGAGGCGGGACCGGCGATTTGCGTGCCGCGCCTGGCCGTTCAGCGAAGACCGCCCGCAATCTTTTCCCATGAGTTAAAGTCGATCTGAATGAACTTCAGCGAAGTTATATCCGGGATCAAAACTCTTCGCCGTACCGGAGGCGATCCCCTGGTCGGCTCTATTGAATACGACTCCCGCCAGGTTACGAACGGCTCCCTATTCGCAGCCATGCAGGGGGAGACGACCGATGGCAATCGCTTCATCGAGAAAGCCATCGCGCAGGGAGCAGCTGCAGTCCTTACCGATTCGGCAGCTGCCTTCGACACCTTCCAACAGGCCATCCCGATCGCGCAGGTTGATCATGGAAGGAACGCGCTGGCCATTGCGTCGGCAAACTTCTTCGGCCATCCGGAAAAGCAGCTCGCGCTGAGCGGCATTACTGGAACGAACGGCAAGACGACAACTGCATTTCTGCTCGACGCCATCCTCAACCACGCCGGCCGTAAGACGGTGCTGGTGGGAACAATCGAATACCACATTGCCGGAGCGGTTCGGTCATCGCCCCACACCACGCCGGAGTCGCGAGACCTGCTCGAGTTGTTGCGCGAGGGCGTGGATGCTGGAGCAGGCGAAGCAGTCATGGAGGTCTCCTCGCACGCGCTGGCCCAGGGCCGCGTGCATGGTCTCGCTTACGACGTTGCCATTTTCACGAACCTCACCCGCGATCATCTGGACTTCCATCACACCATGGAAAATTACTTCTCCGCGAAGAAGCGGCTCTTCGACGGGTCGCTCTCGCATGCGCCGCGCGTTGCCGTGGTGAACATGGAAGATCCTCATGGAGCTGAGTTGGCCACTGCAGCCCGCGACGCCGGCGCGGAGATTTTCGCGTACGGCATTGGAACTGGTGAGTTCCGGGCCGATAGTCTGAAGATGGCTGCGGCGGGAATGACCTTCACATTGCAAATGCCTATCGGCGCTGTTGAGGTCAAGACGCGTTTGACGGGACGGGTGAACGTCTACAACCTGCTCGCTGCGTCTGCGGCTGCCTATGCCAGAGGATTGTCTGTGGAGCAGATTCAGGCAGGCGCCGCATCGCTGGCTTGCGTTCCAGGGAGATTTCAGACCGTCGATGAAGGCCAGCCGTTCACGGTTGTCGTCGATTACGCCCACACCGACGATGCGCTGCGGAACCTCACTGCGCTTGCTCGCGAATTTGTAGTCGCGACCGGGGGAAGAGTGATCACGCTCTTCGGTTGCGGCGGTGATCGCGACAAAACCAAGCGTCCGCTCATGGGCAAAGCTGCCGGAGACGGTAGCGATTTTGTAGTCCTTACTTCCGACAATCCAAGAAGCGAAGTGCCGGAAGCCATCATTTCCGACGTACTGCCCGGCCTGCACGGAACACGCGCCCGATACGCAGTTGAGCCGGATCGTGCCACGGCCATCGGGCTTGCGATTCACGAAGCAAGGCCGGGAGACATTGTGCTGTTGGCGGGCAAAGGGCATGAAAAGACGCAGACCGTTGGAAACAAATCCGTACCCTTTGACGACGTCGCAGTCGCATCACAGTATCTGAAGGGGCTGCAGGGAGGAACGCAAGCGTGAAACTCGATCTTCAGCAGATCTCACAGTGGTGCGGAGCCACCCTTCACGGTGCAGCCAGCAGTGCCCTCGCAGCCACTGGTTATTCCATCGACTCGCGAACTCTTCAGCCTGGCGACCTCTTCTTCGCAGTGAGCGGTGAGCGCTTCGATGGTCACGATTTTGTTGCAGCAGCGATCGCAAATGGAGCTGTAGCTGCGGTCGTCAGTCGAACCAGAGTGCATTCCTTCGATAGTGATCTTCCGCTGGTTGGAGTCGACGATCCGCTCTCGGCTCTTCAGCATCTTGCCGGATCAGTGCGCCGGCATTGGGGCAAGCGCGTGGTGGGAATTACAGGCTCCGCGGGCAAGACAACGACAAAAGAGGCCATTGCCACGGTTCTGAGCGCGCAATTTCATGTGCTCAAGTCGCGGGGCAATCTCAATAATCACTACGGAGTGCCGCTCCAGCTGTTGAGGCTTGAACCGGAGCATGAAGTCGCAGTGATCGAGATGGGCATGTCCAGCGCGGGTGAGATCGCGGCCCTCGCCAGGATCGCTTCACCGGAGTGGGGCGTGGTGACCAATGTCGGCAACGCACATGCCGAGTTCTTCGCGGACGGCATTGCGGGAGTGGCGCGCGCCAAGTATGAGCTGATTCAAGCACTGCCCGAACACGGAACGGCCTTTCTCAACTGCGACGATCCATATGTCTCGCAATTCGGCCGCGACTTCGCCGGACGTGCAATCTACTTTGGCCGCGGACCGTGCGCCGATCCTCGCGTGGAGTCGACGGAGCCGCTGGGCACGGAGGGCCTTCGCGTTGAGGTACGCGCAGGTGACACGCATGCGGAGTTTCATCTGCACCTGCTTGGCGAGCACAATGTTTCCAATGCTGTCGCCGCAATTGCAGTGGGCGTCGCCAGTGGCATTCCGCTCGAAACCTGCTGCAAGGCGCTTGCGGAACTGCAGCCCGAAGAGAAGCGCGGCCGGGTTGTGATTGTCCGCGGCGCTAAAATAATCAATGACAGTTACAATTCCAACCCCGAAGCTTTGAAGTCGATGATTGCAACTCTCGCCGCCATGCCCATCGAGAAAGGCGGCCGCCGGATATTGGTTGCCGGAGAGATGCTGGAGCTTGGTCCGCAATCTGCAGCACTGCACGCAGCCTGCGGTGAAAAAGCGGTAGAGGCGGGCGTAGATATTGTCGTAGGGGTACGCGGCTTTGCGAAGAATATTACCGACAAAGCTGCTGCGCTTGGCGTGGAGTCGATTTTCTATGCGACGCCCGACGAGGCCGGCCACTGGTTGCGTGAGAATCTTCGCGCCGAGGACGTTGTGCTGCTCAAGGCCTCGCGTGGTGTTCGCCTTGAACGCGCTCTTGAGATTCTTACTGCTGCAGACCACTCATAGCGCGGGTGGAATGCGAAACCCAAATGCCCGTTCCACGCACGCGGCAACGGTAAGCACCAGTTCATCCTCAAAAGGACGGCCCGCAATCTGTATTCCGATTGGCAAGCCGTCTTTTGAGCTTCCAACAGGCACCACTGCGGCGGGCGCTCCCAGCAAGTTGAACCATTGCGTGTAACGCATCGCATCAAGGTAACGAACTCGCTGTCCATCCACTACCCACTCACGCTCGCCGTGCTTGAATGCCGGGATCGCGCATACGGGTAAAAGCAGAACCGGGAATCGCCGCATCTCTTCGAGCAGCTGTCCGCGCACCAAGTCACATTGCGCCCAGGCGCTGAGCAGCTGCGCTGCAGTGAGCGGCTCGGCCTCGCGACCGAGCTCCAGAAATTCGCGAAAGATCGGACTCAACTCCGCCTCGCGGCCGGTGACGGTGGGTGCGTAGAACATGGCCCCGCACTGCATAAAAAACTTCCACCAGAGCTTTCGCGCTTCTTCGAGTGCCGCCGGGCGGAAACGCTCGACGCGAAAACCTTGCATCTCCAGCTCCAGCGCAGCGCGGCGCACCGCCGCTCGCGTTTCTTCGGTCACCGGCGTCAATCTGTCGTCTTCAAACCATCCAATCGGAATCTGCTTTGCGGTCTCCGGTGAAATTTGCCGGAAGGGCACCGGAGCGCTCACCGGATCGACGATGTCCTGCGCGCATAACGTCTCAAAGAGCATTGAGACATCCGCAATCGTGCGCGCCATAGGGCCCACGGCGCCGAGAATTGAGAACGGCCCAACGCATGGCGGCACATGCCCGCGTCCCGGCACGCGCCCGGGGGTGGGTTTCAATGCACAGATGCCGCAGAAGTGGGCAGGCTCGCGGACCGATCCGCCGCTATCGCTGCCGAGGCCGCCTGCCGACATGCCGGACGCAATCGCCGCTGCCTCACCGCCACTCGACCCGCCGGCGGAGTACGCCAAATTCCACGGATTGCTGGTTCTGCCGTAGAGCAGGTTGCCGGTCTCATAGGCCATCAGAAATTCGGGACAATTTGTCGTTCCGAGCAGCGTCGCTCCCGCAAGGCGGAGACGCGAGACGGCTTCAGCATCCGACGTCGCAACTTCACCACGACGGAGTACGCTGCCGATTTCGCAGCGATAACCTTTTACCGAGATCGTTGACTTGATGCTGAGCGGTAAGCCGGCCAGCGGTCCGGAGACATCGCGTTTGGCCTGCGCGCGTACCGCATCCGCATCAAATTCGATGAATGCATTCAGGGCTGGATTCAGCCGCTCAATCTGGCGGATATGTTCTTCCGCCAGCTCCAATTCTGAAATCTTTTTGTCGCGCAGCAGACCCAGCTGCTCCACCGCAGGCAGGAACGTAACCGTCATGGTTGCGTAATCGGCTGCGAGGCGGCCGGCTCATAGTTAAACTGAAAGCGCTGTGTGCGATCGCCGGACTCGAAGCGCTCGTCCCAATTGAGGAGGTATTTGAGCGTGTCTCTGTTTTCCGGATAATGCTCGTTTGCGGGATATGGATAGGCGCTTTCCTGATGGAATGGCAACTGCGCCACTGTAAATGGCGAGGCCTCATAGAAGTCCATGTCCTTCACAAATCCATTTGCATAGAAAAAGTAATCGCGCTTCCAATGGGCGGGCAGAGACGGCAACGCCGCTGCCGAGAACTCGGCATCGATCTCCTCGCCACTGCCAAAGATCACATACTCATTGTCCGGCTTTTCCAGCAGAGGGGTCACATTCCCATAGTGCGTGTACGGTCCGCGCTGCCATTGGAACGGCCCTGTCTCGCTGATCTTGTCATAGCGATACGTCAGATCGCCCGGCGTCGAGCCATCCAACTGCTGCGGGTAGCCGCGGAAAGCAAGATGGGCCATACCCAGTGGCAGCTCTGTCTGTCTTATCTGCGCTCCACTTTCCGGCCCATTGTCCAAAAGCGCCTGGTCCCAGTAGATCTGCAGATTTGTGGTGATACGAATCCTGGTTGCGCCGACCGGCAGCGTATGTGTCAGATCGACGACGATGGTGCGCGGCAGTCCAGCCGGAAATCCCATATCGTCGATGACGCGCTTCCAGCTCCCATCTGGCATCTGTGCTTCGACAAAAGGCGGAATCGGCTGCAGCCCTGCCTGCCATGCCGCATACATCGAGCTGGCGCTGAAGTACTCAATGAACCCGTGCAGGAATAAACGCAGCGGATTATCCGGCGACCACTTGCCGAGATCCAGTGTCAGCGTGTGCATGTTGGCATAGCCTGTGTAGCTGAGGTTGGTGAAGTTGCGAACATACTGGTGATCGCGCTTCGCCAGCAACGCCAGTACATCGTGGCCGCGGTCGTCCCAAGCTCCGGCCAGCGGTCTTGTCTGTGGCGATGCGACGACAGGCTGGCCTGAAGCAAACGGAGGCTCGCTAAGAAACCTTTCGTCCGGATAGACCTCTGTGTTCTCGGGATGGTCGATCGCCACCAGACGCAGCTGGTCGACGAAATTGATCTCCTCCATCGGCTCACCAAAACGCAGACTGAGATACCCGTTGCGAGCCTTGAGCTGTGATCCATCCACCTTGATCCATTCATCGGGATCGGCTGCATTCGTTGCTGTCGGTGAGACCCAGTGCCCCACCACCGCGGCTCCAATCACGTCGGAGATAAATTGATACTTGGTGCCATCCCAGGCAAAAAGTACCGGGCATGAGCTGCCGCGGCGATCGAGCTCTTTCAGCTCCAACGGCTTCACAGCGGAGACATCGATCTCATCTTGAGGAACACCTGTAGGCCACAACATACGCACGACATCGGCCTCGCCGGATTGTCCGAGACCGGCGATAAGGTCGATAGATCCCTGGCTCAGATAGCCGGCACCACCCGTGACTTCAAATTTCTGCACTTGCCCGTTCGAAAACACTTCGACCTTGGTTCCGATCGCAGTTTTGTTGTCGGCCAGTCCGGTGAGGGCAACACGCAGAGAATGATTCTTGCTACCGCCGACATTCTTCAGAACCTGCGCCGATCCGTCGGCCTCAGTCACGATGAGATCTGCAGCGCCATCACCATCGACGTCCGCTGCGATCAATGCGCGCGGATTCTCAAGCTTCAGCTTCGTTGCTCCTAGCTGCTCGCTCACATCTTCAAAGCCCGCGGGCCCGAGATTGCGAAATACGCGCAGGCCTGTGCCCGCAGGGGTTTGGACGATAGCGGCCAGATCGATCCAGCCATCGTTATCGATATCGATCGGCGTCAGCCCCCACGCGGATGTCGCGTCTTTGAGGGGCAATGAGACTCGCTCGAAAGATTTTCCATCCACATTACGCCACAGGCTGATGCCCGGTGCGCCGGCGTGCGCCACAGCAATATCCATGCGCCCATCTTTATTGAAGTCGAAGACCGCCACTCCTCGAGTGGCGGAGAGACCTTCTCCAGAATAGAGTGGCGCGGGCTTGAATTTTCCTTCGCGCTGGTTGAAGTAAATCGTCGGTGCGCTGTCTGCTCCGGCCACAACCAGATCAATAGCGCGATCGTTATTTACATCAGACAGCGTTGCACCGGCAGTGTTGGCCTTACCAGCCAGTCCGGTTGGTTCCGTCCATTCGGTAAAGGTAGAGTTGCCGTTGTTGCGCCACAACACGCTTGGCCCGGCGCCGCCATTGGCAGCAGAACCGGTGACGAAGAGGTCTACATCACCGTCATGATCAAAATCGAGGAATAAAACGTCGGCAGGATGATTCAGCTGCTGAATTCCAACCGCCTTTGTTGTGTCCTCAAACTTTCCGTTGCCCAAATTATGAAATAGCTGAACTCGATCGCTGAAGGCCACGGCGAGATCAGGCAATCCATCGCTGTCGTAATCGCCAACCGCGCACGCGAGTGCCTGTCCGCTGGCATTCAATCCGGTCTGTTGCGCGGGAACCTCAGTAGATTTACCGCCGGCTCCAATCTCATAGACACGAATCGCGCGGTCGCCTGAGCCAAGCAGAACCAATTCTTTGTCCCCCAATCCTTTCATGCTCAGGAGACAGGCGCCGCTGCCGCCCGCGGCGGTAGGCGCGCCAGTGGAAGCGCCGGCAATCGGTTCTGCTTCGAGCCTCACCGGAATCATCGGTCCAGCAACCACCGGCGGCGCGATCATGTCCGCTACGGTGGCGTAGTGTCCCTGCTCGCCGTACGCGGCGCTTAAGGGGCTTGAAATCTTGTTTTGTGTGAGTTCCTGAAATCGCTTCAAATGTTCACGCGACGCATCTACGTCTCCGGTGCGCTGCAATGCACGCGCCAGACCGAACTGCGCCGAGGCGTGAATAGGATTAAGCTTCAGCGCGTTCTCGTACTCCTCTTTCGCGTGCGCATAGTCGTTCAGGCTTAGATAAAACGACCCCATGAAGTAATGCGCATCCGCATCTTCAGGGTCGATCTTTACAACATGCTGCAGGTCCTCGATCGCCTGCCTGGGATTTCCGGCATTCAGATGGGACAGCCCCAGCGCATACCAGGCCCGGGCATTGTTCGGATCGATGGCAGCCGCTTGCTTCAACGCTTCTTCCGCTTCCGGAAGCTTCTGCAGGTACAGGAACGCGATGCCCTCATTCGCGAGCGGAACAACGGCCAAGGGATCGGCGGCGTGCGCCGCTTCAAACTTGGCCAGCGCCTTTTCGGTGAGCTGCTGATTCATCAGCGCCACGCCGATATTGTTCAAACGGGGGGCGTCAGCCTTGGAAGCGGGAAGCTCAGCAGCGAATGTGAACAAGGCAGACGCACAGCAGAGAAGAGGCAGGAGAGCCGCGTTGCGAATTGTTTTGCGTAACATCGTCGCCGTCCATTATAGAAGAGCGAAAAGATAGACTGGAACGATGCCGGACGACGAGAAAACCCGCTGGGATTCGATCTTCGGATTGACTGGATCGACTCCAGCGCTGCCTGTTTCTTCATCGGATATCGAAGGGAAAACTATCCTGATCACCGGGGCCGCAGGGTCCATCGGATCGGCGCTGGCGCTCGAAATCGGCAGCTATGGCGCGCGCCACATGGTGCTGCTGGATAGCTCTGAGCAGAGTCTTTATCGGCTTGGCCAGGATGCGGAACGCGGCATCGGCGCTCGGTACACGCTTGCGCTGGGCAGCGTGTGCGACCGCGCACAGCTCGAAGACCTGCTGAATCGTCATCGCCCGCAGATCGTTTTTCACGCCGCCGCCTTCAAACATGTTCCACTCATGGAATTCAATCCGTTTGCGGCCATACAAAACAATTCCGTCGGAACTTTCATGCTGACGCAAAGCTGTGTGAAGCATGGTGTCGAGCAACTGGTGATGGTGTCCACGGACAAAGCGGTCGAGCCTGCCAGTATCATGGGCGCTTCAAAGCGCATCGCGGAGCTGGTTATGCTGACCGCTTCGTCGAGCGTGATGCGGTGCAAGGCCGTCCGCATGGGGAATGTAGTCGCGTCGGCGGGTAGCGTTCTGCCGCTCTTCCAGAGCCAGATCGATCGCGGAGAGCCGCTGTGCGTTACCGATCCTGAGGCCAGGCGCTACTTCCTGACAATGTCGCACGCAGCCAGGCTGCTCATGCTCGCACTCTCGGATAATTTTGACTGCGGCATTCTTGTGCCGGAGCTGGCGGAGCCAATTCGGATTGAGAAGATCGCCCGGCTGATGTTGGAGGATGCGGGCTCCTCGCAGGAAATTGTGTTCAGCGGATTGAGGCCCGGCGATAAGCTTGCTGAGAAGCTGATCGCGGACGACGAACAATATTCGTCCGAAGATGGCGCGCCACTCAGGGCGATATATAGCTCGTCGCCCTCCTTTCACCAATTGCAGGACGCTATGCTCCAGCTGGAACAGGCAATCCAAGAGCGGGATCTGCCACTGCTGCTTCGGGTTGTGTCGCTTTTGGTGCCGAGCTACCAACCGAGTGCGGTAATTCAGGACGCCCTGCGTGAGCACGCGATGATGAGATCAAAGCCGATGACGGAATCAAATCGATGAGACGCAAAATCGCCGTCGTCACCAGCTCCCGTGCCGACTACAGCCATCTCTATTGGGTGCTCAAGGACCTCGCTGCTCATCCAGACGTGGACCTTCAGCTCATCGCCATGGCTTCGCATTTATCACCTTCATTCGGCCTGACGGTGCGGGAGATCGAAAAGGATGGATTCCATCTGGCTGGCCGCATCGAATGCCTGATCAGCTCCGATAGTGACATTGGCATGGCGAAGACCATCGGCGTGGCAGCGCAAAGCTTCGCCGATTTACTCGGCAACTTGCGCCCCGACCTTCTGCTGCTCATCGCCGATCGCTACGAGATGCTTGCCCCTGCTTCGGTCGCACTGGCGCTGCGCATCCCTATAGCGCACATCGAAGGCGGAGAGGTCAGCGAAGGTGCGATCGACGACGCGGTGCGCAATGCCCTCACGAAGATGAGCCACATGCATTTCGTTTCCACACATCTGGCATGCACACGCGTGATCGCAATGGGCGAAGAGGAATGGCGCGTACATCGTGCCGGAGCGCCGTCGCTCGATCACTTGCGGCGAAGCAAGCTGCTTGGCCGCGAAGAGCTGGAGAGCCGACTTGCAATCGATCTCATCACGCCGCCGATTCTGGTTGCTTATCATCCCGTGACCCTTCGACGCGAAACGACCGAAGAAGCCGACGCGCTCTTTGCCGCTCTCGAAAAAGTAACTGACACGGTGCTCTTTTGTTATCCCAATGCCGACGCTGGCAGCCATCAGCTTATCGAGTCCGCAAAGCGGTTTCTCGCCCATCGAAAAAAAGATGGCCGGGTCTTCATCAATCTCGATGCTGTTACTTATCTGAGCCTGCTCCGCCATGCGGAGATGCTGGTGGGCAATTCCAGCAGCGGCATTATGGAAGCCGCATCTTTCGCGCTTCCCACAGTGAATGTGGGCTTTCGCCAGAAGGGAAGAGAACGCGCGAAGAATGTGCTCGATGCCGAGCCCATCGCGGCCTCCATTATTGGGAAGATTACAGAGGCGCGCAGCGATGCCTTTCGCAGGTCGCTCACCGGCATGGAAAACCCTTATGGCGACGGCCATGCGGCCGAGCGCATCGTGCGCGTGCTTACGCAGGTTCCCCTTGGCGATGAGCTGCTCATTAAAAAAGCTCCGGAATTGCCCGTATGAAGATTCCGCTATCGCAGCCGGACATCACAGAAGCCGAGATCGCTGTAGTCGCTGATGTGCTGCGCAGCCCGCGTTTGAGCCTGGGGCCAAAGCTTGATGAGTTCGAGCACATGATGGCCGCTTATATTGGCGTGCCACATGCGATTGCGGTGAACTCAGGCACCAGCGGCCTCCATCTTTGTGTCCGCGCGCTTGGCATCGGCGAAGGGGACGAGGTCATCGTGCCGTCGTTTACTTTCATTGCCGCCGCGAATGCCATTCGCTATGAGCGTGCTCGCCCAGTCTTCGTCGATATCGATTCCGTCACGCTCAACCTCGATCCCGAAAAAGTGGAAGCTGCCATCACGCCGCGCACTCGCGCCATCATGGTGGTTCACACCTTCGGTGTTCCCGCCGCGATGGAGGCGATCCTTGCAATAGCCGAGCGGCATCGGCTCCTAGTAATCGAGGACGCATGCGAGGCGATCGGAGCCGAATATCAACGTCGCCATGCGGGCAGCTTCGGCCATGCTGCAGTCTTCGCTTTCTACCCGAACAAGCAGATTACAACGGGCGAAGGAGGCATGATTCTCACTCGCGATGCAGTGCTGGCGGGCAGAATGCGCGCGCTTCGCAATCAGGGACGCTTCGACTCAGATGACTGGTTCCAGCACTCCGAGGTTGGGTACAACTACCGCATCTCCGAGCTCAACTGCGCGCTGGGCATTGGTCAGCTGAAGCGCATTGAGGAGATACTGCGCCGGCGTGAAGCCGTGGCGCAGGCGTATCAGAAGGAGCTCGAGGAGGTCATGGAGCTGATACTGCCTCCAGCCTCCATTCCTCATACACGCATCAGTTGGTTCGTTTATGTTGTCCGCCTGGCATCGCGGTTCAACGGCAATGCCCGCGACGCGCTACAGGTTTTCCTGCAGCGCAAAGGCATCGGCTGCGGACGCTATTTCGCGCCGATTCATCTGCAGCCCAGCTATAGCGAGTGGAGAGAGACGAAGCTTCCGGTGACGGAGTCTGAGTCCGCGCGCACGCTGGCCTTGCCGTTCTTCAATACGCTGTCGGAGCTGCAAGTTCGGGAAGTGGGGGCAGCGCTGCGCGCCGGACTGCGTACGCTGGGCTGAGCCTCAGCCTCCGATGTGCACCATGCTGCGTGAGGGCTTCAGGAAATCCGTCTCGCCGATGTGATGGCGCGCTTCTTTCATGGCCACGGTTTTCTCGATGAACGCCGCGAGTTCTTCATCGCCCCGGCCGCGACGCATGAGCCCATAGAGATCGTGGTCTGATTGCGAGAAGAGGCAAGTACGAATTTTTCCGTCGGAAGTGAGACGAATGCGGCTGCAGGCGCCGCAGAATGCACGCGAGACCGGAGCAATAATTCCAATCTCGCCAATCCCGTCATCGAAGGTGTAACGAATCGCCGTCTCTCCCGATGCGTTTGCCGGCAGTTTTACCAGAGGACGAAAGCTCTCCAGCTTGGAAACTACTTCAGAGAACGGAACGACGGTCTCGGGAGACCACAGACGGTCTTCTTCGAGCGGCATGAATTCAATGAAGCGGACGATGATGCCATGATCGCGAGAGAATTGTGCGAAGGGGACGATCTGATCGTCGTTGAACCCGCGCAGAACAACGCAATTGGCTTTCACTGGACCCAGGCCGGCCCGCTGCGCCGCCTGAATGCCGCGAAGCACGCGTTCAAAGCTTCCGGGCACCCTTGTGATCTGCGCAAAGGTTTCGGCATCGACGGCGTCGATGCTCACCGTGACCCGGCCGAGGCCAGCGTCCTTCAAGGGCTGTGCCAACTCTTCGAGAAGATGGCCATTCGTGGTCAGGGCAATGTCCAGCGGGTTTCCGTTCACTGTCCGCAGATCAGCCAGTTCGCGGACCATATCAATCAGTCCACGCCGCAGCAAGGGCTCGCCGCCGGTGAGGCGAACTTTCTCGATGCCCATATCGACGAATACCCGCACCATGCGCAGATAGTCTTCGATAGGCAACTCGGAGTACTGAGCACCTTCGTTGCCGGTCCGGCAATAAACGCAGCGGTAGTTGCAGCGATCGGTGATGGAGACGCGCAGGTCGGTGATGGAGCGTCCGTGGCGATCGATCAGGCCGGAGCGAACAGGAGACGGACGCTGCGCCGGCCCGTCAGCTCCGTGGATGGAAGAAAGCGGCATGTCCTGGTTAACACTCTATTGGATGCCGCCTGCGACCGCCAGATTCGAGCCTCGAGAAGCGATGAGGGCGGCGCAGACTCAGCGCCAGGCGGAGAGGATTCTTCCTGACTGTCCGCGCGCCGCCAGTTCATCAGTACGCCCGCGATAGTAGAGCGTGTTGATCTCTTCGGAGCCAATATCTTCAATGCTGTGAAAGGCGTGGAGCTCGCCAGCAATCTGCGGCGGGGTGAAAAACAACTGAAACGGTTCTCCTGCCAACTGAACGCGAGACGCCAGCGAATCCCGTCCCAGCTGTTCCAGTGGAGGAAGCACTTCGCGCGGCTGCCCGTAATCCATTGCAACACCGCTGTCCGCGGGGCGCTGAGACAGGAATTTCACTGTGGCCCGAAACGCTTCGACGGTGAGATATGGCACGACTCCAAGCCATGCGAAGAACGCCGGGGCATCGGGATCGAAGCCGGCCTTCGTTAATTCCTCAGCCAGTGACTGCCGCTCGAAGTCGACGGGGACATAAACGAGACTGCCTGTGGCAGAAACCTTGCTCTGCAGCAGGAGATCGCGTTTCCACGTCTGTGTGGCGGGGTGGTCGACCTCAAAGACGCGAAGCTGCGGGTAAGGATTGCGGTAAGCGAATGTATCGAGTCCCGCGCCGAGCAGAACATACTGCGTGACGTTTCGAGCCACAGCCTGGGCCAGCTTGCCCTCTGCATATAAGCTGCGCGCGGCGATAAAGGCTCGCAGCGCTACGGAGAAAGGCTTCTCCAGATGGAAGCGCGTCCGGTCCAGTTCTTCCGCATACGTCTTTCCCAGGATGGGAACCGCGATGGGATCGTGAAAGACCACCGGCGAGTCATAGATCTGGTGAGCGGCGCGACGCAGCGCTACACGAAGCGCGGTCCGGGATGGGAGAGACTGGTCCATGAAAGCTGGTGAGGATTGAGTTGGATTTTCCCGGCTGCCCTCAAACGTAAGGCAGGGCCTAAGCCCTGCCCGTTTGATCCGAACGCGGTTGCAGCCCCTGTTTAGAATTCCGGGGCGCCGCGCTTCAAGTACGAGCCGTAAATGCCGAAGATGACGGCCAGCGTGCCGGTGAGCACGTTGTAGTAGAACATCGGATGGAACAGGTGCGGGGAGTAGGTCAGATCCTGGCCTGACCACAGCGTGAGCAGCACTGCGAAGAACGCGAATTGCCCGGCGATGACCTGGCAGGTCAATCCCCAGCGGCGGCGTTTATCGATGGCCTCGATCTGGTCGGGGGTAGCTCTCTGCTCGTTCACCGGAATCAAAGTGTTTGCCATCCTGATCTCACTCCTTGCGGATATTGCGGGCGCGGAAATAATCCGGCGGCCTCTGCCATCTATTAAACCACGCGCACATCATTCGAGGCGTACGACCGGTTCGTTGGATTGAGCCGGGGGGCAATTTGTTCTTCTTGAGACTATCGGCAAAAAATAGCAGCGGATGGTCATCTTCCGGCAGCCGCGGTGCTTTTTATGTAACTTCCTCATCAAAACCGGAATCTTTTGAGAGACTTTTAGAGCGAAAGCTGTTGCAAAAAGCCTGTAAGGAGAACTGCTCTATGAACGCTGCTGTCGTCCAGGCCTTCGATGCTCCGCCTCGTTACATGCAGTTTGCCGATCCCGTTCCTCAACAAGGCGAGGTTCTGGTGAAGATCACCGCAGCTGGCCTGCACCCCATTGTGAAGGCTCTGGCGAGCGGGAATCACTATGGAAGCACGGGCGCGTTGCCGTTTATCCCGGGCGTGGATGGGGTCGGCAGGCTCGAAGACGGCTCGCGCATTTTTTTCGGCGCAGCGCGCCCTCCCTTCGGCACCTTTGCCGAGAAGGGACTTGCTCCCGACTGGATGTGTCTGCGATTACCCGATGGTCTCGACGATGCGACAGCGGCGGGTATCGCCAATCCGGCGATGTCTTCGTGGGCGGCGCTTATGGCGCGAGCAAAGTTTATTTCCGGGGAGAGCGTTCTGATCCTCGGAGCGACCGGCGTTGCCGGGCAGCTTGCGGTGCAAATTGCGAAGCGCCTTGGCGCGCGCCGCGTGGTGGGCGTGGGACGCAATCCGGAGTCGCTGGAGAAGCTCAAAACGCTCGGCGCGGATGCGGCGATCTCGCTTGATCAGGATCATGCCGCGCTGGTCCAGGCTTTGCGCAGTGAGTACGCCGAGGCAGGAGTGGATGTCGTCCTCGACTACCTCTGGGGACAGCCTGCAGAGAGCCTGCTCGAAGCCATTTCACAAAGGGGGTTGCGTACCGCTGCTTCACGGCTGCGTTTTGTTCAGATCGGGTCGAGCGCGGGAACGACGATCTCTTTTCCGGCAGCGACGCTGCGCAGCACCAAGCTGGAAATGCTGGGGAGCGGCTTCGGCAGCGCGTCGATGGACGAGATTCGCGATGCAGTGGGCGAGTTTTTTAAGGTTGCCGCGCAAAAGCCTTTCCAGTTCGAAGTGAAAACTGCTCCTCTGCGCGACCTGGAATCTCTTTGGAACACTCCGGAACGTGGCGTGCGAGTCGTCTTTCAACCTTAGGCACTCGGAGTTTTCTTCAACGCATGATCGTTCCCGCGTGGAACGCATGCGAGTACGTGAAGTATGGCAAAGATTTCCGGCGGTCGGGCAGGGCTGCGTATCTGATCGCGCAACGGGCAGTGGTAATGCCCTGGCGGCGGCGAATTCTTGGAGCTTTTCCGCGCGACGTGATATCACCATTGGCATGAGCTTTCCGAAGCAACAAGACCCCGCTGAGGCGGCCAAGCGCAAGGCAGCCGAGTGGGCGTCCTCGCAAATCGAAGATGGCATGGCCGTCGGTCTCGGTTCCGGCAGCACCTCGGCGCTGGTGATCGATGAGGTGGGACGCCGCGTGGCTGCAGGTCTGCACATCAAGGCCATCGCTACGTCCGAGGCCTCGCATCGCCAGGCCATCAGCCTCGGTATTCCGATCACCGACTTCGCCAGTCAACCTCATCTTGACCTCACCATCGACGGTGCGGACGAGGTACAGAACCACACTCTTCATCTGATCAAAGGACACGGCGGAGCGCTGCTGCGTGAAAAGATCGTCGCCATGGCCAGCAGCCGCCTTTTAATTGCGGTGGACCCGCGCAAGCTGGTCGATACGCTGGGCTCGGTCTTCACCGTGCCGGTCGAAGTGGTTCCCTTCGGATGGGAGACGACGGCTGCGCGCTTGCGCGATCAAGGGTTTGCGCCCGAACTGCGGGTCAAGGAAGACGGGGAGCCCTACATCACCGACGGCCATCATTACATCCTGCACTGCAACCTGCCGCAGTCCGGCCTGACCGCGGAGAATGCGGCCGAGGCCTTCAACCGCACGGTCGGCGTGGTGGAGCACGGGCTCTTTCTGGGCATGGCGAGCCGGGTGGTGATCGGAAGCACGGAAGGCATTCAAATCCTCGAACCATCGCGCTGAGTCTCTCTGATGCCAGCCAAGGGTTTACGCCGCGTCGCAAGCCTCCCTCTGCCAACCCTGCTTTCTCAGGTGCTGGTCGCCTTCACCATCGAGTTCGACGATGAATTCGAGCGGCAGATGCCGCATCGAACGACGGATCATGGCGTGACGGGGGATCATGGCGTGACGGGAGAGAGTCCGCGCGTTCCGTGGCTGGTCTCGCTGGTCATGTATGCAAATTTCATGCGCTTTGTTCCGGACGAGGGCATCACCGTTCGCGAGCTCTTTCCGCAGGCCAGGTTGGAGAAGAAAGCTCTGAGGCAGCGGTTGCAGCGCATGGCGCGCTGGTGGGGATACGTGACGGTCGCACCCCCGGCCGGCAATGGCGATCAGGCAGAGTCGCCCGGCAACTGGATCGTTCGTCCCAGTGCAGGTGGCGCAAAAGCGCTGCGGATATGGCGCGGATTGTTTGCCGCAATCGAAGAGCGCTGGGAGCAGCGCTTCGGAAAAGCCGCGGTCGATGAGGTGCGCGCGTCGCTGGCGGCTGTTGCCGGTCAACTTAATCTAGATCTGCCGGAATATCTGCCCATCCTCAAGGTGGTGTGGGCTGGATGGTTTACGGAGGTTCCGCCGAGCCTTAAAGCCTCGCCGAGAGAGAAATCGGAGTCTGCACCGCTGTCAGCGCTGCTTTCCCGGGTGCTTCTCGCGTTTGCGCTCGAATTCGAACGCGAATCCGATCTTTCGCTGGCCATCGGATCGAACCTCGTTCGGGTTCTGAATGACGCCGGTGTGCGCTTGCGCGATCTGCCTCAACTCACTGGTGTATCGAAGGAAGCGATCAAAATGATGCTGGGCTTTCTTACCAAACATCGCTTCGCAGCGGTTGCATCGGACCCCGTTGCTGCGCGGACCAAGGCGGTTCGGCTTACGGCGAAGGGAATCGAGGCTCAACATGCCTTTGGGCTGCGTCTGAGCAAAATTGAGAAGGATTGGCGGAAGCGCTTCGGGGCCGAGGCGATTACCCGGCTGCGCAGCGCTCTCGAATATCTGGCGGTAGATCCCGCCGGCGGCCGGTCGCCGCTTATGCAGTGCATCGCGCTCAATCCCGATGGATGGCGCGCCGCGCGCCCGTTGCCTGAGACCTTGCCGCACTATCCGCTGGTCCTGCACCGCGGCGGATTTCCTGACGGCAGCTGAGACGCTTGTATCAAGCGGTGCGCGACTGAAGGACAGTGCAGAAGGCATGTGGAACGAATAGAAGATAGTAGCCTTATTACTTTCTCTTAAAGAGACTTCTAGTGAGCGCCAGTTGCGGAACAGTTCTTATCAAATTCAGTCTGATTCCAAGTGACCTGCCCCCGAAAAACTCAGCCAGGGAAAAGTGGAGTTCTCTCGTAATCTGAACGGGAGGACTGGGGATGAAGAAGAGCCGTTACACGGAAGAGCAGATCATTGCGATCCTGAAGCAGCATGAGGCCGGAGTGAAGACGGCGGATCTTTGCCGGGAGCACGGGATCAGCGACGCTACGTTTTACAACTGGAAGGCGAAGTACGGTGGCCTCGATGTGAGCGAAGCGCAACGTCTGCGGCAGATGGAAGATGAGAACCGGCGATTGAAGGCACTGGTTGCCGATCTGAGTCTGGACAAGGAAGCTCTGAGAGCGGTCATCCGAAAAAACGGCTGGAGCTTGCCGGTTTAAGAGAGGATATTGCGTTCGTCTCGGCGGGATTTGATCTGAGCGAGCGCAGGGCCTGCAAGCTGCTGGGCGTGGATCGAGCCAGCTATCGGTATGAGCCGAGACCGGATCGGAACGCGGAGCTGCGCGACGAGCTGGTGAAGCTGGCCAGGCAGAAGCCGCGTTACGGATATCGAAGGCTGCATGCGGTTCTGGAGCGTCGCGGGCAAGCGGTGAACGTGAAGCGAGTCTACCGGCTGTATGTCGAGCAGGGGTTGGCGGTGCGCCGTCGCCGGCGCAAACGGCTGGTCCGTGAACAGCAGATCGAGCCACGGCTGATACGTGCGAACCAGGAGTGGGCGATGGACTTCATCGTGGATGGACTGGCGAACGGCAGGATGATTCGCATCCTCAGTGTGGTCGATGCGTTCACGCGCGAGTGCCTGGTGCTGGAGGCTGATACGAGCCTTGGCAGCGGTCGCGTGACGCGAGCGCTGGATCAGCTGATCGAGCAACGTGGCCAGCCTGAGAGTGTGCGTTCCGACAACGGACCGGAGTTCACATCGCGGCGCATGCTGGGCTGGGCAGAAGAACGCAGGATCAACCTGATCCACATCCAGCCAGGAAGACCGATGCAGAACGGACACGTCGAAAGCTTCCACGGACGTCTTCGCGACGAATGCCTGAACGCGAGCTGGTTCCGCACACTGAATGACGTTAGGCGAACCCTCGACAACTGGCGCCAGGAATACAACTGCGAGCGGCCGCACAGCTCGCTTGCATACAGAACACCTGCTGAGTTCAGCAGAGCCCTGGGCTATGGAGATGTGGAAAGCAAACAGCGCTTCCCACATCCCCACAGCCCCGACTACGACGGCGGCGAGATATACTCGCCCACAAACCTGAAGCGAGAAACTCCAGCTATAAATGGCTGAGAAAGACGGGGCAGGTCACAAGGTTTATACCTTGTACCGTTGTTGTTAACTCGATTGATTTCATCCGCGAGATTATGAGCATCTTGTTCATCGAGGAAGATGCCAACTCTTAATCCTCTCAGATCAGGATGGACTGGTCCCTTGGTTAGCTCGGCTATGCTATAGCGAGGATCCTTCGCACTCTTTGTCTTCAGCCACTCCGCGGGGTCATTAGTAGTGACAGTATCTGCTAGAACCACATATGGGTGTTTGCAGATGTAATCAGTAAGTTCACTCGAGGAGCCTAGAAGGGGAAGCGAGCTGCTAATCAAACGTCTTCTTGTATTTAAGAGATCGAGAACATTGCGATCAATCTGCGTCGACTTTTTAGTGCTTAACCCGTCATGCCAAACGTAAATAATTGGGGCTTCTGGATCGGTAATACTGAATGCCTGTCTATCTAAGTCTCGAATTTGTTCCGCAATACCAGCAGAAGCGGTGTGCATGTCTCTATTAGCTCTTTCCGCGGATTGTTGTTGTTGCAGTGCTAAAGTTTGTGCGTTTTTTTCACGGTTATTTGAGTGGATGAGAATTGCAATAGTTGCTATTAGCGCACCAGCTAGCGCAAGGAAGAAGCAAAGTCGAAAAAAGCTTTGTCGGCGTCTATAATCAAGGGTCTCCCTTTCGATATCAACGTGCCTATTTGCCAAGGGATAAACCTTTCCTTATTACGTCATTCTCCAGTTCTTGAAATTGCGGGCGGAGCCTCTCGAGTGTTTCCCTGTCCTTCCGCGCTTCTGCGTCGACCCAGCGATCTTTTAGAGAAATTAGTCCAACTCTCTGAGAGCGAGCTCCCAACCCTAGTGGAGCAGGGACGACGCCAAAGATGGCTACAATGCCAGAGACCATTTCTTTGACTGGTTCAAGAGGTGGTTTAAATAGTGAGACAAGTATGATGGTGAGGGCGATGCTCCACAAAAAACAAGTTGCCAAGAAGTAATACCTTACTGCCAAGGTACTCTCGCGTATCAATTGATCGACGAACTTATATTCAAAGTCAGCCATTAGCCACACTAGCAGTAATTGTGTGGCAGATTATAGCAATATCCACTGCATCTGAACAGGCAGCTCCATCCCCACTATGTGGACCCTTCAGGCAACTAGATGGTGAACTTTTGAGAGTCGGCGCATGCTCTGTGCAAGAATTTTTGAAGGGAGGCTTAACTTCCTGACGCTCGACCCCTGATATCCTCACCGGACATGAAATTACGGACGCTTTTCTTTGCGCCATTTTTAGCAGCTTGGGGCCTTTGCGCCAGCGCGCAGTCACTTACTCCTCCAGAGAAGGCCATTGTTGCCAATATCGATGCCAATGAGCAGGCCTCGAACGCCTTGCTGGAACGGCTGGTAGACATCAACAGCGGGACGCATAATCTCGAGGGCGTGCGCGCGGTCGGCAAAGTCATCATGCCGCAGCTCACCGAGCTGGGTTTCAAGGTGCAGTGGATTTCCATGGATGAGGTGCAGCGCGCCGGAGTGCTGGTCGCCGAGCATTCCTGCCCGGAGCCGGGAAAGTGCGGCAAGCGCATGCTGCTTATCGGCCATATGGATACTGTCTTTGAGAAGGACAGCCCATTCCAGACCTACACGGTGAATGGGCATATCGCCACCGGACCCGGCACCAACGATATGAAGGGTGGTCTGGTCGACATGCTCTTCGCGCTTAAGGCGCTGCAATCCGCGGACGTCCTGAAGCAGATGGAGATCACCATTGTTCTCAGCGGCGACGAGGAAGCTCACGGCGAGCCGGCCAGCATCTCGCGGCGCGATATGATCGCTGCCGCGCATCACAGCGACGTCGCGCTTGAATTCGAAGGCACTCCCCGCTTCGATGGTGTCTTCTACGGAAGCGTCAGCCGGCGCTCTTCCATTACGTGGCATATCAAAACGACGGGCGAGACTGGCCACTCTGCCGGCATCTTTTCCGATGCCAAGGGCTACGGAGCCATCTATGAGCTGGCCCGCATCCTCGATGCCTTCCGCACCCAGCTGCCGGAGCAATACCTCACCTACAATGTCGGAATGGTGGCCGGAGGAACGGCCGTTGCAGTAGATGCCAATGGCAACAATGCTACGGTCGCGGGCAAGGACAACATCATCTCGCCCACGGCCTACGCCAGCGGCGATATTCGGACCATCTCCAATGAGCAATCCGACCGTGTCGAGAAGAAGATGGAAGCCATCGTCGCTCAACATCTGCCCAAGACGGGAGCGACCATAAGCTTTGGCGAAGGCTATCCGGCCATGGCCCCTACGGCGCAGAGCCGGGCGCTGCTGGGCGTCTTGAATGGGGTGAACAGAAGCCTGGGATTTGACACCATGCCCGAGCTCGATCCCATGAAGCGCGGCGCCGGCGACATCTCTTTCGTCGCTGACATCATTCCGGGTCTGGCCGGCATTGGAGCGACAGGGGATGGGGCGCACGCTCCGGGCGAAACCATCGACCTCGCGACTCAACCCGTGAACACCAAGCGGGACGCGCTGCTGATGTACCGGTTGAGCAAAATCGAACAGAAGGCCGATCTGACCGCGCCAAGTCCTGTGAACTAGGCAGACTACTTCACAGGCGATTTCTATAACCGGGTTGGTGTTTCCATTCCGGCGAGACTTAGGCTGATTGCAGGAAGGCTACCGACTGAATCCCTGCCACTTCAAAGCGCTTGCGGCAGCGGATGTTCCGGCACGCCACCATGTCGTCTTTGCGGACCATATAGGACTGGGCCTTGGCGAAGCGGGCGCGGTCTCGCTCGTCGGCGTTGCGCGGGAGGCTGTTCTTTTTCCGGCGGACAAGCCAGCCCAGCTGGTATTCATCGGCTTTGCCGCAGTGGGGACAGGTGAGCGTGTGGTTCCGCTGCTCAGCCTTCTCGTCAAAGAAATCGCGCTCTTCCATAACCCTCGCTCGTCTCTGGTGCTCAATTGCATTGTATTGTTCACCGTGCGCAGAGGGAAGCACCATCTGCGGTTCATTCTGCAGGCTCATTTAAACTGGGTCGGGAAATGTCTATGGCGGCCAAAAAGGCAAAGAAGAAGGTTTTCTCCGCAGTCAAGGCGGTCAAGGCCAACGCGCGGGAGCGGGTCGGTCAGCCGCGGCCGGAGCGTGTGATCGCGGACACGCCGCGGGCCGAGAAGCGCAAGTCCAAGCACAAGCAGACGATGAACGAAATTCTCAACGCAGACGAGTGATCTCCCTCTTACTACAACTTGTTTGAGGACCAGTCACCCTTTCGGGCGTATCATGAGATATCCGTTCTCTTCAGCGCGGTGGGTATTCCTCCTTACCTTTTCGGTCCTTCTATTTTCTGAATGAGGCCTGTTTTTCCTTTCTTTTGAAATGAAACGAGGCCAATGTGCGCTCAGAGTTAGTGTTTTCAGCGGGTACCCGGGTTTCCAATCGCTTTCTTTTGTCCACCATCGCCATGCGGGCGGTGCACGGGCTCCATATCAACTCCACACGCGTGGAAGACACGGCGAATCGCGTCTTCGCCGACGTGGCCACGGGCAGCTACATCGCCGTGACCGTGCCGGAGATCAAGCCGCTTCCACCCCTTGATCCTTTGCTCCTTGGTCTTCCCGTCTAGGGTCTTCCCGTCTAGCGCTTTAGCGCTTATTCGCCTGCCGCGCCGCCGGGTGTGGCAGGTGGCGAAGCTTGGGATAAAACTGGTTGGCAAGCTCGATATACTCATCGCATGAGTCAGCTCTTCCTCAACATGATTCGCAGAGGGGAAACCGCCGAGATCGCTGCCGCGGTGGAAGAATCTCCGGCGCTGGCCCGCTGCCGGGATGCGCAGGGAGTTTCGGCGCTGATGTGGTCCGTCTACACGCGTCAGCCGCTGATTCGCGATTTTCTGCGCGGTCACGCCGGGGATTTCGATATTCACGAAGCGGCGGCGCTAGGAGAGTGCGAGCGGCTGCACGCGCTCATTTCATCGGACGCGATGCTCGCCCGTGCGGTCTCAGCGGACGGTTGGCCTCCGTTGCATCTCTCCGCAGCTTTTGCCACGCCGCAGGCGGTGGAGCTGCTGCTCGAGCACGGAGCACACGTTCATCAGGTGTCGCACAACGCCATGCGCAATCAGGCTCTTCATGCCTGCATCGCCCTGGGGAATTCGATTGAGAGTCTTCGCCTGCTGATCGAGGCGGGAGCCAACGTGAACGCCACGCAGGCCGGAGGCTACGCTCCATTGCATCAAGCGGCAGCGAACGGAAATGCCGCTGTAATCGAGCTTTTGCTTGCGCACCATGCGGACAAAACCGCCCGTTGCGACCAGGGCAAAACTCCTGCCGATTATGCGCGGGAGCGCGGTCACTCCGATCTGGCGGCCATCCTGGAAACGGCTTAGATTGGGCAGCTTGCGGCTTTTCGCCGCGTGCAGATAAATGCCACGGTAAATCCCCGAACAACTGGGCAGAACTGAAATCCGCAACAGAACAAGGGGCGTCCCACCACTGTCGCACCACAAATTGTGCAAGCTGGGGTTACGATTACGTTTCTCTCGCCAGCGGTTTGAACCTCAGCAACGAGTGAGTTTTTATCCATTTCCCGTTTTAAGCCTTCATTAAGGTCCCGGTGATAATTTATCCCTAGACGTTGTTGCAACCAACGGCAGACCTCTATCGTCCATAAGATCACGCCAACTTTTGGCCAAATAAGAATTTGCAGATCCTACACTCACCTATCTGCCTGCAAAGAGGCTCGCAAGCATTGCAACGGTGACACTTGATACTGGCGTCCGCCGCGGCAATCGCCGTCCGGCCCGCCCCAACCATCAACTTTTGACCAGCGCTCTCCAGCCAGAGCCGTGACGATTGGTGCACGAAAACAAGATGGAACAAAAACCACCTGAGCCGCCTATACCGCCGGACCATCAACTGCCTCGGACCACATCAGAGACCCCTCAGCCGCCCGCCAAGAAGAGCCGCCAATGGCTGTGGATCATTCTGCTGCTGGTTTTTGCCGGCATTCTCTTTCTTATCTTGAGGCACCATGACGACTCCAAGAAGACGGCCGCTGCCGGCGGCGGGGGGCATCACGGCTTCGGCGGCCCGGTTACGCTGACCGTTGCCACGGCCCAAAAGGGAGACATTGGCGTCTATCTGGACGCCATCGGAACCGTCACTCCGGTCTACACGGCGTCCATCTACAACCAGGTCACCGGCGTCATCACCGCAGTCCACTATCGCGAAGGTCAGACCGTCCAGAAGGGCACGCCACTGGTGGACATCGATCCGCGCCAGTATCAGGCCAATGTAGAGACCGCCGAGGGCGCGCTGGTCCGCGATACCAACCTGCTGGCCCAGGCGAAGATGGATCTCGATCGCTATCAGGCTGCGTGGGCGAAGAATGCCATTGCCAAGCAGACGCTCGACGACCAGGAGAAGCTGGTTGCGCAGGACGAGGGCCTGGTCAAATCCGATCAGGGCACTGTGGACTTCGACAAGGTGCAGCTGGCCTACTGCCACATCACCGCGCCCTTTACCGGCCGCGTGGGTTTGCGTCTTGTCGATCCCGGCAATCTGGTGCAGTCGAGCGGGAGTACGGTGCTCGCCGTCATTACGCAGGTTCAGCCCATCACCGTGGTCTTTACCATCGCCGAAGATCACCTCGGCCAGGTCGTCGAGCAGCCCCACCGCGGCGACGGCCTCACCGTAGACGCCTATGATCGCGACCAGACCACCAAGCTGGCCTCGGGAAAGCTGATCGCCCTGGATAACCAGATCGACACCACCACCGGCACCCTGAAGCTGCGCGCGCAGTTCGACAACAGCAAGAACACGCTGTTTCCCAATGAATTCGTAAATACCCGCCTGCTGGTGACCACGCAGCACAACATGACTCTGATTCCGGATTCTGCCATCCAGCACAATGGCACGGAGTCGTTTGTATACGTCATCGCGCCCGCTCCGCCGGGAAACCACTCGGCTGGTCAGAGCGGCGAACAGACGGAAGGCCAGGCTGCGGCGAAATCCGGCAGCGGATCAAAGGGTGCCAACGGCAATGGCGCAAATTCGAGCGCTCCGAAGGGCCCCCGGTACGTTGCCAAAAAACAGGATGTTAAGGCCGGAACCTCCGATCATGGCATCACCGCGGTCGAAGGCATCAATCCCGGCGACAAGGTGGCCACCAGCAGCTTTGAGAAGCTGCAGCCGGGCTCTGCGGTCTACATCACCACCGTGCCTGTGCCATCAAGCGACAGCGAGAATCCGAGCGAGAGCAGCGCCCCGTGAGTCCATCACGCCCATTTATTCTGCGGCCGGTAGCAACTTCGTTGCTGATGGCCGCGATCCTGCTGGTCGGTCTGGTCTCCTTCACACAGCTGCCGGTGTCGGCGCTGCCGGAAGTGGACTATCCGACGATTCAGGTTGTCACCTTCTATCCCGGCGCCAGTCCCGATGTGATGGCGACGACGGTGACCGCCCCGCTCGAGCGCCAGTTTGGAGAGATGCAGGGCCTCAGCCAGATGACCTCCACCAGCTCCGGTGGAACCTCGGTGGTGGTACTGCAGTTCAACCTCACCCTCGATATTGACGTAGCCGAAGAAGAAGTCCAGGCGGCCATCAACGCCGCGCAGAGCTTGTTGCCGTCGCTGCTGCCGGCACCGCCGGTTTATAGCAAAACCAATCCCGCCGACGCTCCAGTCCTCACGCTGGCGATCACCTCCAATGCCATGCCGCTATCGCAGGTGGAGGACCTGGTCGATACTCGCCTCGCGCCCAAGATCTCGCAACTCAACGGCGTGGGATTGGTCAGCATCAGCGGCGGTCAGAAGCCGGCAGTCCGAATCCAGGTAAACCCAGTACAGCTCTCCAACTATGGCGTGAACATGGAGGACGTGCGCACGGCGCTTGTGGACTCCAGTGTTAACGCTGCCAAGGGCAACTTCGACGGCCCGAATCAGGATTATCAGATCGACGCCAACGACCAGCTGGAGACCAGCGACGACTACAAGAATGTGGTGATCGCCTACCGCAATGGCGCGCCGGTATTTCTCAAAAACGTCGCCAACGTCGTCAACGGTGTAGAGAACAGCAAGCAGGCCGCGTGGATGAACCAGACTCCGGCGGTCATCCTCAACGTCCAGCGGCAGCCCGGCGCCAACACCATCAGTGTAGTGAAGAGCATCAAGAAGCTCTTGCCGCAATTACAGGCCAATCTTCCGGCCGGCATCGACATACAGACACTCACCGACCTCACGACCGCGATTCAGGCGTCTGTGGATGATGTCGAGTTCGAGATGATGCTCACCATCGCGCTGGTTGTGATGGTCATCTTCCTCTTCCTGCGCAATCTGTACGCCACCATCATCCCCAGCGTCGCGGTGCCGCTGTCTCTGGTCGGTACCTTCGGCGTAATGTATGTGCTCGGATACAGCCTGGACAACCTGTCGCTGATGGCGCTGACCATTTCGACCGGCTTTGTCGTGGACGACGCCATCGTCATGATCGAGAACATCTCTCGATATCTCGAAGAAGGCGACACGCCGATGCAGGCCGCGTTAAAGGGCGCAGGGCAGATCGGCTTCACCATCGTCTCGCTGACCGTCTCGCTGATTGCCGTGTTGATCCCGCTGCTGTTCATGGGCGATGTGGTCGGACGTCTCTTCCGCGAGTTCGCGGTGACTCTGGCGGTGACCATCATCATCTCCGCCGTCGTCTCGCTTACGCTCACGCCGATGATGTGCTCGCGCATCCTGCGGCATAACCCAGAAGCACAGCAGGGGCGCTTCTATCGGGCATCGGAGCGCGTATTCGAAAACATGATCGCGTTCTACGGGCGGACGCTGAAGTTTGTGCTGCGGTTCCAGTTCATCACCCTGATGGTTGCGCTGGGCACGCTGGTGCTCACGATTCTGCTCTATATTGCGATCCCCAAGGGATTCTTTCCGGTGCAGGATACCGGCGTGATTCAGGGCATCTCGCAGGCGTCGCAGTCGATCTCCTTCGATGCGATGCAGAAGCAACAGAAAGAACTGGGCAAGGTCATCCTTGAGGACCCGGCCGTGCAGAGCCTTTCGAGCTTCATCGGCGCCGACGGCACCAATACCACGCTGAATAGCGGACGCTTCTCGATCAATCTCAAGCCGCTGGACCAGCGCGACCTTAGCGCTGCCGATGTTATTCGCCGCCTGCAGACAAAGCTCGCCGACATTCATGGCATCAAGCTTTATATGCAGCCGGTGCAGAACATTACCGTGGATGACCGCGTTACTCGCACCCAGTACCAGTACACACTCGAAGATCCGAACATCGACGAGTTGAACGACTGGACCGACCGCTTCGTCACCCAGCTTAAGAAACTCCCCGAACTCGAGGATGTGGCGACCGATCAGCAGACCGGGGCGAGCGCCGTTTCGCTGATGATCGATCGCATCACGGCATCACGGCTGGGCATTGCTCCGGGCACTGTAGACAACACTCTGTACGATGCCTTCGGGCAGCGCCAGATCAGCACCATGTACACCCAGCTGAACCAGTATCACGTGATCCTCGAGGCTCTGCCCGAGTTCCAGCAAGATCCAAGACAGCTCAGCAACCTTTACATCAAGTCCGGAGCATCCTCCGGTACCAGCGGACCGGGCGCATCGACTTCTTTTGCCGCTTCAGGATCGGTTTCGGCCGGCTCGAATGCGACGACTTCTTCGGTGCTTTACACGCCGTCGGCAAATACTCTGACACCGTCCGCTAATATCCTCACCCCGACTACAACCACATCGAACGTCTCCAGTTCTTCGTCCGGACCGAGTGCGGTGCCGCTGAGCGCCTTCACGCACTACAAGACGAGCACTGAAGCGCTCTCCATCAACCACCAGGGACAGTTTCCCTCGGTAACCATCTCGTTCAATCTGGCTCCGAACGCCGCGCTGGGTAGCGCGATCACCGCCATCGACAAGACGGCTTCGGACATGCATTTTCCAGCAACAATACAGGCGGATTTTCAAGGCACTGCGGCTTCTTTCCGCAACTCGCTTTCGAATGAAGCGTTGCTGATTCTTGCCGCATTGGTCACGGTCTACATCGTGCTGGGTGTTTTGTATGAGAGCTTCATCCACCCGGTGACGATTCTCTCCACGCTACCTTCGGCGGGTGTGGGAGCGCTGCTCGCTCTCATGCTCTTCCATCAGGACCTGAGCGTGGTGGCCATTATCGGCATCATCCTGCTTATCGGCATCGTGAAGAAGAACGGCATCATGATCGTCGATTTCGCGCTCGAGGCCGAGCGTGAGCGTGGGCTGAGCTCCACCGACGCCATCTATGAGGCGAGCCTGCTGCGCTTCCGCCCCATTATGATGACCACCATGGCTGCGCTGCTGGGCGGCATTCCGCTGGCGTTTGGCAGCGGGATCGGATCTGAACTGCGCCGTCCTTTGGGAATTTCCATGGTGGGAGGGTTGCTGCTCAGCCAAATTCTCACCCTCTACACCACGCCGGTCATTTACATCTTCTTCGACAATCTGGCCGCCCGGCTGAGTGGCAAGCGCGGAAAGAATACTGCCCACCCGCAGGCGCGACCCACGGGCAGCCCTGAACCCGGCGAGGCCCAGGTCTAGCCATGAATATCTCTGCGCCCTTCATCAGGAGGCCGGTTGCCACCACACTGCTGACCATCGCTGTGGCTATTGCCGGAGCTATCGGCTTCACCGTACTCCCGGTGTCGCCGTTGCCGCAGGTGGATTTTCCTACTATCTCGGTCAGCGCCGGCCTTCCCGGCGCCAGCGCTCAGATCATGGCTTCATCGGTGGCGACACCCCTGGAGCGCCAGTTCGGACATATTGCCGGCGTCAGCGAGATGACCTCGTCGAGCTCGCTCGGCTCCACCCAGATCACCCTCCAGTTCGACCTCAACCGCGACATCGATGGAGCCGCCCGCGACGTTCAAGCCGCCATCAATGCCGCCCGTACCTATCTGCCGGCTAATCTTCCCGGCAATCCCACCTGGCGCAAGTGGAACCCGGCTGATGCACCCATCATGATTCTCGGCCTCACCTCCGATGTCTATGATCGCGCCAAGGTCTATGACGAAGCTTCCACGGTGATGGAGCAGAAGCTCTCGCAGATTCAAGGCGTCGGCCAGGTGGTGGTCGGAGGCGGGGCTCTGCCGTCGGTGCGGGTCGAAGTCAATCCCACCCAGCTCAACAGCTACGGGCTCACGCTCTCGAGCATCCAGTCTGTCCTCAGCACCGAGAATTCGCAGCTCGCCCGCGGCCAGATCGCCGGTCCCACCCAGACTGCCGACATTAACGTCAACGGACAGATGTCGCACGCTGCCGAATACGCGCCGCTCGTGATTGGCTACAAAAATGGCGCGGCCGTCCGGCTCTCTGACGTGGCCCAAGTCATCGACTCTACGGCAAATGTTCGCAACGGCGGATATTTGAACGGCAAAGCCGCCATCCCTATCATCATCTTCCGCCAGCCCGGCGCCAACATCATCGAAACCGTAGACCGCATCACCGCGCAGCTGCCTTTTCTGAAGGCCACCATCCCGCAGGGCATCGAGATGACCAAGGTGATGGATCGCACCACCACCATCCGCGCCTCGGTTCATGATGTCGAGCGCAGCCTGATCATCTCCATCGTGCTGGTGATCCTGGTGGTCTTTATCTTTCTGCGCAGTCCGCGCTCCACGCTGATCCCCAGCGTGGCGGTACCGGTCTCACTCATCGGCACCTTTGCGGTGATGTACCTGCTCGGCTTTTCGCTCGACAATCTTTCGCTGATGGCGCTCACCATCTCGACCGGCTTCGTAGTCGACGACGCGATCGTAGTGATGGAGAACATCACCCGCCACCTCGAGGACGGCATGGAGCCCTTTGCCGCCGCTCTCCAAGGGGCGCAGGAAATCAGCTTCACCGTCTTTTCCATCAGCATGTCGCTGATCGCGGTATTCATTCCGATCCTGCTCATGGGCGGCATTGTCGGACGTCTCTTCCGCGAATTTGCCATTACTCTCTCCACCGCCATTCTGGTGTCGATGATTATTTCGATCACCACTACGCCCATGATGTGCGCGCATTTGCTCAAGGCACACGATCGAGAAAAACACGGGCGCATATACAAACTCAGTGAAAAATTCTTTGACGGCATGCTCTCCGGCTATCGCCGCAGCCTGGAGTGGGTGCTCAAGAACCCTGGTCTGGTGTTGGTCATTTTGATCATGGTGGTGGCGCTCAATGCCGTGGTGATGATTAAAATCCCGAAGGGGTTTTTCCCGCAGCAAGACACCGGCGCTCTAGTGGGCGGCGTTCAGGGACCGCAGGACGCATCCTTCCCAGTGATGGAGAATTCGATCCAGAAGCTGGTGAAGACCATCAAGTCCGATCCCGCCGTGGCCAATGTGATCGGCTATGTAGGTTCGGGCAACGGAGGCTTCGTCTATGTGGCTCTCAAGCCACTGGAGGAGAGGAAAATCGGTGCGCCTGAAATCATCGATCGCCTTCGCCCCAAACTCAACAACCAGCCGGTCGCCTCTTTGTTTCTGCAGGCCGCGCAGGACCTGCGTATCGGGGGGCGCGGCAGCAACGCGCTCTATCAGTACACCATTCAAGCTGACAACGTGAATGACCTTACCAAATGGGCTCCCATCCTTCTCGCCCAGATGAAGAAGCTGTCCGGCCTTCAGGATGTGAATACCGATTTTCAGGATGCGGGCCTGTCTGAATATCTCACCTACGATCGCACTGCCGCTGCCCGCTATGGAGCGACCGCGCAGTCATTGGACTCTGCGCTCTATGCCGCTTTCGGCCAGTCTGAAGTCTCGCTGATCTATACCCAGCTGAACCAGTATTACGTCGTGCTCGAAGTCGCGCCGCCTTATTGGCAGTCTCCCGAAGGACTGAAGAACATCTACCTGAATACGGGCAACGGAGTCGTCCCGCTTGCCACCATGACCACAGCTCAGGCCAACACGACTCCTATCTCCGTAGCGCATACCGGACTCTTTCCCTCGGTCACGATCTCCTTCAATCTCGCGCCCGGCGTTTCCCTCAGTGATGCGACACGGGAGATTCAGCAGATGCAGGATCGCCTCGGTACCCCGTCGACCATTCAAGGCTTCTTCGCCGGAACACTGCAAGCCTTCCAGGCATCACTGAGCACCGAGCCCATGTTGATCATCACTGCGGTGCTGGCGGTCTATATTGTCCTCGGGATACTGTATGAAAGCCTGATCCATCCGCTCACGATTCTCTCCACGCTGCCCTCGGCGAGCGTCGGAGCCGTGCTTGCGCTCATGCTCTTCAAGGTTGACCTTAATGTCATCTCCATCATCGGCATCATTCTGCTTATCGGAATCGTCAAGAAGAACGCCATCATGATGATCGATTTCGCGCTGCAGGCAGAGCGCGAACAGGGACTGAGCACCGATGAAGCCATATTCCAAGCCTGTCTGCTGCGTTTCCGTCCGATTCTCATGACTACGATGGCCGCGCTCTTCGGCGCGCTGCCGCTGGCCTTCGGCACCGGCACCGGCTCTGAACTGCGGCGGCCGCTGGGCATTACCATCGTCGGCGGACTCATCATGAGCCAGCTGCTCACGCTCTACACCACGCCAGTCGTCTACCTCTTCCTCGATCGGACCCGGCTGCGTGTGCTCGGCAAACATCACGACACATTCAATCCTGAAGCTGAGGGAGAAGTCGCCTTATGACATCGCCTCTCGCCAAGAACTTTCCTATGAAATCGAATCCATCTTTTCCAAATCATCATCCTGGGCAGAGCCGCCGCGAAGCGGTGAGAGTGTCGCAGGTTCTTTTGCCTGCACGGCGCGCAGCCGCTGCTGCGACGTTCCTTCTTTCTGCGCTGGCGGTCACCGGTTGTCTCCCCGGACCCAAGTATCAGAAGCCATCCGCGCCTGCCTCGACCGCGCCTGCCTACAAGGAATCGACGGCTAACTTTCAGGACGCGCCAGGCTGGAAGGTCGCCAATCCACAGGATGCAATGCTGAAGGGCAAATGGTGGGAGATCTATAACCAGCCCGAATTGAATGCTCTTGAAGAGCAGCTGCAGATCAACAATCAGAACATCAAGGTCTCGTTTGAGAACTTCATGGCCGCGCGCGCTCTGATCCGCGAGGCCAAAGCCCAGTACTGGCCTACCATTACGACCAGCCCCGGCTGGAGCCGCAACAAGACTTCCGGCAACCTCGGACGTTCCGCCACCGCCAACGCCGGCAGCACTACCTCGACCTGGAGCTTCCCATTCGACGTCTCATGGACGCCGGATTTCTTTGGCAAGATCCGCAGCCAGGTGCGCGAGGATGAGTACGCCGCACAGGTAAGCGCGGCTGACCTCGAAAACGAGAAGCTGGTTGAAGAGGCCAGCCTCGCCGAATACTACTTCGAGCTGCGCGGTCAGGACGCGCTGCAGAAGATCCTCGACGACACCGTTGCCGCCGACAAAAAGGCTCTCGATCTTACCCAGACCCTATACGACACCGGAGTCGATCAGTACATCTCCGTTGTCGGCGCACAGGCCACGCTCAAGACCGCCGAATCCGCAGCGCTGAACCTTGGCGTCGCTCGCGCACAATACGAGCACGCTATCGCCATGCTTATTGGGAAGCCGGCCACCGACTTCTCCGCTGAAGTGAAGCCCCTGCTGGTTGCGCCGCCACCGATACCGGTTGGCGTGCCGTCCCAACTCTTGCAGCGCCGTCCTGATATCGCCGCCGCGGAGCGTACTTTAGCTGAAGCTAATGCCACGATCGGCATCGGCTACGGAGCCTTCTTCCCCGACGTGACGCTGTCTGCTTCCGGTGGATTCGAAGCTTCGGCGTTCCAGCACTGGTTTGACTGGCCGAGCCGCTTCTGGTCCATCGGTCCGTCGCTTTCGCAAACGATCTTCAACGGCGGGCTCTACCGTGCCGCGCTCAACCAGTACACGGCCATCTATAACGGAGATGTGGCTACTTACCGCGAATCTGTGCTCACTGCATTCCAGCAGGTTGAAGACTATCTCGCCGCCATACGCATTCTGTCGGAGCAGGAGATCAAGCAGCGAGAAGCAGTCGACGCCGAGGCTGCCTATCTGAAGCTGGAGATGGGTCGTTACGAAACCGGCATCGATCCCTACATCGATGTCATGACTGCGCAGACCACTCTGCTCGGCGATCAACAGACCCTCGCCAGTCTGCAGATCCAGGAAAGCGTCGCATCCGTCGAGCTGATCCAGGCTCTGGGCGGCGGATGGGATGTTTCGCAGCTGCCCACTCCGGCGCAGGTTGCCGCCAAGCCGGCCAAAGGCGACTACGTCCTGCAGAAATAACGCAGCAGAAATAGCACAAGCGAAGAGATCGTTCGGCTGGCACGACGATCTCTTCGCTTGTGCTCATTTCTTTTGATACTCGCTCATTCTGAGCCAGGTCATCTATTCGCACAAATCCAGCCGACAAAAAGTAATTGATTTTTGGCCAATAAACCGATTTTCTAGTGCGGCCTATCTCCAGCTCATTTAACCGCCGCATTTTCAATCGGTTGCCAAATTTCCTATCCCACGCACAATTTCATTTGACAGTCGAACATAGTTTTATGTACATATTTCTGCGCTAGTGAATCGATTTACCGAAACGGTTTAGAAGATCCTTTTTCCTAGGCCGACCGGATGTGAATTAGAGAGAGGCTAGAGATCAAATGGACAACATGAATTGGCTCAGAAAGCTGAGATCAATCGCCTGCCAGAGGCTCGTTCTAAGCGTGATCGTGGCGTTGGCAGCATTTTCCCTTACAGAAACCTCCGGATTGGCCCAAAACGTTACGGCAACGCTTTCCGGAACAGTGCAAGATGCGACCGGCGCGGTGATCCCCGGCGCAACCATTGTTTTGGTAAATGAAGCCACGAACGATTCGCGAACGGCAACTTCGACGGCCGCAGGGTTTTTCGCGTTTCCGGCTATTCTGCCCGGCTCCTATACCCTCAAGATTTCGGCGAAGGGCTTCAACAGCAAGAACGTCTCCGGAATCACGCTGCATGCCGGGGATTCGCTGACAGTGCCGGATCTCTCACTCGCGGTCGGCGCGTCGGAACAGACCATCACCGTAGCAGCGTCCACGCAGAACATCGTGACTTCGAACGGCGAACGCGCGGCCGTTCTTTCCTACGACGATATTCAGAACCTCGCTCTCGAAGGCCGTGACACGACTGAGCTCCTGAAGGTGCTTCCCGGTGTGACTACTGTCTCGGGCGGCCTGACCAACAGCGGATCGCAATTTACTGACGTCAACGTGGGCGCCGCGGAAAGCGCCATCGGCAGCGGCCTGCAGGTAAACGGCGTTCCCTACAAGGGCGGCACAGCACTCTTGGCTGACAACGTCAGCATTCTCGATCCAGGCGACGATGCCGGTGCTCTGGCGACTATCAGCCCGGAGATGACGCAGGAAGTCAGCGTGCAGACTTCGAACTTCGGCGCTGAAGCGCAGTTTGGTCCCGTTGTTGTCAGTGCTATCAGCAAGGCCGGAACAGCGTCCTACCATGGCGAAGGCTATTTCGACGCTCGCAATGACGTCCTCAATGCCAATGACTGGCAGGACAACCATCAGGACATTGGCAAGGCCGGAGCCCACTACTACTATCCCGGCGGCAATGCCGGCGGACCGATTCCGTTTACGCACAAGACCGTCTTCATCTGGGGCGGCTACGAACACTTCTTTCAGAATCAGGGCAACGCCAACAAGCTGGAGTCGTACATCCCCAGCCCCGAAATGCTGGCCGGCGATTTCACTTCGGATAACGCAGACAACGTGGCGCTCTGCCCCGGTGGCTTTAGCAGTGTGTCAAAGGGCAGCTGGTGCAACGATCTCACTGGGACCACCCTGCCCGATGGCACAACTGTCACCGACGGCCACATCCCGTCGCAGTATCTCGATCCCGGTGCTGCGGCTCTGCGCAGCTTCTGGCCCAAGGCGAACGCCAATCCGGCTACCACTCCCGGCGGATATAACTACTATCAGCCGATCATCAACACCAATAACGGGTGGATCTATCGCTTACGGCTCGACTACAACCTGGGCTCCAAAGATAAATTCTTTGTCTCTTATCAGCAGGGATACAGCGCTGAGCTTGCCCAAGGCAATGGCGCACACATCTATTGGACCCCCGGAAACTCCATTCCATTCCCGGGCGGTGGATTGCATGGCCTGACATATTCGAAAGCTCTCGCTGGGCATTTCGTTCACATCTTCAATTCGACCACGACTAATGAATTCATCGCAGCATGGGGTTTTGGAAACTTCCCCTATGCCCCACCAAATACTTCAGCAGCCTACAAGAGCACACTTGGTTATCCCTCCAGCTACGGAACGGTCTTTGGCGGCGGGTCGAAGCTGATTCCGTCCTATAGCACCGCGGGTACCGATACATTTCCAGATTTCTCTCAATCGGATATCTTCGAGCCGAATGGCTCCTATATTGTCCGCAAGGAAGTTCCCAGCTTTACCGATAACTTCACTAAGGTGTGGGGCAGTCACACGGTAAAGGTTGGCGCGTTTACACAGAACGTCAGCAACCTGCAGGGCAATGACGGCACCAATTTGAACGGCAGCATCACGAACTTCTCCGGTCAGGCCATCAATGCAATCACGGGAATTCTCACGGGCTCCCCAAATAACCCGGTAGCCAACTTCATCACCGGCAACCTTACTGGCTACTCGGAGAGCAATTCGGCTCCGGTCAGCGACATGGCGTATCAGGACACCTCGTTCTTCGTTCAGGATGACTTCAAGGTCACGCGGCGTCTCAGCCTGGACTTAGGTGTGCGCTTCGATCACGTCGGGCACTGGTACGATCGGCAAGGAACAGGCATGGCTGTCTTCTATCCGGATCGTGTATTGCCTGACTACTATGCCGGAAAGATATCGCCGGGATTTTACTGGCACGCCATCGATGCCGGTGTACCGCTCGGCGGCGAACCGGATCGCCTGGCCTTCGTCTCGCCCCGCTTCGGCATGTCCTATGACGTGTTTGGAACCGGTAAGACCGTGGTCCGCGGCGGCTTCGGCGCCTATCGCTTCTCCGACCAGTACAACGATTACGCAGCTCCTCTTACCACTGCGCAGGCGGTACAGAACTACGGTCTGCCTGGTCAAAAAAGCGTTCAACTTTCTCAGATCGGATTGTTGAAGCCGGCCACCTGCACCACCCCTCCTTGCGGTGTCAGCGGTTCGCAGACCGGTCTCGATCCGAGCGACTATGGCATTCCGCTCACCTACGCTTATAACTTCACCATCGATGAGGAACTGCCCGGGAAGAACCTCTTTGAAATTGCCTACGTCGGAAACAGCAGCAGTGAGCTGAACGATAACGGCGAAGTAATCTCCGGCAGCCAGTTCACCGCATTTGCCGATCAGAACAAGACTCCGGTAGGCGCCTTCTTCAAGCCCGACCCGGTCACTGGTGTTCTTTCCACGAACCCCGAGAATCTTGCCTATAACCCAACAGGTACAACCGCGGTTGCAACTGGAAACGTCGCTGCCGACTACCATCCCTACGGCGTCGCATACGGCACGAACAGCGTCTACGAGAGCAAAAACATCGGCTACACCAACTACAACGGTCTGCAGGCTACCTTGGCTCGCCGAACGGGGCACCTCACCTATAACTTCAACTTCACCTGGTCGAAGACCCTGGGCACTGGCCTCCAGGCCAACCCGTTCGTTCTTCGCGCAAACTATGGAGTTGAGGCTATCGACCGTCCGTATGTCTTCAACTCCTCTTACTCCTACCAGTCAGGCCATTGGTACGGCGGAAACAAACTCATCAGCGGCGTTGTGAACGGCTGGCTGATCTCCGGTATCTCGACCTGGCAATCGGGTGGCAGCTTGATCCCCGCTCTGGGTAATGGTGTGCCGAATTTCGGCTTGTCAGAGAGCTATATCAACCTGCCTGCAGCCGCGACCGCAGAGCAAATCAGTACTGGGATCGGCACAGCTACCTACTTCGGCACCGATGCCCCCATCTCTATCAACCCCGTTCTTACCTGCAACCCCATCTCCGGATTGCACCACTACCAGCGAGTCAATGGCGCGTGCTTCCAGGCTCCGGCCATTGGCACCAATGGTGGCCACAACTATCCGTATATCAGCAATGCCGCTTATATCGACAACGACCTGGCGCTGGGTAAAACCTTCCCCATCACCAAAGAGCAGAATGTGGAATTCCGCCTCTCCGCATTCAACTGGCTGAACCATCCGCTACCGGAGTACAGCTCGACGAACCAGCTCACTCTGCGCTACAACGTCGACTACCCGAGCAAAACCATCACTCTCAATCAGGGACCGAATTCCGGCCAGACCGTGCCGAACTTCGGATACCTCGACAGCAAGGATGGAACGCCGTATCAACGCACACTCGAGCTCGACGTGAAGTATCACTTCTAACCTGTTGTGACTGCTTCAATCTTCGTGATCAATATGGTAATGAGGCTCCGTTCAAAGGAGCCTCGTTGCCGTATAAGACAATTGAAGCTGGGCGTTTAATGGGAGTTGCGCCAAAAGCTGAAGAGCCGTTAAACCCCGACGATTCCTGCTGTCGATCGGTATTGGGTCTTGGATATACTTGCTTGGCAATGCAAGAAGCAGTTCACGCATATCTGACATCCAGACCTTCCCGCAGAAAATGCGCCTGGAGAATCTGCCTGCTGATTGCGGGGTGCTGTATGGCGGTGGTGGCAATCGCGCAGACCACGCCGGACAAGCCTACTCTTCAGCAGCAATACGAGAAAGCTCAAAGCCTGCAGTCATCGGGAGACATGGAGCAGGCAGCTTTTGCGTACAAGCTCTTCATCGCCGGCGCCATCGAGGAGTTGGCTGCCGACCGCGCCAAGCTCGGTGACGATGCGCTTGCGGCCAAGAGGTTCGAGGAAGCGTACACTCTGCATCCCAACGACGCCGATCTGCTGTGGCATGCCGCGGACTCCGAACGCAAGGCTGGCAACCTGACCCGTGCCAAGGAACTCGCAACCCAGTTGCTTGCCGCAAAGCCAAGAAGCGCAGAGTCGCACGTTCTGATGGCCAATATTCTTCTTGCTCAGGCCCAATACGACGAAGCGATCAAGGAAGACGAAGCTGCTGTGGCTCTCGATCCCAGCATCGCGAACGGTTTTGCGCTGGCCAAGGCCTATCTCGAAAAGAAGGACGATAAGCCGGCTGCAAAGATCTTCACCGAGATGCTTGCCAGCACCGGAGATACCGCAGCCATTCATATGGATATCGGCCGCGCTTATGGCGAGGCGGCCTTCCCCGAACAGGCCATCGTCGAATTCGAGAAAGCGCTGGCAAAGGATGCCACGCTTGCGGGTGCGCACTATTGTCTTGGCGCCTCATACCTGCTCAGCATGGGCGAGATCGATTTCCCCAAGGCGGCAGCCGAGTTCCACAAGGAGCTGGCGCTGCACCCCAACGACTTCCTCAGCTATTCGCAGCTTGGCTACATCGACCTTAGTCAACATAGATATCCGGAAGCAGAGCACGAGCTGCGCCGTGCCGTGGAGCTGAATCCGCGTGATCCCGACACGCTGCTTTCGCTGGGTCTGCTTTACATCGACACCAACCGCCCGGCTGACGCAGAGCCCGTGCTGCGCCGGTCGATTGCTCTTACCACTGATGTCAGCCGCAATCACTATCAGGTGCAGCGCGCACACTACCTGCTCGGCCGCGTGCTGCTGCAAGCCGGTCGTGCACAGGAGGCGAAGGCCGAAATGCAAACCTCCACGGACCTGCTCAAACTGAGCACTCTGCAGAATCAAGGAAAATCCTCACAGGAGATTGCTGCGGCAGGGCATACCCCGAGCCTGGCTAAAACTGCGGCCGACTCGGCCGACGATGCTGCTCTTGCTCAGATGAAGGATCTTGAAGCCCGCTTCAGTCCGGCCATCGCCGATAGCTATAACAACCTGGGAGCCATCACCGCGCACGACGGAGACTACTCTGCTGCGGTCCAGGACTTTCAACGGGCGGCGGAGTGGAATCCTGGCCTCGATGGGCTCGACTACAACCTTGGCCGCGCCGCATACTCCGCGAAGGATTACTCTACGGCGGTGGCGCCTCTCAGCCGATATCTGCAGCAAAAACCGGATGACATCTGGTTTCGCTCCGCGCTTGGTGTGAGCCAGTTTATGACGCGCAACTTCGTGGGCGTGATTGAAGCCCTGCGTCCGATTGAGGCCCGGTTGCAGGCTTCACCTCAGCTTGCTTCCATCTATGCCGCATCGCTCGTCGAGTCTGGCGACATGGCCGAGGGCATTGCACGTTTGCAGCAGCTGGAGGCCGCGAACCCCGCCAAGCCAGAATTTCATCGCATGCTGGGGCGTGCGTGGCTACGCAGCGGCAACAACGCTCGCGCCGAAGAAGAGCTGCGCACGACTCTACGACTCGATCCTTCTGACGCTGCTACTCAACAACAGCTTGCGCTGCTTGAACACGGCAAATCGGCCCAGACCGAAACCGTGCCGAAATAGCGCGATGACCAAGGCCGCCTCCACTCTGCTGCTTCTGCTGCTCATTGTTTCGGTTTCAAGGGCACAGCAGAAGGGGACGATTCACTTTCGTGACATAAGCGGAGAGGCTGGCCTCAATTCCCCTCCACCATTGCCTGCCGACAAGCGATACCTGGTGGAAATGATGGGCGGAGGCATAGCGCTCTTCGACTGCGACAATGACGGAAAGCTGGACATCGTTGTCGTCAATGACTCCAGCATCGACAGGTATCGCAGCGGCAGTGATCCGATGATCACGCTCTATCACCAGGAAGCTGGGCTGAAATTCAAAGATATAACTCAATCTTCCGGACTCACCACCAAAGGCTGGGGCATGGGCATCGCCATCGCCGACTACAATAATGACGGCCTTCCCGACATCTACGTCACGGGCTACGGACACAACGTTCTTTATCGTAACCTTGGCGGTTGCAAATTCAAGGACGTTACTGCAGAAACCCACACCGCGGGAGGCGGATTCAGCGTGGGTGCCGCATGGGCCGACTACGATCGGGATGGACATCTCGATCTCTTCGTCTCCCGGTATGTCGATACCGACCTCGATCATCTTCCGAAACCCGGAATGGCGTCTTTCAACTACCAGGGCCTCGACATGGAAGTGCCGGTGTCTGCGGGCGAGACCGACCTGCTCTTTCGCAACCGGGGAGATGGTGCCTTCGAGGAAGCGGCCAAGAAAGCTGGAGTCGACAATCCCGACAGGAAGCTGGGCATGGGGGTTGTCTGGTCTGATTTCGATGGCGATGGATGGCCCGATCTCCTCGTCACGAATGACATGGGTCCCAATTTCCTCTTCCGCAATAAGCACGATGGAACCTTCGAAGAGAACGGCATGATCTCCGGCATTGCACTGAGCGCTGAGGGACGCACCATGGGCAATATGGCGGCCGACTTCGCCGACTTTGACCATAGCGGCAGGTTGGGCCTGGTCATAACCCGCTACGGTTACCAGCCGATGAGCCTTTATGCAAATGATGGAGGAGGGGTGTTCAAAGACGTGAGCTGGGATGCTGGCTTCGCGCAGCTCAAATATCAGCCTGTGCGCTGGGGCGTCGGATTCGGAGACTTCGATAATGACGGCTGGCCGGATGTATTCGTAGCCAACGGCAACGTCACACCTCTGATCGACAAGCTGCCGAACGATCTGAAATATCGTGAGCCTTTGCAGCTATTTCGCAACTTAAACGGTCACAAATTCACCGAGATCGGGAATTCTGCCGGTCTTAACGATGTGCCCATGCAATCGCGTCGCGGAACGGCATTCGGTGACATCAATAACGACGGCAGCGTTGACGTGGTGGTTTACAACGTTGGTGCGCCCCCTTCGATCTTTCTCAACGACAGCCATAACTCGAATCACCGCGTCCTATTCAAGCTGATTGGAAACAAAAGCAATCGTGAAGCGGTGGGGGCGCGTGTCACCGTAACGACCGCGAAGATGAAGCAGCTTGACGAAGTGCGTGCCGGTGGAAGCTACCTCTCAACGAACGACTCGCGTCTCCACTTTGGTCTTGGTCCTGACGCACTTATGAAGGAAATAGAGATTGATTGGCCGAGCGGCCAGCAGGAGAAGCTGGTAAACATACCGGCCGATGCCATCTACACGATAGAAGAAGGGAAAGGAATCACCAAAACCACCATGCTTCCGCCGCTCACGAAGCCGTAATGAGCCTTCGAACCTAGAGTGGCTATTTGTTGAAAGCCGTTCGTGTGCCGATTCCGCGCCCTTCAACTAAAGAATAGATAAAATCCGCAGGTAGATGCGAAAACGACTCCTTCGTGCCGCTGGGCCATACAATTTCCAATGAATCGATAACTGTTGCCGCTCCGATTCCGAAATGAAGGCGCGGATCATTCGAGGAAAGATAGCTTCCGCCGGCGCGCTCCTCCTGGAGTTGAGTCATGCCTCCTGCCCGCACCGTCACGCGAGCGCCAATACCGGAACGGTTGCTCTTTACGCCTTGCAGGGTAATCAGCACGGCATGCCCCACATTCGGTGTTTGATTGAGCAGCAATGTAGGAGGGCCGTCCTCATTGAGGATCAGCACATCCAGCTTGCCGTCATTGTTTACATCCCCGAAGGCCGCGCCGCGCCGGGAAAGCAGAGGTAAGGTCGCCAGAGTCTTTGAGATGTTGGTGAATGTCCAATTGCGGTTGCTATGGAAAAGCTGAATCGGCTGCCGGTACGCAGCCGATCCCGGAATCGAATCAGCCTGCGGGAATACATGGCCATTGGTAAGAAACAGGTCATCCCAGCCGCTGTTGGTAAAGTCAGCTAACGCCGTACCCCAGCCTACAAAAGGATAAGTTGGTCCACCTATCCCGGAGCTTGCGCCGATATCTTCAAATAAGCCATCACCGTGGTTAAGATACAAGGCGTCTGGCTGAAAGGCATAAGTGGAAACTGTTAGACTTAGCTGCCCGCTATGGTCGAGGTCTTCGGCATCCACGCCCATTGAGCCGCGCTGCTTGCCATTGCCGTCGAGCGCCGTACCGGAGAGAAGGCTGACGTCTTCGAATGTTCCGTCATGCCTGTTGCGGTAGAGGTAGTTTGCGCCGGAGTCATTCGCCACATATAAATCGGGCCAGCCGTCGCCGTCATAGTCGAACCAGAGCGGCTGCATGCCGTAGGCCCCGCCGGGATTATCCACGTGCGCTTTTTTCGAAATTTCCTCGAATGTACCATCGCCGCGGTTCCGGTAAAAGAGATCGGTTTCTCCCGGCAATCCCAATGGGCCGCACTGCACCGGGATATTCATTACATTGCATGAAGCAGTCTTGCTGCCGAACTCAGGCAGGTGATTGATGTCCAGGCGCACGTATCGCGCGACAAACAAATCGAGATGTCCATCACGATCGAAATCGCCCCATGCAGCGCCGGCACTGAAGCCGCCGCCGCGCAGGCCGGCCTTCTCCGTGACATCTTCGAATTTGCAACCGCCCAGGTTGCGGTAGAGAACATTTCCGCCGAATCCGGTTACGAAAATATCCGGCTTTCCATCGTTGTCATAATCGGCAATGGCCACGCCCATGCCGAAGCCCTTGCGTGTAAGCCCCGCGCTTTGGGTAATGTCAGTAAAGTGCAGCTTTGCATCCTGGTGATAGAGGGTGATCAGTGGATCGCCTCCCTTGCGATAGCGCTCCACGTTCGATCCGTTCACGGTGACAATATCCAGCTTGCCATCGCCGTCGCAGTCGATGAAGCCGACCCCTCCACTCATCGACTCAATGATGTATTTCTTTTCCGACGAAGAGATATGCGGAACAGTGAGCCCCGCTTTCTGGGCTATGTCCTCAAACACCGGTCCGGATTGGGCTCTGCACGGACCGCAGGGCATCAGGAGTGATGTGAGGAAGAAGGTCAGCCATCCTACGACGCGGCCCGGGAAGATAAGGGCTGTTCGTAACTTCATCAACCCGGCATGGGGGATATTTATCAATCTCTTACACATCCGAATCAGAGTCATTGGTAAGCTGTTGGGCAACCGTTATCATTTTCCAGTCGATTTCAGGCAGAGGATTGAAGCAAATCCCTATGGGTGAATCCTGAAGGCTTACAGAAATGCTAAGCTACGTCTAGAGAGCTTGTCCTGCCGGCAGGTGCATTGAAACGGCTTCTTGCTATCTCGGCTGTGGTGATTGTGGTGCTCGGTATTCTTGCGCGCACCGGCGCCCTTTCGTCTCTCTTCTCCGCGCAATATGTGCCACACCGTTTCTGCTACCTGGCCCAGCCGGGGCTGGTGTGGACAAACGTCATCATGGACGGGTTGATCGGCGTATCTTACGGGCTGATCTTCGGCTGCCTCTTCTGGATTGCAGGACGATTGCGCAGCGTCCCTGATATTCGCGGCTATCTTTGGATTTTTATCTCCTTCGGAATCTTCATCGTCGCATGCGGCGCGACGCATTTCATGGAGATCGTCACCATCTGGATACCGGTCTATCCCCTGTCGGCAGCGGTGAAGGTGATATGCGCTGCTGCGTCCGTGCCTACCGCTATCCTCTTTGCGCTGGCCGCACCTGCGCTTGCGGGAAGCATTCGCCGTTTCCTCGAGATGCTTTCCACCACCCGGCATGAAAAGGAACAGGCGATGATGGCGCTGGTGGCCTCGGAGAAGCTCGCCGTCGCCGGCCGGATTTCGGCCTCCATCACCCACGAAATCAAGAATCCCCTGGATACCGCGAATAACCTTCTCTATCTCATGGCGCAAGATGAGAGGATCCCCACTGACCTGGCCAAGATGCTCGGCATGGCGGTATCCGAGCTGGAACGCGCTAACGGCATCGCCCAGAACACGCTCGCAATCTATCGTCAGTCGAGCGATCCAGTGGATCTGTCCTTGTCCGAGCTGGTGACGGGCACGCTTGATCTGCAGAGGCCCGACCTCATGCAGCGCCAGATCGTGCTTGAGAGCCGGCTTCGCACCTCGGTTCCGCTCAAGGCATATCCTGGGGAACTGCGACAGATTCTCATCAATCTCATTCAGAACGCGGCCGCTGCGATCGGCCGCAACGGATATATCTTCGTGCGCGTCCAGCTCCGTCATCTCGTCTTCGGGAGCGATGCGACCTCCCGTGGCAGCTGGTCGAGCCGCTCTGCGGAATCGACAAGGCGAGGGCGGGCAGGTTACTCCATCACCATCGCAGACGACGGCCCCGGCATTGAGGCAAACGATCGTTCCCGTCTCTTTACTCTCTTTTTCAGCACCAAGGGAGATGAGGGAACGGGTCTCGGTCTATGGCTGGTGCGGTCAATGGTGGAAAAGCAGGGTGGGCGAATCGTCTTTCGATCACGCACGGCCCGCGACGGCAGTTCGCATGGCACGATTTTCAATATCTGGCTTCCGCTTGAGGCAACGCAGGTGCCTTCGCCAGAAGACGCAGGCGGAATGATCTCCACTGCGAGAGTGGCCGAGATGGTCACCGGCAGCCGAAGCCGCATCTGAAAAGCGGCGGGAGGCCTTAAATCTCCGATGGAACGGCAATCCCGCTTGCCCGCTTTCGCATCGGCTGCGGCTTCCAGTAGGTGAGCGAACGCCAGAGCCACTCCAGCGGCCCAAACTGGAAGCGGCTCAGCCACAGCGGCGAGACAATCAACTGCACCGCCCAGATGGCCAGCACAGTCGCGAACTGCTCAACGCGGCTCGCTTTGCCGAAGTAGCCCAGCCCCCATCCATAGAAGATGAAAGTGCAGACGACGGTGTCCAGAATGTAGTTCGTAAAGGCCATGCGGCCGACTGCGGCCAGCCTGCGGCGTGTACCGCTGAGCCAACCCTTCTGGCAGATCACCATGACCAGTCCGATCCAGAACAGGCAGACAAACAGGCTCGCCCAGTAGTTGTATTGGAAGTCCAGAAAGAAGCTCTGGCGCAAGTCCCAGTGATGCACGAACTCCTGGTGCACGCCGAACGCGATCACGGGCAATCCGATAAGCAGCCCCAGCACTATGAACCAAACGTACACGCGGGCCGGCAGCTTTGCGCTGAACACACCAAGCTTGAACATTCCCATGCCCGCAAGCATTAGCCCATAGGCACGCCAGAAGGCCAAAAACAGATTGCCCTGGATCTGCATTCCCACGTTCTGGACGACGCGATCTTTTTCCTCGACCAACCATCCGCTGCGGTAGGTCGCCAGCTCCTTTGTTTTGGCCGCGGGCGAAGGATCCCAGAACTGTTCCTTCATCTGGTCGACGGATTTCTTCGGCCAGTAAGGTAGAGATTCATAACTGCCGACATATAACACTGTGGCCACGGCGGTGAACAGCAGGCCGGAGATGATCAAAGTGCGCGGCTTCCACTTGCGTGCGAGGAAGGCAAAAGCCCCACCCAGCGCATAGGTAAAAAGAATGTCGCCCGGCCAGAGCAAATATCCATGCAGGCAGCCAAACAGCGCCAGCCATCCCATCCGGCGGTAGTGGATGGGGCCGGATCGCCGGCCTGAGGCCTCGATACGGCTGGTCATGAGGAGAACGCCGGCGCCGAAGAGCATGGAAAAGATAGACATGAATTTGAGGTCGGCAAAGACGAAGCATACATACCACACCGCATAATTCAGCCCGTGCAGATCGCCATAGGTCGTCGGATTTAAATATGCCGACCCGATCATGGAGAAGTCCTGGATGTTCATCGCAAGGATGCCAAGCAGGGCCACCCCTCGCATCACATCAATGGAGGAGATCCGCTCGCGGGTCGTGACTGGACCCGCTGCCGCAAGTAAAGGGGCCTCCGCGCCGGGAACCGGCAACGGGGTGGAAGTAGTGGTCATGCCTTCTCCTGAAGAGCAGCGATTGCAGGCAATTTTAGCCTTCCTGAGCGGACGGGTGAAGAAGTACGTCTTAGAGGATTAGCTGAGTCTTGACGTCTTGCATCATTGTTCGACAACAAATCCACGGAAATTTGACCCCTTGTGCGGAACTGCCCCCTAGACTCTGCGTAGTTCGTAACAAGAAAGTGCTGGCTCTCCAGAAGTCAGCGCGGACCGATAAGAAACAAGCGAAATTTTGTTGACGTAGAAAACGTCTTCCGGTATATGCTATTTCCTGTAGCGTTACAACTTGTAACGTTACTTCGGGTAGCGAAATTCCGAATTGAGATGTCCGGGTCCGAAGTGCTGACGCGTAGCTGAATTAAGGAGAGATCGAATGAGCCGTCTTCGCTGCTTTCGCCTTGCTCCGATGGGCCTGGCGTTACTCGTTATCTTGATGTTCAACTCTTTCCGCGCCCATGCGCTGCTGCAGGTTGCGCAGGGGGTTGAGCGCGACAAGGCAATTCTCGAAGACGCGCAACGGACCGGCGCTGCGGAAAGCCGGCAGGGCTATCTGTGGGCCTTGCTGGGTGAGGACTACGAGGCGGTCCCGGACTTGTTTCATGCCGAAGAGGCGTACAACAAGGCTCTCCACCTCTGGGAGCATGATCCGACGCAGCAAGGAAACTATGCGACCGCGCTCGACAATCTGGGCGCACTCTATCTTGCGTACAGCCGGACCGACGAGGCGGCGGCTTGCCGCAAGAAGGCGCGCGAGGTTCGACTGCGCATGGGCGACATGCTGGGGCTGGCGCGCAGCCAGGAGCGTCTTGCCGAAGTGGCTTTGGTGCAGCACCGATTTAAAGAAGCTGAGAGCGAGGCCAACGAGGCTTATAACGAGCTCACGGCGCGGCACGATCCCATCCTCAGCGAGCGGATCTCTACACTTGTTACTTTGGCCATCGCGAAATGCATGCGTCATAACTATGACGAATCGCTGCGCACCGCGAATCAGGCACTCACCATGGCTCGGGAAAATTTTTTGGAGGAGTCAATACCGGTGGCATATTCGTTGTTGGCATTGGGACTTGCACAGTCTTACAGCGGCGACAATGCGCAGGCCGAGCAATCTATTCTTGGGGGCGTTCACATCCTGGAAGCCAAATCTGGTCCCACCAGTCCGGGCGTGCTTTGTGCGCTTTACGAATATCGCGACTTTCTGGAGCGCAGCCACAGAAAAGAACAGGCAAGCGCTCTCGGTAACCAACTGGCCGGCCGTCTGTCTGCAATGCGCTCGCAATGTCCCAACTGCAGCGCCAGTGTCTATGCCCTGGTCGGTGCGCACTAGATATAGGTCGGAGCGATGTACACGGACCGGGTCTCAGCGAGCGAGGACGAGCTGAACGAGCGCATTCCGCTCAGCATCGCGCGCTGGCACCAGCACATCAATTTCTGCAAGGCCCCGGCGGGAGAAAAAGCTGAATACTTTGGACCGGACGCGAAGTTCGGGCTGATGGGATCCATCACCACCAAAGAGGCGTGCGACGCGGCGGGCGGCGAGTTCAGGCCGCATTTGTTTGGGTGGATGGTCCACGTCTATCCATACGAAACCGACCCTAAGAAGGTATGGGCTACGGATGACGATGATCACGGCCACGACAACATGGACCACTCGGCAATGCCCGGAATGAAGATGAATTAGACAAAATCCCGGGAACCATTCTTCGGCCGTCTCCGTATCTGGCTGTCATGAAGACGAAAATTGCTCTGGCAGCGATCGGTGTTGCGGCGTTCACGTGTTTTACGGCTTTGGCGCAGGATAGCGATCATGCATGGTCCAAAACCTATACGGTCGCCGGCAAACCCACGCTTACGTTTGAAACTTCGGACGCCAATGTCGATATCCGCTCCTGCGGAGACTGCCGAGAGATTCGCGTCCATGTGGAAGTGGTTGGGCGCAAGCTGAGCGATTATCGTCTCGAAGAAAGCCAGAGCGGCGACCAGGTCCACTTCCTGTTTAAAGAGCTGCCGCACATTGGCGTTCACATCGTCTGGCACAAAGAGCAGACGCACGTGACGGTCGAAACTCCGGCAGAGCTGACGCTCGAAGCGAAGACCTCAGATGGCAGCGTCAACCTTACCGGATTGAAGGGCGAGCTGGGCCTCACCAGCGGCGACGGAGACGTGACCTTCGATCAGGTATCGGGTGAGCTGCGCCTCAAATCCGGCGATGGACGGGTGAACATCACCAACGCTACCGGTTCGGTTGAGGCAAGAACGAGCGACGCCAATCTCAGCGTGGATGGGGTCTTCCATGCGCTGACCCTGCGTACCAGCGACGGCCACCTCGATCTGAATCTGCGCGCGGGCAGTAAGCTTACCCAGGCCTCCAGCATCCAGTCGTCGGACGGCTCGGTGACCGTTCACGTCCCACAGGGTTTTGCCGCCGACCTCGACGTTCACACCAGTGATGGCCACCTGGACTGCGCGCTGCCCATCACCATGGATCACTTTCACAGCACAGGCGGCGACGGCCACGACGTGCATGGGCGGATCAACGGCGGCGGAACTCCGCTGACCATCCACACGAGCGATGGCAACGTGAAGATCGAGCAGCTGTAACAGCTCTATTGACAGGATCAAATATCAGCCTGTTCAGAGGGCATTCTTAATACGGAACGACGGCGTTACGGTCCTGGCTTGGAATGCTGGGCTCATACGACACGGCTCGGCCCGCGTCTAATGAACCAGTATTCTTAAAGAGCATGCGTGTACGACTTTTCGTCTTCGGTGTCCTGAAAGACCTATTCTCTGAAACCACCAGTGAAGTTGACCTTCCTGCCGGCGCTACCGTCGCCGATCTGCTCCATAGCTGTCGTCGAGCAGTCAACGCACCCGACAATCTCTGGTCTTCGATCGCTGTAGCCGTCAATCGGGAATACGTCACCTCTACGCATACGCTTCGTGATGGAGACGAAGTGGCACTCCTGCCGCCGGTGAGCGGAGGCGCATCCGGGAATCTAGTATTCCTCACCCGCGAGCGCATCGAGGCAGCCCAGATGATTGCGGCGCTTAAGCAGGGCGAAGACGGAGCCGTCACCGTCTTTGACGGCATTGTGCGCAACAATACGCGCGGGCGCAAAACGCTCTATCTCAATTACGAAGCATACGAAGAGATGGCTTTGAAGCAGATGCAGGAGCTGGCGGCGAAGGCGTGCGTGGACTTCGATATCCGCCAGGTAGCAGTGGTCCACCGGCTGGGCAGGCTTGAGATCGGCGAAACCAGCGTGCTGATTGCCGTGGCCTCCGCCCATCGCGGGGCTGCTTTCGACGCCTGCCGATGGTTGATCGATACTCTTAAGCGCACTGTGCCGATATGGAAGAAGGAACACTTCGAGGACGGCGCGGTCTGGGCGGATGGCGAGTCCTTCCCCGCGGACATACTCGTCAAGAAAGATACGGAGGCTGCTAGTTGAGGCTGCAGGCTATCATCGCGATTCTTGTGTTTGCTGCGCCCGCTGCTGTGCGTGCCCAACTGGCTCCAAACATCTATGGGCCGCCGGCTGCGCAGAGTCAGCTGCCGCCCATTCAGGTGAATGTGCATCTGGTAAACGTATTTGTCACTGTGACAGACGTAAACGGATCTCCCGTTCCCGGCCTGGGTCAAAGCGATTTTGCCCTGACCGAGGACGGCCATCCGCAGAAGATTGCATTTTTCGAGCGCGATACCGGTATGCCGCTCTCCATGGTGATGGCCATCGACACCAGTGGCAGCGTGCACAAGGATATTGCCATCGAGAAGAGCGCAGCACATAACTTTGTCCACGCGCTGCTGCGGCCTGTCGATCAGATGGACCTGATGGACTTCAACTCCGATGTGCGCGAGGTTGTGCCCTTCACGAACAACATCCACCGCATCGATTCCGGTTTGGAGAATCTCTCCTACGGTCCGGCGACAGCGCTTTACGATGCCATTTATCTGGCTTCGCAGAGCCTTTCCACGCGGCGCGGACGCAAGGTCCTGGTGCTCATCTCGGACGGCGGAAATACGGTGAAGGGAACGGACTATCCGCAGGCGCTGGAACAGGCGCTGCGCGGGGAGGTGATGGTTTACAGCATCATCGATCTGCCCATCATGGCTGATGCCGGACGCGATACCGCAGGAGAGCATGCAATGATCACGCTCTCCGAGCAGACCGGCGGCAAATATTACTACGCTGAGGCGGGAAATCTCGACGCCATCTTCCACAAGGTGTCAGAAGATTTACGCACGCAATATCTGATTGGCTACTATCCGGCCCGCCGTATCGCTGATTCGCAGTTCAGAGCTATCCACGTAACGCTGACCAAGCCGCCCGTCGACGGAATGCCTTATGTCATTCGCAACCGAACCGGCTACTACGCGAACACCGGGCAATAAGCCACAGCTGGGCAAATAACAGAGGCGTAGCCGCCTACTGCGGCTGTGGCGCAGGTTGTTGTTCCGGCTGCTGCTGATCGTTCTTCTTTCCGCCGCCGAAGAGCCGCTTGAAGAAACCGGGCTTCTTCTGCTGGGCGGGCGCTGCGGGAGCGGGTTGGCTCGTCGCGGCTGCCGACGATGTTGGCTGGGCAGGCGTGGACTGCTGTCCCGATGTCACTGCAGGCGCGGGCACGGGGCCGGTGTTCGGCGGTTTTTCGCCCAGGCCAAATAACCTCTGGAAAAGATTTCTCTGGTCGCCGTTCGAGTGATCGCAGGTGTCGGTGGGCTGCGTGCCCTCCAGGAAAGTCGCGGTGTAGTCGTCAGGGCAGCTGGCATCGGCAATCAGGTTCGTCGCCTTATCCAGCTTTACCTGTACCAATCCCTCGGGCGGCACAAACTCCTTCGTATCGGAATATTGCGGGAGTTCGACAGCGCGCTTCATAAAGTCGGCCCATATCGGTGCGGCCGCATGAGCGCCCTCGATCTTGATGTCGGTGTAGTCGTCATTCCCGACCCACACGATGCAGAGGAGGTTGCTGGTGAAACCGGCAAACCATGCGTCATGCGAGGTGCCGGTCTTGCCTGCCGCCGGCGCACGGAAGCCCGCCGCTCGCACTACTTCCGCGGTGCCGTGATTCATCACATCTTCCATCAACGCCGTGGTGAGGAAGGCGGCGCGTGGATCGAGCACTGGCTTTGTCGCCGGCGTGTAATCGACAATTGGATCGCCGTTGGGGCTGCGTACCGACGAGACCATCCAGGGGTCGATCTTGACGCCATTGTTGGCAAAGACGGTGTAAGCGCCAGCCATCTCCAGCGGAGTGGCGTCATATGCGCCGATGGCCATTGCCGGAGTGCCTCGGGCCGACTTGATGCCCGCGTCGCGCGCCAGTGAGGCCACATTGTTGTAGCCCACCATCTCGGCCAGCGCGATGGTCGCGTTGTTCAGTGAGCGCTCCAACGCCTCGCGCGCCGTGATGTCACCGAAATACTTGCCTTCGAAATCTCTTGGCGAATAAGTCTGGTTGTTGGCAAAGGTAAACGTCGTCTGCTCGTCGTGCAGAATGGTTACGGGCGTGAACGTGGCGCTGGTTCCATCGGTATTTGTGAGTTGTGCTCCAGCCAGGCTGGTGTTGAATGCGGCCGCATAGACGAAAGGCTTGAAGATGGACCCGGTTGGCCGGTGGGATACGGCATGGTTGAACTGGCTAACTCCATAGTTGCGTCCGCCCACGAGCGCCAGCACCTCGCCGGTGTGGGGATCAAGCGCGATCAGCGCCACCTGCGGATAGATGATCGGTGCATCGTCGCCGTTCTTCACCCGGCGTGCATGCAGACGCTCCACCTGCGCATCCACTACCTTCATCTCTTCGTTGACAGCCTCGGTCGCTGCGCTCTGTAGCTGAGGATCGAGAGAGGTGTAAATCCGCAGTCCTTCCTGGTTGTATTCGGCATCGCCAAGCCGCTGCGAAAGCTGCTCGCGGACCAGGTCTACAAAGTACGGAGCTTCACCGGCATCCACGGCTCCGGGGGCGAGTTTGACCGGTGTGTCCTTTGCCTGCTCCGCCTGCTCTTTGGTTATCGCGCCGGTTTCCACCATTGCATCCAGCACGACGTTGCGTCTCTTGAGTGCCCGCTCCATGTGCCGGTCAGGATTCAACCGGCTTGGGCTCTGGATCAATCCGGCCAGCAGTGCGCACTCCGGCAAAGTCAGCTGCCGCACGTCCTTGCCGAAATACGCCTGCGCCGCCTCGCCAAAGCCATTGATGGAAAAGCTTCCGCGCTGTCCAAGCGGAACCTGATTGGCGTAAATCTCGAAAATCTTCTGCTTGGAGAAGCGATGTTCGAGCTGAAAGGTGATCACTACCTGAAGGAACTTGCGCTTGAAGGTGCGCTCGGGCGTCAGGAAGAACATCTTTGCCAGCTGCATGGTCAGTGTCGACGCGCCGCCGGCGTACCGCCGATCGCCGCGGAGATCGTGCCAGGTCCATCCGATCAGGCTGTAATAGTCCACCCCGCCGTGCTCGAAAAAGCGGCGGTCTTCGATGGAGGTGACGGCCTGCACCATGGTGGGCGGCAGCTCGTCGTAAGTTACCAATCTGCGCTTGGCCCGGCTCTGGTCGGAGAGGTCGGTGATGAGCATCGGTTCCAGCTCATAAGCCTCGAGTTCCTGCCCATTTGCGCCGGTAATCCGGCTGATCGCGCCGTTGTCTAAGGTCACCGTGGCCGAGTCGGGGGCGTGAAACGACTGCGCTCCGGGATGGATGGTGATGCTCTCCGCACCCTCTGAGTACGTGCCCATGGAGGAAGCGTCGTGGCCGCTATCGCCTGAATAACCAGCCTCGCGAAGCTGCTGCGCGATATAGCGGGCGGTGTACTTCTGCCCCGGGCGCAGCTCCACCGGCGCGGCGTAGATCTTCGCGGTATTCGCGAAGAGAGGCTTGGCCAGCCGGTCATCCACAATGTGCTGATATTTAACGTAGTAGAAGCCAAAGATGGAGGCGAAAACCAGAAAACAGAAGGCCACCACCGCTCCGGCGATGAGTAGAACTTTGCGCGTGAAAACAGACTGGAGGGCAGCGGATGTGGTGCCGGGCCCGGCGAATTTAATTTTTACGGCCAATCGGGAATCTCTTTCACCATTTTAGCGATTCCGGGCGGAACCGGCATTCACGCCGGCTCGCGAATCCGTCAAGAAATTGCACGCGCCGCAGAATTCTGTATGTATGACGTTCGGATGCAAAAACAGGCGCAGCAGCATGCTGAAATTCACGTCTTCCACGCGCCAGGCGCCGCTGTCTAAAATGGCAGGTCATGGGCGCCCTCGAAACTTATCCTCGTATCACGCCGTTTCTCTGGCTGGACGTACGTCTTGAAGAAGCGGTCGATTTCTATTGCTCTGTGTTTCCCAATTCCCGACGCATCGAAGAGACGCGCAACGGTCCCGATGGGCCGGGAACGCCGGGCACCATGTTTACCATCTCCTTCGAGCTCGACGGGCAGAAGTTCAAGGCTCTGAACGGTGAGCAGCTCTTCCCCTTCACTGAGGCCATTTCCTTCGTAGTGCGCTGCGACAACCAGCAGGACGTTGATCATTATTGGTCAAAACTCTCAGAAGGAGGCACCCCGAGCCAATGCGGATGGCTTAAGGACAAATACGGAATCTCCTGGCAGATCGTTCCCGCGCGCCTGCCCGATCTCATCCGAAATCCCAAGGCCATGAAGGCCATGCTGGGGATGAAGAAGCTGGATATCGCCGAGCTGGAGCGGGCTGCAAAAGAATAGCCGGGACCGCCAAATTAGCCGGGAGGAGCTGCACTTGCTATCTGCGCTGCGGCTTGTTGCTCGGCAGGCTGAATGATTTTCTCCTCGATCATCCCCAGCAGCACCTCAATTCCCGGATACTTGACCACCGGCAGCACCCACGGAAATCGCATCCAGTGGCCGAACATCGCGTATTCTGTCGAGCCGTCGAGCAGAATGGGCTGTACCGGAACCGAGGGCAGCGCTGGAATAATCGTTGAGAGCTCCTGAGGGAGGCTCTTCGCATCGGTCAGGTCGGCGATCACGAAGCGCGCCAGATGCGCCAGCGTTCCGATGGTCTCCGTAAGGTCGCGATTTTCCGACGGCTCAAAATCGAAGATCACCGGCATATAGTTGCGCCGCCGCAGTTCTTCGCGCAGGGCATCGAGCACCGCTTTGCGCTCGGTTGAAAAACGCCCCAGGATCAGCACCACCTTCGACGTGATGGTGGTGATCACATTCCGTATCCGGCGGTTGTCGAGCAACATGTAGATGAACTGCGCCACCTCGATGTCATCGACTGTGAACGGCGCGTCCTGTTCGCTGCGCCGGATGATCAGGTCGTGCTGTTTCGTGCCCTCGGTGCGCAGGCTCCACGCCGAAATGCCGTAGATCGACGCGCCGGTCAGATCGGCTCCGCGCAAATCGGTGTTGATCATGATCGCGCGATCGAGCAGCGTGTGCTGCATGGAGGCGTCTGCCAGCACCGCGTCGCTCAGGTTTGCTCCGCGTAGATCGGCCTTGTTCAATACGGCTGCTCTGAGGTCGGCACGGGTAAGATTCGCTCCCTTCAGGTTCGCTTCGGAGAAATCTGTTTGGCCGGCATAGAGCCCGTCGCCGAAATCCTGGAGATGAACGAGCATCGCATCGCTAAGGTTTACCGCTTCAAGATTGGCCCGTCTAAAGTGTGCGCCGCCGAGGTTGGTGTGACTGAGATTGGCACCGGAGAGGTTCGCCTCGCTCAGCCAGGCGTGATAGAGCCGCGCCTTTTTCAGGTTTGCACCGGAGAGGTCGGCTCCGGCGAGCATGGTGGAATCCAGCTTCGCGCTGCTCAGATTGGCTTCGCCCAGCCGTGCGAGCTCGAGATTGGCTTCCCGCAGATTTGCCCGGTTCAGATTCACGCCATGCATCCGTGCCCCGCGCAGATCGGCCCGGGTGAGGTCCGCCGCTGCAAGATCGGCTCCGGCAAGCTTGGGCACGGTACTTTCATTGGCCATGCGCCACGCGTTCCATTCCGTGACGCTGTGCCTCAGCCGCTCTACATGCTCGGGGTCAAACATTTGCACACTCGCTTTCGCATCACCGTTCGCATGAAGCTGCGCGGCCGCGCTTCCAGTTGCTCCGTGTGGAGGAGCGGCCGAAGCCACCGCCATTCTCCCACAATGCGACTCTGCCGTCCGAGTCTCGGCGCGTGTCCTCTCCGCGCAGAGGAAAAAGGGCGTCCGGCTGATAAGTCCGGACGCCCTTTCTTACTTACTTCTGAAGAAGAATCAGGCGGTCAAGCGAGCTTTCAGCTCTGCAACCACATCCCCGATGGCCACGTCGACCGAAGAAGCTGAGGCTCGCGTGGCCAGCTCCACCTTGCCTTCCGCGATCTTTTTGCCCACATTCACGCGGAACGGGATCCCGACCAGATCGGCGTCCTTGAACTTCACCCCGGCCCGCTCTTCGCGATCGTCGAGCAGCACATCGAAGCCGGCTGCTTCCAGCGACTCGGCGATCTGTGTGCCTGCCTCGACCAGCGCGGCGTCCGAGACATTGGTGATGGTCACCACCACATCGAAAGGAGCAATCGCCGTGGGCAGCCAGAAGCCGTTCGCATCGTTGTTCTGCTCAATCGAAGCGGTGAGGATGCGCTCGATGCCGATTCCGTAGCTGCCCATGATCGGCGTCACTTCCTTGCCGTTGGGGTCAAGTACACGCGCGCCCATGCTCTCTGTGTAGCGGTAGCCGAGCTTGAAGATGTGTCCGATCTCTACTGCCTTCGCCACCTTCAGCGGCGTTCCGCATACCGGGCAGCCTTCCCCCTCCGCGACGTTGCGGATATCGGCAAGCACGGTCCAGGTGAAATCCCGGCCCGGAGTGATGTTGCGGAAGTGATAGTCGAGCTTGTTGGCGCCGCCGACCAGGTTCTTCCGGTTTTCGAGGCCGAGATCGACGATGACATTCACACCGCCGTCGTGCAGTGCTTTCGCGGGATTGAGGCCAACCGGTCCGAGATAGCCGGCAGGTCCGCCAAAGTATTTCTCCAGCTCGTCGCCGTTCATCGTGCGCAACTCGCTGACCTTGGCTGCGCTCGTCAGCTTGGTCTCGTTTACGAAGTGATCGCCGCGGAGGAAAGCGACGACTGGCACCCAGACCGTCTCCTTGCCTTTGCGGACTTCGCCCATGTACGCGACGGTTTTGATATCGGAGGCCGGAGAAATCTGGAAGAACTCCGCCACATCGGCGATGGCTGCTTTACCCGGAGTGTGGACCAGCTCGGGCATGCCGTCACCTGTCGGCTCCATCTCCGTCACGGCTCCCAGCTGCGACTTCGCCTTTTCCATGTTGGCCGCATAGCCGCATTTGGCGCAGCTGGCGATCAGGTCTTCGCCCGCGTCGGTGTAGACCATGAACTCCTGTGACTGCGTGCCGCCCATGGCGCCCGAGTCGGCCTCAACGGAAACAAACTTGAGACCGCAGCGCGTGAATATCTTGCGATACACGGCATCATGCAGTTCGAAGCTTTTGTCGAGTCCCGCCGCGTCGATGTCGAAGGAGTAGCTGTCCTTCATGATGAACTGCCGCACGCGCAGCAGGCCGGCCTTGGGCCGCGGCTCGTCGCGATACTTGGTCTGAATCTGATACCAGATCTGCGGAAGCTGCTTGTAGCTGCGCAGCTCCTTGCGCGCGATATCGGTCATCACCTCTTCGTGGGTAAAGCCCAGGCACATCCAAGCGCCCTTGCGGTCCTGTAGATGAAACATATTCTGCCCAATGGCCGTCCAGCGGCCGCTCTGCTCCCAGAGTTCCGAAGGCATGATGCCGGGCAGCAGAAACTCCTGCCCGATGGTGTTCATCTCCTCGCGCACGATCCCGATAATCTTCTGGATCGACCGCTGGCCCATGAACAAATAGGAATAAATTCCGGCGCCCAGCTGGCGGATGTATCCCGAGCGGAGAAGAAACTTGTGACTGGCGACTTCGGCATCGGCCGGAGCCTCGCGGAGAGTGGGAACAAACAATTTTGACCAGCGATGCATTGCGAAGAGAGTCTTTCCAGCCGCATTCAGGCGGCGCAAATTTTGGATGAAAGCAGAACTTATTCTAAATGTTTGAGCGGCCGCGGCGCGAAGCTGGTGTGGAGCGCTGCCGCAGGGCACACCGGCTGATACGCTGCTCTTCGTCGCTGGCGTATACTTAGGCCGCTTTTGTAGAGCAGTATTTCAGGCAACTCTCACAAAACCACTACCGCGAAAAGAAAAGAGGGGAACATATGCTGAAACCTGTTTTCAAACTTTGTCTGCCATTGGGGTGTTTCGTTCTGTCTGCTTCTTTGGCCACCGCGCAAGAGGTAGTTCATGCTCTGGCCGGAACCGTGAGTGCAGTCAATCCGGCGGCCAAAACCATGACCGTCGACAACAGCGATGGCGACGGTGGGCTCTTCAGTGTGGCAACGGGCAAGAACGCGAAGATTGAAATCGACAAGGATCTCCGCGCCGATACGACGCCGGCAAGTGAATTTAGCAAGAAGGGCGAAGAGGTGGTCGTATTTTTTGTGGTCAGCGGCGTTGGTCCCCGGACAGCTATTGCAGTCGAGGATCTTGGCGCTGGTAAGCTCGAAAGCGACAGCGGAAAGGTCGTAGGCTTCGATCGGCGCCAGCATCTTCTGAAGATCGAGACTAAGGCGGGAGGCAGCGAGTCTTTCCAGATTGGCGACAAGACGGCTGTCGAGACTTCGATGGGAGCTGTGGACGGCCGCAGATACGATCCTGAAAAGGGCGACGAAGTGCAGATCATCTGCAGTTCTTCGAATGGAACCAAGGATGCGCTATTTGTAGGACAGAACTAAACCGCCAGCTTGAATTTGCCTCAATCCTAGCCAAAGACCAAGCCAGACCTATCCGTAGCCTGAAAGAGATAAGGCGCGATGTGCTTTTCCGCAACGGCAAATTTTGTGGGCAGTGGAGTTCTGGGCACGGTGGGTGTCGTCACGCTTACCCATGTGAAGCATCGTCGCGAACTGCTCTTCGCCTCGCTTCCTGCACTATTCGCAGTTCACCAGTTCATTGAAGGATTTGTCTGGCTCGGGCTTGACGGCATTCTCTCAAAAAACGTCGCGCACGATATGGGTGCCGCATTTGTTTTGTATGCGCAGGGATTTCTTCCATTTCTGCTTCCGCTCAGCGTGCTGCTCTTCGAACCCGACGTGAGGAGCCGCCGGCGCATGCTGCCTTTTCTCCTGATCGGCGGTGGCACGGCTCTCTATATCCTGTGGGCGCTGACCGCCTTCCCGTTGCAGGTTTTTGTGAAGGAAAACAGCATCGTCTACATCAATCCTGCGACGAACAACACGGTTGTCGCGGTCTTGTACGTGATCGCCACCTGCGGCTCGCTGTTTTTCTCGAAGGTTCGCGCCATGGTTATCTTCGGCGCCGCAAACCTGGCCATTCTTCTCGTGGTAATGGCGGTCAGAAGGTACGCCTTCACTTCGCTGTGGTGTGCGTATGCGGCGGTCGCGAGCGTCATCATCCTCGCCTATTTCTGGAGAAGCAAGAGTATGCGGCCGTTTCTGTATGCGGAGAGCATGTAGACGGCTTCGAGGTGGACGTGTCCGGCCTGCGTCCGAGGATTGGGTCCAGAACCTGGGAGGGAAGAGCGGCTGGCGCCCGGGCCCTCACCCCCAGTGAGAACAAATCTGAACACTCTTCCTTCCCGCACCGTCTTTGCGGTTGAATGTTGCCCTTGCATCACGGAAGGGGACGCAGGGAGCCCCGCAAGGTTGGCAAACAATGACGATCTGGAATTCGAAGCGCTGGTGAAGCGTCAGTCGCGCTTCGTCTTCCGCGTCGTCTACGCCATCCTGCGCAACAGCCACGATGCCGAGGACGTAGCACAGGAGATGTTTCTGAAGCTGTATCGCAACAACACGTGGCAGGGAATTGAGGACGAGCGCGCGTTCCTGGCCCGTACCGCCTGGCGCATGGCCGTCGATCGTGTTCCGCAGGCGCAGATGAGGCAGGCAACTACCGAACTGGGCGAATTCGATGCTGCATCGAGCGCACCCACTCCGGAGCAGGCGGCGATTTCGGCAAACAGGCACGCGATCGTCCATCGCATGGTCGACACCTTGCCTCAGGAGCTGCGTCAGCCGCTTGCCCTCTCGACGATAGAAGAGCTCAACTCGCGGGAGATTGCCGCGATCCTCGGTATCCCTGAAGGCACAGTGCGCACGCGTCTTTTGCGCGCACGGCAGATGCTCAAAGAGAAGCTGAGCGAGTTGATGGAGAAGCGCTATGCGCGATAAAGACGATCTCGATGCGCTGCTCGACGAGGCGCTCGCTACCTATGCCGACATTGAAGAGTCTTCCAATTTTTCAGTGCGCGTTTTGGCCGCTGTCCGGCAGAATGAGAACCGCCGAGTAGCGCGCGGCTGGCTGCCCTGGGCGATTGCGCTTCCGGTAGCCGCTGCGGTGTTGATTGCGATGCTGGTCAGTCCGCACCGGACGACGTCGCGAGAGTCGCGTTCGATCTCTCAGGTGGCGACTCCATCCGTCGTGCCGCGAATCCCGGAAGCGGCCATGGAAATAACGCCGCACGTCATCCGCACCGTTCGGCCGCTACGTACTCGTGCGAAAAACGAGGTCCGTTCCGCGATCCATAAATTGCCTGTGCCCAAGCAGCAAGTCTTTCCCACACCGCAACCGCTCAGCCGGGAAGAAGAAGCTCTGGTATTTCTCGCCCACCGTAATGCTGCTGTTCCGGCACAGCTCATTGATGCAAGTTCGCATGACGTCAAACCGCTCAGCATCGCGGCTATTCATATTTCACCTCTCAACCCGCCGGATAAGGGCGGCAATTAAAGGAGCCATTCGTGCGCAAGCTGGTTATTCTCTTCTGTCTTTTATTCACCGTCCCGATGTTGGTTCAACCGGCGCCCGCGCAGGAAACGCAGGTCGCAGTTCCGGAAAACCACTATCACCTTGAACTCGTTGTGAGAGAGCTTGGCGAGGACGGAAAAGCCGTCAACAGCCGTGCGTACCACACTGATATTTCGACAAAGCCCTCATCTTTATCGCAGGTGCGCACCGGCACCAGGATACCCGTGCACGTGAGCTCCAAAGAGGGAGATATCCAGTATCTCGACGTTGGCGTGAACCTCGACTGCAAAGACGTGCATGAAACAGCTCAGGGATTGGCATTGGGAATAAGCGTTGAGGTGAGCAGCCTGGCAACCCCGGGCGGGGTCGCCGAGCCCACAACGCCGATCATCCGCCAGAACCGCTGGTCAGCTTCTACCGTGCTGCCCATCGGCAAGCCCATGATCGTCTTCTCATCCGACAACCTCGAAAACAAAGGAAAAATGCAGGTTGAAGCCACGGTAACTCCTGCCCGCTAAGATTCGCCTTCGGTAATGGAATCTATGACGCAACATACGAGGGACTTCACATACGGAAGGAGGTGACAAACCGTTTCTCATGGTTGCATCGGAGCAACTTAACGCTTCATCCATCCGTCAACATTGGGTTGAGGTAACCCGATGTCATGGCGAAGTGCGTTGCCGTTCCCTATTGTTGTTTTGCTCGCAACGTCACTGGCCGCCTCTCAAACGCAGCAGCCATCCGGCAGCTCCGAAGCTCCGCAGGATCAGCCCGGCTATACCTTCCGCGCGGAATCCCGAGTGGTGCTCACCGACGTAACTGTGACCGATAAGCAGGGCAAGCCGGTTCATGGTCTTTCTCAATCGCTCTTCCATATCTTCGATAACAACAAACCGCAGGCGATTGCTTCTTTTGAAGAGCATGTTCCAGCGGCCAATCCTGTGGTGGCTGTGCCGGCTTCAACTTCTGCGGGAAGTTACAGCAATGACTTTCTCAATCATCTGCCGCCGGTGCTCGACATCGTCATCATCGATGTCACGAACCTCGAGATTGTCGACCAGATGTATCTCAACTACCAGCTGACGCAGTTCCTCAAGAATCTGCCCGATGGCCAGTCTCTCGCCATCTATCTGCGCGCTGGGCCTGGATGTGTTCTGCTGCAGAACTTCACCACCGATCACGCGCTGCTCCAGGCGGCGGTGAAGAAGGCGATCCCACGGTTTCCGCCGCACGGACGCGAGTACCTGAGCGATATCGATACCCTGAGCCAGCTTGCTGTTTACCTCAGCCAGTTTGCCGGGCATAAGAACATCATGTGGTTTTCCGGCGGATCGACTCTTTTCCTGCGCGAGGATGCGACGGTTTTCGAGAATTCCGAAGCCTGGCGAAATCTCTACGATGAACTGGAGAAGGAACGCATCGCTGTCTATCCCATCGATGCGCGAGGATTGACTGTGGGCACCGGCGGCCGTAGAGCTTTCTTGCAGCACTCGGTCATGAATGACGTGGCGCATGCGACGGGGGGAACTGCCTTTTACAACACCAACGGTTTGAAGGAAGCGGCTAACCGGACCATCGAAACCGGGGGCAACTTCTACACGCTGACGTATTCTCCCCAGAGCTTCCATCTCGATAACAAGTGGCATAAGGTGCGAATCGAGATCAAGGGCAGCTCCTACAATCTGAGCTACCGTACCGGATATTTTGCCGACGGAAGCGTCGGAGGTCCGGAGCGGCAGGAAAAGCCGAGAACGCGTCTTCTGGCCGACGGGCAGAAGATCGAAGAGCCGGCGCTGCGCAGCACCCCCATCATTTTCGAGGCGCGTGTGCTGCCGACGGCAGACCCTGCCCTCGCTTCATTGCCAGCGTCCGCGATCAATGTGCCGGCTAAGCCGCCGAAAAGAGGGACAATCTCGTTCTCCATCCGTTACTCGGTGCCGGCCAGTGCGCTTACGCTTGAGGGCGTCCAAGGTCAACAGCCTGGCGATAAGGCGAAGGTGAACTTCGGGATTGCCGTCTACGCCATCAATCGCGAGGGCAGCACGGTCGTAAGCGTGGCGGAGCGCATCGGTGCGTCCGTAGACGCAGAGTTTGTACGCCTCCATCCGGATGCGCCTATTTCCATCAACCAGCCGATCGATCTGGAGAAGGGCGACGAATATCTCTACCTTGCGGTGTGGGACCTGGTTTCTGGCCGCCTGGGGACGCTTCAGATTCCACTCAATGTTCAAAAGCCCTCTAAGCCGAAAGAAACAGCCAGCAACTGACCGGTGCCAGCCGGGCGCCACATCGTGATTCAGAGATGGGGGCTGCTCTTACGAGCGGAAGAAGTTTTTCGCCAGGAATAAGACGTTTGCCGGGCGCTCAGCCAGCCGCCGCATGAAGTAGGGATACCACTCGGCGCCAAAGGGTACATAGACGCGCACGTTGTAACCTTCGGCGACGAGTGCCCGCTGCAGATCGCGACGAATCCCGTAGAGCATCTGGAATTCAAACTTGTTTCGGCCGATGTTCTTCGTCCGGACATATTCTTTGGCTGCGTCGACCATGGCGTCATCGTGTGTGGCGATGCCGTGATAGATCTCCGTGTCGAGAAGCTGCCGGGTCAGCTTTACGAAATTCGCATCGACGTCCGTCTTTTCCGGGAAAGCCAGGTTTGCCGGCTCTTTATAGGCACCCTTGCATAGCCGGATGCGGATACCGTCGGCCGTCAGCGTGGCAATGTCGTCCGCGCTGCGATACAGGTAGGCCTGGATCACGATGCCAACGTGTCCGCGGTTTTCCGGCTTCGCATGCAGCGTGCGCACCAGGTCGATGGTGGCCTGTGTGTATTCCGTGCCTTCCATATCGATGCGGACAAAAGTACCGGCAGCGACGGCGTGGTCGACCAGATCGGAAACGATCTTCCGCGCCAGCTCATGCTCCGGGTCGAGGTCCATGCCCATCTGAGTCAGCTTGACGCTGACATTGGCGTTGAGCTTTCGCGACTGAATTGCGTCCAGTAAGCGGTGGTAGATGTCCGCGGAGCGCTGCGCCTCCTGGGGAGTCGTCACGTTTTCGCCCAGGCTGTCCAGGGTGGAGGCGATGCCCTGGTTCTGAATCGCTTCCGCAGCCTTGAGGGCGTCTTCTACCGTTAGGCCGGCCACAAATCGTGAAGACATGCGGCGCCCGACGGAAGAACGCTCGGAGAAATGTCGAAGAGGTTGATTTCGGGAAAGAGCGATAAAAGCGGAGCGCAAAATGGGCATCAGGAAATCTCTGGTTCCGTCAAATCTTTCTAAAACGCGTTGGGAGGTTGTAATTCGCGAACAGGTTTGGCATCTAACAGAGCAGAAGGCGGCAGCAAGAGGCAATATATCCTCAATGTCCAACAGCTGCTTCCGTCTGGCAGAGCCAACTGGTTATTTTCGCACACTGCTTCGTATCATCAGCGTGCCTTGTCCTGTGGTAACGCTGTAGTGAAAAGAAAAACTTGCCTCCGGTACTGAAGTAAGCGCATCTTAAGGGCAACTCGAGGTGGGGAGTCCCGGCATCTCAAGTTAAGTTAGTCCATGAACGAAGACGGCAGCTGCGTGGTGCGAAAGCCTGCACCGGCTGCGATTCTAACCATGAAAGCGTAAGACAACATCGATGTGAGCAAGTGAGGGGCATCAACGGTGCCCGGTTCGGAGAGGGTCCTATGTTAAAAAGCTGCGCGAATCCTCAGTGCGCAAAACCGCTTCACTACCTGCGCGACGGACGTGTATTTGTGTTCGACGCTGCACTGAAGGCGGATGACGGAAACCAAAGCAAGGCCCATCGAATGGAACACTTCTGGCTCTGCGGAACCTGTTCTGAGACGCTGATGATGGAGCAGACTCGGAACGGTGTTCGCGTCGTCACCAGAACAGGGCTTCGGTCGCGACGAACGCCGGAGCTGGCGACGCTGGCCTCGTAAACGAAAGCATTACCAAAAAAGAGCTCTCCTGGCAGGAGAGCTCTTTTTGCGCCTAAAATCCGCATCCAGATTTGATTTCGACAGCTGAGGCCTAGCTCTTGGCTGTGGGCATTTGGGGAACGAACTCTTTCACCTGCCGGTTGTAAGCTCCCACCAGCGCATTCCAGCGGATATATACCAGCTCTTCCAGCATCTTGATGCCGTCCTTGAGATAGCTGATCCGCGAACGCTCATCGTGTCCCCAGGTCACAGCAACCTCCCGCACCCGGTAACCGCGTTTCAATGCGATGAACAGGATCTCCGGGTCGAATCCCCAGCGCTCGATCCTCTGCAATTGAAAGACAGCCTGCGCCGCCGAGCGTGTGAACGCCTTGAAGCCGCACTGTGTATCGGCGAAAGGCAGCTGCATCACCATGCGAGTAACAGCGTTGAAGCAGCGCCCGAAAAACTGGCGGTAGATTGGTTGATGAATGGTCTGGCGTCCGCGGTCCAGCCAGCGCGATCCGATGGCCACATCGGCACCTTCGCGGATGGCGGTAAAGAGCCGCTCCGCTTCGTCCATGGGAGAGGACAGGTCGGCATCGGTAAACATCACGATGCTCCCCGCGGCCTCCAGCATGCCGTGGCGGACACTATATCCCTTGCCCCGATTTCCGTTGTTTTGAATCAGGCGGATGATGGGATGATTTGCGGCAAATGCCTGCACGATCGCGGCGGTATCGTCGGTGGAACCGTCGTTGACGACCAGAACTTCGGCGTCCCAGCCATTTCTTTTGACGGCGGCTGTCACATCTGTGAGAGCTCGCCCGATGCGCGCACTTTCGTTATAAGCCGGAATTACAATACTGTACTGAACTGGCACGTAGGGGAACCTGTCAACTTGTGGCAAATCATCAGCTATCATACGCTTTATTGGATTCACGGAGTGGGGTTTGGAACCATCGAAGTAAAAATCCAGTTCCAGCAGCTATTCCGTTGCCGGAAAGAGTGCAAAAGAGTCAATTCTGTGAATGTTGTGCATAAATTAGACGCATCTACTATTGTGATAACGAGTTACCCTATAGGCGGAGCGCAGCGACATGACAAAGGCAGAACTGGTTGAAGAAGTCACACAGCTTGGCGATCTCACCAGGCGCGACGGCGAAGTCATCGTAGACACCATCTTCGACGCGGTCATCGGCGCGCTCAAATCAGGCGATAAGATCGAGATCCGCGGATTCGGCAGCTTCCGCATCCGGCAGCGCAAACCGCGTATCGGCCGCAATCCCAAAACCGGGGCGAAGGTCGATGTGCCCGCCAAGCGCGTTCCGTATTTCAAGCCCAGCAAAGAGCTCCGCGACCTGGTCAATCCGGGTGAAGCCGCAGCGTCTCCTGCTGAGCCCGCGAGCTGAAAATTTGCCGCACCGGGCTCTACCCACGAACATCCGGGTGGGATTCTGTTCAGTCTCACCGTTTGAATCAGGGCCGTCCGAAATAAGGCTGAGGGATCGTGCGCTGCGCCTCGTAAGGCTCAATCGAAAGTAAATTGCCCAGAACAGTGCGCTCCTGAGGAGAGAACTGCCCTCCGTAAACACCTGAGTTCAGCAACTGCTGCCTCTGTTCAGGAGGCATGCGCCTTAACTGCTGGAAGGCATGACGCACTACCTGCTGTCGATATGGGGGCATCTGGTTGAGGGCCTGCGCGGCTCCGCGCACTTCCTGGCGGCGCTCGGGTGAAAGGCGCTCGAAGGCTTCATTGCGAGCGAGAATTCGCTGCCGCTGCTCCGGAGTCTTCTGGTCGAGGGTGTGCAGCCGGTTGATGAGCCGCTGCTGCTGGTCCGGGGACAGATTGCGAAAACCCGGCTCTCTGCGCAGAGCGTCGGCCTGCTGGTCGGGGGTCAGGTCGCGGTGGTTGTTCCACCACTCCGGTAAATGCTGCTGGCCAGGACGTGGAGCGGCCGCTCTGGGCGGAACAGTACCCTGCCGGACTTCCGGCATAGGCCGATTCTGCGGTGCGGGAGCGGAAGCCTGAGCGGGGGGATGAGCAGGCTGCCGCACGCCGGTTTCTGAAACGAGAGGCGCGCAGCCGAGCGCCAAGATAAGAGCAGGGATACAAAAACGGCTCAATGCGGGCAAACCCGTCCTGAGGAGCCCATGATTGCGGCTCGCCGTCTTTTTCTTCCCCACTCTCATATTCACTCTCGTCTTCCAAGGCAAGGCTGCAGTGAAGACAGCCACAAACTGCAAATGTAACCCGGGACTATTCCGCTACTGCTGTTTCCGTTCCAATACCACGCAACGACAGGTCCCCCGCAGCGCTCTAAACAGTCACGCTTCTATAGAGTGCTGTTGGAGGTTGTTCCATTATCTTCGTCGTCCTGCTGATCCAGCGCATTCAGCTGCTGAAACACCTGCGAATTGTCATCCAGCGATTGCAGATCGCGGATGGTGGCCGAAGTGTGCGCCGCCGGAGCAGGGGCCGTATTCATGAAGCCGGCATAGGTTCCGCCTCCAATGAGCAAGAGCAGGGCCAGCGCTCCCGCGGCAACCGGGCGCAGATGCATGTTCGATCCGAACAGCAGACGGGCGCGCAGCCGCTCGAAGAATCCGGCCGGCTCGGCCTCGCGCTCTGCGCGCAATAGCGCCGACATCCGGGCATTGAAATAAGGAGAAGGCTCAGGAGCTTCCCATGCGTCCAGAAGAGCCATGGTGGAGCGCATCTCGGCAAGCTTCTGTTCGCATGCAGCGCATGCAGCCACATGGCTCCGCGCTTCGGAGAGAGCAGGGCTGCTGCTCGTCTCATCGCTCAACAGGTCCATCAAATTTTCATTTGTAATTCGGCAGTTCATTTTTCTCACCAATCTTTTTACTTCGTTTCCCAAGGCTTAAACAAAATCTTTCAAACGTTCTCTGAGCGTCTGATAGGCGCGGAAGAGCAGCGACTTGGTCGCGGACTCGCTCAACTTCAGTACCTCGCCAATCTGCTTGTAGTCCAGGCCCTGATACTTATGCATCAGGACTGCATTCTTCTGCCTCTCCGGCAGTGCCAGCACATGCTGGCGGATGGCCCGCATCCGCTCATCCTTCACCAGCTCTTGTTCGACGGAAGCCGTCAGGTCGGCGACATCCGGGGTGGTGCCGGTTTCAGGATCGGGCTGGTCCAGATAGACATTCTGCGCCGCCCGCTCATATTTCGTATCGCGCGCGTGGTTCACGCCCAGGTTGGTCGCAATCCGGTAAAGCCAGGTGGTGAACTTGGCCTCCGCCCGATAACTCTGACGGGAGCGGTAAACGCGCAGAAAAACCTCCTGCGCCAGCTCTTCCGCTATCGCCTGGTTGTGCACCATGCGAAACATGAAGTGAATCATCGCGTTGCGATACTTCTGGATGAGGAAATCGAAGCCCGAGTCGTCGCCCTCGCGTACCCGGAGCATGATCTCCGCATCCGTCATCGCACTGAGCTCACCGGCCGTTGGACTCCGCACCGCATCCAGTCCTGCCGCCTTCAAACCGGAAGGAGCGCCGAGAGACCGGTCTATTGCAATGCTTGCCATGTCTTCATCAACCCCATTTTCGTCCGCAGGTTGCGTTTCCGCACCCTCCGTTTCCGGGTCGTCAGACCGGCGTTCCGCGTCGCTTCCCGAATCGGAACCAGCTTCGAAATCCGTATCCGCAGCCTCCCGGGAATCTTCCCTGAAATCAGAGCCTTCGCGGGCAGAAGCGCCACGCTCGAAAGCGGAACGGCGAGGGTTCGGGAATGGTTCGCGGAAGGCCATCAGGGGTACAGGAGAAGATTGTAGGGTACAGGAGAAGATTGTAGCTGTTCTATGAACGAGAAGAGCACACGCAGGCGCTAGTCCACCTTAAGGCAGGCTCCGCCCGCAACGAGTCCGTCTTTCCTCGGCCTACCGTTAAATAACGGCCAACTTGCGGGTTACGGCGCTCTTGCGCTGAAGACCTCCAGCCCGGTTTGGCAGTACGCCAACCCAGTGATAACCTATCACTTGATCTGTGCTGCATCCTCATTCGAGACGAGCAGTCATCTGCATCAGCCCAGGGCGCATAACTCAGCGGTAGAGTGCCACCTTCACACGGTGGAAGTCGTAGGTTCGAATCCTGCTGCGCCCACCATAGAATCAACAACTTAGAGAGATAGTTTCGGAGCCGTTGGTAGCGTTTGGTAGCAAACGCGCAACTTCCGCTTCGGCATGAGCTTCTCTTTTGGCTTCAGTTGGCCCTCCTTTCATCAGCATTTCGTACACCGCGCCGACCATCTTCACCACACTTTCCGGCAGCTCCTGCATGTACTCGTTGGCGGTCGTATCGGCCCGCGCGTGCCGCAGGTGTGCTTGGATAGGGTGCCTTTCGGGATGAGTGATCCCACACCCAGTCCTTGGTGACGTTGAGCCTTGCGGCGACATCTTCCACCGTAAGAAGAGGATCAGGCTGAGCAAGGGCCAGGGCCATATATCATCTCCATTCTTGTGAATCGGCGGCGTCGGAATCGCCGGCGTGTCACCAGCGTGTCGTGGAGAGTCGGCGCTGTCTAATACGTTTTATTTATCGGGTGATAATTCGCAATTATCGGGCGATGGGGAAATAGCTCTCAGCCTGCTGAAAATGTGCTACTTAGGGTTGTTTGGGTTTTGTACTTCCTGTGGTGAATGCCCCCTACGTCATTTGCGTAATTTTGGCCAACTTGCACCGTATCTTGGCATTCAATTCGTTGCTGGATTTCTTACGCGCCTCGTCCTCATTCGGCTCAAGGGAGAAGAGTGGTATCGGACGCGCTTCATTCCCCAGATCGGTCCGCTTACGCTTGGCTCAGCAAGTAACCTGCCCAAATCCCTTGGACTGAGCCATATTGCTCAGTAATGCACAGTCCAGCGGAATAGGTTAGACCTAGCCTTTCCCTAAACGGCTCCAATTCGATTGCACCGCACGAGGTCTCTCCGTGTTCGTCCGAGGCTTGGTCTGTCGAGATGACTTTGCTCATCGCGTGAACAATAACGACACCGTGGATTCAATCTGCCTTCACTGTTTTGCCACGGTAGCCTCGCTTCAAATGGAGTCGAGCTTTCTTGTGAAAGAAGCTGTTCACCGATGCTGGCAGCGAACAGAATACATAGTTCAGACCGAAGTCAAACGAAAAGGCGGCCGTCTGATCCCCGTTCCGGTCCCCAATCTTCCAGCGTTTTAGCTTCACAACGAGGTCACACAATGCACCATCCTAAGCTAGTTGCTTCACTCATTTTGGCAGCCGGTATTCTCATTGCCGCCAGCCCAACCGCCTCCGCTCAAATCGCCGTGAATATCGGAGTTGCACCTGTGTGCCCATACGGGTACTTCGACTACGATCCATATCCATGCGCACCGTACGGCTACTACGGCCCCGACTGGTTCGCTGGTGGGATATTCATCGGCGCTGGCCCGTGGTTCCACGGCCGGCCAGGATTCTATGGTCATGTCGATAATCGCTACGACCCCCATCATGGTTATGCGGGACCGATGCCTGAGCGCGGTGAAAAGGCGTTTAACCACTTCCACGGAAACGAGGCGAGGGATGGCCAAGGCCATGTAGGAAACGCGGGCCATGACGCAGGCAACGAACACGCGGCTGGATTTTCACGCGGCGGCGGCGGTCACCCTGGCGGACATCGCTAGAGTGATTTAGAGGGCGTACCAGATACCATCACGTCAGGGGTAGAGCCGAAGAAGCCCTGCCCCTCATGCACCGCAGTTCACACAGTCTTGCCTTCATTCGCGGGTGTAAATTCATCCCGAATGGCAACTGCGATAAACCACTGGCCTCAATTTCACTTCTAAGAACAGGTTTGTGTTTCGGCTAGTGTACGACGACCTGAAGTCCGATTTCGCGCACGGTCGCTTATGGCTTTGATACCGCCGTGGCGCCGTATGAGAATCTGTCCATCGAGGCAGCTGACCAGATCGTAGCAAGATACGCGTGCACATCTGGCCAAAGAGTGGATCAACCGCCAGATGCTTCGCGTCGAGCCCGCCAAGCAACCACCCGCATGGTGCAGGTAACCGGTAGCGGACGCGTCGCCCGCATGCGCGAGGTTTCAAGGGAAGCAAGGAGTCGCGCGGCTGGTCCTGTACGATGAGCCGTGCCCAACTCAGTCGATTCCCGGAAGCCAGAGTCTCCAATTCATTCCACGAGCGGGATACAACGCTTTTTCAGGGAACTCGGGCCGGGTCTCGTGACCGGCGCCGCAGATGATGATCCCTCTGGGATCTCAACCTATTCGGTGGCAGGCGCCTCGCTGGGCTATGGAACTCTTTGGACCGCTCTTGTCTCTTTTCCCTTGATGGCTGCTGTTCAGCTCATGTGCGCGAGACTCGGGATGGTCACTGGGTGTGGTCTCGCCAGCGTCATTCGGACTCGATATCCGCGCTGGGTATTGTGGTTCGCCTGCGGTCTCGTCATACCAGCCAACGTCTTCAATATTGGCGCTGACCTCGGCGGTATGGCCGACGCGATGCAGATGATAACGGGGGTCCGTTCCTATGTGTGGACACCTATCTTCGCGTTAACGATTCTCGCCCTGATGGTGTGGACGTCGTACCGGACGATGGCTCGCGTCTTCAAGTGGTTGACACTGGTTCTCTTCGCCTACATTATCGCGGCGTTCCTGGCCCATCCGAACTGGAAGTCAGCCTTGCACTCAACCTTCATTCCGCATATCGAATGGACTAAGGCGTACATCTCGGTTCTGGTCGCAATTCTGGGCACGACGATCTCACCATATCTTTTCTTTTGGCAAGCGGCTCAGGAGGTCGAAGAGGACCGAGATCATGGGAAGCTCACGGTCAGGCAGCGTAAAGGGTCAACCAATGCGGAGATCCGCGCTTCCCGGACAGATGTCGTCACCGGAATGCTTCTTTCAAATGTCGTTATGTACTTCCTGATTCTGACCACCGCAGCGACATTGAATGCTCACGGCCTGAAGGATATCGAGACAGCCAAGCAAGCGGCAGAAGCGTTGCGACCGCTCGCCGGAGGAGGAGCGTATTGGCTTTTCACGATCGGGATGATCGGAACCGGGATGCTTGCAGTACCGGTCCTGGCCGGGTCTTGCGCATATGTCATTGCCGAAGGAGCCAGTTGGAAGGGAGCATCACTCAACTTGCAGCCAAGGCTCGCCCAGAAATTCTACGGTGTGATCGGAGCTTCGATCATCGTGGGATTAGCTTTGGATTTCATGGGCATCAACGCGGTGAAAATGCTCTTCTGGTCCGCCGTTCTCAATGGTCTCCTTGCTCCCCCCTTGGTACTTATCGTCGTACTCTTGACAAGCGACAAGAAAGTCATGAAGGACCGAGTGAACTCGAAGACCATGAAGTGCCTCGGTTGGGCGTGTGCCATCGTAATGACAGCTGCGGCTGTGGCTCTCTTTTTGGTGTGACCTGTTGAAGCAACCCCTGGCGGCGTATGCCGCGACCGCGACTACGACTACTTTGATCGTGCCGCGACTGATCTCGGGCTCCCACTAGCGCTCCGCTAGCTGGTCAGATTCCAACCGCTGCAGCTCAGGCGTCCCAATTTGCAAAATTTCATAATCACGAAGAAAGCCTCGAGGCGAATCCGACACGCTTGGAATGCCAACAACGAAGTTCCATCGTCCTGGTCGTGATGCGATTGCTCCTTACAGCACGTTCCATTTCCCTTGCGGAATCTGAATGCATGATGGGCTACGCGGCGAAGGCCAGAAGCAAAGGCTCGATGGGCTGAAGCGGCTTGATCTCCGGCATGGAGACGCCCAAATAGCGGCCGCTGGCTACTTCGGCTAAGACGCGATTGGTGGTGTCCTCCGTGCGGGTGGAGTTGATGTGAAGACCATGCACTGCTCGCATGGCAATGGTGGACAAAAGAAAACGGTTGGAAACCCGGACTGCTGCCGAAAAAACCAATTCTGATCGCACGGTGACCTCATCTGTATTCAATGCAAGGGGGAAATTTGGATGAAGGATCAAGCCTCGAACCAACATACTGAGACTTCTCTTCCCTCTGGGTAGGTAGGCAGATGGCGAGGGTGGACGCTTGGGAGAGGCGCTAGCCTGCTCCCGATGGGCCGGCGTGGGTTATCGTCGATTACACCTTCAGCCACCTACCCACATAAGCGAGCCTATGCCATAGACGAGAAGCCGTCTGAGCATTATTGCTCAGTGTCGTAACTTTGACCGTGTGGCTTAGACCAAGAGCTCACTTGATCGCTCCGACCAGTTCATCGGACGATTCCGCAAAACTCACGATCGTCTGCTTCAGTTGTGAATCAACTTCATCCGCTATTGTCATTACGTCAATGAGCAGCAGGCTGAAATCCACGACGCTCAGGTTGGTTTGCAAGGTCTGGAATATGCTGACTTGCAGCATACGCGATTCCTCGATGATCATCGGAATCGTATAACCTTGGGAACGGCGAACTTTGCCATGCTTGACGGCACCTTGCGACGCCTGCTTCGTCCCAAGACTGCGCGGAACACGCAATCGATGAACAAGCTCACGAATCAGTTGTGGAAGATGTCCGGTGCGCTCGTCATCGCTGAGGACTATGCGCGGAAGCTCGTCGTCGCGCCCCACCCGTGCGAGCCAATCCGCAATCGTGGGTAGCGCGTCACGCTCCAATATGGAAGCTACTCTCTCGGTGTTGGCCACACGTCGCGTCCGCCGATTCTTCAGTTTCTCGCGAATCAGTGCAACCAACTCAGGAATGGGCATCGGCTTCACCATAATTTCGTCTGCCTGCAAAAGGATGGCGTCCATCGCCTCTCGTAATGCAGGGTATCCGGTGAACAACAATGTGATCGCGTCCGGGTGCTTATGGCGCATCGCGCTGACTACGGTAAAACCGTCGCCTGCTCCTGGCATGTGCAGATCAGAAAGCAAAACATCGAATGCTTCAGTGTCGATGAGATGAATAGCCTCGGTGACGTTGGCGGCGGTCGTTACGAGAAACTGGTGGTGCTCCAAAACCGCTCTCAACGAGGTACGGACCGATTCGTTGTCGTCGACTAAAAGAATTTTAGGCGGTGTTGCCTTATAAACGTCTGTTGGCATCTTCGTCGTCCCATCAGGGATAGCGTACGAACATTTTCCATCAGCGAATGGTCAATATTGCTCATAGCATCGTGCTTGATGATGCGGCGTTGTGAGCAAAACGGTACATATTTTCATGCTCATCCGATGCGATGCTGATAGAGCCCCTGGGTGTAACCCTCGCTACTTTGGCATATTCTAATGAACAACACCCGGAACCAGCGCTATCGGAAAGAGGTTGCTTCGGTGACCGATCAGAAGCAGCAGACCTTCGATCCTGAGGCTTTCCTCGCGAATGCGGGGCTCGGACGAAGAATCGTTCAATTGAAGACAAAAGAGGCTTTCTTTTCCCAAGGGAGCCCAGCCGACTCCATCTTTTACCTTCAGAAAGGCCGCGCAAAGTTGATGGTCGTCTCCGCGGCCGGTAAAGAAGCCACGATTACTCTTCTTTCTGGCGGAGACTTTATAGGAGAAGAATCCCTTGCGGGAGCGGTGGGACTCCGGCTGGCGACGGCAACGGCGGTGAGCGGCTGTACCGCACTTAAGATCGAGCGCGAAGAGATGATTCGCGTGATGCATGAGGAGCACGCTCTCTCCGATCTATTCCTTAAGTTTCTTCTGGCGCGGAGCATGCGCACTCAGGCCGATCTGGTCGATCAGCTCTTCAACTCGAGCGAAAAACGTCTGGCAAGAATTCTTTTGTTGATGGCGGAATTCGGAAAGCCCGGCGCTCCGGAGACGCTGATCCCAAAGATCACGCAGGAGACGCTGGCGGAGATGATCGGGACCACACGATCGCGTGTCAGTTTTTTCATGAATCGCTTTCGGAAACTTGGTTTCATCAGCTACAACGGCCGCATCCAGGTGCATAAGTCGCTTCTCAATGTAGTTCTGCATGATCAGTTAACGGGGCAAAACGCAGCCGGTCCTTCATTGACCGGCAACCCGCGGGAAAAGGTGAAGGCACTGCGCCGCCAACCGGTGGGCAAGGTCAAGATCGACCAGAACCAACGTTAGAGAGTCGCCACTCTTCTGCGCTCCGCCCATTGTCAGAGTAAGGCCGCGATAATCCAAGGCCTTCTCGCTTGTATGTGCAGGACGCGGGCTCTCCCCTCCGGCGCGATTCGGGCAAACTGAGCAAAATTGAACAGATTTCGCGTGGGCCGAGTGCGACGCTCTGCACACCGGGAAGTTTTTATGCACTGTGGAGGGCAATCGATGTCTATCAAGAAGGCGAACCTACTGGTCGTCGATGACGATCAATCGTTGCGAACCGTGCTGAGCCTCATTCTCGAGGAATCGGGGTATGGAGCCCGCTCTGCGGAAGATGGCTTCTCCGCGCTGGTCGAGTTGCGCGCCGGAATACCTGACATCATTCTCTGCGACCTGAATATGGCGGGCATGTCAGGCTTCGAATTCCTCTCTATAGTTCGCCGCCGTTTTCCTGCGGTTCAGACCATTGCCATGAGCGGCGATTTTTCAGGCGAGGCGGTGCCAAACGGGATCTCTGCCGACGCTTACTACGAGAAAGGCACCAGCTTCGTCGGCCTGCTGGGGGTTATCGATACCATGAGCCGGATGGAGCACGTTCAGCAGACTCATGCTCGTCGCGACGCGTTGACGCCCATTTGGATTCCGAAGAATGACTATGATCCTTCGGGAAGACCGTATGTGGTGCTCACCTGTCCCGATTGCCTCAGGACATTCCCCCAGATGGTAGGCAATTCCACCTTGGCTATCCACGAGACGGCTTGTGTTTACTGCCAAGGCTCGATCCACTACGCCATCGTCCAGTCCAACAAGACGACATCCGTACGGGCCTTTCTACCGAGGCCAGAGGCAGGTGTGTCAGCGGCACTCAACATTTCGGAATTCAACTAAATCGCAAGGAAAAAGGTTATCCGCATGCAGGATCTTACCGAGCTGACCACGCTTTCACGCGTGACTACGGAAATGCCCGATGGCCTCCAGATTTCGATGGATGATTTTCAGGAAGGCTGGAACCGTGTGCTCTCCGGCGATGTGCACTGGCTGGATAAAGAGATTCGAAGACGCGGGTGGCATTTCGTCTGGATCGCCGAACCGTCAGTGCGAAGCGGGGTTGGAAAAACAGCCCAAACTGCGATTGCTGGAGCTCTGAAACTAGCTCTACGCAAGGTATTGCCGAGCTTTAACGCCGCAAACATCGACCACATTGATGTGACTGAGTTCCCGTGGTTTTTCCTCGCGAAGGTAAGAGTTTATCCTTATCAGATCCAGCAGAATACGACGCTGCATAATGTGGCTGACGCCGCCATCCTTCCAGCTAAGTCTTCTGGAGAAATGATTCCCGCTGGAGCAACTTTGACTGCCACGGTAGTTCCGTAGTCGCTGCTTCCAGACTGAGCTATTTAGCTCAGCTATTCCTTTGTGAATCTGAAATGCTGATTCAGGAGAAGAGTTAGTGTTATCGGCTCCCTCATGGTCCTGAGCTAAGTCAGCCCATCTGACATGTGTTTCTTCTTAGCTCTTCGGCTCTTGCAAGGAAATCTAATGAAAATGAGATCTGCACTCTTACTCGGCGTCTTCACGCTTTCGAGCACCGTTATATGGGCCGGCACAAGCCGGCAGGACTCGATCGATCGTCTGCGAATGTCTTCGGATGTGCTCCATTCCATCATCGAGGCCCCGGACAAGGGCATTCCGGAGGAAGTGCTGAGCAGCACAAAGTGCATTGTCGTGGTTCCACATCTGGTGAAGGGTGGATTCATCGTCGGCGGGGAACACGGTCGCGGCATCGCCACATGTCGCACAGCTAACGGTTGGAGTGCTCCGGCGTTCATCTCAGTCGGCGGAGGCAGTTGGGGATTGCAGATTGGTGTAGAGGGCGTTGACCTGGTCATGCTGGTGATGAATGACCACGGACTTCAGCACCTTCTATCGAGCAAGTTCCAGGTCGGCGGAGACGCATCTGCTTCCGCGGGTCCGGTGGGACGCCATGCTTCGGCCGGCACCGATTGGAAGTTGAACAGCGAAATCCTCACATATTCGCGATCGAGAGGCATCTTCGCGGGGATCACACTCGATGGAGCCGTCGTGGAACAGGACAATGACTCTACTCGTGCGATCTATGGACGAAACCCCTCCTTCCGGAGCGTTCTTTCGGGCAAGGTTGCGGCGCCCAAATCCACCATGGGGTTTATGAAGGCGATTGCGGATACGGATCGTGCCGGAACGCTTGCTGAAGCGACGCCAGGACACCAGTAAGCTCAACAGGACCGCATGCGATAAACCTGCCTCCGCTGGCCGAGAGTCTTCACGGATCTCGGTAAGCGGACGCGGCAAAGGGAGGAAAACAGATGCCGCTCATACAGCTCGTCATTACCCTCGTTGTTGTAGGACTTCTACTGTGGCTTGTGAATCGCTTTATCCCGATGCAATCCAGCATCAAATCGATTTTGAATGGCGTCGTAGTCATTGTTGTAGTGCTTTGGATTGCCAATATCTTCGGCCTATTCGGCCCAATCTTAAGAATGCACGTCGGGCGATGACTTCCTCTATCGGTGAGCGCTAACTATACCTGGCGCCAACTCGACCAGGTAACAGTCCAATCGTGCAACTTATAAAATCTCGATTTGATCAGACGTCTGGCAACGATACGATTCGGCCGGCACGGCAGCTATTTGCGGCGTATGCTTAAGAAGTAATAGATACAGTTTCCTCGCCTCAAGCTGTCCATGTTTAGCTCCAGACGAGCGTCCTTCAAGCGCGCAACGGTACTTTTTGGAGTTATCACATGAGCTTCGCAAATAAATCCGATGTGAAAAACCATCTTTCGACAGGGCCAAGTGGAACACTGTTGCCCCTCAAACAGCAGGTCGGGCCAGCGCTTGTAGGCTACTCACGTACCTCCATTCGCGACACCGAGGTGAAGGCGCCGATTTCCATTACACCCGCCGGCGAGTCTTCTTCTGCGAATCCTGATGAATCCATTACCGGCGAAGAACAGCTTGTCGCCGTACGATCTGCTGGAAGGTCATCATAGGCGTAAAGCTGCATGCGATGTTCCTGCGCGCTGAGTGCACGCTCCCAGAAGGGCTCCACTTGGCGCAAAGGCGCTTCAATGAGACCTGGATGTCTGTCGAAGAGACGCCGGCTACGCTGGACTTCAAGGTTCGCGAGGCCGGATGGAACTTCATCTGGCTGAAGGAAAGCTGTTCGCGCTCAGCTGTAGCTCAAACTGAAGAGTTTGCCGTCGCGAAGGCGCTATCTCGCGCTCTCAAGAAAATCAAACGCGGCTTCAATGCCGCCGAGCTCGGAGCTCTGGAAGTTTCGAAGTATCCCGGTTGTAGCGTCGCCCGAGTTACCCTCCACGCTCACCAGATACAACAAGACGCCTTGATCAGTCTGGTAAACAACACACCTATCCGACAAGTAGCTCTCGGCTAACCACTTATTAGCGCTCGCAAGTTCGAGATTTGCTACGGGCTCGTTTCTTCCATGAGCGTCTTCGACGAGGAACTAATCCAAAGACAATAAAGAAAGCAGGCAACATGCCTCTCCCTGAAGAACTTCATCGCTATGGCTTGAATGGATTATCGCTGCATGATCCTCTGTTGCCGGTGGCACTGGGAACCCGCACGCCTCCCATCCCGACGCGCATCGCATTTATTGGCAACTATCTGCCCCGGCAATGCGGCATTGCCACCTTCACAACAGATCTGTGCGATGCGATAGCCCACGAATATGGCAGCAACCGGCTTTTCGCCATCCCGGTCAATGATCCCGGGGCGAACTATCAATATCCCGAACGAGTGCGTACGGAGTTGACGCAGGAAGACTACGCCTCTTATGAGCGGACAGCCGACTTTCTGAATTTCAACGGTAATGATCTAGTTTGCCTGCAGCATGAGTACGGGATTTTCGGCGGGCCGGCTGGAGGCCACATACTGGCTCTGCTCCGCAAATTGAAAATGCCGCTGGTGACTACACTTCATACCGTCCTGCGCGAGCCGGACTTCGATCAGCGCGCCGTCCTCGACGAGCTGGCTCAGCTTTCGGATCGCCTGATCGTCATGAGTGAGCATGCAGCGTTTCTTCTGCGCGATGTCTATAGCGTCCCTGCCGAGAGAATCGATGTTATCCCTCATGGCGTGCCCGATACTCCATTCACCGACCCCAACTATTTCAAGGATCTCTTTGGATGCGAGGGAAAGTCGGTATTGCTTACCTTCGGATTGTTGTCGCCGAACAAAGGCATTGAAAATGTAATTCGTGCATTGCCGGCGATCCTGGCGAAGCATCCGAACCTCGTCTACATCGTCTCGGGAGCGACACACCCTCACATTAAGCGGCGTGAAGGAGAACGATACAGGGAGCAATTGCAGGCATTGGCGGCGGAATGCGGCGTCTCTGCACAGGTGACGTTCAACAATCGTTTTGTCAGCGCAGAGGAACTGGTCGAGCTCGTAGGCGCTGCAGACCTCTATATCACTCCTTATCGCCAGGAGGCGCAAGTTGTCTCGGGCACACTCGCCATCGCGCTTAGTTCCGGCAAGGCGATCATCTCTACGCCATACTGGCATGCCAAAGAACTGCTGGCCGATGGACGAGGCGTGATCGTTCCATTCGATGACCCCGCCTCAATCGCCGAGGTGGCTAACCGGCTATTGGAAAATGAATCCGAGCGTCATGCTATGCGGAAACGCGCCTATCTTCATTCGCGCGGAAAAACATGGCAAAAGACAGCCCAGGCATACATGGCCAGCTTTCAGCGGGCACGCACGGAGCGCATGGCGCGTCCTCGGGCGGCGTTGCCGGACATCTTTGCAACAAAGGCAACCGATCGCTTGCCGACGCTGGATGCAACGCACCTGTTGAGCATAACGGACGACACCGGCATCCTGCAGCACGCCATATTTACCGTGCCGAATTGCTTGGAGGGTTACACCACCGACGACAATGCCCGCGCGCTCATTGTGTCCGCCCTTCTTACTGAAGAACCGCTGCTCGACCGTAATGTATTCGCGCCGCTATCTCACCGCTATCTGGCTTTCCTATGGCTGGCCTTTCATGACCAGACAGGCAGGTTCAGAAACTTCCTTAGCTACAGCCGACAATGGCAAGAGAAGGTCGGATCGGAAGACAGTCACGGCCGCGCGCTGTGGGCTCTGGGAACAGTGCTCGGAAATTCCCAAGATTCCGGATTGAGAGGCGCAGCAGGCAGGCTCTTCGAGGCGGCCATGCCGGCGGCTTTGACTTTCTCCAGTCCGCGCGCATGGGCGTTCTCGATGCTTGGCATGCAGGCCTACCTCGACTGGTTTCCTGGCGACAGGGTCATCCAGGGTGCTCGAAATGTGCTCGCGAATCGATTGCTCGACATTTATGAACGTTGCCATTCCGAGACCTGGAGGTGGTTTGAAGAGAGTCTCTCTTACTCGAATGCGAGGTTGCCGCAGGCGCTCCTGGTGGCGGGACTGCACGGTGACAACCAGAGGATGATCGATGTCGGCTATGAATCTCTGAATTGGCTTCTCGCAGCCCAGCATCCGGGAACTGAAGATATCTTTGTGCCGATCGGCTCGATGGGCTTCTTTTCGCAGAATGGGGAAAAGGCACGTTTCGATCAGCAGCCGGTCGAGGCATGTGCGACGATCTCAGCCTGCCTCCAGGCATACCGCATGTCTAGTGAAAAGATCTGGCTCGCAGAGGCATGGCGTGCCTTTCGCTGGTTTCTTGGGGAGAACGATCTGCAGGTGCCGCTCTATGACGCGACTACTGGCGGTTGCAGAGACGGACTTCACCCGGACCGTGTGAATGAAAACCAAGGGGCCGAATCGACACTTTCGTTTCTGATGGCGCTGCTGGAAATGCAGAAGACAGAAGTACCAACCGCAGAAAAAGTAAGAGAAATGAGTATCAGTCTTGAATCCAATTATGCTTCCTGAAAGATCGCCCGACTCCATGGGTATCGCCGAAGCGGAATCAGCTTCGTCCGCGGACGAAGTATTGTTCACTCGCTACACCGGCAATCCGATCCTCAGTCGGAAAGACTGGCCATATCCGGTAAATAGTGTCTTCAACGCGGGCGCAACGTTGCTTGCCGACGGCGATACTTTGCTCCTCTGCCGTGTCGAAGACCGGCGAGGTTTGTCACACCTCTGCACCACGCGTTCGGCGAATGGCATCGATGGCTGGCGAATTGATCCGCAACCTACGCTGATGCCGAATCCAGGTGAATATCCCGAGGAGCTCTGGGGCATCGAAGACCCGCGGATCACTTATGTTCCAGAGCTGGAACAGTATGCGATCGCCTACACCTCTTTTTCAAAAGGAGGACCAGGTGTTTCTCTCGCGCTAACCAAAGACTTCAGGAGCTTTGAGAGATACGGCGTGATCATGCCTCCCGAAGACAAGGACGCGGCCTTGCTGCCGCATCGCATCGGAGGGTACTGGGCCATGATTCACCGGCCGGTAACCACGCTTGGCGCCCACATGTGGATTTCCTATTCCCCCGACCTTCGTCACTGGGGAAGCCACAAGGTAATGCTCGAAGCCCGGCGCGGCGGATGGTGGGACGCAAACAAGATCGGCCTATGCTCGCCGCCCATCGAAACCGAAAAAGGCTGGCTGGTGATTTATCACGGCGTCCGCCAGACAGCATCAGGCAGCATCTACCGCCTCGGTCTCGCTCTATTCGATCTGGACAGACCAGACATTTGTTTACAGCGAGGAGACTCGTGGATGTTTGGACCGGAGGCTCCCTATGAACGAGGCGGTGACGTAAGCGATGTCGTCTTTCCTTGTGGCCAGACCATTGGAGCAGATCGAGACACGATTCATCTTTATTACGGAGCGGCCGACTCATGCATGGCGATGGCCACCGGAAGCATCCGCCGATTGCTGTCGTGGTTAGAGAAAAACTCCAGTACCAAGGATCGCGAAAGCCTTAATCCCCGAGCTCTCAGTCCGGAGGAGTGATTGAAATGGAGATCGTAAATCGAATGTGGCCCGCTGGCATTCCTCGTGTTCTCTGGACGCACCGAGAGTGCCCGCTTTGCAGTTCAATCGAGTTCAAGGAAGCGGAGATACATCCGCTCGACCCTCTTCTGAAACTGTTCGCGCTTTTTCCCGTTCGCTGTCTGAATTGCTGGCGGCGATACTACTGGTTTGCGAAACGAATTCCGTGAAACACGAGTGCGATGAAGGATGGCCGCTGCGAAATCAAGTTTTGGATAAAGAGAGCGAGCGGTCAAAATCCGACTTGAGCGCAATTGACATAAACATGGCGGATAATCTGAGACGAACTTCGCGTCAAACGTCCAACGATCTGTTGTTCGCGCTGCATGGGCTTTATGTTCCAAAGCCTCTCAACTACGATGTTGTTAGCCAGAGCGCAGATGACGTACAGGACACCCAGAATGCTCCCGCGATAAGCATGGGAGCCTATCTTGTGGAATCCCATCAGGCTCGGCTTCTCACTACCATCAGTATTTATAGCGCGCCAGGCACCACTCGAGACCAGATACGACTGCTCTACATGAATGCTGTCGGACTTCTCGTCTGGCAGACTATGGGGAGATGCCCCAACCTCATTAGCGCTCAGCACCGGCCACCGAGAAGCGCTCTCTTGGTTTTTGGTGTTCCATTTAGTGAATAACCTGTCGCAGATAAATTAAGATTCTTTCATTCAACGGTCCTATTATTTATGCTCCTTACTCGCAGCGTAGTGACGTCAGCGGATCGGTTCGCATGGCGCGGTGCGCGGGCATGTAGCATGCGAATGTAGCCACCAAGGCTAGGAGAAGGGCAACGCCTGCAAAGGTCCACGGATCGGTCGTGCCAACCCCGTAAAGCATGCTGGAAAGAAGCCGCGTAAGAGGAAGCGCGCCCACGATCCCGGCTATGATACCGAGCGACACAATCTTCAGCCCTTCTCCGAGGACAAGCCGTAAGACATTTCCGCGATCCGCGCCCAGTGCTATGCGAATCCCGATCTCATGGGTTCTCTGAACAACAAGCTGCGCGAGAACGCCGTAAATTCCAACCGCGGCCAGCAGCAGCGCCAGCCCAGCAAAGAATCCAAACAACTGCGCCCGGAACCTAGGCTCTGAAGTAAATTCTGCAAGAGACTGATCGGCCGTCTGAAATGCCGGAGCAGGAAGATTGCTATCTACGGCAGCAATGGCGCGGTCGATTTCCGGTGCAATGCCACTGATCTTAGCTTCTGTCCTGATGTGGATGGAAAGACCGCTGACCGGGTCTTGTCGAACGGGACGGTAGATGGCAGGCCCACGGTCATATCCCATATGCAGTGTGGGAAGTGAGACGTTCCCAACAACGCCAACTATGGTGAGCCATGTCCCTTTTGTTTCAGGTGCACTGAGTTTGATGCGTCGCCCGATCGCCGATCCCTTGTGGACGAACTGCTTCGCAAAAGCTTCGTTTACGATGGCTACCGGAATTGAGTCTGCGCGATCGGAATTCGCGAAATCCCGGCCTTCCAGAAGTGGGATACCGAGCGTCTGAAAGTAGCCAGCCCCGATCGATTGAGACTCTCTGCTTGGAGCGACATGCTCGGCGGATTTATCTGAGGCTTCCATCGTCACCGGGCCGGTGCTTGGCACGTTATCCAGCTGAGGACCCAATGCGATCCCGCGGGCTCCGGGGAGATTACCCAATGCGAGACCAAGTCGATCCCAGAATTTGACCCAATCTTCTGGTTTTGGATACGAAGAGGCGGGCAAACGGATTTCGTCCGTCGAGAGGAGATTCTCGCGCTCATATCCCAAAGGAGCATTGGTCAATCGGAACAGACTCTGGATCAGCAACCCCGCCGCTACCAGCACGATCAGCGAAAGCGCCACCTCGGCGACTACAAGCGTCTGGCTGATGCGATGAGTTGATGCGCCTCGGCTTGCGGTTGTGGCCGATTGTTTCAGCGCCTCATTGAGATCGATCCGTGATGCTTTCCATGCCGGGACCAGACCGAACAAGATGCTTGTCACGAGGGCAAGCACGATCGTAAACGTCAACACCTCCCAATTCACCGAGAGAGGGTTGCCAGGCGGAAGCTGAGTCGCTTCTTTCGCGGCGACGTATCGTACGGAAAAGAAGGCAACAAGTATTCCCAGGAATGCCCCCGCGAGTGACAGCACCGTGCTCTCGGTGAGCAACTGTCGAATCAGCCGTGAGCGGCTCGCGCCGATCGCAGCCCGAAGACTCAGCTCTCTCTGGCGCTCCACGGCCCGGCCCAGCAGCAGGTTCGCGACATTCACGCACGCGATCAGCAGCACAAACACAACGACTGCAAAGAGAATGATCAGCCCCTGGCGGAGATTTCTTCCTGTCAGCCAGGTGAATTCCCACTGGAGATCGATCACGTTCGGCTGCAGCTTCATCACCGCCAGACTCGGATCCTCATGGATGATCTGATTCTGAATGCTTGTTAGCTCTGCCTCCGCTGCTGCGCGGCTTACGCCGGATTTCAGCAGACCGAATACGCCGATCGGCATATCCCATGGCTTCTGCGTGAAGTGGCTGTTCGGGGTGATCAGCCGCCAAAGGTCGGTTTGCTTCGGATAAAACGAAAAATCTTTGGGCATCACGCCGGCAATCGCGCAACTCATGCCATCGAGGGTCAGCGGCCTTGCCGACCAGTCTGCCGCACTGCTCAATCGTTCGTGCCAAAACTGATGAGAGAGGACGACAGTACAGGAGTCATTCAAATCGCTCTTTTCGAAGGTGCGTCCTTGTGCTGCAGGCGCTCCCAGAACGGAGAAGAAGTTTACGCTTACCGGGACTGCGAAGATCTCGCGTTTTTGTCCATTCAGCGTGAATACAGCGCCTGCATCACGCGCCCATGTTGCCGCCGATAATTCCTCGAAGCTGTGGCTGCTGCGACTCCATTCTTCGAATTCACGGTAGGTATCAAACGCCATGCCCAGCTTGTCAGTTGGCAATCGCTGCCAAGCTACGACGAGCCGATCCGCATTCTTGTAAGGCAGTGGGCGCAGAAGTACTGCATCCACGATGCTGAAGACTGCGGTATTCGCCCCAATGCCCAGTGCGAGGATCGACACGACCACCGCGGTGAACCCAGGCGATTTGCGCAGAACTCTGAATGTGTAACGGAAGTCCTGCCATAATCGCTCGAAGGGAGCCCAGCCCCATGCCTCATGGGTTTGCTCCTTGATTAGGACGATGTTCCCAAACGCTCTGTGGGCTGCGCGACGAGCGTCCTCCGCGGATAAACCGCTCGCGCGCTGTTCTTCTTCTTCGAGTTCCAGATCGGCTTCGAGTTCTCGCTCAAGGTCTCGATCCTTTTTTCTGATCTGCCACCACATCGCGTCAACTCTCCTCGACAGTCGGCCACATGACTCGGGCAACCGCTTCCGCCATCTGCTTCCATTTCGATTCTTCGACCAGAAGTTGCTTTCTTCCTTTCTCGGTAAGCTGGTAATACTTCAATTCCCGGTTTCTGTCCGGCGCCATCTCCCACTTGGAGCTTACCCAACCTCTTTGCTCCAGCCGGTGAAGGGCCGGATAGAGGGAGCCATGCTGCATCTGCAGAAAATCATTCGTTGTTCGCTGAATGTGCTTGCCGATATGGCGGCCGTGTGCGGGTCCGTAAAGAAGCGTCCGCAGGATCAGCATGTCCTCTCGCAGCCTGCAACCAGCGTTTGGCTCACCACCAAAGAGCCGAAGGAATGCTGCGGCCACTCACCCTCAATTTTGAAGCCGCCTGCCGAAATGTACTTGAAGGCATGAGCTGCCCGATCCTAACGTGAGTACCGATCAGATCATCACTATTCAGCGGGTGCATTCCCTCGGAAGCGTCTTGCATGGTTTGACTAAGGAGGAGTGCTCTAGCAATGCCCAGGAGCTCGACCGTTCCAGCGACCGTTCTATCGACCATCGGTATTGTCTTGCTCTTCTCAGGCATCGCCCGAGGGACGCCCGTCAAGGCCAGCGATGGGACGTCAGCATGCCGTGAGTTAACCCCGAAAGCGTGCGTCGAACACGCCATGGAGGCCATGGGAGGACGGGCAAAGCTCGAAGCGATTCATACCCTGGAACTCGATGTGATTGGTCACACCGAACTCATGGAACAGTCGTATCGACAGGCGCCATTCATTACGTCCTACGAACGCGATCGCATTACAGTGGACTTCTCCGGCGGCCGAATGAGCGAGGTCCAGCATAGCGTTTGGCCTGAATCGGACCCAGGTCAGGCCGAGTCGGACGCGACTCTGATCACCACTCCTCAAGGTGGGGCTTACGGTCTCACGCAGAACAGTCCACCTTGCTCTGCGTCCGACCTCGACTCTGCAAAAGAGACTCTTGCGCTCGGACCCGAACGCCTGCTGCTGACCGCAGCGGCGGCAACAGACTTGCATTTCGAACCGGATGAGACGCTTCGCTCCACACCGCATACCGTTGTTGCGTTTCAGTGGCACAGCACACCGGTACGTATTCTCCTCAGCCCCTTTACCCAACTGCCGGATGCTGTGGAGACTGTCCGTCAATTTCGGGACTTCTGGTATTTCTGGGGAGATGTACGCCAGCGTGTTTACTGGGATAATTGGAAGCTCTTGCACGGAATTGTTTACCCTACCAACCAGATCACAGAGCGGAACGGGGAGCTTCTCAGCTCCATGCAGATCCTGGATCTTGATGTGAACAAGCCGCTCGATGAGAAACGATTCGACATCGATCCCAAAGTGGCGCAGCGCAGTTTGCAAAATCCCGGATGGGATAGAGCATTCAAGCCGGACCACGCGAAAGAGCTCGCGCCAGGCGTCACGCTTTTCGCAGGATCGTGGAATGCAACGATCATTGAGCAGACGGATGGCGTCGTCATTCTGGAAACTCCGATCTCGAGCACTTTCACGGAAGACCTGTTGGCTCAAGCGAAGAAAATGTATCCGAATAAAGCTGTGAAGGCGGTCCTTACGACTTCCGATTCGTGGCCGCATGTCGGTGGGGTTCGCTACGACGTCGCGCAGGGGGCGCCGACCTACGTGCTCGACCTCAACAGACCGTTGCTGGAACGGATGCTTGCTTCACCCCATACCATCCAACCTGATGCCCTGCAGCTTCATCCCAGGAAACCCGATTTCAGGGTCGTATCCGCAAAGACGCAGGTCGGATCGGGGGATAATCGAGTCGTGCTTTATCCTTTGCGTGGCGCGTCGACGGAAAGGCAATACATGGTTTACTTTCCCGGGCACCGTCTGCTCTATGCGAGCGACACGCTGGTGCTGAACGCGGACGGAACCCTCTACGATCCTGAACTGCTCAAAGAGGTAGAGCAGGCAGTCAGCCGGGAGCATCTCGATGTGGACACCGTCTTTGCCATGCACCAGTCGCCGGTGGCATGGAACAAGGTCATCGAGTTGCTGCGGAAAGCGAAGGGATAGCTCATCGATGGCTTTCCGTGCGGCAGGCACCGGATTTGCGGCGCCCGAGTCTCGGCCCTCCCCTAAAATGAAAGGCGAATGAAGAAGCAATTCCCGGCGTCGAGCCTTGGTTTCTGGCGGCTGCAGAGCATCGGCTGGCTTACACTCTGCCTCATCGGTGCTGTGGGCTCCATCCCACTCCAGGAGGGATCGTGGGTCTATTTATACTGGATCATTTTCACCGGCTTGGGGTTTACAGCCAGCCTCCTCCTGCGCCTTCTGTCGAACCATCTGTTGGAGCGGCAATCGTCGTGGACGATTTATTTTGGAAAAGTCGCAGCCGCAAGCTACCTGCTTGCTTTCCTGTGCTCCGCCGCAACAGTTTTCATTGAAAGAGCTCTTCGCGGGAAGATTTCCCATTCGTTTCGCTGGGCTGAGTTTCTCGCTTCCGCCTTTGCCGATTCGATTGCGCAGTTCATCATTCTCATCGCCTGGGTCGCGATCTACTTTGGGATAAAACAATGGCAGGCATCTCTGCTGAAAGAGGAGCAGCTGGTCGTGCTGGAATCGATGGCAAGGGAGGCTGAACTCCGCGCGCTGCGATACCAGATCACACCGCACTTTCTCTTCAACACTCTCAATGGCATCTCGACGCTGGTTGGGGAAGGCAATGGCGACGCCGCACGGGAGATGATCGCGCTGCTCGGCGAGTTTCTACGCACAACGCTTGAGACGACAAATAGCGGAGACGTGACCCTTAACCACGAGATGATCCACATGGAGCAATATCTCGCCATCGAGCAGGTACGATTGGGAGATCGTTTGAAGCTTTCAGTATCGCTTGACGGAGCGGCTTCGCAGGCCCTGGTTCCTAACCTTCTTCTGCAGCCGGTACTCGAAAACGCAATTCGTCATGGGATCGCGCAAAACAAGGATGGAGGGCTGCTTGAAATAATTGCAATCCTTCAAGAGGAAACGGTCGTTGTCTCCATCACAAACTCGACCGAAGATCGAAAAGCAGGAGATTTGGCTCAAGCACGCCTTCGCAATCCTATGGGTCTGGCCAACACGAAGATGCGTCTGTCGGCTCGTTACGGATCAGCCGCAGCGTTGGAAGTCCACAAAGAGAATTCGCGCTTATGGCGAGTCGTTCTGAAATTCCCGTATGAGGTCAATCACAACAGATGAAGGTTCTGATCGTCGATGATGAGCCGCTTGCCCGAAGAGGAGTTCGCGTCTGCCTGAGAAAGATGTCTGACCTTGAAGTGATTGGAGAAGCCTCTTCAGGCTGCGAGGCGTTGCGCAAAATTGAAGACCTTAAACCCGATTTGGTATTTCTTGATGTTCAGATGCCGGGCATGAGCGGCCTGGAGGTTGCGGATAGTCTGGATGCCGCAACGGCCCCTCTCATCATCTTTTTGACCGCCTACGACGAGTTCGCGTTGAGGGCATTTTCTGTGCATGCCGTCGACTACATCTTGAAGCCGATTCATGATGCGCGCTTTATCGAGGCCGTAGAGATTGCGAGGCAAAGGTGCAGCGAAAAGCAGGCTGGCGCCATGATGTCCAACATCAGGTTGCTGCTTGGAGCGCGATCCATCGAGCAGGGAGTTGGAAGATATCCGGAGAAAATCGCGGCAAAGACCGGGAATCGGACATTCTACGTATCGATAGATGAAGTAGATTGGGTCGAGGCGGCAGGTGACTATGTCGCGCTCCACGCCGGTTCCCGGACTCATCTGATCCGCGAAACCATGGAAGAGCTGGAGCGGCAGCTCGACCCTCTCAAGTTTGTTCGCATCCACCGGTCGACAATCGTTGCGCGCAAGCAGATCCGGCAGTTGCGTTCGCTGCCCACCAGAGACGCGTCGATCATCTTAATGGACGGAACCGAATTGCGGGCCAGCCGAAGGTACCGCATAAAGATCTGAGGCGGTGATGAAATGCCCGGCAGCTATCGCAACCTGGTCGCCTGCGGCAATCATCATGGCGCCGCGTTCAGCAAAATATACTGTCTTTCCATCGCGTTGATCTTCCCGGCATCCGCCGAAGTCAATGTAACCGGGCGTTCCACCACCAGCTCATCCGCGAGCACCACGCCGTGACGAAAGATGGTCTGGCCAATCCAGTGCGCACGAGCCGGAGTAAGATCGACCTGAAAAGATTTACCTTCCCGGGTAATGTGCAGCTGCTTGGCGTCGGAATCGAAAAAACCCTCTCCTGAGCCCTCCCGCTTCAAGACTGTCGTGCCCGTTGACGGGTCGGCCGAAATGACAGTGACCGTCTGATCTCCGGAGGGGCCGAGCTCCCAGGCCCGATCAATGTGGACGGTCCAGGTAACTCCCGCTCGAATCGTCGCTGGTGGGGTCCCCCACAGCAGCGGATTCAGAAACGTGCCACTGCCATCGGTCGGTGTTTCGCATTTATCCTTCACGCAGACCAGTCTTCCATGATCTCTGCGTTCGCTGTCTCCCTCTCCCGCGCCGCCAGTGACTCCGTCGTATCTATACGAGTCATGATAGTGAATATCATTGGGCTCAACCTTGGTGACGGTCATGCTTGCCGTGCCGGACACGCGCTTCGCGATCTCGTCCATCCCATCTCCTCGGAACGAGATCGCTCTGGAGAAGACGGTGTTGAAAGTTTGGCCAACGTGGAAATCGTTCGCAAAGTAATTCGCGGCAGCGTCGGCTTGAGAATCCGAGGCGGAAGGGCCAACCGCGTGATTCGAGGATGGGCCGGCTGAGTCTCGCATACTCTTCGCCGGGGCCTCACTAAAGAAGAGACTGGACGATGGCTGCTGACAAATACCTTGGCGGAAAAGAAAGGCGAGGCAAAGTGCAGAAATGCTCAAGGCAAAACGCAAAGAGCGTGACATGTCTCACAGCTTAGGTCGAACGAAGAAGCGGTCTAACCCGAAATCGTTAAATGGACACAGAAACACGGTCCAACACTCGGTGCCAGGGCCGCACTGGCCATGAGGCGGTAGTTTCCACGATGCGTTCACTCATAACCGTCCAGGACATTGGGCATTTTTCGCAGTTTGCAAAAGATGAAGCCGATCAAGCGGGCGGCGATGCCGGGGATCATATCTACTACCTTGTTGCGACGGAACTGTCACTTGTGACAACGGTGTGGCAAAAGCGATCAGGAACGATGACGGCGAAACCGATGGGCTGTCAGTCACGTGAAACGGAGCGCCGGGCAGATGACGCTGCATTCGCAGTGCGATCACTGACAGTGACGGATGGAGCATCGATTCCCGTTACCGTCTAGTGGTGTTGTAGGAGTTACCGAAAGGCTATGTGCCTTGCACGGATTGGTGATTCCACTCTCAACGATAGAACGATATTGTTTCTTCAGTGAGAGGCGAACCTTGGGGGAGGGTCGATTCTCATCGCGCCTGCAGTCCTATCCGTCTGCAGGCGCTTTTCATTTTTTGGGATGTGATTATCTGCGCAGGCCTGACTGATGCGATGGGCAGATTTCATGAATGCACGCCGCTTGTCTGCTGACCTCGGGCCAACTCACACATCGAGGTGCATAGGCACCCTTCTCCTGGATCTACTCGTGCCGCAGTGCCCGTATGGGATCTACTTTCCCTGCGCGTCGCGCTGGAATCCAGCTGGCTAGACTGTCAAAGGGAGAGGGGCAAAGCCCTGCTGCCCGGGGCGCCGCGCTCCATGTGACTTCTTTTATTTGTGCCGGGTGCGAGCCTTTGTTGGAGGTTGATTGGGATCCACGATCTCAAAGAAATAAACAAGACCGCCCGTATCTCCGGCGACCACCTGCCGGCCTGCGGCGGTCACCGTCCAAATCGGACTCTCAACATACAGACGCGCCGCGGGCCGGCCAGCCTCCAGATCCCAAACCACCACCGTTCGATCCCACGATGTGCTGATGCCGCGCTGCGCACCTCCCAAGGCGACGCTGCTCACAATTTGCGAGTGGCCCTCAAGCTGCTTGAGCTTTCGCCCGTTCACCAGATCCCAAAGAATAACAGTGCGATCGGCCGACCCGCTCAGTAGATGTCCCGCATCATCGCCGTCGAGAGCGAGCACTCCGGACGTGTGACCTTCGAGAGAGAGTCGGTCCTGGAAAGACTCTTGAATCGCCAGCTTCCGATTTTGTTCTGCCGCAATAAGCTGTGACCTTCGACGAATGATTGACTCAACATTCCAAACGAAAAGCTTTGTGCTATCTTCCGACGCAGTCACCGCCGTGCAGCCGTCACGGCTCAACGCAATGGATAGGATTCCATCGGTGTCGTCATCGTCCAGATCACTGGGGTGCCTAAATGCGTGAAGCAATTCCTGTGTTCCTAAGTCCCACAACGCCAGCCAACAATATAAGGACCCGGAAAATGCGGTGCGGCCATCGGCCGAAATATTTACAGCGTGAATGCTGCCTTTCTCCGTGTCGAATCCCCTCACGAGCTTGCCCGTTTTCGTATTCCACACTGCAATCCTGCCGTTCTTATCCCCGCCAATTGCAAGAGAAGCATCCCCGTTCAGCTTGACGCTCTTAACAGGTGCCTCATGGCCCTTCAGGGCTTTTAATGCCTGGCCGGTCTTTGCATTCCAAAGGATCACGCTCCTGTCGTCGGAGCCCGTGACCGCGAGCGTTCCATCCTTACTGATGTCGGCCGATGTTACCAGCTGAGAATGTCCCTCTGTGGTAGTGGGTGTCTGGGAAGCTCCCTCGGATACGACGTCCTTGAGGTCCCACAGAATAGCGTTGCCCTCCCAGCCGCCGCTGACAGCGAACCGGTCATGATCCGCAAACGCGACAGCTTGAACCGATTGTGCGTGTCCCACCAGCGTGCGCCGGCATTGTCCCGTATGGGTCGCCCACAGCTTCACGGTCTTATCGGAGGATGCGCTCAATAGCAATCTGCCGTCGCCGCTGAACGCAACATCCTGCACCGGCAGCTTATGGCCGGTAAATTCTTGTATTAGCTTTTCCTTCTCGAGGTCCCACAACAGCAACCGGCCGCCGCGATCGGGCCCCCAATAGTCCTCCACCGTTCGGCCTTCGTAACCGGTCGCGATTGCAGCAAACTTTCCGTCGCCGCTAAGACTAAGGGCGGTTATGCCGCGTCTGATGGTGTCGCTCTTCGATTTAATGTGGAATCTGTAAATGCGCGATCTCTCTTCTATATCCCAGAAGACCAGGTTTCCATCGGTATCACCCGAGATCGCGTAGCGGCCGTCGGGGCTCATCGCTCCCGCCACAATTGGATGTTTATTTTCTCTCAGGCGCGCGATCACCTGCCCTGAGGACACCTCCCAACATATGAGCTCCTCATCCAGAGAGCCTGTCGTCGCCATACTTCCATCGGCGGTCAATCCTATGAATTCGATTTCGGCTGAGTGCGCTCGTTTGCTCCATAGCTTTTCGCCGGTTTCGATATCCCAATAGATCAGCTTCTTTCCCCAGCCTCCGGTCAGGGCGCGTCTCCCATCGGGCGAGATAGCGACATCCTCTAGAAACTGCTTGTCACCTTTCAGCGACCGCAGGATTTGTCCGGAGGAAACGTCCCAGACGGTCGCCTTCTTATCCGCGGCAGTAATCAGCCGGCTTCCATCACTCGTCACTGCGAGGCTCGTTAGCGCGATAGAGGTACTTTGAAACGTGCGCACCCGCAACGGGTCTTCGAGAGCACTGCTGGCTCGAAGCGACAACATGACGGAGCCACTCCCAAGCCCGGCACTGAGATAATCCTCGGCAAGTTTCTGCAAGCCCATCGCCGATGCTCGATGATGTAACTGCTGGAAGAGATTTGGAGCTGCTTCCGCCTGCTCAGGTGCCGGGGACTGCAGATGTTGACGCTCCCGATCGAGCATGCGTTGTTGCAAACCGAGTTCGCGCGCCAGTTTCGAGTCGCCCGACGCCCAATCCGTTGCGACTTGGAAATCCTCGATAAGCTGAGCGATGCCGCGAACGCGGTATTCGGCTTCCACTCGCAATGGATCCGCATAAGCGTTTCTCAGTCTCTTCGCGGCGGCGTTCAAAAGACCGGACCGGGCACTTTTCGGTATAAGGTGCCGTACGAAATCGGCGACCAGGGGATGAACGCGCACGGCTGAAGCAGTTTCCAGGCGTTCCAGCAGATTCAGCCGGAATAGTATCTGTAAACTGCGCTCCTCACCGAAATTCAGTTCGCTTGCATTTGAACTGAGGCCTGCCAGCAGTCTCAACCGGTTCGTGGGGACGATAGTGCCGTCCTGAAATTGGGCCGCAAGCTTGATCAGCAGCTTGGCCTTCGTGTCACGCAAACCACTCCACTGGCTGCGAAGCGTAACTCCCACTGCCGCCACGTGTCGCGTAGCAAGTTCGCTGGCGCTGATCTTCGCCATATCGATAGCCGCCAGCCTCCCCTTACGCAGTGTGGCGACATAACGCTGAAACGATATGTCTGGGAAATTCCGTAGATAGGCGCCGATCAATGCCACAGCAAGCGGCAGATGCCCAACTGCGTTACAGATCTGCGCCGCAGCCTCTCGATCTTCCCCCGTGCTGATGGGCCGCGAACGGCTCAGCAACTCGACCGCCGCTTCTGGAGAGAGAACGTCAATCGGATGCACGCTCACTCCTGGCATTCTGAAATTGGTGCGCGTGGTGAACAGCAAGTTGCAGTTCAGTTCCAGTGGTGCGAAGTGCACTTGTGAGCTTGCGCGGGCCAGCATCTCCGGATCTTCAACGTTGTCCATAATGAGGAGCGCGCGCGGATGTTTCCGGAAGTACACACGGAGCTTTAGCAGATACTGGCCGCTCGCGCGTGCGCCGGCTGGACTCTCGACTTTCAGCTGCAAAACATCGCGGGCAAGCCGCACGAGCTCTCGTTGCAACTGATTGGCATCGCCCGCCTGAATCCAATACACGCCGTCGAAGGCAAATCCGAACCGATACGCAAACTCGACGGCAAGCTCCGTCTTGCCTGCGCCGCCCATTCCCGCAACGCCCACTTGATTGATCCCGGTCTTGTTCAGATTTCCGATCATTTTCAGATAGAGCGAAACCAGGTCCTGCCCGCGGCCAGTGAAATGTTCGTCCGGAGAAAATGGTACGGACCCTTTGAAAAATGAACTCCTGAGCTCATAGCGTTTGTGAAAAGACTTCAGCTCTTTCAGGCGCGTCGCCAATCCGCTGAGCCCCGCGGCCATCTTCGGGAATAGCACGCCGTGGAGGTTTTCAAGGGGCTTCGGGAGTTCCGGCGCACCCGGAAACATGCAGGGAACGATCAGCTTTTCCAGCGCCCGTGCAGTGAGCCATTCATTCTTCACCCATCGTGATTCGGCCGCCTCGCGCGTCCAGATCAGGCAGAGCACATCTGCGTCGGCAAGCCCTTGCGCTATTTCGGCGGACCAGTCTGTTTCAATGCGCCTCTGGTCGCGCCAGATGTCGAAGCGTTTCCCCTCAAGCGCCTCGTGAACAGCTTTGGCTTCCTTCCGATTTCGGGAAGAGTAGCTGATGAACACTTGAGTCTTACGGTTGGTTTTTTTCAAAACTCACACATCCGATAGGCTTGGAGGCCGCGCGCGCCGGCATTGACTTGTTTACAGCGCGATCATGTATTTTCTCGGAGAAGATGTCAACGGCTAAGACCTCGCGGCGCGCATGGGGCGGCGAACGCCGATCCACCGGAAGAGTTATGACACGAGTTAATGGAAGAGCCTTTTCGAATTTCTGCAGAAAATCAAATTAACCCATGGGCAGCCGAAGCAAATTCCACATCTGCGTCTTTCCCTCCACCGTTACTCGAACCGCCCTGGTGTTGTGGATCGGAACCACCCATTTCAAGTGCAGAAGACGCTTGTACAGTGCACAACCGATGATTCCGGACAAATGGTGGCGGCGTTCGGTCCAGTCGAGACACCGCCCCGCCAAAATCCGGGACTCTGGCAGTGACGACGGGACAGTGATATTCAGCGACGTTTCAAACCAGCGTCTTCCATTCGCTGTAATGACGTACACCTTGGAACTCCGCGCTTCGAGAATCCCCTGACGCTCCATGGATTCCGCCATCGCGACGCCAAGCCAGCCTGCGAGATGGGAATAACACGTGCGCGCATAGGCCAGCGTCCCGGTTGCTTTGCGTGGCACTTCGCATTTCCTCACATCTATCGCTTTTGTTGTGAGTCTCAACAGGGATTCAATCGCATCGCCTACCTGATCGTTTGCCAGGCGGTAATAGCGATGGCGTCCCTGAGATTCCACGCTCAACAGGCCGCCCTGGACCATTCTCGCGAGATGACCGCTGGCCGTCTGGGGCGCAATATTTGCGGCAAGAGCTAACTCGCCTGCCGGGAGCGCGATACCGCTCATCAGCTTTAGCAGCATGGCTGCGCGTCCGGGATCGCCAATAAGATTCGCCGCCGCCGCAAGGTCGTCCATCTCAAAATTATCGCTCAGAAAGAAAACTGGATACTTCGGCCCGGACCGAGGTGTTCACGAGTATGACCTGGCTAACATTCATTTGGAGGAATCATGATTACACTCTCTCTTCGATACACAATCGATCCCAACAAGCTTGCGGCCTTCGCGATCTACGCAGCAGAGGAGCAGGCCGCGATTCGAGAAGCCGGGGGCAGTATCGTCGGCTATTTTCTTCCCACGGACTTCGCCGGAGCGACGAACGAAGCCCTCGGGTTGATCGACTTTCCGTCGCTCGCCGCATATGAGATTTATCGTGCCAAGCTTGCCGGCCACCCGGCGCACAAACAGAATGTCGCAAAGCTCGAGGAGTCAGGCGCGCTGCTTGCCATTCAGCGATCGTTGATACAACGCGTCAAGCCGGTCGAGGATATCTCATGACAGACTCAATGCGCATTCCTCAACTGATTCCTGGTTATGATTTCGGCGCTCCCGGCGCTGCTGTTTCGCCTGTTCTGCTGGAAGACTTGCACAAGCTGGAGCAGACGCTTGGTTGGGAGCTTCAGGATGAGCTCTTGCTGCAAAAGCATGCGGAACTCTTCCGCTCCCAGGCCGAGCCCCTGGTCGATTCATGGCGGGCAGTTATCGGCAGGCAATCACACCTGTCGCAATGGTTCCTCGGCTCAGACGGCAAGCCGGATGAACACTACAAGGCGAGAGTGAAACGCAGGTTCGTGCAGTGGGTGATGGATGTGGCGACACGTCCGCATGATCTGGCGTGGCTTAACTATCAGGAGGAGATCGGCCTTCGGCATACGCCGCATAAAAAGAACATGACCGACGCGCGTTATACCCCCGCTTTGGTTCCGCTGCGCTATCTGCTCGCCTTCCTCCCGGTCGTGACAGAGATCAGGGGATTCTTCGATGCCGCCGTGAACGATCAGCAGGAAATGACTGCGCTTGAGAATGCCTGGCGAAAAGCGGTGCACCTCCACGTCGCGCTATGGGCCAGGCCATACACTCGCGAGGGCCTGTGGTAACGGCATCAAACGCGGCATCTGAGGGAATATGGCGATGACAGCGACGAACTTCCGGACGATCGAACCCAAAATACTTTACTTCGGTACACCCGTCGCGCTGATCAGCTCTCTCAATGACGACGGCACAACGAATCTTGCCCCTATATCCTCCTTCTGGGCTCTGGGGTGGACCCTGATGCTAGGTCTTCTGGACGAAACCAAGACCGCGGAGAACCTGTCGCGTCACTATGAGTGTGTCATCAGCCTCCCGTCACCTGATATGTGGAAGTGCGTAGAGAAGCTTGCGCCTCTAACCGGCAAGAATCCCGTTCCCGGGATCAAGGCGAAGCAATTCCGGTCTGAAAAGGACAAGTTCAAAGCCGCCGGTCTGACACCTATACCGAGCGAGCTGGTAAAACCATCCCGCGCTCAGGAGTGCCCCATCCACATGGAGGCGAAGGTTCGTCGCCTCCATGCGATGGAAGGGCAGAAACTCAGCGATGTAGGTGGAGGACTAGCCGCTGAAGTTGAGATCCTGCGAGTTCATGTGGACGAACAATACATCAAGGGAGAGCGCTATATCGATCCCGCAAAATGGTCGCCGTTGCTCTACAACTTTCGCCACTACTTTCGCTTAGGTGAAACGGAGCTGGGGAAAACCTTTCGCGCAGAGGACTGAAGGTACAGAGCCGCTGATGAAAGTACCTGTGAGAGAGTGCTCGGAGAATGCGCACGATGTTGAACAGGGTTCGCTTTATCCAGCGCTTCACCGCCTCGAGATAAATGCCTGCTTTCGTCCGCCTATGAAGTTGATTTCGACAAAGCTGTTATTGAAGGGGCACCCTGACTGGCGATGCCCCCTTCTTCTGCAGCAAGACTTAGAACTGGTATTTCAGAGCTAACTCCATAATGCGCTGATTGGGACTTCCCGCCTTGGTGTCCAGAGTTCCGAAGTTGTTGATGTTTCCACTGGGATACTGGCTTGTACTCTGGCTGAAGTTACTGGTTCCGTAAAGATCATTGAAGTGCAGGGTCAACGGAGTGCCGGAATCGTATTGCCAGAGGGGATGGTTGAGCCAGTTGAAGGCGGAGAAGCGGAACTGCACCGTCTGCTCCTTGACGACATGGAAGGTCTTGTAGAGAGCCAGGTCGCTGTTGAAGTAGGGAGCATTGGTGTAGGAGAAGTCCCGTTGCCCGTATGCCCCGATAGCTGGCGGAGCGAAGCAGGTTGCGCGGATGCGCTGCTGTGCGCCCACTCCTGAAGTCGGATTGCAGGTGAGTACGGGTTGAATGTTGATAGCGGCATTGGTGCCGTAGTACGTTGCCTGGCTGAGACTGGTGCCGATTCCGGTGGGCGGATCGCTGTACTGTAGCGACATGCCGAAGTTGGAGTTATTGTTGGCTGCGATATTTCCGCCGGACTGAATGGTCGTGATGTTGGAGATGGTCCAACCGTTAGCTGCGCCTTCCAGAACCTTCTCGCCGTGGTAGACGTTGCCGAAGAAATACGAGCCGGAAAGATTGACGACGTGGGTGCGGTTGTACTGCTCCACTTCATAGTTGTCACGAAGATTGAAGGCATTTTCCGTATTCGAGGTCCCCAGTGTCTTCGACCAGGTGTAATTGACGTTGAAATTGGCACGGGTAGAGCGCTTCACCCAGCTCAGCTGCAGGCCGTGGTAGTTCGCGTATCCCGCAGTGCTGAGCACGTAGACATTGTTGGTGCCGTACTCCTTGCCGTAAGGGTGATAGTCGGCGTACTGGTTGCAGGTGGGGCCCGAGCAGGTGGTGGTGACGTTCTCAGGATTGGTGGCGGTCATACCCGTGATCGGGTCAGGTTTGAAGAATGCCCCGAGAGGAATCTTGTTCACGTCCGTGAAGGCCTGGAAGCCGCCGCCGGAGATGCCCTGACCGCCCACCGTGATGTTATCGCTGTTGTTGCCGACATAGGCCACTTCCACCAGCGAACGCCACGGCAACTGTTGGGAGATGGTCAGATTCCATGCGATGGTGTCGGGAACCTGGTAGTTGGTGGGATTGAGCGCATTCACGCTTCCATTCACGCAGGGCGCGACGCATTGCGCGGTAGGCGCGCTGAGTTGTCCGAGCTGCGAAAGGAAGACACTCTGGCCGGAGGGAAGGCCGTAGCTGAGAATGCTCTGCGCGGTAGTGAGGGCTCCGGAGAAATCGTTGTATTGATCCTGATAACGGTAGATACCCCAGCCTCCGCGGATCAGGGTCTTGCCGTCGCCGAAGATGTCATACGACATGCCGAAGCGAGGATCAAGATAGGCGAAGCGGTCGGGCATGCCGCTGTTCGGGATGCCGGGATTGATGCCATGCCAGTAGACACCGGGATTCAACTTGCCTGCGGAGTAATCTGAGGTCACCAGCGAGGGTGCGAAGATGGCCATGCCGAGCTGGTTGCGGTCATACCAGTGACCGAGGTGATCGACGCGCACGCCGGCTTCGATGGTGAGGTGCTTGGTCGCTTTCCAGAGATCGTCGACATAGCCGGCGAAGGTCTGGTAAGCCATGTTGCTTACCGGCGATGAATTGTTCTCGGAGTAGCCAGTAACAAGTCCCATCTCGAAATTGGCGGTGGGGTTGTTGGGCGAACCTACGACTTGTCCGGTGATGGCGTTCTTGGTGCTGTTGCTGCCGCCCAGGCTGAAGCTGCTCAGGTTTCCATTCGGAGATTCTGATGCGCCCTGGATATTGCCGACATTTTCGGTGAAGAGTCCCAACTTGACAGTGTGGGTGCCCCACGTCTTGGTTATGTTGTCGGCAAATGCCGGCATCTCTTTGCGGACCAGGTAAGAGCCCGCTCCGTTCTCAAAGATGTCCTGCTGGGAGAAGTCGGGGAAGGTTTCAAATCCACCGGAGCTATACGAAGGAACAAGCTTCGAGCCCGTATTGAAAACGGTGGGATAGTCGGGATATCCGAGCGTGGAACGATAGGCGGCGGAGGCGTTCTGCGGGCCTACGGGGAAATATCCATAACCCCAGCTGGCAATGAATTCGTTGGTCAGCGTGGAGCTGAAGATGTGCACGAAGTGGCCAGCCAGGGATTTTGTGTAGGAGGTGCTGTACAGTCCGCCTCCGGGGTAGGGAATGGAGCCATAGGGCGTCCAATATATATGCGCGCCGTTGCCTTGGGAGAGAGCGGTGTCGTACCCCTGCTGGTAGGAGATATAAAGCTTGGTGTTATCGCTCAGACTGTAATCCGCGCGGAGGCGATAGACCCAGCCATCGTGGATTCCGGGAATGACCTGATAGTAGTTGAAGTTGCCCGGGGTGGTTGCCGGGTTGGCATTGGGCTTAGGCCAGAAGCTGGACAAGGCCTTGAACGCAGGACTGATGAACTGCGACGGGATGGTGCTGCCGTTCGCTGTTCCCGGACCCGCCTGCGTGCCGTCGGGCAGGGTAGTTCCCGTGAGATCGTTGCAACCGTTGGTCTGGGTCGAATTGATGTTGGATGCGCCAAGACAAAACGCCGTATTGGCTGCGGTGGGGCCAAAGTTGCCGGCCATCATGTCCGAGGTTGGGATGAAGGATTCTAGATAGTTGGCATTGCCGGTATTCTGCAGCAGTCGTTCGTAGCCTCCCCAGATCATCAGTTTTTTCTGGGTGAAGGGAATCGGTCCGCCGGCATTACCCCCAGGATAGTAATAGTGGGCCGCGCCCTTCGGCGTTCCCTGGTGATCGCTCTGCCAGTCGTTCGCGTTGAGAACGTCGTTGCGCGCGTAGAAGTAGCCTTCCCCGTGATACTGCTGACCTCCTGATTTGCTGATGGTGCTGACCACAACCGGGCCGTAGGGCGAGTCTGCGCCGAAGTTGGAGGTCTGCACGCTGACTTCCTGTGTGAAGTCAGGATTAAGCAGGGCAATGGAGTTGCAGTTGCATCCTGGGTCGTTGATGTCGACGCCGTCAGAGAGCTGGGACATGCCGCCGCGATAGGGTGCGCCGTTCACCATCAGTCCGTTTCCGAAGGCGCTCTGACCGGTGCTGACCGATTGGAAATTGAACGAGGGGCCGTTGGAGAGACCATTCGGCGTTGTGGTCACGCCAGGCAGCACCTTCAGCAGCTCGGACAGGTCGCGGCTTCCGAGAGCCAGGTTCTCAATGTCTTTGGAGTCGAGAATCGCCGCTCTCTCACCGCCTTCGAGAGGGATGATCTGAGTGTTTTCCTCAACCGTGACCGTCTGGGAAGCGCTGCCGACCGCCAAAGCGAGATTCGGCAGCTTCCGGATATCGCCGGCGTCGAGCGTGATGCCATGCTGTTCGAGATTCTGAAAGCCTTTCGCCTGCACCTGGACCGAGTAGCTTCCGGGCAGGAGTGCGGTGAAGGCAAAGTAGCCGTCGCTATTGCTTTGGGCTGTCCGTTTGTCGCCGGTCGCATCGTTTGAGATTGTGACGTTCGCGCCGGGAACGACGGCGCCGGTTGTATCGGTAACGCTGCCCGAGACGGTAGCCGTCGTCTGTCCCTGAAGTGCCGGACTTGAACCCAGCAGGGCCAGCAGAAACATCGCCAGCGGAAACGCCGCCCATCGACGGAGTGCTGATCGCAGCCATGAAACGTCTCCATTGCCCGAATACCGGACAAGGGAATGCTTCGCGGTCGCAACAGTGTGGTCAAATTGCATACTGCCTCCTAAAGATTTGTTCCTGAGTGCCAGTTAAGACCGGCAAATTAAATCGATTTAGTCATGGGTTAAACGCTTGCATTTCCTCTATTCAACGCCGCGCAGGAGGTGCAAGCTCGAACCTCCGCACCATACGCACAGCTTCAGATCGTGCGAAAGGTTAATCCCGTACGGTCTATGTTTCATCGGTTAAATTCTTGTACACGACTGATTCCAAAAGGAAAGATGACCGTCCGGAGAGCTTCCTGGTAACGGTTGCAAAGCCAGGGAGGCGGACGTATTATCTGAAATCGCACACTACACAGAAGGAATTTGTGATGCCGTCCAGTCGGGTACTCTCTCCCGCCGACCCAAAACGCGCCGAACTCGAAGCAGTAGCAGAATGGTTAACACGCTCACCCCGGCTAGTTAAGCTTTTGCAATATATGGGGGAGAAGTATTTTCAGGGCGAGAGCGACCATCTGAAGGAGTACAACATCGCCACGGAGGTGTTCGGCCGATCGGCGAGCTCCTTCAATTCCACCGACGATGCCATAGCCCGGGTCGAAGCGCACCGGCTGCGAAAGCGGCTGAAAGAGTTCTACGAGACCGAAGGCAAGGATCATGCCGTTCAGATCTCAATTCCGCTTGGAACCTATGTTCCGGTTTTCACCCAGATCGAGGCCGCTCTAGAGGACCCTTTCCCGGCGAAGCCTGCGAATCGAATGCAAGAACCTCTCCAGGTGGAGGACTTGCCTGCGGAGACGAAGAAAGCGGCTTATCCTTTTGGACAAATACGGCGCAATTGGGTCTACGTGGCAATCGCTGCCGGATTCATCATCGCCAGCTGGGTGAGTTTCAAGGCAATTCACCAAACCAAAAAGTCGATCTCCTCAGTGACGACAGCTGCTTTGACACCGAGCCTGCTCAGGCCAAGTGCTACACGCTCGCCTATGGCTCTTGCACCTGCACCGATTCCCCTCCGTCTCATCTCTGGCTATAGCGGACCTCCCCATTTGGACAGTTCCGGCCACATGTGGGCAGCCGATCGTTACTTCCAGGGAGGGCGGTCGTGGGGCCGCACTGCAACTTTTACCGGTCGAACCAGCCGTCCATTTCTGTTTCAACAGTGGCGAAGCGGAGAATTCTCCTACGATATCCCGCTCAATTCAGGCGTTTATGAACTGCATCTTTATTTCGTGGACTCCGGATACGGGGCAGGAGGAGAGGGCAACGATAGTGACAATACCTTCACCGTCTATATCAACGGTCATCTGGCGCTCTCCGGCTTCAATATCGAAGCAGACGCCATGGGTCCGAATATCGCGGACGAGCGTGTTTTCAAGGATGTCGCTCCGGCCAGCGATGGCAAGCTTCACATCGCATTTCAGGGCGAAAGAGGATTGCCCATTCTCAACGCGGTAGAGGTGCTGCCTGGAATACCGCACAAACAGATTCCTATCCGCCTGACGACGCAGCCTACACCCTTTGTCGATCATGCCGGGCAGTTTTGGGAACCCGACAACTATTCGCTCGACGGAGAGATTTCACTTCAGACAAGCTCTGTCTCGGGAACTCCCGATCCCCAGTTATTCGGGTTGGAGCGATTTGGGCATTTCACATATGCGATACCGGTAGATCCGCATGGCCAGTACACAGTGGTTCTTCACTTTGCCGAGCTCTACTTCGGTCCTAAGGCATCGGGTCTCGGAGGAATAGGCAGTCGAGTTTTCAATGTGATGTGCAACGGAGTACTTCTTCTCGACCACTTCGATATTTTCAAGGAGGTAGGAAGTCTTCAATCGGTCACCAGGACCTTCTACCACTTGAAGCCAACGGCCCAGGGAAAATTAAACCTCACCTTTGAGCCGGTTATGAACAATGCCACAATTTCCGGCATCGAAGTATTCGACGAATCCCAATGAGGAACAACAGCAAGCGCTAGTGAGGGACAAGGTTCCCTCTATACTTGCCGGGGTTTTGGTGAGGAGAATGGCGCGGCGTGGGAGGCCGTTTACCCTACCCCTTGTCGTGGCCCATGGTTTCCGGGACTGTCTGTCAACCGTCTACTTTCTGCCTGAATTTCGCACCCGCTGTCGCCTAATCGTGCGCAACGTAGCGGAATTTTCGAAGCGGGATGAGGCAACCATGCAAAATCAAACGGCATCAGCCTTTCTGACTCTCACCCTTTATAAAGATAGATTCACTTTAACTGTTGATTCACTGTACGGCTCCCCTTTGCGCCTCCGATCTCGCTACATTCATTATTTACTGGTTCCTCGCAGGAGATGAAGTATGAAGAAGGCCACTCAGACGCAGGCCCTGGCCGGCAAAAGCGGGAATGGTACGTCCGAGCCCGATCAAAACGGGCACGGCACCGCCGTTCTCACCGAACCTGCACCGGGGCAGCTGGCGGTGATCCTCGCCGGCTTGCAAACCGTGCGTGATGGAGACTTTTCGGTTCGCCTTCCAGTTTCATGGACTGGTCTCGAGGGAAAAATCGCCGACGCTTTCAACGACATCATTGCCGCCAACGAACAGATGGCGCGCGAGTTGAAGCGTGTGGGCCAGGCAGTAGGCAAGGAAGGCAAGACCCGGGAACGGGCGCGCTTCCAGCAGGTGCGCGGAGCCTGGGGAGAAATGGAAGTCTCGGTAAATACGCTCACCGAGGATCTCCTGCGCCCGACCAACGAAGTTACCCGCGCGATTGCAGCCGTGGCGCAGGGCAATCTCACCCAGACGGTTCGGCTCGACGTGGACGGTAGGCCGCTGGAGGGCGAGTTCCTGCGGTCGGCAAGCATCGTGAATACCATGATTCAGCAGTTGGGCGTCTTTACTGCTGAAGTCACGCGCGTGGCACGCGAGGTCGGCACCGACGGCAAGCTCGGCGGACAGGCGCAGGTGCCTGGCGTGGCCGGAACCTGGAAGGACCTCACCGACTCAGTCAACTCGATGGCCAGCAACCTCACCGGCCAGGTAAGAAACATCGCCGAGGTAGCAACCGCGGTAGCCAGCGGCGACTTATCGCGCAAGATCACCGTTGACGTACGCGGCGAAATTTTACAGCTTAAAGAAGCGATCAACACCATGGTGGATCAGCTCCGCTCGTTCGCCTCCGAAGTGACGCGCGTGGCCCGTGAAGTCGGCACCGACGGCAAGCTCGGCGGACAGGCGGTGGTGCCGGGCGTGGCCGGCACCTGGAAAGATCTCACCGACTCTGTGAACGCCATGGCCGGAAACCTGACGGCCCAGGTCCGCAACATCGCCGAGGTCACGACGGCTGTCGCCCGCGGCGATCTCTCCCGCAAAATCACCGTCGACGTGAAGGGCGAAATTCTCGAGCTGAAGGACACCATCAATACCATGGTGGATCAGCTCAACGCCTTCGCCGGTGAAGTGACGCGCGTGGCCCGCGAAGTCGGCACCGAGGGCAAGCTCGGCGGACAGGCGCAGGTGCCGGGTGTCGGCGGTACGTGGAAAGATCTTACCGACAATGTGAATTTCATGGCCAGCAATCTCACCGGCCAGGTACGCAACATTGCCGAGGTAGCGACAGCCATCGCAAACGGCGATCTCTCCCGCAAGATCACGGTCGATGTGCGTGGCGAAATTCTGCAGCTCAAAGAGACCCTCAACACCATGGTGGATCAGCTCAACCGATTCGCCGGCGAAGTGACGCGCGTAGCCCGCGAAGTCGGAACTGAAGGACGGCTCGGCGGACAGGCCAATGTTCCGGGCGTAGCCGGAACGTGGAAGGATCTCACTGACTCTGTAAACTCGATGGCCGGAAACCTCACCGGCCAGGTAAGAAATATCGCCGAAGTCACGACAGCCGTCGCTCGCGGCGACTTATCCCGAAAGATCACGGTAGACGTGAAGGGCGAAATTCTCGAGCTCAAGAACACCATCAACACCATGGTGGATCAGCTCAACGCCTTCGCCGGCGAAGTCACGCGCGTGGCCCGTGAAGTCGGCACCGAAGGCAAGCTGGGTGGGCAGGCGCAGGTGTCGGGCGTCGCTGGAACCTGGAAGGACCTCACCGATTCAGTAAACTTCATGGCCGGCAACCTCACCGCGCAGGTCCGCAACATTGCCGAAGTGGCGACAGCAGTGGCTCGCGGCGATCTCTCGCGCAAAATTACGGTCGACGTGCGCGGCGAAATTCTGGAGCTCAAAGACACCATCAACACCATGGTGGATCAGCTGCGGGCATTCGCGGCTGAGGTCACGCGCGTGGCACGCGAAGTGGGAACCGACGGCAAGCTGGGTGGACAGGCGCAGGTGCCGGGCGTTGCAGGCACCTGGAAAGATTTGACCGACTCCGTCAATTCGATGGCCAGCAACCTGACCGGCCAGGTGAGAAATATCGCCGAGGTTTCGACGGCAATTGCCAGCGGAGACTTGTCGAAGAAGATCACCGTGAACGTGAGCGGTGAGATTCTGCTGCTCAAAGAGACCATCAACACCATGGTGGATCAGCTCAACGCATTCGCGGGTGAAGTCACGCGCGTGGCCCGCGAAGTCGGAACCGAGGGGCGGCTGGGCGGGCAGGCAAACGTGCCCGGCGTCGCAGGTACTTGGAAGGATTTGACCGACTCCGTCAATTCGATGGCCGGCAACCTGACCGGCCAGGTGAGAAATATCGCCGAGGTAACAACCGCCGTTGCCCGTGGCGACCTCTCGCGCAAGATTACGGTCGACGTGAAAGGCGAAATTCTCGAGCTCAAGAACACTATTAATACGATGGTCGACCAGCTCAACGCCTTCGCCGGCGAAGTCACGCGCGTGGCCCGCGAAGTCGGCACCGACGGCAAGCTCGGCGGACAGGCGCAGGTGCCCGGCGTCGCAGGTACTTGGAAGGACCTCACCGACAATGTGAACTTCATGGCCAGCAACCTTACCGGCCAGGTGCGCAACATCGCCGAAGTTGCGACCGCCATCGCCAACGGCGATCTCTCCAAGAAAATCACCGTGGACGTACGCGGTGAGATTCTGCAGCTCAAGGAAACGCTGAACACCATGGTCGAGCAGCTGCGCTCGTTCGCCGCTGAAGTCACGCGCGTGGCACGAGAAGTAGGTAGCGAAGGCCGTCTCGGCGGACAGGCGAACGTTCCGGGCGTCGCCGGAACATGGAAAGATCTCACCGACTCAGTCAACGCCATGGCTGGCAACCTGACGGCACAGGTGCGCAATATTGCCGAGGTGACCACGGCTGTCGCTCGCGGCGACCTCTCGCGCAAGATCACGGTGGACGTGAAGGGCGAAATTCTCGAGCTGAAGAACACCATCAACACCATGGTGGATCAGCTCAACGCCTTCGCTGCCGAAGTAACACGCGTCGCGCGCGAAGTGGGAACAGAGGGCAAGCTCGGCGGACAGGCGCAGGTGCCGGGTGTGGCCGGAACCTGGAAGGACCTTACCGACAACGTAAACGTCATGGCGGCAAACCTGACCGAACAGGTGCGCGGCATTGTGAAGGTGGTAACGGCGGTCGCCAACGGCGAGCTCACCAAGAAGCTGACTGTAAATGCCAAGGGCGAAGTCGCAGCGCTGGCCGAAACCATCAACAACATGACCAACACGCTTGCAACCTTCGCCGACCAGGTAACCACAGTCGCGCGCGAAGTGGGCGTGGAGGGCCGTCTCGGTGGACAGGCCAACGTTCCAGGCGCCTCGGGAACATGGAAGGATCTCACTGGAAACGTGAATTTGCTGGCCGACAACCTGACCAATCAGGTGCGCGCCATCGCCGAAGTGGCAACCGCCGTGACCAAGGGCGATCTCACCCGATCGATTCAGGTAGAAGCCAGCGGCGAGGTTGCCGAGCTCAAAGACAACATCAACACCATGATCGACAACCTCCGTCTCACCACCGACCGCAACACGGAACAGGATTGGTTGAAAACAAACCTGGCGCGGTTCACCGGTATGCTCCAGGGGCAGCGCGAGCTGACCACCGTGGGCCGCATGCTGCTCTCAGAGCTGGCGCCGCTGGTGAACGCGCAGCAGGCCGTGCTCTATCAGATGGAGTCGGAAGAGTCGACGAGCATGGTGCTGCTCTCCGCCTACGCAACCGCGGAAGACGGACATCTGGAGCGGATTAAAATCGGCGAGGGTTTGATCGGCCAGTGTGCTGCAGAGAAGCGCCGCATGCTCATCTCCGACTTGCCTAGATATACAGCTCCGATCAGGTCCGGACTCTTCGAGGCCACTCCGCGCAATGTCATCGTCCTGCCCGTGCTCTTTGAAGATCGCGTCAAGGCGGTCATCGAACTGGCCAGCCTCAGCGCGTTCACCGCTTCGCACCTGGCATTCCTGGAACAGCTCACCTCGAGCATCGGCATCGTGCTCAACAGTATTGAAGCGACGATGCAGACCGAAGGCCTGTTGAAGCAGTCGCAGCAGCTGGCCATCGAACTTCAGACCCAGCAGAAGGAACTGCAGCAGACCAACGAACAGCTGGCGCAGAAAGCACAGCAGCTGGCTGAGCAGAATGCAGAGGTCGAGCGCAAGAATCAGGAAATCGAGCAGGCTCGCGGCGCGCTCGAAGAGAAGGCCAAGGAACTGGCGCTCACCTCGAAATACAAGTCCGAGTTCCTGGCGAACATGTCGCACGAGCTGCGCACGCCGCTGAACAGCATTCTGGTTCTTGGCCAGCAGCTGGCGGAAAATCCCGACGGCAATCTCAGCGGCAAGCAGGTGGAGTTTGCACGCACCATCCACGGCGCCGGCACCGATCTGCTAAACCTCATCAGCGATATCCTCGATCTTTCGAAAATCGAATCGGGGACGGTTTCTGTCGAAGCGGAAGAAGTGTTCTTCAACAGTGTCATCGAAATGGTCGCGCGGCCGTTCCGCCACGAGGCCGACAATCGCAAGCTGGCATTCGAAATCCATTCCGACAGCCGCCTTACGCGAAGCCTCGTGACCGATTCGAAACGTCTGCAGCAGGTGCTGAAAAATCTGTTGTCGAACGCACTCAAGTTTACGGAGCAGGGCAAGGTTCGGCTCTCGGTTTCGTTGGCAACCAGCGGATGGACGCAGAATCATCCCATCCTCAGCACCAGCGGCTCGGTAATCGCCTTCGAAGTTTCAGATACCGGAATCGGCATTCCGTATGACAAGCAGAGAATCATCTTCGAGGCCTTCCAGCAGGCCGATGCCGGAACCAGCCGTAAGTACGGCGGCACCGGACTGGGCCTGGCCATCAGCCGGGAACTGGCCAGCCTGCTCGGCGGGGAAATTCAGCTGACCAGCGCGCCCGGCAAGGGCAGCACCTTCACTCTCTATCTGCCGCAGACATATGTCGGTCCATCGGCGCCCAGCATCACGGTGAAGAACGAACCCTACTATGGAGGCTCTGCGCCGGCTCTTCCGATTTCCAGCGCGAGCGTGGCCGAATTGCACGTTGATCTCATCGAGGATGACCGCGGATCGTTGCACCCCGACGACAACATCCTGCTCATCGTCGAGGATGACGTGCACTATGCGCGTATTCTTTGTGATCTTTCCCGCGACAAGGGTTTCAAGGTGTTGCTGGCGAATCGCGGAGTCGACGCGCTGACGCTGGCGCGCGAGTTTCATCCCAACGCGATCTCACTCGATGTATTCCTGCCGGATATGCTCGGCTGGACGGTGCTCAATCATCTGAAGCAGGATCCGGCGACACGCCATATTCCCGTACAAATGCTCACCACCGATGAAGACTGGCACCATGGACTTTCGCGCGGTGCCTTCTCCTTTGTCACCAAGCCGACAACTACCGAAGGTCTTGAGGCGGCCATCACTCGCATCAAGGAATTTGCCAGTCCGCGGCGTAAGAAACTGCTTGTAGTGGAAGACGAGCCGGCCCAGCAGCTCAGCATCCAGGCGTTGCTGGGATTCGACGATATCGATGTCAGCATTGTCGATACCGGAGCTCAGGCTCTGCAGGCTGTCCAGAAGGAACAGTTCGACTGTCTGGTGCTCGATCTGCGCTTGCCCGACATGAACGGATTCGAAGTGCTGGAACAGCTGCGCGATAATCCCGCTCTCAGCGAACTGCCGGTTGTAGTTTTCACCGGCAAAGACCTGTCGCCGGAAGAAGATGCCAGGCTGCACATGCTGGCGCGCAGCGTAATCGTGAAGGATGTGGAATCGCCGGAGCGCTTGTTGGATGAAACAGCCCTCTTCCTGCATCGCGTAGTCGCAGATCTGCCCAAGGAAAAGCAGAACATGCTCGACCGTCTGCACCGCTCCGACGAAGCGTTGGTAGGCAGAAAAGTGCTGATCGTGGATGACGACGTGCGCAACATCTTCGCTCTCAGCAGCGTGCTCGAGCGGCGCGGCATGACAGTGCTGACAGCAGGCACGGGCCGCGAGGCGATTGAGACCATCGAATCCACTCCCGATCTTGGCATCGTGCTCATGGACATCATGATGCCGGAGATGGACGGATACGAGACCATGCAGGTGATCCGGCAGAACCCGTCATTCCGGCGGCTTCCCATCGTCGCCCTCACCGCCAAAGCGATGAAGGGTGATCGTGAGAAATGCCTGGAGGCCGGAGCCTCGGAGTATCTTGCGAAACCGGTCAATACAGAGCAGCTATTGTCTGCCCTGCGCATGTGGCTTCACAGATAAACCGCCAGAACTGTGGTCTTTGATTTACTTTACATGTTGCAAGGTCACGACAAGTAGGACGGGGGCAAGACGTGAGCATCGCTGAGAGAGCCAACATACTGATGGTTGACGATCAGCCTGCAAAGCTTCTCAGCTATGAGGTCATTCTTGGCGGCCTGGGCGAGAACCTGATCAAAGCCCGATCCGGACGAGAGGCGCTCGAGCAGCTTCTCAAGCATGATGTGGCAGTTGTGCTGCTCGACGTGAGCATGCCTGAGATCGACGGATTCGAATTGGCCGATATGCTGCGCCAGCATCCCCGCTTTCAGAAGACGGCGATCATTTTCATCTCCGCGGTTCATCTGACCGATCTGGACAGAATCAAGGGTTATCAAAGCGGCGCCGTCGATTACATTTCCGTACCCGTTGTCCCCGAACTGCTGCGCGCCAAGGTAAGTGTCTTCGCAGAGTTGCACCGCAAGACACGCCAGCTGGAGGTACTCAATCAAGAGCTGGAAAAGCGTGTCGAAGAACGAACCCGCCAGCTGCAGGAGAGCGAGAACCAGTTTCGTACGCTGGCAAATTCGATTCCTCAGCTGGCCTGGATGGCGAATCCAGATGGGTCTGTTTTCTGGTACAACCATCGCTGGTCTGACTACACCGGCATGACCCTGGAAGAAGCCCAGGGCGACGGGTGGACACGAAGTCATCATCCCCGGCACCTGGATCGCGTCTTGAAGGGAATCCAGCATTCCTGGAGCACCGGTGAACCGTGGGAAGATACATTTCCTCTACTCGGCAAGGATGGAGAGTACCGCTGGTTCCTGTCGCGAGCGGTACCCATTCTAGATTCGCATGGTGTGGTTGCCCGGTGGTTCGGGACCAGTACGGATATCAGCCGGCAGATCGCGGCCGAAGAAAAAATCCGTCAACTCAATTTCCAGCTCGAACAGCGCGTCGCGGAGCTGGAAACGATCATGCAGGTGTTGCCCGTCGGTGTCGCCGTCGCACATGATTCCGCAGGCGACGTCGTCATTCCCAATCAAGCCTTGGCAGAGCTATTCGGCGTGCCGCCCGGAAGCAACATCTCGAAAAGCGTCGGCACCGAAACAGGCGCATCGTTCGATCTTTATCAACGGGAACGACGGCTCGCACCGGAAGATCTCCCGATTAGACTCGCGCTCAGCAGTGGGAAACCAATCCCCAGCTCGGAATGGGAGGTGCGCCGTGTGGACAGAAAGCCGGTCCAGATTCTGGGCAGCGCCAGTCCTCTTTTTGATGGAGAGGGTCATGTGCGCGGAGCGGTAGCCGCTTTCTTTGACGTCACCAGCCGCAAAGAGATGGAGGACCTGCTTCGCGAACGAGCTGACCTTTTGGAACTGGCTTCGGAAGCGATCCTGGTAAGAGATCGAAGCGGAATTCTTCAGTATTGGAGCTCGGGCGCGGAGGCTCTGTATGGATGGAATCGCGACCAGGTTCTTGGCCAGCATGTGCACGAGATTTTGCGCACCGAGTTTCCAATAGATTCCGCCAACATTGAAGCCACATTGAGGAGTCAGGGGCGATGGGATGGGAATCTGGTGCAGACCACGCGCGATGGCCGCGAAATCACGGTAGCCAGCCGCCAGGCTTTCAAAATGCAAGGCGAATCGATCCTCGAAATCAACCGTGATATCACCGCGCAGTTGCAGGCTGAGCAGGCTCTGCATAGAGCCGAAAGGCTTGCTGCCATGGGAAGAGTGGCGGGCATCATCGCCCACGAAATCAATAATCCTCTCGAAGCAATTACCAACGCTTTTTATCTCCTCCGGGATAACGCTTCGCTCGATGAAGAAGCGAGATACTACGCCCAGCTGGGAGAAGAAGAGCTCCTGAGGGTATGCCATATCACCCGGCAGACGCTTGGGTTTTATCGCGAGTCACAGGACCCCGTCGATGTGTCCATCGTCGAGCTTCTCGATGATCTTCTTGAGCTGCAGGCGCGGCGATTGCAGATGAACGGAATCAAGATCGAACGGAGATACATCAGCAATGGAACCGTTCGCGGCTTTCCAGTGGAGCTGAAGCAGGTTTTCCTTAATTTAATTGGAAATGCGATTCAGGCCATGCCTGACGGCGGAAGGCTCCGTATACGCGTTGCAGAACGTATCGATCGGCAGAAGCAAAATCCGGAGTTGAGCATTTCCATATGCGATACCGGTTCGGGCGTGCTCCCGGAGCATGCCAAACGGCTTTTCGAGCCATTCTTCAGCACCAAGGCCGCAAAGGGTACGGGCCTGGGTCTATGGATCAGCAAGGGAATTATTCAGAAATACGAGGGCTCCATCGCATTCCGCAGCATGCCATTCAGAGGTGGAAACGTCACCTGCTTCCGGGTAACGGTTCCACGAGCGGAACATGTTGTGGAGTCTCCGGTCTGGATGAACTACGCTGGAGTCGCAGAAAGCGATCAGAGCAGCAGAGGTGGTCTTGGGCCCGAGTGACGTAGTCCTTCTTTGTGTAGACGACGAAGAAATCCCGCTCACGCTGAGAAAGCTTGTCCTTCAGAAGCAGGGATATCAAGTGCTGACAGCAAGTTCAGCAGCGGTCGCCATGGAAATGCTCAAATCTAACCACGTCGACATGGTTCTCTCCGATCAACTGATGCCCGGCGAGACCGGAACCGAGTTGACAAAGAAGATCAAGAAAATGTGGCCTACGCTGCCGGTGATCCTGGTGTCAGGAGTAAACGAAATTCCTCCGGATGCTCAATTTGCCGATCTCTTCATAAGCAAAGTCGAAGGACCCAAGATCATGTGCGAGAAGATTGCCGGCGTTCTCGCACAATATGGCCTTCCCCTATAAAGTGTCGTTGTCAACGCAGCAGACGAACTTGGAAATGAACGGCCTCGCTGTTTCTTTCACGAAAAGGCAAACGTCCGGACGGGCGGCTCTGCGGGGCAAAGGAGCGCCAATAAGAATGGTTGGACGGCCACGGGCCATTGGCGATCAGATGTCAGTTCCTGGCTTTCCCCTTGTGCGCCCTTTTAGTTCCTCGAGCAAATGCCGGGTGTAGAGACCCGTCGCGATGAACGTAGCTCGTTGGTGAATCATCATGAGGAGGATTTCCTCTCCGCTTTTATCGATGACGGTTACATCGCTAAGGTCAACGACGCGTGGCAGGTCGGCACATCGATCCTGCGACCGCCGCCAGTTGACGCTCAGCTCCGAGGCAAATTCTCCCGTCAACTGGCCCTGAAGAATCCACTTTTCTTCCTTGAGGCCCTCTACAACCGTGATTCTGAACATGGCATTTCAGCGGTTGCACCTCGCAAAGATTATTCATCTTCCCGAACCCTCACTTCCGGGGTCTTGATAAAGACACTGACATCGGAGCGCACGGATACGGATACGGATATGCCTTTGAACAGAGGCAATCCGTTTGCCACAGGCAGAATGCCTTGATCTCGCTCAGAACCATGGAATTAGAGAGGTTAGCTCTATCTCAAGCGCGAATTGAAGAGCGTCGTCGCGAGATGAAATGCTTGCCTACTGGCATTCGGTCAATATATTGGCACATAAATTCTGGCATCTACGATTTGGCAGGACGCGAAATGCCAAGTTTTCGCATGCGGAATTGCAGCGTAGGCCGTTTCATTCCCAGCCTCGCTGCTGCGCCATTGGGTCCGGAAAAGACCCAATGGGTCTGTTCCAGCACCGAGAGGATATGCCGCTTTTCCATTTCTTCCAGAGTCAGAACTCCGTTGCCTGCTCCATCATTTGCAGGCCTCGATTTCAGGTCGGTGAGAGGTACCTTCAGGGCGGTGCTGGAAGAAAGGATCACAGCTCGCTCTATGATGTTCTGCAGTTCGCGAATGTTTCCTGGCCATGGATAGCGGACGAGGGAATTCATAGTTTCGGAGGAGATCGTCTCGATCTGCTTCTTCATCAAGCGGCCGTAGTGCTGTGCGAAGTGCCGGACAAGAAACGGAATGTCCTCGGTCCGCTCCCGCAGAGGCGGCACGAAGATGGGGAAAACATTCAAGCGGTAGAAGAGATCAGAACGGAACTTTTGATCCTCGACCATGGTGTTCAGATTGCGGTTGGTCGCGGCAATGAGCCGGGCGTCGGAGCGAAGCGTACGGGAGCTGCCCAGCCGCTCGAACTCGCGTTCCTGCAGGACGCGCAGAAGCTTGGGCTGCAGTTCAAGCGGTATTTCTCCAACCTCGTCAAGAAAGATGGTCCCCTCCGAGGCCAACTCAAATCGTCCTATGCGTTGCGTGATGGCTCCGGTGAACGCTCCTCTTTCGTGGCCGAAGAGCTCGCTTTCGAGCAGTCCCGTTGGAATGGCGGCGCAGTTGAGCTTGACGAATGCATGGGCGCTGCGCTGGCTCAATCTGTGAACGGCCCGCGCGATCAGCTCTTTTCCGCTGCCGGTTTCTCCATAGATGAGAACAGTGGAACTCGTTGGAGCTACGGCTTCCACCTGCCGCAATACCCGGCGGAGAGCCGCACTATTGCCGACTATCTCTTCAGAATTCAGCTCGCTACTGATCTCGTCTTCGAGATAAAGTTTTTCCTGAGCGAGCCGGTTCGAAAGTTCGGAGATCTGACGATACGCCAGCGCATTGTCGATCGCGATTGCAATTTGTCCGGCAATCTGAAGAAGAAATTGCACGTCCTGTTCGCTGAAGGAGCCCTTGCGGAGCCGGGCAACCGAAAGAACCCCAAGAACTCGGCCGCAGCGCGCCAAAGGTAGCAGGCAAAGGGCCTTAACGCCCTCGTGAAGAAGTGTTTTTCGCCCGGAATACGGCGGCACTTCCTCCGTTATATCGCCGACCCACAGCTTTCCGGTGCGAAACACTTTTCCCGGTAACCCATCCTCATCCAGTACGGCGCCGGGCCGAATCTGCCCTTTGCCGTCGGGAAAGTCCAGAGCATAAACCTCGAGGCCTCTATCGGCAGCCGGTAACATCAAGGCCACAGCATCGAGCTGCATCACCCTGCGGATGCTGGGAGATATGGCTTCGACTAGGTCCTTCAGCTCCAGGTTCGAGACAACGCTGTTGTTGAGGTCTAGGATCAGCTTGAGCTTCGTCCGCTCATTTTCCAGCTGCAGGTGTGCTTCCTGAGAAGCGGCAAAATTCAACCGGTCGTCAAGGGCCAGCGCTGCGTGATCTGCCGCCAGAGTAAGTAGGGAAATATCTTCTTCCGGGAACGCATCTTCCCAGGAGCGGCCGACACATATCACTCCCAGCCGCCGCAGGGCGGTTCGCAGAGGAATGATACACAGTGACTTATCCCCGTTGGCACGAAACCATCCCAGGCTGTCGCGGAACGTTGCTTCCTCGGCGACGGAAGGAATGACCAGTAGTTCCTGACTTTCAAATACCGACCGGTATGCTGACCCGCCCTGCGGCGAGAGATCCGGAGGGCTGAGAGACTCCCGGCTTTGGCTGGCGACAACCAGCCGCAGTGTTTGGTGGGTGCCACCCTCGTGCACAACCATGAAGGTATGGGCGGAAATAAGGCTGTGCAGCGTCGAAGGAAGCGCTTGCAGCAAATCTTCCGCTTTCTGGTGCTGATCCAGTTGACCAGCGAAACGCAGAAAACCCTTCTCGTTTTCCACTGACAGGAGTCCAGGAAATGGACCGCGTATACGCTTCTGGCGCTGCCTCTCCATGAGCAAGTTTATTTCTGAAAGAGTTTTTACGGCTACCAGATAGATGTTCATTTAGCCGGTTTAGTAGCAATGACTTTTCGCACCGTCCGCTATCCGACATAGAGCGAAAGCATATTGAAGGGCGGCGTCGTGAGGTGCCAACAATCTGGCAGACGGTTAATTGGCTGGCATCGAAGCGTTGCGTTTCGATGCGCAGTTCTTCCCATAGCTGAAAGCATCTCTTTTATTTTCAGGCGCAAATTTCCTCATAGGTTGGCACCGTGGTCTGGCGGTGCACGTGCACACCGGTGCAATGTTCTCCAGTGATCGCACCACTCCATCGTGTCAAACGAAGCTCGTGATTTCGCTCTCAAAGGGGGCCGGATGGCTGTCGAGCAGCACACCGAACAGACTTCGAACTTTCGCCTTGACGTGCCGTTGCACAATCTTCTTACTCAATCGTTTTCAGGGCCCGTCACGGGACTGTCTCCCATTGGCGAGCCGGCGACGTTTCCCCAGCCCGTCTTCCCCCAGCGTCCGGAATTGCTGGGGCCGATCGACGAAACCAGTGAGTGGACTCCGCCGGAGAAACGGAAGTGGTCCGCGGGCCAGATCTATCACGCCATGCAGGGCTGGCTTTTTCCCTATATCCACTCACGTGTTACCTCAGGCGACTTTCATCCGCTGATCGCATATCTGTTTACCGAGTTCAAGTGCAACCTTGATTGCCACTACTGCTGGGCCTTCGACAACAAAGTGAAGGGCATGACCGAAGATACTGCGAAGCGTTCGATTGACTGGCTGCACGGCACAGGATGCCGGGTTCTCGCTTATATGGGCGGCGAGCCGCTGCTGCGTCCCGACTTCATTCATAAGATCACCTACTATGCAGCAAAGAAAGGTTTCTGGATTTACCTGCCCACCAATGCACGCCTGCTGAGAACCGATGTTATCGACAAGCTTGCTGATGCCGGAGTCTCCACCTTCAACATCGCTGTCGACGCCGTCGATCTCAAGCCAGGTCTTCCTAAGGCATTGGTCCCCATCCGCAAGCAATTCGACTATCTGATCCGCAAGCAGTACGGTTACGGATACTCGGTCTTTCTAAATATCAACATCTGCCGCAATAACCTCAACGACGTGCGGGAGCTCACAGAGATTGCCCACGATTGCGGTATTGCCACCGACTATCACATCAATGAATCGCCGCTGCTCGAACAGGATGAGCATTTCAAGCATGCGAGCGATAACGTCACCTACATCACCAAAGACGACTGGCCGGCAGTCGAAGAGACCATTCAATGGCTGACCGAAAAACAGGATTCTGGATACAAGATGGTGAACTCAAATGCCCGGCTCTGGCAGATGGTCGACTTCATGAAAGGTAATCATTTCCCCTGGAACTGCCGGGCTGGCCAGAACTCGATGATCATCCGCGTCGATGGAACACTCGCGCCCTGCTTCCCGATGTACACCGCGAGCTACGACTGGGGTACGGTCGAGAATCACAAGTTTGATACCAAACAGCTTGACCACCAAAAAGAAACCTGCCAAACTCACTGCTTTTCAACTCTGAACCACATTCTCGGCTGGTGCTACAACGACCAACGAGTAATCAAGTATTTCTTCAAACAACTCGCGCATGGATTTCAGGGAATGAAGGGACAGATGTAGTCGCGGGTCGGTTCGCCCGCGGAATGTCAAGTCACCTCGCACGTCTACTCAAGGCAGTATCCAACCGTCGGCCGACAGGAGAAGCATATGCCAGTGGAAGAGATTGTTCAGACTGACTTCGAAGTAGAGATTCAGGCACGTATTGATGCCGAGCGTGCTCGCCTGCGTGCTGAAGCGGGCCTGGCGCGGATGCGCGAGTTCAAAAAACCAATCGAGCGCACCTTCACCGGCCCGGAACGCGACTATGTAACGATCCTCTTCGGCGGCCTGACCTGGAAGCACGAAGAAATGATCAAGGCGGTCTTCCACGGCAGCGGTTACCGGTGCGAGAACATTCCGACTCCGGTCGTCGCCGACTTCCAGGCCGGCAAAGAGTTTGGGAATAACGGCCAGTGCAATCCGACCTACTTCACAGTTGGCAACCTGGTTCGTTATCTGCAGAGTCTCGAACAGCAGGGGCAAACAAAGAAGCAAATCATCGATAACTACGTCTTCTTCACGGCCGGTTCCTGCGGACCCTGCAGGTTCGGAATGTATGAAGCCGAATACCGTTTTGCGCTGAAGAACGCCGGCTTCGACGGATTCCGCGTCCTCCTCTTCCAGCAGACCGATGGAATCAAGGCCGCAAGTGGCGAGCCTGGCTTGAAGTTCTCCGTTGATTTCGGAATGGGTATGCTCAACGCCCTGAACCTCGGCGACGTGCTCAATGAGCTCGTCTATCAGGTCCGTCCTTTTGAAGTGAATAAGGGTGAGACCGATAAGGTGATCCGCGACGCGGCCAAAACTCTCACCGACACCTTGCGTGACCGCAAACGCTGGCACATCATGGACGCTGCGCCGGAGTGGGCCAAGCCCTATCTCAAAAAGCACGAAAAGATCACCGGCATAAGCTGCACCTTGGGCAAAGTTGTTCACAACCTCTACGGCAAGGAATATGTAGACGCGCTGCACACCTGCCGCGACAGCATCAATGCGATTGAAGTAGACCGCCTGCGCGTGAAGCCGGTCATCAAGATCACCGGTGAGTTCTGGGCGCAGACCACCGAAGGCGATGGCAACTTCAATATGTTTGCTTTCCTGGAGCGTGAAGGCGCGCAGGTCCTCGTCGAGCCCATCGCAACCTGGATCGCCTACATGATGTATGTCGCCAAAGAAGGCGCAAAGGCGCGCGCCGATGCCGAGGCTCCTTACCGCGATCCCAAGTGGTACGAGGTGAAGAAGCGGCTTGCGAATGAGTTCAAGCTCTTCAAGAAGACTGGCGGTCTGAGCGCCGGCAGTGCGATGTGGAATTTCTTCTATCACCGCACCATCAAGCATCTGGGAGATACGGCGCATCACCTCATCCCGCAGAAGGAGCTTTCCCGGCTCGCGCACCCTTTCTATCACCAGCTCGCGCGCGGCGGCGAGGGCTACATGGAAGTCGGTAAGAACGTCTACTACACGGTCAACCATCTCTGCCACATGGTGCTGGCGCTGAAGCCCTTTGGCTGCATGCCTTCAACGCAATCGGACGGCGTGCAGTCCCGGGTCGTCAACAAGTTCAAGGACATGATCTTCCTGCCCGTCGAGACTTCAGGCGAAGGCGAAGTCAACGCTCACAGCCGCGTGCAGATGGCCTTGGCTGAAGCCAAGGCGAAGGCTCGGGCCGAGTTCGACGGAGTACTGGCGCAGACCGGCAAGTCGCTCGACGATCTGCGCGCATATGTCGAATATCGTCCCGAACTGAAGCACGCTCTGTACAAGGTTCCTCATCGCGACGGCATCGCCGGAACGGCAGCGCAGTTCGCCTGGCATGTGAGCGATCTGATGGACCATGACCGGACCTATCGTCGGCAGTCACGCCCTGCGCTCCAGGTGGCCTGATGCGTAGTGCGCTCCGCATTGCCCTGGAGGGATCTACCATCCTCGCGCTCGCCTTCTTTTCGGCAGCACTGCACCGTGCGTTGCGATCCGTGCGGTCGCAGCGCACCGTCGTTGCCTTGAACGGCGTGCCCAACGGGACAGCGCACCGGACGGTCGCACACGCCCGGCGTCCGGTTTTCTTGTCGCGCAGAAACCTTCTGTAGCCGAGGGAAAAGATCATGCAGAAATTCTTGGTTGGATTGGATGTCGGCTCGACCACAGTGAAAGCCATCGTCGTCGACGCAGCGACGGACAAGACCATCTGGCAGGACTACCAGCGCCACGAAACGCGGCAGCCGGAGAAGGTGCTGGAATTCCTGCGCCGGATGGAAGCCGATATCGGCATATCGCCGGCCGACACCCGCATCTTCATCACCGGGTCCGGTGGCGGGACAATTGCCGAGATGATCGGAGCGAAGTTTGTGCAGGAGGTGCACGCCGTTTCGCTCGCGGTTGAGAAGCTGCACCCCGAGGTCTATTCCGTCATTGAGTTGGGAGGGCAAGACGCAAAGATCATCGTCTTCAAAGACGATGCAGAGACGGGACGAAAGAAGAAAATCCCCTCGATGAATGACAAGTGCGCAGGTGGCACTGGCGCGGTCATCGATAAGATCAATGCCAAGCTGAAAATTCCAGCGTCGGAACTATCCAACCAGGCATATCACGGCATCAAGTTGCATAAAGTCGCAGGGAAGTGCGGAGTCTTTGCTGAGACCGATATCAACGGCCTGCAAAAGACAGGCACGCCGCCGGATGAGTTGATGGCGTCATTGTTCGAAGCCATCGTGCTGCAAAATCTCAGCGTTCTCACACGCGGGCACACCCTGCGCCCGCACGTGCTGTTACTCGGCGGCCCGAATGGATTTATCCGCGGCATGCGTGAAGCCTGGCAGGCCAATATTCCGCGCATGTGGAAGGAGCGCAAAGTCGAAATTCCCGATGGCGTCGCGCCGGAAGAGTTGATCAAGGTTCCCGACAATGCGCAGTATTTTGCAGCGCTCGGCTCGGTCGAGTTCGGCAAGGACGAGGAACCGGCGGTGGGCCGCTATCTGGGAGTTGAGAAGCTTCTCTATTACATCGAATATGGCCGCGCCGAAGAAAAGGCCATCTCCGGTGGCAAAGGGCTCGTCGCAGAAGATTCCGAGCTGGTCTCGTTCAAGTCGACTTACAAAAAGAAGAAGTTTACGCCGGTCGAATTCGTCCCCGGAGAGGTGGTCTCCGGTTTCATCGGGATAGATGGCGGTTCTACATCGACGAAAGCTGTCGTACTCGGAAAAGACGGCGCCATCCTTTGCAAGACCTATCAGCTCTCGAATGGAAATCCCATCCAGGACACCATCGAAATGTTCGAGAAGCTGCGTGAGCAGGTCGAGAGCAAAGGGGCAACGCTGGAAGTTCTCGGCGTAGGAACGACAGGCTATGCCAAAGACATCCTCAAGGATGTGCTGAACGCCGATGTCGCGCTCGTCGAAACCGTTGCTCATACGGAATCGGCGCTCAAGTTCTACGACGATCCGCACGTCATCATCGATGTTGGCGGACAGGACATCAAGCTGATCGTCCTCAAAGACGGCCGCGTCAAAGACTTCAAGCTGAATACGCAATGCTCGGCGGGCAATGGGTATTTTCTCCAATCCACTGCCGAAGGCTTTGGATTGAAGGTCGAGGAATTCGCCGACATTGCTTTCTCTGCCAAGTCCATGCCCTCGTTCGGCTACGGCTGCGCAGTCTTCATGCAATCGGACATCGTGAACTTTCAGCGCCAGGGCTGGCGATCGGAAGAAATTCTCGCTGGCCTCGCCGATGTGTTGCCGAAGAATGTATTTCTCTACGTCGCCAGCATTCCCAATCTCGCCGCACTCGGCTCGCGCTTCGTCCTGCAGGGTGGAACGCAGAACAACATGGCGGTGGTGAAGGCGGAGGTCGACTTCATTAAGTCCAGTTTCCGCTCCAATGGCAAAGAGCCGGAGATCATTGTCCACGAGCACTGCGGCGAATCCGGTGCGATCGGCGCCGCGCAGGAAGCACTCCGTCTGTGGACGAATGGGAAGCAGACAACCTTCATCGGCCTTGAAGCGGTCGCGAACATCCGCTATCGCACCACGCGGAATGAAGACACGCGCTGCTACTTCTGCAAGAACAACTGCCTGCGCACCTTCATAGACGTAGACGTAACCGGAGGAGAGCAGCCGGCAGCGGCCAACGACGATCGCGCAGCAACTGCTGAAGAAATTGCGGCGGTTGCGGCGCATCTGCCCAGCCTGGAGCAAATTCAGGCCAATCTTCCGCCCGTCGAGGCGCACGGCTCCTCCTGCGGAACCGGAAGCAGCACGGGCAGCAGTTGCAGTTCGCATGCGCCGTCGCCATTTAAAGCGAAGGCCGAACCTCTGATCCAGATTCAGATCTCTCCCGGATCAAGCAAGGTGGTCGAGTTGCCGAAGCCTGTCGAGTTTCAGCCCCGCAAAACCAAAGTTCCATTGCGCATGGGCGAGCAGCGCCTGATCATTGCCACCTGCGAGAAGGGCACAGTCGAAGACCTCGACGACATGAAGGACATCAAGGCCGACATCGACAAGATCAAGGATGCCAATCCCAACTTCGTCGATATCGCCGCGCACGATGTTTTCCGCCCGCGCAACGTTGAGGTTGTTGCCGATGCAGTTCCAAGCACCAAAGGACTCTTCATTTCAAAGAGCGTGAAAGAACGCGCGGCACTGATGGCCAAGCGCACGGACTTCCGCGTTGGCATTCCGCGCCTGCTGAATACTTATACGTATGCACCGCTCTTCAATGCATATTTCGCTGCGCTTGGGCTTAAGTCCGAGAACATCCTCTACTCTGACTACACCACGCCCGAGCTCTATCGCGCCGGTGCGAGCCGCGGCGCGATCGACCCCTGCTATCCGTCGAAGATCGGCATCGCGCATGTTTACAATCTGCTCGCGACCAAGCACAGCAAGAAGCCGTTGAACGCGATCTGGTTCCCGATGTATGACGTGCTGCATACCCATCTGGTGAACCTTACCGGTTCGAATGCCTGCCCCACAGTGACTGCAACTCCTGAAACGGTGAAGGCCGCTTTCACCAAAGAGAGCGACATCTTCACGGAAAATAATGTGCTGTATCTTGATCCCATTCTCAACCTCAAGGATAAGAAGATCTGCGCCGACCAGATGTATAAGGTCTGGGGGCCGGTGCTTGGGCTCAGCCGCGAAGAAAATGAGCGCGCTCTTGAAGCAGGCTTCAACGCGCTTGATGCCTGCGAATCTGAAATCCGCATGCAGGCCCGCCAGACGCTCGATCAGCTGGAGCGCGAAGACCGCATCGGCATCGTCATGCTGGGCCGCGTCTATCATCATGACCCTGGCCTGAACCACGAGATCATGGAAGAGTTCCAGAAGCTCGGCTACCCCGTGTTTTCACAGAGCACCTTGCCCCTCGACGAAGATATACTCGACCGTCTCTTTGGAGAGGAAGTTCGCGCCGGCCTCATCACTCATCCGCTCGATATCTCCGACGTCTGGAAGAACCGCTACTCAACCAGCACCAACCACAAGGTCTGGGCGGCCAAGTTTACCGCGCGGCATCCAAATCTGGTCGCACTTGAAGTGTCCAGCTTCAAGTGCGGGCACGATGCCCCCATCTATGGCGTTATCGAGGGCATCATCGAGCAGTCGGGCACGCCGTATTTCTCCTTCAAGGATCTCGACGAAAACAAGCCGTCAGGCTCTATCCGTATCCGTGTCGAAACCATCGACTACTTCCTGCGCCGCTACCGCGAAGACATCATCAAGCGCAGGCTCCTCGAAGGGAACATCGAAGCGCAGCTTGCGGCGTTTGAGCAGTCGCTTCGCAGCCAGGCCGAAGACCGTTATAACGTGGCGATTGCCGGAGATTGACCGCCCGATCCTGAGACATTGATATCGTCCCCGCGCTCTCTCCAGCGCCGCATCTCCCATAGTCCATAAATAGAAGTCCTCACTCCTCTCGAAGAGGAGTGAGGACTTCGACTGTAATCATGCGGGTTTTCTGCGCCCCGGCCTCCTCTTGACAATCGATGGTCGAATCGGAGACCTTGAACGCGTACCAGGTCACCGTCCCCTGCTCTGCGACCGCGAGTTCACGACCGCTGCGCAGGAAGTCCGCGAGGTCATCGGCCTTGTCGGGCTTTGCTTCCAATAACGCCAGAATCCCAAGGGTCACGGGCATGGTGTCTCCTTTTCGAGTGGTGTGATGGCTCCTCTATCCAACTACCCGCAGTAGAGGTGCTGAACCCTCAGGAAATTAGCGGGTACGGATCCCAGGCCGGGCCGGCAGGGGGTGCATCATCCGCCAGCACGACCGCCTCGATCAGCCCGTAGGGGCGGTCCTCGACGCGGAACACCTCACGGTTGTTCTCGAGCCCGAACGGCTCGAGGTCGACCGCGAAGTGATGGCGATTGGGGAGCGACAACCTGGCCTCGACGATGCCCTGATCGGACTCGATCACGCCTGAGGCCATCTGGTAGAGCGTCTGCTGCAGTGAGCGGCTGTGGGTGGCCGCGAACCGCTCGAGCAACGCCGCGCGCGCGGCTGTGAACGAAGCGTCCCAGTCGGTGCTGGCGGCGGCGTGGCGAACAAGACCAACCGAACCAGATGC
>CAVUWQ010000017.1:0-57868 GCA_963745105.1 uncultured Acidobacteriaceae bacterium
CAGTGAGACCCCGGTGAACCCGGCCAGCCTGAGCCTGGTCCGGCCCCGCGGCGGCGGCTCGGGAGCGAACTGGCTGTCCGCAGGCCACGACATGACCACGCGGAACCCAGCAATGCGCGGCGAACTTCCCATGTATGCCGTGCCTTCCCTATGCCTTCCGCAAGGGCTTGCTACTCCCGTAGCCTAATCTTCCGATGGGGAACACGCCATTGCCCGCCCGTGCGGTCCCTCGCCGGCACAGCCATGAATGGTCGTCTAGGGAGTCGCCGCACGTGCCGGGGAATGTGCTGGTCAGCGCTCGCCGGCCGGCTTGACGATCCGTTTGCTCTTTCGCCCCCGCCGCGACGGTTGATCTTCGCTGGCGGGGAAATGCATTATCTGCAGGGCTGTTCTCCCCCGGGGGGCGACCCCTCCGTACCCGCGCGGACAAAAGCTGCGGCAGTGATTTCCGAGGAGCGTGGAACTCGCAGTGGCAAGCAAATTTATCGGACACGCATTCGAGGAGGGTTCATGAAGATGCGCCTGACCAAGCCCAGTGCGGCCCCGGGTGTGTGGCTGATCCGGGCCGTTCGGCGGCCGGGGCGGTGCTCCTGTCGTGATAGCGGTTTCCGCCTGCACCGGGGGCGGCTCCGGCTCCTCGGTCGCCGACGATCTTCACTCCGACAGCGCCCGCCAGTGGGCACGCTTCGGCGTCGAGCAGCCGTACCCCGTCGCCGGCCGGCGGGCCGCATCCACCGGGAAGGCGGGCGCGAGCACATCGCCGAGGGCGCACCCGAGCAGCGCGGACTCATCGCACGCATCGGCTTCCGCGTCATCGAAGCCGCCGGCGACGACCGCTCCGTCGTCCGCCCCGGCGACGCACGCGACGGCCCCGGTGACGCACGCGACGGCCCCGGTGACGCACACCTCGGCCCCGGTGGCCCCGTTGTACCCAACGGCGGCACCAGAGACCGGCGGCGGCGGCGCGGCGGGCCTGCAGGACGGCCTGCTGTTCGGCCTCGGCGGCCTGGCGGTCTTCGCCGGCCTCTCGGCAGCCTCGCCTACCGCAGGCGCCTCGCCCGCAAGTTCCGCGCGGGCCAGCGCACCCCGCGACCCCGGCCGACCGGGAACCAGCCGACCACTAGCCCCAGTGGGGCCCTGAGCGCCTCGCTCAGGCCGCCCGCTCTCGTAGATACCCTGCGGGGGTATGGTATGGTAGCATGGGCGACCGGAGGTGGACTATGCACGGGTACACGCCAGACAAGGACAGGTACCTCACGCGGCTGCGCCGGATCGAGGGCCAGGTCCGCGGCCTGCAGAAGATGGTCGAGGACGACAAGTACTGCATCGACATCCTGACCCAGGTGTCCGCGGTGACCAGGGCGCTACAGTCGGTGGCGCTCGGCCTGCTTGAAGACCACCTGGCCACTGCGTCGCCCAGGCGACCGCCGAGGGCGGTGACGTCGCCGCCGCAGAAGGTCCGCGAGGCGTCCGAGGCGATCGCCCGCCTCGTGAAGTCGTAGCGGACGCGCTGCCATTGTCCAGCGATGCGGGACAACGGCTGACAGGAGTCACGCCATGACATCGGCGACGTACCAGGTGACGGGCATGACCTGCGAGCACTGCGCGCGGGCTGTCACTGAGGAGACTCGAAGAGCCTGGACGGGGTCAGCGACGTGGCCGTGGACCTCGTGCCCGGCGGGCCTATCGGCGGTGACCGTCAGTGAGCGACGGCCCCGCTCGCCGCCAGGACGCGGTCACGGCCGCCCTCGACGAGGCCGGCGACTACCGGATCGCTGTGCCTGGCGACGAGTCCGATCCCGGCAGCCTCGCGTGACGCGCCTGCCCTACGTCGGCTATGGCAGCGCCCGTGCCGGACAGAGTGACGGCACGGGTGAGCGACATGGCACCACCGACCTCGTCATCGGCGGGATGACCTGCGCGTCCTGCGCGGCCCGGGTCGAGCGGAAGCTGAACAGGCTCGACGGCGTCACCGCGACGGTCAACTTCGCGACCGAGACGGCGCGCGTCTCCGTTCCCCGGCGACGCTCGCCGTCGCCGACCTGATCGCGGCGGTCGAGCGCACCGGCTACACCGCCGCGCTGCCCGCGCCGCCCGACGGCGCCCGCGCGGGCCGGACGCGGACGCCCGGCTCGCCCGGACCTGCGGCTGGCGGATGCTCGTGCTGGCGCTCGCCGTCCCCGTGATCGTGCTGGCGATGGTCCCGCGCCCTGCAGTTCCCCGGCTGGCAGTGGGTGTCGCTGGCGCTGGCCACGCCGGTCGCGACCTGGGGCGCGTGGCCGTTCCACCGGGCCGCCGTCGATCAACGCGCGGCACGGCGCGGCGACCATGGACACCCTGGTCTCCCTCGGCGTGGCCGCCGCCTACTGCTGGTCGCTGTACGCGCTGTTCCTGGCCGGCGGCGGGCTCATGCCACCTACCTGGAGGTCGCGGCCGGGGTCACCGCGCTGATCCTGCTCGGCCGGTACCTGGAGGCGCGGGCGCAAGCGGCAGCGCGGGCGCGGCGCTGCGGGCGCTGCTCGACCTGGGCGCGAAGGAGGCGACGGTGCTCCGGCGACGGCCATGAGGTCAGCGTCGCCGCGGACAGCCTCGTGGTCGGCGACGAGTTCGTGTCCGGCCGGGGGAGAAGATCGCGACCGACGGCATCGTCGTCACCGGGCAGCTCGGCGGTGGACACGTCGATGCTGACCGGCGAGCCGGTCCCGGCCGAGGTCGGCCCGGGCGACGCGGTGACCGGCGGCTGCGTCAACGTCGGCGGCCGGCTCGTCGTCCGCGCCACCCGGGTCGGCGCCGACACCCAGCTCGCCCAGATCGCCCGGCTGGTCACCCAGGCCCAGGCGGGCAAGGCGCCGGTGCAGCGGCTGGCGGACCGGGTCTCGCGCGGTGTTCGTCCCCGTCGTGCTGCGTGATCGCCGCCGCGACGCTGGCCGGCTGGCTGGTCGCCGGCGGCGCCGGCCGGCGCACGCGTTCACCGCCGCCGTCGCGGTGCTGATCATCGCCTGCCCGTGCGCGCTGGGCCTGGCCACCCCGACCGCGCTCCTGGTCGGCACCGGCCGCGGCGCGCAGCTCGGCATCCTGATCAAGGGCCCGGAGGTGCTGGAGTCCACCCGCCGGGTCGACACCGTGGTGCTGGACAAGACCGGCACCATCACGACCGGCCGGATGACGCTGACCGACGTGCTCGCCGCTGCCCGGCGTGCTCGAGACCGAGCTGCTCCGGCTGGCCGCCGCGGTGGAGTCCGCGTCCGAGCACCCGATCGCGGCCGCGATCGCGGCCGGCGCGCGAACGCGCCTCGCCGTCGGCCCGGGCCGCGCCGTGACGGTTCCGGCCGACCGGTGCCGCCACTCCAGTCTCCGACTTCCGCGCCTGCGTGGGCGCCCGATGTCCGGGACGTCTCCGAGTTCGCCGCCCATCCCGGCCTGGGCGTCTCCGCGGTGGCGGACGGCCACGCGGTCCTCGTCGGCCGGCCGGCCTGGCTGGCCGGCGAGTGGGCGCTGACCGCCGGGCCGGAGCTGGCCGAGCGGGCGGACCGAGGCCGAGGAGAACGGGCAGACCGCCGTCTTCGTCGCCTGGGACGGGCAGGTCCGCGGCGTGCTGGTGGTCGCCGACACGGTCAAGCCGACCGCGCGCGGCGGCGGTGACCAGGCTGCGCGCCCTCGGCCTGCACCCGGTGCTGCTGACCGGCGACAACGAGCGCGCCGCGCGCGCGGTCGCCGGCCAGGTCGGCATCGACGACGTCATCGCCGGGCGTGCTGCCCGGCGGCAAGCTGGCCGCCGTCAAGCGGCTCCAGGCCGCGGGCCGCGTCGTGGCCATGGTCGGCGACGGGGTCAACGACGCCGCCGCGCTCGCCCAGGCCGACCTGGGCCTGGCCATGGGCACCGGCACCGACGCCGCCATCGAGGCCGCCGACCTGACCCTGGTCGGCGGCGACCTGCGCGCCGTGGCCGACGCGATCGGCCTGTCCCGGCGGACCCTCGCGACGATCAAGGGCAACCTGTTCTGGGCCTTCGGCTACAACGTCGGCCGCCATCCCGCTGGCCGCGTCCGGCCTCCTCAACCCGATCATCGCCGCCGCCGCGATGGCGTTCAGCTCGGTCTTCGTGGTCACCAACAGCCTGCGGCTGCGCCGCTTCGCCCGCACCCGGTTAGTGCCGCCGCGCCAGCCGGGTCAGCCGCAGGAAGACTAGCGCGAGGATCACCACCGGGACCACCCAGCCGACGGAGTGGCCGTGACCGTGGTCGCCGAACAGGCCGCCGAGCACGATCGCGACGACGGCGAAGGCGATGATGACGCGCGCCACCGGCAGGCCGCCCCAGGGCCGCACGGCGTCCGGGCGGAACGCGGGGTCCGCCATCGGCCCGGCGGCCGGCGGAGCGAGCGGCGCGCCCCGGCGCGGCAGGTCGGTGAACAGCCCGGCGAGGTCGGCCCCGGTCCGCGCCTCAAGCGCGCGCCCGGACCGGTCGTCGAACTCGTCCTGCGCGAGCCGTCCGGCCTGGAAGTGCTCGCTCAACTCGGCGACCGCCTGATCGCGCTCGGCGTCCGACACGCGCATGCCACCGCGCGGGAATCCCCTGGTTTCGGTGTCCATGGCAGATGCCCCTCTCTGCTAGCCCCCTGGCCAGAATGCTGGCTCTGACTAACCCTAGGGACCGGAAGGCGCCGTGCCATCAGCCGGAGAGTTGATTTCGGACTACACCCACAGGTGGACATCGGCCGGGAGAACATCGACCAGGACGTACGCACGGGGTGACAATCCGGGGCGGGCCGCCCGCGAAGTAATATGCCTCCCATGCCCCGCACCTCGGCCTCGACCAGCCCTGTGCCGACCCGACCGGTCCGCCTGACCGGGTGGGGCCGCATCGCGCCCACCAGGGCTGACCTGGCGGCCCCGGCGAACGCCGCGGAGGCCGCGGCACTGCTCCGCTACCTCGCGGAACCGCCCACGAGCAAAAGCGGCAGCGCGATCCCGCGCGGCCTCGGCCGCAGCTACAACAACGCGGCGCAGTCGGCCGGCGGCATCGTCATCTCGACCAGCAGGCTGAACGGCATCGTCAGCCTCGACCCGGCCACCGGCGTCGTGGTCGCGAAGGCCGGCAAGCGCTCCCATGGAGCCATAGGTCGCGTTGTAGTTGGAAAGATGGTTGAGGTAGAAACTGAGACCGGCCGAGCCGACAAACCAGACGGCGATGGCAAAAAGAGCTCCGGGCTGTGTGGACGCGAAGCTGTGCTTGACGTTGGGCCCCAGGTAGTAGATCAGCTCCAGACTCACGACGAAGGCAAGGAAGGTAAATGAGATCCGCAGCAACGGCCACAGGTGTTCGAAGGCCATCGGGGTGGGAAAGAACTCGGAAAGAAAATGTCCCACGCGCGGTCCGGCGAGCAGTGCGACGAGAGACAGAGAAACCAGCCCTCCGCTGCTGAAAGTAAGAACCAGAGCTCGCAGGCGGTCGCGCCACCAGGAACGCGACTGGGGGACGTCGTAGGCGATATCGAGCGCCTCGATCAGCGAAGAGAAGCCGCCGGATGCTGTCCACAGGTAGCCGGCAACGCCGAAGGTGAGCAGCTTGCCCCGCGCTGGAGTGAGGATGCTGGCGACCAGCGATTCAACGAAGCTCATGGATTCGGCAGGCACGATCTCTGCCATGAGGTCCAGCATTCTCTGAAAAACGTCTGTGATTGGCAGGAATTGGAGCAGGGAAGAGAAGATCACGATCAGCGGAACCAGCGACAACAGGAAGTAGAAAGCGAGCGCTGCGGCGACGGTAAAGACACGCGTGCGCCACAGTTCGTTGTAGACAACAACCAATAGACGTGTGGTGTTGCTGCAGCGGTCGACGATGTGTTTTCTGGTTTTAAGCCAATTGATCTTCAACGTCCGCTCGCTCGGTTAGATAAGACAACAGTCCAGATTGTCTGATGTGCGCAACGCCTGCGCCGAATCGGCAAGGGCGCATTTAGCTGCCTTTCCGAAGAAAACCGGACACAGAGGCTCACACACTTTGCATACACAGAATTCTGCCGTTGACCGTCTCAGGCGCACTTTCATCGTTATCATAAGCACTTCCGGGGACGGCCATAGTAAAGATGCCGCACAGCTCCGGAGAGAACCAATATCCGGAGAGTAGTGATGAACGAGCTGCAGAAAATTCTGATTGCCGATGGCGTAGGCGCGCCACCCTCGCATGTGCTGGAGGCGATGGATGACGAACTTGTCCATCGTAGTGTTCCCGGAGCCCCTCATTCCATCTACGAAGAGGTCTGGCACCTGGTCTTCTGGCTGGAACTCTCGCTGGACTGGATCGCAGGCAGATTAACGCCTTACCCGGAACACGCGAGCGAGGGATTTCCCTCAACTAGGACCGAACCCTGGAAGAAGCTCAGGGAGCGATTTCTCCATGGGCTCGAAACGGCTGCTGCGTTGGCTGGCGATCCCGCGAAGCTGAGCCTGCCCATCGTCTGCCCCTCGCGAGCTCCCAGCGAGCCGCGTTCCATGCCGGCGCTCGAACAGGTCGAAGGCATTGCCGCGCACAATGCGTATCACCTGGGACGGATCGTATTGCTGCGGCAGCTGGTCGAATCGTGGCCACCACCTTCCGGTGGAGATACCTGGTGAGTACGGCAGCCTCAAGTTTGATTCAGTTCGGTACCGCTGTGGCCTGTAACCCAAAATAGTTCTTGCATATGCCCTTTCAGCGTGTTAACTATGCTGCCAACACCTCGTAAAAACCCACCTTGAGGTTAAAAAGGGGAAAGTGCGGTCATAGGCTATGTCTATGAAAATTGGAACAACAATTCGGGGGTATCGTCTGCAAAAGGGATTGTCCCAGGGCGATATTGAAAAACGGACTGGATTGTTGCGCTGCTATCTGTCTCGGGTCGAAAATGGTCATACTGTTCCTTCTCTCGACACCTTGGCAAAAATCGCTCAAGCGTTGGACCTCCCGCTGGCTCAGTTCTTCGCCGAGGATTCTCTCGGACGGGAATTGAATCCGCAGAAGTTGACCGACGACGAGCTGCGTTTCCTAACCCAAATTCGCCGTTACTCCACGAACTTGAACGATAGCGATCGCAAACTATTGCTGGCTATGGTGAAAAAGTTCGCGGCCACCGCGGTCCGGTAGCAACCGGCAGTAATTTTGAGGCGATCCCCGACGCTTGAGGTGCAGAGCAAAAGTTAGACCCCAGCTTAAAGAGCTGGGGTTTTTGCTTTCAGGGCTGTTTCCAGAAGGAGCGAAGACCGAAGGCCAGAAGCACCAGCAGGAAGCCGATGCCGGTGACAGCCAGCAACCGGCGGCGCTCGAAGAGCTCTTTAGGAGGGCCGATGCGGGGCACGAGCGGCACTCCCAGTGCCAGACCGCTCAGGAATCCACCCAGGTGCGCCATGTTATCGATCTGCACCGGACTGCGGCCGAAAGCCGTGTAAAGGCCGATTCCGAAATTCAGGATGGAGAATTGGATCACACTCCAGCGCAACCGTTTGAGCTCTTCTTTGGGCAGCGGGAGAAGCGGTGATTTGAGCAGGAGAATCAGCACGCCGGCCAGGCCGAAGATGGCTCCGGACGCTCCCGCGCCCACGATGCCATGCGATCCGCCGGAAACACCTGGATGGACGGCGATGCTGAGCAAGTTGCCGGCGAAGCCGGTGAGCAGATACGCAGCGACCACGCCCATCGGACCCATCAACGGCTCTGCAAGCAGGCCGAGGTTCCACAGGCACCACATGTTGGTGGCAATGTGGATGATGCCCACATGCACGAACATGGCCGTAATGAGCCGCCACCATTCGCCACCAACCAGAACCGCGGGGCCATAATTCGCGCCCCAATTATAGAGCTGCTCAGGTGACGGGGAGAGTATTGAAACGCCTGTCAGCAGCATGCCGATGAAGACTGCGCAGTTAATGCCCAGCAGGGTGTAGGTGGCTGGCGCGAACGCCCATGTGGTGCGCCGCTGAGGCCGGGGAGGCGGCGCTCCATAACCCGGTCCCTGATATTGCTCAGGATATCCTTCAGGTTGCGTGGGGGCGTAGTAAGGACGACCGCTGTCTTCGCGGCCGTCAGGAGGCAGAATCTCGGGCTCGATGCGAAGGGAACCAAAACCTGAGCCAAAATTTCCGCCGCGATTTTCAACGGGCCCGCGCCGGCTGGCGCGATCCCCAGCTCGATCCCAGGTTCGATCCATAAAAGATTTCTTCTCCTTCAACTATACCGTCAGCAGCCGTATGCACGTGCACCCGGCAACCCGATAAACTCATTCTTAGTTTTGATCTCAGGAGCACGATTTTGAGCGGCAACAAACATGTACGACGCGCACTCCTCAGCGTGACCGATAAATCCGGGCTGGTTCCTTTTGCAAAACAACTGGCCGAACTGGGAGTAGAGCTGGTTTCAACCGGGGGAACTGCGCGTTCTCTGCGCGAGGCCGGACTGACAGTCCTAGATATCTCCGAGCTCACTGGCTTTCCTGAGATGCTCGACGGACGCGTGAAGACGCTTCATCCGAAGGTTCACGGCGGAATTCTGCATATCCGGGAAAATGCCGAACACCGCGCGGCGGTCGAGGCACATGGTATTCAGCCCATCGACATGGTGGTGGTAAATCTTTACGCGTTTGAGAAGACTGCGGCTAATCCAGGCACAACCTTCGCGCATTTGATCGAGAACATCGACATCGGCGGCCCCTCGATGGTGAGGTCGGCGGCAAAGAATTTCGAAGACGTGGCGATTGTGACCTCGGCTGCCGATTATTCGGCTCTGGCCGAAGAGCTGGCAGCGAATGCTGGCGCGCTCTCCCGTGAGACGCGATGGAAGCTGGCAAAGCAGGCCTTCGCGCTCACGGCAGCGTATGACACGGCGATCGCCAATGCACTCGAGAAGATCGAATCGGCCGAGCAGCCGGATGCTCCGCTGCATTTTGCCGATCAGGCGCAGGCAGAATTTCCGAAGACGCTGCGTATCTCCTATCCCTTGGCTATGCCGCTGCGGTATGGAGAGAACCCGCACCAGCGAGCCGCGCTCTACTCCGACGGATCAGGCAAGGGCATTGCAGGAGCGACGCAGCTTCAAGGCAAGGAGCTCAGCTTCAACAACCTGGTCGATCTCGATGCCTGCTGGGACCTGGCTCAGGAGTTTGACGGGCCGGGTGTTGCGATCATCAAGCACACCAACCCCTGCGGCGCGGCGACCGGCGCGACGATTCTGGAGGCTTACCAGAAGGCGCTGGCCGCCGATCCTATTTCAGCCTTTGGCGGCGTGATCGGAATCAACCGCGAAGTGGATGAAGCTGCCGCAGAAGAGATCGCCAAGCTGTTTGTCGAGGCCATTGCTGCGCCGTCGTTTTCTGACAGCGCCAAGGCGCGCTTTGCTGCGAAGAAGAATCTTCGGCTGGTTGAGGTGCGTGCGGCGCAGACGGCTCAGGTACTGAAGCAAGTCTCTGGTGGGATATTGCTGCAGGATGCCGACCATGGGCACGTTACGGCTGCCGAGCTCAAGACCGTCACTGCGCGCAAGCCGACCGATGAAGAGCTTCATGCCCTGCTCTTTGCATGGAGAGTCTGTAAGCACGTGAAATCAAACGCTATCGTCTATGCGCGCAACGGCCAGGTGTTGAGCGTTGGCGCGGGACAGATGAGCCGCGTGGACTCAGCGAAGTTCGGTGCTCTGAAGGCGGTGCTTCCGCTGGCCGGCTGCGTGGCGGCTTCGGACGCCTTCTTTCCTTTCCCTGACGGACTCGAGACGGTGGTCTCGGCCGGGGCGACAGCTGTGATCCAGCCCGGAGGCTCGGTAAAAGATGCGGATGTGATTGCCGCTGCCGACCGCCTGGGTATCGCTATGGTTTTCACTGGAATGAGGCACTTCCGGCACTAAGGCTGAAAACCGCGCTGTTCGGGCTCATTTGGCGGGATGGAAAGTGATCCGAAGTGAGCCCGAAGGCGGGTTACAATCGTCTTATTCTAGTGCGGAAGCTTGTGCCGCGAGGCAGAGCATCCAAGTGAGTAGCTGATTCGTCAGCGAAACGATCTAAGTCGAGCCGGTCGGTGGTTGCGCCCGGGCGCAGGATTTCCGTCCATTATGAGCAGCAAGCTACACTCGCGCGTTGGCGCCCGCCCCTCAACCACATCATCCCTTTGCAAAGCGGCCACACTGGCGCTCGCTACCCTGGTGTTTCCGTTTGCTGCTTTTGCGCAAAGCACGGCTGGCGCGACGGCTCCGAGCAGCTCCGATGCGGATTCGGGCAACCGCGCGCAGGCGTACTACCACTACATGCTGGCGCATGAGTACGAGGAGATGGCCTCGACCATGGGCCGTCCGGAATACGCGACGCGTGCCATCGAAGAATACAAGCTTGCTCTCAACGACGATCCCAATTCGAAATATCTGAACAGCGGCCTGGCGGGGCTATATCTGCGCACCGGCCATGTGCGCGATGCGATTCTAGCGGCGCAGGAGCAGATCAAGAAGGATCCGAACAACCTGGAAGCGCACAAGCTGCTCGGAACCACGTATCTGCGCTCGTTGGGCGACGGTCAACAGGGCAGCGCTTCCGATGAGATGTTGAAGCTGGCTATTGGCGAGTACAGCAAAATTGTCTCGCTCGAGCCGGACAGTGTAGAAGACAGGCTGCTGTTGGGGCAGCTTTACTCTTTTGCGCACGATTCGGTTCATGCTGAAGAGCAGTTCGCGGCGGCGAAGAAGATCGATCCCGGCTCGGAAGATACAGCTCTGAACCTCGCCCGGCTTTACGCCGAACAGGGCGACGCCAAACGCGCGATCCAGGCGCTTACCGACATTCCAGAGGACGATCAGACCAGCAAGACGGAATTCGTTCTGGGCTCGACCTATGACCGGCTCAAGGACACCAAGCACGCCATTGAGGCTTATCGGAAATCGCTCGATCTGGAACCGGACAATCTGGACGCAGAACGGTCTCTGGCCAAAGATCTGCTGGACGACAATCAGATAACAGCCGCATTGCAGGCATATAAGGACATTTCCGCAGGCGACCCGAGCGATCCCGAGGCGTACCTGCGCATTGCCGAGATCGAACGTCGCCAGGGAAATTATGAAGACGCCCTGAGCACGCTCAAAAAGGCCAAGTTACTGGTTTCAAATTCAATAGAGATTAGCTTCAACGAAGGTTTGCTGGACGACGCGCTCGGTCATTACGAGGACGCTGCGCAGATCTTTGAAAAGCTGGCAGCGGATTCCGAACACAGCAGCGGCCAGTATTCGCCCGAAGAAAAGAACGATCGTGCGCTCTTTCTGGAGCGGCTGGCGATTGTGTATGACGAGCAGAACCAGACGGAGAAGGCGGTTGCCACCTATCAGAAAATCACCGATCTAGGCGGAGACTACTTCGAGCAGGGGTACGAGTCCGAGATCGATTCTTATCGTCAAGCTCACGATTACAACAAGGCGACGCAGGTGGCGCGCGAAGCTGTGGCTAAAGACCCGAAAGATCGCGGCATGAAGGTTTTACTGGCGATGCAGCTTGCCGACAATGGCCACGCTGAAGAGGGCATCGCGCTGGCCAATACGCTGCTGACTAAGGGGCCCACGGATTATCCGGTGTATCGCGCTCTGGCGACCATGTATACGCGGCTTCGCAAGTGGAAAGAGGCTGCGGATGCGATCAACCAGGCCGAGCAGCTGGCCAGCAAGCCGGAAGAGAAATTCGACGTCCACTTCCTTCGCGGAACTTTATTGGAGCGCCAGGAGCGTTTGAACGAAGCGGAGAGCGAATTCCGCGCTGCGCTGGCGATTGATCCGAAGAATCCGAATGCGCTGAACTATCTCGGATACATGCTGGCCGATCACGACATGAAGCTCGATGAGGCGTTGGGCATGATCCAAAAGGCGGTCGAGCTCGATCCGCAGAACTATGCATATCTCGATTCGCTGGGCTGGGCTTATTTCAAGGTGGGCAAGTACAACTTGGCCGAAGAAGACCTGCGCAAGGCCGTCGAGCGGAACTCGACCGATGCCACGGTTCACGATCATCTCGGCGAGCTTTATGAGAAGACCGGCCGGCTGAAGCTGGCTGCATCGCAGTGGGAAGAGTCTCTGAACGAATATGGCAAGACGATTTCGGCGGACATCGATCCCGGCGCAGTAGGCAAGGTTCAGAAGCGGCTGGATAGCGCCCGCGTCCGTCTGGCAAAAGAAGCTTCCCCGACGGCACCGACTACCGCCAAGCCCTGATGCAACGGATCCCTTCGGGATGTGCAGTTCCCAATGACGGGGAACTGATCGAACGCGAGCATCCGGAGCCGCCGCATCCTTACCGGCTCCCTTTCGATCGTGATCGTGCACGCATCATTCATGCCCGCGCCTTTCGGCGTCTGGCGGGCAAGACGCAGGTGTTCACTCACCGCTTCTCCGATCACTTTCGCAGCCGTCTGACCCACACCATGGAAGTGGCGCAGATCGCGCGAACGGTAGCGTCGGCCTTGGGACTAAACGAGTCACTGACGGAGTCGCTGGCACTGGTGCATGACATCGGCCATCCGCCATTCGGGCATACCGGCGAGAGGGCGCTGGATCGCGCCATGCGTGAATATGGTCTGCGCTTCGATCACAATCTGCACGCCCTGCGTATCGTGGAGCATTTTGAGACACGCTACGCGGAGTTTCGCGGCCTGAACCTGACGCTCGGGGTTCGCGAGGGCATCATCAAGCACTCCCGCGATTATTCGATTGAAGAGCATCCGGAACTGGCGAAATATTTTCTCGATCAGCGGCCGCCACTGGAGGCGCAGCTGATCGATCTCGCCGATGAGATAGCCTATCTGACGGCCGATTTCGATGATGGATTCGAGGCGGAGATTCTCTCGCTTGCGGAGGCTCGCGCGCAGGTGCGGCTCTTCGAGCGCTTTTATGCACCGATGCAGGAAAAATATGCCGGAGTGCGGGAAAAGCTGGTCTTCAACGAAGCCTTGAAAGGGATGCTGAACGCGCTGGTCGGGGATTTGCTCGATGAGACCTCGCGGCGAGTGCAGGAAGCCGGCATTGCAACGCTGGAAGGCGTGCGCCGGCATCCCGAGCGGCTGGCGGCATTTTCTCCGGAGATGGAAGAGCTGCGGTTGGAGGCCAAACGCTACCTTTATGAGCACCTCTACCACGGCGAGGCTCTGAGGCGGGATCATGAAGTTGCGGACCGCGTCATCACGATGCTTTTCCACGGGTGGGTCAGGAATCCGGAGCTGTTGTATCCAAACCAGGCGGCTGAAATTGAGACCGAGGGTGCGCCGCGTGCAGTCGCCGACTACATTGCCGGGATGACAGACTCCTACGTATTTGCCCGTTACGACGAGTTTCTAAGCGCGAAAGCCTGAGACCGGCGCTGGTCCGAATTGACCGAACAGAGGCAAACCTAACGATTTTGCACAGAAAACGCGGGTTGTCAGCCGGGCCGCCGTTTGATCTTCCTGGCGAAGCTTCGTACCATAGAAAAGACGTCCACCGTTGCGTTCCCGCCAAGCTCTCGCGCATCTCGAACGCATCCAAAACAATCTGGACGGACACATCTGGAAGGCATCACGTTGAGCACAGCAGAGACACTTGAAGGCACGCAAAATCCCGCGGAACAGAATCCCGAAGCGCATGACCATGACCATTCGCACGAGGGTCACAGCCACGAACACCAGCATGGACCGGCCCTCAATCCGGAACTGACCCGCGAGGTCGAGATTGAAATCCCCGCAGATGAAGTGACGCGCAGCTTCCGCTCAGTGGTGAAGCGCTATCAGAAGCAGGCGCGCATTCCCGGCTTTCGCGCGGGCAAGGTTCCGGAGTCGCTGATCCGCACGCGTTTCTCCGATGGCATTCGTCAGGATGTGGTCGAGTCTGTGCTGCCGGCTCATTTCCGCACCGCGATCGAGCAGCAGAGCCTGAAGCCGATCTCTCAGCCGCAGGTCACCGATCTGCACCTTCATGAAGGCGAGCCGCTGAAGTTCAAGGCGATTTTCGAGGTGCTGCCGGAGTTTTCCATCGAGGGCTATCAGCAGATCAAGGTTGAGAAGCCGGACACCTCGCTCACCGACGACGAGTTCAACGCAGAGCTCGATCGGGTGAGGGATTCGCGATCGACCATGGAGCCGGTTGCTGAAGATCGCGCGCTGGTCGATGGCGACTGGGCGCAGATCAGCTTCAAGGGCGACATCGTGGGCGATGCTCCGGAAGCGGAAGCGCAACCGATTGAAGGCCAGGATGTGATGATCCAGGTGGGCGGCGAAAACACGCTGGCCTCCTTCAACGAAGCGCTGCGCGGCGCGAAGCCGGGGCAGGAGCTGAAGTTCGAAGTGAGTTATCCCGCAGACTTCGGCGAGCGCCGTCTCGCAGGTAAGACCGTTGCTTACGACGTGGAAGTGAAGGCCATCAAGAAGAAGATTCAGCCGGAGCTGACGGACGAGTTCGCCAAGGAGCTTGGCGAGTACGAGGGTATTGAGGATTTCAAGAGCAAGCTGCGCGAGCATCTGAGCAATGACAAAGAGCGCAGGATGAAGACGGAGACGCGCGACAAGCTGACTGAAGCCCTGGTGGCGCATTACCAGTTTCCCGTTCCGGAGTCGCTGGTGCAAAACCAGATCGATGCACGGCTGGATCGCGGATTGCGTGCCCTGGCTGCCCAGGGAATGCGCACCGAAGATATGCGCAAGCTGGACTTTGCGCGCCTGCGCGAGGCGCAGCGCGACTCAGCCGCTGCTGAAGTCAAGGCCACTTTAGTGTTAGATAAGATCGCCGATGCAGAGGGCGTTCAGGTAAGTGACGAAGACCTGGAAAATGAGCTGCAATTAATCTCATTGCAGACGCGGGAGCCCTTGGAAACACTGCGCACACGTTTGACTGGCGATGGCGCGCTGACTAGAATTCGTGAACAACTACGCAGAGAAAAGACTGGAAGCCTGCTCTACGAGCGTATCTAGTTGAATCAGGTTTCTGGCCGTTGAAAGGCGCGATTTTCAACGGCTGTAACGTCCCCCATCGCGGAAGGATAGAGAGTTAGTTTCGATGGCACTTGTACCTATGGTGATCGAGCAGACGAGTCGGGGCGAGCGAGCCTACGACATTTATTCGCGTCTGCTTCGCGATAACATTATCTTTCTCGGTACACCGATCGACGACCAGATCGCAAACCTCATCATCGCGCAGATGCTCTTTCTTTCCGGCGAAGACCCGGAGAAGGACATCCAGCTTTACATCAATTCGCCGGGCGGCTCGATTACTGCCGGGCTCGCCATTTACGACACCATGCAGTACATCAAGAACAACGTGGTGACGTTCTGCATCGGGCAGGCGGCCAGCATGGGTGCTTTTCTGCTGATGGCCGGGACTAACGGCAAGCGATTTGCGCTCCCCAACTCCAGAATTTTGATTCATCAGCCTTCGATGGGTGGACTTTCTGGCCAAGCTACCGATATTGATATTCACGCTCGCGAGATTTTACGGATTCGCGAGATAACGAATAACCTGATGTCGAAGCACACGGGCCAGTCGCTGGAACGGATTGAACGCGATGTGGAACGCGATTTCATCATGAACGCCCCCCAGGCCAAGGAATACGGCATCATCGACGAAATTATCGATAGGCCGCGTACCTGATTTGTCGAGGCATATCGAAGGAGCAGCAGCATGAAAACGCGCACGGGATCGGACGATACATTACGTTGTTCGTTCTGCCATAAATCGCAGGACGCAGTGGCCAAGCTGATTTCTTCGCCCAGCGACTACCCCCGCGCTTATATCTGCGATGAATGCGTTGCGGTCTGTAACTCGATTCTCGAGGATGACCGCAGCGAAACACCCGCAGGCGCTGCTCCTGCGCATTTGCCCAAGCCTCTCGAGGTGAAGGCATTCCTCGACGAATACGTTATCGGCCAGGAACAGACCAAGAAGAAACTGGCAGTTGCGGTTTACAACCACTACAAGCGCATCCAGATGAACCGGACGCGCGGCAACGATGTAGAGTTGTCGAAGTCGAATATCCTGCTGGTTGGTCCCACCGGCAGCGGCAAGACGCTTCTGGCGCACACGCTCGCCAAGATGCTCGATGTTCCCTTCGCGATCGTAGACGCGACCACGCTCACCGAGGCTGGTTATGTCGGCGAGGATGTCGAGAACATCATCTTGAAGCTGCTGCAGGCTGCCGACGGCGATGTGGCACGCGCGCAGACCGGCATCATCTACATCGATGAAATCGATAAGATCGGGCGCAAGGATGAGAATCCTTCGATCACCCGCGATGTCTCCGGTGAGGGCGTACAGCAGGCACTGCTGAAGATTCTGGAAGGCACGGTTGCCAACGTTCCTCCGCAAGGCGGACGCAAACATCCTCATCAGGAATTTACTCCGGTCGACACGACCAACATTCTTTTCATCTGCGGCGGCGCGTTTGTCGGACTTGAGCGTGTGGTCGGACGTCGCGTGGGTAAAAAGGCTCTAGGCTTCAAGGCAATTGCAGAGAAGGATGCGCAGGGCGCCGACGTTGCCGTGCGTACCCAGCGCGATACGGAGCTGCTGCGTCAGGCCGAGCCGCAGGATCTTATCCGCTTCGGATTGATTCCTGAGTTTGTCGGACGCCTTCCTGTGCTCGGTCTGCTCGACGAGTTGGATGAAGCGGCACTGATCGAGATTCTGACCAAGCCGCGCAACGCGATTTTGAAGCAATATCAGCGGCTGTTTGAGTACGAGGGTGTCAAGCTTCTCTTTACTGAAGACGCGACCCGCGCCGTTGCCCAAGAGGCGCTTTCACGCAAGGTTGGAGCGCGCGGTCTGCGTATGATTCTGGAAGAGCTGATGCTGGACCTGATGTATCACCTGCCCAGCAACAAGAAGATCAAGGATCTTGAGATTACCGCGGAAATGGTGAAGAAACGGGATCTGTCGGTCAATTTGCTGGAGAAGGCCGGCTGAGGCAAGGTTATTAACTCGAGTTACAGATGCGAATGAAAGACGAAGGCGGGCTACGGCCCGTCTTCGTCTTTTTGGTGCGAGAGAGAAGTTTTTGACGGCGGGATGAACCTGGGCATAACTGAAGTTCGCCCATTCAGTGACCGAATGCGTTAAAGTTCATCTAATAGTCAAGAAGAGAAGGGGACCCTGTGACCCAGCCCAAAGAGAGCCGCGAAAAAAAGGAATTGCGCGAGAACCGCGACCAGAACGACCTGCGCAAGCTTCCTATGATGCCCATCCGGGACATGGTGATTTTCCCGCACATGATGACTCCCTTCGTGGTCGGTCGCGAGTCGAGCGTGCGCGCTCTGGAAGAAGCGCTGAATGGCGACAGGAAGATTTTTCTCGCGACGCAACATGACGCGCGCGTAGACGAACCTCACGCCGAAGATATTTTCCCCGTCGGGACCATCGGCAATATTGTGCAGAGCGTGAAGATGCCGGACGGAAATATCAAGGTCCTGGTAGAGGGCCTGGAGCGCGGGCGTGCCATCGAGATGAGCGACGCCGACGGCTTCTTCGTTGCTACCGTGCGCACGGCAAGAACAGAACTGGAAGCGTCTCCCAAGGTTGAGCAGCTGGTGCAGCGTGTTACGTCTTTGTTCGAGCAGTACGTCAAGCTGCAGCAGTCGTTGAATTACGAAACCATGATTGCCGCGGTTCGCGCCGATGAACCATCGAAGCTGGCGGACACGATCGCCGCAAACCTGCAGCTGGAGATTCCCGAAAAGCAGAATATTCTTGATGTCTTTGATCCGGCCGAACGGCTCAGCATGGTGGCCGAAGTATTGGACGTTGAGATCGAAAAGCTCAACATGGATCGCAGCATCCAGTCGCGCGTAAAACGGCAGATGGAGCGGGCGCAAAAAGAGTATTACCTCAACGAGAAGATCAAGGCCATCCAGAAGGAACTGGGCCGTGGTGAGAAGAGCGAGTTCGATGATCTGAAGAAGAAGATCGAGACCGCCGGCATGCCGAAGGATGTTTTCGACAAGGCGATTCAAGAGCTGAAAAAGCTTGAAGCTATGCCGCCCATGTCAGCTGAGTCTACGGTCTCGCGTAATTATCTTGATTGGCTGCTGGCCGTGCCGTGGAAGAAGAAATCCAAAGAAACCCGCAGCATCGATCATGCCGAGAAGGTACTCAACGCAGATCATTACGGCTTGGAAAAGATCAAGGAGCGCATTCTCGAATTTCTCGCAGTGCGCCAGCTGGTGAAGAATCCTAAAGGCTCGATTCTTTGCTTTGTCGGACCTCCAGGCGTCGGCAAGACGTCGCTGGGTATGTCGATCGCCAAAGCCACTGGACGGAAATTCGTCCGCATGTCGCTCGGTGGAGTGCGCGATGAAGCTGAGATTCGTGGGCATCGGCGCACTTACATCGGCGCGCTGCCTGGCCAGATCATTCAGTCGATGAAGAAGGCCGGCACCAAGAATCCGGTTTTCATGCTTGATGAAGTCGACAAGATGGCCTCGGACTTTCGCGGCGATCCCGCGTCGGCACTGCTTGAGGTTCTTGATCCGGAGCAGAACACCAGCTTCCAGGACCATTACCTCGATGTCGAATACGACCTGTCGCAGGTTCTATTTGTAGCAACTGCGAATGTGCTGCACACCATACCCGGGCCGCTGCAGGATCGCATGGAAATCCTGCGCCTCCACGGTTACACCGAGGTAGAGAAGCTGGAGATCGCTAAGCAGTATCTCGTCAAGAAGCAACGCGAGGGAACAGGTCTCACTGAGAAAAATATTGTTTTCTCGGATGATGCGTTGACCGAGATCATTCGCAGCTACACGCGCGAGGCAGGCGTTCGCAATCTGGAGCGCGAGATCGGCAATGTATGCCGCAAGGTTGCGCGACGCGTAGTGAGGAGCGGCGCAAAGCACAAGGAGTCAGTCACTGCTGCAAATATCGCAGAATTCCTTGGCGTGCCGAAGTTCCGCGATTCGCTGGTTCACGAAAAAAATGAGATTGGTCTGGTCAATGGACTGGCGTGGACAGAAGTTGGAGGCAGCATTCTGCAGACGGAGGTTCAGATCCTCGACGGCAAGGGCAAGCTTACTACCACCGGGCAACTGGGCGATGTGATGACCGAGTCGGCGCAGGCGGCACTTTCGTACATTCGCAGCCGAGCTCATCATCTTGGTTTGCCGCGTGATTTCTATCGCAATCTTGACATTCACATCCATGTACCGGAAGGCGCGGTGCCAAAGGATGGGCCTTCCGCAGGTGTCACGCTGGCGACAGCTCTAGCCTCTGCGCTGGCGAAGATTCCCGTGCGCCGTGACATTGCAATGACGGGTGAGATCACGCTGCGCGGCAAAGTGCTGGCAATCGGCGGGCTTAAAGAAAAGCTACTTGCTGCACATCGCGCCGGCATTTTTGAAGCGATCCTCCCGAAGGATAATCAGAAGGATCTCGCCGATCTGCCTGAGAACCTGAAGACGGCGATGAAGCTGAACTTCGTTGAGACCATGGACGAGGTGTTGAAGCTGGCGCTGGCAGCTCCTTTGCCGGAGATTACAGAAGATACCCCAGAAGTGCTGGCCGCGGTTGTTCCACCGCCTGTGGGACCAGAGCAGCGGCCGCACCAGTAACAGACTTATAAAAGGCGCCATTCAATAATGGCGCCTTTAGTTCCAGGTCATGGCAATCACTGGCTTGCCATCGTGCGAGATCACCTGCACCGAAAATTCCTTTTCAGGACCGTGCCAGGACTTTAGATCGAACGATTCGCCGCTGCTGATACTCTGGCCGATAACATTTCTTATCTGCAATGGCTCTCCCGGTTTGCATACCAGCGGCTTTCCTGATGCTTCCAGGAACGTAACTCGGCTGCGGCCGAGTGCGAGCGCGTGTCCGTTAGGCTCGACGACAAGCGCTGTCTTCTCGTCCACTCCGATACCACGAATCTTCGAGGCCTTTCCTGATTCGAGGATGCGCGCCATAAACGCAAGTAGCCGGCCTTGACGTTGGCGCGTATCGAAATGCGTATCGGTAATTGTGCCGCGCAGAATCGGAATGCCGAGCAAGTCAGGCGAGATCACCACCTGCCGATAAAATGGATCGGCCATCGCTATATCGCTGGTCAGGTCATGGTCGTCCGGTTTGTCACCTTCAGCGAAGTAGATAAACTCACCCATCACAGCGAGCCCGGCACTCGTGCCTCCGATGGGAATCCCGCGTTTGACCGCGTCGCGCAAGGCTGCTTCCACAGGTGTGCCGCGCCAGTAGCGCGTGTATTTCGACTGATCGCCGCCGGAGATGAAGATCGCTTCAGCCAAGCGGATGGTCTCCGCGACCTTCGGCTCCTGCGCTGCTTCGCGATCCGGAATGACGACCGTTGTTACGGAATTCAGCGGACAAAGATTTTTGACGTAGGAGTTATAAGAGTCATCCCCCGAAGCGCGCAGCACGACGAAGTCTCCCCGGTCGGCGCGCTCGCATAGCCAGCGGAAGGCTTCGTCCAGATCGGTGCCGCCGCCCATCAGCGCGTAGCCGGCGCGAGGATGACTCAGAGCGTCTGCAGCGCTGCCGAGGCGGTAGTAGCTAGCGTGCGAGACAGGTGCACTCTGCGGAGACATCGCATGCCATGCTGCGAGGGCAACGAGCAATGCCGCAGCGATTGTCCTCATATCGCATCGAACGCTTGGCTCAGATCGCCAAGCAGATCGTCGACATCCTCGATGCCCACCGAGATGCGCACCAGCCCGTCGGTGATGCCAAGCTTGGCGCGGGCTTCGGCGCCGATCGCGGCGTGGGTCATGGTGGCGGGATGCGAGATAAGCGTCTCGACGCCGCCGAGTGATTCGCCCAGCGTGCAGACCTTCACGCGTTTCAACAGAGCATTCGCGTTTTCGAGCGAGCCAGTTTCGAAGGAGATGAGCGCGCCGAATCCAGACATCTGCGTCTTGGCCAGCTCATGCTGAGGATGCGTTGGCAGACCGGGATAGAAGACCTTCTGAACTTTCTTGTGGCTGGCCAGAAATGCGGCGATTTTTCTTCCGCTCTCGTCGTGCTGGCGCATCCGTACCGCCAGCGTCTTCACGCCGCGCAGGATCATCCAGCACTCGAAGGGCGAGAGAATGCCGCCGGTGCACTTCTGCACGAAGGCGAAGTTCTCTTTATGCTCGGGCTTGGTGCCTACCAGTACGCCGCCTAGGCCGTCGCTATGACCGTTCAGAAACTTGGTCGTCGAGTGCATCACGATGTCCGCGCCCAGCTCGATGGGGCGCTGGAAATAGGGCGACATGAACGTGTTGTCGACGGCCAGTTCTACCCCCTTTTCGTGGCAAACATCGGCGACAGCGCGAATATCGGTCAGCGTCATAATAGGGTTGGTCGGCGTTTCGATATGCACAAGCTTGGTCGTGGGCCGAATCGCGCGGCGGACATTTTCCGGATCAGAAGTATCGACGTAGCTGAACTCGATGCCATAGCGGGTGACAATCTGGTTGAAGAGGCGCGGTGTTCCACCATAAACATTCTCTCCGCAGATGACATGATCGCCGCTGCGGAACATGGTGATCATGGCCATGATGGCGGCCATGCCGCTGGCGAAGACATGCGCGCTGGTGCCGCCTTCGAGCGAGGCTAGGTTCTCCTCGAGCGCATCACGTGTGGGGTTCGAGACGCGCGAATATTCATAGCCCTTATGCTTGCCGATCTCTTCCTGCGCGTAAGTGGAGGTGAGATAGATGGGCACATTCACTGCGCCGGTCAGGGGATCGGGAGCCTGCCCGTCGTGAATGGCGCGCGTTGCAAATCCATGCTTCTGGTCGGTCATATTCGCTCTTTCGGAGGTGGTGGCGTCGAAGACGCCGGTCAGATTTCTTCGAAGATTTTTTTGGAGAGATAGCGCTCTGCCGAGTCTGGGATGATGGTTGCGATGCGCTTGCCGGAGCCGAGGCGTGCAGCAACTTCCAACGCGGCATGGAGGATGGCTCCGGCGCTCGACCCGCCGAGAAGCCCTTCTTCCGCGGCCAGTCTGCGCACCATGGCAAAGGCATCCTGATCATTCACCATGACGATCTCGTCGGCGATCTGGCCGTCGAAGGTCTTAGGGATAAATGATGCGCCAATGCCTTCCACCTTGTGCGGCCCCGGAGTGCCACCCTGCAAGACAGAGCCCTGGCTTTCGACAGCAACGTTCAGTACGCGGGGATTCTGTTCCTTCAGGAATTGCGCGACCCCGGAAAAAGTGCCACCTGTTCCCACGCCGGCTACCCAGGCGTCGACCTGGCCTTCCATCTGCTCCCAGATCTCGACAGCAGTGGTGTCGTGGTGGAACTGCGGGTTGGCCTGATTTTCAAATTGGAGAGCGGCAAATGTGGAGGCGTCCTTTTCGGCCAGGGCGCGGGCCTGCCGTATGGCGCCGCTCATCCCTTCGGCTTCCGGCGTACGAACGACCGTTGCCCCAAAGCCGCGCATAAGAACGCATTTCTCCTCAGCGTAGCCCTCGGGAACGAACAGCACGACCCGGTAGCCGCGGTTGACCCCGACCAGCGCCAGGCCGACCCCGGTATTGCCGGCTGTAGCCTCCACGATGGTGCAGCCAGGCTTCAGACGGCCCTGCCGCTCCGCTTCGAGGATCATTCCAAGAGCAGCGCGGTCCTTTACGCTGCCGCCGGGATTGAGAAATTCCAATTTGACATAGACCGACGCCCATTGCGGTTGTGCTAGCCGAGCCAGGCGCAACATGGGGGTACGACCCATCAAATCAGTGATATCTGCCGCTACCCGCAGACCGCTCTCGGTTACCTGAAAAGTCGATTCATTCATACAAAACCCCTTAGTGTAGCAGGCGAGCGCACTTTCTTATGGTTACCAGCATCGGGCAATAAATTCCTGTGTTCAGTTAACACGATCCTGGTGTAAACTTTAGTCACTCCTCGGCAGAGTACTATCCTTTCTATTTTATTTGCCGTTAGTTAGATTAGCGGCCTGCTGAAGTCCCCCCAGTTGTATTTAGTTCAAAATTTGTTGCCTGGTGGTTAAGTGTCTCTGGCGTCGTTGAACTCGGTCCAAGGGAAGACCCATGCTATTCCTCTGCTCATTCTCGCGGCGGTGGGAGCCTGCCTGTTTACATCCTCCGCTGGGTGGCTGCACTACAGCGCCTCGAACAAGTTAAACGAGTCACGGGACTGGATTGAGCACTCGCAGGTGGTGATGGCGAACCTGCAGAGCGAGACGCAGCGTCTTGATCGAATCGGCACCGCGGTCCGCCTCTATCAGCTTACCCACGATGAGGCGGATGTTCGCGATGCTCAGGCCAATCAGATCGCCTTCGCATCAGGAGCGATGAGGCTTCAGGAACTGGTAGCCGACAATCAGCGACAGAGCCTGGAGGCGCGCCAGCTGCAGGCGTGCGGCGAGGCTCTGGACAAAGTCATCATCGAACTCAGCGCGCAGAAGGATGAAGTGTCCCATTCAGTGCTTCAGTGCCGGCAGAGTGTCGCGCGTCTCCGCGAAGTAGAGAGCGAGCTGATCAATCAGCGAACAGATGATCTGAGACTGTATTCGGCGCGGAACATCATCATGAGCGTTGCCGCCACAGCGCTTTCGATCTCGATGATTTTGACGCTATTCGCCTTTTTGCTGCGAGACGCGATCCGCCGCAAGCGTTATGAGCAGCGGCTCTTCGATGCGAATGAAAAGCTGGCCGGGACGGTGAGGGCTCTGGAACGCCAGGCGAAAGAAGCAGCGTTGCTTACCAGTGTTCGAGACGAGCTGCATCTTTGTATCAGACCTGCGCAGGCCCAGGAATGCGTGGCGCGCTATTTCGAGCAGATGCTTCCCGGCACCTCCGGCAGCCTCAACCTGATCAACCAATCCCATCACTTGGTCGAGACGGCGGCATCGTGGGGAAGCTCCAGGCTGATGATGGAGGGTTTCGCTGTGGAGGGCTGCTCCGGGCTGCGCTCGGGGCGCATGCGCTGGCGCCGGCCGATGCAATCCGAGGTTCACTGTTCGCACTTCGCAGGTACGCCGCCGGAGCACTATGTTTGCATCCCGCTGGCCGCCTACGGTGACACGCTGGGTTTTGTCTGCATCGAGTGCCTCTCTCCGGGCCTGGCGGCGATGGTCGACGCCAACATGGCGCCGCTGCAGGAGCTGATCGAGCTCACTTCCATCTCCCTTGCGAGCCTCAATCTGCGCAGCCGCCTGGAGCAGCAATCGATCCGGGATGCGCTAACCGGTCTCTTCAACCGGCATTTCATGGAGATCGCGCTGGAGCGCGAGATTCAGCGAAGTGTCAGGCACGACAAGCCAGTCGCGATCATGATGCTGGATATCGATCATTTTAAGCAGTTCAACGATACCTTTGGGCATGAAGCAGGCGACACGGTGCTACGCGAGTTAGGCGAGGTGCTGCTTCAGTCGGTGCGGAACGAAGATATTTTGTGCCGCTTCGGTGGAGAGGAATTTGTCGCTATCCTGCCAGAGACCGCCCTGGATGCCGCTTTGGAGCGTGCCGAAGCACTGCGTCGTCTGGTACGCGAATTGAAGGTGCGCCACCGGGGCGAGAGCTTGTGCGAGATCACCATGTCGATTGGCGTTGCAGTCTTCCCGCAGCACGCCGAAACGCCAGCGGAGATTATGCGCGCCGCGGATCGTGCACTCTATGAAGCCAAGCATCTGGGACGCAATCGCGTGGTACTGGCAGAGAGCGCTTTACTGGCCTGAACTGGCTGCCAGTTTCTCACTTGCCGGACAGGTTTATTGGCCCCCCGGAGTGCCACTCCCCGGAGTTGCCGCGTCCGGCGAAACTTTAGGGTAATAGCCGCTGCGCGTGCGTACGATCATTTTGCCGTGTCCGCTGGCGTGGGCGTCAACTTTTACCGTCCGGTAACCACCCTGTGTCGCGGGTTTGGTGGAGTGGTAGCCGATGGTGTACTGGGTGCGGATGTCACGGGCCACTTCGGCGGCAATCGAATCCACCTCGGCCAGAGACTTGGGAAAGAAGGCGATGCCTCCGGTTTCATCGGAGAGCAGCCGCAGAGCGCGCTGAGCGCGCCGTGATTCCCGTCCGCCTCCCTCCTCGCCAAAGAGCAAGCCGATCGAGTAAACCACCGGTCCCTGCAATTGCTGTACGCGGCGGATGGTCTGTTCCAGGGTGAGACTGGAGGCGTTATCTTCACCGTCGGTGATGATGAGGAGAACCTGTTTGGGACGTTTGGCTCCTCTGGCCAGCTGATCAGCCGAGGCCACGACCGCGTCGTAGAGCGCTGTTCCGCCTTTCGAATCGATGTGCGCAAGGCCCTCTTTGAGCTTTGTCAAGTCGGAGGTGAAGTCCTGATCGATGAAGGCCTCATCGGAAAAATTGACGATAAACGCCTCATCCTGAGAGTTGGAAGCCTTCACCAGATCCACAGCAGCAGAGTTCACGGCAGCACGTTTGTCGCGCATAGAGCCGGAGTTATCGACCAGAATGCCCATGGAAACGGGGATGTCCTGGTGCTGGAATGACGCGATGGTCTGCGGTACCCCGTCCTCGGATATTTTGAAGTCGTCCTTGACCAGATCGTTCACCAGATGGTGGTTGTCATCGAGAACCGTGGCATTCAGCACTACTTCGTCAACGTTGCGGCGGAGTGTGAAACCGCCGTGGCTTCCTTTTTCGAGATCTTCAGGGCGCGGGGCGGAGGTTCCGGGGTGGTCGGGGCTTACGGTCTCGTTGTCCTCAGCATCGGGTGAGGTAATGGGGTCGCGGTCGACATTGAGCGGCTGCTGGGTTTCCGGACGCAGGACAGGCCGCTGCGGGGCCTGAGGAGCAGGCGCTGGAGCGGACGGTGCAGGGGATGGGGTCTGGCCCGCAGGGGATGAAGTCTGCGGCGAAGCTGAAGGCGTGGTCTGCCCAAGGGCGGGCAGCCATACGAGGGAAAACAGAACCAGTTTAAAAATCAATCGATTACTGCAGGGGCGCATAGTATCCGTTGCGGGCATGGACGGTGAGTGGAGGCAGTCCCGCGGGCGGAACAAGCCTCACCTTCACTTTACGCCACTTGCCGTCGCGCTTCTCGTCGGTCGGCTTGTACCCCAGTACATATTCGTGGCGCAGCTCGGAGCTGATTTTGGTCGCAATGTCACCCATTTCGGCGATATCGTCGACGCGAAAGAGGCGACCGCCGGTTTCGTCACAGATATCGTTGAGCAGGAGCGGTCCCATGCGTTCTTCGGTTGTTGCCGCATACGGGTCGAATATCCCGATGGAGTAAATCTGGACGCCCGATTCGCGGACCACGGAGCGAACCTCGCCTTCCGTGTAGCGGCTGCGATTGTCACCTCCGTCGGAGACCACCAGGAGTGCCTTGCGCTCGTAGCGGGCCTGCTTCATTTTGTTCAGACCGAAATAAATCGCGTCTAGCAGCGCGGTGCGACGGCCTGCCTTCACGGTGGAAAGACGAGCTTCGATCTCGTCGGTCGATGAGGTGAAGTCGTCGATCAGCTCGGGACGGTCGTTGAATCCGACGACGAAAAACTCATCCTGCGGATTGGAGGTTTTCATGAATTGCAGAATCGAGTCACGGGCGCGGATGACCTTGTTGGCCATGCTGCCGCTGAGGTCAAAGATGACGCCGATTGAGACGGGTACGTCATCGGAGGAGAAGCTTTTCAACCCCTCAAGATGATTGTTCTCGTAGACGAAGAAGTTTTCTTTCTCGAGGCCGGTGACCAGACGATCCATCGGATCAGTGACGGTCAGGGGCACCAGCACCAGGTTCACGTCCACGCGGATCTTTTCGCCGGCCCGGGCTTTGAGGGCTGCTTTACCCTCTACCGGAGCAGGCTCCGTCGATGGTGGCGGTGGGGGAGGAGCCACATGCACATTGCTCAGCGGATTATCCTGAGCGCGAGCCGCCGGTGCGAGGAAGATGCCCACAGCCAGAAATACCATCACTGCGCCCGTCAGGAGGGGCAGCGCGCGAAGGAAGTGCGTGCTACGCGCTGATAATCTTTGCAGGGAAACGGAGCGATCCAAAGCGCAGGACTTTACTTGCACGGTTTCAGAAGGAAAATCGATCTGGGCCCTTAAGCACTTGCGGGCCGAACTTTGGGCAACAAACATGGACGAAGCCACCCGCTTCTCGCAGCGCCTATTGCCATCACAAGAAGAAACCAGCCGATGGAAATTGAAAGCGCTTTTGACGAGCATCCTAGCACGGCGTAATGCCGGTTGTGGCTGGCCCTTTTATGGGATCGCAACTTTTTAGTTACGACTTGGGGGGGGTCTCAAATGAATCGCGCGGCGAAAGAGCATGTCGTGCTGATTTACAATCGGTCAGAACGATTGAGACCGGATGGACTCTGCATCTGAATCCATCCTGAAACGGCGGCAATGTTTCGGCGTTTTCCTCACGTTCCAGGAGCTCGATCCCGATTTCATGGCCCGCGTCTATCCCTTCCGAGCCCTTCGCTATAACCCATCGCTGGTCCGGCTCGAAGATGTTGTCACTCAGCCCTACGACAAGATCACGCCAGCTCTTCAGCAGGCGTATTACCAGCGCAGCCCCTACAATCTCGTGCGCATCATCCTGGGTTTGCCGGAGCTCTTCGACAGCCAGAATGGCGAAGGGGATTCGGACATCTATACGCGGGCTGCCCGGGATTTCCGCGACTGGCGGAATGATGGTGTGCTCATGCAGGAAAGTGAGCCATCGATCTTCGCATATTCGCAGAGCTTTACCATGGGCGGAACAACGCATGAGCGGCGCGGCCTGATTGCGCTCGGTGAACTATCTGAGTATGACGAGAAAGTTATTTTTCGCCACGAGCAAACCCTGTCAAAGCCGAAGAGCGACCGGCTGAATTTGCTGCGTGCCACGCGTGCGCATTTCGGACAGATTTTCATGCTGTATTCCGATCCGGGATTGAGCGTGGAGCAGCTGCTGTTTCAGTCAAACGCCGCGCCTGACATTGAAGTCGCCGACGAATATGAAGTGATTCACCGGGTTTGGAGGGTGAGCGATCCGGCAACGATCAATCTGGTCACGTCCGCGCTCGAAGATAAAAAGCTGATCATTGCGGATGGCCACCATCGCTACGAGACGGCGCTCAACTATGCCAAGGAGCGCGCACCGCAACAGCCTGTGCCGCAGTCGGAAAGAAATTCCTATTCATTGCCCCAGCCATCGTATCCCGAGGCCGCGGTGATGATGACCTTTGTGAACATGGACTCCGCGGGAGTAGTGATCCTGCCTACTCACCGGGTGATTCATGGCCTGAAGAGTTTCTCTGCCGCAGAATGGGTAGAACGGGCGCGAGCCTATTTTGATGTCACGCAGCTCGCCGAAACCGACTCTGCGGAGCTTGTGGCTCATCTCAACGCAGTCAAAGACCGGATCGCATTTGTCTGCGTGACTGTGTCTGGAAGTTTTCTTCTCGCGGCGAAGCCTCAAGCGGCAGATGCTCTGCTGGAGAAATTCTCAGCGCGGCAGCGGCGGCTGGATGTTGTCTATCTTCACGCAGTCGCGCTCGAGAAGTTACTGGGGCTGACGCCGGATGCCATCCGCGAGCAGACAAACCTGCGTTATGTGCGCGAGGCCGGTGAGGCTGTGGCACAGGTGCAGGAACACGAGGCCGATGTCGCATTCCTGATGAACCCCGTCACCCTGGATCAGCTACGCGAAGTGGCATTTGCAGGCGAGGTGATGCCGCAGAAATCGACCGACTTCTTTCCAAAACTCCTCAGCGGTCTCACTATCTATGCGCTTGATTGATCGGCGCGGCTGGCTTTGGCCTGTGATGCTCCTATTTTGCGCCGCGGGATGGGCACAGCAGGCTCCTCTCCCTTCATCCCCTGCGCAATCACCTACTGTATCGATTCCGGCTGTTCCATCCGCTCCGCGGGCCAATGTCACGCCGCAGTTTCTCGTGGTGCTGGACGCGGCGCATGGGGGGGCTTCCTCTGGTGCTCGTTTCAGCAGCGGGGCGCTGGAGAAAGATATCAGCCTTAACTTTTCCGTTCGGCTGCGCTCGATTCTTTCCGCGCACGGCATCGGAGTGGTGACGACGCGCGAATCGGATGTAGATGTTCCGAATGCGGAGCGCGCGGGTATTGCGAACGGAGCGTCTGCTGCGGCCTGCATCCTGATTCATGCGACAGCGACGGGAAGCGGCGTGCATCTTTATACCTCGTCGCTGGCCCCTGCTCCGCTTACGAAGTTCATGCCATGGCAGACGGCGCAATCGGCATATGTTGCTCAAAGTCTGAAGCTGTCGTCGGAGATCGATTCCGCCTTGGCCCACGCGGAGATTCCGGTGACGCTGGGCCGCACCTCGCTGCAGCCGATGGATAGCTTTGCCTGTCCCACGGTGGCGGTCGAGGTTGCTCCGCTGCAGGAGGGCGCGACCACCAAGGGTCGAGATATATCCGATCCTGGCTATCAGAAGTCGGTGATCGATGCACTGACAGCGGCGTTCGAGCAATGGCGCAACGATTGGAGACAGCAGTGATCTCTCGAGCCCAGCGCATTCTGTTCATCGCGATGCTGGTGGCCGCGGTGACTATGGCGGCGATTCTGATACGCCTGCACGAGCGGGCTCGCGACCGCCTGCAGGCGCTGCAGGACGAGGCTCCGGTGACCGAGCCTGTATCCGCACCACAGGAGTCTGTGGCATTGCTGATTCCCAATGACACGGATGGTTCGCTGCTGGAGACGAGGCGGAGCCTGCCCATGCCGCATGATGAAAGTGCGCGTGCGCGGGTGTTGATTGAGACGCTGCTGCACGCCTTTCGCGAGCCGAAATCAACGCATCCGATTGCTCCGCCGGGATCGCAGACAGAGAGCGGCTCTGCGGGTAAGGAAGCTGCGGGGGCCACTCCCGCGGCTGCCGATGGCAGCGCAAGCCGGGACCTGGATGAGATATTCCTGATGCCTATTCCTCAGCCGAAGGGACCAACGGCTGTGAAGGGAGAGATGGCCGTGGTCGATTTTAGCGCAGCCTTTGCTGCGTCGCATCCCTCTGGTATCGAGCCGGAGACGCTTACGCTGCTGGCTATTCTGGGAACGCTGCACGACAACCTTCCGGATGTTACACAGGTGCGTTTTCTCGTGGATGGACACGAGAAAGATACGCTCGCCGGCCACGCTGACCTCACGCGCGTTTACATCGCCTCGGACACAGCGACGGGAGCCCAATAGATGGCACAGGATGCAGCAAAGATAAAGTCGATCGGCGTCTTCGATTCCGGGTTTGGCGGACTTACCGTGCTGCGCGCTCTGCTCGAACATCTGCCCGGCGTGGACTACACCTATCTGGGCGATACCGCCCGGCTTCCGTATGGCGCGAAGTCCCAGGCTACGGTAGCTCGCTATGCGGTATCGAGCGCACGCTTTCTGGTGGAAGAGGGTGCTGAGTATCTGGTGATTGCCTGCAATACGGCGAGCGCGCTGGCGCTCGATGCCATCCGCGATGCGGTGAGTGTGCCCGTGCTGGGTGTGATCGAGACTGGCGCCAACGCCGCTGAAGCGGCGACAAAGACCAGGGACGTGTTGGTGATGGCTACCGCAGCGACGGTCGAGAGCCATGCCTACGCCGCAGCCTGCAAAGAACGCGGCCTGCGAGCCTATGAGAAGGCCTGCCCGCTGCTGGTGCCGCTTGTCGAAGAGGGTTGGATCGATCATCCGGTGACCGAAGAAGTGCTACGCATTTATCTGTCGGAGCTGATGGCAGAGTCGGCTGAGAACAATCTCAATCCGGACACGCTGGTGCTGGGCTGCACGCACTATCCTTTGTTGCGCGCTAACATCGCTCGCGCCGTGCCGGATTCCATTCGGGTTATAGACTCCGCGGATGTGACGGCAGAGCAGGTGGCGTTGGCGAACCCACGTCTCAAAAGCGAGACTTGGGGCGACCCGGGTTCGCGGCTCTTCTATGCGACCGACTCCGTGAGCAAGTTCCGGCGCCTGGGTGAGAAATTTCTGGGCCGGACGATCGACGAGGTTACGCTGATCGATCTGGGCGGGTAATCTGCAGCCGCTGCTATCCTTATTAGTGTTTTGGAGGTAAGTGCTTTCCATGTTGAACCTTGAAGGAAAGATCGCCGTTGTTTTCGGACTGGCGAACAAGCGCTCGATTGCGTGGGGTATTGCGCAGAAGCTGCAGCAGGCCGGCGCTACGCTGGGCATTAGTTATCAGAACGAGCGCATGAAAGCTGAGGCGCATCAGCTTATTGTCGATCTGCCCGGTGCAGAGCCTTTCCAGTGCGACGTCTCGAACGACGCAGAGATCGATCAGGTCTTCACCCAACTGAAGGAGCGCTACGGCAAAGTCGATATCCTCGTGCACTCGGTGGCGTTTGCACCGGCCGAGGACATGAAGAATGATTTTCTGAAGACCAGCCGCGAGGGCTTCAAGATGGCGCATGACGTCAGCGTGTATTCGCTGATCGCGCTGAGCCGGGCTGCTGCTCCGATGATGCCGGAGGGCGGCAGCATCATCACCCTCACGTATTTCGGCGCGGAAAAGGTGGTCCCGGGATACAACGTGATGGGTGTGGCCAAGGCTGCGCTTGAAGCCACGACGCGCTATCTGGCCCACGATCTAGGCAGGCAACAGATTCGCGTAAATGCTATCTCCGCTGGTCCGATCAATACTCTAGCCGGACGAGGGGTGGGAGGCATGGGCGAAATGAGAAAAGCGCACGCCGATCGCGCTCCGCTGCATCGCAATACCGAGCAGTCTGAGGTGGGTAACACCGCGGCGTTCCTGGCATCGGAGATGGCGAGCGGGATCACCGGCGAGGTGATCTATGTCGATTCCGGCTACAGCATCATGGGCTTTTAGCCGTGTCCATCGCTGACGATCTGGCGCGCATCGCAGCGCAGGAGCGCGAGTTGGCCTTCGAGCATTTTGACGAAGCGGTCGCTTGGAATCTTGGCGCGCATTTAAGGGAGTTGGCGGTGAGCCGCCAGTTCCGCGCGTTGGTGATCGATGTGCGCCGGTTCGGCCAGCCTCTCTTCTACGCAACGGTTGGTCAGACAGTGCCCGACCATACCGAATGGATTCGGCGCAAGAGCAATGTAGTCGCCCGCTTCCATCGCAGCTCATACGCGATGGGGCTTGAAATGCAGCAGAAGAGCAGCAGCCTTACCGAGCGCTACGGTCTCCCGCTTGTCGACTACGCCTCGCATGGCGGCAGCTTTCCGCTGCGCGTCGCGAATGCGGGCGTGATCGGCTCGGTGACCGTGTCAGGTCTTCCCCAGCGCGAGGATCACGAACTGGCCGTCGAGGGCATCTGCGGCGTGACGGGGCGGGGTTATGCGTTATTCAGACTTCCAGACGCATAGACAGTATTCAGACTTGAAGTATTTGCCACGGCTGGTCCGCTTTCGTGCACACTAGAAGAGAGGAGACACGCCGCGTGCTCACACTCTTGCCATCCGGACGCCGGGAAGGTTCTTCGCCTTATCTCAGCCAGGGCGTCTCCATTGCGACGCATCTTCTTGTCTTCGGCCTGCTGTTGTTTGCCGGACGTCATGTTTGGAAGGTTCGTCCGATAAGCTCGCGCGGAGGACATCCGGCTGTGCTGCTCTATTGGCAGGATGGCATGGGAACGGGCGCGGTAAAGATGCACGTGACTGGCAAGCTCAATGTCTCGCCAGCGAAGAAAAAGGCCGAGACCACCCCGCTCGCGCGCAAGAAGGAACCGGTCCTGACGGAGGCCAAGGCGAAGGACGGCCAGGTGCAGGCGAGCCAGGCTGGAAGCTCCAATGCGAAGTCGTCTTCGCAGATCAGTGGGGCGGGCACCAGCACGCAGGACCTCAGCCCCGCATTTCCAACCTACTCGCCGAACCCTCCCGTCAGAGACCGCTCGCTGCTGCCCAACGACGAAATCAATGTAGTAGTAGACGTGAACGTGAGCGCCCAGGGCGAGGTGTTAGACGAGAAGCTGATCAAAGGATTGGGAAACAGCATCGATCAGCTGATTCTCGAAACGGTACGAGGCTGGAAATTTCATCCGGCAACGCTGGACGGAAATCCGGTGGAGTCAGTCTCGGAGCTAGTCTTTCCCATGAGCCAACGCTATCGGGGTTAAAAACAGCTGAAAAGCGGTCAGCATAAATCCGGTCAGCTAAAAAGCGGCAAGCTAAAGAGAAAAGCCCGGATGATTCGGGCCTTTCTCTTTTCACTGCTGAACAACTAGCCGCAGAGACAGTCTTCCTGTCCACAGTAGGAACAGCAGCGAAGCTGCTGGGGCACGCAGTGCGTGTGCCCGTGCGGCGAGCACCCTCCTGCGATCGAAGGAATTACCAGTACCTCGTCGCCGTCCTGGAACGCATACTTATCATTGCCGAGGAAGCGGATGTCTTCTTCGTTCACATAGAAATTGATGAAGCGGCGCACGTGTCCCTGTTCGTCGCGCAGATGGGTTTTGAGCGCGGGGAAGCTGGTCTCGATCTCGGTGATCAACTCCGGTAGATTGTGCGCGCTGGACTGAATCTCGCGCGCTCCATCGGTGTGCTTCTGGAATGCATTTGGCAACAGAACTCTAACGGACACTTGCTTCCTCCAATACCACTTCACGACCTGCGGTCTGTTCGTCGATGTAGGCTTCAAAATCAGAGAGACGCGGCCGCACCGCGCGCTCCACTTCATAGGCTCCGGCGAGGGCATCGGTGGTCTTGAGGCCGTTTCCGGTGATGCAGGTAACAGTCAACTCGTCGGCCTTGATGCGGCCGTGCGCGTAGAGGCGCGCGGTGACCGCGGTAGTCACGCCGCCTGCGGTTTCAGTGAAGATGCCTTCGGTCTCCGCCAGCTCCTGGATAGCGGAGACGATCTCGACATCGGATACATCCTCGGCCCAGCCGCCGCTCTGGCGAATAGCACGCGCGGCGTAGACGCCGTCGGCGGGATTGCCGATGGCTAACGAGCGGGCGATGGTGGACGGACGCTGCGGCTCGATGTGATCTGCACCGGTCTTGACCGCAGTAGAGATGGGCGAGCAGCCGGTGGCCTGCGCGCCGAAGAAGCGGACTTCCTTCTCCTCAACCAGACCCAGAGCGATCAGCTCCTTGAATGCCTTGCGGATTTTCGTAATCAGTGACCCGCCGGCCATGGGGCAGACGACATTGTCCGGGAGGCGCCAGCCGAGCTGCTCGGCGATCTCATAGCCAACCGTCTTTGAGCCTTCGGCGTAGTAGGGGCGAAGGTTGACGTTGACGAATCCCCAGTTGTAGCGCTCGGCGATCTGCGAGCAGAGGCGATTTACGTGGTCATAGTTGCCGTCAATACGGACCAGCTTCGCGCCATACACCTGGGTGTTGAGAATTTTGGCCGGCTCGAGATCGGCGGGGACGAGGATGTAGGTCTTGAGTCCGAGGCGCGCGGCCTGTGCGGCGACGGCATTGGCGAGGTTGCCGGTGGAAGAGCAGCCGACGGTATCGAAGCCGAAGATCTGGGCATTGGCCAGCGCGACCGAGACCACGCGGTCCTTGAAGCTCAGCGTCGGCATGCAGACTGCGTCATTCTTGATGTAGAGATTGGTCGCGCCGATGCGCGAAGCCAGCCGCGGAGCCTTGAGCAAAGGCGTCCATCCGGCGGGGGTGGTGGGAATATAGTCTTCCGGCACCGGCAGGAGCGCTTTGTAGCGCCACATGCTGTCCGGTCCCTTGGCAATCTTCTCGCGGGTGAAAGCTCCGCGGGCCGCTTCCAGATCACACTGGACCTCAAGCGGCGAAAAGCAGGCATCGCAAATGGAGAGCGGGGTGTTCGGATAGGTCTTCCCGCATTCCCGACAACGCAATTCGTAAGCAAGCGCCATAAAACCCTCTTTCGAGAGCAGCGGCGGGACCCAAGGGAGATTACTCCTAGGGGTACAAATGCACGGGCACGCGTGACGAACTCTGCTAAAACTTCTGGTACTGCTCCGGAATGATTCCGGTATTGCTGGGATTTGGCGAGATGCGATACTGCATTGCATCCCCGAATCTCATGTTCCCCGCCTCCGTTGCCGGATTTAGGAGAGAGTTGACACCGATGTCTTAGATTGCCTAAGCCGGTTGTCGTGGCGTCACAGGGCCCGTCCCTCAGCCACTCTTCATGAAATTCAGGCTCGCTCCTAGGAGCAAACTTGAATATTAATTAGATATCACAGGGGCGGACCGGATGCAAGATTCCTTGCGGTAACTTCTTTCAAGGCTGTTCCTGAGAATCCGGCAACACCAACAACACAAAGACGATACCAATGCTGGCGAAATTACGGAATGCGGCTTCCTGGCCGTTCCATATCTTCGACTGCCACATCAGAAACCATTCACCGCCCACGCTGATGAAGGCGACAAACCACAGCAGCAAGGACGCGGTGAGCGCGATCACAGACATGCGCTTGGCTTGATTGAAGTCGGCCGCCGGCTTGCGCAGCGCCCGCACCAGCTGGATGACGCCGATCCATGCCAGGACCATGGTGAGCGCCTCCCAGGCGATGATGCCGTCGTAGAAGACAGCGTGTGCGAGCGTGGGATGAATCGCTCTCCACATGCCGTGGTTCCCGGGGAAAGTCGTGTCCATGAGCAGGACATGATGGACGAACTGGTAATTCGATGCGTAGTCGGTGGAGTTGTTGAAGACGACCAATGCGTAGAAGAAAGCGACCGCTGTGACGAGAAGAACCTTGGCCACGCGCAGGCTCATTGCGCCGCTTTCCCCTGGCTTGAGACAGGTGCGAAGGTCTGGAAGTATGCGGTCAACGCGTGCAGCGTGGCGTCATCGTATTCAGGACTGCCGGGCATGGCTGCGGTCGGGTCCTGGCTCTGCGGGTCTTTGATGTACGCAGCGAATCCGCTGGGATCAGCTTTGGCGATGCGGGCAAGGGAATTCCAGGAGCGCCCCGCCTTGAGTCCGCCGTAGCCGCCGGCGTTATGGCAGCGGAAGCAGTTCTGCTGCGCAATGCGGTAACCCTGCATCTCGGGCGAGCTCGCAGAAAATGAACCGTGCGGGCGGATGGAATCGAGCACCGTATCCTGCTTCAGAAAACGGAGCTCCCTGACCCCGTTAGGAATCTGTGCCTCTTCGGCGTGGGCCAGGATGTGATAACGGGGTTTGAATGAGTCGTGCGAGACGAGGTAAGGACCGTACGCGCCTGCGTCGCCGGTTCGGGCATATTGTTCGAGCGGCTTGTCATTGAGACGAAGAACGAGAATCGGACGATGGGCGCTGCGATAGTCCTCAGTGTAATGCGCTTCGTATTCGTCGTCGCAAAGGGCTGCGACCAGCGTATTTTTCTCCGGAATTCCGAGGCTGTGCATCAACTCGTCGAGATAAATTCCGTTGATTTGCGTTGGACCGCGGAAGTTGGGATCATCCGTGACCAGAAATGTGACCTGCTTCAGGTGGCTCAGCTGATCGGTTGTCAAATAGCGGACGGAGCCTGGAGGTAGCCCCGGCAAATCGCCGCTTAGTTTCAAATCTTGCCGCGACTGACTCTTCTCATTCATGCCGATCTTGTCTGCTGCAAATGTGATCAACGAGAGGCCAGCGGCAATCGCAAGAACAGCGCTCCGCCATGAAGCATGCATGGGGCATATCCTATCGTGGATTTGCTGAAACGGCAGAGCAAAAAAGCGACGAGCATTTTCGCATAACGGAAGAGCCGCACGGAACGCCGTGTTATCGTACGGGCAAATGAGTGCAGAGGCGAAACTGAAGGAGCTCGGCTATTCGCTGCCGGAGCTTCCCGGACCTGGCGGCAATTATCTTTCAGCAAAAATTGTTGACGGCCTGATATTTCTGGCTGGCGTGATTTCGAGCGATGAACATGGCGTGATGACGGGCGTGATTGGTACGGAGAAAACTATTGAGGAAGGCTACGAAGGTGCGCGCCGATGTGCGCTGACACAGCTTGCGGTACTTAAACAGGCGCTGGGCTCACTCGATCGTGTGAAACAAATTGTCAGCGTGAACGGTTACGTAAATACGGTGAGCGGATTCGGTGACTCGCCGAAGGTGATCAACGGCGCTTCGGACCTGCTCGTCGAAATTTTCGGAGAGAGTGGACGTCATGTGCGCGCGGCGGTGGGCGTTGTTGCGCTTCCGCGCAACGCAATGGTCGAGCTGCAAATGACCGTGGAGATCTGATGGAATACACGCTCTCTGCCGAACCCGCACATTCGCGTTGGAATAGAAATCTCGCGCCGCGCCTGGAGATTGCGTCCGGCGACACGGTACACATGGAGTGTTTGGAGGCGAGCGGTGCGCAGGTTCTTCCCGGCATGACGGCGACAGAATTTCTTGGCATCGATCGAGGAAAAATCCACGCCTTGACCGGGCCGATCGCTGTTGACGGTGCGCAGCCGGGCGACACTCTTGAAATTGAAATCCTCGAAGTGCGGCACAAGGGTTGGGGATGGACCAGCATCATTGCGGGACTGGGATTTCTAAAGGACCGTTTTGCCGATCCGTTTCTCTTTCACTGGGATTTGGATGCCGACGTTTCGCGCTCGCTCTACCCCGCGGTGGTCCCGCTGCGTCCATTCTGTGGAGTGATGGGTGTTGCTCCGAACGAAGACGGTGAATTCCGCACGCGGCCTCCGGGCAAATTCGGAGGCAATATGGATGTGCGTGAGCTATCAGCAGGAGCGAAGCTCTATCTGCCCGTGCTAAATGCAGGAGCGCTCTTTTCAGCGGGCGACGCTCATGCGGCGCAGGGCGATGGCGAGGTGTGTATCAACGGCATCGAGTGTCCCGCAGATGTGACGCTCCGCTTTCATCTTCACAAGAATCGATCGATTGCCGGACCCTTGATTTCGTCGGCGAAGAGGCGGACGCGAGAAGCCGGCGAGTGGGTGGTGGTGGAATCAGACACGGATGCACTGAGCGCGGCGCGCGCAGCGACCTCGCGTATGACCGACCTGCTCAGCAGCCACTGGGGATTTTCACCCGAGCATGCGTATCTCCTGTGCAGCGTGGCCATGGATCTGCACCTGAGCCAGGTGGTGAACGAGCCGATGATCACCGTCGCGGCGGCTATCGCCAAAGACGTGCTGCCGGAGAGGAACCTGTTCTAGCCATGATGATCAATGATCCGGAGATCGTCGCCGAGCTCGCTGAACTCTATCCGAAATACGAAGAGGCCCTGGTTAATAACGACGCCTCTACCCTCACTGAGATGTTCTGGGACTCGCCTTATGCTTTGCGCTTCGGCGCAACAGAAAATCTGCACGGGGCCGAGGAGATTGCCGCATTCCGCAAGGCACGGCCAGGATCAAATCTGGCGCGGACGATAACCCGGCTGGACATCGCCACATTCGGCCGCGATTTCGGTAGCGTGACATTAGAGTTCGAGCGTCACACGGTTCAAAAGACAGTGCGTGGAAGGCAGAGCCAGGTCTGGGTGCGGCTCGCTGAAGGATGGAAGATTGTTTCCGCACACGTCTCGCTGCTGCCTTAGCCGCTATTCCGATCATTTACGGTGACAAATTGAGCCCGAACTAGGCCGACGTTGAACAGAGAAGTGTGCAGTTTCTCCCGGAAACCCCTTTGTGTCGCGCGCTCATAAACAACTTTTATCGCCCTCCTATGCTAAAGGCGTCATGGAGTTACTTTTCCCTTTGGGGGCGATTCTTTCTGCGATATGCTCACCGAAAGTTTTCATAAAAGCTGCCCGCTGAACAATTAGCAGCTCCTCCTCTCTGAGCTTGGGATTGCCCTCAAGGCACCGCCAGATAAGGCTCAGAGCACGGTTAAGGCCGCCCGACGGCCACAGTGTCTTGTCTACTTCTAAAGAGGCCATGATATCGATGTTTAAAAAGCTTGGTGTATTTGCAATTGTTTTTTTCCTCAGTGCTTTCACCCTCACAAGCTCCAGCCGGGCGCAACAGACGCTCGGAGGCATTACCGGCGAGGTTTCGGATGTCTCGGGTGGATTGCTTGCCGACACCACCGTGACCCTGGTTGCCCTTGGCACCGGTCTTACGCGAACAACCAAGACAAATTCCAGTGGCGGATATTTCTTCGCCAGCCTTCCGATCGATACCTATAGTCTTACTTTTGTCCACGATGGTTACGACTCGCAGAAGGTGCCCACGATCCTGGTGCAGGCGGACCGCACCGCGACCGTCAACGCACAGCTGAAGATCGGTCAGGTGAGCACATCGGTAGTGGTCGAAGAGTCTCCGCTCATGAACGCGGTTGACACTACCAATGGCTACATTCTTGATAAACAGCAGATCGACGCGATTCCATTGCCTACCGGAAGCTTCACCGGAGTGGCAATTCTCTCACCCGGAGTAAACGCGGAACTGCCAGGCGGCACGGGCGTCAACAGCGGACTTGGTAATGCTCCGATCTGGGCCAACGGCCAGCGCGATACATCCAACAGCTTCCAGCTCAATGGCGTGGACGGCAGCAATCTTTTCAATGGCAAGAGCACCAGCCAGGTGCAGTCAGCTCGCGTGGTGAACAACACCGGCAACGGCAACTCCAGCGCTGGTGTTGAGCAGAGCGCTTCCTCTGTGTATCTGGCCATCGGCAACGCCCTTCCAACACCGGCTCCGGAAACCATTGAAGAAGTTCGCGTCAATGCGTCGATGTATGACGCGCAGCAGGGCTCGGCCAGCGGCGCGCACATTGACATGAGCACCAGCTCCGGCGGCAACACCATCCACGGCTCTCTTTACGGCCATCGTGGAACCAGCTGGCTCAATGCCGCTCCATTCTTCTTCAAGAACAACACCGGCATTCCCGCGGAAGACAAGAATCCGGCGCTGCACCGTTACATTGCCGGCGGGACCCTATCCGGTCCAATCATCAAGAACAAGCTTTTCGGCTACGTAGCCTACCAGCATCTGCATGTGTCTGACGAAGAAACCGGCGACACGCTGATTGCGGTTCCGCAAGGTTTGAGCGATACCAATCGTGATCCTGCCGGTCTGGCGCAACTGGTTAATAACAACTGGGGCGGGGAAGACGCAGGAAACGGATTCACAGTCGGCGCGGCCGACTGGTCCAATAATCCCGTCGGTCTTGCGCTTTTCCAGGCGAAGCTGCCGAACGGACAGTGGCTTATCCCCAATGACAACGGCCATATTCCGGATGCGTTGTCGCCCTCGAACGCCTTCGAAAAGGGCACGTCCTATTTCACGGCAGACCAACTGGTCGGCAACCTCGACTGGAATGCCTCTTCAAAAGACCTGGTCAACATCAAGTACTACTACCAGCATGATCCCAACAGCACGCCATATGCGACCTCCAGCGTGCCTGGATTTACCGAGCACCTCGATGCCGGCGCCCAGGTGCTTTCGATCAACAACATCCAGACCATCACGCCGGCGTTCAGTCTGACTGAGACGCTGGGCTTCGTTCGTGAGAAGGCATACAGCACCAATGACCAGCTGTGGTCTCCGGGACAGTCAGGCTCGCCTGTGGCCGGTATGACTACGAGCTTCGGTTCCTATTTCCCCGGTATCACCATCGTCGACGCGCTGGGAGACGCCGGCGGCGGTTTACCGCAACAGGCGCTGAACATCGGTCCTGGGGCTGCGAATCAGAGCGCTTTTACCGGAATGTTCCAGAATCGAATTCAGCCATCGGCCAATGCGATTTGGACCAAGGGAGTCCACTCCTTCACCTTCGGCGGAAGCTGGTCCTATACACAGCTTAATATCCGCGACAATCGCACCGGCAAGGGTATGGTAGCGACGCCCGACTTCTCCACCTACGCAATGAACTGGGTGACGCCATATTCGACGGACGGATTTGTTGCGAGCACGTTCCTTCAGGGCGACGCCAATCGCTACTATCGCGCCAACCAAACCGGACTTTATGCGCAGGACAAGTGGCAGATCAAACCTAATCTGAGCATCACCGGCGGCATTCGCTACGACTGGAATGGTGGCCTGACTGAAAAATACGGACACCTTTTCAACTTTGATCCCGCACAGTACTCATACAGCGCGGGCTCCGACGAGATTACCAGCCCCGGTCTGATCATCGCCGGCAACAATGTCAATGGATCGTCAGGTGTGAGCAACACCACTCTGACCGGCCGCCAATGGGGCATTGCGCCTCGGCTTGGCTTTGCCTACCAGCCATCGATGTTCTCAAATAAAGTCGTCGTCCGCGGCGGCACCGGGATGTACTACGATCGCGGCGAGCTCTTTACTTATCTCTCTCCGGGCTACGCCGCCGGAGAGGTGGCCGGGGGCCCGTTCGGCATCAACCAGACTCCTCCATTTGTCACCGCGCAGAGCTGTCCGTATTCGGCGTCGCCGTATGGCAACACCAGCTTCCTCTACAACTATTACATTCCTATTTGCGGCCTAGCACCCTTTTCTCCAGAGGACGGCTCCAATCTCGACTACAACCTGGCCACGCCCTGGGGAATCACGCGGAATCCGGCGCCGAACAACCCAAAGGCCTCGGACCTGCTCAACTATCTACCCAATGCTGCAAGTATCATCGCCGGCAGTCAGCCATTTACTCTGGGCGACTACAACCGCGCGAACAAGCTGCCGTACAGCATCAACTTCACTCTGAATGTGCAGTTCCAGCCCCGCAACGACCTCATGGTCGAACTGGGATACGTGGGAAATCTTGGACGGCACCAGGTGATACCTCTGCCCTTCAACCAGGCGAAGATTGCCACGGCCACCAACCCATCGCATCCAGGCGGAGCGGCCCAACAAAACTTCAGCTATGGATACACGGTGTATGACCCAACCACGTTTGCTCCCATCTGCGTGAACCAGGATCCCAACTGTGCTTATGGATACATGCAGCAGAATTATGAAGGCGGCAACGTCGACCTGCGCGTGCCGTACATCGGCTACTCCTCAGAGTCGGAGTCGTACACGGCGGCTGGAATCTCCGCCTACCACGCGCTGCAGGCGCATGTAGAAAAGAGGCTGGCTCACGGAGTTCAGGCCGGCGTCTCTTATACCTTTTCGCATGCCACAGATGAGCAGAGCGCTCTTGGCCTCTTCTACAACGGCAGCAACCCTTTGAATCTGCGCAGCGGTTACGGCTTGGCTGACTTCGACCGTAAGCACGTGCTCAATTTCACCTATGGATTTACCGTGCCGAACTTTTATGGCGAGCACACGCTGGCCGGCAAAGTGGTGGACAACTGGTCGCTCAATGGCCTTGTCATCATCCAGAGCGGCCAGCCCTACAGCGTTATCGACTACTCCGGCGCGGTCGGCAGTATCTACTACAGCACTTTCAACGGCATCACCAACCCCATCGTTCCGCTCGCGCCTGGTTGCTCAGCCAAGACCGCGCTCACCGGCCACTCCGGCGCGTTCTACAACTCAACTGACCTGAGCAGCGCCGCGCTTAAGGCTTCGTGCTTTACGCTGCCGCTGATCGCTTCAGGAACCAACGGCGTGCCTGCCGGCGACGACTTCGAGACTGGTTTCACCTCCGGCCAACGCAACATCTTCCGGCAAGCCTTCCAGAAGCGCGCGGACGCTTCGTTGGTAAAAACCCTGCAAATCGGCGACCGGTATTCTCTGCGCTACACCTTGGACGTGTTCAACCTGACCAACACCAGCAGCTTCGACATCCCTCAGGATGACGTCACGCAGAATGCCGGCTACAACAATGCACCTAATGTGTCCAGCTCCTACAGCGAAGTGGCGCCGACTCCCGCTCAGTGTCAGTCGCAAAGCGCTCCCTCTAACACCTTTTACAGCTGCCCAAGTGAGCTTGGCATCGTGAAGCACACCATCGGCAGTCCACGCCAGGTTCAGATGTCTCTGCATCTGAACTTCTGATCTCTAACTTAAAAGCGAGGCGGCTTCTGAGCCGCCTCGCTGTTCTGCGCCCTAGTCGTTCAGGAACTCACGGTGACTTCGAGTTTTGCGATCGGAGCAGCAGCAAAGTGGCTCTGAAGCTCCTCGTGGCTCGCAAACGTTTTTAGGTCCACATGTCTTGCAGGGAAAACAAAAGTCAGCGAACTACTCGCAAAAGGATAGGGTTCGAGCCGGAACTTTCGTTCACCTATGGATTCGGCTTTTACAGTGCGGCGAGTTCCGTCATTCAACGGTAAGGGATGCAAAAGCGTCGCGGGTCGACGATAGTCAACGCAGCTGAGCAAAGACAGATTATCGACGGCCTGCAGTAAACGGAAATGATCCACGATCATTTGCTCGCTCGCTTCATCAGCGGATAGATGATTGTCCTCAGCGATTCGTTTTCGTAGCTGTTGCTGCATCTCCTTTTGGCGGGCGAGAAAATCGTCCAGCAGCGGAAGCTGCGCTGGAGCGATAGTGGAGCGATCTGCCCTGTCTGTGAGCAGGTTGTAGGTGTGCATCGACACCAGTATCGCTGCGTATGCATCTTCTTCGGCGATCAATCGCACGGCGCGATCCCGGACCGCGAGATAATCGGCAAGATCGATCTCTTCAAACGCCGAATATTTTCCTACTAAATCCACAGAGAATGCGCTGGGTTTGCCGGCGCGAGTGATCTGCGGCTGAGCGTCACGGCTGCGCCACCCATCGTCATGCCGGGAGATACCCTTGAGGACATGTTCGCGCGGCTCCGGCGTTCGAAAGAGATCGTTGCCCCACTTTTCAGCGAAGGCACCGGCAAGGTTGGCGTGGTCGGCGTGCGTGACAAGCCACCATCCAGTTTCGGTTTCAAGGCGAAGCACGGTGAAGGGTTTCCTTCCTTGTTGCGCAATTGCAGAGAATGCTTATTCCACTTCGGGCACTCGTGCCGACTCGTGCCACTTGTGGAGAAAATACCACTCGAAGAGCGCGACGATGAAGTAAAACGCAAAGCCGAGAACCGTCGCCGCGACAATGAGCGCGAAGAGGTAGTCCGTCTGCAGCTGTTGTGAGGCGTAAATGATGGAATAGCCCAGCCCGCCTCGTCCCACGCTGCTGGAGCCGGCGAAGAGTTCTCCAGTAATGGCTCCGATCACGGCAATGCCGGCCGAGATGCGTACGCCGACAAAGAGGGATGGGATTGCGTGGCGCAGGCGCAGCTTGATTAGAAGCTGCCCGCGCGAAGCATTGTGCATGAGGAAGAGATGCACCAGGTTTTCATCGACGCTGATGAGCCCCTGCGTGGTGTTAGCGATGATCGGAGCAAGGCAGATGACGAATGCGATCAGCGTGACCGCTCCCCAGCCAGCGCCCACCCACATGAGGATCAGCGGCGCAACCGCGACGATCGGAACCGTCTGCAGAAGCAAAGTGTAGGGGTAAAGCATGCGGCGAATCCACCGTGATTGTGCAAAAAGCAGAGCGATGGCGACGCCAGCGACAATGCTGGCCAGCAACCCTAAAGCAGCTGCAGTTGCGGTGATCTCAAAAGATGCGGCGAGCGAAGAGGATCTTTCCACAATCACCCGGAAGACACGCCATGGCGAGGGAAGCATGAATGGCGGAACATGTCCCAGCCAGATAATCAACTGCCAGAGAAGTAGAAGGAACGCGAAGATGCCGGCTGCATTCAGCAGGGTGGTCAGACGCTGCTTCATGAAGGACGCGCTTCCCGAAGCAGCCGCGAAATCTCCACGACCTTCTGTTCGTAGCTGGCCGTAGTGCGGAGCTCAGCCGTGCGGGGATGGGGCAGGTCGATCGGAACATCCGCATGGATACGGCCCGAGTTCGGAGCCAGAACGATGATGCGGTTGGAGAGAAAAACGGCTTCTGGAACCGAATGAGTTACAAATACAACGGTCCACTTCTGCTCCTCGCGCAGTCTCAGCAGCTCTTCGTTCAGCCGGTCGCGTGAAATCTCATCCAGTGCCGCGAACGGCTCATCCATCAATAAGAGGCGCGGTCCGGTCGCCAGTGCGCGGGCGACGGAGACACGCATCTTCATGCCTCCTGAGAGCTCGCGTGGATAGGCTTTGCTGACGTTCGACAGTCCGACCAGCTCCAGTAGTGAATCAACCTTCGCGTTACGCTTGTCCGCCGGGATGCGTTCCAGCTCCAGCCCCAGGCCGACATTGGCGCGCACCGTCCTCCATGGAAGAAGCGTTGCATCCTGAAAGATGAACGACATGGTCTCGCGTGCGTCTTTTGGCGTCATGCCATCCACGTGTATCTCGCCAGAAGTGACCCGGCTCAATCCAGAGATGAGCTTCAGCACCGTCGATTTTCCGCAACCGGATGGTCCGATGATGCTGACAAATTCTCCCTTGGCCACCGATAACGTGAGACGGTCGAGTATGAGGCGTCCATTGCGGTATTGCTTAGAGACCGCATGGAGCTCGATCTGCGGAACAGCTCGTTGAGGCCCCGACGTCCGACTCCGTTCCATCAGGCATCGCTCCGCAACGGAAGATGTAGAGCAGATGGGCGCGCTGCATCGTGATAGACAAGCTGGGTCGAACGCTGCCAGTCCCAAGATGTTGCCCGCGGCGATGGTACGCTTGTGCCGGGATTGCGGTCGTAGAGTGGGAAGGCGCTGCTGGCTACTTCCAGGCGAATGCGGTCGCCCACTTCGAAGCGGCACGACGTGGGCTCGAGGTCGAATCGCCAGCACTGCGCCTTGTCAGTCTCGAAGCCATCAGGAAAAAGATAGCTGGAGCGGGCGATGCCGATGGTCACGAAGTCAGCGTGGCCCTCGGGGCGGACGCGGACCAGCTTCGCGGTGAAGTCCGTCGTTCCGGCCGAGGCCGCGCAGTAAAGAGTAACTGTCGGAGTGCCAAATATCGCGAGGTCGTCAAGCAGCATTTCGCTGGTATAGACGAGAACGTTATTTCCCATCTCGAGTCCGCTTTGATTATGGGTGCCGCTCATCGCGCTTTGACCGCCGGGAGCCAGCACCGGCACTTCGGGATCGTAGACGAAGACATCGCAGGGTTCATCAGGCATGGGTTCCGCTTTTCGAAGCGTACCGTCACCCTTGCGCGAGTTCGCTCGACCCTCGCTGTGCAGATACAAAGTGAAGTTCGACTGGTGCGGCCAGTGCTCAGTTCCATGCCAGGCATTCTCGAAGAGCGCGAAGTGGCGGATGCGCGGCTCGTCGTCAAATTCACCTGAATCCTTGAGCCAGTGGTTAAACCAACGCAGCAGGATGGCATCGCTATCGATCATTGCTTCGGGACCGAAGCTCATTTCGCCAATCCGGTCGCCCCAGGGAATGTGAACCCACGGCCCGGCGAGAAGATATTGGTTGTCGCGTGCGAATGGAGTCGCAGCATGATTTCGAAGTGAAAGAAAGCCGTCGATCGTTCCTTTCGAATAAGTGTCGAACCAACCGGAAACATGCAGGGCCGGGACATTGATGCGTTCAAGCGATGTGCTGACGCCGAGCTCCTCCCAGTACGGTCCGGGCCGGTCGTGGTCGAACCAGTCGAGTACGTAGGATGGCAATTCTTTCGACTGCAGAGCGGGATGGGAGCGAAAGGGAAGGCCATTTACCTGATTGCGAATGTCTGCCCATGCAGCTTCGAGGCGATCGCTGGCGTCGCGCAATCCCAGCCTGCGCGCATCCATCTTGAGCATCTGCAATCCCCAGCCCAGACTGGAAGCAAGACGCAGCGCTCCGTTGTGATAGAACCAGCCGTGATAAAGATCGCAGGCGGCCATACCGGGGGCGATCGCAACCAGACCTTCAGGTTGCTCGGCTGCAGCCAGCAACTGGGTGAGTCCCTGGTAGGAGAAGCCATACATGCCGATGCGGCCATTGCATTCCGGCCGCGCGCGCAGCCATGCAATCGTCTCGGCTCCATCTTTACGCTCGTGGCGAAAAGGATAAAACTCCCCCTCGGAGTCACCGCGGCCACGCACATCCTGAATGACGACGTTATACCCGTTGCGCGCAAACCAGACAGGATGCGCATAGACCACGGTAGAAGCGATGTCGCGTCCGTAAGGCTGGCGCATGAGCAGTGTGGGATGCGGCCCAGAGCCCCACAGGTCCTTCGACGGGTAGTAGTGATCGGAAATCAGCTTGGCGCCATCAGACATCGCGCATGGCACTGCACGCTCGAGGCGCACTCCATTCCCGCAGTCGGTGAGTTCACTCATGGCTTATACAGATTCTCGTACTTGACCATGGCCTCGATTGCCTGTGCAATGCGCGCGGCCGCCTGCTCTACCCAGCGCGCGCCGTTCTCTGCCGTAGCGGGATTGGGATCCCCCATCACCCCACTCGACGCGATGTCGCGCGTGAGCCAGGCGAAGGTCGCGGATGCATTTTCCGGCTTCAACAGCTCCGGCTTATCAACCTGCGCAATGTAGTTGACTGTGTATGCAGCTGTGTCGACGAGCCCCGGCGTTGCGCTGAGCAGGAACGCCGTCTCGATCTCGCCCGCATGAAAACCATATGCCTTTTCCTGTGCGCTAACGCCCTCAAAGCTGATGCCGCCCGAGCCGAAGAGCGCAAAGGTGCGGAGACCGAATTCGGCGCGGAGGTCGCGCGCCATCACGTCGACCAGCGATGAGTTGCCGCCGTGCGTGTTGTAGAGCGCGAGCTTTTTGAATCCCGCAGCTGCAACGCTCGCACCAATGTCACGCACGACCGACATGAATGTGGACGCGGAAACAGACAGTGTTCCGGGAAAGCCAATATGCTCGTTGCTCTTGCCATAGCAAACTGGCGGCAACGCATACACGCTCAAATCTGTGGATACCTTTTCAAGTGCCTTGCCGAGCAGCAGATTATTGATGAGCGTATCGGTTGCCAGCGGCAAATGGTGGCCGTGCTGCTCGATGGCAGCCGTTGGCAAGATGAGCAGGGTTGAGTCTCTGCTCAGAGCGTCGACCTGCTTCCAGTTGAGGTAGGCGAAGTTCCGCGAGTCGGGAATCCAGGTTTTCATGGGTGGGCCGCCTCGGCTTCGGGCTGAAAGCTGAGCATCTTGCCGGGATTGAGCAACCCTTTGGGATCATAGCGGCGTTTGGCTGCGAGCTGCACATGATCTTCGCGGAAGCGTCCGCCATCTTCGACGTTGTTCACGTGAGGATTTGCGACGAAGACACCGATCTCGCGACAGTAGCCGATCATCTCGTTCAGCCGAGCTTCATTCGCATAGCGGACCAGCGGAATAGCACCCGGAATCACGCGGCCAGCGCCGTTCTTCATGAACTCCACGTGGTACAGAATTTCGTCTCCAAATTTTTCTCTGAGTCGGCGCATCTGGTCACGCACGCGATCGGGATCGAAGCTGCATTGCAGGTAGGTGAAGGCATCATCATGCTTGATAGCCCACAGGGTGGTGTGGTTCCAGGTGTAATCGGAGAGCAGAGGCGTGGTGCGCAGGCCGTTGTAGTCGCCGGAGTAGCTAATCGTTCCGCCTGCTGCGACTGCTGCTTGCGCCAGTGCTGACAGCTGCTCCCGCGCAATCAAAAAGAAGATGAGATCTTTACCTGCAGGAGCCATGCTTTTCAGCGGACTGAAGTAGGACGGGATGGGCCACTCGAAGGTGGTGACCAGGCGTTTCGTCCACTCAGAATCGACGGCGATACGCTCGCTGAAATCGAATGCTGATGCGAAGTCATCGAAAGCGACAACACACTGCGCCCATTCGACGGCAGGGGTAAGCGCCAGCCATATCTTTGTGATGATGCCGTTCGTACCCCACGCATGCAGGATGTTGTGAACCGCTTCTCCTTCATGTAGCAGCACACGAGGCTCGGCCTCCATCGTCACAACTTCCAGGGCGCGCACGGTGCCGAAGTCGCGAAGTCCTCCGTGCGTTACAGAGCCGATGCCTCCGGAGCCACCGCCGAGAAATCCGCCGATAGACGCTTTCACGATGGTGCTGGGGTAACAGCGCAGCTCCCAGCGTTTCGCACGCGCTTCATTTTCGAGCACGCCCAGACGTACGCCGGGCTCGCAGACGGCAACACCCTCTTCGGTGATGGCCTCGATCTGATCCATGCGTGAGAGATCGAGCACCAGTCCGCCGTGCAGCGGGATCGCCTGCCCATAATTGCCGGTACCCGCTCCACGCGGCGTCACCGGTATGTCATGCGCATAGCAGAAGCGGAGGATGTTGCAAACCTCTTCGACATTCACTGGCTGTACTACCGCCTCGGCATGCTTGTCCTGCAACTGCGGCTTCAAGATGGGCGAATACCAGTAGAAGTCCTTCGACAAACGCTCGACCACAGCAGGCGTGGTGATGAACCGCTGCGGATCGGCGATCATATTGGGCATCGCGCGCTGTATGAGATCGTTCATACCTTTCGCGTGCTCCACTTCTTGAATGCCTTCAGCATGCGGGGATCGATGAACAGGCCATAGCATTCGTCGCGAAGCACTTCGCCTTCAACCGGGCAGGGCATGTCGCTACGTTTGGCGACTTCTGCAGCGGAAATCTGAATCTGGTTGCAGTGCCGGTTGGCGTCTTCGATGGTCGCGCCAAAGACAACGCGATCAAGCCGCGCCCACAGTGCGTTGGCCATGCACATAGGGCAGGGCTCGCATGTGGAATAGAGGGTATAGCCGGCCAGCGATGGCTTCCCCAGCTTCTTGCAGGCCAGGCGAACGGTACGCAACTCAGCGTGCGAGCTGGGATCATGCTCGCGCATCACCGCGTTACGGGCGCGATAGAAGAGTTCTCCGGATTTGGTGTGAACGATGGCAGCGCCGAAGGGAACTGGGCTGACAGTGCTGAAGCTGCGGACGGTAAAGCGCACAAGCTCACGCATGATGGTTTCATCCCGATCAGGCGCAGGCTTAAAAAGCTTCCCCATTGACGAAATTTAGCATGAGCGGAGGGATTTCCAAGCGGTTGTTTTTGGACATGACAGATACAATCGCGGCATGGAATTTGCACCTGCGCCGGTGGCGAAATATTTAAAGTCGATTGCCGACGGCGGCGATGTGGAAGCGGGTGTCTCGGAGGCTCTGGCTCGCTCCAACGGCAGCGCCAGCCGGAACACATACCTCGCTCAGGATGCCGGCTGGTCGCTGCATCAAGTTCGAAGTCTGACTGAGCGCCGCGGGGCTCTCTACGGGCTGCCCGTAGCGCTCAAGGACTGCTTCGACCTCGAGGGATTTGTCACGACCAGCGGCTCTCGATTTTATGCGCACCACAATCCTCCGGAGTCGACAGACTCATGGGTGGCGGCACGGCTTAAGGCCGCGGGTGCGGTCATCACAGGCAAAACACATCTGCATCAATTGGCTTATGGCATCACCGGAGAGAACCGCGACTACGGAGACTGCGTGCAACCCGACGATGCATCGGCGCTGACCGGGGGATCATCGAGCGGCTCGGCAGCCGCTATCCAAGAGGGATCCGCACTCGCCGCCATCGGCACGGATACGGGCGGTTCGGTCCGCGCTCCGGCTGCGCTCTGCGGGTTGGCCGGCTATCGCGCTTCATTGGGTGCAGGTGACTGGAGCGGTGGGGCGCATCTGGCTCCATCGTTCGATACCATCGGATGGCTGTGCCGGGATCTGCGTGATCTGCCGATACTGGCTCAGGCTCTCTTTGGATTTCCTGCGGCGGCTGCCAGCGCGCGGCCGCCCCGCGTCGGCTTCCTGCGCGGCGAACTGATCGAAGACTGCGATATATCGGTGCTCGCCGAGCGAGACGTTTGGGAAGAGCGCATCCGGGAGATCGATGCCGATATCGGGAATTTTGATCCTGGCTTCTGGCAGGAGGCGTACGAGGTTTACGCGCCGATCCAGGCGCATGAGGCCTCGAAGCTGCATGTCGGATTCTATGATGAGTTCGAACCGGCTATTGCCGAACGGCTGCGTGGGGGTGCCGCGATGACAGGCTCGGAGATCGGAGGCTTTCGCGCCAGGCACGATGTGTTTTTGAAACACACCTCGGAGCTCTTCACCCGCTTCGATTTCCTGCTCATGCCTGCGGTTCCCGTGCCAGGTCTCGTCGCCGGGGCGGACCATTCGGCGACGAGGCCTAGAATTCTGCGCTACACCACTCCGGCGAGCCTGGCAGGGCTGCCGGCGGTGATTCTTCCCGGCCGTCCGGGTGTGCAGCTGCTGGCCGCACGCGGACGGGATGCGGAGCTGCTGGCGTTTGCGCATCGCTTGGGCGAGCTGCTGGCGGCTGAAGTTGCTGCTTGATCGGGCATCGACTGATTGTTAAGCTCGGGCATGATTCGTGCCACGAAGTGCCTGGCGTTGTCGCTGGCTCTCCTTTCTCTTTTTGGCTGCCATGGCGGCAGCAAGAGCGGCCTTACCCCGCTCAAATTCCAGACGGATTGGTATCCGCAGCCAGAGCATGGCGGCTTTTACGAAGCGCTGCTCAAGGGCTATTACAAGCAGGAGGGACTGGACGTCACGATTGTTCCTGGTGGTCCCTATATCGTTGTAGAGCAGCAGGTGTCGCTCGGTGCTGCGCAGCTGGGGATGAGCTCGTCAGATCGCATTCTTGAGGCAGCGGCGCAGGGGCAGCCGCTGGTTGCAGTTGCGGCTACCATGCAGCATGATCCACAAGGCATCATGATGCATGCTAATTCTCCGGTGCATAAGTTTGCCGATCTTGAAGGCCACACCATCGCGATCAAGACTGGAGCTACGTGGTTTGAGTACATCGTGGCGCGTTATCACCTCAAGAATGTTCACGAGACGCCGGCCACGTATTCGATCGCCAATTTTCTCCAGGATCCCAATTACATCCAGCAGATATTTGTGACTTCAGAGCCGTTTTTCGCACGCAAGGCGGGGGCGGATATTCGCACCATGCTGATCAGCGACACGGGTTACGATCCTTACCGCGTTTTCTTCACCTCGCAGAGCTACCTGAAGGATCATCCCGACGTGGTCGCCAAGTTCGTTCGTGCCTCCCTGCGCGGCTGGCGCGATTACATAGCCGATCCCAAGCAGGTGAATGACGAGCTGCTAAGGCTCAACCCGGCGATGTCGGCGGATCAGATGAACTTCACCTGCGCGGCATTGAAGGAAGGCCATTTCATCTACGCGGACAACGATCCGGCGATGGCGGGGGATCTGCAGCCGGAACGCTGGGCGGCGATGTACCAGCAGCTGGCGGATCTCAAGGTAATTCAGCGCCCAATCGATCCCGGAATGGCATACACCACGCAATTTATCCAGGCAAAGTAGGCGATTCTCCGGACACGTAGAGGGAAACAACATAACACCTGCTCCCAGCATCGAAGTGAGTGCCATTCCCATAGATAACGAGACGGCGCCATGAGCTCTGTCGCGAGACGGTGAAGGCAAATACTAGCTGTTTTTAAGTCCCCGATGATGAGCGATCAGCAGACAGCAGGTTCCCACAGCGCGTGGGGTGACCGTATTCGAGCCCTGAAGAATGTGCCGCAGGTCACCAGGATCCTGTGGGCGTCGGGCCCGGCAGTGGTTACGTGGGGCCTGATCCTGCGGGTCATCGTCCCACTCCTGCAATTAGGCATCGCCGCCGTCGCCGCAAAAATTATCACCGGCGTTTCGCTTGCCCTGCGGCACCAGGCCCAGCTCCAGTATTTTTGGTGGCTCGTGGGTGCTGAAGTTGCGCTTGCGCTGTTGACCGGCATCCTTTCCCGGACCATCGATTACAGCGACCAGCTGCTGGCCGATCGCTATACCTACCACGTGAGTGTGCGCGTGATGCAGCAGGCGGCGCAGCTCGATCTGACTACCTACGAAGATCCCGTCTTTTACGATCGGCTGGAACGTGCCCGCGTGCAGGCCACCGACCGTCTAGCCATGATTCAGCAGATGGGCCGTCTGTTCCAGCAGATTGTGCTGACGGCAATCTGGAGCGCGGTGTTGATCTATCGCTCGCCCTGGATGATTCTGCTGCTCATTGGCGGCGTACTGCCTGCTTTCTTTGGTGAGACGCATTTCGCGTTTCTGGGCTATGCAAAGAATTTCCGCCAGACTCCAGCCAAGCGGCAAATGGATTACCTGCGACAGGTAGGCGGCAGCAAGGAAGCAGCCAAAGAGCTGAAGCTCTTTAACCTGAGCGACTATCTGACGGATCGCTTCAAGGTGCTCTCAAAAGCAATCTACGAAGAAGACATTGCGCTCTCGCGTAAAAAGCTCATCTGGGGCGGACTGCTTTCGCTGATCAGCACACTGGGCTACTACGGAGCTTATGTTTTCGCCATCTATGAAGCGGTGATCGGGCGTTATCCGACCATCGGAGTCTTCGCGCTCGTGACGGCTGCGATTCAGCAGGCCAGCTCGAATTTTCAGCAGGCCTTCTCGACAGCTTCGGGTATCGCCGATCAGGCGCTCTTTCTTACTGACCTGATTGCATTCTTCGATATGAAGGCAACGGTGCAGTCGAAGCCGAATGCATTGCCGGCTCCGCGGCCCATCCGCCGTGGCTTCGAGTTCCGCAATGTGTCGTTCGCGTATCCGGGCTCGGAGAGGCGAGTGCTGAAGAATTTCAATTTCCAGCTGGAGCCTGGCGAGCGCATCGCGCTGATAGGAGAAAACGGTCAGGGTAAGACCACCGTGGTAAAGCTGATCACACGGCTCTACGATCCCACCGAGGGTCAGATTCTGCTTGATGGGATCGACCTGCGCGAGTATTCGATCGAAGATCTGCATCGCGAGATGGGCGTTATCTTTCAGGACTTTATGCGATACGAGATGACGGCGCGCGAAAACATCGCTGTGGGGCGCATCGATGTTCCGCATACGGAGGAAGAGATTCAGGATGCGGCGCATAAGAGCCTCGCCGAAGGCGTGATTGCGAAAATGGCCGGAGGGTATGAGCAGATGCTCGGACGCCGCTTTGAGGGTGGTGTGGATCTTTCCGGAGGCGAGTGGCAAAAGATTGCGCTGGCGCGAGCGTATCTGCGCAACGCCCAGCTGCTTATTCTCGACGAGCCGACAGCCGCACTCGATGCAAAGAGCGAGCTCGAAGTCTTTGAGCGTTTCGCCGAGCTGACTACTGGGAAGATGGCGCTTCTGATTTCCCATCGCTTCTCTACGGTGCGCATGGCCGACCGCATTGTGGTGTTGGAAGGCGGCCAATTGGTGGAGGAAGGTACGCATCAGCAATTGATGGCGCTGGGCGGCCGGTATGCCGGGATGTTTGAGATGCAGGCGGCAAGCTACCGCTGACGGAGACCCATGACCTTTCAGATCCCCGAGATTGACCAGGAAATTCTTGACCAGGCTGGCGTGACTGCGGCAGAGTTGAGCACCCACGCACGATCCTCCGCCGCACAGTGGTCCGTAATCCATCGGCCGCAATCTTCGCTCACGCTGCAGCCGCGCATCGATGAGGCGGAGTCCGCGCTGAACGCGCTGATGGCAGAGCTGCAGCAGTTGCCGGTGAATGGCCGGCAAGGCCCCGATCCTCTGCTCGAGATTCGCGAGAATCCCCGGCTTTTCCGGGCTGCGATTACGGAGATGGCATCGATTCAAAAGAAGGTTCCGAAGCTGCCCCGCGTGGTATCTCCTCTGGGCGAGGAGCCGCGGGTTGCGGTTCTGGCGGCGGCCTATCTCAAGGGTGCGAAGTCGTTGTGGAACGGATCCGCCCTGCGCGTTTATATGGACGAGGCGCAGCTATCCGACCCGCTCGAGCTTCGTGAGCTTTGGGTGCTGCCCACATTCATCCGGTTTGCGCTTCTCGATCTCATCCTGGTGCAGGCAGATGCGCGGCTGCATCAGCCGCAAATGGCGGATGCCGGAACGCCTGAGTTGCTTACGACGCGCATCAAGAGTCTCCGCGAACTGGCGCATGCCGACTGGATCTCGCTCATGGAGCCTCTGGTGGTGTTCGATGCCATCCTGTTGAAGGATCCAGCGAAGGCCTATCCACGCATGGATTTCGACAGCCGGGAAAACTACCGCAAGCGCGTCGCAGAGATCGCGCTGCATTCCGAGTGCACGGAGAGCCAGGTAGCGCAGTCGGCAATCAACTTTGCTCTTAAGGCCCAGCAGAACCGCATCGACGACCCCCGTCTCTATCTTCGCCAGGCGCATGTCGGCTATTACCTGATCGACAACGGATTCGCCGAGTTGTCCAAGCAGATTGGCTATCGTCCCAAGCTCATCGATCGTATTCGCATTGCGCTGCGCCGGCATCCGGATGATTTCTTCATCATTGGCATTGAGATTCTGACCATCCTGATGATGGCCGCAGCTGTGCTGCCGCTCGTTCCGTATCATGCGGTTTTCGGCGGCATTACGGTGGCCTTCGTTTTGCTGCTGTTGCCGGTGTCGCAAACCGCGGTAGATTTTGTGAACAACGCGGTGACCGCGGTCTTCAAAGCATCCGCGCTGCCGAAGCTTGACTTCAGCAAGGGCATCCCTCCGGAATACACAACGCTGGTCGCAGTGCCGACGCTGCTGGCGAATGAGAAACAGGTGCGCGAACTGGTCGGGGAACTGGAGGTTCGCTTTCTCGCCAATCAGGATCCTAACCTGCATTTTGCGCTTATCACCGACCTGCCTGATTCGGTATCGCGGCCGCGCGAGAACGACAGCGATCCTCTGGTTGACATGGCGGTGAGGCTGATTGACGGACTGAACAAACGCTATGCAGCCACAGCTCCGAGACATGGCAAATTTATGCTGCTGCATCGTCATCGCATCTTCAACGGACGGCAGGGCGTGTGGATGGGATGGGAGCGCAAGCGCGGCAAGCTTCTCGATCTGAACAAATATTTAAAAGGCGATTTCGATGCCTTCCCTGTCAAAGCCGGGGATATGACAGCGCTCGCCAAAGTGCAATACATCATCACGCTTGACTCCGATACGCAGCTGCCGCGAGGTACAGCGAACGCGATGGCCGGCGCCATGGCGCATCCGCTCAATCGCGCCATCATCGACCCCGTGCGGCGCGTCGTCACCGCAGGTTACGGCATCCTGCAGCCGCGCGTCGGCGTGAGTGTTCAGTCGGCATCGCGATCGCGTCTGGCTGCGATCTACTCAGGACAGACTGGTTTCGATGTCTACACACGCGCCGTATCCGACGTGTATCAGGACCTTTATGGAGAAGGCAGTTTCACCGGCAAGGGTATTTATGAAGTCGCCGCGCTCCATGCCGTCCTCGAGCGCAGGTTTCCGCGGAATTCTTTGCTGAGCCACGACCTCATCGAGGGTGCGTATGCTCGCGCCGGTCTAGCTACAGACATCGAAGTGATCGACGACTATCCGTCGCACTACAGTGCGTATACGCGACGCCAGCATCGCTGGGTCCGCGGAGACTGGCAGATTGCGCAATGGCTATTTTCCCGCGTGCCGGATGAGTCGGGGCGCTATGTGCGCAATCCCATTTCGACGATCTCGCGATGGAAGATTCTGGATAATCTGCGCCGGTCGCTGGTTGATCCGCTGACCATGATTCTGTTGGTCGCTGGCTGGCTCGGCCTTCCCGGCGGTGCTCTCTACTGGACTGCGATCACCCTCTTCCTGCTTTTCGCGCCAACCCGATGCGCAGGTTTTTTTTTTTTTTTTTTTTTATAACTACAACTGCCCGTCCCCGAAGGGTGCTATCGAAAACCTCAAAACCGTAAACATTCAGCTCCCGCGCGCTTTCGTAAACCTTCAGCCAATCCCGGCCGTTCTCCGTGCGGTAGAGGGTGATGCCTTTGCCGCTGGAAGCCCCGGCGTAAAGCGCCCCGTTGAATTCTTTCAGGCATTGGATGAAATTCTGGCCGGTGGCCGAGCATTCCTCCCAATTGACGCCGTCCTCGGTGAAGAAAATCAGCCCGCTGGGATAGGTGCCCGCGAAAAGTTTGTCGCCGTAGGTTCCCAGGGCCGTGACCGCCACTTCCCCCAGCGAGGAGGCGGCGTTCCATTGGGTACCGTCATAAACATAAATTTTACTTTCGGAACTGGTGCCGGCGTAAAGACGATTTTTGAAGGCGCAGAGCGCGTGAACCCGGTCCTCCCCCGTCGAGAAAGAATCCTTCCAAGTTTCTCCGTCGGCGCTTTGGTAAATAGCCCCATTCAAATTGGTTCCCGCGAAGAGGGCGGTTTCTTTTCCGGGAGCGGCGTAGGCGCAGAGGCAGTAGATCTGGGTCACGTAATCGCCTTCCCCTTCCACTCCGGGCCGGGGATTAAAAAACTTGGAGGTGGTTTTGGTGACCGTATATTTTTTCCAGGAACCCGAGGCGCCGCTGGAAGATTTCAAAACCAAGTCCCGGTTGGTGGCGGCGAATAGCTGGCCTTTAAATTCAGTCAGGTCATAAATGAGGGGGACATCCTCAAAACCCTCGCTCTTCTCGAAAAAAGCGGGGGAAGCGGAGGCGAAATAAAAGTCGATGGCGTTTTGAAGTTTATCCAGGGCATCCTTCGCGTTTTTACCTTGGGCTTGGCAGCCCGGAAGCAAAGGACAGCGGGCCAAAACCTGGCCGTGGGCGCGGGTTTCCAGCTCGACCGGGAAGTCATAGGGAAACACTTTTTTGTGGATGTTGTTTTCTTTTTTCAAAAAACCGTTCCGGAATGGATTAGGGCCTCAATAGGGGCCGGGCTATGTATTTTAAAGAATCTGTCTGAAGTTGACAGCAACATTATCAACCGGCGAAAAAATGGGTTTAACGAGAGAAATGAGCCATGGAATATAAAACAAACCTATTCTTCGATCTTCTTCTTCCAATCCCCGATCCAGTTCAAAGCCTGTAACGGGGTCAAGTCATCCAATTCCAGGGCCTTGAGTTCCTCCATCATCGGATGATTGCCGCCCTTCACGAAAAAGGAGAGTTGGGTGGTGTCGATCTTGGCAGTTTCCGGCTCCGGCAAAGGAACGGTCCCCTCTTTTTTGGCCGGCCAGCCGCTGGCACTTTCCAGCGTCGCCAAAATCTTCTTGGCCCGGGCCACCACTTCCTTAGGCACCCCCGCCAATCGGGCGACCTGGATGCCGTAGCTCTTATCCGTGCCCCCCTCGACAATTTTGCGGAGGAAGAGGATCTGGTCGTTCCATTCCCGAACGGCGATATTGAAGTTGCGCACATTAGGGAAGGTATCCGACAGCCGGGTCAATTCATGGTAATGGGTGGCGAAGAGGGTGCGGGCCTTGAGCCTTTGGGCGATATATTCCACCACCGCCCAGGCGATGGAAACCCCATCAAAGGTGGAGGTTCCCCGGCCCACCTCATCCAGGATCA
>CAVUWQ010000018.1:0-39412 GCA_963745105.1 uncultured Acidobacteriaceae bacterium
TCAGCACCCGTCCATCCACCGTAGCCCGCACCACCAGAGAATCAGCCGCTTCGTCCCGCCAGCCCTCGCGATCTCCGCGCCCCCGCCTCCCCCGCTGCCGCCGTGCCAATCGACTTTCCTGCCAGCTCCGCCGCGAAGGCATCATAGTGCGCCTCGCCCATCGTCGCCCGCGCGCTAGACCCCATCGCCGCCACGTCAATACTCGACATCCGCAGCAACGGCTCTCCCCTCCGCACCTCTTGACCCTCCCGCACATACACGGCATCCACGCGCCCATTCACCGTCGATGTAGCGTCACCGGGTCCGCCGCTTCCACCACAAAGTAAGCACTCTCGCGATCACGTAGCATCGGCACAAACAGCAGCACCAGCACTACCCCACCAATCACTAATGTCCGCGGCCGAAGCCAGAACCCTCCACTCAAATGGGCCGCCCAGAACCGCTTCACTACCCCCACAGCGACTTCAGCCGCGACCGGAAGATCGCAATTGCCAGCGCCCCCGCTGGAATCAGGGCAAACTCCGCCATCAGCTTCGACGTCACGTTATACGAAAACCTCACCACAACAAACAACATCAGGTAGCTGTACGCACCCGAAGCCACCGCATACGCAATAAACAGCGGAGCCCGTCGCCGCGGAACCGCCAGCACCTCCACGGGCAGTCGCAGCACGCTTTTGGAACCATGCCGAAACAAAGCCCGTGGACCGCTCCTTCAAATCTGGAATCCCAATAACCTCCGTCCAAAAGTAATACCCATCCAGTTTTAGCAACGGATTCAGGTTCAACAAAATCACTGCCAACCCACTAATCAGAATCACCTTGTATGCCAGATCATGAACGAAAGCACTTGGTTGCGTGTTCGTCCACACAATCATCGCGATCCCGCACAGCACCATCTCAATCCATATTCCTGCAATGATCGTGGCCAGCCGCTGAATCTTCGTCGCCGAAATCCAACTCTCCGTCACATCCACAAAGAAACATGGGGTCAGATACAAAAACATCAGCCCCATATTGTGAACCTCGCCGCCATAGTGCTTGCAAGTCAGCCCATGGGCCGACTAATGAATGAACCCCATCCCGAGCAGCAACACCCAAAACTCCGCAAAGTCCGCAAATGTTTTATGCGTAAAGTTGAAGTACAGCGGAATGTCCGGCCCAAAGTCCTTCCAATTCGCCACAAACACCACCCCCTCAAAGCAGAACAGCAGCACCACCGCGAGAACGCACCAGCGGCTGTAAATGAAATTCCCAACCAGCCTATCTAGCCGGGTCAGATACTTATCCGGGTCCCAAGCTGAAAAACTGATGTGCGCCAAGCTGATCTTCGACGTTCGATTGGCCTTTCGTCCTCGTTCCGCCTTAAGCCGGGCGCTGTAGGCCAGATTCTTTTCCTGCGGCGTCTTGAACCAGAAACCGGCCTCGTCTAGGCCGGTTGCGAACTCCTCCACTTCGCGGGCGGTCAGCGCGCCGCCGTGTTCCTCGCTAAACTTTTGTGCTATTTCGTCGTAGCTGCGAATCCCGTCAAATAACTGTGCGAGCTGCCACTGCGACGGCTGGAACCGAAAAAAACTGCCCTTACTACGCTGCAAAATCCCAACGACGGGTTCTCCGTCCAGAATATCTTCGCGCGTCACCAGCTCTGGATCGAGACGGGGAGGGCGCTCGCGCGAGAGCCGCGCCTTTGGAATCTCCGGTAGTGCCGCATCCAGGGCCTCGCTGAGATTCATCGCACTTGCGCCATCGCGTCATTCCCGCTATCCGCTGTCCGTACCTGCATCCTCATTCCCGGCTTTAGCAGCGGCGACGGGTCGATTACCTCACCAATCACCTGCACGCTACCGCTCGCCGGGTCGACCACAGGACTTACCCTGTACACTCGACCCTTCTGTCTTAGCGTCGGAAAATCCTCCGTCGTCAAAACCAGGCTCGCCCCGCGTTCGAACGCCCGCATCGCCGATTCCGGCACGGTAAACATGACGTGCAGCGGAGTCGTCGCGCTAATCCAGAAAAGTACGTCGCCTGCCTTTACCTCCTGGGCCATTCGCAGGGATCGCCGTCCCACAACTCCCGCAAACGGCGCAACGATCTGTGACTGTGCCAACTGCAGATTAGCTGCCTCCAACTTCGCCTCGGCTCCCAGCTCGTCCGCCTTATAGCGGGCTACTTCCGAAACAGTTTCCGCAAGCTTGTACTTCACATGTTCCCAGTCCTCATCACTGAGAATTCGGTCCGCTCGCAGCGCATCCGCCCGCCGCAAATCAGCTTCCTCCACTTGCTGCTCCGACTGCCATTCTTTAACCTGAGCCTGCAACGACGCTACCCTCGACTTCTCTTCATCGCATGCCGCATGCAGCGCACGATCATCCAGCAATGCAAGGAGTTGGCCCTTCCGCACATGATCGCCAATATCCGCCGCAACCTCTATTACGCGCCCATCGCGTTCTGCCGCAACATCTGCCTGCTGGTCCGCAACGAGTGGACCCGACGTGCTGAAAGTTCTCGCCGCCACGGGGCCATCAGGCATAGGCTGAGGCGTAGGCGTCGAGCTCGCTGCGACGACAGTGGGAGCCTGTGGCCGCGAGTCACATCCGCACACAGTCGTAACTGTCATCAGGGACAATGTAGCCGCCGCGCCAACATTCAGCGTCAATCGCAACATCGAAGAACCATTCATTGCATCACCAGCCTATCCAGTTCCATAACGTCTGCCACGCCCACAGCGCCGGCTTGCGCAGCAGTACATACCCGGCGGACCGATACCCAACGAAAATCTTTCCGTGCCCACTCATCCCCGCGCGCAGGTCGCTTCCCTGTTCCCCAGGGAAACTCGCGCCGCGAACGTGCGCTCATCATTTACAGTCTGCGCAACAGGGCTAACAATATTCACCACCCCGCGCCAAGTCCGCTGCGGGTAGCTATCCAGCTTAATAATGGCTCGATCCCCCGGCCGCACCAGAGCAACGTCACTTTGCGCGACAGAAATATCCATCACCACCGACGATAGATCCAGAACCTTTGCAAACGGGTCTCCTGCATTCAAGTGCTCTCCCGCTGCGCTTTGCAGCGCCGGCGTCGCCACGAGTCCCTCAATGGGCGAGCGCAGCTCCGCACCATCGACTCGACTTTGAGCCCTCGCAACCTCTGACCGCAAATACTCTACCTGGGCCCTATCCTCGCCGGCCTTGGGCGACCCGCCGGCCAGGCTCGCCTCCATTCCCAACTCAGCCGCCTCATATTTTGCCTGCGCTGCGGCAAGATCAGCCTTCCACTGCCAGTCATTCATCGTCCCTAATTGTTCCCCCGCCGCTACACGCTGGCCCTCCCGCACGGCTACGGTCTCCACATTGCCATCGGTGGGCGCTGCAATCGTCACCAAGTGCTGCGGCTCTACCATCGCCTCTCCCGATACCCTCATCGGCAGCGGGCAGAACAGCAAGAACAACAGCACCACTGCCGCCACGCCCCCGTAGAACAGTCTCCGACTTCCACTGGACCGCAGAATCTCACGCTTCTTCTGCATCATCGGCTCCAGCAACCCAATCAGCGGCACCTCGCGATAAAGGAGCGCATTTCGAATCGCTACAGTCGCCTGGGCGGCGAGAATCTTGATCATCTCCGTCTGCGCGGTGTCTAGAAAATCCGGATCCGTCGCCGTATACAGGAGCATTCCCACACGTCCCTGGTCGTCTACCAACGGTAAAGCGTACAGGGCGCGATATCCGGTGCCCTCAAAGTATCGCGCAACCGCCTCAGCGATCTCATCCGCACTCCCCTCTTCGGCTTGGCGCACATGCAGGGCGGACGACTCCGAACTCAGCCAGTGCACAAGATCCTTTAGCCGGTCTACTTGGACGTCCCCCATTGGGATGCTTGCCATCCCCGATACAGCCTTCAGCTGCAAGTTCCCTCGGTTATCCAAAGCGATCGCAGATAGCTCATACGGGAGCACACTTTGTGGACTGTTCACAATGATCTGGAGTAGTCGGTCCAACCTCAGTGTCGAGGTAATCTCCGAACTGACGTGGACCAGCGCCTCCAGTATCTCCAGCTTTCGCTCTGCATGCATCAGGCTGGCGTTCTTCAGCGCATTGCTCACAGTCTCCGCCATCGCCGACAGAAAAAACTGGTCGTCCTCATCGAATACTTTGCCGCCGCCTCGGTTCACCGCTTCCAGGACGCCAATCTCTGATTCGTCCTGCATCAATGGCACGACCAGCGCGTTCGTGACGCGCTCGGTCCGCTGCTCCTCGGGAATCGATTCCAGCACAGCATTCCGGTGCAACAGCCGCGGGTCTTCGGCATCATCGATCAGCAGCGGTTCGCCTTCCTCCGCCATCGCCGCTACGTAGCCTTCATCCGGTGTCTGGACCGCACCTATTTCCACCGTGGCGTCTTCACCATGTGCCGCCATTAGCCGCAGTTGATCGCCATCGAAAAGCCACAGGTGCATGGCCTGGCACTCCAACATCGCCGAGGTCTTCGCCGGCACCATCGCCGTTACCGCTTCCAATTCCAGCGTCGCGTTGAGGGATTTTTCCAAGTCATATAGCTGGGTCATTCGGTGCACGGAATCCAACAGATCCTGCCGCTGTCGCTCGAACTCCTCCGCCGAAAGAATTGCCGTTCCCGCCAGCGCCGCCACTTCGGCAAGCCGCTCCAGTTCGGCGGCAACGATTGGCTCCCCGAACGTCATCACTTCTATTAATCCCACTACCGTTCCCGCGCGGGAAAACGGAACATACGCGAGCGAAGCAATCGACCGCGCCACGTTCACATGGGCATACTCTTCCCGCGGCACCTGGTTCCCCGAGTACACCAACGGCTCCTCACGGCCGGCCAATAACGGAAGCACGAGGTCGCTCGCTGCCGACAGCATCTGTTCCCCCATGGACACCGGCCCCGCCATCCCCACAGGCAAGAGCATCGGTCCATCGTCCCCCTCAAGCAACCTGTGCACCAGGCAGGCGCTATCCGCGATCGATTCGACGACGGCAACGGCAATCAACCGAGCCCGTACAGAGGAATCCGTAGCAGTGAGAAGTTCATTCGTCAGTTCGAGGGAGGGACGGTTGAACATTGACATAGGAAGATTTCAAACGAACGTCTACGCAACATCGGGGACCCGGTGCTTGACGGAAACAAGCCTGAAGCGTCAATCTCTGTAGACGGAGTGTAGCAAGCGCTCTCCCTGTTGTGAACTCATTCTTTCCAGCTTGCAGGAGACTTCGTGGACCTCGACATCAAGCAAAGCGGAAATACCTGCTCCCTTCGCATAAAAGGCCAGCTTAAGTCCTCCAATGTCCCGGAATTCGACGCTGCGCTCGAATCCGCGCTCTCGAATGGCTGCATCTACCTCATTCTCGATTTGGAGCAGATGCCTTTCATCGATTCGTCTGGCATCGGCGCAATCGTCAACGCGCTTCGGCGCACTCGACAGGTAGGGGGCGATACCAAGCTCGTCAACCCCTCCTCTTTCGCCACGAAGACCTTCAAGATGGTTGGAATTCTCAGCCTCTTCGGCGTGTTTGCCACGGAACAAGAAGCAATCGACGCCTGCGCGGCCGCGTGACCTGAGTGGTCGTCTGAAACTCACCATTGAGGAAGTTTGATCGCTCGGCCGCTCGCGAAACTTTCATGATAAGTCATTCATAAGAATAGGCTTCTTGGTGCCCGGAGGGGGACTTGAACCCCCACGACCGGTTAAGGTCTGCGGATTTTAAGTCCAATACTCCATGCGTTGCAGCGAATTGCACAGCGCAGCACAACAGTGAATAAGTTCATCTTTTGCAACAGATAAGCACTTCAAGCACGTTGCAGTGTGCCGCAACCCAAAGCAGAAAAGTCGAAAACCAACAGCCACCACAACAGCCACCAACAGCACAACAAACTTGTTGGGCCTAGGTCGAAACACCCACACCCTAGGCGTCCATCGCAACCCCGTCCTGGCCCTCTTCGCAGACCTTCCGACCCCAGCCGAGGTGTGTGAGAGGTTCTGTCCCGATCATAGCTTGGATACAGCGTCGATCACAATTCACCAAATCCGCTCAGCGTTCAAGCGCAGCGACATTTTCCACAGAAGCCCGCATTCCTTTGCGAGACGTTCAGATGGAATCGACCAAGAAGACGGCGGCACTGCCGGCATCGCCGCAGTTGCTTCAACCGACGATCCTCTCGGGATGGTCGCACCGAGCATACTTCCGCAGGTCGGCTACCGGGATCAGAACACGGCCACCAATCCGCCTCGTAGGCAGACGTTTTGAGGCGATCAGGTAGTCCAGGGCACGCTGGCTAATAGATAGCATCTGAGCTGCCTCCTCGCGCCCTACCAGCAACTTATCTTCGGGAGCCACCGTGACCCTCTGCGGGGGCTTTCTGCGTTGCGGCCTAAAAGGCACCCCAGTGCTCTCCTTGTGCGAGGGCTCCAATCCGCTTCTGTCGAAATCAATGACTCTTTCTGCTGACATAGTTTTATCCCCTGTCCCCAAATTGTCGTGCTCGTCCACCGCGTGCCCGTTTTAAGATCTCCCTGCAAGAACGCCTTCATCTCTCCAGCACTAATGCGTTCAAAGACTCAACCCGAATCCCATACTCAACTCCACGTCGTGCTTCGGCGTCACGATCTTCGGTTGATGTAAATCAACAGCCTGTTCCGGTTTGTAGGCGCTCTGGTGCGAAACATCATGCCCTAGTACCTTTGGCAGCTTGTCCAAACTGTCCGTAAATATCTGTGCGTCGAATTGGCCACGAGAGATCGAGACATATGCCATGCGACTGTTGAGAAGATCCTTTGCCGCGAGTTCTGTGTCTATGTTGACCAAAACACGCTCCGCCGTCTGGCCTTGGCTTGAATAGCTGGTGACGGCATACCCATAATCGATGTGCGGATGATATTGCGGATCGAACTCCACTTTGCTCTCATCATCCAACCGCAACCGCATCATCCCATCCCGCCCGATGCTCTCGACAGTCCCCAGGTCACGATTGGCAATCTTCAGTTCCTGGCTGGGCGCGGTGAACTGGATGCGGTCTCCAACGGAGAATCTCTTCTCGTCCTCTCGGTAGACGGAGACTCCAACCTGGCGGCGTGGATCATAGGTGGTCTGCTCCCCGTTCCCTCGCACCACCGTCAAGGTGTTCGCCTGAGCGTTCACAGCAACGACGCGGGAGTATTCGCCTTTCTCGATGCCGGTCTCCTTCGATGTGCGCGAGTACCGCAGGATGTCATCGACCTGGTACCGCTGTGCCCAACTGCGATCCGCGCCGGTCATCTCCTGACGCGGAACAAGCGTCCGCACGGAATGGTCCTGCCTGTTCACCAGTCCGCACGATTGCAACTCATCATGTATCCGCAGATTGATCTCGCTGCGGGAACGATTATCCGGCGAAACGACAAGGGTGCCGCTAGGTGACTTGGCATACTCCCGCGCAATAGCCGCGATGCGTTCATCGTGTCCTTTTACCTGATGCACACGGCCCTGCTGGTCAAGGCTCTCAACTGCGGCTCTAACCTGGCCGCTCGCCAACTGTTCGACGACCTGCTTCAACTCTGGATCGCGCTGCCGAACGATGTCATTCAGCGTCGCCGTCCTCATACCGGCTTCCTGTAGTTGCGCAAAAGGACGGCCCGCTTCAACGGCCTCATGTTGGCGGCTGTCTCCAACCAGCAGCACACGATCATTCCGATGGAGACGTTCGATGAATTCGTGCATCTGGCGCGTGGACGCCAGCGAAGACTCATCGAGTACATACAGGCGATTCTCGCCCAGATCGGGCTGCGCGCCTTTCGCAAGGTGACGTTGGAGAGTTGAGGTTTCCATGCCGGCCTCAGCCAGCTTGTGTGCTGCGCGAGATGTCGGGGCGAATCCTTCCACCTTGTAGCCCTGGGCTTCAGCGCCTTCTCGGACCACGGATAGCGTCGTCGTTTTGCCTGCGCCTGCGACACCGTCCAAGCCGACGATCTTCTCGCGGCTCAGGAATATCTCATCGACCGCTTGGCGTTGTGAACGGTTCAGTTCAGGATGGCGATCTTCTGTCCAGATTCCCAACGGCGGCGATACCAGCATTGGATCGCCGTACCCGCGCTGATTGCCGCGCTGCACGTGACCGACGATCTCCCGCTCCATCCGCATCATCTCGGCAGTCGTATACAGCGGCGCTGCTCGGCCATCCGTTCGCTCAATCGCCCGAAACTCCCCACGCGACACCCGCTGTTCGAACTCCTGTCGCACCTGTGTGTATGAGGTCTGGCCCATGCTGCGGTCTATCGCAGCTTGCAGGATTGCGCGTTCGTCCTGAACAGCAGAGCGTTCAAAGACATGGTTGCGCGAATACGTCACTGACTGTTGAGCCGTCTTCTCCGGCTGCACAACGTGCCGCTGTTCGTGTGCTTTTGCGACGACACGATCTGCTTGATGGCCGAATCGAGCAGCCAGGTCGCGGTGCTGGCGCAACACCTCTTCCGGCGAATGGATCTCTTTGCTGTCGCGTGTGCGGTGAGCGGCTACTTGTGCCGCGCCCGCGCCCTCTCTTCCAATTTCCTGTAGGTGTTCTTTGATCTGCACACGACGTGGACTCGATGCTTCCAAATACTCTTGCGAATATCCCTTGATCTCGGGCTGACCATGCTTCCCGCGTTCAACTTCATATCCGAGACTTTGCAGCTTCAACGCAAGCTCGGATCGGTACACGGTTGTCGCGTACTGTTGCGACTGGAAGAGGCTGCGCTCTTGCAATGCGCGCGTCTGTCCATTGTCTCGCTCAGTCACATTGAAGACTACTGCGTGAGTATGAAGCTGCGGCGCAGCATAGCCGTCTACAGGACGAGCGGTGTCATGCTCGAAGGTAGCGGCAACGAACTTGCCTGTTGTCTCAGGCGCATGGACGTTACCGATGCGAGCCTGTGTGTACCGCTCTAACTCCTTCAACGCCACGCGAACACTTTCACGGTGCGCCTCACGAACACGATCATCACCACCCACAAGGGCTGTGAGCGACACAGACTTGGGTGCGGAGAACGTCGCATCCCATCCTGCACGATGCTCTGAACTGGTGATCTGCTTACCGTACTGATTCTCGTAGGTCCTGGCAGGCTGGTGCTTAACGAGCTGCGCATCGTTCGCTGGGTGCCGTCCTTCGCTCAAACGAGCGAACTCCTCAGCCCCTACATTGCCACCTAAGCCCCACTCCTTCGCGAGACTCCCCTGCCACTCGCTATGCCCTTGCTGATCACGGCTCCAATAGTTCTGTCGTTCGGACGCGAACTCGCGCTCATGATACGTCCGTGCTTGTCCAGCCGACAGCGATTTAGAGATAGTCAACATACCTTGGCCCATGAGACAGCAGCTAGTTACTGTCTTGGTTCACATCGTAGCCGAGAAGCGTGGATAAGTGGGTCGTCATTGCCAAATTATTTTCGTCTCATGATCGACGAAACCCCTATGGCTATTGGCTATTTCTATCCTTAGCAACGCTATTAGCAGAGTAATGGATCAGTGATTTGAGTGGCAATGACTCGACCAACACAAGAGTTATAGCTGACTCAATGGAGGCTCGATCCGCTGTTTGAGAACAGTCTCAAACAACACCTTCTCCGTGAGTTCTAACTGGTGTATTCCATGCTCACGAAAGGGATCTTCCGCCTCTCAAATAGCTCTCGCCAAGCAGCCCTTTGAGTCGAGGAGAAGGGAGATCAAGGTGAAGGCTTTCTACTCTGCTTAGAGTTGAGCGAAGGATGCCGAGTTGATACGCGATTCGGTCTGGAATACACAGAGACATCGGAAGTCTTTTCGTCAATCAATCCATTTCGATTCATCCCACGGTTCTGATTGCGAATGCGCAGCATCCGATGTAGACGATCCGGGGAAGACAGTGCGTCGCTGAGAGCGTGGTTTTGGGGAGTGCGAAGGGGGTGGAGTAGCAAGTTGCCGTGCCGTAGAAACCTCGCCGCGAACTTGAGTTGACGCCGGTCGGTCACTCCGAAGAAGCGTTTCTGGATTTGGCAACTTCTTAAGACCGAATCCGCGACTAGTTGCAGGCCCAAAACTCGGCCACTCAAGCGCTGTCTTCTGCTCACTAATCCAGTGGGCAAATCGCAACCGAAGCCGAGCAACAATTCCGTCTCGATTTTCGGGCAAATCCCCTCCATAATTCGATGACCATTGGGGCTCCGTAACCTCTCGTCGAAGTAGTCTCCATTCTTCCCCAATATCGTCCCTCATCATAAACGCCAGATACACAACGACTACCCAGGTCGCGACACCATAGACCAACGGTTCATTCATCAGTTGACGAAACGTCTTGCCATCATAGAAATCTTCACGCAGAAGCTTTTCCACCTCGGTGGAATCCACGCTTTCCACTGCGGTTCTTTCTATTCCCGTCCATCCTTGTCCAACAGCAAAAGACGAGAGTTCCAAAGGGAGATCACTCTCGCTTCCCTCGGTGACGTCGGGGGCGAACAGCCACTGTCTCTTACGCCCGCGAGCCGTCTCCATAAGCCATCGGATTTGAGTCTTGGCATCAGGCTCACTTGCGTGTTCGGAACTGTGCCAATATGCGATCAGATAATACCGTTGTAGTGGCGGCACTTCCCACCGCAACCAAGCCCAGAAGCCGAGTAATGGGAGGCATGGAAGGAGCGCCAAAATCAGCGCAATCCGCCAAGGAAATGCAAACCGAATACGGGAGAGTTTCATTACGGCTTGTCCGTGGTTTTGGGACTGTTCCGGCGACGCCTCTGCGCCATGTAATCCTGCGCCCTTTGCTCCTTAATAGAGTCCGAATAGGCCGACATTTTGCGTAAGTCTTCGGTTGTCAGTGGACCTTCTGACGCTCTCGCAAACAGATTCAGCATCAGTGAGCGCATTCCCATGATCTCCGCCAACAATATAGGACCGGTTTGCTCCTCTGTACCAGCACTCGCGCGGGCGTGGGCAAGCGCCGCCTCGCGTAGCCATTCCGCCACCTTCTTACCCGCGTCAGCGGCTGCTGCCTCAACCTCACCGAATTCCGCGTCGGTAAGGCGCGTGGCAATGGATCTTGCACGGGAGGTCTCATTTACCGAGACCGTAGATGCCGACGGCGTAGCAGTTTCTTGCGGCTTGTCGTTACCTGAGGCCATTCGATTTGCCACCTTGAACACATAGCCCCTTGAAGCGCTTGGATGCTTCCACCGCACCACCGGTTTCTGCAAACGCCGGCATTGACGAGAAATGTTGTTCACTACAACGGCGTTTACAGCCGGAAACATAAGAATCCAAGCAATTGAAAGCAAACACGTTATCAATCGTGAACTTTGGGTAGCTCTACAGTTCCCATTTGGGGATGACGTGTCAGACCTAATCCCGCTGCGAAGCAGCGAAAAGAGATTTAACTAGCCGGTAACACAACAATGGTTCAACAATGAAAGCCAACCAAACGGTCCGGTTCCCTCCCGTCGACCACTGCCACTAGATCGTCGGCCCAGCGCATCCCAAGATGGCGCCGGATTACGGAGTAGGCTCGCATGGGCAGTCCTGTCGAGCGGTAACGGCTACAGGCCAGCAACTACTCCCGTATAACCGCGCGGAAAAGACGCCTTCGGCTTGGAAGCGCTACGCGCTCCCACTTTCCCGCGCCACCACGACGACTAAAATTTCCCCACCGAAGTCTGCACGGAGTAGCAAGGACGAAAGAACAGTCACAACGGCGTGTCCGCAGCCTGGTCCTGAAAATGGTCTTCAACGACCGACCGACTTTGAAGGGACGGACACGCGCGCAACTCATCCTGGCCAGGAGACCTAACCAAAGGCCGTATACATTTGCGCAGCCTTCTCTTCTCGCCCAAGCTTTCCCTTGCAGTACTGCGGCGGACCATACATTTTCGGGAATGTCACTTGCAGCAGGCCCGGCATCATCCTCTCGATGGCACACTATTCTGGACTGGTAAGGGGACTCGGACTGGCGCAATTCAGACCGAGCCACTAGGGATTGGCGGTATTGGCCACGATCGGAAATTTGGCACCCTCGAATACGGTCCCCCAGATCTTGATGTCCTTCAGGTGCATCGGTGCGACCGCGTACGGATCCTCGTCCAGTACCGTGAAGTTTGCGATCTTATGGGGCTCTATAGAGCCAAGCTCCTTTTCCATTCGCCACGAGTACGCGGAATTGATCGTGATGGCGTGTAACGCTTCATCCACGGAAATCCCAAGATCGGGTCGCGCACTGCGACCCGATTTTGTGATCCGGTTCACTGCGCACCACGCCAAATAGAGCGGCTCCGATGGCCCCATTGGCAGGTCAGAGTGGAGTGATAAGGACACACTCGCCTTTTCGACAGGTCCCAGACGGACCATCCCGTCCGCACGTTCCTTGCCGAGGCCATTCGCCCCAAAGTTATCGGCAAAGCCATTCACGTAATAGGGATTGCCGCTGACGATTGCTCCGTCCTTCGCGATCCTGGCCACCTGTGCGTCGGTGGAGCTGGCAAAGTGAACAATGACCGTACGGTGGTCGTCGCGCGGATGGTCCTTGAGGTTCTTCTCGAGTGTGTTCAAGACCATCTCCAGGCCTTCGTCACCTGTGGTGTGGATATGAATCTGGTAACCCGCGTCCCAATAGGTTTTGAAGGCCTTGGCGAAATCATCGGGCTTCATAATCCATTCGCCGTGATGACCGTCCGTGTATCCATCCTTCATCTGCATGAGCAACGAGATGACGGCACCGTCGGCATATAGCTTGATCTCACTCGGCAACCGCCTGACCTTACCCGTCGTTGGGAGACTGCTGACAGCCGCCTCGGAGGCCTGTATGGCGCCACCCGAACCACCTCCCTTCTCGTACCCTGTCTTTCCGTCCGCGATAAAAAACGAGTACATCGGGACGTCCGGTGCTCCAAGCACCTTCAGGTAGTACGAGAACAAGGCAGGCGTTCCAACGGCCCCCGGCTCCATGTAGGCAGTTACCCCATTGTCGTGGAGCATCTCGACCATTTGCTTGATGCCAAACGCGATTCGCTCCGGAGACGCAAGAGTTGAAAGGACCTTCGGAGCTACCAAAACGAAGAATCCATTTTCATAAAAGTAGCCATTCTCCCAATCGCTCTGCTCGCTGGGTTGGCCCTTTCCCGTGACAGACTCCTTGGTGATGCCAAACTTATTGAGCGCTGCCGTGTTCAAGACCACTTCGTGGGCGGAACGATGCCACACCATGATGGGCCGCGTCATGCTGATAGCGTCGAGATCCTTGCGACGCACCACGCCGTGGAAGAACTGGTGATAGCCCCAGGTAAACAGAGGCTCGTTCGGATCTTTCATTTCTTTTTCGACCGCCTTCAATGCAGCGATGTATTCCTCGTGATTATTGGCGGCTGGCCAGGTCTTGCCGGGCAGCACCCAGGCCTCCGGCGCGATCACCGGAATGGAGAGGGCCAGGGCACCCAGGATCGGGTGCAGATGCTGATCGATCAGGCCGGGCAGAATGAAGCGTTGCTCGAAGGTCCGGTCAACCGAATACGGAGCACTCCCCAGTGCTTTCTTCACTGAATCAAGTGTGCCCACCGCGACAACGCGGTCGCCGCTGACCGCGACTGCCGTGGCGCTCTTATTTTTGGCGTCCATCGTGATCACACGCTTCGCAACATAAATCGTGGTCGTGTTTGGATTAACCAAGCCACCGATGGCTTCTTCCACATCGCCCTGAGCACGGGAGAAAGGAGTTAGCAAAGTTGCGAGGAAGAGACATGCTGTGTAGGTCAGGAGCAATTGCTTAGCGCGAATCCAGACTTGCATGGAGAGGCCTTTGGAACCGAAGGTGATGGAGTGGGTAAAGCGATTCTAGGCCTAATTCGTCGATTGGAGTTCGTCGGGCCTGAAATGACGTGTTCAACGTCGAACGCGAAGCGCCAAGCTAGGGTCGTTCTCGTGATTCCCGGAAACTTTGGACTTTGAAACTCCTGCCAGTAAGCTCCATGCCAGTGTTGCGTCGACACCCGTTGAGACCGCCCGACTTTTCGGGAAGTGATAAGCTTTGAACACTCATCAACTTCTCATTCAATCGGGCCATGATCACCGGGACATGTAACTCAAACTCGAGGTGAATATAAGTGATTGGCCTATCGAAATCGACGGTCGTATGCCGTTGTACGTCCGTCGCACGCACAGCAGCAGCTCTGACCTTCGCTATTCTCACCGCAACTTCCGGAATCACTGCCAACGCCTGCACGCGTGCCGTGTATCTTGGCTCTGACAACGTGGTCATTACTGGCCGCTCGATGGACTGGGCGGAAGATATTTACTCCAACGCCTGGGTCTTCCCCCGCGGTATGGCGCGCGACGGAGCCACCGGCGCCAACACCATCAAGTGGACCTCGAAGTACGGCAGCCTGATTGTGTCTGGCTACGATGCGGGAACCGCCGACGGCATGAATGAAAAGGGTCTCGTCGCCAACGTTCTCTATTTGGCTGAATCCGACTACGGCACGCCGCAGCCAGGCAAACCAACCCTCTCGATTATGGCCTGGGGCCAATACGCTCTCGACAACTACAGCACGGTCGCCGAAGCGGTCGATGGTCTACGCGCCGAACCGTTCGTGGTGATTGCGCCAATGTTGCCCAACGGCAAGGGGGCACAGTTGCACCTCGCCGTCTCAGACCCCAGCGGCGACTCAGCTATCTTCGAATACCTCGGTGGCAAGCTCGTGATCCACCATGACCGCAAGTACCAGGTGATGACGAACTCGCCCAGCTTCGACGATCAGCTGGCGATCGCTACGTACTGGAACGGTATCAACCCCCTGGTATTCCTGCCGGGCTCCATTAGCGCAGCCGATCGCTTCGTCCGCGCTTCGTTTCTCATCAATGCCATCCCGAAGCAGGCAGACCCCCACACCATCAAAGCGGTGCCTGGTGGTACCTACGAGAATCAGGCTGTCGCAGCGGTGCTCGGCGTGATGCGCTCTGTGAGCACACCGCTCGGCATCAGCCAGCCGGATAAACCTAATCTTGCCTCGACGCTCTGGCGCACGGCCTATGACCAGAAGAACAAGGTCTTTTACTTCGATTCCGCGACCAGTCCAAATGCTTTCTGGGTACCCTTCGCTGACCTCGATTTCAAAGAGGGTGCCACCGTGAAGAAGCTAACCATCGCGGGAGGAAAAGTTTACGCAGGCGACGCCTCCAGCAAGTTCGAGAAAGCAACGCCGTTCACATTTGGTGCTGGACACTAAAGACTGCGGAGCAGCCACACCATAGTGCTCGACAGGGTCCTCTCACCGAAAGGGCTCTTGGTTTGTTCGGGGTTTGTGCTTGGAAAACGGTGTTATGGGAAACTTCGGTTCAGCTAGGCTGCACGGTTGCAAACTTGCTCAAAACCGGACTCTGCCGGAGGTACGGCCGGCTTATCTCGCCTCTTTTGGAGCAAACGCAGCCATGATTAGGAGGACCACCGCAAGCAGAGCGGATGGAATGATCAGCATCATCGTGATTGCTGAGGGGCCATGAATGTTCATGCCTCCAATTGGACTGCCTAGGAGAAGTCCCACCCAGGGTGCAATGAATACCAACCCAGCCATCAAGGAGCGACGCTGTTTGCTGCATTGCTTGGCCCAACCTATGCACCCAACGAAAGCGCAGACTACCCCGACCAAGATGCTCATTCCGAACGCATCATAATGATGCTCAATGAAGTCGTAGCGGAAGTCGACTGCAACGTCGATATAGAAAGCGGAAACTCCCAGAGCGATCAGGAAGGCTCCGGAAAGCGCCATCAGTCGCCACCATCGCGATGCCGAGATTTTAGGGCTCATTCAACAATCGTACAAAACTCACCTTGCTTGTCGCACTCCCGATAGAACGGGTTTGCGGCAAGTTCTCCCGGACCCGAAATGCGCCGAGACGTGGCGCGTCAGTCCGCGGCCCGGCACGTCGTTCACATGTAAACGACGTGCGGAGCTCAATCAACAGCAATAAAACGCTTGACGACTCTAGATAATTCGATCAAGCTGCGCTTCCAGCACCTGCGGCGTCGGTCATGTCGCGGATGCGACGGGAACGATTTCTCTCCCGGCGATCTGCGCGGCGCGAAAACGCTGCGCTCCGAAGACGATTTCAAGCGTTGGTCTTTGGGTCGGACAAGCAAGGGAGCGAGAACGCCCTGCGACTGGATGCTACTGGCAAGTCCTTTCAGAAACCCTTCGTCGAAGTTGCGGCGCGGGTTGGTCGGCGATTCGGTCAGCATGGCGAGAGGGAGCTCACGCGGTACGTTGTTGGCAATTTGCGGTATTCATGGTGATGTGCTCCTTTCGAGCGGTTGCACTGCATAGGTTGGCGGAGCGGTCGCGCTGCCTTGTGTCCGCTCCAAGAGGAGCGGACTAGCCACGAATGCACTTGTCCGTGAACGCTTCGGCAAAGCCCTGCGAGCGCAGGTTTTTGTCCCACAGCTTCGCAAACTCCTCGTGCTGTCGGTGTAACTCAGAGTGATAGGCGTAGTGGCCGTCCGTGATGAAGCGAGACCACTGCTCCACATCCGCATAGTCATTGCGGAAATAGAAGGGATTGAGGTGCGCCCCGCCTGCTAGGCCAAACTCGAAACACATCTCCGGGTCGCGCATGGCATCGCCGTTCTGTTCGCCGTAGTGACAGACAGAGATTGCGGGAAGTCCGCACGGGCCGGATTCGTCGGTCGCCTCAATGACCAACTCCATAAAAGGCGGGTTCTCGATCTTGAGGTAAAGGCCGTGGTGCCAACCTCCGGCCTTCTGGATGATCGCGAGGATGGTCTTCATCACGCCACCCTCGCGAGTTCTGCATCGGGCATCTCCGCCTGTTCTTGGGTTGGCGGCTGCAATGCGGCAAGGATGACGGCTGGAGGCTTGCTGGATGACTTCAAGGCTCTCAGCCAAGAGCGAGGCATTGCCGTGGTAAAGCTGGATGTAGTCGGCTGACGCGCTTCCAGTCTGCAACCCAACGGCCTTCCCCACCACGAACGCGATGGCTTCGGCCTCGGTCTCTTTCACCACCTTGGTGGTGGTCGTGCGGCGTTCGGCCTTGTGCAAGAGTTCATGCCCTAACTCGTGAACGAGCGTGGAGAACTCCTCGGCCTTCGACTGTCCGGGGAGAATGGCAATGCGTCCGCCATAACTCACGCCAAGCGCGGGGGCGATGTTCTCGGTAAAGACAAGCTCGATTCCTTGCTTCTCGATATACGAAACAAGACGGTCGTGGTTCGTCTCCCACGTCGCCGGAAATCTCGCGCATGGCGGGAAGCTCTGCGCCATCGGTCTGCTCCACATCGAAAACGTAAGCATTACGAAAGCCGACCAGAACGCGGGTGTTCTGCTTGGTGATGTCCTTTTCGGCCTCTTCGTGCTTCTTGCGCTTGATGCCGACGATGGGCGCGAGAATACGGATTCCCTTTTCGCCCTTCTTGACCCTGCGGCCAAGCTGGTTCCATGCGTACATGCCAGCAACATGGGTGGCGGTCGGCCTCTGCCTTGCGATCTCCAGGACATTCCCGAAGGAATAGTTATGGAATCGGCTCATGGCGTTCAGGTATGCGGTAAGCGCATCGCTTTGTCCCTGCCTCAAGCTGTTCAATCAGGCACTTTACGTTGGCGGCAATCATTTCCTTCGCGGTTTGCCGTTGCTGCGGCTGTTTGGGGTTTTCGTTGATGGGGGTTACGCTGCTGATGGTGTTCATGGGTGCTTCCTCCTTGGGGTTTTGTTGTTGCCGTTTAGGCAGGGCGCGGGTGATGCTTTGCGTCGTGCCAATCGAGTACAGGGGTGATATGGGTCGTGGTGAGGTCTTCAAACTCTTCGCTGAGAAGTTCCACGGGGACATTCCCAAGAACCTCTCCGCAGGTGGAGCAACAGACGGTGACCGTATCGCCGCAAAAGCCCAACTTCGCGAGGTCTACGGTGTCCTCGCCGAGGATGTAGTCGCCCATCCGCACGTTGGCGAAGCGCCGCCATGTGAACGGGTTTGGTATCTCTGGTCTGTTGGTCTGAGTTGGTCGCATCGTGCCTCCCGCTTTGGCTTTTGCACTTCCGCGTTGAAACGCGGCATGTACATGCCGAACGCCACCTGGCGAAGGCGGGGGTAGCAAGCGTCAAGGGGAGGGGTATCTCCCACCCTTGGAGAGGGAGCCGAAGGCGGAACGGAAACGGCGGAGCGCAGCGGAGGTCTGCACAAGCGAAGCGCGGAAGACTGCGGGAAACCCCTTGACGCGCGCGATCGGGGCAGAGCCCCTGAGCGTACTTGGCACTTCCGTTACAACACAGACCGGAGACATGGTTTACAGCGGAGCGCGACGGCTACGAATAGTCAGCATTTGGGCACACACGACGATGTTGTATGCCCTGGAAAGAGATTCGGATCATGGATCAACGCTTGCAGTTTTTGTCGAGTTATCAGAAGGAAGAGATGTCGGTAGCGGACCTGTGCCGCGCCTATGGGATCTCGCGTCCCACAGCCTACCGTTGGATCAACCGCTACAACGAGACGGGGCCGGAGGGACTCGTCGATAGAAGCAGCCGGCCGCACAGTTGTTCGCACGCGACGCTGGAGCCGATCGAGAACACCATCCTCGTGCTTCGGGCAAAGCATCCGTCCTGGGGCGCACGCAAGCTCAAAGCAAGGCTTGAGATGCTGCAGCCTGATGTGGTCTGGCCTGCAGCGAGTACCTTCGGCAATATACTGAACCGTGCGGGATTGACCAGCCCACAGAAGAAGAGAAAACGCACCACGCCATGCTCAGAGCCGTTCTCTCTAGTCACCGGTCCGAATCAGCTTTGGTGCATGGATTTCAAGGGTTACTTTGCCACCGGCGACGGCAAGCGGTGCGATCCGTTCACCATCACCGACGCGTATAGCCGTTATTTGATTCGCTGCCAGATCGTCTCGCGCATGGATCTAAGCCAGGTCCGGGCGATCTGCGAAGCAGCAATGCGGGAGTACGGGATGCCAGCGCGGATCAGAACGGACAACGGTGCACCGTTTGCGGGCACCGGGCTCTTAGGGCTGTCGAAGCTCTCGCTCGGTTGGATGAAGCTTGGGATCGTCCACGAGCGCATTCAAGCAGGTCGACCGCAACAAAACGGCCGCCACGAGCGGATGCATCGCACGCTGAAGGAGGACACGACGAGACCGCCTGCGGCATCGCTTCGCGCGCAGCAGAGCCGATTCGATAACTTCCGCTACGTGTTCAACAACGAGCGCCCGCATGAGGGCCTGAACAACCAAGTTCCCGCAAGTCTTTACATCCCCAGCGCGACACGAATACCGCGCAAGTTGCCGGAATTCACGTACCCGAAAGGGCTCCAGTTGCGACGAGTCAACAATAGTGGCGACATTAGCTGGCACAAGAACAGAATCTTCATCAGCGAGGTATTCCGCTTCGAAGAGTTGGGAGTCGAGTTGATCACACCGGGGCTTTATAGAGTGTTCTTTCGAGACATGGAGATCGGAGAACTCAATTCCGAAGAGCTTCGCTTCAGAGCTGCGCGAAGAGTGGTCTGAGCCTGTCGATGAGTGCATTGCCCTGTGGCTGTTGAAAAACTCATCCTCGAGAACCCGCAGAAAATTCAGCGCCAGGATGCTCTACGAGCGATTTTCTCGGACCGGGTAGACATTTTCTATCATCGGATTTGAGGTCGTTTGTGCGGAAAACGAGTTTTTCAACAGCCACCCCTGTCATCACCAATTGACTCTCAGTTTCCGGTTTGCCGTCATTCCGGACTCTGCTCAGTTCTACTGGCCTCCTCCAATTCTGCCTAAACCAATTCCAATTACATAGGTCACGACACCCTCAACCGCTCCAACGATTGTCATCTCAAGTCCACTGCTCCACCATGAACGAATTGTGATGAACGATTTTGCAGCTCCGACAGCGAAATGCGCAATCAGAGACACAATGGCTGCTGCAATTACTGCTCTAACGCCATTCATAAAGAAGAAAGGAATGATCGGAATGAGTGCTCCCACTGCGGTGGAAAGAGCTCCAGATACAGCAGAGATGAGAGGTTTGCTCAGCGCTTCCTCGGATGTATTCAGACGCTCGCGAGCAAGCGCCTTGATTAGCTGCTCCTTGTTCTTCCCTAAATGCTCTACAAAACGTTCCGCATCTTCCTCCGGCAAGCCTCGGATTTGATAGCTGAGGGAAAGCACCTCACGAGCTTCAGCTTCGTTGTCCTCGACGGCCTCCCGCTCCCTCTCAAACTCTGCCTCGAATATCTCTCGCTCGCTTTTTGCGGCAAGATACGCTCCTGACCCCATCGATAACGCACTAGCGACCATACCGGCCAAGCCCGCAATGAGAACAAAGTGGCTGTTGCCCAACGTGGCACCTGAGACTCCTGAGACGATACCGAAGATCGAACCGAGCCCATCGTTGATGCCATAGATCGCATCCCCCACCCAGCCTGCTGCTTCCGAGTGGCTTTCCTTGCGGGCGTTCAGCAGACTATCGAGTGCTTCCTGCGACTGCTCGGGAGTCATTGCAGGTAGCGGGCGCCGCGAGCGAATGAGATTTCCCAGAGTTTGATAGTGCTCCCGTTCATCGGCGATCACTTCTTGAGAATCGCGATGCTTGATTCGTCGCCGAGTGCCTTCAACTGCTTCCCATACTTGGCAATATCGCGGCCCTCATCGATCTCCAAACGACGCAGGGCGAGATCCGCTCCGCCTACTCGCGCCGCCAGGGATTCAGCCTGTCCGGATTCACTGCCCTTGTACTGGGGCGTCTGTCCACCGAGTTCCACAATGCGTCCAGCCCAGAGGCCGGCATGATGCTTTTCCGCAGCGGCCAGACCGCGCAAGCGTTCCTCCGTTGTGGATCATCCTCTCTTTTGGCCAGCGCTGAGTAGGTACAGTGGCCGTCCATCTCAGTTTGCCAGTTGGCTTCCAGCGCTGCGAGTAGCCTCTTCCTGTCTGGTTCTGTCATCGCCTCTCCTTATCTCTTGAACAACCATCAGCAAGCAACAACTTACTCAACCGCAGACTTTCTTCCCCAGTCGAAGCGTCTGCCGAGAATTCCTTTTACGATCAGGTGATCGGTTGCGGCGGTGGGGCCTACGCCGACGCCGATGTTGATCTCCCACTTCGGCGAGACGTTGAGGTCAGTAACAGCAAAGATCTGCTGCTGTTGGTCATGCAACGCATCGAAGGATCCAATACGGCCGTAGTCCGCGTAGTATTCGAGGCCGCCGCTTATCTGACGAGTAAAGTCGTAACTGACCTTGACGCCGGGCGAGAAGCCGAGTCCCTGCTTCACATCCGGACCGTGCCAGGTACGTTCAAGCGCTGGGTTGAAGGCGAAGTACCAGCGGCCGAGGGTCTTGTCGATGATTGGACGGATCTCCCACGTCCACGTGTCCGGAGAATAGACGGCCCTCTGATAACCGGCCTCCGTCGAGAGACTCAGGCCGACTGGTAGATGCCAGCTATCTGGTGCCCTCACGCGAGGCCGGATATGATCTCCGACCCACTGGATTCCATGTCCATCCTGCTCACTGGTGAAGACGTAGAAGCCGACCTCTGCCCAATTATTGATCCCTTGTGTCAACTCCAGGGTCTCGTGCTCCTGGTGGTTGGTTGGGTACACACCGTCGATCGTCTTGGCCTGGCCGGATACCGTGTAGTTTGAGTGGAGCTCCACCATCAGGTTCTTGGGGGGGACTGTATCCGCACCGTACACTTGGATCTCGTAGTTTCCCTGAGCGTGCGCCCCCCTTTCACTTGAGAATAAGCAAATAACCAAGATGAATAGGAGGCTGTACCAGCAGGACGCTTTCCGAACGACTCGCAAATAGTTACGCATATCGAAATACCATCATGAAACCTCGGTCCATATGATCCTGTTGATGACAATGAAAGAGCGTCCTTCCCGGGTTGTCTGCGACAAACTCAACCTCAGCGATGCTCTTCGAAGGGACGAGTACGACATCCTTTCTCAAGCCGTGCATCTCCGAATTTCCGTCTAACTTGCGCACTTCGAACGTGTGGCGGTGCAGATGCATCGGATGATCGTCTGCACTCAAATTCTTCAGCACAAGTCGATAGCGTTGCCCCGTCTTGAGGATTGGCTCGTCGGTCTGCGGATAGGATTTTCCATTGATCCTCCAGAGTTCCTCGTTGCCATGTCCCTGGAACTTTGAGTCAAAGGCGAGATCGATGCGAACGACCTCGTTTCCGCTCGGATTTGCTTCGACCGAGGCTGCAAACTGGCGATAGTCCCAGACGAGACCGTTCGGTTGTTTCCAGACTGGCTCGCCGGTCGCGCCTGCATACTCGATCACAATCCCCATGCCTGCTGCCTGAACATGCTTCCGCACCTCCCCAAGCACCCAAACTCCCGGAGCATTCATTTCAACCACCGCACTTACTCTTTCAGCGGGCGCGAGACGCAGCATTGGAACGGTTTGCGGCTGTGGAACAAGGTTGCCATCCAGCGAAATCACATGGAAGCTATGCCCCGCGAATGCAATCCAGTGAACCTCGGTAGGACTCGAGTTGAGAACGTGCATCAGAAGCCGTTCGCCCTGCTTGACGCGCACAGGGTCGCCAGATCCCAACATCTTTCCATTGATGGTTGAAACGTCGTAGACGGGATTCATATACCCGTCATCACCACCGGCAAAATGGCCTCCCCAATCATGGAGCCCGAGAAACACTTCGCGGTCGTAGCGTCCCGCATTCTCCCGCGGCTCGATCATGAGAAAGCCATGCTGGCCACCGTACTGCGCTCTGCCCAGGTCCTTGCCGGCGAAGGTATGGGTGTGAACCCAACGGAATCCAGGCGGATCAGGCTTGAAGGTGTATCGGGCCGTCGTTCCTGGAGCAATCATCGGCGTGCCCTCTTCCATTGCACCATCGATCTCTGACGGAAGAAACAGACCGTGCCAGTGGACTACCTCGGGATCGGGGGTGAGGTTGCGCACCTCAATAGTTTGTTGTTGACCCTGGCGCATGCGAAGAAGCGAACCGGGAACCTGGCCGTTGTAGGCGACCGTGCGAATGTGGTGTTTAGGGGAAGCTTCGAGCGTGTATGGAGCGATCTCCAGCGTGGCGTCCGGAGGGGCCGTTGCTCCGGACGCTGCCCCTAGGAGAACCGACCCCGCGGCCATGCCTGAAAGCTGCGCGAAGCGCCGACGAGTCAACAATGCCGGATATCCTTGGTCGGTCATAATATCAATACCCTGAATGCGGATGGGTGGACCTGTCTTCGTAATATGGGACTTTCGCTTGATCAGCCCCGCCAGGAAGAGTCACGGATCAAACTACAGAAGTTGCCACGGAGAAAGCCGGGATCTTTGTCGGCGAGGACGTCTGCTTTCACGTTTCCGAAGGTAGTCTCAGGCTTGTGCTTGATGCCGTCGTAGAAGGCCTGCAGGATGTCCTCTTTGAAATGGGCTGTGCGAGGAAAGGCCTGCACGACCGCGCTGCGGTCGGAGTCCGCGAAGCTGTCATAGTCGATTCCGAGCACATCCATTTCGACACCTGCCGTTACGAGGGCAACAACCGGATGCATGTACTGAGGGATGCCGGGAGTAGTGTGAAGTGCAATCGCTGTCCATACGTGGTCGATCTCCTGCTCAGAGATGTTATGACGGTGTAGGAAGTCGCGCGCGGCATTTGCTCCGTCAACTTCAAAACGATCTGCCTCGCTGCTGTAAGCAGGCACAAGACCGATGTCGTGGAACATGGCACCGGCGTAGAGAAGTTCGGCATCGGATTTGAGGCCAAGGCGCTGGCCTGAGAGCGCGCCAAAGTAGTAGACGCGACTCGAGTGATTGAACAGCAAGGTCGATTCTGTGTCGCGGATGAACTCCGTGATTTCATTGGCAAGCTTGCTGTCGGGAACTGTGATGCCCGAGACGAGTGCCGCTTGAGAAGTCCGAGTTGCTATGGTGGTCATAAACGTCCTCCTGAGGGATTTGCTTACCTGTCCACGCTAGAACTTATGGCGTGTCACCGCCACGACATGATTGCAGCAATTTAGGACATCGCCATCTGAGAGACGGACGCACGCACGAGTGTGCTCTTGAAGCGACTAGCGTATTCGGCTGCAGTAACGCCAAGGACCCTGAGGAAGGTGCGGCGCATCGCATCGGCAGACTTGAAGCCACAAGAGTCGGCTATTTCTTTGAGCCCGCGAGAGGAGCTGTCGATGATCTGCTGCGCCGATTCGACTCGCATACGATCAACGAACTGCCCGGGATTCATTCCCGTCTCGCGGAGACATACGCGCGTGAAATGACGGGCGCTCATACCAACGCGCTCAGCGAGCGACTCGACGGTGAGGTCTTCACGAATGTGCTGGAGCATCCATACCTGAAGCTCGCGCAATGGCTTCGAGGTGATGGCTTGATGCAAAAGCATATGGCTGTATTGTGCTTGTCCGCCCGGACGCACGAGAAACATGACCAGGAAACGCGCGATCTTGAGAGCTATTTCGTGTCCGTGGTCTTCTTCAACCAGGGCGAGTGAGAGGTCAATACCGGCTGTGATACCTGCCGATGTGTAGATAGAGCCATCGCGCAGAAAGATCGGCTCGGGCCGCACAACGACTTTTGGGTATTCCTTGGCGAGACGATCACAGAAGTTCCAGTGGGTAACGGCTTGCTTCCCGTCGAGGAGGCCTGCTTCTGCGAGAAGGAATGCGCCGGTACAGATGGATGCGACGCGACGAGACTGACTTGCGGCCTTTGCGATCCAGGCGATGAAGCCGGGATCGTAACTGCCGCTTTCTGCGCCGGGGCCGCCAGCGACTATAAGGATGTCTATGGGACCGTGGACGTCGGCGATGGGAGTTGCGTCGGCGAGGACGACGCCGCGATTGGTCTGCAGTGTTCGTTCAAGGCCAGGGTTTGCAAGTTGAATTTCGTAGTCAGGCGCATTGGAAAAGACCTCTAATGGGCCAGTTACGTCGAGGACTTGAACCGGGGGTGGTCCGACTATGACTACTTTCCGCATAAGGGTTAGTTTTAGGTGAGCGGCCTACAGCGGCGTATTTTGAAATGCCGCTAATTGTAGGCTTCACCTTCCTGTCTCTGAGAAGGAGAACGGCAAGTTGGTGCCGACGGCTCCCTCTCGAATCTTGCGCTTCCGGTTTTCATTCAGTCACTACTGCAATTGTGGAGACCAAACGACTCGCTTTTTGTGCATGCTGTGGAGCAGCGATTCCCTTGAAAACCGAGACGTGTCCTGCATGTGGCAGTGCTCGAGATAAACGCCTTTAGAACAAAGTGCTGCAGATGTTCCCGAGAATGACGTCGACTGCAGCGCAAGCCAATCGCTCGAGCTCCGCGTCATCTTCATGCTTGCCGACTCCTGCTAGCAGACGATACAGGATGTCTCCCGTCAATGAGTCGTGAAGCATAATTGCTATTCGTTCAATCGGGACCTTCATTCCGCGCAACTCATCGCGATGAGTTTCCAACAGAGATCGTATGAACGAGGCCGTTCTGGCGGGGCCGTACTTGTACCAAGCTTCGCCTACTTCCGGACAATTCGCAGCCTCACCGATGGCGAGACGATGAAGGTCAACGGATCGTTTGGCGGTGATGAGTTTCAGAATGTGGAACGAGAGCTTCTTCAGGCTCTGTTCGAGGTTCAACCCTGTGTAATCGATCTTCGCGAGCGGCTCATTCGACTCGCGGCACAGATTTTCGATACTGCTGATGAATAGTCCACACTTTCCACCGAATTCGCTATACACCGTGCTCTTCGAACCGCCAGCCACCTCGACGATCTTGTCGATGGTGACTCCCTCATAACCGCGCTTTAGGAACAGGTCTGCCGCGACTCTTTGCAGCTTGCTGTTTCGAACTTCTCCTCGCAATTGTTTGTTAGGCATTCGTCTGCGTGTCCTGAATAAATATTTCAACGTGCTCCATCGCCGGAATCCTCCTGTATTTCAGCATTTTACGCGTCGCCTCTTCTTCACCTCTGCGAATTCCTGGTGCGTCCTATTTGAATCCGAGTGCATCTCATGTGTAATGTACTGTACAGTACAGTCTGTGCAATTGCAATCACAGACTGTCTGATACCTGGAGATCACATGGAAATCAATTCCGCCGATTCGCTGGTTCACCCGATAGCGGGAGCCGCCATTCGGACGGCATCTCAACTGGGACCGAATTCAGCAATCAGCGTTGTGCATCCTGCTGAGTTGAGCACGGAGACGCAACAGACATCAGGATCGCTAAGGATGTCCGCCATTACAGCGATGCACGGTATTGTTTCCTCGCTTTGGGGGGGCCTATTTGTGGTCGAGCCTTCAGCGAAGACCGGCATTCACCACCACGGCGAACAGGACACTATCGTTTACGTCCTTGAAGGAGAGGCTATTGTGCGATGGGGTGATTTCGGAGAACACTCGGTCACGGTTCGAGCGGGCGATTTTCTCCATGTGCCAGGTTGGTTGCCACATCAGGAACTCAACCCTTCGAAGGAACACCCCTTTCGATGGGTGGTCGTGCGAAGCACGCCAGAGCCGATCGTTGTCAATCTGCCTGACGATTTCTGGCCCACCGCCTGAGCCCAAACTGTGGGCTGTTTATACATTCTCTCAACACAAAAAGGAGCAGTCTTATGAATACGAATAAGGAACAGATTCTTTCAGCGGAAGCGGCTGGCACGTTCACAATTGGTGGTGACCTTACGGTCAACCGGCTAGGCTATGGCGCGATGCGGATCACAGGGGCAGGCGTGTGGGGACCTCCCGCAGACATAGCTGCTTCGATTGCGACCCTCCGACGGGCGATTGAACTCGGCGTGAACCTGATCGACACGGCCGATTCCTACGGTCCTGGCACCTCTGAGGAGTTGATCGCAGAGGCACTCTACCCATATCCGGCCGGATTAGCGATCGCAACCAAAGGTGGATGGGAGCGTCCAGGCCCCGGCCAATGGACGCACAACGCCAGCCCGAAACATCTCACTGAAGCACTCGAGGGAAGTCTGAAGCGCCTGCGTCTGGATCGTATCGACATTTACCAACTGCACGCCCCCGATAATGCCGTGTCATTCGAGGCGTCGGTAGAGGCACTCGCCAGACTGCGTGAGCAGGGCAAGATTCGCCATGTCGCACTCTCGAATGTAACTCAAGAGCATATTGAAAGAGCACGCAGAATAGTCCCGATTGTCTCTGTACAGAACCGATACAGCTTCGCCGACCGGGAATCGGACTTCATTGTCGATTACTGCGAGCAGAACAACATCGCTTTCCTTCCCTGGGCTCCGCTCGGTCAAGCGAAGGAGGCACATGACGCCATCAAGAAGGTTGCAAACCATCTTGACGCGACTCCCTTGCAGGTCGCATTGGCGTGGCTGCTCAAGCGTTCCAAAGTGATCCTGCCTATTCCTGGAACCTCTTCGGTCAAGCACCTGGAGGAGAACATCGCTGCTGCGGGTCTTGAACTTTCTCAGGCCGCGTACGACAAGCTGGCCGCTGTAAGCCATCCTCCGGTAAGTCTTCGTGGTTGAAGTACTGCCACTCCTAAGCCATTGCACGATCGATTGTCGCCACACCTGGAGATGAAAATTATGACTGGTTCACGTCTCGCAAAATTCCACCTATTAGCCCTTCTCGCCTTCACCACGTTTCTTCCTTCTGCGCTACACGCTCAGCAGACGATCACCGGGCAAGCCGCCTTCGCCGACTACACCCAACAGAAGCCGGGCGTCCGGCGAAAGATCACCGTTGCAGATCTGCCAGAGCCGAACCCGTCTGAGTCTGTAGACAACGGCCCCTCTCTTGTCCAAAGGCCGGATGGCGCGTGGCCCATTGCCCCAGCCGGTTTTACAGTTCAACTCTATGCGGGCGGTGACGCTGCCACTCCTATGCAGCGCTCCGAAAATAAGAAAGAGACGCACGCACCTACCTCGGGGACCTTCGTCATGCCTCGTATCATCCACACTGCACCGAATGGCGATCTCTTCGTAGCGGACTCGCAGGCAGGCTCCCTATTTGTGCTGCGCGGAGTCACCGATACCGGTAAGGCAGCTACGATCAGCACGTACGCTACCGGCCTTGATCATCCCTTTGGCATCGCGTTCTATCCTGCCGGCGCGAACCCTAAATGGGTCTACGTTGGAAATGCCACGACCGTTGTTCGATTCGCCTACAAGTCCGGAGATCTGAAGGCCGCCGGCTCGCCCGAGACAATTGTGCCTGATCTGCCCGGCTATGCTCAACTCCGCGGCGGTGGCCACTGGACGCGAGATGTAGTCTTCTCCACCGATGGCAAGCATATGCTCGTCTCGGTTGGAAGTGGATCGAATGCCGACGATCCTGATACCCACCCCGGCGAGTTTCATCGGGCCGACGTGCTGGAGTACACACCAAAAGGCAAGTTTGTCGAAGTGTACGCATACGGGATCCGTAATTGCGTTGGCGAGGCTATCAACTCAGTTACAGGGCAGTTGTGGTGCTCAACAAATGAACGTGATGCCCTGGGGAACAATCTCGTTCCGGACTATGTGACATCAGTGAAGGAAGGCGGCTTCTATGGTTGGCCCTGGTTCTATATGGGTGGACATCAGGACCCGCGACTTATGGGCACACATCCTGAGCTCAAGTCCAAAGTGATCACACCTGATGTCCTGGTTCAACCGCACATGGCATCTCTTGGAATGACCTTCTACCCTACGAATAAGTCTACGTTTCCATCCGAATATGACGGCGACGGATTCGCAGCCGAGCACGGGTCCTGGAACCGTGCGAACCGCGGAGGCTACGAGGTTATTCGGATCCCCATGAAAAGCGGCAAGGCCACCGGCGAGTACGAAGATTTTCTTACCGGATTCGTCACCGCAGACGGGCAGGTCTGGGGTCGCCCAGTGGGAGTAGCAGTAGGTCATGATGGCGCGCTCTACGTGACAGATGACGGCTCTCGCAGTGTCTGGCGGGTATCGTACACCGGCAAATAGCCACGCCGGGCCGAGTTTCCGAGAATTGACCCACATAGAGAGGAGCAACATGATTTCCCGACACCGCACCATTGGAACTATCGCCATCGTTGCAGCAGCATCGCTGACGGCCACCTTCGCTCAAACCCCGACGAAGAGCGTTGCAAGTGGCCATCGCGAGATCCTGTTGCAAACAACCCAATCGTGGAACGGAAAGCCCTACACACACTACCCCGCCGGCCAGCCGCAACTCACAACGATCAAGCTTACTATCGCACCACACACCGCCCTGCCATGGCACACGCATCCATTCCCGAACGTCGTCTACGTGCTTTCAGGCTCTCTCACGCTGCATGACAAGGCCAGCGGCAAGATCCAGGTCGTTCATCAGGGACAAGCGGTAGGAGAGTCAGTGGATGATGTGCACCGGGGTGAGTCAGGCGACGAACCTACCGTCCTGCTCATCACCTATGCCGGCACCCCAGGAGTTCCGACCTCAATCCCTGCAGCGGGCGAGAAGTCGGAATACTGACAGGGATGCGGCAAGTTCTAACGGTAGGAGAGGTGGAGAAAAAGATGATCGACAACACACGGAATAAAGACAACACAAAGATCGGCGTAATCGGGCTGGGACTCATGGGCAGCGGATTTCTTCGCCGCCTAAACGGTGAGGGCTGGCATGTCGAAGGATGGAATCGAACTCGCGCTGGGACCCTTCCTCTGAGGGAGTATGGGTTCGCTATTGAGGACACGCTCGCCAGCCTGGTTCGTTCGTCGGACGTGCTGCTCTCCTCCCTCGCTAACGATGATGCGGTGCGTGCGACATATTTTGGAGAAGGTGGCGTCTTTGAAAATGCACGGCCTGGGACAACCATCCTTGAGATGAGCACAATATCTTCCGATTTGTCAGCGCAGCTCCATCAGGAAGCTCGGAAGCGCGGGATGGAGATGCTGGATTTACCGGTCTCCGGATCAACACCCGCAGTGAACGCTGGTACAGTCACTTTATTTGCCGGCGGCGATCCGGCCACCTTCGATCGCTGCATTCCGATCTTCGAGTCTATAGCCAGGCAATCGTACTTGATGGGGCCGGCCACCGCGGGTGTCCGCATGAAGCTGGTGGCCAATCTCTTGCTCGGCGTGAATATGGAGGCGATCGCAGAGGCTGTCTCGCTTGGGGAGCACCTGCATTTGAATCGCGACCTCCTGCTGGAGGTCCTTCCCAAGACGGCGGTGATTGCACCGGCGTTCCTTGGCAAGTTCGCGAAGATGAAGGCGGGAGACTACTCTCCCCAGTTTCCGCTTTATCTGATGAGCAAGGACCTGAACCTGGTGAACAATGCCGCCGATCTATCTGGCGCGATATTGCCTGCAACGTCAGCCACCAAGCAAATCTTTGCGGACGCCCTTGCTGGTAAAGGCGAACTGGATCTCTCAGCGATTACAACCTACGTTCAGACACTCACCCCGGGAGAACTCCCCGTTAGTTGATCGGGCGTCTCCCGGATCCCCCCGGTAATGCCTACTTAGGCGCAATCGAATCACTCCGCTTCCGTAAGTAACTGACGGCGGTCATGTCGCACTACATATTCGGAGGAACGAATGCTAAGCCGCATGAAGGGAGTAATCCTGGCGGTCGCGGTCCTCACGACTTCAGCCATACCGCTCACGCCACAGACTTTCACTTTGCCCAACCTTCCGCAAGTGAGCGGACCCTTTACGCTTGAGGCGGTTACAAATCCGGTCTCCGGTAAATCTCAATTCCGATACGACGGTCACAATGTTCCGCCTGTCGTGCGGGTGCGGCCAGGCGAGGACATCCGGGTTGAGTATGTCAACCGGCTATCGCGCGATTCCAAGGAAAAGTGCGTGATGATGCCCTGTACGAACGGTACGAACCTTCACTTTCATGGGCTGCACGTATCGCCCGAAAAGCCGCAGGATGATGTTTTGACAATGTCCGCAGCTCCGGGCGAGACGCTTCGGTACACAGTTGAAGTACCGCTCAATCAGCCTCCGGGTCTTTACTGGTATCACACCCATCAACATATGGAGAGTTATCGCCAGGATCTGGACGGGATGTCCGGGGCTATCGTCGTGGAAGGCATCGATCGTTATATTCCAGAACTCCGAAGCATGGAAGAGCGAATCATGGTGCTACGCGATGTGGAGCTCGAGGAACAAGGAGCGCAGCGATCGAGATTGATGAAACAGGTTGCCATGCAAACGCCCGCGTGTGGCAAGAGCACCGCACAGCCGGAGCGTGTCTTCACCATCAACGGCGTAGTCAGGCCGCAGATTGAGATCGCTCCGGGCGAACGCCAGTTCTGGCGAATCGTGAATGCGAGCCCTGACCTGTATGCGGATCTGCAGATCAGCGGCGGCTACTTTGAAGTTGTCGCGCTGGATGGAATGCCCTTCGCGTTCCACGACCCGGCAATCAGAAGCCGCATGCTAAGCCATGTACTGCTGGCACCTGCGGGACGAATGGAGGCGATTGTGACCGGACCTCCAGCCGGCAAGCAGGCGACCCTTCATACCCGTTGCTTTGACACCGGATCGGACGGAGATCCAAATCCTGCCATGGTACTGGCTGATCTTGTGCCGAAACACAGTTCACGTGCGCGGTGGACGGTCGTCAAGGATTCGGGAGCGCCTGTGTATCAGAAGGTTGCCGTCGCGACCATGCATTCAGTGGAGCAGGCCCAGCCGGAGTTCACGGCTGTTTTCACAGAAGACAAAGAAGGTTTCTACATCAACGGCAAGAAGTTCGCGATGGATTCCCCTCCAATGCTGACCGTTCAAATTGGCTCTTACCAGCATTGGCGCATCACGAATCAGACCAACGAGGTACATCCATTCCACATCCATCAGGTTCACTTCCTGGTGTACGCGAGTAATAGCGAGCGGTTACGGCAGCAGGAATGGCTCGACACTGTGAATGTATCGCCAAGGGGCTCCGTAGATCTTGTGATGGACTTCACCGATCCAATTATCCGGGGCACATCGCTGTTCCACTGCCACCTCCTCAATCACGAAGACAAGGGAATGATGGCGAAGGTTATCTTTCGATGATGTTTTCGTTGGGGCAGCTTCAAGAGGTGCGAATACATGCGATCTCAAAGGAAGGCGATTTACGGATTGATCTAGGCGAGAGCTACCAGGCGCGCTTCCAAAGCGTCGCAATACCTTCACCATCAAACGATGGTGCCTCGCGCGGACTAATCGGCAATTTGGACGTCGGCTGCAGAGAGCTGGTCAATGAGCGCGAAATCGTCGATGTACTCATTTACAACCGATCACGATAGGTGGTCGTGGCGGGCGCGGTGTGTTGGGCGAGGTGGCGTAGATGATTTACCTGGTCGCCGGGCAAGACAGGCCATGGAAATGACAGAGTATGGAAAGCATGGAAAGCTATGAAGCCGGCTTCCCACCCTTCCCACACTCTTTGGAAATCCCTTCGGGATTCCCACATTCCCACGGCCTCGGCGACTGGAGATATATGTCTTCTCGTGCCCGCTCAACTGAAGCGTCGCTACTGCAAGGGGCTTGTAACGGATGTCTCAGGTCCACAGCGTAACGCATGTTTCGGTACACTCACCCCTTAGCGAGGCTTGTCTTCCTTATTGCGCGCGGCTGCGCGCCAAATTAACAGGGAGGGCGTTGCGGGCAGGAACAGGCCCGCAGAGATGGGAGCGGAAGACGCAACGCGGCTGCAGCGCGGGAGGAGGCTTCCTCCCGAAGAAGAGGTAATAACGTGATGAAGCGCCTAGAATCTAGAGATGGGATATTGGGAGAAGCTGCGTTCAAAGTTTCGTAAGCAGGCAGTGCCCCCGGTAGTTGACGCTACCCCTGTCCCAACTGTGGCCGATGAGCCGAAACAATCTACAGGCCCGTATCGAACCGATGCTCCGCTCACCGATCCCGAGTTCGATGTTTTTGATCGTAAGCCTTTCGCACATCGCATTGCAGATACCATCGGCGAGCGAAATGACCCGAGCAGCCTCGTGGTTGGAATCTATGGGCCTTGGGGTGACGGCAAAACTACTGTTCTCAATTTCATTCGAGGGAGACTGAAGGATTACCCGTCGATCATTTGCGTATCGTTCAATCCCTGGCGTATGGAAGGTGAGCAGGCCCTGCTGCAAGGTTTTTTTGCGACGCTGGCAGAGGTGCTCGACAAAGAACTGACCACTGACGCTGAAAAACTGGGGGACGTACTGAAGAAGTATGGGGCGCTACTCAAGGTCGCTCCCGGGGGATGGGGTGATGCCGCCGTTGGGGCGGGCACAGCATTGTCTACCGTCTCCTTGGACAAGTTGCGCGATCGTATCAGCGCGATGTTACGGGATGCCGATCGGCGTGTCGTCATCATCATGGACGATATCGACCGTCTGGACCGAGCGGAGATACAGGCCATCTTCCGGCTCGTAAAATTGACGGGCGACTTTGAAAACACGGCTTACGTTCTGGCCTTCGACGAACAAATGGTGGCAAGTGCCATTGGGGAGAAGTACGCCTCCTCGTCCGGCCAGTCCTACGAAGCTGGCATCAACTTTCTCGAAAAGATTGTCCAAGTGCCGCTGCATCTTCCGCCGCCGTCGCCGGATGCGCTGCGGCAGTATTGCTTTGAACTGGTGGATGAAGCTCTCCGTGAATCCGGCACGGAGATGAGCCAGAACCAAGTTAATGAGTTTGTGCGTCATTTCATCGACGGAATTCTGATTCGGCTGAAGACTCCACGCATGGCGAAGCGGTATGCGAACGCACTCCATTTCGCTTTGACCATCCTGAAAGGCGAGAGCTACACACCGGACCTGCTGCTTGTTGAAGGTCTGCGGATGTTTTATCCGAAGCTCTACGATGCCATCCGTCACGATTCGGAGCCGGTACTGCGGACGCGCTCAGCCGATAAGGCAAACGCTAACGCAGGCAAGTTCATCGAGGCACACACGGAGGGCATGACCGCTGCAGAAAAACGTGCTGCAGCCAGTTTGGTAGAAGCATTGTTCCCTCGCATGGGTTCGACCATCATCGGCAGCGATTGGGAGGCTGAGTTCGCTCGGGACCAGCGGATTGCATCGAGCTATTACTTCCCGCGATATTTCACCTACGGTGTCAGCAGCTCCGACGTGCCCGATCTCGCATTGAAAGCATTTATCGCAGGACTACCGCAGGTGAGCGTCGAAGAATCGGCTAAGATGTTTCGCGGTCTCATCAACGACCGGAACGCCAGCACTATACTCTACAAGCTTCGTGCTCAGGAAGAGCAAATGCCTGCGGAGTCTGCGGCGCGCTTAGTCGAGGTCCTGGCGCGAAACGGGGGCTGTTTCCCTTCGCCCGAGAGCTTCGTTTTCTTCATGCAACCTCTGATGCAAGCAGTGATCTGTGTCAGCCAATTGATGCGGCGGATTCCAGCAGAACAGCGCGGAGCAATTGCGATAGAGTTGATGGCGCACTCCGAGACGCTCCATTTTGCATGCGACGCCGCACGCTGGTTGGGCCCGGGTGATGGGACGGTCGAGCCAGTCCTCACCACTGAGGAAGTGAAGCAAATGCAAGCCGCGCTCGGAACGAGAATCGGAGCGTACCTCACGGCACAGAGCAAAGCGATCTGGGTACTCGACCCCAAAGATGCCGGAACGTACCTGAGTTGGTGGGAACAATCCAGCGGGCAAGATACGGTGCGCTCGTATACAGCGCGGCAGGTTGAAGCAGACCCGGCAAGCATCTTTGAACTGATGAAGTCCTATCTGCCGCATGGATGGGGGATGACCACCGGGCTACCGGTAGAATCCTCGTTCGATCGCAATACCTACACTGTGCTCTGTCGAGTGATTGATCCAGCTATTGTTGCTGTTGCGCTTCAGTCGATGTTTGGTGAGGAGCTTGCGACTCCGAACTATCGTCTGCCCCTCAGAGAAGCGCGGGAACGGCGCCTTGCGCATCAATTCATGTTCATCTACAACAAGGTACTTACCGAGCAGGCACAAGCTACAGAATCGACGGACGTTGAAGACGCGGAGCCATGACATCAACGCTAAGGCGGTCCGATTGGATGGAGCGAGCGAAGCAACGCAGGCCTCGATAACGTCGTAGCCAATTGTCCTTAAAGGTTCGTCTTTCGGACTGCGAGCCACTCTTGGTGGAAGACCACGCCGTCCAGTCTGCGGGTCCATACATATTCGTCAAGCGGCACATGGTCTGGTGCATTGTCGGCGGGATCAACTACGCCTATTTCGTCGACTGCAACGATGTGACCACTCTTACGATGAGGAATATCCATGCCAAGAAGACCGACAACCTTCCCACCATGCTGGCCGAGTCCACGCAGGCCATCGAAGTAGCAATACACATTTTCAAAGCCCTCGTCGTGGAGATACGTCTTCCACCACGCTGAAAACTTCCCATCGGAATTCTGTTTTGGATATTTGTCGCTTTCCGCAACGACGCGCTCATAAGAGTAGGGATGTCCCATAACCATCGCCACGCTACAAATGGCACAATCGTCCTGAGCCCGCTGTGGAATCCGAATAATCATGACGTCTTTCAAATGATAACGAACAACTCAGAGCCGCTACCACGATGCACTCTTTGCTTCATGTGCCTGGCAATCGAGTGGAATTGTCCGAGATCCGGCGCGAGAGGAAGGGCGTAAACTTATCCCTGTTCTATGCCAAAATCCTCCAAACCGCTGAAGCCGACACAGAAGGCATACCGCCTGTTGTATGCCAAATCGAGCAATCGCTGCGCCTTTCCGAAATGCCCAAATTCCATTACGGATGGAACTACGCTTTTGGGCGAAGCCGCGCACATCAAAGCGGAAAGTCCCGGGGGTCCTCGATACGATCTTTCGCAAACACAGGAAGAGCGCCGCGCTTATGAGAATCTGATTCTGCTTTGCGGTGTCCACCATAAGTTTGTGGATGATGACGAGGAGGCGTACACGGTGGAGCGTCTCCAGAAGATGAAACGTGACCATGAAGCTAAGGCGACCCAGATTGACGAGACGGAAGCAGAGTATGTGGCCGATCTTCTGGTGGCGGGGGACCTCAACGTCACGGCGATTAATCCCACCAATAGCATCACCGCAGGCGTGTTCAACCAGACCGTCCACAACTACGGAAACGGTGATACGTCGCGGTCTGCTCCGGAGAGTTACGCCGGCGTGCGACCGCAGAGTGGTGAAGGAAGATATAGAAAAAAGGGACAGCCGCTTGGACGCGCCCGCGGGGTGATGCCGTTCGATAACGGGTTGAAGGACGAGATTCTTGACGAAGAGGGTGCGTGCTTCTGGTTCCGTCTCGTGCCGTCTTCTGATCCGAAGTGCGAATGGACCGTCCATGATCTGACGACAGCCGCAGGCGGGCACGGTGGACTTTTGCTCACCTCGATTCGGGGCCACATTGAGTATCCCTTCGTGGCACCCGATGGGATCGGGCGCTACATGTCCATCGACCCTGGGAAGGCGTATACCTCGACCTTTCTCTTTCGGAAGGGTGAACTCTGGAGCATCGACAGCCAAAGGATTTCAAACTGGATTCCGATTTCCGAGATACGGGTGCGGTTGCCGAATCTGATCGAAAAATCGGTTCAGATTTTGGAAAGACTGGGCCTAGAAAAGCCCTATCAATGCATCGTCGGTTTGGAAGGTGTCGAGGGATATGAGCTCATATACGACGTTAATCACACGACACAGCAATGCCACCCGCCATTGTTCGCGGAGCGTGTAAAGATTCAAGTTCCGTATCAGACAGCGGAGGACATTCCGAAGATTGTCGAGGCTTTCAGCAAACAGGTCTTTGCGGAAGCCAATCTACCATTGCCACTTGGACTGACATAAGCGGAAGTCAAAGGGCTTTCATTGACTGTCAGGCGGACGCTGGACCTCTACCTGTTTTGCATCGGCTTTCGGCCCGTAGGCGTCGAGGAAGTTCTGAACCTCGTTTCCAGAATCCAGATGACCATGCTGTTTGAGGAACAATGAGACGGAGCTGCACAGCAAATTGTCATGTAAATCGCCGAATCCTCATCCTTCTCGCCTTGGAGCGAGGCTGGCTTCTTCCTCGGCAGAAATTTGTACGACTTCGGGAGCGTTGCTATTGAAATATGCGGCTATAGCGTGTCCGAGAGCGACGGCACAGACACACAATACAACTGACCCGATGACGTTGGTTGCTGCTCGGACGATATATCCGTTTCTCATAAGCTCGAATGTTTGAAGGCTGAATGACGAAAAGGTGGTGAAGCCGCCGCAGAGGCCCACCATCACCAGTAGTCGGGCGCTTTCCGATACTGGGAGTCTACCGCTTGCCAGCGTCAGCGTTCCAAAGAAGCCGATAGCGAACGAGCCTGCGACATTGATGGCGATTGTGCTCCACGGCAATTCATGCGGGGCAGCGCTTGTCAGCACCGAGATCAAGTAGCGGACCAATGTGCCCACCGCACCGCCCAGCATAACGAGAAGGCAAGTAGATAGTGACATGACACTCCTCACTCGCCATCGGCAGCGGTGAAGTTTGGATTGTGTTCCAGTTCTAACGCCTGTTCCAGTTCCTCGCGGTCAATCGCCGCTTCTACCTCAGCCTCCTTGCCGTGCAGGAAGATGATCCGCACATTCTTCAGATGCTCCGCGTTGTGCTTGACAAAGGATTCCAGATCTTCCTCGTCTCCTACCAGCTCCAGGCACTGGGGCAGTCTTGCCGGCTGAATTTCGCCGGTATCCAACAACAGGTCCTGGCCCTTCAGATAGCCGCCAATGACCCGGTGCAGCAGGGCCTGCTCGATGCCATGGTCCTTGGCCTGTTTCAGCAGGTAAGGGCCAAGGCTCTGTGGCGCGAGCCGCTTCCACCAGGTGTCCGACCGCCGCATCTCGGAGGCGGAAAAGTAAAGCCGAAGAACACCGAGATGTTCCATAAGGGTCCCTTCTAAAAAACCAAATTGTCGATTTCATTCAGTAACAGGTCCAGCGGTGTGACGTCACGCAACTTCGCTAGCTTCCCAGCGAAAGCCCCTCCTCCGCCGTCGTGCTCAGATGCTTGCTGCTGCCCACCCTTTGGGCGTGGTAGATACCGGCATGGCCGGAGAACAGATAGCTGATCACGCAGGCGATGCCGGCATACGCTCCAGCCTCTGCGCCAAACAGCTCCACGGCCATCAGCGTGGACGCAATTGGCGTGTTGGCTGCACCGGCAAACACCGCGGCAAATCCCATTCCCGCAAGCAGCGACGGCGGGCAGCGGCAGGATTCGCGACAGCGCATTCCCAGGGTCGCGCCAATGTAGAAAAGCGGAGTCACCTCGCCGCCCTTGAAGCCGGTTCCGAGCGTAACCGCGGTGAACACAAACTTGGCCGCGAAGTCATACGGCGGCAGCTTGCGTATTGAACGATGCGACGATCGTCGGAATGCCGAGCCCGATGTACTTCAGGTTCGCGTGTTCCAATCAGAAATACCGCGACCGTGACGATAAGGCCACCCGCGAACGGCCGAAGCGGCGGATGGCGATGAACCTCCGTGCCGTGTGCGAGACAAAATGGGTCAGCTTGGCGAAGGCCATGCCGACAAGGCCGAAAGGCCATCCCGCAACCATCGAGTAGACGACGCCCCTGAAACTCATCGGCGGCACATGCTGGATACCTGTAGACGGTGTGGTGCACGCCCCATGCGTTCGTCACCAGATCGCCGATAAATGCGCGACATGAAACATGGCGCGATCGCGTCATAGCTCAATCTGCCGAAGGCCAGCACCTCAAGCCCGAAGACTGCCCCCGCTAGCGGCGTCCCGAAGACCGAAGCGAAACCCGCGCTGATGCCTGCCATCAGCAGAATCCGGCGGTCGTGCGGCGTCATGCGGAGCGGCCCCGTCAGCTGATCCGCAAGCGAAGCGCCGGTCTGGATCGCCGTACCTTCGCGTCCCGCCGATCCGCCGAAGAGTGTGCGTCACGAACGTGCCAACCAGGATCAGCGGCGTCATCCGCAACGGGATCGTCGGCTTCGGATCATGCGCCTCCTCCAGGATCAGGTTATTGCCGCCTTCGACCGAGCTGCCGAACTACTTGTACATCTAGCCGACTAGCCATCCCGCCGGGGCCAGCAGCAGGATCAGCCAGTAGGTGCGTCTCGCGAAGCGTAGGTCGCATAGTTCACGAGACCAGCAGACAGCGCAGACGCAGAACCCGCCATGAGGCCCGACAAGTAGCCGATACGGGAATCCAGCGTCCGAGATCGAAGCAGAAGAGCGAAGATGCTCAGAGAGAGACTTCTGAGATTGCGATTTCGGGCAAACGGCCTCCTACAAGAATGTAGGAGTCATCAGCTCCGGCTCGGTGGCCGGGCGTCTCAGGCGAACTCCATCGCCAGAATTGTAATGAAAGACTACCAGACCGCCCAAGAAAGTGGCAATGGAAGCATCACGGTCGGTTGGTCGCCAACCAAAATTTCGAATCAGTACACGGTGGAGAGAATGCAATGGTTGCAATTGCCAAATCAGCACATTGCACTGGGCCGGGGCAGTGTCGGT
>CAVUWQ010000019.1:0-655631 GCA_963745105.1 uncultured Acidobacteriaceae bacterium
GTGTTGGCGAGTGGGATGTCGAGGCCGTTTTCGATGATGGTGGTGGCTACCAATACATCGTGCTCGCCGTTCATGAAGCTCAGCATCACTTTTTCGAGCTCGCCTTCGCTCATCTGGCCGTGGCCTACGGTGATGCGCGCGGCAGGCACCAGCTCCTGAATTTTGGCAGCGAGCTCGTAGATGGTTTCGACGCGGTTGTGAACGAAGTAGACTTGCCCGCCGCGTTCGAGCTCGACTTCGACCGCGGAGCGAATCAGCTTCTCGTCGAACTTGGCGACGATGGTCTGGATCGCCATGCGGTCTTTGGGCGGCGTCTCGATCACACTCATGTCGCGCAGGCCGACGAGCGACATGTGCAAGGTGCGCGGTATCGGCGTGGCGGACATGGCAAGCACGTCGATGGCCGAGCGCATCTGCTTCAGCCGCTCTTTGTGGCGCACGCCGAAGCGCTGCTCTTCGTCAACGATCAACAGGCCGAGATCCTGGAACTTGAGATCTTTCGAAAGCAGGCGATGGGTGCCGATAAGGATATCGACCTTGCCGGCCTCAGTTCGTTCGAGAATGTCCTTCTGCTCCTTCTGGGTCCTGAAACGCGAGATCATCTCGACGTTGATGGGAAACATCTTGAAGCGCTTCTTGAAGGTCTCGAAGTGCTGGAAGCTGAGGACTGTGGTTGGGGTGAGGACCGCGACCTGCTTGCCATCCTGCACCGCCTTGAAGGCGGCGCGCATGGCCACTTCAGTTTTGCCGTAGCCGACGTCGCCGCAGAGCAGGCGATCCATGGGCATGGTCGATTCCATGTCGCGCTTGATGTCGTTGATGGCGGAGAGCTGATCGTCGGTCTCGTTGTAATCGAAGGCGTCTTCGAATTCTTTCTGGAATTCGTTGTCCGGCGAGAAGGCGTTGCCCTGCGCGGCCTTGCGCTGCGCGTAGAGCTTCAGCAGCTCATCGGCCATGTCGGCCATGGCCTTGCGGACACGGGCTTTTGTCTTTGCCCACTGCTGCGAGCCGAGGCGATTGAGGATGGGCGCGGGGCCGGCATCGGTGGAGCGGTATTTCTGGATGAGATCGAGGCGGGTGAGCGGCACGTAGAGCCGCGACTGCTCGGCGAATTCGAGAATCATGAATTCGATGGAGACGCCGTCCTGCACAATTTCTTTGAGGCCTTGATATTGCGCGATGCCGTGCTCGACGTGGACGACGTAATCGCCCACGGTGAGATCGCGGAAATCGGAGACGAAGGCCGAGGTCTTCGACTTCTTGGGCGCGACGCGCGCCGTGACGTCGGCATCGTCAGAAAAGTCGTTCGCTCCGAAGAGCATGATGTTGGCGTCGGGCAGGCTCACGCCGTAGGCGAGGCTGCTGCGCACGATGATGGGCGTGCGGAAGTTTCCAGCGAGGTAGCTGGATTCGTCGTAGACGTTTTCGCTGCCGGCGTGCTGGGTGCGGCTACCGAGGCGATAGGGCAGCTCGTATTCGCGCAGCAGATTGGCCAGTCGCTCGACCTCGCCCTGGTTGGGTGCGACGAGCAGGGTGCGGGTCTCAGCCTGCATGAGCTGGCGCACCTGCTCGATGAAGGCGGGGATCGATCCGTGAAAGCGCAGCGTGGGGCGAGAGTTGAAGGCGACTTCGCCCAGGGTGTTGTCTTCGTCGAGAACATCCACAGCACCCAATTGGTCGAGGTCGAGGCCGGGATGGGAGCTCAACTGCGCTTCGAGGATTTCGGGACGAGTGTAGATATCTTCGGGACGGATGAGCGAGCCGATGCTCGATCGCTCGTGGCGCTGCTCGATCTTGTTCCACCAGCGGTCGATCTGATTCTTGACCATGGCCGGCTCGTCGACAAAGAGCAGGCTGCGCGGCAGGAGATCGAACAGCGAAGTGGAAGCACCGGAGACACCGGCGAAGAATTCCCAGCCGGGAAAGACGCTGACGCCGCCTGCGGCTACGGCCTGTTCCACGAGATCGGGATCGTCGCCTGACTCTACCCGGGCTCCGCTGAGACGGGTGTGCACAGCGGCGAGCAGGCTTTCGGTGACCGGGGTTTCGGTGAGCGGCAGCAACATGGCTTCGTCGAGCGGCGCGGCGGAGCGCTGGGTTTCCGGGTCGAATTTCTTGATGGTCTCGATCTCATCGCCGAAGAACTCGAAGCGCACGGGGCGGTCGGCTTCGGGCGAATAGACATCGAGGATGCCGCCGCGGCGCGTGTACTGGCCGGGCATCTCGACGATGTCCATGGGCGTGTAGCCGACGGTGGCGAGGTGCGCGATGAGGGTTTCGACATCGACCTCTTCGCCGCGGCGCAGCACCTGCGCGAGGCCTGCGTAGAACGGAGCGGGAAAGAGCTTCATGGCGGCGGCTTCGACGGGAGCGATCACGATGGATGCGCCTCCGGTGGCCATCTTCCACAGCGTGGCGGCGCGGGCTTCCTGAATCTCCGGGTGCGGTGAGAGGTTTTCGAAGGGCAGCACGTCATGTGCCGGGAGCTTCAGCACGCGGTTGGGCGGAATGGCCCCGGTGAGGTCGCAGCCAGCACGCAATGCTACCTGCAGCGAGTCGGCGGCTTTGTTATCGGGAACGATGATGACGACGGGCGCGTTCGCGGCGCGCGCGAAAAGCGGGATATAGAGGGAGCGGGCGGTCGAGGTCAATCCGGAGACACGACGACGCCCACGGGCAAGGGCGAGATGCCTTCGTGCCTGTTCAAAAGAGGGTGAGTTCTCCAGGTCCGCGAGAAGTTCACGGACGAAAGGGAGGATCATGCTTCTTTGAGTTTACAGGACTGGCCGGGACTCGCCGTCCGGGCACAGGCGCCTTCGGCGCCGTGGGACGCGCGCATCCGCTTTGATTCCCTGAATGCCGATTGAAGGGCAGGATGCGCTGAGGTTCTTCGCTTTGCTCAGAATCCCGGTGTTCGATTTATTGCAGGTTGAAGTTGACGGTCTGGCCTTCGGCAAGCTGATGGGCTTTGATGGAGCCTACCGGCAGTTCGAGGACGTAGATCGAGGTCTGATGGCCTCCGAAGGACGGGCAGGTCTTGGCGAGGCCCTTGCAGGGCGGTGTGTTGGGGGACATCTCGACGATGTGGTGGCTCTGGTCCATCCAGAGGATGTCGAGGCCGATCTTGCAGTGGTACATCCAGTAGGGGTATTGGCCGGATTCGTCGTGGATGAAGAGCATGCCGCGCCCTTCGGGCAGCGAGGTGCGGCCCATCAACCCATATTCACGCTCGTCGTTGGTCTTAGCCAGCTCGACGTGGACGGTTGAGCCGTCGGGGAGCATGACCAGCGTGTTGGCCGGACGCGGCGGGACGGCGGCGATCTTCGGCTCCTGTGCGCAGGCAGAGAAGAGCGAAGTAAAGAGCACGAACGAGAGCAGCGAAAGCGTGATCCTGATTCTGGCGGAAGACATATGACCTTGATTCATCCCTCCAGCTTTAACACCAGCAGAGTCATATCGTCGTGCTGGTCGGCTCCAGCGGTAAACGCGTCGGCATCCGCGAAGAGTTTTTTCAGAATCTCGTCGGCGCTAAGATGCTTGCAGGAATCGGCGGCGGCGATCAGGCGCTCTTCGCCCCACTCCTCATCGTCGTGGGTCATGGCTTCGCTGATGCCATCGGTGTAGAGGAGCACGAGGTCGCCGGGTTCGAGGGTCAGGGTCTGCTCGCTGTATGGCGGCGCGTATTGCAGAAGCCCGACTACGGGGCCGTCGGCCTCGATGCGGATTACCTCAGTTGAGCCGTCCGGACCGCAGCGCAATACAAGGGGTGCGTTGTGGCCGGCATTCACGCATTCGAGCTTGCGGGTCTTGGGATCGTAGGCGGCGAAGAAGAAGGTCGCGTAGCGGTTGGAGGCGGAGGCTTCGTAGACCAGCCGATTGACCTTGTCCATCAGCTTCGCGAATTCGCGGGGATTATCGAGGGTGACGCCGCGCAGGCTGGCGCGGAGGCTGGCCATCAGGAGCGCGGCGGCGATGCCCTTGCCACTCACATCGCCGATGGCGAGACCGGTGCGTCCATCGCTGAGCTCGAAGACATCGTAGTAGTCGCCGCCTACGCCGAGCGCAGGACGGCAGTGGCCGGCTACGGTTGCGCCGTCGAGATTGGGCATGAATTGCGGGAAAAGGCGCTCCTGTACTTCGCGGGCGATTTCAATCTCACGGTTGACGCGCTCGCGCTGGGCCGCTTCATCGGCCAACGAGCGGGCCAGCTCGGCGATTTCGATGGCCAGGCCGGTTTGGGTGGCTACGGTCTGCAGCAGATGCAGGTCGGCCTGGGTATAGGCGGCTTCCGAGCGCTTGGGACCCAGAGCCATCACGCCCATGAGGCGGTTGCGGCCGGGCATGGGCAGGAGCAGCTCGGCATTCACCATGTCCAGGACGCTGCGCTCGGCGGTTCCGGCCATCAGATACCAGGCGTCGGGGTCCTCACGGTAAAGGCGCGCCGGCTCGTTGGTGGAGGTGAGGTAGCGCACGGCTGAAGCCTGCGAGGGCAGAGAGAGGGTTCCGGAGGTGGAGATGCCGATGGACTGCTGGAGCTGGAAGAATTCGCCCCGGCGCAGCAGCATGGCCACCTGATTGATGTGCAGGGTGTCGGCCACGCGGCGGGCGACGGTCTCGAGCAAGGGTCCGGTTTCGGTGAAGCGGCGAACTTCATCGGACAGCTCGTTGAGAACCTTCTCGGCATTGTAGGCTTCGCGGAAAAACTTGCGATCGAGCCAGGCCTGCGCGCGCTTGCGGAGGCCGAAGCGCAGCGCCATCACCAGTGCAACGAAGACAAAAGCACCGGCGACGTCAGCGTTGGTTGGCTCCTTCTTATGCAGCACCGGCAGCAGCAGCCGCAGACCGGCGACCAGGACGAGCACAAACTGCAGAACCACAAGGAAGGCCTTGGCCAGCAGGTAGCGCGTGCCGGCACGCAGGATGACGCGGACATCCATGGCGCGCTGCACCAAAACCACGTAGGCGAGGGTCAGCGGCGCGATCATGAACAGGATGGCGCCTGCGGAGACCACCCAAAAACCGGTGGGAGTATCGCGCCGAAAGCCGAAGTGGGGAAGCAGGATAAAGACGAAGAGCAGGGAGCCTACGCCAACAGCTTCGCCCACCAGCAGTACGCGCAGCCTGCGCCGGGCGTCTGCGGTGGAGGCGGAACGGAGCTTGTCGACCAGAAGGACGAGATAGAGCAGAACGCAGACAAGGTTGAGGAAATTGACGGCATTTCCCCAGAGGGTAGCGGTCTGAGCCCAGACCGGCGAGACGCCTGCAAAGAAATAGACCTTGGCCAGATAGGGAAAGAGAAACAGAGCGAAGCTCAGGATGGGGGTAATGACCACCCACTTCAGCCACGGAATTTTCTGGTCGATGCGCGAGCGCTCTGGAAAATAGACGCCGAAGAGGAGCAGTGCGGGGGAAGCAACAAGCTGGAGGGTCTGATAAATAATGCCGCGCAGGATGAGGCCGGTGCCGGTCGCATATCCCAGGTCCATGACCAGGACTTCAGGAAAGGCGAGGAGAACGAGCAGCAGCCACGCATTTTTATCGAGGGGCTTGGCGAGAACTACCCAGAATCCGATAAAGAGACAGAACAGGGGGAGCAGCGAGATGAGGCCATCCCGGGTAAGGACGGCCCATTCTGCGATGTCCGGATGTGGACGCTGCCTGGCAACGAGGGCGAAGGTGGCGATGCCGTGGCTGCCGTCCTTGCGCTGGAATTCGACATCCAGGGTGTCGCCAGGATGGGCGGAGACCAGAATCTCGGACCACTGATCGATGCCGGAGTACGGCGCGCCGTTGAAGCCGGTGATCCACAGGCCGGGCGCGAGGCCCGCGCTTCTGGCTTCCAGCTTCACGTCACTTACGATGAGCGTTTCGCGGTCGTAGGTGAGCGGACTTTGAACGTGGCGGTCCCAGTGAAGGTCGCCTTCCCAGGAGTCGATGGCGCCGGCGATCCAGTAGCTGAGAGTGGCAACGGCGAACAGTCCCAGCAACAGCCGCAGCAGGTTGGGGGACTGCGTCTTCGGAGCGTGTCTTCTCTTCTTCATCGCCTCGCCACCATAGTATCTTGCCCGCCGAAGCGGTACCTTTTGTTTCTAGGTTGTTTCTACGGATTCCCCTGGGGAATGGTTCGGGCTGCCGGGAGCGGGGATTTCCCATTGGACGCAGACTGACGCGGCTTGTGAGTTGATGAGTGCTGGGCTATCTTGAGAACGCTATCCCGAGGGCTCATTCATGAAGCATTTTTCTGCTGGCATGCTGTTGGTGTCCTGCTCCGCGTTCGCTCTGGCTCAAGGTGTTTCCCGTCCCCAGATTACCGCCATCTCGCATATTGCCGTTTACACAAGCAACGCGTCCGCGGCCGAACATTATTACGTTCACGACATCGGGCTGAAAAAGGGCGACGATCCGGAAAATGCGAATGGCGTGCGCTACTACGTGAATGCCGAGCAGTTTGTGGAAGTGCTGCCTCTGCCGGCGAATGCGGGCAACAACCGGCTGGATCATCTGGCATACATTACCGAGGACGCGGAGGGTTTGCGGAAGTATCTGGGTGCGCATGGGACGGCGGTCCCGGCCGGCGTCGAGAAAGGCTCGGACGGGAGCAGCTGGTTCGACGTGAAAGATCCGGAGGGCAACAAGGTTGAATTTGTGCAGCCCCCGCATGTGACGGTGATGCTGGGGCTCAATCCCATCGGGAAGCACATTATTCATGTCGGGATGCTGGTGCATAGCCGCGAGGCGGAAGATGCGTTTTACCGCGGGCTGCTGGGATTCAACCCGTACTGGTTCGGCGGGATGCAGGAGGGCAAGATCGACTGGATATCGCAGCAGGTTCCTGACGGGCACGACTGGCTGGAGTACATGATGACCAGCGGTCCCTCCGGCGGCGGCATTCAGGATGTCTCGCAGAAGCAGCTGGGGGTGCTGAACCACGTCTCCATCGGGGTGGTGAACATGGAGAAGGCGGTGACGGCGCTGGACTCCGGGGATCGGCTCAAGAACGAACATACCGGCATGCAGCTTGGCAAGGACGGCAAGTGGCAGTTCAACCTTTTCGATCCGGATGGGACGCGGCTGGAACTGATGGAGTATGCGCCGGTGGAGGCTCCGTGCTGCTCGCCGTTCACTGCGGCGAATCCGACTCCGGCTGGGTAGTGCTCAAATGTGAGTCAGCGGCCGGTGCTTTCTACGGTGTGCCGGTGATCGACGAGATGGAAACCTGCAGGCATCTGAAAAAACCATGATTTCGGGTCGCTGGTCGTCAGGCCGGTTACGGTGAAGATCTGCCGTCCGCTGCGCGGGTCGTTGCGCTCGACCATCAGGTTGAGCTTCAACTCGGGGGAATACCAGAACTCCTTGGTGATGACCAGCGGCTTGTCGTTGCCGATAGCTCCGGCGTTGATGGTGGTGGTCTCCAGCGTGCCCTGCGTCTCGATGCCCTCAACCATCCTGGTTCCGAGCGACTGAACGGTGACAAACGCTTTGCCATCCATGATGGGGCCGGGGACGGCGGGCACTTCAGCGGGGATGCTCACGTAGGGCGTGAGCTGGCAGACCAGCGTATCCGAGAGACAGTTGTAATATTCACCCTTGACCGGGTCGGTCCACTGTAGATTGCTGATGCGGTCAGCGTTGGGGTCCTGAGTGGGCACCAGGTAGCGGCGCTCCTGAAAAACGCGGCCGGCGGCATCGCGCGCGATCAAGCGGTGATTGACCAAGGTGATGGTCGAGCCATCGGCGAGCGGCCTGATCCATTGCGTGGACAGGGTCAGGGTGAAGGGCGCTCCGGGTACGGCAGGAACGGAGATACTGACCAGCCGCTGGAAGGAATTGCCATCGGGAGCATGAACCGCAGCAACCTGCGCGCCCGCGGCCGTGGACAGGAGAAGAGCCCAACCGAAAACGCTCCGCATCGTGGTGCGCATTGGGGCCGGCATCGGCGTCCGCATTGGGGGAACCTCTGTTGGCAAGATTGTGACACACCCGGACTGCGCTGTGGTAAACGCCCGGCAGTGTGGCATTCTACAAGCGAGTGGGTTTGTGAAGGGTTGTATGCTGCGAATGTTGGGAAAAGTTCGATTTAGAACCGTGAGTCTGGGTGTAGTGGCATTGCTGGCTGCGGCTGTTCTTTCCGGTCAGCCGGCGGAGGCGCAGGCGCAGGTCAACCGCCATATTTACTCCGAGACTGCAGATGCTCACGCCGATATCGCCAACGCGCTGAGCAAGGCGAGCCGGGAGCGCAAGCGGGTGATCGTCGATTTCGGAGGGAACTGGTGCGGCGACTGCCTGGTTCTTGACTACTACATGCATCAGCAGCCCAACCTCGACCTGCTGGAGAAGAACTTCGTGCTGGTCCACGTGGATATCGGCCAGTACGACCACAACCTCGACATCGTGGACAAATATCAGATTCCCATTCACAACGGTGTTCCGCTGCTGATGGTGCTGACCGCGCGGGGCACGGTGCTCTTCGTCCAGCGCAACAAGGAATTCGAGAAGATGCAGATGGTGACGCCGGGCGTGGTGGAGAATTTTCTGAACCAGTGGAAGCTCAAGGGCTGACAGGCCGAGGGCGACAGGTGGAACCTATCCTATGCTGATGCGCCAGCTTCAATATCTCCGCAAGGCGGCGTGGAGCGCATTCGGGCACGGCTCCTTCACCGCCGCCAAGGCCGCGGCCTACTCTGGAATCCTCAGCCTGTTTCCGGCCCTGCTGGTGGTGACGACGCTGCTGGCCTTCAGTCCGGAGACGGATACCTTCCGCGGCGATCTGCGCGAGGGTTTTGCGCAACTGCTTCCCGCGGACACCATGACGCTGGTGCAGACCTACTTCCAGACCAATCATGCGCGGTCGGTGCGGGCGATCTGGACGGCTTCCTTCGTGACCATCGGCGCGGCCATGGGGGTGATGCTGTCTCTGATGGAAGGGTTTCGCAAAGCCTACCTGCTGCCCCGGGATGAGTGGGGTTTCTGGAGGGAGCGGTTTGTGGCGCTGGCCCTGGTTCCGGCCACGCTGGTGCCGATGGGCTTCGCGACTTTGCTGGTGGCTTTCGGTCATGTGATCGAAGCGTGGATGATCAATAATTCCGACCACGAAATGCGCTTTACGGTGATCATGATCGGGCGCATCCTGCGCTGGGCGACGGCAGTGCTGACCAGTGTGGCGGTTCTCGCGGTGATTTATCACTTCGGAACGCCGCGCAAGAGGCCATGGATTCAGGTGCTGCCGGGGGCTGTGCTGGCGACGGCGACCTGGTTTCTGGCCACGTTGATCTACGGCTGGTATCTCACACGCTATGCCGATTACACCGTGGTCTATGGGTCGCTCGGCGCCGCCGTGGCGACGCTGGTGTGGTTGTATATGGTCTGCTTCAGCATCCTGATCGGCGCGGAGTTCAACGCGCAGATTTTCCCGGTTGTACCGAGGCCGCGACTTGCGGCGGAAGAAAAGCCGGTTGCGGTCAGCAATTAAAGCGAAGGTGGGGCCAAGAGTTCCGGGCCGGAGTTAAAATGTAATTGCTTTCAGGACTCGAAACGACAAGAAATTGCAGTTGGGGGATGGATGAACGCTTCTTTTGCTGGTTCCAATCTTGTGCCGGGCGCGCCGCGCCGCGCCAAGATCGTTGGCACGCTCGGCCCGGCTTCAAACAATGAGACGACTTTTCGTGGGTTGGTTCGCGCGGGCCTGGATGTGGCGAGACTGAACTTCTCTCACGGCACACATCCGGAAAAGCTGGCGCTCATCGAGATGGTGCGCAAGGTGGCGCACGAGGAAGGCAAGTTTATCTGTATCCTGGGCGACCTGCAGGGACCGAAGATCCGTACCGGCCGCCTGGAGAACCGCAAGCCGATACAGCTCGAAGCTGGACAATCCCTCACCATTACTCCCCGCGACGTTCCCGGCAACACCTCGGTGATTTCCACCACCTTTCGCACTCTGGCTGAGAATCTGGAAGCCGGAGCGCGCATTCTGCTCTCTGACGGATTGATCGAACTGCGTGTGATCGCTGTAACCGGCGATGATGTCGAGTGCCAGGTAGTGAACGGCGGCACGCTGGGCGAAAACAAGGGTATTAACCTTCCCGGCATCGCGGTGCGCGTGCCTTCGCTGACGGAGAAGGACGAAGAGGACCTGGAATTCGCGATCAAGAGCGGCGTAGATGCGATTGCCGTGTCGTTTGTTCGTACTGCCGATGACGTTCGCCTGGTAAAAGAACGCATCAAGTCCCTGGGCGCGGATACCTGGGTGGTTGCCAAGCTGGAGAAGCCGCAGGCCATCGAGCACCTGGATGCGATCCTCGAAGTCACTGACGGCATCATGGTGGCACGCGGCGATCTGGGCGTAGAGGTTCCGCCGGAGAAGGTTCCGGCCATTCAGAAGCTGATCATTCGCCGGGCGGCTGAGTATCGCAAGCCGGTGATTACGGCGACGCAGATGCTGGAGTCGATGATCGAGAATCCGCGGCCGACGCGCGCCGAAGCCAGCGACGTGGCCAACGCCATCTATGACGGCACCGACGCCGTGATGTTGTCCGCGGAGAGCGCGGCGGGCAAGTATCCGATCGAGGCGGTGAAGATGATGGCCAAGATCGTGATCGAGACCGAGTCGCACATCCAGAATGCCGCTCCGGCGCATGACGGCCGGCCAAGCAAGCTGCACCTTTCGGTTGCCGAGACCATCTGCGAATCGATGGCGCACGCGGCGCAGGATCTGGACGTGAAGGCGATCGCCGTATTCACGGAAAGCGGAACCACGGCGCGGCAGCTCTCGAAGTACCGGCCGACCCCGCCGATCTATGCGCTGTCGAGTGTGGAAGTGGTGATCAACCGCATGAACCTGCTGTGGGGTGTGCAGGCGGTGAAGTGCACCAAGGCCAATACCGCCGAGGAGATGGTGGACATGGCGGAGCGTCTGCTCGAAGAGGCCGGCTATGCCAAGGCCCAGGACATCATCGGCATCGTCGCCGGCACACGGACCAAGTCGGGATCGACGAACTTTCTGCGGCTGCACGTGCTGGGCGATCGCCTGCACGACGAGCCGGAGCCGGTTCTGGAAGCGGTGGGCGCGAAGTAAATCTGATTTAAGAAAAAGAAAAGGCCGCAGCGGCGGCCTTTTCTTTTTGTCCAACGTATTACCGATAAAGTCCCGGTTCCGGGATGTAATGTGGACGCAAAGGCCAACGATGCCCTCGGTGCGAACTCTGCTGCGCGCTACACTTCTTTTCGCCCTTCTGCCCACTTTGCCATTGCTTTCGCAATCGCCATCACACTCTTCTTCGACTTCGACCTTCCGAGCCGCTTCCAACCTGGTGTTTCTCGACGTGACCGTTCTGGATAAGAAGGGAAACATTGTCACGAGCGGACTTACCCAGGATGACTTCACCATTACCGAAGACAAGCAGCCGCAGCGCATCTTTTCCTTTGAAGCTCCGCAGGTCCATGACCATGACTCCGAGGAGCGAAGATCGGCGAGCAGCCAGGATGGGAATGTTCCGCTTACGGTCTTTGTTATCGATCAGCTCAATTCGACGCTGGAAGACTTTGCGTTTCTGAAGGACTCGGCCGAGCGATATCTCAAATCGCAGCCTGCGACCCTTACATCTCCAACGGAGATTATGGTGGTGGGAAATCGATCCTCGGAGCTGGTGCAGGGCTTCACCCGTAACCGGGATGATCTGATCTTCGCCCTTAAGCATGTGCGGGCGGCGCTGCCGTACAAGCTGAACTCTTCGTGGTACGAGGAAGATCGATTCTTTCAATCGATTCAGACGCTACAGGCAATTGCGCTGCAGACGGAGCGTGTCTACAGGCGGAAAAATGTCCTGTGGCTGGGCAACGGCGTGCCGCAAGCCAATATCTCGAATGTCCGCGGCCCCAGAAGCCAAAAAGAGGTGCGCCACTATCTTCATAGGGTCGCCAACATCCTGATAGACGCCCGCATCACTCTTTTTGATATCTATCCGGGGAGCACCGGCATCCGCGATGCTGCGGCTCACGATTCCCGCGCGAGGCTTCAAGACGACGATCCGTTCCTGGGTGGAGATATCAACTTCGGTATCCTCGTCAACGAGACAGGCGGAAAGCTTTTCGACAAAAACGATTCCGACCACCAGATCGCGAACGCGATCGAGTTTGGCGGGGAATATTACACGCTGACCTATCAACCCCGGGTGCGTCCACGTATGCCAATCCCGATGGAGCATTTCGCTCTGTTCGTGTGAGCCTGCGCGATCCCACCCTGCGGGTGGTCACCAAAGGCGGCTATTACGCACCGGATGAATCGTCTCCTGTGGACCCGCAGCAGCAAGCTATCATCGATGTTTCGGATGCCTCACAGGCCACGGTCCCGTTCGAGGGGCTGGCGGTGAAGTTCGACAGCGTCGTTCGTCACCCGGATAGCCGGACGCTGCAATTCACGGTGCTGGTGAAGTCGAAAAACATCAGCTGGGAATCCGCAGCGAACGGCGCCAGCAAGGCCAACCTGCTGCTGGCTGCCGTCTGCTCGTCGCCAACACAGCCGATTCTTGCTTCGAAACTTCAAGCGGAGGGATTCACGGTGACGTCACGGGACGCGATTGCACTGGCCAACCAGACGCTGCGCGTGACCATGACCTTGCGGCTGCCGGCCGAGACCCGGAACCTGCGCGTGGCGGTTGAGAGCGTGGATGGAGGGCCCATTGGCGCGGCCGATTTGAGCCGCAGAACCATCGACGCAGCTCCAGAAGCGTCAACGCCACAGCCGAAGATCATGCCGCGGCATGGTTCTTAGCGAAGACGCGTGGTGCCGTGTTTCCGATGCGCGAGGCACGACCGCTCCGTTTTTTGGCAAGAGCGAATCGGATTTTTCCATAACCACGTTTCGCGGGATCGATCGACTATCAGGCATTTCACGATTGGTCTACAGACGATGACTTACCCGAATGAATCTGAATTCCAGGCTGACGAGCGCAGACGTTTTATCGATAGCGCCGTCAATAGTTCGTAAGCCGAGCCGGCAGGATACTTCCAAATTTGTTTGGCACATGCTTCCAATAAACTGGTCTAACAGAACTTTTCGAGCCCTATTTGCAATGGCAATTTTCGCTTCGGCACTTTGCTGTTTCGCCCAAACGACCGACGAATCGATGAAGTTCGAAGTTGTGTCAGTACGCAAGTCGCCGGAGATGATGCCATTCTCATCTAGCTACCCACTCGACGGCTCTGCAGGGCCACCTCTACAAGGGCTTTTCCGTGCGAATGCTCCTATACAGGCATATCTTCTATTTGCCTATGGAGTGAATGAGCCGGGTCAGGCACGTGCTTTCTTCGATTCCCTGCCTGTGAGTTGGCGTTTGCAACGTTTCACCATCGAGGCGCGTGCGGCGGCTGAACCTTCCCGCGATCAGGTACGAGTCATGATGCAAAATTTGCTGAAAGAGCGCTTTGGGTTAGTTCTCAAAAAAGAAACCAAAGTGCGGCCCAAGTATGTTTACTCACTCCGTCAACCAAACATGCTAGGGCCGCACCTGCGGAAACACCCTGCGGACCAGCCCTGCACCATAAATCCCAACGAGTCCATAGTTACAATTGCCCCGCCGAAGGACGATTCTGCGATGCCCACCACGTGTGGCCAGGTTCGCTGGAATGTCGGCACAGAAACTCATATGCACATAGTAGGCCAGCCTCTGTCTGTCATCGTGGCTATCCTCGCTGGTCTGCAGCTCTCCGACGGAGACTTTACCCCGCACTCATCGGTAGACGCTACGAGCCTCGAGGGATTGTATGACGCGGACATTCAATACGGGCCACGCGCGGTTGATGGTGAGATGTTGCTCGACGCCAGCGGTCCCTCCGCACACGATGCCATCCGTGACCAAATTGGGCTGAAAATCGAAGAGAGGAAGCGCCCCGTTGAATTGTTAATGATCCAGCACATCGAAGAGCCTTCAGTGGATCAGTAAGGCCCGAATCATTACCCAGTAAACACGCTTAGATGCACCAACGCGCTTATTTTTCCTGAAAGTCCGGTTCCCGGCAACCTCGCAGCATTCCCACTTCGGACGTCTTATGCACAGCTCTCTGTCTGCGACGCCGCGGTAGTGTCGTAACCTAGAAATTTATGAGCCGCATTCGCATTCTTACCGATCAGGTCGCGAACCAGATTGCTGCTGGCGAGGTCGTCGACCGTCCGGCTTCGGTGGTGAAGGAGCTGCTCGAGAACGCGCTCGACGCGGGCGCGACGCGCATCCGCGTGGAGGTGGAAGCGGGCGGGCGCAAGTTGATCCGCATCATCGACAACGGCGTGGGCATGGTACGCGACGATGCGCTGCTGGCCTTCGAGCGTCATGCGACTTCAAAGATTCGATCGAGCGACGATCTGCTGTCGATTTCTACTTTGGGTTTTCGCGGCGAGGCACTGCCTTCGATTGCTTCGATCGCGCGCGTGGAGCTGGAAACGCGTGCGGCGGGCGAAGAGAGCGGGACGCGGCTGGAGATTGCCGGAGGGAAAATCCTGCGCGTGGAAGATGCCGGTTTGCCGCAGGGGACTACGATCTCGGTGCGCGATCTGTTTTTCAATACTCCGGCGCGGCGCAAATTTTTGAAGGCGGAGACTACGGAGCTCTCTCATGTAACTGCGCTGGTTACACATTATGCGCTGGCGCATCCGGAGAAGCATTTCGAGCTGCATTCGGCGACGCATGCTCTGCTGATTGCGCCGCCGGTCGAGAAGCCTGCGGAGCGGATTTATCAGATATTCGGCAAGGATACGCTGGACCAGCTGATTCCCATGGCTGCGGAGCGGGCCTTCGATCGCGCGGGATTGCCGGAGCCGCCGCCGTGGAAGCGCGATGAGGATTATGCCGCGCCCGATCCGGGATTTCTGCGCATGAGCGGGTTTGTATCGAAGCCTGAACTGCAGAAGCTGAATCGCAATTCGATTTATATCTTCGTGAACCAGCGGCTCATTCGCGACCGGCTGATCCTGCATGCGGTGAGCGAGGCGTATCGCAACATCATTCCGCCGACTTCGTTTCCGGTGATCCTGATGTTTCTGGAGATGCCGGCGCATGAGGTGGATGTGAATGTGCATCCGGCGAAGACGGAGGTTCGTTTTCGCCAGCAGGCCGCGGTGCATGACTTCGTGCGCGACAGCATTCGCAACACGCTGATGAAGAGCCGTCCTGCGGCGGGATTTCTGGCTGCGCTCGAGGCCAATCCTCATGCCACGCCTTCGCTGACGCCGCCTATTTCTTCACTGAGGTCAGAACAAGAGACGCCGGGTGTGGTCGAGACGATGACCGCTGAGACTGCGCCGTTCGTGCTTACCGAGCAGGTGCTGCCTCCGGAAGAGGTGAAGCTGCCCTTTGCGCTGCCTGCGCATGAGAACGGCAATGGGACTGGATCGGCGAGAGTGGGTCCGGCACATGATTGCGAGGCGCCTGCGTTTCCCGAGGACGGCGAGCCGGTGGCGAATCTCAACTCGCTGGCGTCACTCAAGCCGCTGGGGCAGCTGCGCGAGTCGTTCATCCTGGCGATGAATGATGAAGGCCTGTGGATCATCGATCAGCATGTGGCGCATGAACGCGTGCTGTTCGAAAAAATCCTGCGCGAGCGCGAGGTGGAGCGCGTGGAGCGGCAGCGGCTGCTGATGCCGCTGCTGGTCGATCTGCAGCCGCACCAGATGGTGCTGTTTGCGACGATTGCGCAGGAGCTGGAGGCAAATGGTTTCGAGGTTGAGCCTTTCGGTCCCCACACCATTGCTGTGAAGGCCGCGCCGGTGGGGCTGGAAGGTAAGCGGCTGGAACGCATGCTCACCGAAGTGCTGGAGCAGGCGGGAAATCCGGTTCAATCGGAGAACATGGGCACGATGCGCACGCGTATTGCGGCCTCCATCGCCTGCCATTCCGCGATCAAGGTGAACATGGCGCTCGACCCGCAGCGCATCGAGTGGCTGCTCAAGGAGCTGGCCAAAACCGACCACCCCACCAGCTGCCCGCACGGGCGTCCCATCGCTTTACGGTATTCTTGGAAAGACATCCAGCGGGCGTTTCAGCGCATTTAAGCTTGTCCCCGTTCGATCAGAAGGATCTCTTTGACACCCGAACAGCTCCAACAAGTGCGCGCCGAACGATGGCGCCACATTGCCAATCCTCTCCTGACTGCAGATGACGCGCGTGAATGGCTCAATGCCGCCGGGCTCTGCCTGTTTCTTCCCCGCCGCCAGCAGTTTCTGGCTCCCGCGCCATCGTTTGTGGAAGCCTGCGCCGGATCGCCGAGCGAGACGCCTTCGCGCGAGGCCATCGATACCGCGGCCGCACTGATGCATCGGCTGGTGGCCGAGGGCGGGATCATTCCGCTGAACCTGTTCGGGACGCCTTCCGAGACACCGGATTTTCTGGCCACGCGCGAGGCGTTTCCGTTTCTCTACAGCCTGCGCGGCACTCGCGACTGGAAGACGGCTCCGGGCGGCAAGACGTCGCCGCTGGTGCTCGAAATCTGGAAGCAGCTGGAGAAGGAAAATGCGCTCACCGCCGGAGAAATTCAATCGGCGCTGGGCCGCGAGCTGACCGAAGCCGCGGTGCTGCGCGGGCTGATGGAGCTGTGGAGCAATCTCCGCGTGATTCCCGAATACGAGGGCAGCAAGTCCACGCGCTGGAGCCTGACCCAGGCGAAATTCAAGGATTCACTTACGGCTGCGGCAAAGGTTTCGCAGACGGCTGCGCTTTCGGCGCTGGTTTCGCTGTATCTCGAGTCGGTGCTTGCAGCCACCAGTGAGGAGATCGAGACCTTCCTTTCGCCGCTGACTTCGCGCTCCAAGGTGCGGGAGACGGTGAATGGGCTGGCTGCCACACGGCAGCTTTCGATGGTGCCAGTCAGCACGCAGTCGATGTTCCATATTGCGGGCGCGCTGCCGGAGTTTGCCGAGCCTGAGGCGACGGAAACGCCGGCTGCCGCTGAGATATCGGAAACGCCGCGTCAGGTGGATCGTGCTCCGCGCAGCTTCGCACGCAAGCCCTTCGAGAAGAAGCCATTTGAACGGAAAACAGGCGAGCGCAAGCCCTTCGAGCGGACGGGCGGAGAGCGCAAAAGCTTCGGACGGAAGCCAGCCGAAGGTGGTTCGGCTGGTGCGCCTCGATCTTTTGGTGGTGAGCGAAAGCCGTATGAGCGCAAGGCTGGCGGTGGACGTCCGGCGTTTGGCAAGAAGCCGTTTGACAAGGCTGCGCGGCCGTTTCGGCCTGCGGCACCGGCTGCGGAGGGTGAAGGAGCGGCAGGCGGCGAGCGTCCTAGCTTCCGCCCCACACGCAGCGGCGGAGCGGGCGGCAAGTTTCCGCCGAAGCGGCCTGGATTTTCAAAAGGTGCAGGATTCAAGAGCTCTGGATTTAAGGGCGCTGGGTCTAAAGACCGGGGCGATCGTCCGGCTCGGCCATTTTCGCGGGAAGGCTCAGGTGGTGAACGGAAGCCTTTTGGCGAACGGACTCTCCGTCCCCGTCCGGCGGCTGAAGGGTCGGGAGATCGTCCGGCGAGTTTCCGTCCGCGCCGAGACGATGGGGAGAAGCGCCCTGGCTCGTTTGCCGGGAAACGCAGCTTCGCGGCAGGCGGGGCGGCACGTCCCAAGAGGTTTGGGGACCGGGCGACGGGCAAACCTGCATTCGATAGGCCCAGACCCGAGAGACCCAGAGCCGATAAGCCCGGGTTCGACAGGCCGCGCGTGGAAAGGCCGGCATTCGGAAAGCCTCGTTTCGATAAGGCGGGGTCTGGAAAGCCTGCGTTTGGCAAAGCGAAGCCGGGGGGATTCAAGTCCGGCGGCCGCGACTTCGGCAAGCCGAAGTTTGGGGGCAAGGGGAAATCCGCCGACGGCGAGAAGCGTCCTTTCTTCCGCAAGCGACCTGAGGGTGCGGGCGAGGGCCGTCCGGCTTCGTCCTCTCGTCCGCCGTTCAAGAGCAGAAGTGCTGAGGGCGGAAGGCCCAGTGCCGCTCCTCGCACAGGCGCATGGAAGCCGCGGCCAGGCGGAGCTTCTTTCAAGCCGAAGCCTGCGGGCGGCGGCAAGAGCTTCGGTGACAAGAAATTCTCCGGGTCTGCGAAGAAGTTTGGCGGGGCGAAGAAGTTCGGCGGCGGTGCGGGAAAGTCCTTTGGCGGAGCCAAGAAGTTTGGTGGCGCAAAGAAGTTCAGCGGACCGGGAGATTTCAAGCCGCGCAAGCCTGGTGCGAAACCGGGCGGTTCGCGGCCGCCACTGCGCAAGCGTAAAGACGAAGGCGGCACGCGCGGAGAATGAGCGAACGGCGTCCGATTATTGCTATCGATGGGCCCGCCGGAGCGGGCAAGAGCACCGTCGCTAAACACCTGGCCGCGCATTTCGGTCTGCTGAATCTGGAAACCGGAGCGATGTATCGCGCCTTCGCGCTGAAGGCGCTGCGCGAGGGGATTGCGGAAGACGATGCCGCCGCCCTGGAGCAGTTGGCCGGAACCACCGCAATTGTGCTCGAGCCTGCGCCGGCGGGCAATCGCGTGCTGCTGGACGGCGTCGATGTGACGGGGGAGATTCGTGATCCTGAGGTCACACAGGCGGCTTCGCGGGTGAGCGTGCATCCGGCGATCCGCGCCTGGATGGTCAATCTGCAACGCGAGCTGGGCCGCAAGGGCGGGGTGGTGATGGAAGGGCGCGACATTGGGACGGTGGTTTTTCCCGATGCCGACCTCAAGTTCTTCCTGGACGCTTCGATCGAGGCGCGCAGCCAGCGGCGCTATGAGCAGACAGAGACTGGCGGCGCAACGGTGGTGGCGACGCCGGAGACCATTTCCAAAGAGCTGCGCGAGCGCGATGAGCGGGACAGGAACCGGGCGGAATCCCCGCTGCGGGCGGCCGCCGATGCCATCGTGATCGATTCGACGGCGCTTTCACTGGACCAGGTTCTGGCCCGCATCGAAGACATCGTCGCCTCCCGGGCAGGAGCTAGCCGTCCAGGCGCAGGCGCCCGGGATTCTTCGCTTTGCTCAGAACGATGAGCTTTCGCTCCGGGGACACATTTCCATCAACACCCGTGCGTTCTATTGCTCGGTAGGCGCTGGTGGCGCTTCGTGCGTGGCTTTGAAGTGCCTTGCAGGCTCTCTGGGGGCCGGCGGCGGTGGTGGGGGCGTGGGCGGTAACGGCTGCGACGAGCCTTTCTTGAGCTCCAGGTTGCCGTGCGATGTGGTCAGCTCCAGCTTCACTCCTCCGCGGCCTACGGTTCCTTCAAGGTTTCTGCGGTCGCCCGAAGTCGAGGTCTGCAGCGGGAAGTCGGTTTCGAGATCGTCGTCCTCGGTGGTGCTGGCGGTAATGCCGAAGTTTGCGTTCTCGGGAACTGTGAGTGAGACGGCACCGGAGCGGTTGGAAATCTGCACATTGCCGAGGGGCACGGCCGCGACTACGTTGATGTCTCCGTCGCTGTTGTCGATGTGAATGTCGCCGGCGACCTGGGTCAGGTCGATATCCTTGGAGCGCGTGCTGAGGCGCAGCGGCCCGGTAACCTGGCTGGCAGTCAGATCTTTTGTGTCCATGGTGAGATCGCCGCCGAGATGGGGAATATCCAGATCGGTGCGGCTGGTGTGGAAGTGGACGGTTGATCCGATCTGCTCGAGATGCGTGTCGCCGAAGAACTCGCCATCGAGGACGACGTTGCCTTTGATCTCGGACAGGGTTACGTCGTCGGCATGGCCATCGACGATAGCGTGGCCTTCGACCTCATGTGCGGAGACATCGCCGTGGTCCATGCGGGCGTGGACATCTCCACCGATGTTGTCGAATTTCACGTCGCCGTGGTGGCTGGTGACGTCGGCGTTATTTTTCAGGCCTTCGACGGTTACGTCCCCATGGCCGGCGTTGATGGTGGCGAAGGATTTTTCCGGCAACTGAATGGTCATATCGACGCGAGCGCCATTTTTGCCGGGCACGGTGATGACGGTTCCGGACGCCGACGAGGTGATCCTGGGCTCGATCTGCTGAAAGCTTTTCTTGGCGTTGTCGTCGGAGTTGGTGTGGACGATCTCGTGGGCGTGGACGTGCATCTGGCCGTCACTGGAGGCGGTGACGGTGACATCGCCGCGCGGGTTCTGCACGTTCACCGTGGTGTTGGAGGGTATGGCCTGGTCGAGCTGGAAGTCGTTGTCGTGCTCTTCACCCATCATGGAAAAGAAATCGTCGCCGTTGCCGTTGAACTGCTCGGTAAAGGGACCCCAGTTCTGTGCGGAATGGGAGCCCCATCCGAAAAAGGCAAAGAGCAGGATGAGGAAGACGATGCCCCCGGCGGAGCGGCGGCCGGCGTAGGGATTGTCGCGGTCGACGAAGTACTCGGCCAGAGAAACAAGGCCGATGCCGATAAGCAGCAGGGGCCACCAGCGTGCGTACCACTCCCATACCGCATAGCCGTTGACGTGTCCGGTCTCGATGAGCAGGGCGACGATGCCGACGCCGAGCAGGATCAGCGGGCCGGTGATCGACGAGCGGCGGTAGCCGTTCCAGGAGCGCCAGTAATGGCGTTGCGCGCGAGCCTGGTCGCGCTGAGCGCGGGCATAGTCACGGGCCGCACGGCGTGCGTCACGGGGTGAATAGGGTGGAGGAGCGGCGGCCATGACTTACCTCCCCTCATTGTCGTGCGGGGTGACGGTAAGGGATGTGGAGGAGCTGGGAGCGGTGGGCGCCGGTCCGGAATATTGACCGGGATATGGATTGGGGTACTGGCCAGGGTATTGTCCGGGGTAGGTGGCGGGAGGCTGACCGGGCACGGTGCCGTAAGCCGCATATTGCTGGGCCTGTTGATCCATCTGCGCCTGCGACCAGGCGGCTCGCTCGGCGAGCTGCAGTACACCGAAGACGATCAGGTAGAGAGGCCAGCTCTTGCCGTAGGAGATGATGTCCCACTCGTTGAGCAGCGCGGTGATGCCGAAGACCAGCAGCATGGCCGGTCCTTTGATGCGATGGATCCAAAGATAAGAGTTCATTGCCCGCCTCCTGCCGGTGGGGGTGTCGGCGGATTCTCGTCTTTCTTTCCGATACGGCCAGCCAGTCCGACATTCATACCGGTTCTGCGAACCAGCAGCCATGCACCCAGGCCGATGACGAAGAGCGGCCAGAAGTGCCCAATCCAGTCAAAGCGGAAAAACCCGATGGTATTGAAGAGAAAGAGCAGACCCAGCGCGATGAGAACGATGGCGCCGATGGGCTCGCGGCGGCGCACCGGGACCGGAGCATAAGGATCGACTCCGGGCGGAACTGCGCCTACCGGCGTATAAGGCGGCACGCTGCCGGCTGCGGGCGGCACATTGGAATAGGGAACATAGGGGTCATTAAATCCCGCGGATGCGCCGGGAGCCGGAGGAATCGGAGGTATCGGCGGAACGGCGGTCGCGGTGTAGGTCTGCGAAAAGGGGGTCGGGATCTGGGCATTGGAAATGCCCAGCTTGCTGCCCAGCTCATTCAATCCGAAGGGATCGGGCAAGGGCAGGCCGTCACGACGGGCCCTGGCCGTCTGGTTGGCGTCGAAGACCTGATAAGCGACCCAGGCAGCAATAAAAATGCCGAAGATGCCGTGATTGTCAGTGATTCCGATGAGAATGACGAAGACCAGCACATGGACCAGCGCCTTGACGTACTGGCCGTTGTACATAGCGCCTACGCCGGGGATGAATCCGAGGAGAGTCGCAGTCGCGGGGCTGGGTCCGGCATTTGGCGGTGGTGGAATGACGCCGCTGGCGACGAAGTTCACATCGCCGGTCGTGGAGCCGCTCACGGTATAGCCGCCCTGGTTGACGGAATAGGCATAACCGCCCCCGGGTGACCCGGAAACCGTATACCCGCCAGCCGCTGGAGTGCCGGCAATGCCCAGCTTGGCGGCAAGGCACTGCTCACAATAGATCACGCCGGAAATGGACCGTACGCACACGGAGCACAAAGGCTTTCCGCAATTCTGACAATAAGCTGCTACAGCAGCATCAGGATGGTTCGCGCAATTCATGCCAAGCTCCTCTCGGCCTGGTCTTTTCTGGAAACGACCAAAGTCTCTACCTCATCTCGATTTTCGCTCACGATCTCGTTCCCGCAGTTCTGCTGATCAATGCAGGACGGGTTGGTGTTTGAATCTGTTGTGCTGGCCAGCGCCGGATGCCCCCAGAGAACCTCCGGCTTGGGTACCGCGGGGATTATTTCGAGTTTGCCGCCGGTTTTGTGGCTGGGGGAGGGATTTGCGGCGGGCTTACTGTCCGGCTGGGCTGGGGCGGGTGCAGTCTCTTCATCCTGACGCATCTCGCGAATCTTCGACTCAAGCTCGTATACCAGGCGCAGGTTGCTGTAATAGCGGACCACCTGGCGCTTGGCCCCGTAAAACTGGTTATTGATATTGCTTTCGATGCTGGCCGGGGTGAACGACGAGAGGCGCAGCTGGGTGATGTGCACGCCCGCCAGGTTCAGGGTGAGCGCGATGGAGAAGAAGGCCATGGCCGCGGTCATCATCAGGCGCGTGTCCCAGACCATGCGGCGCATGGGCACGCCCAATACCGTGGGTCCACCGGCGGGGATAGGGGCGCCGAAGACGGCCAATGGCCTTTCGGCGACTGCGCCGCTGGTTTTGCTCAGGATGCGCTCGACCATGTCGGCGGGCATTTCCGGTTCGGCCCCGAGGAACTTCATCCACTCCTGGCCCTGCCTGGCGTCGGCAAGCAGACGGGCGCAGGCATTGCAGCTATCGCTATGACTGGCGAAGGCGGCGGTGTCCGCGGCGGGAAGAATCCCATCCAGGGCATCGGTCAGCAACGCTTCCCAGTCTTCGCAGCGGAGCGTGCGCCGGAGACCTTCGCCGGAGACGTGCTCCGAGGAAGCCCCCTTGGGCTGCTGATCAAATGGATTGCGTTCCACCATCTAAACCACCTGTCCTTTATTACGATCCAGCAGCCTAGCGAGTTCTGCCCGGCCGCGGCTGATGCGGGACTTCACTGTCCCCTCGGGGATGCGCAAAACCTGCGCTATCTCCTTGTAATCCATATCCTGCAAATCACGAAGGATAACCGCTTCACGCAGCTCCGGCGAGATTTTTGTCAATGCTTCCTGCACCATCCGGGCAATCTCTTTTTGCGCAGCCCGGTCGTGCTGGCTGGGCCCGGACGCAGAGAGCCGGTCAGAGAGCGGAAGCTCGTCCGTCTCCTCCCATCCGGCATCCATCGAATCGGTAGCCCGCTGCTGCTTGCTTCTACGGAAATGATCGACCAGCAGATTGCGCGTGAGGGTAGTGATCCAGGTCTGGAAGCTGCCTCGCGCCAGATCGAAGCTGGCCAGGTTTCCATATACTTTGATGAAAACATCCTGGGTAAGATCCTCAGCATCGTGCGGCGAGCCGGTAAAACGATAGCAAAGGGCGTAGATGCGGCGGTGGTGAAACTTCACCAGCTCCGTCCACGCGCCCGAATCGCCGTCGAGGCAACGCTGCACTACTATTTGCCAGTCGGCTTCCAATGCCCGTTCCGCTCCTCGCACAAGACGGGCAGCGGCTCCTGCGGGAGCGTGCCCCTGACTACCAATTTGTCCCTGCAGAGGAGGGCGATCCGAGCCCTGGCGGGTTGCCGGCCTGGGAACCGGACGCGGGGCTGGAGTCATCGCTCCTGTGCGGGGACGCGTCCGGATTAACCGGAAACCGTCCATCTCCCACGTCATTGTCCCAGCCGCGCTCATGGACTTCTATACGCAGTCTGTCAGCCGCCGGTTCCGTGGGATTGAGCCGGCAGCATTTTCATCTGGTGAAGTGGCAAGGATAGCAGGTGGGGCGCTGAGAAGTGGGCAGCCAAGCGCCGGATAGCGAAAAGCCGGGGACCAAATAGGGGTGAGCTAAGAAGCGGGTAGCTAAAGTTCGGGTCGCTGTGAAGCGGGTCGCTTCAACCCTGCGACCACCTGCAGGCAGTGATGTTTAGCCGGAAAAAAGCGGCTAGCAGGAAATGAATCCCGCCAACCGCTTTTTAGCTGCCCGGTTCTTAGCTAACCGGACTTTAGCTACCCGCTTTTTAGCCAAGCCACTTTGCGCCCTAGCTCTCCTGCAGGAAATCCGGTGCTACCGGGTTCTCATATAACGAGTAGTCGCGTGTCACCACGGTTAATCCGCTGGGGGTGACGAAGTAGTTCTTCTTGTCCTCGTTCTGGTCGTAGCCGATGACCGTTCCTTCGGGCAGGTGCACGTCGCGGTCGATGATCGCCCTCTTGATACGGCAGTGGCGTCCTATGTTCACGTGGGAGAAGACGATGCTCGAGTCGACTTCGGAGTAGGAGTTCACGCGGACATCTTGAGAGAGCACGCTGTTGCGCACTACTGCTCCGGAGACGATACAGCCCGCCGAGACGATGGAATTGATCGCCATGCCGGTGCGGCCGGGCTCGCCGAAGACGAACTTCGCCGGCGGATACTGCCGGACGCGGGTGCGCATGGGCCATGCGCTGTCATACAGATTGAAGATCGGCGACACGGAGGCGATGTCCATATTCGCGTCGTAGTACGCCTCGAGGGTGCCCACGTCGCGCCAGTAAAGAGCGTGCTGGCGGTTTTCGTCGACGAAGTTATAGGCGACGATCTTGTACTTGCCGAGGATGCTGGGCAGGATGTTGTGCCCGAAGTCGTGCTTGGAGTTGGGATCTTCGGCGTCCTGCATGAGCGCCGGCAGCAGCACGTCGGTATTGAAGAGATAGATGCCCATGGAGGCATCGACCATGCTGGGGTTGAAGGGCGAGCGCAGGTTGGTTGTCTTGGGCTTCTCCTGGAAGCCGATGACCTCACCGCTGCGCTCAACTTCGACGACGCCGAAGCGCGAGACTTCAGACGGGTCAATGGGCAGCGTGGCCAGAGTGACATCGGCGCCGGTCTCGTTGTGGTACTCGAGCATCTTGCCGTAATTCATCTTGTAGATGTGATCGCCGGAAAGAATGAGCACATGCTTGGGCTGCTCGGAGCCGATGGAGTAGATGTTCTGGTAGACGGCGTCCGCGGTGCCCATGTACCAGTTGGCGCTGACGCGCTGCATGGGAGGAAGAATTTCGATGAACTCGCCGAGCTCCTGGGCGACGACGCTGGTCCAGCCTTCGCGGATGTGGCGATTGAGAGACAGGGCTTTGTACTGCGTGAGGATGTAGACCCGGCGCAGATCGGAGTTGATGCAATTAGAAAGGGTTATATCGATAATCCGGTAGTTCCCGCCGAAGGGGACTGCCGGCTTGGCCCGGTCACGCGTCAGCGGAAATAGCCGTTCGCCCGCGCCGCCTGCTAACAAAACGCCGAGTGTATCTCTCATCGCTCCGGTCGCACCCTCTTTGTTCTCCAGCGTTTAACGGAAACGCGGAGAGAATTTATCAATCAGGGACGAGCGGATACTACCACATGATCGCGGAGCGTGGAGTTAACGCTGGTCTTGCGCTTCTTCGCCATCAATTGCAGTGCGAGGCGAATTAACTTCCTCACCCTCAACCGCGATGCGAAGAGACTTCAGGAAATTCAAATCCTGCGCTGTAAACGTCTCGTTTTTGTCCTGACTCAGTGCGTTCGATGGTTCGAGCGCAGCGACAGGTTGCTGTTCCACCTCATTTAGCCCGATGGTCGCTTCCAACATGAGCAGCACATCGAATCCCTGTTTACGGATGTCTTGTACGACGCCGGCAATGTTTTCGGATTCGGAGACGCTTTCGTGAATGGCTTCGCCCAACTTCTGGACCAGCTTCCGCAGTCTTTGGTTCAAGTTTTTACTTCCTTTCCGCCTTCGCGCGATGCGAGGGCGCTTGCACCAGGATTCTTTTACCTTACTTCCGATGCGCGAGCACTGCAATTCGAATCAGAAAGCCGCTGCTACACTTTTTATGTATGGAGCCTGACCGGTTGGGGCGAAAACTTGGTGTTGGCGTTCGCGTGGCCTCGGGCATGATCCGGGAGCGCGCCTCGCAAACCGCTCATTCCATGCAGCAACAGGCTCCGGTGTATGCCGAGCGCGCGGCGGTTGCGAAGCGCGAAGGCAAGAAGTTCGGCGAGCGCATCTGGGGTCCGTTTGCCCATGCCGGGAGCGTACTCTGGCTGGAGGTTACGGGACTTTTCTTCGCGCTGTTTGCGCTTTATTTTGCACAGAATGCGTTCAAGCTCCGCCACGAGTGGCGCGTTGGTCCGGAGCATACGAAATTCATCGTGTACTGCGCGATTACGCTGGTGTTTCTCTATTTCGCCTTCAGCTCGTTTTATAACGCGCGGCGGAAAGAGAAGCTGAAGCGGAAGGCGCAATCGGCCGCTCGATAACTACTCCGCTTTCGATTTGATGTCGTCACCCCGATCGAAGCGAATACAGTTCAGCGCGAATCTTGTCAGCGACTCGCTACAATGTTCGTTCGCCACCATGCCTGATCGTGATTCCAAATTGAAAGCTGTTTACACCGCCGCCGATCTTGAGGCTGCTGGCTTCGATGCGGAGCACGATCTCGGCTTCCCCGGCGAGTTCCCTTTCACGCGCGGCATTCAGCCGACCATGTATCGCGGACGTCTTTGGACGATGCGGCAGTATGCGGGCATGGGGGATGCGGAGGAGAGCAATCGCCGTTACAAGTTCCTGCTGGCGAACGGGACTGCGGGATTGTCGGTGGCCTTCGATCTACCCACGCAGATCGGCTATGACTCGGACGATCCGATGTCTCTGGGCGAGGTGGGTAAGGTCGGTGTGGCCATCGACTCCATCGAAGACATGCAGCGGCTCTTCGAAGGCATTCCGCTGGACAAGATTTCGACGTCGATGACCATCAACGCGACGGCGAGCATCCTGCTGGCGCTGTATGTTGCCGTCGCGAAGCGGACGGGCGCGGATGTAAAAAAGCTTTCGGGCACGGTGCAGAACGACATCCTGAAGGAGTACATCGCGCGCGGGACTTACATCTATCCCATCCGCGACGCGATGCGCATCATCACCGACATGTTTGCGTGGGCGAACGATGCGGTGCCGGAGTGGAATACGATTTCGATCTCCGGCTACCACATGCGCGAGGCGGGATCGACGGCGGCGCAGGAGATCGCCTTCACGCTGGCCAATGGGATGACGTACGTACAGGCGGCGATCGATGCTGGTCTCGATGTGGACCGCTTTGCGCCGCGGCTTTCGTTCTTCTTCAATGCGCATAACAATTTCTTCGAAGAGGTCGCGAAGTTCCGCTGCGCGCGGCGGCTGTGGGCGCACATCATGCGCGAGAAGTTTGCGGCGAAGAATCCACGCTCGTGGATGCTGCGCTTTCATACGCAGACGGCGGGCTCCACGCTGACCGCGCAGCAGCCGGAGAACAACATCGTGCGCACCGCGATTCAGGCGCTGTCGGCGGTGCTGGGCGGCACGCAGTCGCTGCATACCAATGGATTCGACGAGGCGCTGGCGCTGCCCACCGAAGAGGCGGCGCGCACCGCGCTGCGCACGCAGCAGATTATCGCGAGCGAATCCGGAGTGGCGCAGACGGTGGATCCTTTTGCGGGTTCTTACTATGTGGAGTCGTTGACGAATGATCTCGAGAAGCAGGCGCGTGGGTACTTTGAGCGCATCGACGGGATGGGTGGGATGCTGCGCGCCATCGAGCGCGGGTGGGTGCAGCAGGAGATTCAGACGGCGGCGTATGAATATCAGCGCGCTGTCGATTCCGGCGATGCGGTTGTGGTGGGTGTGAACCGCTTCACGCGCGAGGATGAGCCGGGCATTCCGATTCAACGCATCGATGAAAACTTGGAGCGGCAGCAGGTGGAGCGGGTTCGGGCGCTACGCGCGCGGCGCGATGCGGGTCGATGGCAGGCATCGATTGATCGCGTGAAAGAGCGTGCGCGTGGTGGAGCTAACCTGATGCCGGCGATTCTTGAGGCGGTGGAAAGCTACGCCACGGTGGGTGAGATCGCCGCGGCGATGCGCGAGGTGTTTGGGGAGTATCGGGAGTCGGTGGTGATCTGAGCTTTAACCAGAGGAGTCTGCAATGCGAGTTGCTATCGTCTCTGACATTCACGGCAACAAAACTGCTTTTGAAGCAGTCTTAGCGGATTTGAAGCAGGCTTCTCCCGATATTGTTTTTCACGGTGGAGACCTTGCTGATGCTGGGTCGGGGCCGGTCGAGATCGTAGATCAGATTCGTAGCCTCGGATGGGAAGGCGTCGCCGGGAACACAGATCAGATGCTGGCAGCGCCAGAAACATTCGAGGCGTTCGCGAGTCGAGCTCCCAAACTTACATCCCTTTGGGATGCCATCCGGGATATGGCGGTGTTCACCCGTGAACAGCTAGGGGAAGAACGTCTGTTATGGCTACGCCGCCTTCCTCTGATGCAAACAAATGAGCTGATCGCGCTGGTTCACGCCAGCCCGGGAAATCCTTGGATTGCACCTTCAGCTCAAGACAGCGATGAACAATTCAACTCTGTATATTCCTCAATCGGCCGATCCATCGTCGTGTACGGACATGTTCACCAGCCTTTCGTGCGAAGGATCGGAGCGCTGACCATAGCCAATTCCGGGAGCGTTGGACAACCCCACGATGGCGATCATCGGGCCAGCTATCTACTGATCGACGGCTCCCAAGTCGAAGTTCGTCGCGTGGAGTATGATCTGGCGCGGGAAATACAAGCTGTGCGATCCAGTGAAATCCCACATGCTGAGTGGATCGTGAGAACAATCGAGAGTGCTTCTCCCCAAATGCCCTGATATCCGCCAGATGATTTTCGCTACAGGCTGCGCAAGACTGCCACCAGGTCGTTGGGGTGGATGGGTTTTTGGACGAGGGTGAATTTTCTGCCCGGCTTCGACGCATTCTCGATGGTCTCTTCTGCTTCGACCTGGCCTGAGAACAACAGAACCTTGCACTCGGGAATGGCGTCGACAATGGCATGCGCCAATTCGATGCCATTCATTCCAGGCATGGCGAGATCGGTGATCAGGTATTCGGGCGGCTCGGCTTTTGCTGCGTGGAGTGCCTCCCTGGGGTCGCTGTAGGGGATGGCGTCGAAGCAGTTCATGCGCAGAATCACTGCCATCATTTTGGCAATGTCCATCTCATCGTCGACTACGAGGGTACGCGGCAGCGCATCGCTGGATTGAGGCATAAAGATAGCTTGGATGCGGATTGCTGTCTAGAGCCCGCATGGAGCTTATGCCGTCTTTTTCAGGCTGGGAGCGATCGATTGCGGGGTGTTATTGCGGCCGCTGCTCCAGCTCCTGTGCCGATGCGCCGGCTGGGAGAGGATACTCCCTGAGATCGAACGGCTTTAAATCTTCATCTTTGGGCTTCACTGCCAATACCAATCCGACATACGGCGCTGGCCCTTGGAAGTAAGAGACGCGAATATGGTGCAGGCCGGGCTTCATGCGCACGAACGATCCTCGCCCAGCAAAGGAGTGCACTCCATCGTTGTCGATCACGCACTTATCGTCGATGTAGAGCTTCGATCCATCGTCAGAGTAAAGGCGGAAATGCAGACGGGTCTCTTTCTGCAGCCAGAAGACACCGCGGTAGTCGATGGCATACCACTCCGATCCGGGAAGGCCGTGCCAGGGAAAGGTGTTCTGGTTCTTCACTGACAGCGAATATGCGTAGAGATCGCCCTTGGGATGCAGGCTTTCAAAGTCGGGAAGAAGGCGGGCGTTGAGCGGCATCTGGTAGATCTTGCCGTGAAGCGCGCCGTCCTCCGGCAGCGTGGTTCCGAAGGGGATCTCCCAATGCTTTGGCTCAGAGGCCGAGGATGGATGGAGGCAGAGGATGCAGAAGAGTGTTGCGAGGCCCAGATACCGTGGGCGAGGCTTCATGATGGCTCCGGGCTATCTGGCGGATGTCTTATTGCGGCGTCCACTTCAAGCTAAGCGGGCATCAGGATTGGCGGAACCTCAAAAACCACAGAGATGAGGCTGGATTTTTCTGCAGGTTGAGGCTCCTGTGCCGGGTAGCCCTTGGTCTGGACAGCCTGCCGTCAGCGAAGCCGCAGGGCGGGTCCTATTCGCAGAAGACGCGCACCTTCACCTTCTGCTTCTTGCGGTCGTGGTCGTCCACGTCTACATCTACGGTGAGGTCAGCGAGCTGGTCTACGATCTCCTCTAAGTTCTCCGGTTTGATCTGGTTCATGGAGAAGGGAATGCCCTGATCGTGCAGCGCCTTGTCCACGTGGTAGCGGGCCTGGGGCGGGATGAGGCCTGTCAGCTTCACACCGGCGCGCAGCAGCTGCATGGGGACGCGGGTGTTGACGTGGACGGGTCCATGGCCGTCTGCCGGATCGTCGGACTCGACCACCACGCGCAGATATTTGGCCTTGGTTCGGGGTTCGGATGCGCGAGGCGCAGGGGGCGTGTCCTTCTCGAGCGCGGCGATGAGGCGCTCGGCCTCTTCGGCGGTGATCCTGCCAGCGGCCAGCATATCCAGAACCTGTCGGCGGGCTTCACTCATGTTGTTTCTCCTTTTTCTTTGCCGCCTCAGTGTGTGGGCTGAAGCCCGCACCTATCCGGCAGAATTCCCTAGAAAATATTCACCACCATCGAAAACTGGTCGTTTACGACTTCCACGTGCGTGCCTTTCAGCGCGGCGAGTATGCGAAAGGGAGCGGCGACGGCCTGCAAGGGGTTGACGCGCACGCACAGCGCGGCGATGAAGAGGATGGGGGCGGCGAGCACCAGGAACGGCAGGAGCACGATCCAGAGCAGCAGAAAGGGGATGGGCAGCCGGAATCCGTGTACGCGGTCTTGGCCGAGGCGCACTGCGCCAGCTACAGGAATCATGGCAATATCTCCGGAATCACGACGGTATCTCCAGCAATCACGACAGGGCCTCCAGTTCGCGGATGGCATCCGCGGCGGAAATCTCGCCCCGCTTGAGCCGCTCCATCACCGCAGTGCGCACGGCGGCGCGCACCTCGGCGTGGGAGGGTGCGGGGTTGGTCTCGACGAACTCCAGGCTCTGGGCGATGCGGTTGAGGCGAGCCTTGATGGTGGGGTAGCTGACGCCGAAGATCTGCTCCATCTCCTTGATGGAGCCGTGGCAGCGAACGAAGGCGGTGATGAAGACCTGGTCTTCGAAGCTGAGGCGGGCGAGCTGGGGGAGCTCGAAGCGGCCCTCGATGGCGATGTCCTTATTGGCCAGGCGGACGCGCTCGACGACGATGGGCTCGTCGCCGGTGAGCCTGGTCAGCTGCTGCCAGTCGGATTGTCTGGGGTCGGGCATGGTTGATCTCTGGTGAATATCAATAGTTGATTTCAATCATGTATGTCAATGTTTAAATTGAATTATTTGATTTAAATTGCCATATAAGTTGATTTTCTAATTCAAGTGACGGCTTCGGCACGGAAACTCCAGTCTGTCCGTTTCCGCACATTGTCTGTGGATTTTGGACAATTAGGGATGGGGCTGCAATCCAGTTTGGGCTGGATGGTGCTTTCTTTCAGCGGCTTAGAAATCCTCCTGAGTGGCCCGGGGCGTGCACGTCTGTTTATCCCGCACGCTTTTTCCTGGAGGCCTTTATGGCCGGATGGTTCCGCGACGCCCGTTATGCCCTGCGCCAGATCGCTAAAGCGCCCGCCTTTACGCTGACCGCCATCATTACGCTGGCGCTAGGGGTGGGTGCGAACAGCACCATCTTCAGCTGGATGAACGCGACGCTGTTGTCCCCGGTTCCTGGGGGGCATGCCAACGGCGAGCTGATCACCTTCAGCCGCGACGACGACGAGGGCATCTCCTATCTGGATTATGTGGACCTGCGCGACCACACGCGGTCATTTCAGGGGCTGATTGCGTGGGACATCAACCCGGTCAACCTGACCGGCACGGGCAAGCCGGTGCGGCTGTGGTCGGCGATGAGCTCGGCAAATTACTTCGATGTGCTTGGGGTGCATCCGCTGCTGGGCCGCTTCTTCGCCCCGCAGGAAGGAGAAAAGGAGGGCGGCGCGCCTGTCGCGGTCCTCAGCTATCGGACGTGGCAGCTTCTTTTCAGCGGCGATCCGGGGATCGTGGGGCGCACGATCAATCTCAATCAGCATCCTTATACGGTGATCGGGGTAGCTCCGGAGCTTTTCCAGGGCGCGGAAACGGGGCTGCGCATGGATATCTGGGTGCCGCTGATGATGCAGGCACAGATCGAGCCGCACAACATTCTGCATGACCGCGGCGATGGGTCGCTGGAGGTGATGGCACTGCTGCGGCGGGGAGTGACGCGGCAGCAGGCGGAGCAGGAGCTGAACCTGGAGATGAAGCAGCTCAAGGCGGCGTGGCCGGACTATCATCCGGGGCCCAATGTGGTCTCGACCTTTCCGCTGTGGCGTGCGCCGAACAGCGCGAACGGCCATCTCTATCTCGTATTTCCGGTGCTGATGGCGATTGCCGGGGTAGTTCTGCTGCTGGCATGCGTGAATGTGGCGAATCTCTCCCTGGTGCGCGCGGTGGCCCGGCGAAGGGAGATGGCGGTGCGGCTGTCACTGGGAGCAAACCGGATGCGGATCATGCGCCAGCTCCTGGTGGAGAGCCTGCTGATTGCGCTGGCAGCCGGTGTGGTCGCGTTGCTGGTAACTACCTGGACATCACATAGCTTCGCGGATTTTCTGCCGGCCGGCGATCTCCCTATTGCGCTGGACATGAGCGTGGATGGACGCGTGATGGTGGTGACCTTTGCCTTCGCGATGTTTTCCGGTATCGCGTTTGGATTGCTTCCCGCGCTGCGTTCTTCGCGGATTGCGCCGGGGGCGGTGCTGAAAGAGGAAGCAGGAACTACTTCCGGCGGGCGGCATAAGGCGCGGCTGACTTCGGCGCTGGTGACGCTGCAGATTGCGCTGAGTTTTCTGCTGCTGGTGTGCGGAGGGTTATTGATGCGCAGCTTCCGCAATGCGCAGCACGCCGATGTGGGTTTCCAGCCGGATCACGTATTGCTCTCGAGCATCGATCTTTTTCCGGCGGGATACACGCAGGAGCAGGGATTGGCTTTTCAGCGCGAGCTGCTGCATCGCGTCGAGCGGATTCCGGGAGTAAAGGCGGCTTCGTTCTCGGAGTGGTCGCCACTGAGCTTCCGCATCGATACCGATACCGCGAATCCCGAGGGCTATGTCGCGAAGAAAGACGAGTCGCTGAACATGCTGCGGGAGAAGGTGGGTCCGCGTTATTTCGAAGCGATGGGGATTCCGCTGGTGGCGGGACGGGATATTCAGTCCACCGATGCGATGGGCGCGCAGCGGGTGATGGTGGTGAACGAGACTTTTGCGCATCGCTACTGGCCGGGGCAGAATGCCGTAGGCAGGCACGTGAAGCTCTATGGAGACTGGTTTACGGTGGTGGCCGTGGCCAAGGACGGCAAGTATGAAGGGCTGAATGAGAAGCCGCTTCCGCTGATCTACACGGCGGCGTTTCAGGGATACCGTTCGGACTTCGTCCTGGATGTGCTGGTGACGGGCGATCCAAAAAACTTTGCCGCGCCGGTTGCGAACGCAGTCCACAGTCTCAATGCCGACCTTCCCGTACTCGACCAGTTTCCGCTGTCACGCAATGTGGAGCTGGCCAGCACCGGCACGCGTGTGGCGGGAACCTTTGTGGGCATGTTCGGGTTGGTGGGTCTGGCGCTGGCGGCTATCGGGATTTACGGAGTCATCGCCTACTCGGCACGGCAGAGGGTACATGAGATCGGCATCCGTCTGGCTCTGGGTGCGAAGCGGCGCGACGTCTTCAAGCTGGTGCTGAAGCAGGGGCTGCGGATGACCATGATCGGAGTGGCGGCGGGCTTTGTATGCTCTCTCGCGCTTACGCCGCTGCTGCGGCATCTGCTGGTGGGCGTGTCGAGCAGGGATATTGTGGTCTACTGCGGCGTAGGCTTTGCTCTGTTGTGTGTGGCGCTGGCGGCGTGCTTCTTTCCCGCGCAACGAGCGGCGGGCGTCGATCCTATTCGCGTGCTGCGTTACGAAGGATGATTGATGTAAGACTTTCCATGACAGACTTTTGCTTTAGGCATCGAGGAGATCGCTGATGATCCTGCAGGATTTGAAATATGCTCTGCGCCAACTTCGCACGGGATGGGGTTTCGCAGCTCTGGCTGTGGTTACGCTTGCGCTGGGTATCGGCGCCAATACCGCGATGTTCACAGTGGTAGAGAGCGTGCTGCTTCGGCCCCTGCCTTATCCGCATGCGAACCGTCTGGTCATCATTGCGCCGCCCGGAACGTCGGGTGCGGGCAGCACCTCGTATCTGAATTACCGCGATGTTCGCGACCAGACGCAGAGGCTCGAAGCGGTGGGCGGTTTCTCAGAAGATGTGGGCGTGCTGGAGGGGAAAGACGGCTCGATCAGTGTCACGGTTCCCCATGTGACGCCAAGCGCTTTGACCATGCTTGGAGCGCAACCTTTGCTGGGGCGCACGTTTACTGAGGCCGAGGGACAGGCGGGTGCTCCGCATGTGGTGATTCTTTCCGAAGGCCTGTGGCGGCAAAGTTACAACGCAGACCCCAATATTCTTGGGCAGAGCGTGAAGATCAGCGGCATCGAGCAGACCGTGGTCGGAGTAATGCCGTCGAGTTTCCGATTTCCTGAATCCATCGGTCCAGACATCGCGAAGGGGGTGTGGCTGCCGCTGACGCCGAGCCCTGAAATGCTCAAGGACCGTGGCTACGATTTTTCCAGCATCATCGGCATCATGCGGCCGGGCGTCACCGTTGCGCAGGCGCAGCAGGACGTGAACAGCATTGTGAAAAATATTCTGAAGGGGGAGCCGGAGCACGCTGAAGGCCTGGCGCTCGAGGTTACTTCCTATCAGGAGATGCTGACCGGCAATGTGCGTCCCGTCTTTCTCGCGCTCATGGGCGCGCTTGGACTGGTGCTGCTGATTGCCTGCGCCAACGTGGCGAATCTGCTGATTGCGCGCTGCCTGGGACGGCGGCAGGAGTTCGCGGTGCGCGCGGCGCTAGGAGCCAGCCGCGGCCGGCTGGTGGGCCAGCTCATCGCCGAGGGCGCGGTGCTGAGCCTGCTGGGCTGCGCTCTGGGCGCGTCGCTGGCGCAGCTGGCGCTGACGGGGATTCACAAGCTGCCGAATGGAACTATCCCGCGCGCGGACTCGGTCACCATGCACTGGACCGTACTGCTGGCGCTGGCGGGAATTGCCACCATCACGACCGTGCTCTCTTCGCTGCTGCCTGCGGTGCTGGTGGCGCGCACCGATCCACAGCCGGCGCTGCAGGCTTCTTCGCGCGGCATCGGCGCTCGCTCGGTGAGCGGCAAGCTCAGCGGTGGGCTGGTGGCCGGAGAGGTTGCGCTGTCGACGCTGCTGTTGGTGGGCACAGGGTTGCTCTTCCACACGCTGTGGAATCTGGCCCATACGCGTCTCGGCTTCGATGTGGGCCGCATCACGACCTTCACTGCGATGCCCGCGGACTCGGCCGGCTTCTCGGCGATGGCCGTCTCCACCGATCTGGAACATGCACCCATTTCGATTGCGAGCACGATCTATGAGCCATCGCTAGCCCGCATCAGACAAACCCCCGGCGTGCGCTATGCGGCGCTGGCGACCGCACCGCCGCTTTCCGGCGTCGACATGCACTCGAGCTTCGAGATTGTGGGGCAGCCTACGGTCCATGGCAGCAAGCACCCCAGCGCGCGGGTCACGGCAGCCAGTGACGACTATGCCGCAGCACTCGGCACGCCGGTGGTTCGCGGACGCATGATCTCTGCCGACGACACAGCGGCGGCTGTGCCGGTGGTGGTGGTGAACGAGGCGCTGGTGAAGAAGTATTTTCCTAACACCGATCCCCTGCAGCACCAGATCGATCTGGGCGGCAAAGATACTGGCATGCTGAAGCCACTCACGATTGTGGGTGTGATCGGGGATCAGATCGACCAGAAGATAGGCGGAGATGTGCAGCCTCTGCTGCTGCTTCCCTACCAGCAAGTACCGACGACTTCGCTCTTCTATCAAGCGCTGCTCAAGACCTTCGTGGCCTTCGTGGTGAAGACGCGCGGCGATATGCCGGTCGCAGCCACCATGCGGAGCATCTTCAAGCAGACCTCGCCGGATTACGCGCTCGACAACTTCCAGAGTATGCAGGATGCAGTGGATTCGAACACCTTCAGTCAGCGGCTGGGGCTGTATCTTACGGCGTCGTTCGCGGGACTGGCGATTGTGATGGTGATTGCCGGACTTTATGGGGTGCTGGCGCAGCTGGTGAGCTATCGCCGCCGCGAGATCGGCGTGCGCATGGCGCTGGGCGCAACGCGTGAGGGGATTGCGCGGATGATTCTGCGCCAGGGCGGTGTGCTGATCGGCAGCGGTCTGGTAGTGGGGCTGGTAGTCGCTCTATTCGCAGGGCAGCTGGTAAAGAGCTTTCTCTATCAGGTGAAGCCGATCGACGCCGGTACGTACCTCGGTGTCGCCTTGCTGCTGCTCATCATCGGTTCGGTTGCCTCGCTGATCCCCGCACACAGTGCTTCGACGATTGAGCCGATGGAGGCGCTGCGCGAGGACTAGGTGATCGACCGCGCGGAAGTTTTCGAGTTCATCAGGAAACGAAAGCTGGGTGTGATCTCGAGCACCGGACCCGGCGGAGAGCCGCAGTCTGCTCTGGTGGGCATCGCTGTGTCGGCGGAGCTGGAGATTGTCTTCGATACGGTGAAGACTTCAAGGAAATATCCGAATCTGAAATCCGATCCGAGAATTGCGATTGTGATTGGCTGGGAGAGCGAGCAGACATTGCAGTATGAGGGCATGGCTGTCGAGCCTGAGGGTGAAGAGCTGGCTCGCGCGCAGCAGATTTATCTCGCAGCGTGGCCTGATGGAGTGGAGCGGCAGCAATGGCCGGGCATCGCGTACTTTCTGGTGAAGCCTCTATGGCTGCGCCTCAGCGACTTCGATACCGGCCGGATAGAAGAGATGCTGTTCTGACGCCGGTTGATTGCTGTGGCTCACCCTCTGAGGCGCTTGGGCATGGGATCGAGCAGCGGGCCGCTGACGTGGACGTGGCGGTAATCGCGAAGGCCCCAGTCTTCGGGGTTCTGCGCGATGTAGCCTTTGCGCCGGACGTAGTCTTCCGCATCGCGAACCTTGAGCTCGCGAAAGCCGCGCTGCCATACGCCGTCCGCCATGCGTCCGTGCTTGCCGATGGCATGTGAGAATCCGGCTTTGATGCATTGCATACAGCGCTCCACGGTGTGATCGTAGGAGGGCGTGATGAGCGCGTGCATGTGGTCGGGCATGATGACGAAGGCATGCAGGAAATAGCGGCCCTCGTCGCGAAAATGAAAGGTCAATTTGGAGAGCAAAAAGGCATGCTCATCGTCTTGCAGAAGCGTGCGGCGCTTGGCGATGGCGGCGGTGATGAAATAGGTGTCGGGAGCGGAGCGCATGTTGGCCCAAGAGTAGCGTGGACTTTGAACCGTTCCCTAGATCACGAAAGTACGGCGCGAAGCAGGAAAGATCCCTCGGTGAATCTCATGGCTGTGTGGATGGGGCCGATATGAATGGGTGCGTATCCAATAACACCCTTGATCGAGAATTACTTTTTCCCAGATCGTTGGCGGCGCTGGGCTGCATGCCAGATGGTACTAAGCATGATCTGATTTCCGCGGATCCGATACAGAATGATATAAGGCGTGCCACCGACTACGAGCTCGCGTATGCCTGGCTCGATTCCAGCGCGGCCCAGATGGGGATGATGTTTCAGAGCTTCGACCATGGCAACGATCCGTATGGCTAGCCGTTTCGCCGCATCAGGTTTATCCAAGGCGACATAAGCACGGATTTCCTGCAGCCGCGCTCGCGCCAGGGGCGACCAGATGATTTCCATCCCTGCGGGACGATCTACAGGCACAGCGTTTCGTCGTTGTGTGTTTTGCCACAGGCGCACACCGGCGGCGGCAATTCCTGATCAGTGCCCCAGGAGAGCAGCCATGCTTTCATCTTGTCATGGGGAACGTAATGGCCTGCTTCAATCTGGCGGTCCGATTGGCGAACCTCGGCCAGAAGCCGCTCCTGATCTGCAACGTAGGACTCGATGGCGTCAGAGATCAGGAAGTTTGAACTACGGCCTGATGCTTTCGCGAGCTTGGTGAGGCGCTTCTTGGTCTCCGGTTTGAGGCGAACGCTGAAGGCGGCGCTACGTGTGTTTGCCATAAACACATTTTGCCATAGCTCTAAGCGGCAGGAGAACGAAACGCACGCTGGCGTTAGATAAGTTAGGAACTTAGGACGACCGCCATTTCCTTTTTGCCTAAGCGAATCACAAGTCGCACTTGATCGCGCGGAAGACCTGGTCCACGCGACAAAAAGTGGTGATTCTCAAGCGGCATTGCTGGTTTGGTCCAGATCGTGCCGTCAATTTTTACTGCGCCTTCTTTGAGCTTACGTTGGGCTTCAGAGTTTGAGCTGGTTAGGCCGATATCAGTCAGTAAATTAGCGATCTTGATCAATGAGAACGCGCCGCCTTGGCCGCTAAAGTCTGAAGGGAGTAGCTCAGAATGCAGCGTCGACATGTCGGACATGGTGTTGGGAGTGAAATCGGCGAGACGCCGATGTACTTCGGTTAGATTTTCTCCAGTCTCCTTCTGCTGAAACTGCTTTGCCCAGTTCTCGTCTGCGGCCTGTGCGGCTTCGGGGGAATGGAATCCGCTGACGATGGTGCGTGCTAAACGCTTCTTTGCCTCCATCGGATGCAGGGCGCCGGCGGCGACTTCGGCGCGCATCTGGTCGATCTCGGACTGGCGGAGGTCGGTGAGCAGGGTCCAGTAGCGCCACATCAGCTCGTCGTTGATGGACATGAGCTTGCCGTACATTTCCTGGGCCGGTTCGTGGATGCCGATGGCGTTGTTGAGCGACTTCGACATCTTCTGCACGCCGTCGAGGCCTTCAATAATGGGGGTCATCAGCACGATCTGCGGCAGCTGGCCGAAGTCGCGCTGCAGCTCGCGGCCGGCGAGGAGATTGAATTTCTGATCGGTGCCGCCGAGCTCAACGTCGGCCTGGAGAGCGACCGAGTCGTATCCCTGGGCGAGCGGATAGAGCATCTCATGCAGAGAGATGGGCTGCTCCTGCTGGAAGCGAGCGTGGAACTCGGCGCGCTCCAGCATCTGCGAGACGGTGAATTTTGCCGCGAGGCGGATGATGTCCTCGAAGGTCAGCTTGCCGAGCCATTCGGAGTTGAAGCGTACTTCCGTCTTGTCGCGATCGAGAATCTTGAAGACCTGGTCGGTGTAGCTCTTTGCATTTTCGTCGATCTGTTCGCGGGTGAGAGGCTTGCGCGTGGCGGAGCGGCCGGTGGGGTCGCCGATGAGCGAGGTGTAGTCGCCGATCAGGAAGATGACGGTGTGGCCGAGATCCTGAAAGTGCTTGAGCTTACGCATGAGCACGGTGTGGCCGAGATGCAGGTCGGGCGCAGTCGGATCGAATCCGGCTTTTACGCGCAAGGGAATGCCGGTTTGCCGCGACTTGTCGAGGCGCTCACGCAGGTCGGAGATGCGGATGATCTCGGCCGCGCCCTTTTCGAGCAGATCCATCTGCTCATCCACTGGAAGAAAGTTTGTCATTGCTTTTATTAGTATAAAGTTGGTTGTTTGGAGATGGAGCGAGATGCCGGTCCGGCAGATGACAGACTCGCCTCCACGCTGTTCGATTTGCCTTCGCGGCTTTCTTCTTTGGTCAATATTTCCAGGATTGGAATCTGCGTATGGAACTGTGGACAGAGTACGAAGGAACAACGATCGACGGCGCTTTCCCGTTGACCAGACTTTTACAGCCGGAAGGCCGCAGCGCCTTATTTTCAACTTCAGACGGAAAAGGCGCGGCGAAGATTCTGCGCCTGATCGAATCGCACTTTGACGACGATGAAATTATCGCCCGCTGGAAGGGCGTAGCGGCGCTGAATCATCCTCACCTGCTGAGGCTTGAGGATTACGGCAAGGTCACGCTGGATGAGACGGCCCTGGTGTACGCGGTGCTGGAGCCGGCCGATGCCAACCTGGGCGAGGTTCTGACCAATCAGCGGTTAACGGTGGCGGAGGCGCGGCAGCTGGCCGAGAGTGTGGCCTCGGCGCTGGAGGCGCTGCACGCGCATGGCTTCGTGCACGAGCACGTGGAGCCGGCGAGCATTCTTGCCATCGGTGAAGTGGTGAAGCTGCGCAGCGACTGCATCCGCGAAACTCCGGAGGGGGAGCAGGGCCTTGTGTTGAAGCGCCAGGATGTTCGCGATCTCTCCACGGTGCTGCTGCAGGCGCTTACGCAGGAGAGAACGCTGGAGGGGGCGAAGCGCCTTCTGCCTTTGCCTGCTCCGTTCGATCAGATGGTGAGAAAGGGGCTGTCAGGCGAGTTGAGTGCAGCGGAAATTCTGGCGCTGGTTGCACCGCCTCCGGTGCGGCCGGAGTCTTTACCGGCAGGAATTCCGGCTACGGAAAGGCCTGAGGCGGTGACTGCCGGTGCTTTGCCTGTTGCGGCAGCAGATGTGAAGCCTAAGAGCCGAGAGACGAAACCGGCGGATCCCCTGCAGATTCCGATCAATTTCAAGGCCTCCGATGAAGAGCCGGCGGTGGAATGGGCGCGCATTCCATGGAGGGCAGTTATGGTCGTGGTCCTCCTGTTATGCGTGTGGCTAGGCTGGCGCATCCTGCATCGGTCTGGCTCCGGGAAGGCCAACAATCCTCCGGCTGCCGCGGCAGGTCCTGTGGAAGCGCACGCTTCGAATTCGGCCGCCGCGGTTCCTGTACCTGCGAAGCCCATTGCCGCGCGGCCTGCGACTTCGACGAACAGCGACGCAACACATAAGCAATGGAGGGTGATTGCCTATACCTACAATCGTGAGGATCAGGCCCGGCACAAGTCGGAAACCGTGGCCCAGACGCATCCGGAATTGAATCCGACAGTCTTTTCACCCACGGGACATGCGCCGTATCTGGTGACGGTGGGCGGAGTCATGAGCCGCGATGAGGCCTTTGCGCTGGTGGGCAGAGTGCGGCGGGAAGGGCTGCCGCGCGACAGCTATGCGCAGAACTATAAGAGCGAATAGCTGAGGGCATCAGAGACGGGCGCTGGTGTTGAGCATCTCTTTCCTTGTGCCTCAACCGGAACTCGCGGACTACCTTCGTTCGCGTCTCGATACAGCTGTGCTGCGGTAGCGGAGATAGATTACTCCGGCTACCAGCACTGCTCCGCCGATGAGTCTGAACATCATCTTTATCGGATTTTAGACTTTTTGCTGCAGCATTTGATGCTGCAGTAAATCCCGTGCTAGCATCCATAGTCTCTTGGAAGGCAGGGGTCCTCGCGGTCGCGAAATCCCGGCTCTTCCGTGCGCGCCTCGTATGAAGGATGAGGACGGCAGATACGGCGGTTTCACAGCCAAGACGCCCCGAGCGACGCCTGCACGACTTCCCTGCGCCCAATATCCCAGTCCTCCACAAAGCAATACCCAATCCGGTTCAGATCCCTCCGTTCACATCCGCCGCCACGCGCAGCCTGCGGGGCGAGTCTATCTTTCAGGAGCACTCCATGAAGTCCTATCTGGGAAGTGAGATCCGCAATGTAGCTGTAGTGGGGCATGCACACAGCGGGAAGACCACGTTGATTTCCGCTCTGCTGCATGCCGCGAAGGTGACGCCGAAGCTGGGGCGGATCGAAGATGGGAGCGCGGTTACGGCGTACGACGAGGAGGAGATAGCACGGCGCACCACCATGCAGAATGCGGTCGCGTTCGCGGAATGGAATGGGGTCAAAGTCAATTTGGTCGATACGCCCGGTTTTCACATGTTCGTCCATGAGGCGAAGTCGGCGATGATGCCAGTGGAATCCGCGCTGATGGTGGTGAATACGCCGAACGGCGTGGAGGCCATGACCGAGCGGGTGTGGAAGTATGCGGAGGAGTTCAATCTGCCGCGCGTTATCGTGCTCAACCAGATGGATCATCCCCGCGCTTCAGAGAGTGTGTATTCGACCATCGCTGCGCTGCGCACGCGCTTCGGGCGTAATTTGATACCGGTACAGTTACCTGTCGTCAACAGCAACGGGTTCGAGGGCATCGTCGATCTGGTGACGATGGAGGCCTTCTATTACGAACCAAACGGCGATGGCTCGGGAAAGATAGGAGAAATTCCTGCCCACATGCAGGAGACTGCGAAGGCCGCTCATGAAGTTCTGGTGGAGCTGGTCGCCGAAGGTAAAGACGAGCTGATGGAAGAGTTTTTTGCCGAGGGGACCATCCCCGAGCAGCACCTGATCACGGCCCTGCATGAGGCGATCCGTGAAGACCGCATCTTCCCGGTGCTCTTCGCCAGCGGACAGGGAAACATTGCCACGGACCATCTGCTTGATTTCCTGAAGGTGTACGCGCCGACTCCGGTGGAGCGCACGCCAGTGGCGGCGCGGGCTGCGCTGCAGGCGGTGGCTCTAGGTGGGCATGTCACGGATGTGGATGCGCAGTCGGCAAACCTGGCCGCGCATCATGAATTCGTGATGCGCAAGGTCGACGATCAGGAGCCGCTGTCGCTTTTCGCGTTCAAGACCATGACCGATCCCTTCGCGGGGCGCATTACGTTCTTCAAGGTTTTTTCCGGCGTAGTAAAAAACGACGCCACGGTTACAAATTATTCGCGGCGGGGCGTGGAGAAGTTTTCGCATCTCTCGGTGATGCAAGGGCATACCGCGGTGCCGGTCATGGAGCTGCACGCAGGAGATCTCGGTGCCGTGGCCAAGCTGAAGGACACCTTTACCTGCGATACGCTGGGCGAAAAGGGGCATGAAATCTTCTTTGAGCCGGTCTGCCTGCCAGAGGCGGCGATGACTTACGCCATCGAGCCCAAGACGCGCGCAGATGAGGACAAGCTGGCTCCCGCGGTGCACAAGATGATGGAGGAAGATCTGCTGGTGCGGTTCTTCCGCGATCCGCAGACGAACGAGTTTCTGATCGCCGGAGCCGGTCAGCCGCACATTGAAGCCATCGTGTCGAAGCTGCGGCGGCGCTACCATACCGAAGTCACGCTGAAGGCGCCGAAGGTTCCCTACCGGGAGACGATTCGCGGCCGGGCCGAGGCGCAGGGACGGCACAAGAAGCAGACCGGCGGCCATGGACAGTTCGGCGACTGCAAGATTCGTATCGAGCCTTTGCCGCGGGGGACGGGCTTCGAATTCATCAACGATATTTTCGGCGGCTCGATTCCGCGGCAATATGTTCCCGCCGTTGAAAAAGGGATTCAGGAGTCGGCGGCGCGAGGATATCTGGCCGGGTATCCGGTGGTCGATTTCCGGGTGACGGTGTACGACGGCAGCTACCACGAGGTGGATTCGAACGAGCTGTCGTTCAAGATGGCGGGACGGATTGCCTTCCGCAAATGCATGGAGCAGGCGAGACCGGCGCTGCTGGAGCCGATCATGAGGGTGGAGATCGATGCGCCGGAGGAGTTTGCCGGCACCTTGATGGGCGATCTGAACCAGCGCAGAGGGCGGGTGCAGGGGATGGAAACCCGTGGGCCATCCACCGTGGTGCGGGCGGAGGTTCCCATGGCCGAGATGCTGAGCTATGGGCAGAGCCTCACAGCAATGACGCAGGGGCGGGGCAGCTTCCACATGGAAATGGATCACTACGATGTGGTGCCGCAGCCGATCGCGGAGAAGATCCTATCGACGGCGAAGAAGCACGACGAGGACGAAGAAGAGTAGAAGCGCAGAATGCCTGTCAGGCCCGCTGTTTCGATCCACGCGGCTCGTTGGCGTTCACGATTGCAGCGGAGCCTTTCTCGGCTGTTTCGCTGACGGCGAAGGGCGATGCGCCGCCGCGAGGCAGAACTACCTGGGGCCGCATATTCGTAGGCAGAAACATGCTGAATACGGTGCCATGGCGCTTGGGGTCTATCGAGGAGCGGAGCTGCAGGCTGCCCCCGTAGCGATTCAGGATGGAACGGGTTACCCAGAGGCCGAGACCGGTTCCCTGATTTCCTTTGGTGGTGAAGAAGGGCTCTCCCAGGCGTTTGCGCACGCTGGCCGGCATTCCCGCTCCACTATCCGAGATGGAAAGCCGGATTCCCTGCACTCCCTGATCGGACCAGTTGCGGGTGGAACGAATGCGGAAGGTGAGGACACCCTTCGGGCCGGTGGCTTCGATGGCATTGGCGATCAGGTTCGACAGCACCTGGCGCATTTCGCCGGGGAAGACTGTTACCTTTTCGGTCGATTCATATTGCCGAACGACCTGGAGATCCTTGTCTGCGATTTTGCGCCCGTAAAGAATCAAAACTTCTTCGATGAGTTCGGAGAGCTGGGTGCGCAGCGGCGTATTTGTTTCCCGTGAGAACGTCAATGTCTGTTTGCTGATCTGAACGACACGGCTCAATTCACGCTGGGCAAGATGCAGATAGTTGTCCCACTTTTCGACGGACTCGCGCTCGACCTCCATTAAATAGAGAAGGTTGGTGATCGACTCCAGCGGGTTGTTGATCTCATGGGCGATCGAGGTTGTCAGGCGTCCGATAGCTATCAGCTTCTGGTTTTCGCGCAGGATTTCGGCGGCGCGATCCAGCTCGCTCTGAACGCGTGCGTGCGCATTCCTGTTCCGCTGTTCCCGCAGGACTCGCTCGAGGACCAGAGGCAGGCGATCCAGTTGGGATATGCGGACGAAGTCCGCGGCAGCACTACGCCACGATCGCAGGACATGCTCTTCGTCGGCCTCTGTTCCCAGCAGGACGATGGGGACGGGGTTTGCGCCGGACTGTGCCTCATCGACGACTTCAAAAACTTCCAACCCTTCAAGCCCAGCCGCTGCCGCGAGGATCAGGTCAACGGTGTTGAACCGGAAGCGGGATAAGAACTCTTCGCGGCTGGAGACAGGCTCCAGATTTACGGTGAGGCCGGCTTGGCGGATGGCCTTCCGTACCGAATGCGTCGAAGCCAGATCGCTCGATATCAGTACGATCCTCGGTATGGAAAACTGGTTCAGCATGTTAATCACCCCTACGTGTCCCGCCCTCAATTCAAGTCAAGAGACACATGGCTACTGCCTTTCAGATCGGACACAATCGCAAAGTAATCACAGATTTTGGGACTATTTTGCGATCACTGGCGGTTTCCGGCTGGCCTCGAGTGGCTCACTTGTACAGGTACGATGTGGCTTGAGTCCGGGCTGTTGCTCGCTGGAGGTACGAAAGTACCCTCGAAATCACTTCAATTTGACGGCGTCAGACACAAATCGGAAATGATGCGGTAAGCCGTTTCAAATGTTATGAGTAGGTATTTGAGGGCGGTCAACATTCTGAAGCAGGGAAAGGTGTGCCGGAAGCGACACAATCGACCGCGTAATTATTTGGCATCCATGCGACTGTGTGAAAATCTAAATTCTGTGCATGAGCATCAGAGAAGGAATTTCCCTGCCCGAATGAGTTTTCGCAGACATTTGAAGATAGGAGCTGGCTGCCTGGTGGCGATGGCCGGACTGGCGTCGCAGTCGCTGGCCCAGGCTAACCCGAACAATTCGGCGCAAAACCAGTACGCAGGGAGCGTTCAGGCGGTGGCCGCGACTCCGGATGTGAAGCAACTGTCACTGGATGACGCGATCCGGCTGGGTATCGAGAACAATCTGGCGCTGACGCTTGCCAAGGACAATCAAAAGGCCGCCGAAGCCCAGAAGCTGCAGCTGGCCAATGCCCTGCTGCCCAATGCTTCGCTCCATGCCGAGCATGGCGTTCATCAGATCGACCTGGCCGCTTCCGGCTTCAACGCCTCTTTGCTGCCGCAGTTCGGCATCCCGCCGTCCGAGGCTTCGCAATTCTCTCTGATTGCCACGGTGAACTCGACGGTTGCGCAGGTGAATGTGTCGCAGGCTCTTTTTGCCTGGGCGGGATGGGACGTGTGGCGGGCAGCGAAAGCGAATGTGAGCGCGGCGTACTACAACGCGCAATCGTCGCGCGGGCTGGTGGTGCTTAACGTCGGGACGGCCTATCTGCAGGCGCTGGCTGCGTCGTCACAGGTGGACTATGCGCAGGCGCTGCTCAAGACCGACGAGACGATCCTGTATCAGGCTCATGAGGAGCACGTCGCGGGAACAGCGGCGAACCTGGATGAGCTGCGGGCGCGGGTGCAATACCAGACACAGCAGCAGACTTTGATCGCTGCGCAGGATAATTTCGAAAAGGCCAAGATCACGCTCCTGCGGGAGATCGGCATGGCGCCGGAGCAGAAGATTCAGCTGTCGGATGCGACGCCGTATTCCGAGCTAGCCAGCATGACCATCGAAGATGCGCGTAAAGAAGCCTACGCCAGCCGCCAGGACTTCCAGAGCCTGAAGCAGCAGATGCGTGCGGCGCAGCTGGAGCGGCAGGCGACGAAGCACGAGCGCTTTCCCAGCATCAATTTCGACGGCAACTATGGAGTGACCGGAGTTGTGGGGCAGATCTATCACGGTGACTTTACTGCCGAGGGAACGATCAGCATTCCGATCTTCAACGAAGCCAAGTTTCGCGGCGATAAGGATGTTGCCGTGGCCCAGGTGAACGAGCTGAATTCCGAGTTCAACGACCTGACCAACAAGATCGACCAGCAGCTGCGCGACAGCCTGCTCGATCTGCAATCGGCGGCGGAGCTGGTGAGGGTGGCGCGGAGCAATGTGGACCTGGCCACGACAGAGCTGCAACAGACGACGGACCGCTTCCAGGCGGGCGTCGACGATAATCTGCCGGTCACCCAGGCGCAGTCGACCCTGTCTCAGGCGCAGACGCAGTATGTGAATACTGTCTTCCAGTTCAATCAGGCCAAACTGGGACTGGCACGCAACCTGGGAATCATCGATACGCAGTACAAGAACTTCGTGCCGAACTCCAGTGCGAAGCCTCCGACCGAGCCGCAGGGCGGCAAGTAAGGTAGAGGCAACATTCAGCACAAACAGGCGCCGATCTTCGGCGCCTGTTTGTTTGAGTGCTGTGAAGGGCGTTTATGAGGAGTTATCTTTTCGTAGACACTCAATGAGTGACTCGTCCTGTTGGCAACAGTTGGCACCCCCGCGAGAAAATCCCAGTCATTTCGCAATCACTTCTGGTTGGACAGCAGCCCGCCCAGGTCAAACAGATTTTCTGGGTCAGCAACATCATTGCCATAGGCGGCATCGGAATCCCGAATCCGAAATGCGTGTCGAACAATAGCAATTTGATATGCTTCCGGACTAGGAATGGCATTCAGCTTGCGGAGGCTTCGATGCGGCGTGTTCTGCTCGCACTTTCCTTTGTCTCTTGCGTCTTCGTTTTTCCCGCTCATTCCCAGGAACAGACGAAGGCGCCGGGCCACTACATGTTTGCCTGGACTGGCGATGTCGCCAAAAAAGGCAATGACTTTCTGGCAGTCATCGACGCCGACCCGGCCTCTGCAACCTACGGACAGCTGATCACGACACTGGTGACCGATCAGCAGACAATGCGTGTGCATCACACGGAATACGTGATGCCCGCCAGTGGAATGCTGTTCGCAAACGATCATGATGCCGGGCGTACGTTCATCTTCGATGTACGCGATCCGCTGCACCCCAAGATCGTTACCTCGTTTACCGATATGGACGGCTATATGCACCCGCACTCGTACCTGCGGTTGCCCAATGGGCACGTCCTCGTCTCTTTCCAACATGCGCACGCCAACATGGGACAGCAACAGCGGGGCGGCAGCGGAGGACTTGTAGAAATCGACGACCAAGGGAAAGTCATTCGTTCTGCGAGTTCGGCTGACCCGGCTTTCCCGAATGCATTGCTTGAGCCGTACAGCCTGGTCGTGCTTCCGGGGATTGACCGGGTCGTGGTCACAAACTCCTCAATGCACAATGAGAATGTATTTAGCGGGGTAACGTATCAGGTGTTTCGGCTGTCGGACTTGAAGTTGATAAAAACGGCCTATCTGGACATGGGTGAGAATCATTATGGTCACGTCAGTCCGGAAGAGCCACGCCTTGGACCGGACGGAGCGGTTTACGTGCAGACGCTCGGCTGTGGTATTGAGCGCATCAGCAATATTGAGAGGGACGAACCATCGGCAAAGCTGGTCTACACCTTTCCAGGATCATTCTGCGGCGTGCCTACGATTGTTGGGCATTATCTGATCCAGAGTGTGCCGCTGGTGCATGGTGTGATTGCGCTCGACATTGCCAACGGTACAAAGCCAGTTGAAGTTTCGCGGCTATCGATAAACGATAGTTTCTTCTCGCATTGGACCAGTTGGGACGAAAAGGCGCAGAGGCTCGTGGTCACAGGTTTGGAATCGCGCATATATTTGCTGAAACTGGACCAGGCCACAGGTACGCTCAGCCTCGATAAGGACTTCCATGATGCCAACGGGAAACCCGGGTTTGACATGACCGACCGTAGTTGGCCGCACGGATGGAAGGGCTCGGGTCTTCCCCACGGGGTGGTCTTTTCGCGCTAGACGGTGTGGGTCGGCAACTGCTTGGACCGCTGAAAGCCCGCAGAATTCTGCCGGGTTGAAATGGATGGTGAATAGAATGTCTGCGAATCTCTGTATGTTCGGGAGGCCGCGTTGGCCGGGAATAAGACGAAACCTACAGCACTGAGTGTCGCAACGTTTCTCGACGGCTGTGACGACGCGCGGCGGACGGATGCCAAAGCTTTGACGAAACTGATGCAGAAGGTCACCGGCAAGGAGCCCGCCATGTGGGGGCCATCGATCGTGGGCTTCGACAGCTACCACTACACCTACGAGAGTGGACGCGAAGGCGACATGCCGATTGTCGGCTTTTCGCCGCGCAAAGCTGCGAACGTCTTATATGGCGCCTTAGGTGTTGACGGCACTGACGAGTTACTTGCCAGGCTTGGAAAACACAGCACAGGCAAGGGATGTCTCTATATCAAAAAGCTTGCGGATGTTGACGTGAAGGTTCTTGAGACGCTGCTGAAGAATGCGGTTGCAGCCCGGAGGGGGCAACGCTCGAAATAGCGGTAGTTGTGTCGCCAGCAAAAATCCCAGCCTTGCGGCTGGGATTTTCCTTTCAAGCGTGAGCCGAGTTCGATTACGACATTGCCTTTTTGGTGGCTCTGGTAACCGGGCGGGTGCGGGGTTTGGCCTTGGTGGGCGAGGTTCCGTTGGGCGACTCGATGACGCCGCGGGTCCAGAATTGTCCCTGGGAGTCGACTTCGATACCGTGCACTTCACGCTCGAAGCCGGGGAAGCGCTTGCCGAATTCTTCAAGAGCGAGCAATAGCTTGATGGTCGGGCTTTCGGCGTCGCCGAGACGTTCGCCGGGCATGCTGATGGGAATACCCGGGGGATACGGGACGAGCATGACGGCCGGGATTCTGCCCGCCATTTCGGCGAGCCGTACTTTTTCCGTGCCGTTGCGGATGAGCTTCTGGTAGGTCTCAGCCGGGGTGAGCACAGGATTCGGTGAAGTGTCGCAGGCGGCGTGCAGCAGGCCGGGAAGGTTCAGATCCTTCATGGCGGCGTGCATGTCGTCGGCCAGCTGCTTGAGGGTGACGCTGCCGTAGCGATCGGGATATTTGGCGGTGAGCGCGGGCAACGCCTCGGTCAGCATGGCTTCCTGGTCGTAGAGGCGTTTGAACTCGAAGAGCGTTTCGAGGAGGCTGCCCCACTTGCCTTTACTGGTTCCTACCGAGAACAGGGTCAGGATGGTGTAGTCGCCGGTACGCGCGATCTCTACGCGGCGTGCGTCGAGGAACGCGGTGAGGATCGACGCCGGTATGCCCCAGGCTTCCATCTCTCCGTTTGGCTTGATGCCAGGCATGAGGATGGTGACCTTGGTGGGGTCGAGCAGGACGTAGTCGTCCTGAACGGCGTCGGGGGTAAAACCATGCCAGTCTTCGCCAGGCTTGAGGGTCCAGCAGCCGGCGTTCTCAGTCAGCAACTCATCGGGAGCGTCTTCGAAGCGGAAGACCTCGCCGGTGTTCTTGTCGGTGACATTATCGGGCTGGAACATGCCGAAGAACCACCAGTCGCCTTCTTCGGATTTGAGGCGGTGGGCGACAGAGGCCATGGTCTTGCGGAAGGTGATAGCGTCCTGGATGGTTTCCTCCATGAGGGTGGAACCGGCAGGCTCGTCCATCATGGCGGTGGCTACGTCGATCGAAGCGATCATGGGATAGAACGGCGAGGTGGTGCCGTGCATCATGAAGGACTCGTTGAACTGGTCGAACTCGATGGGCGCGCGGGGGCTGAGCTTCACGTGGATCATCGAAGCCATGGAGAACGCGGCCAGCATCTTGTGCGTGGATTGGGTGGCGAAGATCAGCGGACGGTTCGGCATCTCGTCCGGCACGTCCATGGCGAAGCGGCCCTTGTAAAGCGAGTGGAACTTGGCGTAGGCATACCAGGCTTCGTCAAAATGCACGCGTGGGACAGACTTGGCCAGCTCTTCGACCACGGCATCGACGTTGTAGCAGAAGCCGTCATAGGTGGAATTGGTGACGACGGCGTAGCTGGGTTCTTTCGATGCGGCGCGGGCTGAGAAGGGACTCTTGTCGATGAGCTCCTTGATATGCTCCGGCTTGAAGCGATCGAGCGGAACCAGGCCGATCATGCCGTATCCGTTGCGCGTGGGCTTGAAGTAGACGGGGCGCGCGCCGGTGACGGTGAGCGAGTGGCAGATGGACTTGTGGCAGTTGAGGTCGGCGATGACCATCTCATCCTGGCCGATGACGCCATGGCCGACGATCTGATTCGAAGTCGATGAGCCGCCGAGGACGTAGAAGGTCCAGTCGGCGCCGAAGATGCGAGCGGCATTGCGCTCGGATTCAGCTGGCGGTCCGACGTGATCGAGCCAGGAACCGAGCTCGGCGGTGGAGATGCCGAGGTCGGAGCGCATGAGGTTTTCACCGAAGTAGTTGTGGAAGGCCATGCCGACCGGATGCTTGAGGAAGGCGACGCCGCCCATGTGGCCGGGAGCGTCCCACGAATAGGCTCCCTGATCGGTGTACTTTACCAGCTCGCGGAAGTAGGGGGGTAGAAGCTGCTCGTGGTAGCGCTCGACGGCGAAGTCGACGCGGTTGGCGATGAAGGCAGGGGTGTCGCCGAAGAGATGGATGTACTCGTGGACCTGCTTGACCACCTCGAGGGGCAACTCGCTGACCAGCGTGCGGTCGGCGATGAGGAAGATGGGCAGCTTCTTGTTGCGATAGCGGACTTCGCGGATGATGCGCAGCGCGGCGCGCTCATCGAACTGATTGTTTTCGGCGAGATCCCAATCGAGCAGGACGGCGCTGTGGGAGGGGTCGGAGCGGACCAGAGACAGTCCGTCCTCGGGTGTCACGGTGCGGACGACGCGATATCCCTCTTCCTGAATGGCGACGACAAGCCGCTCCATGGCGCGGTCGGCGACCGAGTCTGTGTTTCCAACCTCACTGGCGATAAGCAAGACCCAGCGGCCCTGATGCATTCCCAACCTCGCAACTCCAGAGGATACATTTTTGCGTGTTTACGGCAGAATCCCGTTCAAATATTACAGGGATTTCGTGAACAATCTGTGATTGTGGCGGAGCTTAACCCCGCGGCCTCCGGCCCGTCTAATTTGTTTACACTGATAGCAGGCAATGTACGTGTCGAAAAGTTCTGCCGGGAGCCATTCTGGAACACGTCGTGGGGCCCGGCCCGGGCACAGAAACTGCGGTTTTTCCGCAGCTGTTTTTTCCGGTCTCATTCTCGGAGTCACTGGCGGCCTGGCAGGCTGCCATCGGGCCGCTCCGCCAGGATCGCTGGCGGAGGTCAACGGCTCTCCCATAAGCGCGGCGCGGGTGGAGGAATACGACCGCCTGCATCCGCAGGCGTTTTCCGGCGAGAGCGGCGAACAGAGGCGGCTGGACGTGCTGAACCAGGTGATTACCGAAGAGATCCTGGAGCAGCGGGCGCGAGATTTTCATCTTGAAGCCAGCGACGAAGATGCGTCGGAGAAGCTTACCGAGATGAAGGCTTCTTACACGCAGGAAGAGTTTGCGCAGCAGCTCAAGTCTGCAAATCTCACCATGGACGACATGCAGCGGCAAGTGCGGCGCGAGCTCAGCATCGACCGGCTGCTCAACAAGGATGTGTTTTCGCGGATCAATATTACCGACGCCGACCTTTCCACCTACTACACCAGCCATGAAGACGAGTTCAATCTTTCCGAGCCGCGCTATCATCTGGCGCGCATCGTGGTGAGCGCTCTGCCGGGTGCGGCGGGACCGGCCGCGGCGGACGGCCAGCAAAGCCGGCAGGATGCGATGCGGACGATCCAGATGGTGCATATCCGTCTGCAGGAGGGAGAGGATTTCTCTTCGCTGGCGAATGGACTGGCCAACGTGAGGACGGCAGCGGTTTCCGGTGACGCGGATATTGCGCTTAGTCAATCGGAGCTCGATGCCGACCCGCTGCTGCGGGAGAGCATCTCCAAACTGCTGCCGGGGCAGGCTACCGATGTGCTGCAGAGCGCGGACGGCAACCAGTTCGCGATTTACAAGCTGCTCTTTCGTGAAGCAGCCGGGCTCTATGGATTCAATGATCCGCGCGTGCAGCAATACATTCGCGAGAAGCTGCGCTCGCAGCGGGGCGAGCTGCTGAAAACGGCGTATATGGACATGCTCCGCTACCGGGCGCACATCGAGAATTACTATGCGGAAGGCCTGCTGCGCTGAACGTACAATGTTGTAGATACGCGGCGAAGTTTTAGCGATTGTCACCACCCGATGAAAGCGCCGCTCTAACCTGATTTTCCCGACCCGGAGCGGAATCCCAGAGAAGCATGCCCGACCAGCCCCCCAGTAAGGCCGCAGCAGCATTTCTGTCTCGCGATTTTCGCCTCTACCAGATGGCGCGTTCCATGGTCATCATCGGCTCGGAGGCGCAGGCTCTGGCGGTGGCCTGGCAGGTATACCAGATCACGCACAAGGCGATCGACCTTGGCTACACGGGCCTGGCGCTGTTTCTGCCTGGGCTGCTGTTCATCCTGCCGTCAGGCCATGTGGCGGATCGATTCGACCGGCGGCAGGTGATCCTGGTTTGTTACGGGCTGCAGGTTCTCTGCACGCTTACCCTGTTTCTTTTTGCGTGGCATGGAATGCGCAGCGTGCTGCCGATCTATGCGGTGCTGTTTCTGATCGGAACCGGCCGGTCGTTCAGCGGACCGGCCAGCTCGGCACTGATTCCGCACCTGGTTCCCAAAGAGCATTTCGTGAATGCGGTGACCTGGGGGGCGAGCATCTTCCAGTTTGCCAACATCACGGGTCCGGCGCTGGGGGGAATTCTTTTTACTCTGCCGCTGCATGGGGTCGCACATCGCTTTGCGGGAGCGCCGCTGGTGTTTCTGTTCACGATGTTTTCGCTGCTCTGGTTTCTGGTGTTGATCTCGCAGCTCTCGGTGCGTCCGGGCCGGATGGAGCATCGCGCGACATCGATGGATGTGATCCTGGCCGGCTTCCACTATGTGGCGCGTACACCGATACTGCTGGGCTCGATCTCGCTCGATCTCTTCGCGGTATTGCTGGGCGGAGCGACATCGCTAATGCCGATCTTTGCCGAGGAGATTCTGCACGCCGGGCCGCGCGGCCTGGGCCTGCTGCGCGCAGCTCCGGCCATTGGCGCGCTGATGGTGTCAATTTCGCTGACCATATGGCCTATTCGCCGCAAGGCCGGAGCGATGATGTTCACGTGCGTGGTGATTTTCGGCGCATTCACTGTGCTCTTCGGCTTGTCGAAGAGCCTTCCGCTTTCTCTGCTGGCGCTGTTTTTCGTCGGCGCTTCGGATATGGTGAGCGTGGTGATCCGATCCTCGCTGCTGCAGCTGGGCACGCCTCCGGAGATGCGCGGACGGGTGAGCGCAGTGAATTCGCTTTTCCTGGGCGCGTCGAACGAGCTGGGAGAATTCGAGAGCGGTCTTACCGCGCAGTGGTGGGGCGCGGTGCGTGCGGTGGTGATTGGCGGTTTCGCGTCTATGGCCGTGACCGGGCTATGGAGCGTGCTCTTCCCAGAGCTGCGCAAGGCAAACCAGCTCACTGCAGAATCGCTGCTGAATAAAGAAATTGCACAGTCGGCTCAGGAAGTACGGCAGCTGTAAGCGGCATCAGAGGAAAAGGAAGATCCGAAGGGGAATGATCCGATGAAGAACCTGAAAATAATCGGAGCGATCACTCTGCTCCTGCTGCTTATATTTGGCATCCGCATCTATCTGCTGTGGCGTGAACGCAACGCACCCATGGCGGTAGCGCCGAAGGTTGCGGAACGGCAGCTGACGGCCGACGACGTGGTGCTGCCGCGGAAGCTCTATATCGACGATTTGAAATCGGCAAAAGTGCTGGTGGGCAAGACGGTGTGGATTCAGTCAGGCTTTACGCTCGACTACTATCCCTACGCAGCGCACCGCGTGGAGTTCGCGCACAGCGCCGGTGTTCTGCCCAGCGTTGCGGCGCTGCAGATTCAGGACATCATTACGGAGAAGGCTCCGGCGAATCTGGCTACGCGGGTACCGCTGGGAGACAAGCAGGTGTTCGCTATCTTCAAGCTATCGAACGGCAGCAAGGAATATGCGACGGCTGTGGGCTACCTTCAGGGATCGGACTCCAAGTACTATTGCGACGACATCTTCTACTATGACGATCCGCATGTGATGTACAAGCACTGGCCGGCGGATGTATGGCAGGCCGTTGATGCGCACCAGCCCAAGCCGGGCATGAGCGAGCTGCAGACCGCCATGGCGCTAGGAATGATTCAGCAGTCGGATTCGTCGGACATCGGCAATCGCACCGTCGATTACGATGCCGGCGGCAAGAAGTGGGCCGTCACCTTCCAGAACGATAAAGCGACTACGGTGAAAGCGGAGTAGCGAGTCTCCTTCGCGGCTCCGCCTTCCCAGCATTGCGACCAAACGCGGGTTGACCCGCTACGAGTGGCTCTCGCTCGAGCAGCAGGAGCCGGTGGTGCTCTTCTGCTGCTGGTACTTCTCGAAAAGCTCGTTGGGTGTCAGGGCTGCGTCTGTCTGGTAGCCCTGCTCATACTTATCGTGATGGCGAACCCAGGACATGGTGAAGGACAAGCCGTCTTCATCGCGTCCTTTAGGAACAAGGTCGGGGAAGTTATACGTGCCGACCAAGATGTCGAGCCCGCGTGCGAAAGTGGAGTAGGTGTGGAAGACATCGCCTGCCGCGTCTTTGGCGAAGACGCTGAGGCCAGGGCCTTCTTCGGCGGGAAACTCGTCGACCGTGTAGTTGTAATAGACCTTGCCGCTGGCGCGCTCCTCGGGTGTGAAGGAGACGTGATAGTCGTAGTTGAAGTCGCTGTGGAAGGCCGAGACCCAGGGGAACTTCCAGCCCATCCGCTTCTTGAAGGCTTCGACTTCGGCGATAGGAGCGCGTGAGATCACGGCCAGCGTGGTGTCACGGTTGGCGAGATGAATGGCGGCGCCGTCAAAATGATCGGCGAGGTAGGAGCAGCTGGGGCAGCCCTGCGGCCAGCCGGGGCCGAGCATGAAGTGGTAGATGACGAGCTGGCTGCGACCGCCGAAGAGATCAGAGAGCGAGACTTTTCCCCTGGCGGAGTCGAACTCGTAGCGCTTGTCCACCTTTTCCCATGGCAGAGCGCGGCGCTGGCGGCTGAGCTCGTCGCGCAGGCGCGTGAACTCCTTCTCCTTGTCGAGGAAGTCCTTGCGGGCGGCAAGCCATTCCTGGTGCGAAACAACGCTGGGGTGAACCGCTTCCATCGTGCTGCTAGTCATGACTGTTCTCCTGGGGTGAATTTGCTGCTGGATGCTTTCCGCTGAGCTTCTTCACAAAGATGGCCGCGAGTCCTCCGGTCGAGACGGTGCCGGCGGCGATGAGCGCTGCGGTGGCGAGGCACATGGGGCACATGGGAACCTCCTTATTTGCGATTAGCCTCGGCTTGTTTGCGGACGCGCGCGTGCATGGAGCTCCAACCCTTGTCCATCCCTGCCTTGTGCTCATCGGAAACAAAGCCCAGTGCGGAGTGACAGAAGGTGATAAGAGTTCCGCCATTGGATTCGCTGAGCCGGTATTGCACATTCGAGACCATGGGAAATGAGGCAAACAGCGGGCCGGAGAACTCGAGCAGTGTGGGCCGCTTGATGGCCTGCACATTGGCCCAGAAGTGTCCGTTGCCGTCGCCCAGATCGCGATACCACCGCCCACCGGGCCACGGCTCGATCTTCATATTGAGAGACTTGCCATCGGGTGTTTCGTTGCCTGGTCCAAGCTGTTCGAGCAACGCGGCGAAGGTGACATCGAGGGGCGCCTCGACGTGTATCTCCTGATTGATGGTGAGGGTGAGATTTTCCAGGGTCTGTTCCGTAGCGATCATCATTTTTCCTTTCGATTCGGAGCTGAAAGATTTAAATCCTGCGAACCGCTGCGCACCATGGCCTCGGCACGCTCCTTGACGCGGAAGAGCTGGTGCTGCCAGTAGCGCTCAAAGGTTGCGGCCCATTCGTGCAACGGGCGTATGGCTTCGGCATTGGTGCGGTACAGCTTTTGCCGGCCCTGGCAGCGCATGCGAACCAGCCCCACGTCGCGCAGCACGCGGAGGTGCTTGGAGACGGAGGGCTGCTCCAGGCCGAGGGCGGCCACGATCTCTGTGACGGGCCGCTCGGCGCCGGCAAGGTAGGTCAGAATCTCCCGCCGGCGGGGTTCAGCAATTGCATTGAACGCGTCAGAGGTGGTGCTTGCTCTTGCCATGACGGAACATTACATTCCGATATGGGAATATGTCAAGCGTGATTCCGGAATTCAGAGTCAGGCAATCTCCGGGCTGCTTACGGCAAAGGACCGTGCCTCACCGGAAACGATGCGGCGTGGTAGAAGGGATTGACGGCATTTGACCGTATAGACTGCCGCGTTTCGACACACTTTCTAAAGGAATTACGATGGTCGCCATTCAACTGGAATATCAGGGAGATTTGCACTGCAGAGCGGTACATGGTCCGTCCGGAACCGTACTCACCACCGACGCACCAAAAGATAATCAGGGACGCGGGGAGAGTTTTTCCCCGACGGATCTGGTGGCAACGGCTCTGGGCAGCTGCATTCTCACTGTCATGGGCATCATGGCGCGCACGCTCGACATCGATATTGCCGGAACAACGGCAACGGTCGAAAAAGAAATGGCCAATGCACCGGTGAGGATGATTCAAAGACTGACGGTCAAAATCCATGTTCCGCATCCTGTCAGCGACGAGCACAAGCAGAGGCTGGAAAAAGCAGCCCATACCTGCCCTGTACATAGAAGCCTGCACCCGGATGTGCAGAAGCCCATTGAATTCACCTGGGCGTGAGACAGGGCGTGAGTTCCGGAGCGGCGTTCCTTTGAGCGCGACACGGTAAGACCTGGTGCTCCGAGTAAGGTGACAGCTGCGCGAGGCTGGTTGCATCATGTTGAGGCGGCAACGCGGGGACATGTGATGAGTGCAGGGTCGGCAAGAGTAGCGGGGATTTCGCGCAGAGGGTTTCTGCAGGCGAGTTCGATGGCGGCTGCGGCAATGGCCGGCGGTGGGCTATGCGACAGGCTGGCGTGGTGTGCGGAGAACTCCAGCGCGGCCATGCTGTCGGAGTTCGGCTATGGCGATGTATCGATTGCCAGCGATCTGCCCGAGTCGCAGCTGATGAACACGGTTGCGGTGCTGATGGCACTGAGCGACGACAGCCTGCTGAAGCCGCTGCGGCAGATGTCGGGATTGCCTGCGCCGGGTGAGGACCTGGGAGGGTGGTACCACTACGATCCCGACTACAACTATCGCAAGAACTTCGACTACGGCTTTGCTCCGGCGTGCACCTTTGGGCAATGGGTGTCGGCGCTGGCGCGCTCTTATGCCATCACGGGAGACCAGGCTACGCGCGAGCGGGTGCTGCAGCTGAACCAGCTTTACGCAAAGACCATCTCGGCGGACTTTTATGTGAAGAATCGCTTTCCGGCCTACACCTACGACAAGCTGCTGCTGGGACTGATCGACTCGCACACTTATGTAAAAGATCCGCAGGCGCTGGCGATTCTGGAGCACACGACGAACACGGCATTGCCGCACCTGCCGGGCCATGCGGTGGAGCATGACGTGCAATGGCGCATGGACAAAGACAAGGACGACGCTTCGTGGAACTGGGACGAGTCCTATACCATCTCGGAAAATCTGCTGTTGGCCTCGCGGCGCGGCGCCGGCCAGCGCTACTACGACCTTGGACTGCAATATCTCGATGACAAAACGTGGTTCGATCCGCTGTCGCGCAATGAAAATGTGCTGAACAACAGGCACGCGTACAGCTATGTGAACTCCTTGTGCTCGGCCATGATGGCCTACATGGTGGCGGGAAGCGAAAAGCATCTGCGGGCGGCGCGCAATGCCTTTCGCATGCTGCAGGAGCAGAGCTATGCGACGGGCGGCTGGGGGCCGGACGAAACGCTGCGTGCTCCGGGTAGCGATGATGTATACGCCAGCCTGACGAACACTCACCACAGCTTCGAAACTCCGTGCGGATCGTATGCGCACTTCAAGCTGACGCGGTATCTGCTGCGCGTGAGCCACGATTCGCGCTACGGCGACAGCATGGAGCGGGTGATGTACAACACGGTGCTGGGTGCGAAACCACTGCAGGAGAACGGCGAGACCTTCTACTACGCCGACTACAACTACGACGCGAAGCGCGTCTACAAGCAGTTTCGCTGGCCATGCTGCTCGGGCACACTGCCGCAGGTAGCAGCGGATTACCGCATCAATATGTATTTCCGCGGACCGCAAGCCGTGTATGTGAACCTTTACCTGCCTTCGACGCTGCGATGGATGGAGAACGGGACGGCGCTCTCGCTGACGCAGGAGGGGGACTATCCTTACGAGGATCGCGTCACCTTCACGCTGACCAGTTCTCAGCCAACGGAGCTGACGCTCAACTTTCGCATCCCGGCCTGGGCAGAGGGCGCGGCGGTTTTCGTCAACGGGACGCGGCAGAAGGGGCTGGGAGTTCCCGGACAGTTTGCCGCGATGCGGAGGGAGTGGAAGACGGGCGATCGCGTGGAGCTGGAGCTTCCCCTGAAGATGAGGCTGGAGGCGATCGATGTGCGGCACACGGACACGGTAGCGCTGCTGCGCGGACCGCTGGTGCTGATGGCGGTGAAGCAAGATCAGGAGGGCCCAACACCGAAGGTGACGCGGGAACAGCTGCTGCAGGCAAGGCGCATGAGCGAGCGGCAGTGGCAGGTGAGCGCAGCGAATGGACCGGTGACCATGCTGCCGTTTACGTCGATGGGCGATCTGCCTTATACGACATACGTGAAGCTGGTCTGAACCGGCGGCTGAACGGCTCAATTTGTGATCCGTCTCGGACATGGCTATGTGTCGTGCTGCCAATCCGCAGGGATAAACGAGCTTGTCTCGCATTGCGGGAGCCCCCGTAGCCTGCTCATCGCGGCGTTGATGTAACCTCGTAGATTCATGCCAGGGAGGCGCCCCGCAACCATGCATAGGCTTGCTGCCATTGTTCTTCTTTCGCTAAGTGCGATACCCGCTGCACTTGCTGAGTCTTCAACGCCGCTTCGTGAGGGGTGGAATGTGCAGTCGGCCTGCAAGCTGCAGGAGGATGGAGCGTCGATCTCGACGGCTTCCTTTCATCCCGGCGGCTGGATTACCGCGACCGTACCGGCTACGGTGCTGGCCGCGCAGGTTGCCGCGGGTGAGTTCAAAGATCCCTACTACGGGATGAACCTGCGCAACATTCCGGGCACGAGCTATCCCATCGGACATAACTTCTCGAATCTCGATGTGCCGGAAGACAGCCCGTATCACTGCGGCTGGTGGTATCGGAAGGAGTTTTCGATTCCGGCAGCGGACAAGGGCAGGACGATCTGGCTGCACTTTGGGGGCATCAACTATCGCGCCGATGTGTGGGTGAACGGAAAGAAGGTTGCGGATAAGGCCCAGGTGGCGGGCGCGTACCGGACTTACGATTTCGATGTGACGGGCTTTGTGGAGACGGGCAAGCCGAATGTGGTTGCGGTGGAAACTTTCGCTCCGGAGGCGAAGGACCTGGGCATCAACTGGGTGGACTGGAGTCCGTGTCCGCCGGATAAAGACATGGGTTTGCCGGGTGAAGTGGAGCTGAAGACGAGCGGTCCAGTTTCTCTGCGCTCGCCGCTGGCGACCACGCATTTTTCCGATCCTTCCCTGAAAGAGGCGGAGCTGACGGTGTATGCCGAGCTGCATAACGCCACCGACAAGACGGTTCGTGGAAATGTAACCGGGACGGTGGCGAATGTTCCCCTGCAGCAGCAGGTGGAGCTGGCGCCACATGAAGACAAGACCGTTGTTTTTACGCCGGAAAACTTTTCGCAGCTCAAGATCAGGAATCCGCGCGTGTGGTGGCCGGAACAGATGGGAACGCCGAATCTCGAAACGCTGACTCTGCGCTTCGTCGAGAACGGAAAGACATCGGATGAGAAGTCAGTGCGCTTCGGCATTCGCGAGATGACGTCGGAGCTTACCGATAAGAACTACCGGCTCTTTCGCGTGAACGGAAAGCCGATTCTGATTCGCGGTGCGGGGTGGTCGCAGGACATGCTGCTGCGTGAAGATCCTGCGCGGCTGCGCGATCAATTCCGGCTGGTGCGCGACATGCGTCTGAACACCATCCGCCTGGAAGGCAAGCTGGAAACCGATGAGTTTTACGACCTGGCCGATGAGATGGGAATTCTGATCATGCCCGGATGGTGCTGCTGCGACCAGTGGGAGCACTGGAAGGATTGGACGCCGGAAAATTATTCTGTGGCCGCAGAATCGCTGCGCTCGCAGATGCTGCGTATCCGGCATCATGCCAGCATCTTTGTCTGGCTCAATGGCAGCGACAATGCGCCTCCGGCTGATGTTGAGGCCGCGTATCTGAAGATCGAAGCGGAGACGCACTGGCCCAATCCCACCATCTCCGCAGCTTCCTCGCGTACGACGACGGTGAGCGGGATCAACGGGGTGAAGATGACCGGCCCTTACGATTGGGTCGATCCGTCGTACTGGTATATCGACAAGGACAATGGCGGGGCGTATGGATTCATCACGGAGACCGGGCCCGGGCCGGCAATTCCAAATGTAGCGAGCCTGCGCAAATTCATTCCCGCGGACCAGTTCTGGCCGGCAGGCGCGACTGGTGCTCCAGATTCTGCGTGGGCCTATCACTTCGGCGGCGGGAAATTTACGAATCCTACGGTCTTCGATGAGGCGATGCATGCGACCTATGGCAAGCCGCAGTCGTTGGAAGAATACGTGCGCGTTTCGCAGACGATGGCCTATGACGGCGAGCGCGCCATGTATGAGGCCTACAGCCGCAACAAGTACACCTCGACGGGCGTGGTGCAGTGGATGCTGAACAATGCCTGGCCGTCGATGATCTGGCACCTCTACGACTACTATCTCGACGCGGATGGCGGCTACTTCGGCACGAAGAAGGCGTGCGAGCCGCTGCACATTCAGTACTCGTACGATGACCACAGTGTGGTGGTGGTGAACAGCACCTATCAGCCTTCACCGACGCTGACGGCGGATGTGCATTTCTACGACGTGAACCTGAAGCAGCTGTATACGCAGGAAAAACAGATAGAGGCTGCGGCCGACAGCTCGACACGGGTGATGGCGATTCCGGATGATGCTTTTGCTTCCGGATCGAAGGTCTATTTCGCCGATCTGACATTGAAGAATGCGAAGGGTGAGACGGTGAGCCGCAATTTCTACTGGGTTCCATCGAAGATTTCCACCCTGGATTGGGCGAAGACCGATTACACGCATACGCCGGTCATTACGCACGAAGATATGACGCCGTTGTTTTCGCTGCCCAAGGCAAGCATCGAATCGCATGTGAAGACGAGCGATTCGCCGGAGGGCAGGAAGATCGAATTGCAGGTGCGGAATCCTTCGCAGGCGCTGGCGTTTCAAGTTTCGTTTGCGGCGCGGACGAATTCTGGCGATCTGATCGCGCCGGTTCTGTGGTCGGATAACTACATTGAGCTGATGCCTGGAGAATCGCGCGTCATCACAGCGATTCTTCCCAGGGATGCTCCGGCCAATGCCGAGGTGCTGGTGTCGGGATGGAACGTTGCAGATGAAACGCTGCATCCAGCTCAGGAACGCAACCCAGGTACACGCTGATTCCGATACAAGGATCCGACAAGTGAGGCTGGACAGGCTACTGCTTGTGCATGGAGAGCGCTGCGCATCCGGGCAGGACGACATTGCCGCGAATCTCGTAGGTGCTGAAATTCACCACGCCTGAGATGTTGCCGGGTGTGTATCCGGGCGGCTGGTTCTTCCACTTGGTGAAGTTCATCACCAGGCGATTGCTGGCGGGATCGAAGGTGCCGTGCAGAAAATATGAGCCCGGGTTGGAATTGGGCACCGCGAACTGGAAGAGCGCGCCCACGCTCTGCGCGGAGCTGGCGACGATCTGCAGCGTCGCGCCGGTCACTCCCTGCGCGCAGGTATACGTACCGCTCCACGTTCCTGACAGCGTAGTGAGCCGCGCGGCCGCATCCGGTTCGCTCGCATGGGGCGCAGGCGTTAGTGGCGGCGGAGGCTGTTGCTTGGGGATGGGCGTGACCGGCGGAGCGGGAGTGATCTGTTGGCGATGCGTCAGGCCTGAATTCGCCGATCCCTTTGCCTGCTCCGCGGCCAGCTGTTGCTGTAATTCCTGCGCCGATTGTGCCTGCTCAGCCTGCAAGCGCTTCTCTTCGTCGGCGCCTCCGGAGGTTCGCTGCGCGCCTCTCGATGTCGGGCTTCCGGCTCCGGCGCTTTCGCGCTGCTCCCGCTCGTGCATGGCGTAGAGGAACAATCCCGCCGCGCCGGCCAAGAGAAGGACAACAACGGTGAGAATGATGGCTGTGCTTGAGCCGCGCTTCCCAGTATCGGAGCTGAGAGTCGCGACAACTGTCGGCGGCAGCTTGATTTCACTGGGAACGTTCATGATCATGGTCTTTGCCTGGCTATCCGGCTTTGGCCGTATGGAAGAGATGGGCATCGTACTAGTCGCGTCCCCGCAGTCGAACTGATCGAGGGCGGCGCTGAAATCGTCTGTCGATGCATAGCGCTGATCCGGCTCCTTGGCCAACGCCTTCATCACCGCTGAAACGCATGGCTTTGGAATATGCGGATAGTGGTCGGTGGGCAACTGCGGCTGCCGCTGCACGTGCGAGCTGAGGACTTCGTATTCGCTATCGGCGCGGAACGGCACCTGTCCGCTGAGCAGCTCATAGAGTGTGACGCCGAGCGAGTAGATATCGGTTCGGGCATCGACGGGGCGATTGAGAACCTGCTCCGGAGCCATGTACCAGACAGTTCCCATCTGCAGATTGGTGCGCGTGGTGCCGGTGACGCCGAGAACCTTGGCGATGCCGAAATCCATCACCTTGATGATGCCTTCGCCATTGACCATGATGTTCGCCGGCTTGATGTCGCGATGCACGATGCCGCGGCGATGCGCCGCGCCCACGCCGAGCAGGGCCTGCTTGAACAGAGGAACGGCGACGTCGGCAGGGATGGGCCCGCGGCGCGTGATCATCTGCTGCAACGTCTCCCCCTCGATGTACTCCATCACCATTACCGCGCGGCCTTCCCATACGAGGTAGGAGTAAAGCGTCGTAATGTTGGGGTGGCTGAGCGTTGCCTGAACCTTGGCTTCGGACTTGAATCGCTGCAGCAGCTCTTCGCTGGCGCCACGCTCGGTGCTGATCAGCTTGATGGCCACGGGGCGATCGAGAAGTGTGTCTATGCCCTTGTAGACGACACCCATTCCGCCCTCGCCCAACTTCTCGATCAAGCGGTACTGGGAGATCTGCGTGCCGATCATCGCTTCACCGCGACGATACGCAGAATCTGGACTGTGATGTTGTCCGGGCCGCCGCGCTCGATAGCAAGCTTCACGAGCGCGTGACAGGCGCCATCGGGATTCATGGTGCCGGCGGTTTCCGCAATCTCGTCGTCATGGATCATGCCGTGCAGTCCGTCGCTGGAGACGATCAGCGTGTCTCCGGGCTGCAGGATCACGGGCGCTTCAGAGAAGTCGGCGGCAACTTCCTCGGAGCGCATGCCCAGGGCTGCAGTAAGGACATTCTTCCGCTCGAAAGTTTCTGCTTCTTCCTTGCTGAGCGCGCCGCCTTTCACGAGCTGATGGACGAGGGTGTGATCTTCGGAGAGCTGCGAAATAACTCCGTCGCGAAGCAGATAGAGGCGGCTGTCACCGATATGCCCGAAGCTCAGCTCGCCGTTGCGCAGAATCACCGCGGTGCAGGTGGTGCCCATGCCGCTGAGATCGCCGGCGGCACTTCCGCGGGCCAGAATCTCGCGCTGCGCCTGCGAAAAGCCGCGCAGCAGAACCGTCCTCGGTTCTTCGCTCTCGGCATCGAGAAATGCCTGGCGCAGTGCGGCCGCCGCGATGCTGCTGGCCACTTCGCCGCCGTTGTGGCCGCCCATTCCGTCTGCTACCAGCAGAAGCCGGCCTTTACTGGCGAACTCTTCATCGTCTTCGGGCTCGATGTAGAGGAAATAATCTTCGTTGTGGTCACGCTGAACTCCAAGATCAGTGAGGTTCGCTATTTCTACATCGGGCCGGGTGCGCATTCGGCAGACTTCTCCTACAGACATTTGAACTTTAGAGTGACATCGCCGATGCGGATGGTGCCAGGATGGCGATCGACGGCATAGGCCGTGGGGCCGCCAATATTGGTGCGTGTTGTGGCTGGTTGCGCGAGGCTCGAATTGCGGGAGCCGGTGTGCTGGCAGTACGGACACATCTCCCACACTTCTTCAAACTGATGGCCGTTATGACAGAGCTTAGACATATGAATGTATTCGGACTTCCGGGAAGTATATGCGTCAATTTCAGCTCAGGCGAATCCTGAAATTCAGGAGCTGAAGTAGGTCAGAGTAATGGCGCCGTTGCGGCCGATGTAGAGACGGTCTCCGCTGCGCAGGGCAGTTTTGTTGATTCGCGGCGAGTCTACAGAGTTTACGTATGTCCCGTTGGTTGAATTGCGGTCAATCACTACGACTGAATCGTTCTCAGGAACCACCCACGCATGTTCCTTGGAGACGGACTCATCGACCAGAACGATCGCGCACTTGGCCGAGTCGCGCCCGATCATCACTCCGCTTTTAGGAATCGGGAAGCGGTTTCCGTTGAGCGGCCCCGAGGTCACCTGCAGGGTGCCGTAGGTCTTGCTATCCGCCGTGCTTTGCAGAACAGTAGGAGCGAGGCCTGCTGGAGCCACGACGGTGCGGGCATTTTCCGCCAGCGGGATCTTTACTGATTCGGCGCGAACCGGAGCCGGCGCATTCGCAGGAACATTTTTGGAGCGCGACGACATCCACCATGCGATGAGCGCGATCAAGGCGATCAGCAGCACTGCTCCGCCGGCGATGTAGGGCCACATCGGTACTTCTTTCTGCTCCTCCTGCGCTGCGACCAGCTGCAGACGCACGGCATCGGGTTCGCCGGGCATGATCTCAAGCACATGTCCGATCAACTCGTGCGCTCGCGACCAGCGGTGCTCAGCCATGGCGTCGAGCGCCGCGTGCCACGTGGCATCGAAGGAGCCGGATTCGGGCGGTGCGCCGGCCTGGCGCACGAACTCCATCGCCGTATTGATGGGTACGAAAAAGTTGAAGCCGGATGCTTCCTGGGCTCCGAACGTGGCGATGCCGATGGCTTTGCCGTCAGGATCGAAAGCCGGACCACCGCTGTTGCCGTGGGTGATGGCGGCATCGGACTGCAGAACCGGCGAGCCCTTGTAGTCCATCTTGACGGCGGAGATGTGTCCGTTGGTCACGGTGGGGACCAGCAAGGAATCTTCGCTGATCTCGTCACCGAGGGTTTCGCCCATGGCCGATGCGGCTCCGGGATATCCGATCACGGTTACCGGCTCTTCGACGTGCGCATCTTCGGAGTTGCCCAGCTGGACCGTGGGTAGATTGTTGGCGTCGATCTTGACGATGGCGATGTCTTTGCCGACGTTGACACCGGTGGGATCGCTGTACGCCTTGATCTCGCCGATGTAGTGGGTCTTATTATCGAGATAGACCTTGATGACCGGCGTTCCCACCCGCATCTTGGCAAGGATGTATTCCTTCTCGTCGTCGGTCAGCTCACGCTGATTCAGCTTTTCGGCATCACCGACCAATGCGCGCCAGGTCCTGAGCTTCAGCGTCTGCTGCGCCTGCGCGTCCTTGGTATTGGCGTCGCTTACCACATGCGCATTGGTGATGAGGTATCCATCGGGGCGATAGAGAAAGCCGCTTCCCGTCGCGCCCATGGTGCCCTGGACGAGCTTGTGCCTGGCCGGGCCGGGGGCGGGTATTATGCCGGCTACCTTGTATTCCACACTGACGAAAACTACGCCCGGGCTTATCTCGAGACTACGAATTTCTTCCGGAGAAATAGGCGCCGATTGCGCGAGCGCGCAGGTCGCGGTGAAGACAGCCAGAAGCCAGAGTAAAATTTTCAACCGGGAGCTCCAGTGTCTGAGCGGGGGCTTCAGAAATAACTTGTCCGTGATAACAGAAAGAATTCCCCAGAGCAAGGATTTTGTATGACATGCAGAAGGAGCATTTCGCCTGATTTCAGGCGCTTTTCGTACGATTTGTGCCTGCTGCCGTGCGGCATCGGCAGGCGCGATGAAACGTGCATCGATCCCCGGTAATTTAGTTTGGCAGCCGGAGGCAAATTGACAGCCTTTCTAGCGCTATTTACGGTAGTAAGTACGAGTTCTAAAAGTGAATCCATCCTTCCATCTCGTGAGCCGCTCTATGCAGCCCCTAGCGCTGGCCTCCTCGGCCTGTTGTTGACCCTCAACGACTGCCAGTAGCTTTTTTCTTTCTCCAGCATCTATTTCTGATGGGCAAGCGGTTGCTCGCTCTTGTGCGCTGTGGGTGGTTTTATCTGCTGCCATTTGCGTAGTTTGGCGACCTGGTTATGAAACAAGTCGCAAAAAAGGATTGAACGTATGGGTTCTCTTCGAAGCACAGTCTCAAAGCTTTTTCTTGCCGGCACTATTTCGCTGGCGATTGCACCGCTGACGCAACTGCTGGCGCAGACTACAGCGGCAGGCCGCTGGCTTGGCACCGCAGACTACAACGGCCAGAAGGTGCCGTTCCGGCTGGAGATCTCGGGCGATGGAGATCAGGTGCAGGGCGCGCTCATCAACGGCAAGGAGAAGTCGGCTGCCTCGAGCGGCAGCTACTCCGATGGCCATCTGGTGCTGCACTTCGACTACTACGCCAGCACCATCGATGCCACATTGAAGGATGGTGTGCTTACCGGCACTTACACCAATCGCTCCCGCGTCATTCCAGTTACGGCGAGCCTTGGCACAGGGCAACCACCATCGTCACCTCGCCCTCCGCGCATAGCGGGCTTATGGGAGGTCGAAGTGAAGAGCCCGAAGGGCGAATTGGCGTGGGACCTGCATGTGAAGCAGTCGGGCGCGGACGTGGATGCGGTGATTCAGCGCATCGACGGCGATACCGGCAATCTCTACGGCACGTGGCGCGATGGGCAGTTTGCGGTGAGCCACTTCACCGCGGCTGGTCCTTCGTATGTGGTGTTGCGTCCTCAGCAGGATGGAACGCTGAAGTTAGTGACCTTTACCCATGAAGGTGAAGCGCAGGAGTATGTTGCGCGCCGCCCTGAAGCTGCGCGCTCGGCCGGCCTTGGCGCGCCGGATGATCCGCGGAACCACACCTCGATGAAAGATCCGCGCCGCCCACTCACGTTCAGCTTTCCGGATCTGAACGGCAAGCTTGTCTCCAGCTCAGACTTCAAAGGCAAGGTGGTGATCCTTTCCATCGGCGGGAGCTGGTGCCCTAACTGCCATGACGAGGCGCCATTCCTCGAAGAGCTTTACCGCAAGTACCACGATCGCGGACTGGAAGTGGTGGAGCTGAGCTTTGAGGAGGAGCAGCAGTTATCGAATCCGGTTCGCCTGAAGGCGTTCATCAAACGATATGGCATTACCTATACGGTGCTGCTGGCAGGCACTCCGGATCAACTGAACGAAAAGCTGCCCCAGGCCAACACGCTCAACTGCTGGCCGACTACGTTCTTCATTGGCCGCGACGGCCTGGTGAAGGAGATTCACGCCGGATATTCCGGACCTGCTACCGGTGCTGGCAACACGGATTTGCGTAAGGATGAAAACTCGCTGGTGCAGCGGCTGCTCTCAGACTCCGGGCATCACGGTGGGGATGTGGCGGGCGGGCGCTGAAGCTATGCTTCCTAAAAAGAAGAGCTAGCTGACCTTATGCCGGACGGCGGTACGCGCGAGGCACTCCCGGTGCGATGAAAGATCGCTCGCAGAGAATTCCTGCAGTCCCCTAGGCTTTTGAATGAAGGTAACTCCAGCTTAGGGCAGACTGCGGCGAGATGCGATCCCACCAACGTGGTATCGATGGTTTGCGGTCGTGGGAGCAGAGTATTAAAGGGCGATGAAAGCCATTCTTGGGGCGATATTTCCGCGGTCTTTGGCCAAGGCCCAACTCGCCAGCGCCAGATGGAAAGCTAAGTAAGACGATTGCTCGCCGCCCGGACGAGTCGACTGTCGACCTCTCCAGGTTGATATCAGATCGAGCAAAAGACTGTGCCGGAAGCTGCAAGTACGTAGCGGACAAGCCGATATAACGAGGAAGAGTATTCAGGTTCAGAAGTATCTCGAGTGGGGCCGCGCAATGTTGGGGGTGTTTTCAGTTTGCACACGCAAGGTCTGGATCGCTCTTCCGACGCTGCTGGCTAGTCTGCTTGCGCCGTCCGTGAGCCCTGCGCAAAATCCGGTCCAAAGCCCTTCCGTTTTTCTCACTCACGCGATTCAGGTTCACAATCTACCCGCGGCACTCGCTCCGCACGCAAAAGTTCATCTCATTGGGACTATCACTTACTATGATCCGCTGGACTACGTCATGTTCGTGCAGGATGCGAGCGGCGGCGTCTTTGTCGGCACCAGTCATGCTTATCCTGTTCACAACGGTGATCTGGTTGAGATCGAAGGCGGCGCGCTGGAAGGCTACCGCACCGAAGTAGCACCTGATCCGAATATTCGCGTGCTGGGGCGCGGGCCGAAGTACGCACCCCATCGCACTAACTACGCAGAGCTGGCGACGGGCAGCGAAGACTCACAGTTAGTTGTTCTCACCGGGAAAGTGCGTACTGCAGATGTGGAGCGGCACGAGAACGCTTTCTACGTTCATCTCGATGTGGGGATGGGTGGCGAAGAGGTTGAGGTATATCTCGACTCGTCCGCCGGCTTCAATCCGGATTCTGTTATCGGCGCTCCGATCGAAGTTACGGCAATCGCGGGCGGGATGTTCGATGCCAAATCGCAGCTGACCGGGATTGTGCTTTACGCGCCGGACGCCTCGGCGATCCGGGTGATCGGCAACGCTCAGAGGCAGGCGAAGGAACTGCTGCCTTTGACCGACATCGATAAGGTCTTCGAGGCGCAAAGGATCGACGACACCTCCCCACGGGTACGGGTGCGAGGGACGGTTACGTATTACCGGAAAGGCGATTCGGTCGTTCTGCAGCGTGATGGCAAGAGCATCTATGCGCAGACGCGGGAGACGAGCGACATTGCGATCGGCGATGTGGTGGATGTCTACGGGATTCCCAGCAACCTCGAGTATGCTCCAAGCCTGCGCCACGCGACCATGGTAAAGACGGGCGGCTACGAGCAGATCGCCCCCCGGACGATGAATTACGCGGACGCGATCAGCGGCCTTTACAGCGACAACCTGGTCTCGCTTTCCGGAGTGCTGGTGTCGCAGCTGCACGACGCCAGCTCGGACACGCTGGTTCTCAATGTTGATGGTCATCTTGTAAACGGCTCGCTGATGGGCACGGCGCCGGTGTTGGGAACGGCTACCGCGGCGCGTATGGCGCCGATGCCGAAATTCGATCTGAATAGCCGGGTACGAATTACGGGGATATGCCGGGTGGTGCCGGGCGGCCCGTGGCGCGCGCCGGTTCTTTTTCATCTTGATATGCGAAGCGCTGCGGATGCGCAGCTGCTCTCGCAGCCGTCATGGTGGACGGTGCGGCATCTTGTGGAGCTTTTGAGTGCGTTGCTGGTGCTGGCTTGTGCAATATCGATCTGGGCAGTTTTGCTGCGCAAACGAGTGAGCGACCAGACGGAGCGGATCAATCGCTCCATGGTGATCGCCGGTGAGCGCAGCAAAATCCTGGAGAAGATCAGCTCGAATCAGAGCCTGGAAGTGCTGCTCTCCGAAATATGCCGGTCGATCATGTTTCTCCTGCCCGGATTCAAGTGTTCCTTCTCGCTCGATCCTGAGAGCGAACCGCTGATGGGCGAAAAGTGTCAGTCGAAGCCAGCGGCGGAGAATACCTACTACGAGATGGCGCTGATCGAGAGCGGCGGTTACATCCTGGGAAAGATTGTGGTTTCGGGCCAGGGCAATCTTGCGGCTGTCGACGATCAAAAAGAGGTGTATGCCACACTGGCGGAGCTGGCGACGCTGGCTGTCGAGCGATCGCAGCTGCATCAGCAGCTGGTCCGGCAATCCACGCACGATCCGCTTACTGAATTGCCGAACCGGCGCCTTTGCGAAATCAGGCTGCAGTCGGCTCTGGACGATGCCATGCGAGAAGAGTGCCAGATCGCCGTCATCTACATCGATGTGAATCGCTTCAAAGAGGTCAACGACCGGTATGGCCACAAGGGCGGCGATCTCTACCTCAAGCAGATCAGCACGCGATTGCTGGAGCACATGCGCTGTGGAGATACGCTGGCTCGCATCGGCGGCGATGAGTTTCTGGTCATTGCTCCGCTGGCGACGCATCATGGTTCCGCTCCAGCACTGGTGAGGCGTCTGCAGGATTGTTTCGAGGAGCCGTTCGTTCTCGAGAATCAGCGCATCCATGGCTCGGCAAGCTTCGGGGTCGCGATTTATCCGGAGGATGGAGCGACAGCGGAAGAGCTGAAGCGCAACGCAGACCAGGCCATGTATGTGGCGAAGAGGAAGTCGGCCGGAGCTCTGGGGCTGTCGCAGGACATTGCGATTACGACCCCGGATGAGCTGGAGCTGGCCCTGAGAAAAGATCACTTCCGGTTGGCCTATCAGCCGCAATTCTCAGCTGAGGGACGGCTCACCGGACTCGAGGCTCTGATCCGGTTGGAAGACCCCATACTGGGCATGCTTACGCCGGATGCGTTTATCACAGTCGCCGAACGGAACGATGTCATTATCCGCATCGGGGAGTGGGTGCTGCGGCGCGCTCTGCAGGACGCGATGCGTTGGGAGCTGAATACCGGCGAAGCGATGGTCATGGTGGTGAATGTGTCCGTTCGCCAGCTTGAGCAGCCTGATTTTGCGGAGATGGTGCTCACTTGTTTACAGGAATGCAAGTTCCCCGCGGATCGCCTGGAGCTGGAGATTACCGAACGCATCTTCATTTCAAACTGCGATGAGGTGCTGCGGCAGCTGCACCGGCTGCGTGAGATGGGCGTTCGCATCTCGCTCGATGACTTCGGCACCGGCCAATCGTCTTTGAGCCTGCTGCACAAGCTGCCCATCGACACCATCAAGCTCGACCGCAGCTTCATTGGCGCGGTCGACGAAGACCCCAAGGTGTGGCCGATCATCAAGGCCATCTCCTTCATGGCCGGGTGCATGGGCAAGCGCATCGTTGCCGAGGGAATCGAGCACGTCGGCCCGGTGCCCAATCTGCTGAAGATGGGACGGATGGAGTTTCAGGGCTATCTGCTCAGCCGGCCAATTCTCGCGGTGAAGGTGGAAGAGACGATTCAGCAGTGGCGCGCCGGAATCGAGATGCCGGACGCATTCCGCAGAACGCAAGAGATCCGCCGCCTTCGCCTTCGCTAAAAAAAGGGCAACGCTCGTTTGAGCGATGCCCGTTCAGCTCATCTCTTTCAAACTCAGAAGATGATCTTTCCTCCGAGCTGAATGCTGCGGTTTCCTGGACCCTGACCAAAGGCACCGCCCGCGGCGGGGCTGGCGCCTCCACCCGACGAGTAGTAGTTGCTCAGGAAGCCATTCGGGGTGCCGGAGAACACCGGAATGAGCGTGTCCTCGATGCTGGCATCCGGCGTTCCGTAGTAGCCGCGGTTGAGCGCATTGAAGGCGCTGAGCTGCAATTGCATGTTCACGCGTTCCGTGAGCCGAACCTGCTTGTCGACGCTGATATCGACATCGTTGAAGCTGTCACCGCGCAGGATATTGCGGGACGATCCGGGGAAGGGATTGCCGCGGGCGAGGGCTTCATACTGATTGTTCCAGAGCCAGTGTACGTCAGACGGGCTGATGGACTGGCCAGTAGCGTAGTTGATGTATCCGCCCGCACCGGTATTGATGCCGACAGAGGTGATTGGCGCATGGGAGTTGGAAAGAATCGGGCGGCACGGACTTCCGAAGACCTGAGAGAAGCCAAAGTCGCAGAATCCGGTGGACGCCTGGGGATCGGACTGATTGACGAACGGCGACTGGGCCACTGTCGCCTGGAAAGGATTGAAGGGTTGACCATTGTTGTAGGTGTAGAAGGCGTTGAATCCGTAGCCGCCGAGCAGCCGGCCTAATATCCCCCTTTGATCTTTGAACCAGGGCTCGGAATACGCCATCTGCATACCGACAACATTCGGATAGGAGTTGCCGCTTACATTGCGTTCGGCCACGTTGGGATCGAGAGGATTCTGCGCATAGGCGATGGTTGTTCCTCCGCCACCGGTGCTGAATATCTCGCTGACGTTGTCAATGGCGCGGCTATAGGTGTACGAGACGGTGCCGGTCCAGTTATGGAAGCTGCGTGCGGTGAAAGAGGTCTGCAGCGCGTTATAGATCGAGAAGGCGGTGTTCGCCGTCGTTGATACGAGGCCATAGGAGCAGTTTGGGCGCTGATATCCGACGGCCGTGGGATCGGTGCAGATCGTCTGGCCTGATCCATAGGTGGGGAAGTAAGCCTGCACATCGCCGATGTCCGGATTCGTATTCAGAGATTGAAACTGGTGGAAGGTATGGTTGCCGACGTAGCGCGCCTCAACCACGCCGGCGCGGCCTACCTGGTATTGCACGCCGAGGGTGTAGCTCTCCGACATGGGAGTGCGGAAGTTGGGGGGGACGTTCAAATATGGATTGACGCGAGGATCGCCGCCGGTGGGGATGAACTTTGAGTCCGCTCCCTGGACCGTGGCATACGTCAGTCCGCCGCCTGGAACGCATTGCACAGTAACGCCGTCGCATGCGAAGGTGCCGGCATTGGTCACCGGTGTGTTGCTGGCAATGTTGATGAAGATGTTGTCGAATGCGGGGTCGACGTTGATAGCGAAGCCACCGTGCACCACCATCTGCTTCACGGAGTCAGGATTCCAGGCGAAGCCGATGCGCGGCTCGATGTTCTTGTAGAACGAATTGACCTTGGGGAAGGTCGTAGCGGAGAGCGGTAGGCTGGTGCTCCAGAAAGGATTGGGTCCGGTCTGCTGGGCGACGCTTTCGTTGTGCAGCAGGTTAATGCTCTGCGAGAAGAACTCATAACGCAGCCCCAGGTTCAGGGTGAAGTTGGGCATGATCTTCCAGTCGTCCTGGAAATAAAGCGCGTAGTCCGGTTCAGTGAAGTGATTGGTAAGGTTCCCCGAAGTCAGCGAGGTTTCGCTGATGCCTTCGAGCAGGCCAGTCAATCCGTTATTCAGCGCGCTGGTGGCGCTGGGAATATTGCGGAAGGACAAGCCGGCCGCGCCGGGAGCGAAGTTGAATGCGCCGATGGAGTTAGGAAGATACACATTGGGGGAGTTCTGATAATCGAATTCGCCGCCAAAGAGGATGGAGTGGCGCCCATGGGTCCAACTGGCGTTGTCCTGAATCTGCGTGACCTTTACGACGCGCCCCTCGGGAAAGTTCGAAGCATATCCGAAGCCCTCGATGCCGGCACCCAATGAAACCTGCGAGGGGCATGAGGCGAAATTGGAGATAGTGCAGGTGGGTACACCGCCGCCGTCAAACTGAATCTTGGCCTGCTGGAAGGAGTAGCGAAGCTGATTGACCACGTTCGGCGTGAAGGTGTGAGTCCAGTCTCCGCCGACAGAATGCGTAGTCCCTACAACGTTCGTGTAGCCGCCGCTGGCGAAATTGCCGGTAAAGGGCACGGTGGGATTGTCCTGATAGAAATAGCGCGCGTAGAAGCGATCTTTCGGACCGAACTGATAATCGATTCGTCCCAGATGCTCCTGGTCCAGCGTGTAGTTGGGCAAGCTGCGCTGATATTGCGAGACCTCGATATTCGCGGTGGTGGTGCCATCGGTCACCGGCAGCAGTGAGGTGGCGCCGAAAGCAGTGGGGTTGCCGACCGGGTAGGCGTAAGGTCCGTTTAAGAGCAGCGCCGATACGCCGGGATTGTTGGGAAAGGCCGCCTGCAGCTGTTTCAGTCCTGTGGCATCGGGGAAGACATTTCCGCCGGTAGTGAAGCGGAGGCCACCTTGATACGAGCGTCCCCAATACGTGCTGCCGAAAAAGAAAAGCTTATCCCTGAGGATGGGGCCGCCGAGGGTGCCGCCGAAATTGTTCTGCACGAATCGCGGGACCACCGGCGTTGTGCAGCCGCTGGAAGGATCTTCCCCGGCCGAGCAGTAGCCGAACTGCGGAGTTTTTTCTCCCTGCGTGAGCGAAGACAGCCAGGAGCCTGTGTAGTACTCGAATCCGGAGCCGTGAAACCTATTTGTGCCGCTCTTGGTTACATAATTTACAACGGCGCCCATGTTGCGTCCGTACTGCGCGCTGAAGTTGTTGGAGATGACCTGAATTTCCTGGATCGCGTCCTGGTTGGAGAAGAAAATCTGCGGCCCGCTGATGGAATTGTCGTTGTTCGATTGCCCATCGATCTCGAAGTTGTTGGAGCGCCCACGCTGCCCGTTCGCGGAGAAGCCCGCGCCATTGGTGTTGGAGAAGTTGTCCATGTGGGTGGCAACGACGCCGGGCACAACCAGTGCGGCGTCATCGAAAGCGCCGTTGATGGGGAGGGTTTCGAGCTGCTTGCTGTCGAGGATGGTTTCGCCCTGGGCGGTCTCAGTGTTCAGCAGCTCCGCCGCGCCTGCCTCCACCTGGACGGTCTGCGAGGTGCTGCCCGGAGTGAGCGCCTGTTTGCCAAGGGACGTGGTGTTGCCGGTTACCACTCCGATGTTTTTGATGGAGGCGGTTCCGAATCCCGCGGCGGTGATGGTGACGGTGTAAGAACCCACCGGCACATTCGAAATGGTAAACGTGCCTTCGGCGTTGGTCACAGCCCGCAGCGTCGTCTTGGTGCTCTCGTTTACGGCTGTGATGCTGGCATTGGGAATAACGGCGTCTGTCTGATCGACGACTGTACCGCCGAGGGAGCCAGTGATGATGCCTTGTCCGAGGGCGCAATCAAAATGAAAGAAGAAGACGAAGATGGCCGCGGACACAAGCACGATCTGGCCGATATGAGAATGAAATGATTTCCTGTCCATGAGGTAGCTCTCCTTCCCGCAGAGGGAATTTGCTGCGTTGTGGAGAGCAATGCGTGTACCAATCGCAAGCAGCAGATTTTTCGAGGGTTAGGGGCGGCGCCTGGATGTGCGCCTATGATTCCCGGGAGGGGTGGTTAAGCGCTTTGAAGCCTCTGGTTGTTCAGTCGCAACCGATCGATGTTTGCCCGAACTCACTGCTTGTATGTCCGTCCCACACAGATCTGGTTCAAGCCGTATTCCCAAAAAGCGTAGCCAATTTGAACATATGAGGCTTGGCGCAGCCATCGGCGAAACGGGTTATGGCTCTATGCCAATCCAGGCGGCGGCGATTTCCTTCAGATTCTTCTTATAGCTGCGGGTCACGGTGTACTCTTTACCGCCTCTTACGCGCAGCTCATATTCGCCCGAAGGCAAGGGCTGAATCTCATCCACGAACGAAGCGTTGACCAGCACGGAGCGGTGGATCCGAATGAAGCCGTACGGTTTCAGCTTGTCCGCGAGAACCGAGATCGACTCGCGAAGCAGGTAGGAATCCGCTTCGCGCTGCAGCAATGCGTAGTTGCCTTCGGCATGTACAGAGATAATGTTACCGGGCTCGATAAAAAGAATTCGTCCCTTGGCTTTGATGGCGATCTTTTCCGACGGATGTTGCAAAAGCTTCTGTAGTTGGGGAAGGCCGGCGACCAGATGGGCTGCGCGCTCCCCGGCATTTCTCCGCGACGCCGCGTCGAGTGCTTCATCCATGCGCTCTTTCGAGAATGGTTTCAGCACATAGTCAACGGCATGCTTTCTGAATGCGGCGAGCGCGTGCTCCTCATATGCGGTCACGAAGACGACAGAGGGTGGAGTTTCTTCACGCCACTTCATGCGATCGAGCATCTCGATGCCGGAGACCTCAGGCATATTCACATCGAGAAGCAGGACATCGTAGGGAACATTAGACAGCTTCTCCAGCGCCTCGACGGCATCGCCGGCCAGATCGAATCGCTCGACGTCGTGCCTGTGGGACAGAAGGTTAGCGAGTGCAGCCTGAGCGAGCGGTTCGTCGTCGACAATCAATACGCGCATGGTCTCAACCCTGGTCTACATTATGCGATCAGCGAGATATCCTTAGCCGGCTGCGGGTGTGAGCCGAGCGCGGGCAGAGAGAGAGTCGCGGTAGCTGCGTGATCGCCGCTGGTTTCGAACGAGAATTTTGCCTCGTTCGCATAAAGATAGCGCAGGCGTGCGGCGGTGTTCTGAAGGCCCAGGCCGGTCCCTCTCGGCTTTTCTTCTCCTACGCTGTTGCGAACCTGCAGCTCAAGTCCGTGATCGGTTCGGCGCGACATGATTTCGACCCAGCCGTTTTCACGCGAAGCAGCGATGCCGTGGCGGATTGCGTTCTCGACGAGTGGTTGCAGGATGAGCTGCGGCACGAGCATCTGCAATGTGTCCGGATCGATGGCGCGGTTGATGGTGAGCTTGGGTCCGAAGCGCATTTTTTCGATATCCAGATACTCGCCGATGAATCGGAGCTCTTCTTCGAGCGGGATAAGATCGGAGCCGCTGTGCTCCAGGGCCATGCGCAGCAGGCTTGAAAGCTTGACGATCATCGCTTTCGCGCTGGCGCCGTTACTGTCGATCAGGGTCGCGATGCCATGCAGGGTATTGAAGAGGAAGTGAGGATGCAGCTGCATCTTCAACGCCTGCAGCTCACTGGCGGCCAGGGCTTGCTGGAACTCCGACTTTTCGAGCTCCTGGCGGCGGACGCGTTCCAGATAGTTATAGGCGTGCGCGGCGACCACGGTGGCGGCGTAGATGGTGATGATATCGGCGAAGCCCTCTTGAATGATGGCCAGTGGACTGACACTGCTGCGGCTTACGAAACGCTGCAGATGCGCGCTCCACAGCGGCGAAATGATCCAACGCAGGCAGGCGTAGATTGGCATGAACAGCACCAGGCCGAGGCAGTATGCGAACAGATAGCGCACCGGCTTTCGCGCTCCAGCGGAGTAGTGCCGGACGATGTAGAAGATGGGCGGCGTGAGCAGCGCATACGCTAAGCCCTGGGACTCGGCCAGCTGGATCATCTCTGCGAGCGTCGAGTGGATATTCATCGAGCGGTCGAAGATCACATATTGCCAGGCGGTGAGCAGAGATAGAGCAGACCATATGCCAATGGAAAGCAGATAGGCCCGGATTATCTTTTGGGAGGTGCTCATTTCCGTTGCTTCGGATACTCAGGCGGCAAGTGTACGCCTGCGGACACTTTGGCCCAAATGAAGGCTGCAGTGTTCGTGCGCAAGTTAGTCCATTTCTGGACAGCTAACATATGCGAGAACGTTGCGTCGAATCCTGATCGAGACGAACGCATCAGATCAGTTGAACCACGAATTGATTTGTTTTGAGGAACGGCGGCTTCTCTCCTTTCGTAACAAGCTAAAGATGAAGTTGCTGCGGATAGAGTCCCAGCTTTCACCCATTTTGAAATCGTCATTCTGAATTTTTTCGATGAAGAGAGCGCCTTCAGGACTTGCACCAATGATTGCGATCGACCGGGAAGCGGAGACGCCGCTTCACCGGCAGATCTACGACGCCTATCGCACGGCGATTGTTGCGGGAGGGTTGCGCCCGGGACAGCGCATTCCATCGAGCAGGGTGCTGGCACTGGAACTCAGTGTGTCGCGCTTCCCGGTTATCAATGCGTACGCGCAGCTGCTGGCCGAAGGCTACTTTATGAGCCGCGTGGGAGCGGGAACGGTGGTCTCCACCTCGCTGCCCGATCAGTTTCCATCGAAAGTTTCGAAGATTGCCCGTCCTGCGACGGTGCGCTCCGGCCCGCGGCCGGTTGCGAAGCGGCTTTCACTGCTTCCGCAGTTTCGTCCTTCGCCGTGGCTGCTGGGGTGGGGCGCATTCGGCGTAGGCCAGGTCGCCGTCGATCAATTTCCTCTCAATGTTTGGTCCGATCTTGTTGCGCGGCGCGCGCGCAATATGAACATAAAGTCATTTCACTATAGCGACGGTATGGGATCGCCAGCGCTGCGTGAAGCGATTGCCAGCTATCTGAAGACCTCACGATCGCTGCACTGCGAAGCGGATCAGATCATGATCGTGAGCGGCTCGCAACAGGCGCTGGAGATATCGGCGCGGGTGCTGGTCGATTCTGGGAGCCGCGTGTGGATGGAGGACCCCGGCTATCAACTGGCGCGAAATGTCTTTCTGCTGGCCGGCTCGAAGCTGGTGTCTGTTCCGGTGGACCACGAGGGGATGAATGTTGCGGCCGGCATCAAGCGCGCGCCAAAAGCGCGGCTGGCCTACGTGACTCCATCGCATCAGTTTCCGCTGGGGCACACGATGAGCGCGTCGCGACGGCTGCAGCTGCTGGACTGGGCGCAGAAGAATGGATCGTGGGTTATCGAGGACGACTACGACAGCGAATATCGCTATGAGAGCCTGCCCATTGCTTCCATGCAGGGAGTCGATAGTCATGCGCGTGTGATTTATATCGGGACGTTCAGCAAAGTGTTGTTTCCTTCACTGCGGCTGGGCTACATGGTTATTCCGCCGGACTTGGTGGACCACTTCCTTCGCATTCGCCGCGTGATCGACATTGCGCCGGCAGGCATGTACCAGGAGGTGCTCGCCGACTTCATCAATGAGGGACATTTTGCGCGTCACATCCGGCGCATGCGGGTTCTCTATCGTGAGCGAAGAAGCGCGCTGGTGGAAAATATCCAGCGCGAACTGGGGTCGATGGTGGAAGTGTTGGGTAGCGAAGCGGGCATGCATCTGACCGTGGTTTTACCGCGCAAGAGCCGCGATCTGGAGATTGCTTATCGTGCGGCTCAGGAGGGCCTCTGGACCTGGCCGCTCTCTACTTCTTACCTCGGAGAGCCGCCGCAGTCAGGGTTCATTCTTGGCTTCGGCAGCACTCCTGCAGAAGAGATGCCTCGCGGCGTGGTCCGGCTGAGGAATCTCATTCTGGAGAAGTAAGTACACCGCATTCGTCAGCCGCCTGTCCGCTATCCACCAATCTGTTATCCACCAATCTGTTATCCACCAATCTGTTATCCGCCAATCCAGGTGGGCGCCAGCTGGTGCAGGTTGCTCTTGTAGGTGCGGGTCACGTGGTACTCCATGCCATCTTTCATGCGCAGGAGATATTCTCCTGTGCACAGGGACTCCACGCCTTCGACGTGGATGGCATTGACCAGCACGGAGCGGTGAATACGGATCAAGCCGTAGGCGCGCAGCTTGTCGGCGAGCACGGAGATCTGTTCGCGCACCATGAGCGAGCCGCTTTTCTGGCGGAGGAGCACGTAATTTCCCTGCGCTTCGACAACGACAATCTCCGTGGGATCCAGCAGCAGAATTTTTCCGTTCGCCTTGATGGCGATGCGCGCGGATTTCCATCCCAGCGACGCTTCTGCTTTGGGGGAGGTCCCGACCAGACTTACCGCCGGGGTCGCGGATGCCTGCCGGATGGTCAGAGTCAGGGACTCCTGTGCTTTCGAGCGCAGGGGGTGCAGCGTTTTGCGCTCAGGCGTTTCTTCGAGAACCAAATGGGAATATTCGTTCGATCGAGCCAAGCCGTTTGATGATGACATGTCAATCATGATGGCGAGGGGGATTCCACGGGGCAATATCCACTTCACAGGATTCTGTGCTGACCATTGTGTGAGCGATCCGGAACGATAAATGCCGGTCTTCGTTCGGCCTTTGATGGTGGTAGGACCACTGTAGGAAATTTCGAGTATCATGGTGGCTCGAAGAGGGTGACACTGTGAATCGCAAATTGGTGTACGTGGCCTGCGGCATGATGTTGTTCTGCGCGTGGTCCCAGGGGGAAGCGAAAACAAGTTCTGCGAACTGCGATGCGCGCGCTTATGGCGCCAAAGGCGATGGGCAGTCGAAGGATACGGCCGCGATTCAAGCAGCGATCGATGCCTGCGCGAAAAAGGGTGGAGGGACCGTTGTTCTCAGCGCAGGAACGTATCTGAGCGCGCCGATCGTGCTCAAGAGCGGTATTACTCTGCGGCTCGAAAAAGGAGCGGCGCTGCTTGGCTCTCCGGATATGAAGGACTATCCGGAGAAGACCGAATTTCACGCGCCGGGGTTGCAGTCGCTGGTGAGCGCGACCGATGCCTCCAACGTTTCGATCACAGGCGATGGGGTGATCGATGGAGCGGGAGAGACATGGTGGGAGGCGGCGCGAGCCATCAAGAACAGCGGCGTTATGGGGTCTGACCACCCGCGCCCCCGGCTGGTGGTTTTCGACCATTGCCGGCATGTGCTGGTGGACGGGGTCACCATCCAGAATTCTCCGATGTGGCAACTGGTTCCGTACTATTCCGACGACGTGACCATCCGGAATATAAAGATTCTGGCTCCTGCGCGCTCGCCCAATACCGACGCGATCGATCCATTCTCGTCCTCCAACGTGCACATCGAGCATGTCAATGCCGACGTAGGTGACGATGACATAGCGATCAAGTCAGGCATGCCCAACTCGCCGGGGCCGGATGCTCCCAGCCGCGACATCACCATAACCGACTGCACGTTTCTGCACGGACACGGGCTTTCGATTGGCAGCGAAATCGCCGGCGGCGCGCAGAATATTCGTGCGGAGCGCATCCACTTCGAAGGCACGGACAACGGCATTCGCGTAAAGGCAAACCGCGACCGTGGCAGCGACGTGAGCCATCTGTATTTTCGCGATATCGATATGAAGGACGTGAAGAATGCGCTGATTATCAGCGAATACTATCCGAAGATGCTGCCGCCGGATTCCGATCCGGCGCAGTCCGTCACCAGGCTGACGCCGCATTTCCACGACATTACGATAGAGAATGTGACCGCTACGGGCAGCGTCTCGGCGGGAGCTATCGCCGGACTGCCGGAGGCGCCGATCAGCGGGCTTGTTCTGCGCAATGTGACGATCAGCGCGCAGAAGGGGCTGGTCATCAGCAACGCCGATGTTTCCGGAGAAGGCGTACACGTGCAGGCTGCTGACGGTTCCGGCATCATGAAGGCTGCCGGGGGAGTTATCTCACTGCGCTAGCTTTTCCCGAGAAAGACGGGAGCGATGTGCCGGACGTACAGGTTCTCGGTCACATTCTTTGCAATGACCGCTTCATTGGCTTCGAGCAGATCCAGATAACGGCGGCCCATCTTCGCGGCAATTTTGAAGCCCACATGCAGCAGCTGGCGGAAGCTGCTGTTGTATGCTGCCGAGCCGGGAACGTGGCGCAGCGCTGAGGTGTACTGCTCGGACGTCCAGCCATCGACCTGCTGCGGAGACGGCAGCCGCGCGGGATCGATGTCAATCACCGTGGCATAGGGCGCGCAGAGCTCGCTGGCATGCGCGAAGGCCTCAGAATATATTTGCTTGGCTATGGCGAGGCCATCGCCGCCGGCTTCGGCAAGGCCGATCAGCTCTTCGAGCCATGTGGTGCCTGCGGTCTTGAGGTGCACTCCTGCATCGAAGCGCTGCATGGTGGCGTGAATCGCCGGATAAATTGAAAATTTGTCGCTGCCCGAGTGAACGCTCAGCTTGAGGTTTTCCGGCAGACCATATTGATGGACCGCGTAAGCAATCGCGGCCACGTCGAGCGCCATCTCGCGTTCGAACTGCGCGACATCACCGACGTAATCGACGCCCTTGTTGAAACGGCCGCTGAATTTTGGCGCGATGGTTTGAATCGGAATGCCCTCGTCGGCAATCGCCGCGAGAATGATGAGCAGCTCTACCGGGCTCTGCGCGCGGTCGGTCTCATCCATGGAGACTTCAGGAATGAAATTGCCCGCGCCCTTGGCGTGCTCAATCTTGCGATAGACTTCGCCGGCCTTTTTTACCGCGGCCAGAAACTTCTCCGCTGTTTGCGTGAGGTGATCGGGGGTGATATCGAATTTCTCTTCGATGCCTTCGAGCCTGATCTGTCCGAGCAGCTCCGGATGACGCTTTACAAAATTGTGGATGTCGACGGCTTGTGCGGGCTGGCCGATGGAGTCGGCTACATCGATGGTGTAGAAGTCGCAGGACGCGAAGAAGCGATCGACCGTCTGCATGGTGATGTGGTCGGCGTCGCAGAAGTAAGGCTTGTCCCAGTGCAGCGCCTTCACAGCTGCGTCGGCAGCCTGGCGCGCCGAGTCTGGCTCAGAGCCGATGATGGAATGCTCGCGGTTCGATTTGTTCCAGACCGGAATGACTTCGACACCGTGCTGTGATGCCTGCACGCATCCCTGCAGCTGTGCCTTCGCCTGATGCGCAAAACGGTCGCCGGTTCCAACGGAATATTTATTCAGCTTCAATGCTCACTCCCGCCGCTCACAGCTCGTAAGGCCACGCGGTCTGACCACCAGCATACACTTCCGCATCGCAAACCGGAACCACGAAGAAATTTCTCCGATGGTGAAATCCCGGGTGCTAAGCTCGACTTGTCTCGTTCTCATACGTTTCGAGAAAGCTTGCTTATGTCCAGGCAGAAACAAGATGCGCCCGATACCCACCGGACGATGCAGGTGGTTAACCATATTTCCGCTCTCATCGAGAGCGGGGAGCTGCAGCCGGGTGACAAGATTCCCCCCGAGCGCGAATTCGCTCGCTCGCTGAATATCAGCCGCGCCAGCCTGCGCACCGGTATCGGTTATCTGGCGGCCATGGGAGTGATGAAGGTGCGGCATGGCGTGGGAACGTTTGTTGCCGACGGCCCACCCCAGCTGGGGAAGGCTTCATTTTCTCTACTGGGAGCCCTGCACGGCTTTCAGCCGTGGCAGATGTTCGAAGCACGCCTTATGCTGGAGAGCAATCTGGCCGCGCTGGCCGCAGAGCGCGGCAAAGAAGAGCATCACAGCGCACTAGCCGAAGAAGTGACCGAGATGTATGCGGCGGTGGACAAGCCCTCGGAATACCTGATCCACGACGTGCTCTTTCATCGCATCATTGCCCAGGCATCGGGTAATCCGATCCTGGCCGCGGTTATGGAGACGATCACTTCAGCTCTCTATGAGAAGCGGCACAGGACCGTCGAGCGCTCCCGCGACCTGCGGGAATCGGCCGAGATGCACCGCGAAATCTACCGGGCTATCCGCACCCGCAACCCGCTCGAAGCGCGCAAGGCAATGGAGCAGCATCTGCGCCTGGCCGAGACCGCGCAGGACCTGGAACGCTCCGCTGCCATGCAGAATGGCGCAGTAAAGGTGCGGGCCAAGAAGAAGCCCGCCTGAACGCCCCGACTTGACAGCCGCTCATGCCTCACCGCTAGACTGGCCGAGCAGTGGTTAGACCAGTTGGAGTGGATCCATGCCCTTGGCCGTCGCCCGTTCTGTCCTTGCGTTTTCTTGCTGCCTCTTCTTTTCGCTCGCCAGCGCGCAGGATACGCGTACGGTGGTCGAGCCCCGCATACCGGAAGCCTGCACGGTGCTCGAGGCGAATCTCTCGGCCGACCATGGCAGGCTGACCGACGCGCAGGAGAAGAACGAAGATACGCAGCGTATCCAACAAGCGATCGATCAGTGTGAGGCCGGCCACTCGGTCAAGCTTCGTTCCAAAGGGAAGCGTCATATCTTTCTGAGCGGGCCGCTGCAGCTGCGCCGGGGCGTTACGCTATGGATCGATTCAGAAACGGCACTCTTTGCCTCGCGGAATCCGCGCGACTACGATGTCACACCGGGCAGCTGCGGCCTGGTGAACGACAAGGGACATGGCTGTAAATCCCTGCTGCTGGCCGCGGCGGCGCCGGACTCGGGAATCATGGGCGATGGCGTTATCGACGGCCGCGGCGGAGCAACGATTCTGGGCGGAGACCAGACGTGGTGGGACCTGGCGCACATCGCCAAGGTGCAGGATAAGGCGCAGAATTGCCCGCGCCTGCTGCTGGTGCAGCACTCCGACAACTTCACTCTCTATCGCATCACCCTGCGCAACTCGCCGAACTTCCACGTGCTGGTTGACCAGACAAACGGGTTCACGGCGTGGGGCGTGCACATCGATACTCCGGGCACGGCTAGAAATACCGACGGCATCGATCCCTCTTCGTCGACCAATGTAACCATCACGCATTCCTATATCCGCACCGGCGACGACGATGTGGCGATCAAGGCGGGACGCGGTGGTCCGTCAACGCACATGACCATCGAGCACAATCATTTTTATTCAGGTCACGGAATGTCGATTGGCAGCGAAACCAACGGCGGTGCCAGCAACATTCTTGTACGCGACCTCAGCATCGACGGGGCAGACAACGGCATTCGCATCAAGTCAGACATGAGCCGTGGCGGCCTGGTGCACGACGTTCTCTATGACGACATCTGCGTGCGGGGCGTGAAGAATCCCATCGTGATGACGCCGCATTACTCGAATCGTCCCGGGAATCTGATGCCAGTCTATCGCGATATCCGGCTGCACGATGTGCATATCCTTACGCCCGGGGTTTACACCTTCGAGGGAGACGATGCGCAACATCCAGTTGAGGTTTCGCTGGACAACGTGGTTGCCGATGGGCTGAGCGATTCGAAAATCCACGCGACATTTGCGAAGATTGCGCTCGGCCCAGCGATGGGAAACCTGATTCCACAGGGCGATGGCGTGAGTACTTCAAACGTGCCGGATGGCAAGCCCGCACAGGCTGTGGCCTGCCAGGATCGCTTTCCGGCTTATCCCGCTGCGGATAAGCAAACGGTGTCGGCGGGCAAGGTTCCGGAGATTGATCCGAATTTCTATGTTGCGGCGGATGGATCGGGCGACTACCACTCGATCCAGAGCGCTATCGATGCGGTTCCAGATTCGGGTGGGACGCTTATCATCGGTCCCGGCACTTATCGCGAGACGGTCAAAATCACGAAGCCCAATGTTCATCTTCGCGGCACGGGCGCCGACCCTTCGAGCACTACGGTCGTTTTCGATAACAGCGCGGGGACATCCGGCGGCACGCTGCACTCGGCCACGGTCGAAGTCCGCGGCGATAATTTTCTTGCGGAGAACCTCACCTTTGCGAATGACTGGAACCGCACGCACGAACAGGGCGCGCAAGGCTCCCAGGCGCTGGCATTGCTGGTGACAGGCGATAAGGCGGTCTTCAGCAGGATGCGCTTTCTGGGCAATCAGGACACGCTTTATGCGGGCAGCCGCAATTGCGCGCCGGACGGCAACCCGTGCACTCCGGCGCGCCAGTACTTCACCGACTGTTTTATCTCCGGCAATGTCGACTTTATCTTTGGAGACGGCAAGGCCTACTTTCACAATTGCGAAATCCAGAGCACGCCGCGCGGCGGGGGATATGTCACGGCGCAGTCCAAGCACTATCCCGAAGAAGACAGCGCGTTCGTTTTCGATCACTGCCGTCTCACGGCTGAGCCAGGGGCGATGAACGTCTGGCTGGGGCGTCCCTGGCGGCCATATGCCACGGTTATTTTTCTGCATACGTGGATGGGGGACCATATTCTGCCGGGTGGATGGCGCGAGTGGCACCCAGGCGAAACGCACTCCATCGAAACCGTCTACTACGCCGAGTACGATTCGATGGGGCCGGGGAGTCATCCGCAGGAGCGCGATCCTCACACGCATCTGCTGACGGCCGCAGAGGCCGCGAAGTTCAGCCTGCCATCGTTCTTCAGCGACTGGAAGCCGGAATCGGTATTGCGGGGCGCGGCAAGCCAATAGCGAAACCCATCCCATACTCCTGTTGGTTGAGGACAGACCACACTGAATCAAGGGCCCTCCCGGAAGTCGCCCACTGTGTGTTCGGAACCGGACAGAAGGGCCTGCCTAATGGAGGGCATTTCCCCGGTAAATGCTCAGGTTCAAGCATATTTTCAATAACACTTGACAGGTCTTCGTAGAAAGAGGCAGACTCTCGTGCAGTCGTCAAGTGGTCCTACCTCTCTAGCCAACGGACACAAGTACCACTACACGGCGCCGAACCAAAAGAGGCCGATTTGCCTGGTTGGATTTCTTGTGAGGTTAGAAATGACGTTCAACAATGCCCAGATACAAGCCACGTCGCATCGTGGTTTTACCAAAACCAGCGTTTTCTCAAGATCGCTCCTTCTACTTGCTGCTTTACTTCTGCCTGCAGGTTTTCACGCTTTCGCCCAGCTCTCCGGTAAGGGCGAGATCTCCGGAACGGTCACCGATCCCAGCGGCGCGGTTATTCCAGGCGCGACGGTCGTTGCCACTTCAACAACGCGCGGCACGAAGCTGACCAGCACTACCACTTCCGCTGGCGACTACACGCTTTCTCCACTGGATGCCGATACGTATACCCTCACCGTGACTGCGAAGGGTTTCAAGGTCACGACGCAGGAGAATGTGGTGGTGAACGCGCTGGAGGTTGCGACGGTCAACATCGGCCTCACTCTGGGTTCTGAGAGCCAGAACGTGATTGTGACTGCGGCACCTCCACAGATCGAAACGAGCAACGCCACGCTTGGCGCTACGATGTCGCAGGAGACGTATTCCGAGCTGCCCATCGCCATGGGCGCAGGCGGCCAGCCCGACCAGCGGCGCGCCAGCGACTATGTGCTATTGATGCCCGGCGTGCAGAACAATGAAACCAACAACAACCTGACCGACAATACGGGCCCGATCAGCGGATCGGGCAGCAAGGGCGGCGCGTCCTCGGTTTATATCGAGGGCATTCCCTTCTTCAACGTTTCGCAAGAGGGCGACAATCGATTCATCTGGTCGGCGATCTCGGTCGACTCGGTCAACCAGCTGCAGGTGCAGACTTCGGGCTATCCGGCTATCTACGAAGGGCAGGGTGTTCAGAACTTCGATCTGAAGCGCGGCACCAACCAGATTCACGGGTCGCTGTACGAATACTTCCGCAACACGGCTCTCGATACCTGGGGCTTTTACGCGCCATCGCTGATCAATCCCGCAACAGGCACCGCTACCAAGCCTTCCGAGCACATGAATGAGTATGGCATTGTGCTCAGCGGTCCCATCATCAAGGACAAGCTGTTCTTCTTCGGCAATTACGATGGCTATCGCTACGCGAAGGGCGCGATCCCTACGCTGCAGGCCTATCCGACGATTGCGGAAAGATCCGGAGACTTCAGCGCACTGGGCGTGAAAATCTACGATCCCAATACCGGCTCTTCGGCAACGACGCGCAAGCAGTTCATGGGCTGCGACGGCAATACGCCGAACGTGATCTGCAGCACAGAGTTTTCAGCCGTCGCGTCAAAAATCAACGCGCTGCTGCCTCCGGCGAGCCAATATGCAAACCAGAGTGCCGGCAATAATTTCCTTGCGGGTCTGCCTTTCGGCCTGAGCAACTTCACTACTACCAGCCGACTCGACTATGTGCAGAGCCAGAAGCACACCATGTCGATCATTATTGCTGCCGGCCGTCAGGCTTCTGTAGGACCTGCTGCGCAAACAACTGCAGGCAGAAACAATGGACCGCTGCCCTTCAACTATGGCCAGGGTTATGCTCCGAAGACGAAGACCGACATCTTTGAAGACACCTACACCATCAACTCGCACATGGTGAACCAGTTCAAGTTCGGTTTTGCGCGGTATTACAGTCCGTCGTTCAACCTGAATAACGTCCCGGAATATGCGGCAACGAAATTCGGAATTACCGGCGTGCCTGAAGGCCAAGCTTCGACTTCGTTTCCTGAAGTCACCTTTGCTGGCACCGATGCGCCCTACCAGTGGGGCGGCGACACTGGCGGCAAGAAGATCTCGAACGCCTACTACATCATCGATAACTACCAGTGGGTTTTCGGTAAGCACTCACTCACACTCGGCGCCCAGTTCGCGTGGCTGCAGTATCAATACACGCTGGATACAGGCGGGAGCAGCCAGCTGTTGCTAGCGGCGGCGACTGCTGAAACCGCGGGCTACACGAGCGGAACCACCATCAATTCAGGCACCGGGCTTTCTTATGCGAGCTTCCTGCTGGGCAAGATCGACTCCGGCAGCTTTACGGACAATCTGGTTCAGGAAACGGGCGCGCGCTTCCGTCCCATATCGCCATATGTGCAGGACGACTGGAAGTTGACGGCGAAACTTACGGTGAATCTCGGGCTTCGCTATGACTACTTCCCGACCTATGAGGAAGCCCACAATGTGCTCTCGTTCTTCAATCCGAGTGCGACGAACGCCGCCGGCACTGCGGGAACGCTCCAGTTCGCGGGCACCGGTAACAACACCTGCAACTGCAGCACTCCAGTGAAGAACTACATGAAGCAGTTTGGGCCGCGCATCGGTCTTGCCTATCAGGTATTTCCACAGACGGTTCTGCGGGCCAGCTATGGGGTGATGTATACGCATGGAAACGGAGTTGCGGGCAGCTCGGTTTCGCAGAACGGGACGGGCATTCTCGGCTTCCAGGCATCTCCGAAAACCACTTCTACCAATGGCGTCGCGCAGTACGATCTGGATGATCCTTATCCGGCCTATACTGCTCCGGCCGGGGTTGGCTCCGGTGCCAACTACGCGCTGGGATATTCAACCGTCACTGGTTACACGGGTACACCGCAGAGCGTTTCCTATGGCGACACGTACCTCGGCGGCCGCGCTCCGCAGTATATCGATTTCAACTTCGGCATTCAGCAGCAGCTTATGAAGAACCTGGTGCTGGGCGTGACCTATGTCGGGTCGCAGGGGCACTTCGAAAGCCCCGACAGCAGCACTGCACGCGGCGAATGGATCAATCAGCTATCGCCCAACTATCTGTTCCTCGGAACCATTCTCGGTACCGATGTAAAGAACCTGACCACCGCGCAGAAAGCCACACTATCGGGAGCGGGAATTACTCTCCCTGCCAACTTTGCTACTGGGCAGACCGTAGCTCAGGCGCTCTCGCCGTTCCCGAACTACAAGAGCTTGAGCGACACTTACGGGAACGTGGCCAACTCAAACTACAACTCGCTGCAGGTGTCACTTACACAGCGCGCGACCAGGGGCCTGACTTTCATGTTCAATTACATCTGGTCCAAGTCGATTGACGATGGCGGCACGTTTCGCTCCGGCTATGCGATTCCGGCCGCCTACTCAAACGACGGCAGAGCATGGAAGGTGGACCGCATCGAGCGCGGCGTCTCCACCACCAACCAGCCGCAGCATGTGATCGAGACCGGAGTCTGGGCGCTTCCGCTCGGCGAGCAGGGCCTCGGGCATGACAATCGCGTGGCTCGCAGTCTGGCCAGCAACTTCAAGTTCTCTGAGATTGTTCAGATATACTCCGGCTCGCCGCTGGCCATCACCGGCTCGTCGTGCCAGACCAATCCGGCAGAGAGCACCTGCAACCCAACCATTGCGCCAGGATTCTCCGGACAGGGGCGCATCAATGGCAGCTGGGGTAAAGGGGCGACGGCACTCACCTCGCCGAGTTACCTCAACTCCGCTGCATTCGTTCCCATCGCTACGCTTACTGCGGCCAATTCTCCGTATGCGTATACCTTCGGCAACGCGCCCCGCACTGCGCCGTTCGGCATGTATGGGCCGGGTAACTACGATATCGACATCAGCCTGCGCCGCGCCTTCGGGATACCGCACTTCGAACGCGGACATCTGACTGTCGAAGGCGATCTCTATAACCTCACCAACCACACGCAATTCACCGTCGGCGGCACGGCCTTCGGCAGCGCCAGCTTCGGTACGGTGAGCGGACAGGCGAACACCTCACGCGACGCGCAGCTGTCCGCCCGCTTCGACTTCTAGAGCCGTTCTTCGACTCGAGAGAAAAGTGCCGGGACGCAACCACGTCCCGGCACTTTTGCGTTTGGAAGATGAGCCGGATGAATGAAGCTATATTTCGATAACAACTTTGCCGAAAGCTCCGCCTCGACCGCGGTGTGTGCGGCTTCGATGTCTTTCGTCGAGAATCGTTGCGTGTTCATCAGGGGTTTCAGCTTGCCGCTATCGGCAAGGACTGCAGCTTCGCGGAGAATGTGGCCGTGGTTGGCGTGGCCGATGCCGGTGAGCAGCGGCAGCAATGTGAAGACGCCAGAGAAAGTGGCGCCCCGGAAAGTGAGCGGGGCCAGGGAGTGGGTAGTGTATAGCTCATCACGCACTTTGACATTTTCGAGGTTGATATCTGGTAGCCAACCTATCGCTATATAACTTCCTTCAATGAATTGCTTCACATATGTACCAAAGTCTGCTCGAACGCAATAAATTTCGGCCACCTTCAGGCCTCCTCGTAAATCGATCGTGTTTAGCAGTTATGGAGCGCAAGCACTATCGCGAATGATTTTTGACTCAAAAGACAATGATGGCTAAAAAGCAAAAAGCCCAGCTTGCGCTGGGCTTTTGTTTGGTTCGGTTGTGGCGCCGTGAGGCGCGTTTGCCTGGACGGTTAGTCCTATTCGGAGGCCGCCATTTCTTCGGCTTCGCCTTCCTGGCGCATCATTTCGAGCTCGCGCTCGGCTTCTTCGTAGGCCTGTGTTACTTCCTGCTGAACCTTCTGGGCCGCTTCTTCCAGCTCTGGGGAGAGCGAGATGTTGCGGTAGTACTCCATGCCGGTTCCGGCGGGGATGAGGCGTCCTACGATGACGTTCTCCTTGAGGCCGCGCAGGTTGTCGATGGCTCCGTTGATGGAGGCTTCGGTCAGCACGCGCGTGGTCTCCTGGAAGGATGCCGCGGAGATGAAGCTATCGGTCGAGAGCGAGGCCTTGGTGATGCCCAGCAGCAGTGGACGGCCGATTGCGGGGCGTCCTCCTTCTGCGATGGCGCGCTCGTTCTCGTTGCGGAAGCGGAACTTGTCGACCTGCTGCTCGAGCAGGAAGTTGGTGTCGCCTACTTCCTCGATCTTCACCCAGCGGAGCATCTGCCGGACGATGGTTTCGATGTGCTTGTCAGAGATGGCCACGCCCTGGAGACGGTAGACTTCCTGGATTTCGTTCACCAGGTATGCCTGCAGCTCCTTCTCACCAAGTACGGCGAGAATATCGTGCGGGTTGAGCGGTCCATCCATCAGCGGTTCGCCAGCCTTCAGGCGCTCGCCTTCCTGCACGTTGACGTGGATACCGCGCGGCACGGAGTATTCCTTCTCTTCTCCATTGTCGGCGGTGACGTAGATCTTGCGCTGACCCTTGGCTACTTCACCGAACTTCACCACACCATCGATTTCCGAGATGATGGCGGTTTCGCGCGGCTTGCGGGCTTCGAAGAGCTCGACGACGCGGGGCAGACCGCCGGTGATGTCCTTGGTGCGCGTGGTTTCGCGCGGGATCTTGGCAAGGATGTCGCCAGGCGAGACCTCGTCTCCGTCCTGAATCATCAGGTGAGCGCGTGAAGGCATCAGATAACGCTTGTTGCCCTTGGCTCCCTTGATGATGATGGCCGGCTGGCGCTTCTCATCGGCTGCGTCGGCGACGACGAGACGGGAGAGGCCAGTGACTTCGTCCACTTCTTCGTTGAGGGTGATGCCTTCCTGCAGATCCTTGAACTGGATCGTGCCACCGATTTCGGTGAGGATGGCGAAGGTGTAGGGATCCCACTCAGCCAGTACCTGTCCGAGCTGGACGGCTGCGTTGTCTTCGACCTTGAGCTTGGCGCCGTAGACGATCTGGTAGCGCTCTTTCTCGCGGCCACGATCGTCAACGACAGCAATCGATCCGGACCGGTTCATAGCGACCAGATCACCCTGCTTGCTGCGCACCGTGACCAGGTTGATGAAGCGGACGGAGCCATTGTTCTTGGCATCGAGGCGCGACTGCTCGGAGACTCGCGATGCGGTACCACCGATGTGGAAGGTACGCATGGTGAGCTGGGTTCCAGGCTCACCGATGGACTGGGCCGCGATGACGCCGACGGCTTCACCGAGCTCGACCATGCGGCCGGAGCCGAGGTTACGGCCGTAGCACAGGATGCAGACGCCGCGCTTGGACTCGCAGGTAAGAACCGAGCGAATCTTGACGCGCTCGATGCCTGCGGCCTGAATGGCGGAGGCGAGGTCTTCGTCGATCTCCTGATTGACGTCGACGATGACGTTGCCTTCGAAGTCCTTCAGCTTCTCAAGCGATACACGGCCGATGATGCGGTCGCGCAGCGGCTCGATGATCTCGCCGGATTCGACGATCGGCGTCACGTAGATGCCTTCGACGGTTCCGCAATCCTTCTCGCTGACGATGACGTCCTGGGCCACGTCGACGAGACGACGGGTGAGGTAGCCGGAGTCGGCGGTCTTGAGTGCGGTGTCGGCCAGACCCTTACGCGCGCCGTGGGTCGAGATGAAGTACTCGAGCACGGTGAGGCCTTCACGGAAGTTCGCCGTGATGGGGGTTTCGATGATTTCGCCTGACGGCTTGGCCATCAGTCCACGCATACCGGAGAGCTGACGAATCTGCTGCTTCGAACCACGGGCGCCGGAGTCGGCCATGACGTAGATGGGGTTCATGGCTCCTTCCTTGTCCGCGTTCTTCATGTTGTTGAACATTTCGTCGGCAACACGCTCGGTGACGGTCGACCAGAGCTGAATGACCTTGTTGTTGCGCTCACCGTTGGTGATGGCACCATCGAGGTACTGCTGCTGCACGGCGAAACGCTGCTTTTCTGCCTCACGGACGACGGTGTACTTCGTCTCCGGGATGACCATGTCGTCGAGGCCGACGGAGAGGCCGGAGCGCGTCGCGAACTGGAAGCCCAGCTCCTTGATGCGGTCGAGCATCTTCACGGTGATTTCGAGGCCGAGGTTCAGGTAGCAGTAGTTCACCAGCTGTCCGATGCCCTTCTTCTTGAGCAGGCCGTTGACGTAGGGCATGCCCTCGGGAAGCGCGTCGTTCAGGATGGCGCGGCCGACGGTGGTCGAGATGTACTGCTTCTCGTACTGGACCGGCTCGGTGTGCGTCAGATCCTGATCGTCGTATGCGGTGGTCATGTCGAGGACAGGACCGGTGTAGCGCAGACGGATCGGCGACAGGGTTTCGAGCTCCTTGGCATCGAGCGCCATGAGCACTTCTTCGATGTTGGCGAAGACGCGGCCTTCACCCTTGGTGCCCTTCTTCGCTTTGGTCAGGTAATAGAGGCCGAGCACCATGTCCTGGGTAGGAACGGTGATGGGCTGACCCGACGCGGGCGAGAGGATGTTGTGCGAAGCGAGCATGAGAACGCTGGCTTCAACCTGCGCTTCCGGCGACAGCGGGATGTGCACGGCCATCTGATCACCATCGAAGTCCGCGTTGAAGGCGGTGCAGACGAGGGGGTGAATCTTGATGGCTTTGCCTTCGACAAGGACAGGCTCAAAGGCCTGGATGCCGAGGCGGTGCAGGGTTGGGGCGCGGTTGAGCAGGACGGGGTGATCCTTGATGACTTCTTCGAGGATGTCCCAGACCACGGGCTCCTGCAGCTCCACCATTTCCTTGGCCTGCTTGATGGTGGTGCAGTGGCCGGTCTGCTCGAGGCGGTGATAGATGAAGGGCTTGAAGAGCTCGAGCGCCATCTTCTTGGGGAGACCGCACTGGTGCAGCTTCAGCTCCGGTCCAACGACGATAACCGAACGGCCCGAGTAGTCGACGCGCTTGCCGAGCAGGTTCTGGCGGAAGCGGCCCTGCTTGCCCTTGAGGGTGTCAGAGAGCGACTTCAGTGGACGGTTGTTGGCACCGCGCAGGACGCGACCGCGGCGGCCATTGTCGAACAGAGCGTCGACAGCCTCCTGCAGCATGCGCTTTTCGTTGCGGACGATGACCTCAGGCGCATGGAGGTCCATGAGCTTCTTGAGGCGGTTATTACGGTTGATCACGCGACGATACAGGTCATTCAGGTCCGACGTAGCGAAACGGCCGCCGTCCAATGGCACGAGCGGGCGCAGCTCAGGCGGAATGACCGGGATCACATCGAGGATCATCCAGTAAGGCTTGTTGCCGGACTTGCGGAAAGCTTCGACGACCTTGAGGCGCTTGGCGTACTTGAGGCGCTTCTGTAGCGAGGTCTCAGCCTTCATGCGCTCGCGGAGCTCGATGCCCAGCTCGTCGATGGTGACGCGCTTGAGCAGCTCCTTGATGGCCTCGGCGCCCATCATGCCCTTGAAGCCGGTGGGACGATACTGGGCGTCGAGTTCGCGGAAGCGGGTCTCGTCCTTGATGATTTCGCGCTCGCGGGTGGGCGAGTCGCCGGGATCGACGACAACATAGGATTCGAAGTACAGGACCGACTCGAGGTCGCGCAGGGAGATATCGAGCAGGTGGCCGATACGCGAGGGCAGGCCCTTGAAGAACCAGACATGCGAGCAGGGCGAAGCCAGCTCGATGTGTCCGAGGCGCTCACGGCGAACCTTGGAGACGGTGACTTCAACGCCGCACTTGTCGCAGATGACGCCGCGGTGCTTCATGCGCTTGTACTTGCCGCAGAGGCACTCCCAGTCGGTGACCGGGCCAAAGATGCGGGCGCAGAAAAGTCCATCGCGCTCCGGCTTGAAGGTGCGGTAGTTGATGGTTTCCGGTTTAGTGACTTCACCGTGCGACCAGCTGCGAATCTTCTCGGGGGAAGCAAGCTGGATGCGGATCGCGTCGAAGTCGGTGATCGGGCTTGTCAGTTCAAATGGACTGGAACGGTACAAGGTGTTCCTCCTTGCAGCTAGCTTTTAGCTCATGGCTATCAGCTCTTAGCTGCGGTTGCTTCTGTTCTTAACTGGCGATCCTGTTTGGGACCGCTTGAATCTCTATTGCCTCAGGGGCCAAAGCCCCTTTAATTTCGCTCGGCAGGCGAGGGCTTCAGCCCTCGCCTGCCTTTTGCGTTAATCGGCGGCTGCCAATGTCGGCAGCGGGAGCTTCTTGGGCTCGCCGGCTGGCGTCATCTTGATCAGCTCCACGTCGAGGCAGAGTGACTGCAGCTCACGGATGAGCACGTTGAACGACTCAGGGACGCCGGGCTCGATCGCTGCTTCGCCCTTGACGATGGCCTCGTAAATCTTGGTGCGGCCGTAGACGTCGTCGGACTTGGCGGTCAACAGTTCCTGGAGAATGTAGGCTGCGCCGTAGGCTTCGAGGGCCCAGACTTCCATTTCTCCAAAGCGCTGTCCGCCGAACTGCGCCTTGCCGCCCAGCGGCTGCTGGGTGATGAGCGAGTACGGTCCGATGGAGCGAGCGTGGATCTTGTCGTCGACCAGGTGGGACAGCTTGAGCATGTAGATATAACCGACCGTTACCGGCTGCTCGAACTGATCGCCGGTCATGCCGTCGAAGAGGTGCGTCTTGCCGGAGCTGGGCAGGCCAGCAGCGTGCAGAAGCGCCTTGATCTCCGTTTCCTTGGCGCCGTCGAAGACCGCCGTGCCGAACCAGATGCCGCGCTTCATGCCGAGGCCGACACGCACCACCTGGGTGTCGTCGAGCTCGAGCAGCTGGCGCAGAGCAGCCGTGCCCGCGAACTTCTCCTTGAAGATTTCGCGGATGGCATTGGCATCGTGGTTCTGCTGCACGATTCCGGCAATGGTCTTGCCGAGCTCGTGGGCAGCCCATCCGAGATGGGTCTCGAGGATCTGACCGACGTTCATACGCGAAGGCACGCCGAGCGGGTTGAGGACGATTTCAACCGGCGTTCCATCGGGCAGGTACGGCATGTCTTCCTCGGGCAGGATGCGCGCGATGACGCCCTTGTTACCGTGGCGTCCGGCCATCTTGTCACCGACCGACAGCTTGCGCTTCATGGCGATGTAGACCTTGACCAGCTTGATGACGCCTGGTGCAAGCTCGTCGCCCTTCTGCAGCTTGGCGATCTTCTCGTTGGTGATCTTGCGGAGAACGTCGATCTGGCGCGAGGTCATTTCTTCGATCTCGTCGATCTGCTCGTTCACGCGCGGATCCTTGTCGTTGTAACGGATGCGCTTGAGGTTCTTAGTGGAGATGCGCTCGATGGCATCGCGGTCCAGGATGGCGTCCTTCACGAGCAGGCGCTTGTTGGTGCGCTCGTCGTGCAGGTCGGCCAGGACCATCTTGCCGCCCAGGATGGCTTCGAGACGCTTGAGGCGCTCGTCGGTGAGAATACGAATCTCATCGGCAAGGTTCTTCTCAAGCTGTGCCACCTGCTCGGCTTCGATGAGCTTGGCGCGCTCGTCCTTCTCCTGACCCTTGCGGGAGAAGATGCGGACGTCGACGACCGTGCCTTCGATTCCGGGAGGGCAGGTGAGCGATGCATCGCGAACGTCGCCGGCCTTCTCGCCGAAGATGGCGCGAAGCAGCTTCTCTTCAGGAGTGAGCTGGGTCTCGCCCTTCGGTGTGACCTTACCGACGAGGATGTCGTTGTGCTTGATCTTGGCGCCGATGCGGATGACTCCGCTCTCGTCGAGATCGCGCAGCGCATGCTCGCTGACATTGGGGATGTCGCGGGTGATTTCTTCCGGGCCCAACTTGGTGTCGCGAGCTTCGATCTCGAACTCCTCGATGTGCACAGACGTGTAGTAGTCCTCGCGCACGAGTTTTTCGGAGATGAGGATCGCGTCCTCGAAGTTGTAACCGCGCCAGGGCATGAAGGCGACCAGGACGTTACGTCCCAGGCCGAGCTCGCCCTGTTCGGTGCAAGGACCGTCCGCGATCACCTGACCCTTGACCACGCGATCGCCGTGGCGAACGATGGGCTTCTGGTTGATGCAGGTGTTCTGGTTGGACCGCTTGAACTTGATGAGCTGGTAGATGTCGGAACCGACCTCACGCGACAGCTGCGTCGGGTGGTGCTCGCCTTCTACGCGGATGATGATGCGCTCGGAGTCGACCGAATCGACGACACCGTTACGGCGGGCCAGGATGACGGCGCCCGAATCGCGTGCGGTGACGCCTTCCATGCCGGTGCCAACCAGAGGCGCTTCTGAAACAAGAAGCGGTACCGACTGGCGTTGCATGTTTGCACCCATCAGCGCGCGGTTCGCGTCGTCATGCTCCAGGAAGGGCACGAGCGAAGCGGCAACCGAGACGAGCTGCTTGGGGCTGACGTCGACGTAGTCGACTTCAGCGCGATCGACGAGGACGAAGTTGCCCTGACGGCGGGCATTCACCAGCTCTTCGGTGATGTTGCCTTCCGCGTCGAGCTCAATGTTCGCCTGCGCGATGGTGTGACGGTCCTCTTCCCATGCGGAGAGATAGAACGAGAAGGGGTCGTGATCGATGACACGCTTCTTGTCCTTCTTCAGCTGGGCATTGAGCTTGAGCGCCTCGGACTTTTCGAGGTGATCGCCCACGCGCAGGCCGCTCTCACCGGCGTTCGAGACCTGAACGTAGTCCAGGACGCGGCCGCTGGCCACGCGGCGGTAAGGAGACTCGATGAAGCCGTACTCGTTGATGCGGGCAAAGCACGAGAGCGAGCTGATCAGTCCGATGTTCGGACCTTCCGGCGTCTCAATCGGGCAGATGCGGCCGTAGTGCGTGGGGTGCACGTCGCGGACTTCGAATCCAGCGCGCTCGCGGGAGAGACCGCCCGGCCCAAGTGCGGAGAGACGGCGCTTGTGCGTGATCTCCGACAGGGGATTGGTCTGGTCCATGAACTGCGAGAGCTGCGAGGAGCCGAAGAACTCGCGGATCGCGGCCATAACAGGCTTGGCGTTGATCAGGTCGTGCGGCATGGCCGTCGACATCTCCTGGTACACGCTCATCTTTTCCTTGATGGCGCGCTCCATGCGGACGAGGCCGATGCGGAACTGGTTCTCCATCAGCTCACCGACCGCGCGGACGCGGCGGTTGCCAAGGTGATCGATGTCATCAACGACGCCGATGTTCTTGCGCAGCTTGAGCAGGTAACGGATGGTGTCGTAGAAGTCCTCAGGCGTCAGGGTGCGGCGATCGAGGGGCGAGTTGTCCTGGTTCTCGTAGAGCTTGATGTTGAACTTGAGACGGCCCACGCGCGAGAAGTCGTACTTGCGCGGATCGAAGAACATGCCTTCGAAGAGCGCGGTCGCGGTGTCCAGGGTCGGCGGATCGCCCGGACGCAGCTTGCGGTAGATCTCGATGAGCGCCTCTTCCGGCTTGCGCACGGAGTCGCGGCGGAGAGTGTTGGTGATGATGTTGCCCACGTCGTCGCGCTCGGGGAAGAAGACTTCGATCGAGGTAACGCCGCTCTCTGCGATCTTGTGCAGCTTGTCGGCGGTGAGCTCCTGATTGGCTTCCATGAAGACTTCGCCGGTGGTGGTGTCGATGACGTCCGCAGCGGTCACGGCGCCGTCGAGCTCAGCGGCTTCGACTTCAACTTCAGCGAGCTTGGCAGCACGGAGAGCCTTCAGGATGGAAGGCGTAACCTTGCGGCCGGAGTGCGCGATCTCCTCGCCCTTGACGACGACAGCGTGCGCGGGCTTGGCGCCGAGCAGGTGCGTCGGCTTCTGAGCATTCTCGTCGAGGGTCCAGAAGAGCTTGCCATCCTTCAGGTTGATCTTGTCGACGGTGTAGAAGGTCTTGAGGATTTCATCATCGGCCTTGAGTCCGAGCGCGCGCAGGAAGATGGTGCCGAGGAACTTGCGCTTGCGGTCAATGCGGACGTAGAGGGTGTTCTTCTGGTCGTACTCGAACTCCACCCACGATCCGCGGTAGGGAATGATCTTGCCGAGGAAGTAGGTGCGGTTGTTCGCGGTCTCGAAGAAGACGCCGGGCGAGCGGTGGAGCTGCGACACGATAACGCGCTCGGTGCCGTTGACGATGAAGGTGCCGTTCTGCGTCATCAGCGGAATGTCGCCGAAGAAGACTTCCTGCTCCTTGATGTCGCGGATAGACTTGGCGCCGGTCTCGGGATCCTTGTCGTAAATAGTCAGGCGCACGGTGACCTTGAGCGGAGCGGAATAGGTCATGCCGCGCTCCTCGCACTCAGCCTGGTCGTACTTGAGCTGCAGACCTACAGGGTCGCCGCACTTGTTGCAGAAATCAGGGGTGTTCTTGTTGTAGGTGCCGCACTTGGAGCAGAGGACGTCACCGGGATGGAAGGGATCGGTGATGACCATGTTGCCGCAGTTCACGCAGGCGGTACGGAGGTGATGAAGACCCTTAAGGTGTCCGCATTTGCACTCCCAGTTGCCGATAGAGTAGTCGACGAAATCGAGCTGCGAGATGTTACGGAAATCGGTGATGGGAAAGACAGAGGTGAAGACGGACTGCAGACCGTTGTCTTCGCGCTCCGAGGGCAGCTTGTCCATCTGGAGGAAACGCTCGTAGGAGCGGCGCTGGACTTCAATGAGGTTAGGGATTTGGATGGATGTAGGAATTTTTGAAAAATCGAGACGGCTGCGAAGGGCGCGGTTCTCGTTGGACATGCTTCACTCCTCAGACTCGGCAACACGAGGTTCCGATGTTCCGGAAAGGCCGGCACCGCTCGAGTCATGCGGTGAGACCTGTCTTGCGACTGCACGCGAATCATGTTTCCGCCGCCCCGTCCGGCAAAAACATCGCGCTTATTTCTGTACGGCGTCTGCTCCGGGGAGAGCAGGACGGCCGGTGCACTTGCGCGGGAGACGACGTTGGGCGTAGTCTTCCGCTTTACTCAAGACAACCTCCGCGGACAGAATGCCGTCCCACGGAGGGTTTGGCTAAATAGCCAGTCCTACTGATTGTTGGGCGGGATAAGAAGGCAGGAGGCGCGACGCACTCACGGGAAACAGGGAATCTGCCGACAAAACGGAAAAGGGCTCGCGGAGACAGCACGTCCCACGAGCGCAACAACCGACTTGTGCACTAAAGCTTGACAGAATTTCCGATTCCCGCTGGTTCCGATACTGCGTGCTCGCCGCCTAACTTCCGATTCCGATTCATATCCACAGGGCCGCCGATTATCCTGTTGATACGCCGGTAGACGATTCCACCGGATAAAGCTGAAGCGCCTTTTATCGCACGCGGCCCGTCGAGCCTTGATGATGCAAAGCTCGCGTTTTACCTAGCTGCCGAATTGCGGAAATTGAGGCGCAAAGACCGCGTTCCCTGTTCGCCGTCTAATCGTCCAACATACAAAGACAGCCAAGCGGAACGCACCTCTACAAGAATAGCGCGTTCCGCTTTGGCATGCAACTTGCTGTAAGAGCCAGCCGTCAGAGTTCGGAGCGCAGGGCCCAGCTAGAACAATTTCCGAGCGCTGAGCTCTGGCCCTGATAACTAAAATTACTTGACTTCGACGGTCGCGACGCCTTCGAACTTCTTCTTGATGGCTTCCGCGTCTTCCTTGGAGATGTTCTCCTTGAGAGGCTTGGGAGCTCCGTCGACCAGGTCCTTGGCTTCCTTCAAGCCCAGGGCGGTGACTTCGCGAACGGCCTTGATGGTGTTGATCTTGTTCGCGCCGGCATCCTTGAGGATGACGGTGAACTCGGTCTGCTCAACCGCGGCCGGTGCTGCTGCACCAGCGCCGCCGCCGGCAACCATCACCGGAGCTGCTGCCGCTGCTGAAACGCCGAGGCGCTCTTCGAGCTTCTTCACCAGGGCTGCTGCATCGAGCAGGCTCAGGCTAACGATCTGATCTTCCAACTGCTGTAAATCCGCCATGATTTATCTCCATGTAAAACTAAATTTTTGTATTGCTGCCGGAGGGCCTTGACCTTTCCGGTTGCCGCTCGCCCGATCTCGAGGTTTCCGTTGTGCCCAGACTGGCACCCCTCGGGGTCTTGCATGACGGCCAAACTTGAGGGATTAGCGATTCGAACGGCGAATCGCTGATCCCTGATCCTCTTAGCTTGCTGCTACAAATTTCTCTTTTTCGACGCCCTGACCGAGGACCACTGCGAGGTCGCGGCCGGTGGCGTTGATGACCGTTGCCAGTCGCTGCGCCGGCGCGTTGATGAGGAAGAGCAGCTTCGCAAAGATCTCTTCCTTGCCGGGCATGGTGGCTAAAGCTTTGACTTCATTGACGTTGATGACCTTACCGTCGACGATGCCGAGCTTGAAGGTGAACTGCGCGTTGTCCTCAACCCAGGTCGAGAGCGCCTTGGCCAGAGCGACGGGGTCGCCGCTGGTGTAGGCAACGGAGGAGACACCCTTCAGCCCCTGCAGGGCTTCTTCGATCTTCGAACCCTTGGAGGCGCGGGCAGCGAGCTTGTTCTTGAGCACGCGGTAGCGGCCGCCGGCGGCGCGAACGGTCTTGCGCAGCTCGAAATCCTGCGCGACGGTGAGCTTGGCGAAGGTGCCGACGATGGCGCTGGTCGAGCCCTCAAGCTCCTTGGCGAGCGTCGCGACCTTCTCCTGCTTCTTTGCTTTGGTCAATGCCATAAAAATTGCCTCTAGCTTCTAGCTATTAGCCGGTAGCTGAAAATCGTGTCGCTCTTATGTGCCTGCTAGTGGCTAATGGCTAGCGGCGAAGAGCTGAATCTCTTATGCCTTGGCGGCTGCATCGGCGATCGCGCTATCCAGCGGGATGCCAGGGCCCATGGTCGAGCTGAGCGTGATGCCCTTGATGTACTTGCCTTTAGCGGCCGAAGGCTTGGCGCGAACCACGCTGTTGATCACGGTCATTGCGTTCTCGACCAGCTTGTCCGGCGTGAAGGAGAGCTTGCCGACCGGAACGTGCACGAGGGCGGTCTTGTCGGTGCGGAACTCGATCTTACCGGCCTTGATTTCCTTGACGGCTGCCGCGACATCGCTGGTCACCGTGCCCGTCTTCGGGTTGGGCATGAGGCCGCGGGGGCCAAGCACCTTACCGAGACGGCCGACGGACTTCATCATGTCCGGCGTGGCGATCAGGGCGTCAAAATCCGTCCAGCTTTCCTTTTGAATCTTCTCGACGAGATCTTCGCCGCCGACGAACTCGGCTCCGGCTGCCTGCGCATCCTTGAGGCGGTCGCCGGAGGTGATGACGGCTACGCGCTTGGTCTTACCCAGACCGTGGGGCAGAACTACCGTGCCACGGACCATCTGGTCGGCGTGCTTGGGGTCGACGCCGAGACGCAGGGTCAGGTCAACGGTCTCGTCAAACTTCGCGAACTTTACTTTTTGCAGGAGCGGAACCGCATCCTGAAGAGCGTAAGGGCGGGGCTCAACGGCCGCGCGCGCCTTCGCGATATTCTTACTCACTTTTTTCGACATGCTTCCTCTGTCTTCCACCGCTCAGTCGCTGCTGCCTGCTGGCCGTGGTTGGTGGTTCTGCGTCTCGCTTGGAGACGCATTATCGATTATGCCATATTTCCTCCGATTTCCAGAGGAAAATGTGGCTTTGCCAACTACGCTACGACGTCGATGCCCATGGAGCGGGCGGTGCCCTTGATGCTCTTGACCGCGGACTCGACGGAGGCGGCGTTCAGGTCGGGCATCTTCTGCTTGGCGATGTCGAGAACCTGAGCCTCGGTCACGGTTCCAACCTTGGTCTTGTTGGGAACGCCAGAGCCCTTGGCCAGGTTCGCAGCCTTCTTCAGCAGGACGGCCGCGGGGGGTGTCTTGGTGACGAAGGTGAAGGTGCGATCGACGTAGACGGTGATGACGACGGGGATGATGAGTCCGGCCATCTCCTTGTTCTGGGTGCGGGCGTTGAACTGCTTGCAGAACTCCATGATGTTGACCTGGGCCTGGCCGAGGGCGGGGCCGACGGGCGGCGCGGGGGTGGCCTTGCCGGCTTCAATCTGGAGCTTGACGGATGTCTGGACTTTCTTTGTTGGTGCAGCCATTGCTTTTTTCCTTTAACGGCAGCTTCTAGCTTCTAGCTATCAGCCCCTAGCTTATTCGTTTCCGATGCTGGCCGGCTTGGCAAGCATCTCAGCGGCCCAAGCCGCTTTCCTGCTCAACTTTTCGGCACGGCTGAAGCCGTGCCCTGATACAAACCTCGGGAGCTAAAGCCCCGTCGAGCTCTCTTCATTCCTATGCGGACTGAAGCCCGCACCTACCTAAATTCCAGTTACTCGACCTTTTCAACCTTGCCGAATTCGAGCTCTACCGGCGTCGAGCGGCCGAAGATGGTGACCATCACCTTGAGCGTCTCGCGGTCTTCGTTGATATCGTCGACGATACCGTTGAAGTTGGCGAATGGGCCTTCGGTAATGCGGACCGATTCGTTCTTCTCGAACTTGATCTTGAGGCGCGGCTTCTCTTTCGAGGTTTCGCTGCGGAAGAGGATGGAGCTGACTTCCTGCTCGCTGAGGGCGACCGGCTTGTCGCCGGTGCCGAGAAAGCCGGTGACGCGCGGCGTGTTCTTGATCACGTGCCAGAGGTCGTTGTCGAGATCCATCTCGACGAGGACGTAACCGGGGAGAAAGACACGCTCGACGGTGCGCTTTTTGCCGTTGACCAGCTCGGTGACGGGTTCGGTGGGGATCATCACGCGGCCGATCTTGTTCTGCAGACCAAAGGCCTGGACGCGGCTTTCGAGCGACTCGCGCACCTTGCGCTCAAAGCCGGAGTAGGCGTGGATGATGTACCACTTGAAATGCTCGTTGGCCGGAGGCCCGAGCTGTTCCGGCGCTTCTTCCCCGCCGCCGTTCTGAATTTCGTCTGCCATCAATTCCTCTTTAGGCACCTTACTGGGTGCTCCCCAACGAGTGCAGGAGCGCCCGGAGGGCGTGATCGAGCACGGAATCCACTACATAGAAGAAGCCGGCAAAGGCGAAGACAGTGATGATAACGACGGTCGTGGTGGTGCGCACTTCGGCACGCGAGGGCGTGACGACCTTGCGCATCTCGCCGCGCACATCGTTCAGAAACTCGCGGGTGCGGGCGACGAAGCCGGTCACATGCTGTATGCCCTGCTGCGCTCCGGAGCGCTCCTGCTGATCGGTGGTCGTGAGTGCCTTTGCCATAAACCCTTCTTTTAAGCGGCGGGGAACCGCTCGTTACTTCAATTCAGATGCCTGCTACGACTACATACTTCTGGTTCAAAATCTGGCAGGGGCGCTCGGATTCGAACCGAGAAGTTCGGTTTTGGAGACCGACAGTTTAACCGTTGAGCTTACGCCCCTGTATTTGAGAGCTTCGCGGTGAAACTGCTCTCGCCCTCTCGCTTTGTTCGCGCTATCCTGCGCTCACTCCGCGATTCACCCATGCCGTCTTAACTTATGTTGAACGGCGGGTGCTACTTCGTTTCCTTGTGGTCCGTGTGCTTGCGGCAGCGGTTGCAGAACTTCGAGAACTCGAGACGGCCGGTGGTCGTCTTCTTGTTCTTCGTCGTCGAGTAATTCCGCTCCTTGCACACGGGGCACTGTAAAGTCACAATTTCGCGCATCTTTTTATCCTAACCGATTGTCCGGAGTCTTGCCCTGGCAATCTAAATCGTTGGCTGACCCAGCCTCAGGGGCTAAAGCCCCCTTTTATTCCATTTCTTACGGTACGGCTAAAGCCGTGCCCTGATACAAACCTTCTCGTCCGGCCGCTGCTTCTTAGGAGCTAAAGCTCCCGCAAGCTCGATTCGGATGTCCGCGGGCTAAAGCCCGCGGCTATCCTACTTAACGATTTCCGAGATGGTTCCGGCGCCTACGGTGCGTCCGCCTTCGCGGATGGCAAAGCGCAAGCCCTTCTCCATGGCTACCGGAGTGTGCAGCTCGATCTCCAGCGCGATGTTGTCGCCCGGCATCACCATTTCCGTGCCCGCCGGCAGCGTCGCCGAGCCGGTTACGTCCGTGGTGCGGAAGTAAAACTGCGGACGATAGCCGTTGAAGAACGGCGTGTGACGGCCGCCTTCCTCTTTGCTCAGAACGTAGATCTCGCCCTTGAACTTGGTGTGCGGCGTGATCGAGCCCGTCTTGGCCAGAACCATCCCGCGCTCCACGTCTTCCTTCGCAATGCCGCGCAGAAGAAGTCCGGCATTGTCACCGGCCAGGCCTTCGTCCAGCTGCTTCTTGAACATTTCGACGCCGGTGACAACCGTCTTGCGCGTATCGCGGAAGCCAACAATCTCGGCTTCCTCGCCCACCTTCACCTTGCCGCGCTCGATGCGGCCCGTAACCACCGTGCCGCGCCCCGAGATCGAGAAGATATCTTCGATCGGCATCAGGAACGGCTGATCGATGGCGCGCGCCGGCAGCGGAACGTTGGCATCGACTGCAGCCATCAGATCGTCCACCGACTTCTCCCACTGCGCTTCGCCGTTCAGGGCTCCCAGAGCCGAACCGCGAATCACCGGTACGTCGTCGCCGGGGAAGTTGTACTTCGACAGCAGCTCACGCACTTCCATCTCGACCAGGTCGGTCAGCTCCGAATCTTCCACCGCATCGCACTTGTTCAGGAAGACCACGATGTACGGCACGCCAACCTGGCGGGCCAGCAGCACGTGCTCCTTGGTCTGCGGCATCGGGCCGTCGGTCGCCGCCACCACCAGAATCGCGCCGTCCATCTGCGCCGCACCGGTGATCATGTTCTTGATGTAGTCGGCGTGGCCCGGGCAATCGACGTGCGCATAGTGACGGTTGGCCGTCTCGTACTCCACGTGTGCCGTCGCGATGGTGATACCGCGCTCGCGCTCCTCGGGTGCGTTGTCGATGGTGTCGAAGGACCGGAACTTGTTGTTCGGGTTGTGCTTCGACAACACCTTCGTGATCGCCGCCGTCAGCGTCGTCTTCCCGTGATCAATGTGCCCGATCGTCCCCACATTCACGTGCGGCTTCGAACGATCAAATTTCTCCTTCGCCATACTCTTCCTCTCCCCTTTGCTTGAGCTCCAGCGATTCGTCGAGGCTCATTTTCCCGATCAGCCGCTCGTGCTCTGTCAAACCTTCAAAACCGTTGTCCAGCGCTTCGTACGCTTCGCGGAAGTCCCGGCGAAACGCCGCGTAATCCGCTTCCGATCTCCACCGGTCCAGCGTGTAGAAGATTTGCACGTCTTCTACATTGCGGGCCAACTCGGTGCCGATGTACTGCTCTGCACGGCGAAACAGTTGCGCCCAGCTTCCGCTGGAACCATATCCTGCTACAAACTTCTCTTCCGCGCCGCTTCGCACGCGGAACTCCCAAACGACGACGTACACGGGACCAGCCTCAGTAGTACGCGTACACCTTCAAATATTTTGCCCGGATGGTGGGATCTACATGCTCCACCATGCTCAGGTACTGCTCGCGGACGTGGCCGCGGTCCGAGTCGCCGAGCGCCGCATATTTTGCGGCTGTATCGGGGCCGAGCAGGCCGCCGGCAAGGATGGCTTCGAACTGGCGGGCGCGCAGCTTTTGACGTTGCACGTTACGCAGGAAATTGGCTACCTGCGCGCTTGCGAAAGCCGTTTCCAGCGCGCGATGGACATCGGAAAATGTCTTTTCATCCCGGATAGGGAGCACTGCCTGTTCGTACATCCTGCCCTGCCCTGCTTTCCTCAGCGGCTGAAGCCGCGTTTCCTGCCTGACGCTTCGGCACGGCTGAAGCCGTCCCTGACACAAACCCTTGACCGCTTACAATATGCGGGCTTAAGCCCACGCCTATCTATAAACGAATCAACAACTTCTGGAGCGGGAGACGGGAATCGAACCCGCGACCAACAGCTTGGAAGGCTGTGACTCTACCACTGAGTTACTCCCGCCTGTACTAACGCAAGCCAGTCTGCCTTCGGCAGAAGCGAGTCAGCAAGTCAGCCAATTTCCGGCGGCTGACTTGCTGACTCGCTGTACTGCTGACCCACTCTCAAATCTGGAGCTGATGACCGGGATTGAACCGGTGACCTCTCCCTTACCAAGGGAGTGCTCTACCAACTGAGCTACATCAGCCTGTTACTACCTTCGGGGCTTCGCGGTAACGCCGCTTCACCCTCTCGCTACGTCCGCGCAATCCGGCGCGGCCTTCGCGATCCGCCCTACTCAAAAACCTATTCCGAACTCTCTTCGCTATCGTAGCGCGAACGACCCGGCGTCAGCGCGATGCGAAGAGCGAATCCACCCAGAAGAATCAGGACGATCATGCGAACCTTGCCCGCGTCCAGAAACTGCCAGGCTATTGCCGCCAGAACCGCGAGTGCCGCCAAGGCTACGATCCTGCGCCTTGCGCCCTCGAATACCATTCCGGCCTTCCTGCACGAATGAGAGACCCGCCAGGAGGGTTCAACCGTCCCTCCGGCACTTTACGTCCTCTCACTCTTTTCCCAGCACTTCGTGCCGGGCTACTTTCTATCGTCCGCGCTGCGGACTTTTTCAGGTCCAGGCTTATCGCCTGCACCTGAGGCCTTACGGGCCTAAAAGCTATGGTGCACAGGGGAGGATTCGAACCTCCGTAGCTCCAAGGAGCGGCAGATTTACAGTCTGCTGCCATTAACCGCTCGGCCACCTGTGCATTGCCTTGCTATGAGGACTTCGCGGTACTACCGCTCCCGCCCTCTGGCTTTGTTCGCGCCTTCCCAGCGCTCACTCCGCCATTCACCCCTGAGCCCGATATACGAGCCCAAACTTCAGTTGCGAGGCACCCACCGGCATTCCGGATTGAAAATCCGGTGAAAATGCGTTGCGCTGGTGGAAGGAATTCGCTCCGAAGAGTTAACGGATACCCTGCTCACGCCTGCTTCGGCCTGGATAGTTTGGAGCTGGCGAAGGGACTTGAACCCCCGACCGCCTGATTACAAATCAGGAGCTCTACCAGCTGAGCTACGCCAGCTCAAAACAGCTCGTACCCAACCCGATTTCCGAACACACGGAGGCGTCTGCAAAAAGGTGGTACAGAACAGAAGATTAGCACAGGGATCGGCAGGCTGCAATGTGCCGGAAAGGGCTCGCTGCAAGAATCCTACGCAACATGGGGCGGCAGGGGGAAACCAGCGGCAGGCCGCTCTCCGCGGACGCTTCTGTGCTTTAATTCGCACGAGGCTTGGACCGATGAAACTCCTGGCGAAATTGAATCTGCTTCTCCTACTCGTTTTTGGACTTGGGCTGGGTTTGATCGGCATCAATGCGCGCAGTTTTCTGCTGGCGGACGCGAAAAAAGACGTGGTGCAGCAGGCGGAGCTGATGTCGGCCAATGCGCTGGCTACGCGGGACTACACGGAAGAAGAGGTGAGCCCGATTCTCGAGAAGTCGCAGGAGGCGCAGCAGGACTTTCTGCCCCAGACCATCCCTTTCTATGCGGCAACGGTCACCTTCAACCGGCTGCGCAAGACCTTTCCGGAGTACGCCTATCGCGAGGCGACGCTGAATCCGATGAACCTGTCCGACCGGGCCGACGACTGGCAGGCGGATGTGATCGACTACTTCCGCAACCATCCGGGCGAGAAGGAGCTGGTAGGTGAGCGGACAGGCGCGGTGGGGAAGACGCTGTACCTGGCGCATCCGATCGTGGCAGCGCCGGGATGCCTTATCTGCCACAGCCAGCCCAGCGCGGCTCCGGCGTCGCTGGTGAGGCGCTATGGCTCACAGAATGGCTTCGGCTGGAAGCCGAATGAGATTGTGGCCGCACAGATTGTCACGGTGCCGATGTCGCTGCCGGTTTCACTTGCCAATCAAGGGCTGCGGAATTTGCTGATCAGCCTGGGCGTCATTTTCTTCGCGGCCATCGCCGCCATCGATCTGGGGCTTTATCTGATCGTGATCCGGCCGCTGCGGCTGGTGAGCGAGTCGGCGGACCGCGTCAGCACCGGAGACATTGATCAGGCTCCGCTGCCGGTGAAGGGTAAAGACGAGATCGCGGACGTGACGACTTCATTCAACCGCATGCAGACGAGCTTGAAGAAGGCGATGGAGATGCTGGGGGACTGAGGACTGGCTAGTTGAGAGGCGGTTGGGTAAAGTGCGGCCAGCTGAAAAGCGGCTAGCGGGATTCAGCGGACTGCAATTCAGTGCGTGAGTGTTCGCGAGTTTCGAAGGTGCGAGAGTTCTCCAGACGAGAAGCACTCGCTTTGTGCTTTGTTCCGCTTGATGTCGATGCTAGTCTGGCTACCTCCGGGCCTGCTCGCCACCGGTGCTGTTCCATCCTCGCAGCTACATGACAGGTTACATATGGACACTTTGGTAGCGCCGCAGCGCAAGCTCCGCGCCGACGATATCTTTTTCCCTGGGATGGCGGTGTTGATTCTCGCCGTAGTAGTGATCGGTTTTGCGCAGAGTTATTTTCTGCCCGGCATGGTGTTGGCCAAGCTGCCGAATAAGCTCGTGCATATTCATGGGGCGCTTTTTGTGTCCTGGATCTTTCTTCTGGTTCTGCAGACATCGCTGGTGGCGGCGCGAAAGGTCAAGCTGCACATGTCCCTGGGCGTGCTGGCGCTGATCCTGCCGCCGCTGATGGCCATCTTCGGCATGCTCACCCTGTTCGACTCCATCAAGCGCAATGGAACGGGGATACCGGGAGAGCTGATCCTGGTTGGCGATACGGAAGAACTGATTCTGTTCCTGTTTCTAATCGGCTGGGCGATGCGGGCACGGCACGCCGCGGCCACGCACAAACGGCTGATGATCCTGGGAACGCTGGCACTGATGGGGCCGGCAGTGAACCGTTGGCCGTTTCCTCCGGCGTTCCGGCTGCCGGGGACGATTCTGGTGTGTGCGGCGCTGCCTTTGTTTGTAGTGGCCTACGACCTGATCACGACACGGAAGGTAATGCGGGCGACGTGGGTGGGGACGCTGCTGATCATGATCAGCATATTCTCCATCGTGCCCGTGTCGAATATGCCTATCTGGCAGCACGTGGTTGCCCGGATTCGGCAGGGTTAGTACCGGCTGTTTGACTATTTGCTGCGGGATTGCAGGAAGCGTTTGCGGTCGGCTTCTGCGGGGATCTGCGTCGCGGCTTCCTTGTAGAGATCGTCGAGGTTCGCGCATTTTGCAGCGAGCTTGCGCACGACCACGCTGGCGATGGGTCCGATATAGACGGCCAGCTTCTTGCTCACATCGTCAATGGGATAGGGCGCGATGAATTGCGATGAGCGCTGCGGCGTAGGTGTCTGCTGGCTGGGGGTGTGATGGCCCGGCGCCGATGAGACGGAGTTGGACAAATTCATGGATGGTTGCGACCCGCGGCTGCCGGGCACCTGCATGGTGCGCGTCTGCGAGGCGAGCAGTTCATCGATCGAGGTTCGCGAAACGGCTTCGAGCGCGATGAGAAAATCCCGCGCGGTGGCGAAACGATCGGCCGGAGCTTTTTCAAGGGCTTTCAGGATCGCGTCAGAGAGGCTTTCCGGCAGACGCGGTTCGATTTCGATCGGCGGCACAGGCCGCTCGTTCATGTGCGAGCGCATGATCTCGAAGTTGTTCTCGCCGCGCGCGGGAAGCCTGCCGGTGAGGATTTCGTAGAGCATCACACCCACAGCGTAGATGTCGGATTTCGTCGTCGCCTTGTCGCCGGCGATCTGCTCGGGCGACATGTAGTTGACGGAGCCGACCATGAACCCGGGCGCGGTGAGCTCGGCGGAGCGATCGCTGATGGCAATGCCGAAGTCGAGCAGCTTGGTCTGATCGTCATGCGTGATCATGATGTTGGTGGGCTTCACGTCGCGATGCACGACGCCATGGCCGTGCGCGTAGTCGAGCGCGTAAAGCACCTGACAGGTGTAGCGCAGGACCTGGGGAACGGGAATACGGGAGCGTGCGCTCTTTTCGCGCAGGGTTTCTCCCTTGACCAGCTCCATGACCATGACCAGCTGGCCCTCGTGATAGAAGGCGTTGTGCAGCGATGCGATGTTGGCGTGGCTGAGGCAGCCGAGGAGCTGAATTTCGCGGCGAAAACGTTCGCCCATCTCCTTGCCCTGACGCTCGTCGGAGAGCAGAACCTTGAGGGCTTCACAGCGCTGCGAGATGACATGGCGGGCTTCGTACACCTGGCCGAGTCCGCCCTTGCCGAGGATGCGGATGATCTCGTAATCGCCGATACGTTGTCCGATTTCAAAAGGCATGGTGGTAGGAGGCGGACTGGACGCTTCGGATGGGGCAGCCGAAGCTTGCGTCGCTGCTCTGCAACGAGGATAGCGCAAGGCAGCTGAGAAGCGGTTGGCTAAAGTCCGGCTGGCTATAGGCCGGTCAGCTGAATAGCAGCAAGCGGGGGAGTGGTCTACGTTGAGTGGAATGGAGGCGGTTGCAGCCAGCTCGCGCCGACTGCAACCGTTTTTGCTCGATGAAGCAAACCGTGGCTGAGGATGCGAATGCAACCTCAGGCTGTTTCTTAGCGGTGGCCGCCGGAGGCGCTGATGAGCTCACCGGTGAGCCATGACGAATCGTTGGAGGCGAGGAACACCGCGACGGGCGTCACGTCCTGTACCTGGCCGATGCGGCCGAGCGGAGCCTGCGCCTCGATGCCCTTCTGGAAGTCGCTGCCAATGAAGCCGGCGCTGTGTGTTCCTTCGGTCTCGATCATGCCCGGGTTAACGGAGTTGACGCGAATCTTCTTGGGGCCGAGCTCCTTGGCGAGCACGCGGGTGATGGCGTCGACCGAGCCCTTGGTTGCGGTGTAGACGGCGGAAGCGGGCGGGGTAAGAGTGGTTACAACCGAGCCGATGTTGATGATGCTGCCGCCTTCGGGGCCGATCAGCTTGACGGCTTCCTGCGTGGAGAGCAGAAGTCCGAGCACGTTGGTGTTGAAGATGCGGGTGTAGTGTTCTTCCGTGATCTGCTCGAGGGGCGAGAACTCGTAGACGCCGGCGTTATTCACGAGGATGTCCAGTTTGCCGTAGGCCTTCTTGGTCTCGGCGAAGATGCGCTGCACATCTGCGGATTTGGCAACGCTGCCTTGTACGGCAATGGCCTTGCCACCCTTGCTGGTGATCTCGGCGACGACCTTGTCGGCACCCTCTTTGCTGGAGCTGTAATTCACGACAACTGCTGCGCCTTCCGCGGCCAATCCCTTGGCGATGTCGGCTCCGATGCCCTTCGATGCTCCGGTAACGACGGCGACTTTTCCTGAAAGCTTGCTCATAAATCCTCCCGTTATCGTTTCGACATTTCGATAACTATCGAATTGATGGGTGAGCAGCAGAAAGGATTCGTGAAAAAACGGGGAATAGGAATTGGAAAACCTGGCATTGGCGGATTCCGGTTTCCGGGGTACTTGGCTTTGCTCGGTCAGGATGACGGTACGATCAGGCGAGGTCGGATTTGAGACGCTTGAGATAGGCGTCGAGCACATCGCTGCGGAGGGTATAGCTGACGAATTTTCCCTGGCGCGTGGCTTCTACCAGCTGTGCGGTCTCTAGCTCTTTCATGTGGTGCGAAAGCGTGGCGGGACTGATGCCGACGCACTCGAGCATGGACTGGCACTGCATGCCGCAGTGGTTGTCGCTGTCGCGGATGCGCTTGAGTATTTCGTAGCGGCGCGGATCGGCGAGGGCTTTCGCTATGAGAAGAGCCTGCTCCTCGGTGAGCGTGATGGATTTGACCGCGGACATATGTCGATCTTAAGTGTTGATGCGCGGACGATGGTGAGGATTCGTGCGGCGTCCCACATCTCAAGCGCGGGATGTGGGGCACCCGGGTTTCAGGAGCTTTTGCCGCGGCTGCCGGTGCGGTTCGATTTCGCTGCTGTCAACTTCTTCGACCCTGCTATCGATTTCGCCGGAGCTTTCGTCTTCGGCCTTGATTTCGTCTTCGCGTTCATGTCGACGCGAAGTTTCCAGGCGGTGCGGAGGGCTCCGGTGAGCTGGTCCTCGTTGGTCCTGGCGAGGACGATGTGGGTGGCTCCGTTGCGTCCCCATCCTCCGGGGATGGGAAGGAAGACCTCCGGCTCCTCGGCGACGAACGTGGCCTGCTGATCCGGAGTGAGCATGAGGTTGCCGTAGCCTTTGGCGACAGCGGCGAGGGTGGCGAAGATGCGTCCTCCGACGCGGAAGTCGACGGCGCCCATGTGCGAGCCTTCTTCGGCTCCTTCGAGACTTAAGGCGATGCGGCGAAAGTCGGCTGCGGTCATTGTTCCTGCGGATTATTATGCGCCGGTTATGGTGCGAACAGCTTGCGGCTTCCAGAGCGTGATTACCCGGCGGGGTTTATAGTGTTCGCAGGAGGCTGCACATGCACACGATCGCCATCGCCGTTCCCATTTTCGCAGGCGTGTTCTTGTCCATTTTCCTAAGTTTCCTCCCGCTATTTCTGTCCGGAGAGAGAGGGAGAGCAGCGCAGGAGAAGGCGCGCACCCGCCGTATGGCTGAGCACAGGATGAATGCAAGACTCCTGAGGCTCAACATTTGATGGGTTCCTGAAGGCTCTCCTGGACGTCTGGCAAAGGGCCCGTTTTCGCCATCGCCTACCGTATGCATCGCCGTACCCGACTCACCATCACTATTGTCGCGGTCTTCCTCATTCTGCTGGGCGTCGCGGTCTATCTGCGCAAAAAGGCGCCTCCTGAGGCAGCTCGTCTGCTTCCGGAGTCCGATGGAATTGTTTACCTGAGCCTGCGGCCGATTCGCGCTGCGACCCATTTCGACAAGCATCCGGTACAGCACGATCCGGAGTACCAGCACTTCATCGATGCGACGGGTATCCAGCCGGAGCGCGACTTGGATGAGGCGGCGTTTGCGCTGCATCGCATGCCGAACCCCAAAGGGCCAAACGGGCCGGTGGCGTTCTCTGAGGTCTTTGTCGGCCATTTCAACGGGCGGCTCTTATCCCAGTATCTGGCGGGCATTGCCAGCTCCACGGAGACTTACGCTGGGCAGCAGATATACAACATTCCCAATGACGGGCGCACGGTGCGGGTAGCGCTGCTGGGATATGACATGGTCGCGGTCAGCAACACTCCATCGGCGGAGCAGATTCATTCGATTCTGGACCGGTATAAAACAGCTGCGCTGCCGTTTACTGGATCGTCTTTGCTGGCCGATCACTATTCGGATGTTCCACTGTTGTCACTGGCATGGGGAATCGGGCAGATCGGGCTGCCTTTGGGCGATGGGTCGGGCAATGTGCAGGTGATGGGGCTGTCACTGCCGTTGCCGCAGGATTCGACGTTTATTGCTTCGCTCAGCTGGACGGGCAAGACACGGCTGCGCGTGGAGGAGATTGCGCAGAGCGATGCCGTGGCCCAGGCTTCAGTGGATTCGATCCGTTCTCTGCTGAACCTGGTGCGGATGGCGCAGAGTTCGACTGCGGGGAGCGATCCCGATGCTGAGACCAAGGCGCTGCTGGATACGGCGCAAATCGATGCACACAAAAACCGGGCCGTGCTTACCGCGACCATCCCGGCCGATCTTTTGCAGAAGCTGATGAGCGCTCCGGTAGGTTTGCAGAGCGCTGCGGAGCCAAAAAATCATGATCAGCCTGTACATTGAGGCGATCCGCGGGGAAATTTTAAGGCGACTTTTGGGCGGATTGGTACGTCCAAAGGTGACAGTCTGCCTTGCGCCCGTTTAGGCTTTTTCTTGGTAAAAACCCTTATTGTCCAGCTGCCATCTGTTCACCAACCTCATAAATGTCCGACCACAACATGGAGGAAAGAATGCTGAGGAGTCACTCGATCCGTTACCTGCAGATCGCGCCTGTCGCATTGGCGATGTTGTTCTGCTCCACTCATCCCCTGAACGCACAGAGCTCCGGCAAGGTGCTTACCGGCCAGGATGCGTTTACCGATTACTCCAAAGAGGCGCCGGGCACGGTTCGCAAGCTCACGGTTGCCGATCTGCCTGCTCCCTATGCGACCAAGGGCGTGGACAATGGCGCGCCAATGGTGAAGCGCCCTGAGGGCGCGTGGCCGAAAGCATTGCCGGGCTTCAAGGTCAGCATGTACTACACCGGATTGAACCAGCCGCGGCTGATCCGCAAGGCTCCGAACGGCGATCTGTTCGTGGCGCTGAGCTACGAGAACAAGATCATGGTCTTCCGCGGTGTCGATGGCGACGGCAAGCCGAAGGAGGTTTCCACCTTCGCCGACAACCTGAGCCAGCCGTTCGGGATCGCGTTTTATCCCGCGGGGGCGCATCCGAAGTGGGTATATATCGGGAACACCGATGCAGTGATTCGCTTCCCCTACAAGAACGGCGATCTGAAGGCCTCAGGGCCATCGGAGAAGCTGGCTGACCTGCCGGGCGGGGGCAAGCTGCGCGGCGGCGGCCACTGGACCCGCGACATCGTCTTCTCAAAGGACGGCAAGAAGATGTTCGTCTCCGTGGGTTCGCACTCGAATGTGGACGATCCGGATACGCATCCCGAGGAAGAACACCGCGCCGATGTGCTGGAATTTACGCCGGAGGGCAAGTTCATCAAGGTCTATGCGAGCGGCATCCGCAACTGCGTGGGCGAGGCCATCAATCCGACGACGGGCTCACTGTGGTGCTCGACCAACGAGCGCGACATGCTGGGCGACAACCTGGTTCCGGACTACATCACTTCAGTGAAGGAAGACGGATTCTACGGCTGGCCGTGGTACTACATGGGCAGCAATCAGGACCCGCGGCATGAGGGCAAGCATCCCGAGCTGAAGGGCAAGGTGCTGGTGCCGGATGTGCTGTTGCAGCCGCACTTCGCGTCACTGGAGATGACCTTCTACGAGGGCTCGCAGTTCCCGGCCGAATACAAGGGCGATGCGTTCGCGGCCGAGCACGGATCGTGGAACAAAGCGCAGCGCGCTGGGTACGAGGTGATCCGGGTGCCGATGGAAGACGGGAAAGCCAAGGGTGAGTACGAGGACTTCCTGACTGGATTTACGACCGCCGATGGACATGTATGGGGACGTCCGGTGGGAGTGGCTGTGGGCGAGGATGGATCGCTGTTTGTGACCGATGACGGATCGGGATCGATCTGGCATGTGAGCTACGAAGGAAAGTAAGTTCTTCGCTGGTAGCAAAGGCCGGTCTTCGGGGCGGCCTTTTTTGTTGCTAAAGCGGGGCACGCGCGAGCTCCGACTGGGCCGCTTGCGCTTTGCGGGTCTTGAGAAAGCGAAATCCCATTGACATCGAGCTTGCCGCTTCCTAGGCTGAAGGAATGGAAGTTCATTTTTCGCCAGAACAGGAAGCGCAGCTTTCCAGGCTTGCCGCCCATAGGGGAACGGACACGGAGCATCTGGTGAAAGCTGCTGCCTTGCGCCTTGTGGACGAAACCGTTCGCTTTCGCGCCGCCGTCAGTGAAGGCATCGCTCAGGCTGACCGGGGTGAGCTTCTGGAAGACGACGACGTGCGCGATTGGCTCGAGCGGCAAGAGCGCTCTTGAGCCGAATCTATTGGACGCCCCTGGCTCTAGAAGATCTCAAAAGCATATCCCTTTACATCGAGAGCCAGCGCGATCTGACATCCGCTAACCGGGTCTGCCGTGCGATTTATGAGGCCGTGCAGCTCCTCCGCCGCTTTCCTGAGAGGGGTAAGGCGGGACTAGAAGAAGGAACGCGCGAGCTGGTGGTCGCAGAGTTTCCAGCCTATGTTGTTGCGTATCGAATAGCCCCGGATGAGAAGGTCGAAATTTTGCGTGTATGGCATGGGGCGCAAGGGCGCCGATAGGACGAAAAGTCAAGACGCAACCCCCAAGCTACTGAGCTCCTGATTCGTTTAAGGGTCACAATCGAGTTGAGCATTTACCCGTGCGCGGGTTGGCGTATCCCTGGTTTGTAGACGTAGTTAGAGAAGGCATATCCCCAGGGCACGGCGACGATCGGCAGGATGACCCACTCGAACGGGATGGCGATGCTTTCGGCTGGTGATCCGGCCAGTGTGCCTTTCGACCAGAGCGGATAGGCGACCATCCCGAGCCAGAGCAGCTTGTAGAAGATTTCGAGCAGGACGATGGGCAGCATCTTCAGGGGCCGGAGGATGCCGAGTCCGGCGAGGGTTGCGAAGGCTGCCCATACGCACCAGGCCACGGCATCGGTCGGGTCCCACGGGCCCTGGTGCATGGCGATGTGGGTCCAGACGTCTTTTCCCAATACGAAGAACATCAGCACGTAGAGCAGGCGCAGCAGGTAGATGTGGATGGGGCGGACACCTTCGTATTTGTCCGAACGCTGGATGATGTATTTCGGGTTGAAGGTCATGATGTGCTCCGTGGTGAAATTTGGCGGACAGCTCAGTGGAACGCGGGCCCTTCGACTGCTCTCAGAATGACGAGGTTGAGATGGTGGGTGCGGTGGAATCCCACGTCTCGGAAGCGAGACGTGGGGCACCCGGGTTTATGGATCAGATTTCGGACTGTTCGTTTTCGGGGCCGAAGGCGAGGATGTCGCCGGGCTGGCAGTCGAGGGTTTTGCAGATAGCCTCCAGCGTGGAGAAGCGGATGGCCTTGGCCTTTCCGGTTTTGAGGATGGATAGATTCGCGAGGGTGATGTCGACCTTTTCCGAGAGTTCGGTGAGCGACATGCGCCGGCGCTCCAGCACCTCGTCCAACCTGATGGTGATGGGCATGGCTAGACCGTTCCTTCCAGGTCGTCACGCATGGCGGCGCCGGCGGCGAAGATGCGGCTGAGGACAAAGACCATCAGGACGGAGATCCAGCCGCCGAAGGAGAATGAAAAATCGGAGGAGCCAGAGCCGAGAACGGGGAAAAGGCGGCCGAGGAGCATGGAGGGGATGCCGAGGAGTTGAAGGCCGAGCAGGCACCATCCGATGGTGCGCAGACGGAGGGCATTGGCGAGGATGAATGGGTCGCCCTGGCCGGTGCTGGCGACGATTTGCGCGAGGGCGGTGAGGAGCGGCTCGGTGAGGGCACCCATGACGATGCCGATCAGGATTTCGAGACGCATGCCGACGATGGTCGAATGCAGTCCGGAAGCGATATTGGAGCCGAAGAGCGCGTTGGCGAGCGAGGCCGGGGTGAGCCACGCCAAGAGTTCTCCGATGAGGACGGCAGCGATGAAAACCCGGTTGAGGATGAGGGCGGTTCGGATGACGATGCCCGCAGTTCTTATCAGCCGGTCGTGAGTGGGTTTGGTGGTTGGCATGGCCGCGCTCCTTATCGAAAAACGATAACTGTTCTTATCGATAGACAATAAGGGCGAGCGTTTGCACTGTCAAGATAAATTATCGAAAAACGATAAATTTATTTATTGAGGAACGATAAGAGAGGCTTGGGATCTGATGCCGCCGGCTGTGGCGATTCGCTTTCCAAGCACAGAAAGTTGAGTCGCGCGAGATGCGTAGGAGGCCTCGAAAACAGCAGGTCCTGCGACTGCGTGGCTTCCGCCGCTGCGCTCAGGATGACAACGGGTTCTTAGGAGCCAGCGTGGGATGAGCCGCTGTTGGCGCTGGCCAGCTGATCCATAGTCTCGCGCAGATACTTGTGCGGATTGACCGGGGTGTTGCGGATGCGGACTTCGTAGTGGAGGTGGGGGCCGGTGCTGCGTCCGCTGGTGCCTACGTAGCCGATGATCTGGCCGCGCTTGACCTGCTCGCCGGAGGTAACGGCGAATCCGGATAGATGGCCGTAAAGGGTCTGGATACCGTTGCCGTGGTCGACCATGATCTCGCGGCCGTAGCCGGTAGCCATTCCTGCGGTGAGCACGATGCCGTCGGCTGAGGCGCGGACGGGCTGGCCGAAGGTGGAAGAGATATCGATGCCGGCGTGGAATGCGCCTTCACCGTTGAACGGGTCTTCACGCTCGCCGAAGGAGCTGGTGATGGGTCCGACGACAGGCCAGAGCGAGGGAGCGTCGGCAAGGTTCAGCCAATCTCCTCCCGGGCTGGAGGGTGAAAGCCCGATTTCAAAGGCGCGGGACAGGCGGCCGGAGAGCGCTGTGGTGCGGAGACTGGTGAGCTGGTCGAGGCTGGCAGTATAGGCAGCGTCGGTGAAGTCTCCGTTGTTGTCTACGGGAACCGGAGTTGCGGTGGCTGTGGCGGCTGCACTCTTGGCGAGCTTGCTCTGCTTCAAGCCGTAGAGAGCGCTGACTTCGCTGGCGAGCGATCCCAGCGATGCGGCCTGGACTTCTTTCTGCTGCGCGACCTGCTCAAGCTGCTGGTAGTCCTTGCGAAGGGCTTCGTGCTGCGAGCGTATTTGGTTGAAGCTGGCGGTCTTGAGGAGCATGCGGCTGTAGGAGCCAGCCATGCCAGTAATGGTGAATGCGCCAACCACAGCCGCCGCTACAAACACGTACGCGTAATGCAGAGGAACCGGGATCTTACGAAGCTTGCCGTTCTCTTCCGACGCGACAAAGATAATGTAATAACGACGACGCAATAGATACTCGCAAATAAGTCAGATTTACTAAACTTTCAGGAATCTCTTGTCGTGGAGTAGGCCTCAAAGAGGTAGACGTAGCGTGCTCAGCCAGTGCTGCGAATATCGGAAATTTTCCTGATCTTTTGTCGACGCTAACAGCTAGCCGTTGCGGGGTCAACCTTTGCTCAAACTTAAGTTGTAGACCGCGCTCCGCCGAGCTGGAGTTCCGTCCACCGGCCAGGCAAATTAAATCGCTGATTTTAAATGACGAATCGTCTCCGTTGACTGACGGCGGCCCAGCCTTGCCGGATTGCGCTATGCTGAGCGTCTGCGATGACTTCCGCTTCCTCCACAACATCATCAAGACGGGCGAAAGCAGCCTCCGGGTTACATCGGCTTGAGGGCGGTGAGCGAGCGCTGATTGCGGCGATTCGCTCCCGAACACCCCAGACAGGCGGCGGATTGCGGCTGGGTATCGGCGACGACTGCGCGATTCTGCGGCCTCCAGCCGGGCATGAAGTGGTGGTGACGACCGATCTGTCGCTGGAGGGAGTGCACTTCCGGCGGGATTGGCATCCAGCAGAGCCGGTGGGTCACCGCTGCCTGGCGCGGGGATTGAGCGACCTGGCGGCTATGGGTGCGAAGCCGCTGGGAGCATTTTTGTCGATTACCGTGCCGCCCGAGTTGACCGTTCGGGTTAAGGGCAAGAGCTGGCTGGAGCGGTTTCTGGATGGATTGCTGGCCCTGGCCGGTGAGGCCGGTGTGCCGCTGGCTGGTGGGGATACGGCGCAGTCTCCTGTTTTCGACACGCGAGGCCAGAAGCAATCGGGATTGGTGGCGGCGGATATCGTGCTGGTGGGCACTCTGAAGCAAGGGCACGCCCTGCTGCGTTCCAAGGCGCGGCCCGGAGACGTGATCTACGTCTCCGGAGCGCTGGGCGGAGCGGCGGCTGAGTTATTGGCTGTTGGCCGGAATCCTCGAAAATTTGCGAGACAGACGCAGGCTGCGGCGGGACATCCACATCTTTTCCCCGAACCCCGGCTGAAGACGGCCTCCAAGCTGGCCATGAATCGAGGCGTTCATGCGGCGATCGATGTCAGCGACGGGCTTTCAACGGATCTGGCGCATATCTGTGAAGAATCGGATGTGGCGGCGGTGCTCGATGCGGCGGCGATCCCGGTCCATGCTCTAGCTCTGCGCGCGGAGCGGGACGGATGGGTACCGTCTGCATTGGGCCTGGCGCTGCATGGCGGCGAAGATTACGAGCTGCTGTTTACGGCTGCGCAGGGCGCGCGGATTTATCCCCGCATTGCGGGAGTTGCGATTCACCCGATCGGAGAAGTTGTGGCGCGTAAGGGACGGGAGCCGAGGGTTGCATTGCGGCAAAGAGATGGAAAAGTTATTGCGCTTGAATCCCAGGGGTGGGAGCATTTCTCGAAACGATAAAGCATGAGCACGATCGACTTTTCTTTCCCACGTCACTGGACTGCGGAGATTCTGCCGCGAAGGCCGTTGATCCTTCCCAAACGCGCGTTTACTTACCCAAAACATGCCGACGAAGTGGAGCGCGGGGCAATGGAGGTTGTGGTGAAACCCGCGGCGGCGGAGCCGTTTCTTGCCACGTGCGCTTTGGGGTTTGCCGATTCGGCGGCGCCGAGCGGAGTGTGGAGTTGTCCGCATCCGGGCTGGCTGTGCGCGGTTTCCGGTGGATATGCGTATCTGATCAGCGTGGCTGATCCGGAGCATTTTGTGCAGGTGGAATACCGGCCGGTGCTTGAGGTGCGGGCCCTGGTTCCGCAAAAATTGCTGCTCTTCGTTGGACATCATTCGATGACGGCGTGGGGTATAGAGGGCAAGGCCTGGCAGACGGGACGGCTTTCTTCTGAAGGTGTGACGATCCAGCGCGTGGAAGGAAATACTTTGCGCGGCCTGGGATGGGATCTTATATCGGACGCGGATGTTCCGTTCGCGATAGACCTACACACCGGCGAACGGCTGTGACGGTCTCTTATTCTTCTGAAGCTTTGTAAAAGCTGAGCGCGGCGTCGCCTTGTTTCAGGAGGCGATAACGATGGAGCGATCCGAAGCGTTCGGCAAGATCATGCTTCTTGATGTGCTCGGCGATCACGATCGCGTTGGAGGCTAGCAGCGGCGCGCATTCGTGACCTAGCAACTGAAGTGTGTTGTCGTAGTCGGTGGCGTTGGCATAGGGCGGGTCGAGAAAAATGATGTCCGCTTCTTTGCCCGCTGCCGTCACGCGCTTGAGAGCCGCGGCGGCGCTGCGCGATTCGAGCGCATAGCCGCACTTGATCCCCAGCGAATTCAGATTCTGGCGGATGGTTTTGAGCGCGGGCTCGGCATTTTCGACGAAGATGACTTCACGAGCTCCGCGGCTGATGGCTTCGATGCCGACGGCTCCCGATCCAGCGCAAAGATCGATGAAGACTGCGTCTTCGATGCGCGGGGCGAGGACGTTGAAGAGCGTCTCGCGCAGACGGTCGCTGGTAGGGCGCGTGTCGAGGCCTTTGGGTGCGATGAGCGGGCGGGAGCGATAAGTTCCGGCGATGACTCGCATTCGATTTCTGATGGTATATCCCACATCCCAAACCCGAGGTATGGGCAGTCGGCGATTGGAATCCCGCGTCCCAAAAATGGGGAGGTGGAGCATCCGTGCAACTACAACCCTCTACAATAGAAATCACCGGAAAGGTGAAGGCAGCGAACGATGCGAGGTTGGTCATTTCCATTAGGCAGATGGTTTGGTGTGGACCTGCGCATCCATACGTTCTTTCTGCTGCTGCTGGCCTTCTGCCTGTTCTCGACCAGCGTGGCCGGGCTGGCTGCGTGGCGCGGCCTGATGCTGTGGCTGCTGCTGCTGATGGTGGTTTTTGTGCGCGAGATTGCGCGCCTGATTCTGGCCGCGTATCAGGGTTTGCAGCTGCGCAGTGTTCTGCTGCTGCCGATTGGCGGGCTATTCTCGTACGCGAATCCTGAGAGCGCGGAGCGAGCCAATGACACTCGCATTCAGGCATTGCTGGCCATCACCGGACCGATCGTCAATCTGGTTTTTGCCGCGGTGATTGCGGGATTGATTGCCGGGTCTACAGCTGGAGTTCCGCTTACTGCTAAGCCTTGGGTAACGCCGACCCATCTCATGCGCTCGACGGTATGGCTGAGTGCAATGCTGGGGCTGCTGAATCTGCTGCCGGCGTATCCGCTGGATGCAGGGCGCATTCTGCGCGGTGTGATGGCGAAGACGCGCGGACAGGCGCAGGCGACCAAGTCTGCATCAGGATTGGGCCAGGGCCTGGGCATGCTAGCCATGATCGCGGGGCTTGCGCTGCTGGCGTTGCCGAATACCGGACTTGCGGCGGGGCTGAGTCCATGGCTGATTATGGGCGGCTTCTTCATCTTCATCGGCGCGCAGCTTGAAGACCAGGGCGTGATGTTCCAATCGGTGGTCGAAACGGTGCGGATGAAGGACGTGATGCTCACCGAGTTCGCCACCATGTCTCCTTCCGACACATTGGCCGACGCGCTGTTCAAGGCGATCCACAGTCTGCAGGATGAATTCCCCGTGGTGCGCGGCGCGAACCTGGTGGGTGTGGTGTCGAAGCAGGGCATTCTGCAGGCGCTGCGCAGCGATGGCAACGGCTATGTGCAGTCGATCATGTCGCGGACGTTCCAGGTGGCGGAGCCGGAAGATTCGCTGGGGCTGATGATCCGGCGTATTGCGGGCGGACGCATGTCGCTGGTGCCGATTGCGCAAGCAGGACGCATCGTGGGCATCGTGACCTGGCAGAACCTGAGCAACAGCATGGGATTGCTGGCCGAGCACCGGCGCTTCGAACGCGAGAACTAGAACTGCCGGAGGCTGGTGGCCGTCCAGGCACACGCGCATCGCGGGACTTGCCGTCCAGGCGTGCGCGCTTCGCGCCTTTCTAGCGAAGATTTATTCAACGATGAATGCATTTACGGAACAACCCGAGGCAGCGGAAAACAATCTTGATTCCACTTTGCGTCCGCTTGCGCCTGGGCTCTATCTGGTCGCGACTCCGATTGGAAATCTGGGAGATATCACGCTGCGGGCGCTGCGCGTGCTCAAGGGCGCGGACCGCATTGCCTGCGAGGACACGCGGCAGACGCAGAAGCTGTTGAACTACTACGGCATCACCACGCCCACCATCAGCATGCATGAGCATAACGAGGCGGAGCGCACAACGGAGCTGATTGCAGCGATGCTCAGCGGATCACGGATTGCTGTGGTGTCCGACGCAGGGATGCCGGGGATCTCCGATCCGGGGACGCACCTGACGCAGGCGGCGATTGCCGCGGGCATGGCGGTGTATCCGCTGCCGGGTGCGAACGCGGGGCTGAGTGCGCTGGTGGCGTCGGGATTGGACACGCAGCGGTTTTTGTTTGAGGGATTTTTATCGGCGAAGGCGAATGCGCGGCAGGTGCGGCTGCAGGCTTTGCGCGCAAGTGTGAGCGAGCCGCTCACACTGGTACTTTATGAGGCACCGCATCGCATTGTGGAGACGCTTGGCGATGTGTCCCTGGTTTTCGGGGCGGACTGCCGCGTGGTACTGGCACGCGAGTTGACCAAGATTCACGAGGAGTTTTTGCGCGGTACAGTCGATGAAGTGCTCACCTCACTGAAAGAGCGGGATCGTATTCGCGGCGAGATGGTGCTGCTGATCGAAGCGCAGCCGGCGAGCGCGGATGATGCGCATCTCGCGATTCCCCTGCTCGACCGTATTGCCGAGCTTGAGAAGGCGGAGGGGCTGAGCGAGATGGACGCGCTGAAAAAGATCGCGAAGGAGCGCGGGGTTTCGAAGAGCGAGCTCTACCGCGAGCTGCAGCGGGCCCGCCAGGACTGGCCGTCCAGGCAATCGCGCCTTCGGCGCCCCTGACGAAGGATTGGCGGGTGCTATCGTTTCCGCGCGATGGCTACGCGTGGAATGCTCTGCAAGTCCCTTATAAACTCAACGCTGTCCCAGCTGCTTAAGAGGTTGGCGAGGGCTTCGCGCTGATCGTGGCCGAATTCCATCACGAGCCAGCCGCCAGGTTTCAATGCGGCTTGCGCTTTCGGGACGAGGCGGCGATAGATATCGAGTCCCTGCTCGCCTGCGTAAAGCGCGGCTGCAGGCTCGTAGTCGCGGACCTGCGGCTCCAGTTCTTCCTTCGTCGAAACATAGGGTGGGTTGGAGACGATGGCGTCGAAGATTTCGCCCTGCACGGCGCTGAGCAGATCGGACTCCAGGAAGTCGATGCGGCCGGCTACCTGGTGCCGCGCGGCATTTTCTCTGGCGACGGCGAGGGCGGCGGGCGAGATATCGAGTGCCGAGATTTGTGCCAGCGGCAGGTGATGGGCGAGCGCGACGGCGATAGCTCCGGAGCCTGTGCCGATATCGGCAATACGAATGGGCTGTTGGTGTGGCAGCCGGTCGAGCGCGGCTTCGACGAGGTGCTCTGTTTCCGGCCGCGGGATGAGGACGGCTGGCGTGACGCGAAACGCGAGTCCGTAGAACTCCTGCTCTCCGATGATGTACTGGATGGGCTCGTGATCGGCGCGGCGGGAGATTTTTTCCTGATAGTGGTTGAGATCAGGGATCGCGATAGGTTCGTCTGGATGGGTTAGCAGCCATGCCCGGTCTTTGCCGAGGGTGTGCATGAGGAGGAGCTCGGCGTCGCGGTTCGCGGTGGGGGAGGGTTGGAGCTGGGTTGCGGCATTGCTGACTGCTTCGCGAGCTGTGAGTAGTCGTTCCATTCAGATGAGTTGGAAAGCGCAGGTACTTCGACTGCATTCGCCGATGCGAACTTCGCTCAGGATGACATTGTTCTGGGGGCTTAGCGGCTTACCCACATCTCCAGTGCGAGATGTGGGGGGCCGGGACTGTTTATGCGACTGCTTCGGCTTCGGCCTTGAGTCTCTCCGAGTTGAAGTGGGCGATGAGTGCGTCGACCACGGGCTGCAGGCGGCCTTCCATGACTTCGGCTAATTGGTGGATGGTCAGGCCGATGCGGTGATCGGTAAGGCGGTTCTGGGGGAAGTTGTAGGTGCGGATCTTCTCGCTGCGGTCGCCGGAGCCTACCTGTTGCTTGCGCTCTTTGGCCATAGCCTCGTGCTGCCGCTCCATCTCCACTTCGTAAAGGCGGGCGCGGAGGACGCGCATGGCCTTTTCGCGGTTCTTGATCTGCGATTTCTCATCCTGGCAACTGACCACGGTATTGGTGGGCAGGTGGGTGATGCGGATCGCGGAGTAGGTCGTGTTCACCGACTGGCCGCCGGGACCGGAGGAGCAGAAGGTGTCGATGCGCAGGTCCTTGGCTTCGATCTTCACGTCGACCTCTTCGGCCTCGGGCAGTACAGCTACGGTAATGGCCGAGGTATGGACGCGGCCCTGCGTTTCCGTGGCCGGCACGCGCTGCACGCGGTGGACACCGCTCTCGTACTTGAGCTGCGAATAGACCTTGTCGCCTTCGAAGATAGCGGTGACTTCCTTGAGGCCGCCCACCGAAGAATCGGAGCTGGACAACACTTCGACCTTCCAGCGATGCTGCTCGGCGAAGCGCGTGTACATGCGGAACATCTCGGCGGCGAAGAGCGAGGCTTCGTCGCCGCCGGTGCCGGCGCGGATTTCGACGATGACGTTCTTCTCGTCGTTGGGATCTTTGGGCAGCAGCAGCAGCTTCAGCTCTTCCTCGAGCCTGGGCTCACGCTCTTCGAGCTGGGTAAGCTCTTCCTGGGCCATGGCGCGGATGTCCGGGTCGGACTCGGTGAGCATGGCGCGGGCGTCGGCGATGCCGTTGGTGACCTGGCGGTATTCGCGGAACTTCTCGACAACCGGCTCGAGGTCGCGGTGCTGCTTGGCGGCCTTCTGGTATTTCGGCTGGTCGGCGATGATCTCCGGATCGGCGAGCTGGCGGCCGAGGTCTTCGTAACGAGTTTCGATTTGTTCGAGGCGTTCAAACATGGTGTTCTCTCAGGGTGCTGATATCTGGAAATGATCTGGAAACAGGCAGACGGCGGCATAGCGGCGGGAGCCGCTAGAGAAGTGCGCCGAAGATGGTGCTGGTCTGCATTTCTTGTAGTTTACCGCTGTTTTGGATGCTGGCGCAGGGAAAACGGCTCAGGCGGGCAGCCGGGAGCATCTATGGTTATCTGGCGGAGCGGATGAAGCGGTTAGGTAAAGTCCGGCGAGCGAGGACCGCGGGCGGCTGGGCTTGGGGTGCTGGGCGGGAAGCTGCCTTCGTGATTGCTCCGCAATGATTTCGCTCGAGAATGACAAGTACCTTGGATTGGGATGACAGGAAGCTTTTTCGATTTCGCGGAGCTGAATGACGCGCTGGCGGCTACGGCCAAAAAGCTCGAGAAGCGGGCTTTGATGGCGGCTTATCTGCGCGGTCTTCCGGTAGAGGATGCGGCGCGGGCGGCGTTGTATCTTTCCGGGACCACATTTGCTGAGACCGACCGGCGCAAGCTCAATGCCGGTGGTTCGCTGCTGTCGAAGGCTTTGGCAGCGCGGAGCGGGGCGACGCAGGCGGCGATGTCGGCAGCCTATCGGCGGCATGGGGATATGGGCGCGGCGGCGCAAGATCTGCTGGAGGCGAATGGGAGGACGGCCACTGGAGAGCTGACGCTGGCGATTGTGGATGAGATGCTGGACAAGATTGCGTCAGCGCGCGGGCCGGGGGCGAAGCTGCCGCTGGTGTCCGCGCTGCTCGAGGCCGCTCGACCGATAGAAGCGAAGTATCTGCTGAAGCTGATGCTGGGTGATATGCGCACCGGCGTGAAGCAGAGCCTGGTGGAAGAGGCGATTGCAGCGGCGTTCGAGGTTGAAGCTGGGGATGTCCGGCGGGCTTCGATGCTGATCGGAGATCTGCCGGAGGTGGTACGGCTGGCGGCTGGGAAGCGGCTGGACGATGCGCGGATGAAGCTGTTTCATCCGCTGGGCTTCATGCTGGCGAGCCCGGTGGATTCGGTGGAAGAGGCGGTGGAGCGGTTCACGGAAGAGGTGCTGCTCGAGGGGCTTTCGACGGAGTTGGCCGACGGCGCGACCGGCGATGTTGCAAATGAGGGGCGTGATTCCCTTGTCTCAGAAGCGAGACATGCGGCACCCGGCTCCGCTGCCTCAGGGGCTGAAGCCCCAATTCCTTCGGAGCGTGTTACGGCCCGACTAAAGTCGGGCCCTGATACAAACCTTTTTTACCCGAATGTCGAAGTAACGTCCTTACCTCCTTCAAACGACGCGGTATCTCCAGAGGGGGATTCCAGCTTGATCGGGACATCACGGATTCACGGGGTTTTGGAGGACAAGTACGACGGGATTCGGGCGCAGCTGCATTGCGGCGATGCTGCGCAGCCGGGGCGGGTGGAGTTGTTTTCACGCAGCCGCGAGGGCTTGAGCGAGAGCTTTCCGGAACTGGTGGAGGCATTTGCGGCGATTCCGGAGCAGGCAATTTTGGACGGCGAGATTCTGGCCTGGAATCCTGGTGCAGGCGAAGACGGTGCGGGCCGGGCGCTGCCTTTCTCTGTGCTGCAGCAGCGCATCGGGCGCAAGCGCGTGACGCGGGAGATGCGCGAATCGACTCCCGTAGTATTCATGGTCTTCGACGCGATGTTTCTCGATGACACGCTGCTGCTGGAGGAGCCCCTGCAGGAGCGTCGCCGCCGGCTGGAAGAGTTTGTGGCGCGCCATGCTTCCGTGACGGCAAACGCTGAGGTGCGCGGGCAGGCGGAGCTTTTTGCAGCGACACAGATGGGATTTGCGCGGCTGATGCTGGCTCCCGCCGCACGCCTGGAATCTGCGGAGCAGCTGGACGCGGCATATTCCGAAGCACGGGCACGCGGCAATGAGGGCGTAATGCTGAAATCGCTGAACAGCAAATACCAGCCGGGCCGGCGTGGGCTGGCCTGGCTGAAGCTGAAGCGTGAGTTGGCGACGCTGGATGTGGTGGTGACGGGCGCGGAGTTCGGACACGGACGGCGGGCTGGCGTGCTCAGCGACTATACGTTTGCGGTGAGAGATGGCGAGGCGCTGCTGAATGTGGGCAAGGCATATTCCGGACTGACGGACGCGGAGATCGATGAGCTGACGGCGTATTTCAAAGAGCACACCCTGGAGGAGTTCGGGCACTTTCGCACCGTCGAACCGCTGAAGGTGCTGGAAGTTGCGTTCAATAACGTGATGCGGTCGGAGCGGCATGACAGCGGATTTGCGCTGAGGTTCCCGCGCATTGTGCGCATTCGCGACGACAAGCCGGTGGGCGAGATCGACACGCTGGCGCGGGTGGAAGAGATTTATAAGTCACAGCCGGATAAGGGCAGCTAGGGAGCGGTCAGCCGGTGAAGCGGTCAGCTGAAGCCCGGTCAGCTATAAAGCGCCAGCTTGAAAGCCTTCTCGACTCACAGTGCTGTTTTCGCTAGCCGCTTCTTCCCAGCTGACCGGATTCCAGCTGGCCGGACCTTAGCTGACCGCTTCCTCGCTGAAGATCAGTGACTGTGATCGTGGCCGTGGTGGTGGCCGTGGGAGCTTACTTCTTCTACCGGGATCACGCAGCCGTGGGCAACTTCGCATTCCACGTGCTCGAACTGGATGGTGGTGTGGTGGATGTGGAAGCTTCTGCGCAGCGTTCCGTTGATCTGCTCGAGGATGCGGGCGCTTTCCGAGGGCGGAATGTCGGCGATCGTCACGTGGCTGGCTAAAGCGCTGCTTTGCGATCCGAGGCACCAGACATGAAGATCGTGAACATCTTCGACGCCTTCGATCTCCTCCAGATGATGGCGGATGTCGGCGAGCGAGAGGCCGCGCGGCGTGCCTTCCAGCAGAATATTCAGGGTCTCTTTGACGATGCCGTACGACGACCACAGGATCAGGGCGGCGATGGCGAGCGAGAGCGCGGGATCGATCCAGACCAGCGGGTGTCCGGCGCGGGCCGTGAAAAAGATGACTGCGCCGCCGATGATGACGGCTGCGGTCGAAAGCGTGTCGCCCAGCATGTGAATGAAGACCGAGCGCATGTTCACGTCGTGGCTGACGCGCCAGAGCAGCAGGGCGATCACGCCGTTCATGATGACGCCTGCCGCCGCGACCAGCATCATGATGCGGGGCTGAACTGTGGCCGGCTCGGTAAAGCGGTGAATGGCCTCGATGCCGATCCAGATGCTGATGAGGATCAGGGTGAGCGCGTTGAGGAAGGCGGCAAGCACTCCGGCGCGCTGATAGCCGAAGGTCTTCTGGTCGGTGGCCGGGCGGCTCTGGAAGTGGACGGCAACAAAGGAGAGCACCAGGGCCAGGGCATCGGACGCGTTATGTCCGGCCTCGGAGATCAGCGCCAGGGAGTGGGCGCGGAGCCCCGCGAACAATGTCAGCAGCACGTAGGCCAGCGTGGCGGCGAGCGAAAAGCGCAGCACGCGCTGCATATTTCCGGTTGGACTGGCGTGAACGTGCATTGTCTTTAGTCTATCGGCCTTAGAGCAAGCTATTCAACCTGCGATCACGGTGGCCGCGGGGCTGGTTTGACGTCCCACACCTCCACTAGATGGCTGCAAGCTGACTTTGCTGTAATTGGCGAGCATTTAACCGGGAAGTCATGCTCGCTTATCTTGCAGTAACTAGCACTCTCGTGGAGGTATTTCATGAGAGTGAGCGGACTTGTATCGGCAGGTGCGGCTTTAGCGATGGCACTAGGGTCGTCGCAGGCTATTGCGGCGGACACGAAGGATGTCGGTTCAGAGAAAGTGAAGCATGTGCTTCTGTTGAGCATCGACGGGATGCACGCCGTGGATCTCTACAACTGTGTGCATGGCGTGGCGGGGGTGAACGACGGAAATCCCTATTGCCCCAACCTGGCGAGTTTGAGCCGGACGGCCATCGATTACGTGGCAACCTCATCGTCCAAGCCGTCGGATTCTTTTCCGGGACTGGCCGCGCTGGTCACCGGCGGTTCGCCGAAATCTACCGGGCTCTACTATGACGTGGCCTATGACCGCTCGCTGGATCCTCCTGCGGCGACCACCGGTACTGGATTGGCTGCGGGGCCGTGCTATCCCTTCACAGTGCCAACCGGAACGACAACCGACAACGACCAGGGCATTGAGTACGACGACACCAAGCTGAATGGAGGTGCACCGGGAGCGGCGCTGACTGAAGGCGGTATTGCGTCGATCGATCCTAAGAAGCTGGTTCGCAATCCAGCGAACGGCTGCGCGCCGGTGTATCCGTGGGATTTTGTCAGGACAAACACTATTTTCAGCGTGGTCCATCAGGCGGGAGGGTACACGGCATGGATCGATAAGCACGCCTCATACTCATTCACCGCGGGGCCGGGCGGTAAGGGCCTCGACGACTACTACTCACCGGAAGTGGATTCAACGGTAGTGGCGCTTCCGGGCGTCAACACATCAGAGGGTGTGGCCTGCTCTCCGATTCGCGATACGGCCGGCAGCCTTTCGTCCTGGACGAACAGCTTCGCGAATATCCAGTGCTATGACGCATTGAAGGTGCAGGCTCTGCTGCGGCAGATTGTCGGCAAGACTCACTCCGGAGCTTCGGCGCAGGTGCCAGCACTCTTCGGCATGAACTTCCAGGCGGTGTATATCGGCGAGAGCGTGTATGAGCCGGGCGTGGCTACGGGTGGATACAAGAATGCCGCAGGCGTGCCGAGCGATGCCCTGTTCAAGCAGATTGAGTTTGTCGATGCTTCGATTGGCGACATAGTGAATGCGCTGAAAGATGCAGGTATCTTCGACAACACGCTGCTGATTGTCACGGCGAAGCACGGAGATTCACCCATCGATCCGTTGAGCTATGTCGCGGACGGAGCCAATACTCCAGCGACTCTTTTGGGGAGCGCCATTCCTTATTCGGAGTCGCCGCTGAATCCTACCGGTATCGGAGCTACGGAAGACGATGTGTCATTGCTCTGGCTGAAGCAGGGCGCGAGCGTCAGCGCCGCCGTGCAACTGCTGGAGAAGAATGCATCCGCGATTGGATTGGGGCAGATTTTTTACGGACCAACCCTCGCTGTGAACTACGGAGTTGGCGGCCTCGATCCGGGACAGGATCCGCGCACTCCGGACATCATCGTGACTCCAAACGTAGGCGTGACCTATTCGGGCAACACGACCATGATCGGGGATCACGGCGGCTTTTCGCATGACGATACGAATGTGCTGCTTCTGGTGTCTCACCCGCAGTTCAAGGCGCAGATCGTATCCAGCGGAACCACGACCATGCAGGTTGCGCCGACCATCGTGAAGGCGCTTGGTCTCGACCCGCAGGCTCTGGATGCGGTGAGAATCGAAGGCACGCAGGTGCTGCCCGAAGTCACCGCTGCGCTGGAGAAGTAGTCTGAATGCAAAAGGGCAGCTTACGCTGCCCTTTTGTGTTCTCAAATCTGCCTGCCAGGAATTCGCTGCGTCAGACGTAAGGCGCCGCTACTCGCGGCTTGCGCGGCGGGCGGCGGATGGGGACGGAATTGGCCGTGTTGCGGATTCCGCTCCAGTTTTCAGCGACGATGATGCTGTTCACCGGACGGTGCGGGTCGTAGCGGACCGAACAGGGGAAGCTGAGGCGGCAATCGTAGATATCTACGTGCTCCTGCAGAAGTGTCACGTCCTGCGAGCACTCGTAGACCACTCCGGCGATCTCGTATTTGTAGAGAATGAGGCGAAGTCCGCCTTCGCGCCCGCATTCGTGTGGGCCTAAGTCGGATATATCGATGACCGTGCCGTCGATAATGCGGCCGGATTTCACCAGCTCTTCGCGGCGCAGCCTTTCAATTTCTTCTTCGGTGGGACGCTTGCGCAGCGAAAAGTATGCGATGGCGCCTCCGATGCACAGACCAGCGGCGGCTAAAGCTCCGATTACCTGGGGGTCGCGTAATGAGAGGCCGTTCATCGGTTTCACCAACTCTTCAGATGATTGAAGGATAACGCAGGATGGGTGTGGAACGAACACAGAATGCTGCCACTTTGGCGGGATGGAAGAGGCGCTGGACAGGAATGGGAGGAAGAGATGGCGAGGGTTCGCGGGAATGGCCGGCCCGGTTCGCCAAGAAATTCGCAATCGCAGCAAAAGCCGGCCAGCGGAAATGACGCCTTGCGCTTCTACATATGAACGAGGTATATGTAGAAGCCATAGGTATGGCGGCTCCTTTGAAATTCGAACTTCCGCAAGGCACTCTGGACCTGCTCATCCTGCGCGTGGTGGCGCTGGGTCCGGTGCATGGGTACGCCATCGCACAGCGTATTCAACAGATATCGAGAGAAGCGTTGCAGGTGCAGCAAGGCTCGCTCTATCCCGCACTGCATCGGCTGGAGAATAAAAAGTTTCTCTCTGCCGACTGGGGGCCGACCGAGACGGGACGCGAGGCCAAGTTCTACCGGCTGACGGCGAAGGGCCGCACGCAGCTTAAGACAAAAACAGAAAGCTGGGAGAAGCTGACGGAGATTGTCGGGCTGATTCTGCAGCATCCACAGGGAGAGGCCTTATGAACTGGCTACAGCGTCTGCTGCGCAGCGCGCGCATGGAGAACGATCTGGATAAAGAGCTGCGCTTTCATTTCGAAGAGATGGTGGCAGGCAAGGTCGAAGCCGGCATGAATGAGGCGGAGGCGCGGAGAACGACCCGGCTGGAGTTCGGTGGCCTGGACCAGGTGAAAGAAGATTGCCGCGAAAGCCGGGGCACGCTGTGGATCGCGTCGATCCTGCAGGACCTGCGCTTCGGCGCGCGACTGCTGGCGCGGTCGCCGGGGTTTGCGTGCACCGCGGTTGTGGTGCTGGCGCTGGGCATCGGCGTCAGCACGCTGGCCTTCAGCCTGTACAACCTGATTGCGCTGCAGACGATTCCGGTGCGCGATCCGGCGACGGTGGTGAGCATCGAGCGCCGTTCTCCGGAGAACATCAATCCCGGGATGCCGTATGTTTCGATCGCCTACTTTCGCGACCATGCGAAGACGCTCTCGGCGGTGATGGCCACCATGGTCGGGCCGAAGATGGTGATGGATCACGACGAGCAGCGGGTGACGCCGATGCTGGTAACGGCAAACTACTTCTCGGAGCTGGGGACATCGGCGGCAGTGGGACGGCTTTTCGATCCGGGCCGTGAGAACCGGGAGGGTGCGGCTCCGGTGGCGGTGCTGAGCTATCGCTTATGGCAGCGGCGGTTTAACAGCGATCCGGCGGTGGTGGGACGGCCGGTCATGCTGAGCGGTAAGCCGGCAACGGTGATTGGCGTGGCCCCGAAGTTGTTTGCCGGGCTGGGGACGGACAGGACGGATGTGTGGCTGCCTCTGGCGCAGCATTCCTATTTCTTTGGAGGTCTTGCGCTGAGCGACCCGAAGTTCGACGGCATGACCATCATGTATGGACGGCTGGCACCCGGGGTGACCATCGCGAGTGCTGCGCAAGAACTGCTGGGGTTGAGTGAGCAGCAGCGGAAGATTTATCCCGGATTGATCTGGGACCACCAGTACATCGTGGTGTCGCCGGGCGCGCACTTCCTTTCGCTTGGAGATAGCCTGCAGCTGGTGGGCATGGCCGGTGCGCTGGTGGTGCTGATTCTGGCGGTGGCCTGCGCCAACCTGAGCGGATTGCTGACGGCGCGGAGCGTGAGCCGGCAGAAGGAAATCCAGATGCGGCTGAACCTGGGCGCGCGCAGGTTGCGGGTGGTACGCCAGCTGCTTACGGAAAGCCTGCTGCTTGGCCTGCTGGGCTCGGTAGCTGCGCTGCCGATCAGTTATGCAGCTGTTCGCGGCGTGCTGGCTTACTCCGATGCTCCGGCCTGGATGTCCGCCGTGCCGGATTGGCGCGTGCTTCTGTTTACGACCTTCATGGGATTCGTTGCTGCCATCTTCTTCGGCATGCTGCCGGCGCTGCAGATGGTGCGGCACCGGAGCAACCGCGCATTATGGCAGCAGTCGGTGGTGTGCGCGCAGGTGGGAGCGAGCTGCGTGTTGTTGATCCTGGCGGGATTGCTGGTGCGGGCGACGCTGCATACGCTGTATACCGACCCGGGCTTTGGATATCAGCAGGTGCTCTCGATCAATCCGGAGCTGGGAGAACATGGTTACACGGCAGCGGCTGCGCGCAACTATCTCGACCAGATGCAGGCGCGGCTACGCGAGCTGCCCGGTGTGCAGTCGGTAGCGATGGCGATGAGCCCGCCGCTGGTGAACGAAGAGGTCATGCTTACCGGCATTACTGTGGACGGGCGGCAGGTGCTGATTTATCCCAACTGGGTGGGCCCGGACTTCCTTAAGACGATGGAGATTCCGCTGCTGCGCGGGCGTTTTCTGCGCGAGGGCGAAAAGCACGCGGTAGTCCTGAGCGAGTCGCTGGCGCGCAGGCGCTGGCCGAACGAAGACCCGATCGGCAAACAGTGGAAGGATGGGCCGGACACCGTTGTTGGTGTGGTGGGAAACACGCGCGCGATGGAGTTGAACAACACGGACGCGACGGAGTTGTATGCGCCGCCAGCGGATGACTCGTATCCCAACATGAGCGTGCTGGTGCGGACGGCGGGCGCTCCGGGTGCGTTGTCGCCAGCCATCAAGCAGATCGCGGGTAGCATCGATCCAAAGCTTTTTCCGTCGATCACGCCGCTCAAGGACGGCTACCTCAAGAGTGTCAGCACGGTGGAACAGATTGCGGCGCTCATCAGCCTGCTCGGCGGCCTGGCCATCTTTCTTGCCGTAGTCGGCTTGCTGGGCCTGGTGAGTTATGCGGTGTCGCAGCGGACCCGGGAGATTGCGATCCGCCTCGCGCTGGGCGCAAAACGCGCGGAGATCGTCTCCGCGGTACTGCACCGCTTCCTGTGGCCAGTGGTTGCGGGGCTAGTTGCAGGCGTAGGGCTTACGGCTGCGCTTTCACAGATTTTGCGGCGTGCACTGTGGGGTGTCAGCGGACTCGATCCATTGAGCTATGTGGGAGCCATCGGATTGCTGGTTGCGATCCTTGCTGCTGCGGCTCTGTTGCCTATTCGCCGGGCATTGCGGCTGGATGTAGCGCGAATTCTTCACTCGGAGTAAGGAGCACAGTAGCTGTGAAGTACGACATCGCCTGTCGCAAAGGGTCTTTTGCGAATGCCGCCGTCGCCGAAAATGTGAGTTTCGGGAATTTTGTTGGGTGGTGGGCGCCGATCGACCGGTACAAGAGCGTTTTGTATGAGCAGGTCCGTGGTGTCAAATGTTTTTCCTTATTGGGTCTTTGCTTTTGCGGTTGTTGTTGCTCTCCACCGGGTTTGTATTCGCACTCTGATGAGTCGGATGAGGCCTGGACTCGGTGCCAGTTGAGGTTCGAGAGGAGAGTCGATGCTGCCATTTCTCGGACGGCCTTGGGAGACCAAAACGCACACGCAGTCATCGGAACGCGGTGTCGACGCAACGGGTGAACTCTATGCGGCCTGCTGATAGAACGGGACGTAGGGTTCCTGTGTGGTCCACAGGTGATGGAGCAAGACGGCCAGCTTACGGGCCACCGCGACGACGGACTTGTTCTTCGCCTGCTTACCGCCACGTGCTGCCAGATGAAGACCCCACTGTCGAAGCGCTGAGTCTCGACCATGAGGTCGCAGGATGTGGTTGGCACACTCAATCAGCAGGCTTCGCAGATACGCGTTGCCGGCCTTGGTGATACCGAGCTGCGGATCGCGTTCTCCGGACTGGCTGCGTTTTGGTCGGAGGCCAAGGTAGCAGCCCACATCTCGACTTCGACCGAATCGTGTCTTATCTCCGAGCGTCAGGACGAAAGTAAGAGCGGTGATGTGGCCGACTCCATGAATCGTCATCATGGCCTGTGTCTCGGCATACTCGGTCTGAGTCAGCCGTTGGATATCCCGATCGTACTGCTTGATCTTCAGCGTCATCTCCGCGATCTGGGCAAGGATCGGCCCGAGTGCCAGTTTCAGCCCGGGCGGCATCGCAGCGTGGCCTCGTTGTGCGAAGCACTTCGTTGATGAAGCTGGCATACGGTAGCCGCAGGCCTTGGTCAGTCCACGCACGGCGTTCACGGCTGCGGTTCGCAAGCGGACGAGAAGCTCGCGAGCACGGATCAGGGTGAGGGCTTCCTGCTGTTCGACCGTGCGATGAGAGATCGGTCGCAGAATCTCAGGATCGAGCCGCGCGTAACGCGCCAGCTTCTCTGCATCTACATCGTCGCTCTTGCGGTCGCTGTGCGAGATGGCCCGCAACTCGCGCACGTTGGCGACGAGCACCTCGTGACCTAGTTGTTCAAGCTGCTCGCTGATCCAGATCGAATGCACGCCGGCCTCCATCGCCACTCGGGCATGAGGCACGTCGGTGAACCACTTATCGATCGCCTTCGCTGTGGTCCTGAAGCGGCCTCGATCGATCACTTCTCCTTGCTGGTTGAGAGCGCAGTAATGGCTCCAAACGTCGCCAAGGTCGATGCCGATCGTCAGCTCTACCTGGCCACGCTTCCGGGGTGCTTCCGCGATGAGGTGTTGCGTAGGCTTTTTCATGGGAACAGTCTGCTCCTCCTTCGGAGGACCTGCTCATCCCATTTCCCGATACCGATCGCGGCGCTTCCACGATAGTTGACTGAGTTTAGCCAGCGAGTTCCTCTAAACCGCTCGAGTAGAGTTACGCAGGTTCCGATTGAGCTGCCGGCAAATAATCTGTGTACCCCGTCTCATTGAAGGTATAGAACGTCGTCCTATCGAAATCCGCCAAGGCGATGTCTTCGCGGATCCGTCGTGGAAGATCGGGATTTGAGATGAAGAGCTTGCCGAACGAGACAGCGTCCGCGCGGCCCTGGCTTATCAGCTCCGCGGCCGATTGGGGAGTGAAGCCTCCATTCGCGACCAGATTCCCACGATACGCAGGGCGAACCAGCTCTGCGGCCAGCAGACCCGACTCAAGCGAATCGCCTTGCAGGAGTGCCTTGCCGCGGATGCGGGGTTCGACCACATGCAGATAAGCGAGAGAATCATCGCTTAATTTATTCGCTACTGCCGTGAAGAGTGCGACAGGGTCGCTGTCGTGCATTTGATTGAAGATGCTTCCGGGCGCTATGCGGACCCCTATGCGATTGCTTGGCCATATCGACGAGATCGCTTCGACAACCTCCGCGAGGAGTCTTATACGATTTTCGATCGTACCTCCGTATTCGTCCGTTCGCTGATTGGAGCCGTCTTGCAGAAACTGATCGATCAGATATCCATTGGCTGCGTGCAACTCTACACCATCGAAACCGGCATCTTTCGCACGTTTTGCCGCCGCCGCATAGTCTTCAACAATCCGTTTGATCTCGGGTATGGTGAGAGCTCGGTGCGGTGACGGTTGCAACCATCCTTCCGGCGTGGACACCAGCTGCGTGTCGAGCTGCCAGTACGCAGGATTAACCGATGCGCTTGCCGGTTCTAAGCCCTCCCGCATATTTGAGTGCGACGCTCTTCCTGTATGCCAAAGCTGCGCCAGCATCAAGGCTTTCTTTGCATGCACTTTCTCGAGAACCTTCTTCCAGCCTTCCACTTGCTCATCCGAGAACAGACCGGGAGTGCCATACCATCCAACCGCCTGCTTTGAAATGTTGGTCGCCTCGCCGACGATCAGGCCGCCCTCTGAGGCCCTCTGCTCGTAGTAGATCGCCATCAGGTCGTTGGGTATCAGACCGGGCCACGTTGCACGCGAGCGGGTAAGTGGCGCCATCAGCACGCGATGCTTCAGCTCGAGTGCACCCAGCTTGATCGGCTGCATCAACAAATCCGAAGTATTCACAACATCAACTGCGTTGACGTCCTTCATGATTTCTCCTGTGCATGTTTGAAGCGGGTCATGCCGCCCATAGAGCCGCTTCTCCACGTCGAAGCGGGGTTGGTAGGGAATTCCAAGTCTGCAGCCGGGGCCGGTGACACTTATTGGGCCAGCTTGCCTCCATCGACAGGAAGCGACGCCCCGGTGATGAAAGATGCCTCATCGGATGCAATGAAGACCACGGCATTCGCAGCCTCTTCGGTTCTGGCCATTCGCTTCGCAGGCACCCGGCTGAGCGATAGCTGCTTCGTCTCCTCAGAGCCCGCAAACCGGTCCAACATGTCAGTGCCAGTGGCGCCTGGAGCCACAACATTCACTCGCACATTTGCGGGTGCGCCTTCCAGTGCTGCCGACTTGGTGAGGCCCTCCACGGCATGTTTGCTCGCAACGTAAAGCGAGGCGCCTGCGGCGCCTGAGCGCCCCATGGTGGAGGAAATATTGATGATGCTTCCAGATTTCTGGGCCATCATGACGCGTAGTTCGTGCTTCAGGCTGAGCATGGTGCCGAGAACGTTGGTATCGAACGTCAAAGCATACGTATCTTCAGTCTGTTCGGTCAGAGGACCGCGTTTGCCCTCTGTCCCGGCGTTGTTCACAGCCACATCAAGGCGGCCGTACTTCTTCACCGCCTGCCCGACAAGGTTCTTCACTTCATCTTCGTGACGAACGTCCGCACGAATAAATGTCACTTCGCTGCCCGATGATTTGAGTTCCTTCTCTAAAGCCCTGCCTTTTATCTCATCGCGCCCGGAGATGACCACGCTCGCCCCCTTCTTCGCGAATGCCTCAGCGATTGCCCGGCCAATGCCTGCGAGGGCGCCAGTAACGATTACAACTTGTTCTGCCATAAAACCTCCTCTCGTCCGCAGCCGAATCTCACTAGGAGACTTCGCGAACCTTCAGACTCATTCGCTGGGGCGAATGCCTTTCATGCTCTTCCTTGAGATATGGAAAGTACCGGGCAGGCAATGGTTCACCTGCCCGATCGTGCATTCCGACAAAGGCTTTAGCGATTGCCGCCGGCGACCTTCAGCGCCTCGCCCGTTACCCAGTGCGAGTCATCCGAGGCAAGAAATACAGCTACCGCGCCGTAATCATCCGGAGCGCCCACGCGGCCAAGCGGGGTCTCTGCCTTGAGCTTCTCGTAGAAGTCGCCCTCGTTCATGCCGATGGTCTTGACGCCTTCTGTTATGACCAGGCCCGGATTGATCGAGTTCACGCGGATGCCGCGAGGCCCAAGCTCACGAGCCAGCACGCCGGTGATTGAATCCACCGCGCCCTTCGTCGACGTATAGATTGCGCTGTACGCAGGGTGGATATGGCTTACCACCGAACCGATGTTGATGATGCTGCCGCCGGTTTCGCCGAAGTGCTTCACCGCTTCCTGCGAGGTCCGCAGCAGGCCGCGAACGTTGGTGTTGTACATCCAGTCGAAGTCCTCGTCGGAGAATGCCTCGATGGGCGCGAACTTATACACGCCGGCATTGTTGACCAGCACGTTTACTTTACCGAAGGTCTTTTCGGTCTCGGCAAAGATGCGCTCAACATCCGCGTTCTTCGCGACGCTGCCCTGCACGGCGAACGCCTTGCCGCCGGCTTGTTTGATCTTTTCCACGACGCGCTCGGCGCCAGTCTTATCCGTTGCGTAGTTGACCGCGACGGCTGCACCCTCCGCACCCAGTGACTCTGCGATGGCCGCGCCGATACCCTTTGACGCGCCAGTGACCAGCGCTACTTTTCCTGTGAGCTTACCCATGATCGTTCCCCTCTCGATTCATTTGCCTGCTTATGGCAGTTTAATTACGATACGATACATCCCGTAACACATTATCTGATTCCTAACACCTAAAATGGATTCAGAGGATTCTGCTCCTTCTTCGATCACTATGGAGTCTCAACAGGAACAACCAAATTCAGCCAGGGCCGGGCGGCCAAGAAATCCTAAAATTCACCGTGCCGTCCTCGCAGCGGCCGCCAGGCTGGTTCTGGCAGATGGATTTGGGACTTTGACGATGGACACCATCGCAGCCGCGGCGGGTGTCGGACGGATGACGCTTTACCGGCGCTGGCCGAACAAGGCCGCGATCGTGATGGATGCTTTCGTTGCCAGAGTTGATCCCAATACGCTGTTCGTCGCGGGAGAGAACTATCTTGAAACCATTCGCCTGCAGATGCGCGCGATGGCAAAGAGCTTTCGAGGAGAAGACGGCGTGCTGATGCGAGCGTTGCTTGGAGCGGCGCAGCTTGACCCGGAATTGGCTACTGCTCTGCGTGATCGATGGACAATGCCGAGACGGCTAATGGCCATCGCCTACTTCCGGGATGGAATGAAGCGCGGTTATCTGCGGCGGGACACCGATCCGGACGTGGTCATTGACCTACTTTACGCACCGATCTATTACCGGCTGCAGATGGGAACCGGACCATTGTCATCCGCCTATGTTGATGAGATCTTCGATCATGCCATGAAAGGCCTCCGGAACGAACGATGAGATGACAGTCATCGCATTCCTCGGGATCCGCGCTGGGCGGTCCACCTGGCAGCGTCGATCGTCAAAACATTCTCCGGCTAGCCGCCGAATTGATAACGAGAGGTCGTCTTCCCGGAAGTGATACGGCAACTCGAATGGGCCGTTCCTCAGAAACGGGGTTCGCGGCAACTCACAATCGTTGTTTCCCAAAACCTGACTTTTGAGGAAATGTTCGAGTAGACAGTTTCATGGACTTGAGAAATAGCAGAACCGCTTTTGTGGGCAGACACGTAGCGATCACGTGGAACCGGTTGTAGGGTGAATGCGTATCTGAGCGCGTCGTTATTAAGGAAAAAACGATGAACTTACCCTTCCACCAATATGCGATCGTCTCACTTCTCTTCGCCACGCCGTTGCTGGCCCAGTCCAGCTCGTCAAGGCCCATGGCCCCGGACGCGCATCCGTCGTTTGCCGTGGCCGCCATCAAGCCGCACGATCCTAATTCGCGCCGTCAGGGCTTTGACGCGCAAGGTGATCGCTTCACCATCCGCGACCAGACCGTCGGCAGCTTGATGCAGTTCGCCTACGCTATTCACCCACATCAGATCGTCGGTGCACCTAGCTGGGTCTTCGCCAGCCGTTACGACATCGAAGGCACAACCGATACGCCCGGCGAACCCGACCTGCATCAGCAGCAAGAGATGCTACAGAAGCTCCTTGCAGATCGTTTCGATCTCCACTTCGCTCGCGAGAAACGTGACCTTTCCGTCTACGCCATCCGGATCGCTAAAGGCGGCGCAAAATTGACGCCCGCAGCAAACCCAGCCGCCGAACCCGGCCAGAATGCCAACGGTCACGGCTCCGAATTGACGCAAATCTACACCAGCGTCGCGATGTCGGATTTCGCCATGGGTATGCAGTTTTTTGTTCCCGACCGCCCCATTGTCGATCAGACTGGCCTAACCGGACGCTACGATATCCGCCTGCGCTACACCAAAGACGACTCCACTTCGACCGACCCCAACGCGCCGCCGGGTCTCTTTACGGCCATCCAAGAGCAGCTTGGCCTGAAGCTCGAACCCGTTAAGGCGCCCGTGGATGTGTTCGTCATCGACCGTGTGGAACAGCCGTCAGCGAATTAGCCAGAACTAGCTGTCGCCGATGTCGATTTCTCAGGCGATCGGTTTCGTTCTAACATGCGGTTTTCGGCAACTCGGGCTAGACACACTTTCCGTCTCGCAAAAGGCAAGCTTTAGAGGACGCACCAGTTATCTGAGATCTCCGCCTCGCTTCATGCCCCGTCCAGCGACGGCTTCTCTGCCGCCTCAATCACGTAGGCGTTCATGGGCACGGTGCGCGGTTCGAACTTCATCCCCAGGTCTTCTTCCATCTGATGCATCGGCGACTCATCCGGGCCAGTCGTGAACCTGAACGAGAAATCGTAGTAGCCCTTCAATCCGGTTTCGTCGATGACCATGCGGTCGGCCTGACTGGTGCCCTGTATCTGCCCGGTAGCGTCGCTGATCTTCACCGCGGTCGCGGTGCACCTGTCTCCGGAGCACATGATTGAGCCGGGAACTGGCTTGCCTGGATTGTCCTTACTCCACTGTCCCATCTGGTCGCTGTCCATATCGGGAGGCGTGGGCACCTCTTTCACATGCGCTCCGCCTTTTGCCAGGACGAGTGCATACACCGGCGTGTCGCGTGTCTCGACGCGCAGCTTCAGGTGGAAGCGTTCCGCCAGCAGCCTTCGGAGCATGGGCTGCACGACTACCATTCGCTCCTTATAGGAAAGTTTGTCCCAGCCGGTCATGTAGGCTTCGTCTACTTTCGCACTGATGTCGTATTGCTCCGAACTCACCCATTTTGGCAGCCCGTGATCCGTGGTCACCGTTCCTTCGTGCGGAGCATCCAGATATGCCAGCCGAACGAGCATTTCCAACGGTACGGCCGACGCCGTCAGCCGTCCTGACGCGTCCAGATTCACCCCGAACCAGTGACGGCCGTCATCGGGATTCGCGCGCCGGATGGCTGCGACTTCGAACGCCGGTTCGGCTGCATCCGGATTTTTTACGACCGCCGGCTGCGCCGCTGCGTTAGTCTGTGCCATTGCTGCAGGTCCGGCAAGCAGCAGCCACGCGCCCACGAACAGCAAGGCCTTTCGATTGTTAAATCCAACTGCCGTTCTCATATTTACGATTCCTCTGTTGAATCCGGCCGGACTTCGAGGAACATCTGAATTTCCGGCAAGCATACACTCAAGCAGGACAACCTGTTATCTACTTATCTGCGCAGGCTAGAAATGGGCGCTGCGGAGAGGTGCCAGTGGTGTACAACCCCGTATGTCTTATAGCGGGTGAGTTTCTGCGCCATGGCGGCCCGGCCTGAAGGCTTGGAATCGTCGGATTTAACCGGCCTGCTGCGATATACTTGATTAAAGAATGAAGAAGCAAGGATTTCCTCCCGCCGCCGTGTCTGGCGGCAATTTCGTCTCCGCAGACAAACAGCAGGCTCAGTCTCCGTCGGGTGAAACGCGACCGCGTATCCGCTCGACGACGGTGATTTGCGTACGCCGCAACGGCAGCGTAGTGATGGCGGCCGATGGACAGGTGACACTGGGTGAGTCGGTCATCAAGCACTCGGCAAAGAAGATTCGGCGGCTCTATCAGGACAAGATTCTGGCCGGCTTTGCGGGATCGACGGCAGATGCGTTTTCGCTGTTCAGCCGCTTCGAAGGCAAGCTGGAGCAGTATGCGGGAAACCTGGGGCGGTCGGCGGTGGAGCTGGCCAAGGACTGGCGCACGGACAAGATGCTGCGCTCGCTCGAAGCTTTGCTGATCGTGGCCGATCCGACGCAGACGTTTCTGCTGAGCGGATCTGGCGACGTGATTGAGCCGGACGAGGGGATTGCGGCGATCGGCAGCGGCGGATCGTATGCGCTGGCCGCTGCGCGGGCGCTGATGGAGAATACGGAGCTGTCGGCGCGCGAGATTGCCGAGAAGGCGATGAAGATTGCCGGCCAAATCTGTATTTATACGAATGATCAGATTACGGTGGAAGAGCTGAAAGCCAGCTGAGAAGCGGGTCGCTTAAGGCCTGGTTGCTAAAAAACGGTTGGCGGGCGTGGTGGTCGAAAGAGCATTGGTGGCTTCATTGGAGATTGCTGTAAAAGCTGGTTCTTCGACTGCGCGGCCTTTGGCCGCTTCGCTCAGGATGACAATATTGTTTCGTTTCAGTAGAAGTTAGAGAACAAAAAACTATGGCGATTTATTTACCTGGAACCGCGGATGATCAGGAACTGGCTCTTGACGACCTGACTCCACGCGAAATTGTGGCCGAGCTCGACAAGTATGTTGTGGGCCAGAAGGCGGCCAAGCGCGCCGTCGCGATTGCGCTGCGCAATCGCATGCGGCGGCAGAAGCTTCCGCCCGATATCGCCGACGAGATCATGCCCAAGAACATCATCATGATCGGGCCTACGGGCGTGGGCAAGACGGAGATTGCGCGGCGGCTGGCGAAGCTGACGAATTCTCCGTTCCTCAAGGTCGAGGCATCGAAGTTTACCGAGGTGGGATACGTTGGCCGCGATGTGGAGTCGATTGTGCGCGACCTGGTGGAGATCGCCATCGACATGGTGCGCGAGGAAAAGCTCGAAGAGGTTGAAGACAAGGCCGAGCTGAACGCCGAGGAGCGGCTGCTGGATCTGCTGCTGCCTCCTCCGGCCGCCGCGCCTGTGCCTCCGGCGGGAAGCGCATCGGCACAGTCGGGTTCGCAAACGGGACCGCAGGTGATTGACGGCAATACGCTGACCTTCCCCTCGCCCAGCAACGATTCGCATCAGCGTACGCGCGAGAAGCTGCGGCAGCAATTCCGCGAGGGCAAGCTGGACGACCGGATGGTGGAGATCGATGTGCGCGAGAAGAATGCGCCGTCGTTCGAGATCATTTCCAACCAGGGCGTTGAGGAGATGGACATCAACCTCAAGGACATCCTGCCCAACATCTTCGGCCAGCGCACCAAGAAGCGGAAGATGAAGGTGTCCGATGCGTTCGAGTATCTGGTCACCGAAGAAGAGGGGCGCCTGATCGATATGGAGCAGGTCACCCGCGCGGCGGTGGATCGCGTGGAGACTTCGGGCATTGTCTTCCTGGATGAGATCGACAAAATCGCCGGGCGCGAAGGCGGCCATGGGCCTGATGTTTCACGCGAGGGCGTGCAGCGGGATATCCTGCCCATCGTCGAAGGCACGACGGTGAACACGCGCTACGGCATGGTGCGGACAGACTACATCCTGTTCATCGCGGCGGGCGCGTTCCACGTCTCGAAGCCCAGCGACCTGATTCCCGAGCTGCAGGGGCGTTTCCCGATCCGCGTGGAATTGCAGTCGCTCACCGTGGAGGACTTCATCCGGATTTTGACGGAGCCCAAGTCATCGCTGACCAAGCAATACACCGCGCTGCTGGACACCGAAGGGCTGAAGCTGGAGTTCACGCGCGAGGCGCTTGAAGAGATGGCGCAGTTCGCCTTCCGGGTGAACGAGACGACGGAGAATATCGGAGCGCGGCGTCTGCACACGATCATGGAGCGGGTGCTGGACGAGATCAGCTTCGTGGCTCCAGACCTGATGAAGGCGCAGCCCCAGAACGAGAAGGATGGCCTGCAGCTGGCAGCAGCCACGGATTTCGGCGCGACGGTTCCCCTGCCGATCAGCGAACGCGAGAACGCGACCGGCGGCAAGGAAAAGGTGGTCGTGATCGATCCCGAGTATGTGCGGCAGATGGTGGCGACCATTGTGAAGGATCAGGATCTGTCGCGTTACATCTTGTAGCAGCTGAGATCCGGCTAGCTAAGAAGCGGCTAGCTAAAGTCCGGTCTGCTAAAAAGCGGTTAGCGGGATTTTTTGCTGCATGAACATCGATGGCCTCACCAAGTTTTGGTGAGGCCATCTTTTCTTTCCCTTTGCGGGCGAAATTGTTGTTCTGCGGTCACGCGGAGTTCCGATCGTCTGAAAGCTGTTCGCTGACCGGACTTTAGCTGGCCGTCTCATACCGCTGTCTACATCAGATGGACGGGCGCGCCCATGCGATCGAGCTCGCCTCTCACCTTCGTCAGTCCGTACATGTAGCTTTCGAATTCCTCCGAAAGCCGGCCGAAGAACGGGGCTTCGTTCTGATATTCGAAGAGGTTGAACTGAGAGACGATGTAGTAGCTCTCCTTGCCGGTGCGGACCATCTCGAGGAAGGATGCGTCGCCAGCAAATTTGGCGCGCTGTACGGCCTCGGGATACATGCCGGTGGAGAAGAGAGCGTAGTCGCCGATGTGTTTGCGGACCTTGCGCTCGGCGTCGAAAGAAGGCGCGGTCCCGTGAACAGGGTCGGACGCGGCTAGCATCTGTCCCACTTCTTTGACGGGCTGGCCTTCGGCATCGCGGATGAGGTAGAGGTTCTCGACCACACAGAATTCGGTTAAGAGGTCGGCGACGTAGGACGTGACTTCAGAATCGTGAATTCCAAGATGCTCGGCGTAGCATTCGGACACCGTCTGATGGAAGAGCTGGCGGAGAGCGTGTTCCTCGGGAATCATGGAAACCCCCATGGGTAGGTTCAGGTGGGCTTGCTTTCCACGACCTGATCTACATGCCGTTTTATCGGCCAGGCCGCAGCGCTTGTTTAACCTCTTTGTCACAAATCTACGAAATTCGATTTTCTTGGCAAGTCTCTAAGTAGTTTCCCGGCAATTTTTTTAGCAGTCTTTTATTGCAAGTGCGAGAGCAACATTTTTTCGCGAAGGTTCTTAACCTGGAGAAGAGCCCTGCAAGAATATCCTTCCTAGTGCATTCGCATCGAGGTGATCAGCGTGGCAAAAAAGAAGCATTCCGCACCGCAACACAAACCCGCACCGCAACATAAGCCTACAACGCATCATAAAAAGACAGTGAAGCCGAAGGTTCCAGCTACGCCGCAGCCGGTATTCGCTCAGCCGGTGCCGTCTCCTGATCCGACGGGCTTCAAAGATCCGGTCACCGACCAGAACGATCAGGAAGTTGCCAACCTGGAGCCGGTGCCGCAGCCGGCTGGCGGCGCTGTCGAGCCGATTCTCACCCTGGCTCAGGTTTATGGAGCTCAGGGGGCAGCAGTAACGGCAGCGATTCAAAGCGCCGGGCAGATAGTGTTTCATTCGGTGGGCGACACGGGCAGCGTCGACGGCCCAACGACGCAGTCGCTGGTTGCTGACAAGATGGTGTCGGATTTTGATGAAGAAGACCCGGCCGATGCGCCGTCATTTTTCTTTCATCTGGGCGACTTGGTGTATTACTTCGGCGAGGCGACTTACTACTACGACCAGTTCTATGAGCCGTACCGCAACTATCCGGCTCCCATCGTGGCCATCCCCGGCAATCACGATGGCGTGGTTTATCCGGGCGACTCGGCAACGACGCTGGAAGCTTTCCTGAACAATATGTGTGCTCCTTCTCCGGTGGTTACGGCCGACGCGGGCGGGCTGTCGCGCACGGCGATGATTGCGCCGGGGGTCTATTTCACCTTCGACTCGCCATTCGTACGCATTCTTGGCCTCTACAGCAATGTGCTGGAAGATCCGGGTGTGATTTCGGATGAGAACGGCACGAACACAGTTTTGGACCAGCGGCAGATAGACTTCCTGACCACGGCACTCGAGCGCGTGGTGTCGGAGAGCTACGCGGGAGCCGTGATTATCGCCGTGCACCATCCTCCGTTTACCGGAGGGTCGGAGCATGGCGGCAGCCCGCAGATGCTGGCTGACATCGACAGCGCATGTACCGCTGCCGGTTTCTGGCCGCATGCGGTTTTCTCCGGCCACTCGCATAACTATCAGCGCTATACGCGGACGGTGAACAATATAGAGACGCCTTATATCGTGGCCGGCTGCGGCGGCCATTCGCCGCTGTCGGCGATGCGGGCGACGTACCGCACGCCTTATAAGATCGATGACACACTGACGCTGGAGAGCTACGACGATACCGACTACGGCTATCTGCGCGTGGTGGTGAACGCTGAGACCATGACCATCGAGTTTCATCCTGAGGCCGATGGCGGGGTCACCAAGACTCCGGACGATACCGTGACGATCGATTTATCCACCCGGGTTCTGAGCTGACCGCGAGCCCTGAAATCTGAATATCTGCGAAGGCCCGTACTGAAGATGCGGGCCTTTGCAATTTCCGTTTTGGAGCGGTTGCCCCCAAAGTGGGACGCGCCATTCCCCGAAAGTACAGTTCGTTTCACGGTAAGTGTTATGGCGTATTCGTACCGGTAAAAGCAATTATGTCTGTGTCGAGCCGCACTAAAACCTTACAACTTGGAGCTTCCTATGATGTTCAACGCGATTCTGGCCCTCGCCGTTCTCGGAGTAATGATTTCGCCCGGCATTCTTGCCGCCCGTGGCCCGAGAGCCATTGACCGCCGTTCGCGGAGGTAGCACCGGCTGCGGTCTTCTCTGCGCACAAAAATGCGCAGTAGAAGGCTGCCACATTTTTACTGACGTCCCGGGCCTCGGCCCGGGTTTTTTTGTCCAAAGCTGCAGACGGGCAGGTGTGCAGTCGTCAGACCGGCCGGTCAGTGGTTATTTTGTCTCGACAAAGGTTTTCAGCCTGAGCAGAGCCTGATCCCACTGCTGCGAGACACGATCGAGATACTCCCTGAGTTCATGCACAGGGTGCGGATCAAACTCAAAAAGACTTTCCCTTCCAGAACGAACGCAGCGCACGATTCTGGCCCTCTCCAAGACGCGGAGGTGCTTGGTGACGGCCTGGCGGGTGAGCCGCGAGCCGGCGGTGAGCTCGGAGATAGAGCAGCGCTGTCCGCCGCTGAGCCGGTTGAGCAGCGCCAGCCTTGTCTCGTCACCCAGAGCGGCGAAGAGCGGAGCGTGGGACCGTCGATGAGCGGAGCGGCTAGGGACGCTTCGCGACATATTCCTCGATGTTCTTGATCTGCTGCGCCCATCCGCCGTCGTTGCGGAGAAAGGCTTCGGCGCGGCGATGCTCGGGGATGTCTTCGAAACCGGATTCGGTGACGGTAAGCAGTGTGCCGGTTGCCGTCGGCTTGAGACGGAACTCGACAAGCGTGGGCGTCTCACCGGAGTAGTCGACGGCCGGATCGATGGCGTACGGATGCCAGGTGAAGGAGAAGTAGCTATCCGGCTCCATGTCCTGGACCACGGCCTCCCATTTCAGGTGCTCGTAGCCGGGCCAGGTGATGTAGCCAGTCGACGTCTGCCCAGGGACAAAAGGGGCGTCCAATTTAACGCGGAACCATTCGCCGAATTCCTTGTGATCCGTAAGAGCGCGCCAGACGCGGGATACAGGGGCGTTCAGGGCGATCTGTTTTTCGATGCGGTTATTTTCCATGGGCAACCTCGTGGTTGCATATTACATAAGCTCTCGCTTTATGCGCAACCGCCTGGTTGCTTTTTATGGGCTTAAAGATTTTCGAGAGGCGCGTGGGAACTGTCAATAGGTGGTGGCTCTGCTGCAAGTGGTGGGCGCGGCAGTCCATAAATCGAAGATGAGAGGGTTGGCGGGCCCGAAAGGCGGAGTAGCCGATCCGTAAAAATAGGCAAAAAGATTTCGGTTTGAGTTCACGACCCCGTGGCCAGTCATCATCGTTAGCATGCCCCCCGAAATGTGGGCGTCTCCGTCCACGATTGGTTGGTCGCAGGCCAATATCATTTTTAGGGACGGCATAACCTGTGTCGTCTGAACGACTACCTCAAATTTGTATGGTGCGTCGGGCCGTGTGGACTTTTGCATTTGTTGAGATACTGACAACTCCGCATAACCAGATTGAGGAGATGGGCTAGATACAGGGGGAAGCTCAGGCTGAGTTGGCGGGGGAATCGAAACTCTCGGTTTAGGCTTCGCCGGTTGAACGCCTGATGGCGGTTGCCTCACCAACGGCGTAGCGTTCAATTGCATCGTCTTCAAGTCTTTAATGATTTCGCCTGGAAGATTCTCTAGTTTTGTCTGCAAATCCTTAACTTCTTGTTTAAGTTGAGGTATTTCTTCGTCTTTTGCTTCAACCGAGAGTTGCTTGTTCTTTGTGAGGTAGATATCTACGCCAGTTAAGATGGCTATTATGAGCAAACCGACAAGGAATGCGCCTACGCGCTTCGTGCCAGAGAAAAACGTCTCCTTACTTAGTCGAATCAGACATGCTGAGGCGGCCAAGAGCATAAACACATTAGCCAAGAGGAACTCCTCAGTCCCTATCATCGCGCCCCACGCTCCAAGAAAGGCTGCGACGAGCCAAGGCGTATCAGCCCAGTTGAAAAAAGCTGATGCAGATGATTTAGGTGAATTCTGTTGATCGTTCTCGGCCATTTCGATTTCAGACAATACTCTTAGACAAACTCTAAGTCCATGAATAGTTGTGGTACATCTTCGCCATAATGCTGAAACGGTTGGCGATATTGGCTCTGGTTGTCGGAGTTAGTAGTGGGGTATCGTCCCAAGCCTCAGAGGATGGGGGCAAGCGGGGCAATAAATTCCAGAGGCAAATCCAGAACAACCCCAAAAACCAAATTAGGAGACTACCAGAGCGACCAAGAGGTTCGTGCTTACTCACCTGCGACGGTTACAATCATCTCAAGGTGCACTTCCCCCAAACAAGCATCCAGCGAGCTGTGGTTCTTCAAACTGCTTCTGCCTGACTTCGCTGGAGAGCTTGATGACAGAACAATCAGAGAAATTCCGTCCGCGTTATGGAAAGTCCTTCCGCTGCATCGGCCCCGCCTGCGAAGACACGTGCTGCCATGGCTGGTCGATTCCCGTAGACAAGGCTACCTACGAACAGTATCAGCAGTTTCCTGAAGGCGATCTGCGCGCGCTCACTGCGCAATATGTTTCCATCAACACGGTCAACGCAACGGACTCGCTGTACGCGCAGATCAGCCTGACGGCGGCGAAGAATTGTCCCTTTCTAACAGACGAGCGGCTTTGCGGTATTCAGAGCCGGCATGGAGCCGAATATCTGTCGGCGACGTGCTCCATTTATCCGCGTGTTCTGAACCAGGCGGAGGGCGAACTCGAGCTGTCGCTCTATCTTTCATGCCCCGAGGCGGCGCGGATGGTGCTGCTCAATCCGGATTTTGCGGAAATCGACAGCGCAGAGAAGCCTTATTTCCGTACCGATCAATTTTCCCGGCTGGCCGGCAATGGCGAAGGATCGATCCATAAGCCATACGCATACTTTCATGAGGTGCGGGAGTGCATCGTCACCCTGCTGCGGGATCGCAATCGTCCGCTATGGCAGCGAGTCTTTTTGCTGGGCACGCTGTGCCAGCGGCTGGATGAGTTTAAGACCGCGGAACAGGATCAAGCGGTTCCGCAGATCCTTGCCGACTATCGCAATATTGTCTTCGCAGGCGCGCTGCGCAACGAGATGGAGAGCATTCCGGCGCAGCCGGCGGTGCAGCTTGATGCGGTATTGCGGCTGGCCGACATGCGCATACGGGAAGGCGCGAGCGGCGAGCGCTTCCAGGGATGTTTCCAGGATTTCGTGAAGGGCGTAGGCTACGCGCCGAACTTAACCGCAGCAGAATATGCTGTGCACTACGTCGAAGCGGAGGCCAGGTACTCCGGACCGTTCTTTGTGGCGCATCCCTTCATCCTGGAAAACTATCTGCTGAACTATGTCTTTCGCACCCTGTTTCCCTTCGGACGTGCGGCGAGCGCGCACCACACGCCGCAAAGCATATTCAACGAGTTCATTCTGATGGCTGCTCAATATGCTGTGATCCGCGGACTGCTGACCGGTATGGCGGGGCACTATCGTGAAGCTTTCGGAACCGAGCATGTGGTAAAGCTGGTGCAATCTCTCTCGAAAGCGGTGGAGCATAGCCCCAGCTATCTGAAGAAGGCCGGCGAATTTATCCGCGAGCGCAACCTGGATAACAATCAGGGATTGGCTACTCTGTTGAAGATTTAGCGCGGGCGTTGCGTAGAAACGAGAAAAGGCCCACGCGATCCGTGGGCCTTTTCCATTCATGGGTTATCAAAATACCTATTGCACTTGCCCGATGTAGACGCCGAAGGGTGGCAACTGCACGTCGAGCAGCGATGTGGGGTCGCTTGAACCGGGCGTCTTCATCAGCGTTTTGGCGTTGCGGCTAGTGATGCCTTGTGCGGAAAGGTCGAAGCTTACCTTCTGCGGCTGGGTGGTGAAGTTGCAGGCTACGACGACGGGAGGTTGTCCGGGAGCCTGGCGCAGCCACATGAGCACGTTGTTATTGTCCGTGTTGAGCATGACATTTTGGCCGTCGCGCAAGGCAGGATTGGTGCGGCGCAGCTCGATGAGCTGCTTGTACCAGTTGAGCATCGAGTCGTAGTCGGCGACCTCGGATTTCACATTGAAGGTCTTGTAGCTGGGCGGGATGGGCAGCCAGGTCTTCACACCTGCCTTTGCGAAGCCGGCGTTCGGCCCATCGTCCCACTGCATCGGCGTGCGTTCTCCGTCGCGGCCTTTTTCCTTGGGCCAGCCGGTGATGCCGATGGGGTCTTTCACCTGGTCCTTGCTGGTGGGAGGAGTTGTGACCATGCCGATCTCGTCGCCGTTATAGATCATCGCGGTATCGCGCGAGGCAAAGAGAACAGCGGCCAGCATGCGGCCGAGATCGGCGTTATAAACGCCATTGTTGTAGCGATCCCAGCGCGGATTGTCGTGATTGTCGAAGACGAAGAGCGGCTCGTCGCCGTTGAGTCCGGTTTCGGCATCATTGATGTTCTTGCGGAAGGTGGCTACGTCGAGTTTGTTGATAAAGCCAACCTGCATGTCCATGGGGAGATCGAGCTCGTTATTCTTCGGTCCGTAGAGCGCGCGCAGATCGTCGATGGAGTTAACATACGTTTCGCCGATGAGGATGACCTTGCGGCCTTTGGTCTGGTCGGCTACCTGGCGCAGCTCCTTCAATACGTCGTTTACCTTGGGCAGGCCGTCGGTCTTCTTGGTGTCAACTGTCTTGTCGCCGTATGCGTTGATTACGATATTGCCGCTAGCGTCGCGAACATAGTTCTCGTCGGTGTAGGTCGGGTCTTCGAAGAGCGAGGTGATGGCGTCGAGGCGGAAGCCGACGACTCCGCGATTGATCCAGAAGCGTTCCACGTCATACATGGCTTTGCGGACCTGCGGGTTATTCCAGTTGAGGTCCGGCTGCTGGATGTAGAAGCGATGGTAGTAGTACTGGCCGGTCTTTTCGTCCCACTGCCAGGCGGAGTGGCCGAAGACGGATTCCCAGTTGTTGGGAGGATTGTTTGGCGGGGTGCCTCCCGGCTTTCCATTCTTCCAGACATACCAGTCGCGCTTGGGATTGCTCTTTGAGCTTTTGGATTCGATGAACCAGGGGTGCTTGTCGGAGGTGTGATTCAGCACCAGGTCCATGATGATGCCGATATTGCGTTTCTTTGCTTCCGCAACCAGCCGGTCGAAGTCGGCGAGGGTGCCGTACTGTGGATCGATGTCTTCGTAGTTGGAGATGTCGTAGCCGAAATCGACCTGCGGCGAGGGATAGATGGGCGTGAGCCAGATGGCGTCGACACCAAGCGTCTTCAGGTAGTCGAGGCGCGACGTGATGCCATTCAGGTCGCCGATGCCGTCGCCGTTCGAATCCTGGAAGCTGCGCGGATAGATCTCGTAGATGAGCGCGCCTTTGTACCAGTTGGGGTTCTGCGTAGCGGCCGGAGCTTTGGACTCTTCGGCTGCAGATGTGGATTGCGCGGAGGCGTTGGGCGTTTGTGCAGAGAGCATGGCGAACGCCACGGCGGCGCACGCAATCCTCACCGCGGTCCCGGTGCGGGTCGCTTTCATTGTTGTATCTCCCAAAACAAAATGATCCTGCTTCGCCGTTCTCGAATTGACGGCGTTCACGAGCAAAGTAACATATCCAGCGACGGTTGGCCCTATTGCGGGCTGCCGGGCGCGGGTTGGCCGGGATTGGCCTTCTGGTCATCCTTATGATGGAAGTCGAGCCCGAAATGGGGCTCGGAATTCGTACCCGTGACCTGGATTGGAACTTCGGTTCCCGCACCGTTCTTCGAAAAGAATGGGTCAGCCAGTTTCAGCATCACGGACTTCCATCCCGTGACCATCTGCGAGACCTTGGCGTCGAGGCGGGCGTTGCCGTGGAAATCGAACTGCTTGCCGTCGAGCGAGTAAACGCCAGTCATGGCAATATGTGCGCCGGGCACATTGTATTTGAGATCGCTGAAGGTGAGCTTGCTGGCATCGAGGTTGAAGTCGCCTTCCATGTCAGAGATGGCATTGGCTGCGGGTCCACCCTTCGATTCCTGGTTGGCCTCTTTGGGACGGCCCTGACTGCGCAGGCTCAGCTGATCTATCTTGCTCTGTACCTTGTCATTGGTGAAGTGCGCGCCGGTGATCTGGAAGCTGCCTCGCAACTGGAGCTTGTCGGTGACTCGCACTTTGCCCGGCGGCAGATAGAACTTGGTGTGCATGACGAGCGCACCGGTCATGATGGGAGGATCGGTCTTCACGGCGAGCTGCAGCATGTCCTGAATGCGGGCGTGGTCGACGGTCACATCGAGTGTGATGTCGTGGCCCTGGCCGCCGGGCGCGCGCACCACATCGCCGGTGGCGAGGATGTGCGACTGGCCGAGCGTGGCGTCGACCGGCTGCAGATAGGTGTCGCCGTTTGTGCCATCGACGATGGCGTGAAATTTGGTGTGCAGCGGAACCGGGTGCTGCGCCGTATCGAGCTGGAAATCTGGCGTGTCGGTCTGGCCGTCGACGGTGATGTGATCCAGCACTCCCGTGTAGTTGCCAGTAGACGAGAGCATGCCGCCGATTCCCTTCAGCGTGTTGAGGTCAGCGTGGCTGAAGCTGTATGTACCGCTGACCGGCGTGTTTCCCGGATCGCCGGCGACAAAGGGGCCGAAAGAGCCAGTGGAGTCAATGTTGCCCACCGGCTTGGGATTCGTCAGGATGGCGTGAAAGCGCATGGGCTGCCCTTCTGCGACTGACGTCATGGTGAGGCTGGCGATGTCGAATTCCAGTGGGATCTTTCCGGGTTTGTTGGTCCCGAGAATCAGCGTGGCGTTGTTGATGAGCAGCCTGTCGACGACAATCTCGATCTTTTGCTTATGCGCTTCTTCGCCTGGTTTTCCGGGACCGGGTTGATTGAGGCGAGGTATTTGCTTGCGCTGGTCTTTTGGCGGCATGTTGATGCCGAGGCCGGAAATCTGCACCTCACCGATGTGCATCGGGGTGCGAAAGAGATCCTGCCAGCCGGTGCGGAAGGAGAACTTGCCGACAGAGAAGAGCGGCTTCTGCATGTCGAGCTGATTGGGGTAAATTTTCAGGCCGCCGCCGGTGACCTCGAAGCCGCGAAAGACAGAGACATCGAAGCTGTCCAACTCGACGCGGCTGTCGAAGCGCGTGGAGAGGGTATCGATGACGCGGCCGCGCAGGATGGGCATGGCGCGGTGGAAATAAATGTCCGCGGTGATAAACGCCGCAGCGCCAACCAGAACCAGGATGAAAGTGATCCAGATGAGCACCCGGCGCAGCCGGGACTTGCGGGGCGGCGATGACGCAGGCCTGCCGGAGGGATTATCGCTTGTGGGTTCAGGTTGATTTACCACTAACGTTCTCTTTCTTGTTCTGCCAAGGCTAGTTCCAGATCAACGAGTGGAGCAATATCTATTAGAGGCATAAAGTGCCTGCCGCGTTGGTTTACTATGCTCGCGGGCAAAAGAGGGGACAATCGCGGTGAAAAAGACCATCGTCGGGCTGGGTGAATTGCTGTGGGATCTATTGCCGTCAGGAGAGCGTCTGGGCGGGGCGCCGGCGAATTTCGCTGTGATGGCTTCGCGCCTGGGGAATCGCGGTGTGATCGCGAGCCGGCTGGGCGTGGATGATTGGGGCGGAAGGGCACGAAAGATTCTGGAGGGTTTCCCGGCCGATTCGTCGTTTCTTCAGGAGGACGCCGCGCAACCTACTGGAACCGTAGCCGTGAAAATCATCGACGACGAAGCGCAGTATGCGATTCACGAGCCGGTGGCGTGGGATTTTCTGGACATGACGCCGGAGTGGAGTGAGCTTGCGGTGAGTGCGGATGCCGTATGCTTCGGCACGCTGGCGCAGCGGGGGGAGAAATCGCGGACTACGATCGGTCAATTTGTGTCCGCTACGCAGCCGGAATGCGTGCTGGTCTTTGATGTAAATCTGCGCGAGCCGTTCTTCTCGGCAGACATCATCGATCAATCCCTGGCTGTAGCCACTATCTTCAAGCTGAATGAGCTGGAGGTTCCGCAGGTGCTGGGCATGCTGGGCTCGGATCTGCTGCCGGGGACGAAGGAAGAAGATTTACGGGCAGCGGCAGCATGGCTTCTCGAAAAGTATCCGCTGAATCTGGTGGCGGTCACGATGGGGGCGGAGGGCAGCCTGCTGGTAACGCGCGATGATGCGCATCGCCGGCAGGGAGTTCACGGCAAAGTTGTGGATACCGTGGGTGCGGGTGACGCTTTCACCGCGGCGCTGGTCGATTCCTATTTGGCCGGCGCGAGCCTGGCGCGGATGAACGAGGCAGGAAACCGCTGGGGAGCGTGGGTCGCTTCGCAGCCGGGTGGGATGCCGGAGCTGGATGCGGCCACGCTCAAGGATATCCAGCAGAAGATTGCGGAAGTGTGACATTGTCATTGGCGCGCGAAAGTTGTATCGTCTCGTGATCGATGGCTCATTTTCTTTCTCCTCAAGAACGGCGCGAGCTGGGGCGGGCTCGGCGCAAGCAGATGGCACGGCAGGACCACGCGCAGTGGCATGCGGAAGCGCGACGCCATCAGCCGCTGGTGCTGATGGAAGAGTCGATGCGCGGGCGCGTTCCGCAGCTGGTGACGCTGAAGTACGAGCGCATGCTGGAGTCGCCATTCGGATATTTCCGCGGTGCGGTGCCGGTGATGGCCGCCGATCTTTCCACGCTGGCGAATACCGGGATCATCAACCAGATCTGCGGCGATGCGCATGTGCGCAACCTCGGCGCATTTGCGGCGCCCGACGGACGGCTGGTTTTCGATATCAACGACTTCGACGAGACGACGCGCGCACCCTTCGAGTGGGACCTGAAGCGGCTGGCAACAAGCCTGGTGCTGGCCGGCCGAGCCATGAGCACGAAGCGTGGCACGTGCGACGACGCGGTGATGACGCTGGTAGCACGATATCGCAAATTCATCGATATGTTCGCGCGCATGCCGGTGGTAGAGGTCGCGAAGTATCAGGTGCATCGGCTGCAGCGTATCGCTCCCGTGACCAAAGCCTTGCTGAAGGCCGAGCGCAGCACGCCTGCGCACACGCTGGAGCAACTGACCGAAGAGCCAAAGCCGCTGGATGGCAAGCGGCCGCCTGACCATCGCACCTTCAAGGAACTGAAGCCGCTGCTGACCCATGTGAGTTCTGGCGTGCGGCGTGCGGTGCTGGCTTCGCTCGTGGATTATTCACAGACCCTGCAGCCGGAACGCCGGCATTTTCTCGCGCAGTATCGCCCCCTCGATGTGGCCTTCAAGGTTGTGGGCACGGGCTCGGTGGGCCTGCGCGACTATGTGATCTATCTCGAGGGTAATGGGATGGGCGATCCTTTATTCCTCCAAATCAAGGAGCAGCCGGGCTCCGCTTACGCGGGATATGTGAATCAGGAATTCCTGGCCGCGCATCAGGGTCAGCGCGTGGTGAACGGGCAGCGCGCGATGCAGGCGCAATCCGATCCGTTTCTGGGCTGGACGACGATCGCGAACCGCCATTATGAGGTGCGGCAGCTGAACGATCACAAGGCCAGCATCGAAGTAGAAGACCTGGTGGGTGAAGGTCTGCTCGAATATGCGGAAATGTGCGGCGAGCTGCTGGCGCGCGGCCATGTTCGTTCAGGCGATGCGTGCGAACTGGCGGGCTATGTGGGTAACGGCGAGCGTTTCGGCGAGGCACTTGCCCGCTTTGCACATGCCTATGCGGATCAAACCGTGAAGGACTGGGAAGAGCTGAAGGCCTCACGTAAATAGCAACAGGGATTAGGTTGGTGGCCAGCTGTTTTTGGTTGCCTCCCATTTTTCTTGTGATGGTTACTTTTTATTTATCTAGTGTTGACAGCCCTGCGTCGAAATCCGCCATCCGAGTATGAGGCCCGGCAAAGGGATATGCTCCCTTTGCCGAATCCAATCGATGAGGAGCCCTATGAACCGGATTCGCAAAGCTATCGCACTATCTACGCTGGCCATGACACTGGCCGGCGGCTACGCATTCGCTGCTGATGAACATCATGATCACCCTTATGTCCGCCACGATGAGTGGAAGAAGGGTGCCCGTATGAACCATGATGATTGGGCGCGCGGCGAGCGCATCGACTACCGCCACTATCACCTGCAGGCTCCGCCGCGCGGCTACGAATGGCGTGAAGTGGACGGCAATTATGTGCTGGCAGCCATTGCGACCGGCGTAATTGCTACGGCCGTTGTTGCTTCGACTGTTCACTAGACGACTGTTGCAAAAAAAGGCGGGCCTGAAAATTTCAGGCCCGCTTTTTTATAGCGAGTTGCCGGTGTGCCATCAGCTCGCTCGCACGTGATCTTCAAGCAGCGGCAACGTGACAATAAAGCTCGTTCCTGGACGTTTTGCGGGATCCGATTCGAACGTGAGCGTTCCTCCGGACCGGCTGACGATTTCGTGTGAAACCCAGAGGCCAAGCCCGGTGCCACCATCCACACGCGTGGTGTAGAAGGGCTGGAAGAGCCGCCGGCGTGTCTCTTCCGAGATTCCCGGTCCCTGGTCTTTCACTTGTATTTCTGCAGATGCCCCGTTGCGGGAAGCACTCACGGAAACTTTTTTGTCCGATGGACTGAAATGCGCAGCGTTGATCACGAGATTGAAGAAGACCTGCCGCATCTCCCCGGGATTCGCGCTGACAATGAGATTGTCTTCCAGTTGCGACTCGACGGGTATATGTTTTGGCGTCCGAATTCCGATGAGAACATCGCGCATTACTTTGCTGATGTCGATATCCTGCGGGCCTTGCCGCTTGCCGCGGAAAAGATCGAGCGTGCGCTGTGTCGTTTCTGCGAGGCGGGCGACTTCAGCTTCCGCTGCCTGGAGCAAATGACTGCCGTCATTGCTCAGTTGTTCGTTGCGTAACAGGTAAAGAATATTGGTAAGCGACTCGAGCGGATTGTTAATTTCATGGGCGATTGTGGCGCACATGCGGCCGGCGGCGGCTTCATGTTCGAGCTGGCGCATATAACGATTCTGAACCCGGCGCTCGGTGGCGACCGTCACCTGTTGCGCGACGACGCGAAAGACTTCGATTTCTTCCGGAGTAAATCCGTCGCGATGGCTGCTGCCAAAAGAAAAGGTGCCGAGTACCTTGCCCTTGGAGATGAGCGGCTGGCAGGCATAGCAGCGGATACCGAAGCTGCGGATCAACGCGGTCATTGGATCGTCGCGCAGCTGTACATCGGGTACGTACATCCACTTGCATTGCTGGGCTACGGTCCCGCAGACAGCTTCTCCAAAATTGAGCGGCGAGCCGAGCGCGGCGCGAACAACATCATTGCCACCAGACGAGGCGAGCTCCAGATGCGACTGGTCTTCGGAGACCAGATAGTGAAAATAGACGTCGAGCTTCATCGGCCCGCGGAGGATATCGAAGACGGTCTGGCAGAGCTCGTCGGTCTGCCCGTCTTGTAGAAGCAGGTGCGCAGTCTTGCTGAGGAGTTGCTGATATTCAGCGTGCAGATTTGTGGGTACAGCGAAGATGCTTTCTCGCATGGTAGATCGGTGGCCGCTGGGACATCTGCAACTGCAACAAGTTTATGTCGGATAGAAGCTGTTTTCCAGTGATGGGATGTCACCTTTTCGGGGGAGAATGCACAGTTTTTGGTGAAAGGAAAAACCTTTTCAGTCTTTCTTCAACACCTTCGCGAGTAAGCGTTCATAGGTAGGTCAGCCACCAGTCGTGGTGTGTAGACTTCACCTTCGCGAACCATCGGCAAAGCGGGTAGAGCACGGCGAGCAGAAAAATCCAGACGGCATAGGTGACCCAGAGGCCGTATCCAAAGTTCGGGGGATAAAGCTTACCCGGGCCGCCCATGGACGGCAGTGGATTGAAGATAAATCCGAGCGCAGGACGTCCGTAGCGAACCAGCGCCATCAGCGCCGAGAGCGCATGAATGAAGTAGAAGTGCAGGACGAAATAGAAAAGCGGCACGCGCCCAAAGATAATCAGCGGATTCGCCCCTGAAAACGAGCGGCGATCGTAAATCGAGAGCAGGAGAATTGCCGGTCCCAGCGTCATCAGCACAAAGTCCAGCGAGCCGGGATATTTGGTGCAGTTCACAAATGAAAGCAGCGTAAAAACGGCGGACTTCTGGTGTGACCAGGGCGCTGGATCTCCATAGCGATTGATAGTCCGAAGCACCACGAAGGCCAGCACGGCAGCCAAGCCAATGCGCGTCATGATGCGCTGACGCGCAGCCGATTCGAGCATAAAGAGCCTGCCGAAGCAGAAGCCGGCCGCCATCACCGCGCTCCACGGTAGAAGCGGATAGATGGTCAGCGCGGGATGGCCGTCAATCATGATGACTCCCGGCTGGTGGATGATGTTCCAGAGAAATGCGGCGTGGCCGAAGCGTGCCGGATCGATGCCGTCGAGAAGATTGTGCAGCGCGATGGCTGCGACACTGAGCGCGGCCAGCAGGCGCAGCGGCAGATAGATCAGTGCAGACATGACCAGCATGCAGAGGCCGAAGATCCAGAGAATAAGCAGCAGGGTAAGGAGCTGCGTCGAGATGCGGAAGTCGTAGGCAAGCTGCATCACGGTGAGTTCCAGCAGCATGAACCAGAGCCCGCGGGTGATGAGGAAACGCGATAGTTGAGCGCGGGTGTGCCCGCCGCGCTGCCACCAGAGATAAATTCCCATGCCGGTCGTGAACATGAACACGGGCAGGCAGAAGTGCGTGATCCAGCGCGTGAAAAACAGGAAGGGGGTGGTGCTGGTGAGATCGGTTGGCGATGAAGACATGGCCGCATGATGAAAAAAATCACGGATGTGATCGATGGCCATGATGATCATGACCGTGCCGCGCAGCGCATCGATGGACTGGAGTCGAGATGCCGGTTGGGCAACGGTTTCCATGGGAGGGTCGATTATAAGGCGATAGATGCGGAGCCTTCGATGATTATTCGCGGCTGGAGCGTACCGCCGCAAACCCGCTTCCTAAGCCGATAAAATAGATGCATGCTGCAACTTTCAGGGGCCGGGAAGCGGTTTGGACACAAGCTGCTGTTTGAGGGCGCGGACTGGCTGATCACAGCCGGCGAAAAAACTGCTTTGGTCGGTGCCAATGGCACCGGCAAATCCACATTGATGAAGGTTCTGGCGGGGGTGGACGGCCTGGACTACGGATCGATCCAGCGGACGCGCGGGATGACCATCGGTTATCTGCCGCAGGATGGGCTGGCACTGTCTGGGCGCACGGTGTTCGACGAATGCCTCTCGGTTTTTGCTGAGCTCATCTCGATGGAAAAGGAGCTGGAGGCGCTGTACACAGCGCTGGCCGAGCTCGATCCTGAGTCTGCGGAGTATGCGACCGCGGCGGATCGCTTCTCGCATATCGATTCGCAATTTCATGCCCATGACGGTTACGCGCTGGACGCCCAGGTGGGCACGGTGCTCACCGGGCTGGGATTTTCTAAGACCGACTGGACGCGGCGGACGGAAGAGTTCTCGGGCGGATGGCAGATGCGCATCGCGTTGGCGAAATTGCTTCTGCTAAAGCCGAGCCTGCTGCTTTTGGACGAGCCGACGAACCATCTCGATCTTGAAACGCGTAACTGGCTTGAGAGCTATCTGAAGACCTATCCGAACGGGTACATTCTCATCTCGCATGACCGTTATTTTCTCGACGTGACGGTGGACAAGATCGTCGAGCTGTGGAACAAGCGGATGCATGTGTACCACGGCAACTACGAGAAGTATGTATCGCAGAAGGCCGAGCGCATGGTGCAGCTGCAGTCGGCGTACAAGAATCAGCGCGACCAGATCGAGCACCTTGAAGCGTTCATTTCGCGGTTCCGGTATCAGGCGACCAAGGCCAAACAGGTGCAGAGCCGCATCAAAGAACTGGAGAAGATCGAGCGCATCGAGATTCCGGAAGAAGAGCCGGTGATTCACTTCTCGTTCCCGCAGCCTCCGGTATCGGGACGAACGGTGGTGGAGTGCGTGGGCCTCTCGAAGAGCTACGGGCCGAAGAACGTGCTCAACGATGTGAGCTTCACCATTGAGCGCGAGGACCGCATTGCGCTGGTGGGCGTGAACGGCGCGGGCAAATCTACCCTTGTGCGCCTGCTCTCCGGCGAGGACACGCCGAGCAGCGGCCTGCTGAAGATGGGCCACAACGTGGTCGCGGATTACTTTGCGCAGGATCAGTACAAGGTGCTGGACCCCGAGGCGCGCATGCTGGACGACATTGGCAGGACGGCTCCGAAGGTTTCAGAGACCGAGCTGCGCAGCCTGCTGGGATGCTTTCTCTTTTCCGGAGACGACGCGTTCAAGCGGCTGGGCGTGCTGTCGGGCGGCGAGCGCAATCGCTATGCGCTGGCGAGAATCCTGGTGAGTCCGGCGAATTTTCTGCTGCTGGACGAGCCGACGAACCACCTCGATCTGCGGGCGAAGGATGTACTGCTGGACGCGATCAACAAGTTTACCGGGACGGTGATCTTCGTCTCGCACGATCGCTACTTCATCGACCGGCTGGCGACGCGGGTGTTTGAAGTTGCGGACGGCAAGGTGCATGTCTATCCGGGCAACTACGAGGACTACCTGTGGCGCAAGGAGGGCGGCGCAGAGACGCTGCAGGCAGCGACGATGGCTGCGGCTGCTCCAGTCATTGCGCCGGTGGTGGTCGCGGTGACGAATGGGGCTTCTTCGAACGGCAGCGCGGAAAAGGACAAGGCCAAAAAGGTAAATCCGATCAAGCTGAAGCAGATGCAGGAGCGCCTGGCGGCTGTGGAGGCGGAGATGCCGCGGGTGGAGTCGTCGATTGCCGATGCGGAAGCGGAGCTGGGGAATTTTGTGAGCGCGGAGGAGACCGCGCGGGTTTCGCAGCAGCTCGATGCGCTGCGGGAACAGCAGGCTTCGCTGTCGGGTGAGTGGGAAGAGCTGATGCTGCAGCTTGAGGAGAGCTGAAAAGCGGTTAGCGATTGGGCGCACACGCCGGTGCGGCCCGCACTCCGGCATAATCAATAGTGATGCCTTCACTTTGGAAACCTGAGAACTGGTCGGATCGCCTTGCTGAGCTTGAGGCGCGTACTGGCGATTTAAAAGAAGTTCCACTGCGGCGAGATGTTCGCTCTCTCGGCATGCTGCTGGGCGAGGTGCTGCGCGAGCAGGCCGGCGATGAGTTGTTCGAAAAGGTCGAGTCGCTGCGGCAGTCGGCGATCCGGCGGCGCGAGGCACAGGCGCAGGGAGAGCTGCACGAAGCGGATCAGCTTCTGCAGGTGGCTGTACTCGATGCCAACTCGATGCCGGTGGACGACTCTTACTATCTGAGCCGTGCTTTTGGTTTCTATTTCGAGCTGATCAACCTGGCGGAGACGAATCATCGCAAGCGGCGGCGTTTGTCGCTGCAGCTGAGTGGAGATAAGGCGGCGCAGCGCGGGTCGCTGCGTGGGACGCTGCGTGCGATGCGGCAGGTGGGCATCTCTGCCGACGAGGCGATGGAGTGGCTGCGGAAGATTTTCATTGTGCCCGTGTTCACGGCGCACCCGACGGAGATTGCGCGGCGTTCCGTGCTGACCAAGCGTAGACGTATTGGCGATTTCCTGGAGCAGCTGGATCGTATTCCTGTTCCCGATGAGGAACTGGCATCGCTCGAAGCCGCGCTGACCGCGGAGATCACCGCACTGTGGCAGACCGACGAGGTGCGCAGCAGCCGGCCCAAGGTTGCGGACGAGATCAAGATGGGCCTCGACTATTACGAGGTTTCCATTTTTGAAACGCTGCCTTCTCTTTATCAGGAAGTGGCGGCGGCGCTGAAGAGCGAGTACGAGATCGATATCGATATCTCGGAGCTGCCTCTGCTGCTGGGCTTTGGATCGTGGATCGGCGGAGACCGCGATGGGAATCCCTTCGTTACTCCGGATGTGACGCGTGAAGCGATTGCCGATGCGCGCGAACGGCTGCTCGATTACTACGACCGGCGAATTCAGCTGGTGATCGATCTGCTGACGACTTCGGCGCAGCAGCTGCCGATCAGCGAAGAGATGCGGGGACAGCTGGATTCGTATCTGAAACAGTTACAAACCGGATCGTCTCCGATATTTGCCCACCATTTCCAGTTCGAGCTGTACCGGCGGTATGTGGTCTGTGTGCATGCGCGGCTGCTGGCAACGGCGGGCAAAGAGGTCGCGGACCAGCACAGCCTTGAAGCTTCGCTGACCGCGCTGCCGGCGTATTGTTCGGCGCTTGAGTTCCAGACCGATCTCGAGATTCTGCGGCGCAGCCTGGCGGAAAACAAGGGACTGCGGCTGGCGCAGACGCTGATCGATCCGCTGATTCTGCTGGTGCGGACGTTCGGGCTGCATCTGCACACTCTGGATGTGCGGCAGCATGCGCGCATCCACCGGAAGACGCTCGAAGAGTCGTCGGCATGGTGCGCGGGCAATGCCGCGACGGTTCCGGGTGCGCTGAGCCCCGAAAGCCAGGACGTGATCGAGACCATGCGGACGATCGCCGAGGTGAAGACGGGCTGCAGTCCGGAGACGATCCGGCAATACGTGATCAGCGGCGCTGCAACGGTGGATGATGTGCTGGCGGTGATGTGGCTGGCGCGGCTGGGCGGCGTTCAGGTAGCGGGTAACGGGAATGATCCGGGGCTGATGCCGGTGCCGTTGTTTGAGTCGATCGAAGACCTGCAGAATGCTCCCGCGGTGTGCCGTGAGCTGTGGCAGATGCCAGATTATAGAAAATTGCTGGAGAGCTGGGATAACACGCAAGAGGTGATGCTCGGGTACTCGGACTCGAACAAAGACGGCGGCATGTTGACCAGCACGTGGGAGATCTTCCGCGCGCATCGCGCACTGCATGAAGTGGCGCGCGAGTGCGGGGTGAAGCTGCGGCTCTTTCATGGCCGCGGCGGGACGGTCGGGCGCGGCGGCGGTCCCACGCACCGATCGATTTACTCGCAGCCCGTGGGCGCGTTCGAGGGGCAGATTCGCATCACCGAGCAGGGTGAGGTGCTGAACTGGAAGTATTCGGACGTGGTGCTGGCCGAGCGCAATCTTGAATTGATGATCGCGGCTTCGCTCGATGCACTGGCCCGGCCGAACGCGCGCGATCCGCATGGGCACCAGTCGGGAGTGCTGCTGCCGGAGTGGGAGGCAGCCTTCGACGCCATGTCGAAGACGGCCTTCGATTTTTATCGCGCCAGCATCATCGACGACCCTGAGGTGCTGCATTATTTTGAAGCCGGCACGCCGGTGGGCGAGCTGGAGAATGCGAAGATCGGCTCGCGTCCATCACGGCGGGGCGGGCGGTTGAGCTTCGACAGTCTGCGTGCGATTCCCTGGGTCTTCGGATGGACGCAGAGCCGGCAGCTGATTCCGGCGTGGTTTGGCGTGGGCTATGCGATCGAGGAGTATGTGAAGCGGCCGGGCGGCCTGGAGCTGCTGCAGACGATGATGGATGAGTTCCCGCTGTTCATCGATCTGATCCGCAACGTGGAGATGGCGATGGCCAAGGCCGATCTGGGCATCGCGGCGCTCTATGCATCGCTGGTACAGGATGTGGGGATTCGCGAGCGTGTGTTCACGAAGGTAAAAACGGAGTTCGACCGCACACTGCGCGCGGTGCTGGCGGTGACGCGGCAGACGGAGCTGCTCGAAAAGAATCGCGTGCTCGCACATTCGATCCGGCTGCGCAATCCGTATGTCGATCCCATGAGCCTGATTCAGGTGGATCTGCTGCGGCGCAAGCGGGCGGGCGAGAACACCGACGCCGTGAATCGCGCCATAGCGGGGACGATTAACGGCATCTCTGCTGGTTTGCGCAATACTGGCTGATATTTTTCTGGCATGACATTCCGAATTTGATATTTGCCACTGTGACGGTTCCAAAATGAGATGGTTGCCGTGGCAAATTTTCTTCGCGCGCTGCTGGTTGCGGCGATGCAGCTTATGCTCGGCGATGAAGGAATTTCTTCATGCAGACGCGCGGGCAGCAAATAACCGAAGACGATATCGAAGCGGTTCTGGGCCGTTTTCAGGCCTGGACCGGCTCACGGGATACGAATGCCGCTAAGGACGGCGTGCGCGAGATCTCGTATGAAGAAGCCTTAGGCGCGAGCCGGTATCCGCGCAGAAAGGCAGCGGAGAAGCCAGTAGCCGAGCCGGTAAGCGGGACACCCGGGCCCGATCCTGCTGTTGTTTCGACTGCAGCGCGCATGCCGGTAAAAGCTGCGAAGGCATGCGAGCCGGAAACGAATAAGCCGGCTGCGGCAGCGCGAAAAAAGGCAGAGCAGGCATTTCGCGCGGCGCTGGCGCAATCGATCGTTGCAGCAGCGAGCAAACCGGGGCGCACAAATGGCAGAGAGGATCGGCAGGTGGTGATGTCGGTGCGGGTGGCTGCTTCCGAGCATGCACTCATCAAGCTGCGCGCGGCTCGGGCCGGGGTTTCGATATCGGCATACCTGCGCCAGTGCGCGCTCGATGTGGAGATTCTGCGCGGACAGGTGCAGCAGCTCATGACGGCATCGGCGCTCAGCCGGATGGCCGAGCTGGCTAATCCCGTAGCTTCGTCACCGGCTCCAGTGGCGATGAGGCACGGAGGGTGGTTGGGCCGATTGCGGCGGCGGATATGGGGTGGGAGCGAGACGCAGCTTTCGTTGAAGGCTTAGCTGTACAGGGTTTCAGATCAGTTTCCGTATCAGTCTCCGTGTCGGGCACGAGAAAGCTTCAGCAGCGTCGGAAGCCGCAATTCTTTCGCGTCTGTTGTGGCACGGCTAACGCCGCGCCCGGGTACAAGTCCCAGGAAGCTACACTCTGATGCGCGGTTATCGGCGAGACCAGGAATTGGCCGAGGTTCTAGATGACCGTGTCGTAGCCGGCGTAGACCTGTTCGAAGACCGCATCCCAGGATGCGCTCATGGCGTAGCTGCGGGCCTGCTCGCGCATCCGCTGGTGCAGGATTGGGTCGCTCAGTACGCGCGCGGCGGCGCTGGAAAAATCCTCATCCCGTGCGATCATTCCGGTTTCTCCTCTGCGGACAATGGTGGGCGGTCCTCCATCGGGTGTGACGATCGCGGGGACACCCGAGGCCAGGGCTTCGAGAACTACGTTGCCGAAGGTATCGGTGTGCGAAGGGAATACGAAGAGATCCATGTTGGCGTAGGCGCGGGCCAGCGCTTCTCCGCGCAGCACGCCGGGAAACTCCGCTCCAGGCAGTTGCGCGCGCAGCAGGCTCTCTTCGGTGCCCTGGCCAATGATGCAGAAACGAAAGTTGCGGATGCCGCGAGCGACGAGCTCCTGCTGCACCTTGATGAGGAGCGCTACATTTTTTTCGACAGACAGGCGGCCGACAAACCCCAGCACGAATGTGTCATCGCCGGGTGTACGGTCGCGGCGCTCGGGGGTGAAGAGCTGGGTGTCGACGCCGCGGTGCATCAGCTTGCAGGAGCGCCCGGTGTGTTTTTCCAACAGGTCGCACAGGCCCTGGTTGGGCGCAAAGAGAATGCGAGCCAGCGAATAGAAGCGGGTCGTTGCCATCAGAGCGAGATGTTCGATGGTGTCCGTCGCTTCCTGCCTGCGGCTGGCGGGAAGGATGCGGACCAGCTTGCGCGAGCGCCGCGCGGCATATTCATGAACATTGGTGTGCCATGAGGCGGCAATGGGCAGGTGCAGATGATTGGCCAGCGCTGCGCCGAGGATTCCGTTCTCGCTGGGCCCGGTAATGTGAACGATGTCGGGTTTGAATTCATGTACCGCGCGGGTGATGGCGGGCAGATGACGCAGGAAGGCGGGATCGAAGCTGAGATCGTTGTCGAGCCAGAAGGATAGAAATCCGCGGCGCAGCTCAAGGGTGGTCAGGTTGCCCTCAGTGAGCAGGCGGGGGACGCGATTGCCGGCGCGGATACAAAGAAACGGCAGATTGCGACGGCGTGCGAAGGCTTCGAACTGACGGCTGGTATGAGCGACGCCGTTGATCTCGTGAAAGGAGTCGGGGAAATAGGCGACCCGCATGAGGACAGGGTATAGGGTATAACGTTCAGGAAATAGGGGCTGAAGATTAAAGATCGAGGATGAGCGATCAGAGGTTAGCGTACAGGGTACACAGTGTAGTTGTGGGGCTGAGTATGCAGTGCAGAAGAGACTTGTGGCTGACGATCGGAGTAACAGCGATTGACGATCGGACTATCGGTCGCAGATGAGCGCCTCCTTCGCCGGCGCACATCTGCAGCCGATCGTTGCAAGCTGATCCCGATTCGCTTTCCCTGATCCCTGTCTCAGAAGGCTTCTTCGCCAAGAGCGAAGCGTGGCTCGCGGGAAGACATCCAGGCCATGCGCAGGCTTCCCGAGATTGGCCGCGCGCCCATCAAACGGACGGCATCGATGATGAACTTCAGATGGGTGGGTACACTTCCGTCCCCAGGCCAGAGCTCGCACAAGGGGCGAATTACGCCCTTGCTGTCCGGGTGATATGCGCGCTCGTCCCAGTTGCGGGAGCCTTGCGGGAAGTCGGGATAGTCACGGATGGCGTCGAGCGTGGACTGCAGGATGCGATGCTTCCAGGGCTCCGCGTACTGCGGCATGAAGAGTACGTGGCTGCGGCCTTCGTAGCGGACTTCGTGGACGAACTCGGTAAAGCTGGTGGCGTTGGAGAGATTGATGTTGGCGTTGGGCTCCAGGCCGTGGCGGTCACCGCCGGAGATGAGGAGCATATCGTGCGCCTTGGCCATCTGCTTCACTTCGCGATTCTCTTCCCAGCTGCGCAGGCCGTTCAGCTCAAGAGCGTGGATGAATTGCCCGTTCTCGCGCATGAAGTCCTGGACGCGCTGGCGATGCTTCTCGCGGCCGATGATGTACAGGTCCCAGATGGGATGATTGAAAACGATCAATACGTTGGGCAGAGCGTGCAGCGCGGAGAGGATCTCGGTGAGACGCTTGCCTTTTTCTTCAGGGGTGCCGGGTTCGTTGGTGTATTCCTCAAAGGTCTGCATCCAGGCCGCACCGGTTTCGCTGGGCAGATTGTGAATGCCGAGATGAAAAGACTGATCTCCGCCGTAGGGAGCGCTCCACTCCACTGAAACGGGAATGTGGCGGGCCGAGGCGACGGTGCGCAGCAGCATGGGAGCGTTGATGTTGTCGTGGTCGGTGATGGATACCAGCGGCGCAACGTTCAGCTTTTCAATCTGCTTGCTCTCGAGGTCAAAAGCCAGGCGGGGGGTGAGGGGTGGTGTCCAATAGCCGGCTCCATAGTTGATGGAGATGCCATAACGCTGGCGGGCGCGGGTTTCGCCGATGTTCACCAGCTTGCGGACCCAACCGTACTCGGCTCCAAAGTTTGCCAGAAAGTCCAAAGTTTCCTTGGACTGGTTGGTGTGGCTGTGCAGCGAAACGCCGGTTGAGTAATCACGCGCGGAGTCGGCATCTTTCCACAGATACGAGATGCGGCGAAGACCAGCCATAGAGTTCCCCCATGTACGGCTGCCATCAGTATCGGGATGCACCATGAACGTGGCATTACTGCCATAACAAAGGAAGTCAAAAATTTGTGGGTATACGCCAGATTAATAACACTTTCGTGTCATACGCGAGGCTGATTTCGGCGCAATTCGCGGCTTGATGGCGCGGCGGCCCGTGACGCCCACCGCGATGATGCCCTCTTGTCACGCTCTGAGACTCAGCCGCTGGTTTTCGCGATCTCGGGTGAGACTGCGGACTCATCTTCTCCCTCGGCCGGGGCGGCTTCGGGTTCCAGATGATTGCGGGTCAGTCCGTCGCGGAGCATCTCGAAGGCTTGTTCCGGTGTATCGGCAAAGGCGAAGAGCTCGCGGTCGCGCGGGGAGATAGCTCCCTTGTCGACGAGAACATCAAGGTTGAGCACGTCGTTCCAATAAGAAGAGCCGTAGAGAACGATGGTGATCTTCTTGGCCAGTTTCTGGGTCTGCGAGAGGGTGAGGATCTCGAACATCTCGTCCAGCGTGCCAAAGCCGCCGGGGAAAACCACCAGGGCCTTGGCCAGATACGCAAACCAGTACTTGCGCATGAAGAAGTAGTGAAATTCGAAATTGAGCGACGGCGTGATGTAGGGATTCGGGAACTGCTCGAAGGGCAGACGAATGTTCAGGCCGATGCTTTTGCCGCCTGCCTCATAGGCGCCGCGATTCGCGGCTTCCATGATGCCGGGACCACCGCCTGAGGTGACGACGAAGCGATGGCGGCGGGACTTGAGGCTCTTTGACCACTCGGTAAGCAGATACGCCAGCCGCCGCGCGTCTTCGTAATAATGAGCCATTTCGACGGCAGCTTCGGCGCGGCGACGGCTGAGCTCGCTTGCCGTGCCTTGTTCGAGATCGGGCTTGCGCGCCGGCTGTTCTTCTTGTGGAGCTGGCGCAACTGATCCGGTATTTTCGAGGAGGAGCAAATCCTGACTGACCTCATCGAGGGCGTGGAAGCGTGCCGATCCGAAAAAAACCACCGTGTCGCGGATGCGCTCGCGGCGAAAACGCGCCAGCGGCTCGGAGTATTCGGAAAGTATACGCATCACGCGTCCGTCGGGGCTGTTGAGGAAGGCCGGGTTCTCATAGGCAAGCGGCGCGCTTTCGAGCGGCTTGGGAGGCTTCCGGGTTATCGGGCGTCCGTCATTCTGATCCGTCATATCGGGTCTTTCCGCATCCTTTGGCTCTAGAGTTTCTTCTACTCGGATGCGTTCCTATGCTTCTTTGTAATGGATGGCGTCGTGAATGGCGATCCAGATGTTGAGGAGGCCGAGACCCGAGACCAGCCCGCGAGTCACTCCATTGAGAAACAGAGGCGCGAGATGCGGGATGATCACCAGCAGATGGTTTTCATCCCAGATGCGCAGCCAGGGCCAGGGCAGAACCAGAATGATGAGGCCAAGATAAAGACGGACGATCACCCGGACAAAGAAGTCCAGGCGCTGCAGCCAGCGCGGCGTCGAAGGCGGAGACGGCGCGTTCTGTGGAGCGCGGGTGACCACCTGAGGGGGCAAACTGCCCGGCGCCTGCGGCGAAAACAGATTCGGCTGGTGCGACATGCGATGGATTGATTCTATATGGTCGCGTGGTGCTGCTCGCCGCTCGGCATGCCTATTTGGTCCGAGGCCTAAGTTCATCGCAGAAAGAGAAAAGGGTTTTTGGCGGCAAAACCGTTTCTATATCTGAAGCACTCACCCCCGCTCCACCCCCAAGAAAATTGAAAGGTGTTCCCTGTTCCATGTTGAGAGACGCTTTACGCCTCCGCTCCAAGTTCGCCGCGATGACTGTTCTGTCTTTTTTCTCGGCCTGGCTTACAGTGAGCGCGCAGGCTCAAGCCACAGCTTCTATCGAAGCTATACCTTCTGGTGCCTATAGTGCGCGCGGTCAGAATCACAGGATGGAGCGCTGGCGTGAGCAGATGCACCGACTCGCTGCCTTGCGCGCGAGACAGCCACGGCCCCTCCTTACGCCCCATTCTGCGCCGGCTTCTTCAGGGAATATAGAGACGCTGGCAGGCACTGCTCCTTTTCAGCAGCCGGAGACGGCGCTGACGGCCGAGCTTGGGGTGATCACCGGCATCGCCGTGGATGCTCAGGGAAATACGTTTGTCGCGTCCGTGGATTTTCGTTGCGTTTTTAAGATCGATACCTCGGGGAACGTCACGGTCTATGCGGGACAGCCTTTAGCGAGTGGGCCGCTGGAGGCCAGCGGTGACAACGGGCCTGCGACGGCGGCGACTCTGGTCGAACCGTACGGCCTGGCCGTCGATTCTCAAGGAAACCTTTATATAGCGGATCAAAGTAGCTTCACCATACGCATGGTGTCGGCATCGACCGGCATCATTACAACAGTTGCGGGAACAGCCGGTCAATCCAGTCCCGACCCCATTCCCGCCGGGACGCTGGCAGTGAATGCTGTGCTTTCGGTTCCTTCATCTGTGGCTGTGGACGCTGCTGGAAACTTGTTCTTCGACAACGGAGGCAGTATCTGGCGCGTGGATCATAGCACGGGCATACTTTCGCAGTACTCAGGCACAACAAACTCTTGTCAGGTTTTTTCGGCGACTCAAACCTGCGCCATTGCTGGCATCGATGTTGTGCCGAACTTCTTGCCCGGCAGCATCGCCGTCAGCAATGGCAATTTGCTCATCGCCGCTGCCTATGTATACATCGGTGCCGGGTACTACAGTGGCGCCGTTCTCTCGGTTCAACTGAGCACGGGCACAACGCAAATAGTGGCTGGAGGAGGTTCCGGGGTACCAACTGCGCAGGGAAACACAGCGATCGGAGCGAATATCGATCCGCTAAGCGTGGCTGGCGATGCAAACGGAAATATCGACTTCACGAATGGCTCCGGCGAGCAGGTTTACGGTGCGGCCACCATCATGCAGCTTCCGGTGAATGGAACCAGCCTCACGACGATTGCTGGGACGGGACAGGTGGGATCGAGCGGAGATGGCGGGGCGGCGACCGCTGCGGAACTTCTGTCTGTTCTCTCGATTGCGGTAACACCGTCGGGAAACATTCTTTTCGCCGAGCCTTCCCGCCTTCGGTCCATCGATTCCACTGGAAAGGTCACCACTTTTGCCGGGAATGGCACCGATGATTATTTCGGCGACGGAGGTCCCGCTCAAACGGCTGGGATAAGTGCTCAGGACACAATTGTCGATGCACAGGGCAATCTTTATATCGCAGACTCAAACAATGGCGTGGTGCGCCGCGTCGACGCTTCGACCGGCATTATCACGACCATTGCCGGAAATGGCGGCTTTGCCGATTATGAGCAGGGCAATGCGTCGGCCAGCAGCTTGCCCGGAGATGACGGCCCTGCAACCCAGACGCCGTTAGGTTTACCAGGGGGACTCGCTTTGGGGAACGGTGGCGTCCTCTATATCGGAGACTTCTACCAAGGCATCCGTGTCCTGAATCTCAGCACAGGGATCATTACAACACTAAACAGCCAGTTGAGCGTTCATGGGACGATAGCCTTCGACGGCCAGCACACGTTGTACGCCACGAGCAACGAATTTATAGACGCGGTGGATACAGTCAGCGGCGCAAGGACGACAGTAGCCGGCAATGGGCTGAATACGTCCAATGGCTCAAACAATGGCGATGGAGGCCCAGCTACTGACGCTACCATCTTCCCCAATGGCGTTGCCGTCGACAACGCCGGCAATCTGTACATCGCCGATTCTCTCGAAAATGGTATCCGCGTGGTGAACCTGTCGAGTGGCATCATCAGCCTCTATGCGGGCCAATCTCCGGAGGCCTTTGGCTACTCCGGCGACGGCGGTCCAGCAAGCGCCGCAACGTTCAATGACATTGAGGGACTGCGCTATGACGGCAAGGGCAGTCTCCTCCTTGCCGACGCATTCAACAGCGTCATCCGCGAGATCAACCTGAGTAGCACCATTATCAATACCGTGGCCGGCGACGGCGCTGCGGGGTATAGCGGTGATGGTGGAAGTGCGACCACAGCGACGTTGGACCTCCCTTATTCAGCAACTACAGATGCGAACGGGAACCTCTACATTGCGGACTACGATAACGATCGCATTCGCAGGGTGGTCCTGAATCCTGTGGCGCTGACTGCGTCACTGATGTCCTCCCAGACCAGCGTTGCTCTCGGCGCCGATGTAACACTAACGGCTACGTATAGCGGAATCACCTACGGGCTCGCTCCAACTGGTGCGGTCACTTTCTACGACGGCACGACATCGCTGGGAACGGGAACACTCACTGCCTCGACCAGCACATCGGGCGAGTATGTGGCGACGCTTACTACCAATGTCCTGGCGGCTGGAAGCCAAAGCATCACGGCGCAGATCGCGGGAGATGCTAACTATGCCGCGGGTACTTCCCCGGCAGTTGTGGTTACAGTAGTGGCGCCTCCTGCTCCGGCGGTGACACTTTCTGCTGCCAGTCTTTCCTTTGCGGCCCAGACAGAAGGTACGACCAGCGCGGCACAGGCGCTCACCTTAACCAATTCCGGAACGGCTGCATTGACGGTCACATCCATCGCGGCATCCGGCGATTTTGCGGAAACCAATACTTGTGGCTCGAGTGTGGCCGCCGCCGCCAGCTGTATGATTTCGGTCACTTTCACACCGACGGCTGCCGGAGCTCGCACCGGAACACTCACCATCAACGACAATGCAGCGGGAGCGACGCAGACGGTAGCCCTGAGCGGCGGAGGCGAAGCGGTAGCCGTGTCGTCTACGTCTACCGGGCTGACAGTCGCGTCGTCTGGTGGAACGGCAACGGCTCCGATTCAGATAGCTCCTGAAGATGGTTTCACCGGAACAGTGAATCTGACTTGTACTGTGAGTTATCTGGGGACGGGGACACCAAATGATCCGCCCACCTGCTCTCTGAATCCATCTTCGGCGCAGGTCAGCAGCAGTTCGCCGATCTCCAGCACCTTAACTGTCAGCACGACCGCCGCCAGCGCCTCTGCTGCGTATCGTAGCCAGTGGGCGGGCTCCGCGGCAGCATTCGCGGCACTGTTTTTCCTGGGAATTCTTCCGCGCCGGCGCTGGCGTGAAAGCATTCTTATGGCTGCACTCTGCCTTGTTGTCGGAACTGTGGTTATAGGTTGTGGCGGGGGATCTTCGCAGGGTGGTGGCGGATCCGGTAACTCGGGCACAACGACAGGCAATTATCAGGTCGTTGTATCCGCGACCAGTGGAACAGTTTCTTCGACCGTAACGATTCCTTTTGCGGTTCAGTGAGAGTGGACAGCGTAGTTTGAAATCAGCCTAGCCAGGTTCGCAACCTGCAAGGTGGACGATAACCCGGTCACCTGGCCTCTGTCGCAATTGAGCGAAGGCCAGGTGACCAGTTATCACAACTCAGCCATTGGTCTGACGCCGCGGGCGGCGGTTGGCCTGGAGTATCTTCTTGCGCAGGCGCAGGGACTTGGGTGTTACCTCGACCAGCTCGTCTTCGGCAATGAACTCGATGGACTGCTCGAGGTTCATGGCGCGGGGCGGGGTGAGGCGGACGGCCTCATCTGACGAAGAGGCGCGCATGTTCGTCAGCTTTTTCTCGCGGACGACATTGACGTCGAGGTCGTTGTCGCGCGAGTGCTCGCCGATCACCATGCCTTCGTAGACCTCCACGCCGGGTGGAACGAAGAGCACGCCGCGATCCTCGAGTCCTTCGAGGGCGTACGAGGTGGTGGTGCCGGTACGGTCTGAAATCAGAGCGCCGGTAGGACGCTGCGGGATCTCACCTTGATACGGCGTGTAACCATCGAAGATGGTGTTCATGACGATGGTGCCGCGCGTCTCGGTGAGCAGCTCGCTACGCAGACCGATGAGGCCACGCGAAGGAACGCGGAATTCAAGGCGCACGCGGCCGTGGCCGTGCATCTTGACCATCTCGCCTTTACGGGGTCCAAGGCGCTCGATGACGGTGCCGACGAAATTGTCCGGCACATCGATGGTGACGTGCTCGACCGGCTCCATGACTTTGCCATCAATGGTGCGGGTCACGATCTCGGGTCGGCCGACCATGAGCTCGAAGTCTTCGCGGCGCATCATTTCGATGAGAATGGCGAGCTGGAGTTCGCCGCGGCCCAGAACCTTGAAGCTGTCCGGGCTGCCTGTCTCTTCCACGCGAATCGAGACGTTGGTGAGCAGTTCCTTATCGAGGCGCTCACGCAGGTTGCGCGAGGTGACGTACTTGCCTTCGCGTCCGGCCATGGGCGAGTTGTTCACCGAGAATTGCATGGCGATGGTCGGCTCATCGATGACGATGGGCGGCATCGGTGAAGGAGTCTCGATTGAGGTGATGGTCTCGCCGATGGTGATGCCGGTTACGCCGGCGACAGCGACGATATCGCCGAGCTCGGTCTCTTCGATATCGACGCGCTTGAGGCCGCTGAAGCTGAAGAGCTTGGTAATGCGGGTCTTCTCAAGATTGCCGTCGAGCTTCGATATGTACACTTCGTCGCCAGTCTTCAGCGTGCCGTTGAAGACGCGTGCGATGCCGAGACGTCCCAGGTAATCGGAATAATCAAGATTCGTGACCTGCACCTGCAGCGGCGCGGAGGCGTCGCCCTTGGCAGTCGGGATGGTGGTAATGATCTGCTCGAAGAGCGGTTCGAGATTTTCGCCGAGAGTCCCGAGTTCGGTCGAGGCCAGCCCGAGCTTGCCGTTGGTGTAGAGTACCGGGAAGTCGATCTGGTCCTCGTTGGCATCGAGATCGATGAAGAGATCGTAGACCTCGTTGAGGACTTCCTGGGGACGCGCGTCGGGGCGGTCGATCTTGTTTACCGTGAGGATGACAGGCAGTCCGGCTTCGAGGGCTTTCGAGAGCACGTAGCGGGTCTGCGGCAGAGGTCCTTCGGAGGCATCGACGAGCAGCATCACGCCATCGACCATCTTGAGGGCGCGCTCCACTTCTCCGCCGAAGTCGGCGTGGCCGGGGGTGTCGACGATGTTGATCTTGTGGCCCTTATAAAAGATGGCCGTATTCTTGGCGAGAATGGTGATGCCGCGCTCGCGCTCGAGGTCGTTTGAGTCCATCACGCGCTCAGCTACGGCTTCATTGGCACGGAAGGTTCCGGCCTGGCGCAGCATGGCGTCTACGAGAGTGGTCTTGCCGTGGTCGACGTGGGCGATGATGGCGATATTGCGAATGGTGCTCACAGGGATTTCCTAATCTCTTTCCGTTTTGTTTCGTGCTTCGTGCAGGCAGTCCTTACCTGTGAGGCGCAGCGGCCGGTTCAGGCAATATGTGCCGGATAATCTTTTCGATGGCCGCAAACAGCCGAAATCGAGTACTGCGGGGCCGCGATGAATCGCAGATTGCGAGAGGGCGTGAACGTCTGCCCAGTCTCTCTCTATAGTCTAGCAGCGACAGGGGCAGTCCTGGCGAATGAAGGCCAGAGGTTTCACGCGATGCTCAGTACGCCGCGATACCGGTGAATTCACAAACCATCAAGAAACGGAGCAGCCCCTGAACCGGTCGCAGCCACGGTCATTTCGCCTGTAGCCACTCCAGCCGCCGTGGTTTCCACCCCAGAACCCGCTTCGCCTTTGCATTGGTTGATCCGCTCAACCTCGTCGCGTAATACGCGAAATCCTCTCCCGCAGCTTCCTCGCTCACATGCGGAGGAGGGGGAGCACCTAGAAACTTTGCAAATGCCGGAAGCCAGATATTCTGTGGCGAAGGATCATCATCGACTACGTTATAGATACCCACTTCCGCGGTCAGCGCGGCCACTGTCGCTATCGCGGCATCGTCGATATGCACAAACGACGACACGCCTTCTCCTTTGCCAATCACCGGGACCTGCTGCCGCATCACCATCTCCGCTGCGGACCCACCAGGGTGATACCACGTCTTTGGTCCATAAAAGAATCCGTATCGCAGTGCCACACCCTCAATGGCGTTGGAGCTGAACAGCCGCGCCTCCAGTTCCTTATATGTCCTGGCACTCGCGGCCACGCTCGGGCTCGCATTTACGTCCAGCGGAGACGATTCGTCCGCCAGGCCGCTTTCCGCTTTTAAAAAGAAGCCGCTTGCTTGCTGGATATACCGCCGCACGCCGGTTGCGATAGCCGCGCGAAATAAGTTTCCACCGCCTTCCAGTCTCAGCTTTCTGTCGCCTGCTGCATATTTCGGCATCTCGCTTTGGTCTTTGGGCAGCGACGTCAGCTCATCGATCACGGCTTCTGCTTTCCATCGTCTCAGTGCCGCCTCTACTGCGGCCGCATTCAAAGCATCCACGATCTCCGCCGAGGCTCCCTGACCTTCGAGGATCCTGGCCCGTGTCTCGTTGGTTGTCATCCCCACCACCGAGTGCCCCTGCTTCAGCAACTCCGCAATCAACGGCTCACCAATCGCTCCACTCGCTCCTGCCACGAACACACGCATCGTTCACTCCTCTCAATGATTTAGAGCGAAACCACGGCGGTCTGGTTCTCTAAAGTTCAGGGAGTTGAGAGTCTTTGCGTACACACCGGCGCTGGAACTCCCGCGCTTGGATCGCAGCCTGCGTGGGCATAGGTGGGTCGCCGAATGCCCGTTCGGTGTCACGCGGGACAACGTACGTCCCATGCCTGTGACGGCGCTGGGGCGAGTCCTATTCGTATTTGAGTGATTCGACGGGGTCCATCTGCGCGGCGCGGTTGGCGGGCAGGGTTCCGAAGATGATTCCCACCGCGGTTGACGTACTCAGTGCGAGGACGACGGACCAGATTGAGATAGGGACGTTGAAATCCGTAAAGACACGAACGGAAATCGGTAATGCAAGGCCCAGTGCGGTGCCGACCAAGCCTCCGCTGAGCGAGATGAAGACGGCTTCAATGAGGAACTGCAGCTTGATCTCGCGCGCCGTTGCGCCCAGCGCCTTGCGGATGCCGATCTCGCGGATGCGCGAGCGCACCGTGGCCAGCATGATGTTCATAATGCCCACGCCTCCGACGGCAAGAGTAACTGCCGAGAGCAGCACCAGCATAATGGTGAGGCCGTTGGCGATAGCCGCCGCGGTGGTCAGCAGGCTGGTGAGCGTGGTGGTCTTATAGACAGAACTGGGCAGGTGCCGGCCGCTGTTGTGAACCACCGAAATCATTTCGCGTGACGCCGCTTCCACGTCGTTGGGATCGCGTATGGAAAAGAAGATCTGCTTTACGTTGTCGGTTCCCGTGAAGTACCGGCTGACGGAATAGGGGATAAGGACCGTTTCGTCGGCTATCTCCGACTGGCCGAAGGTGGGAACGCTTTCCTTAAACGTGCCGATGATGGTGAAGGGGATGCCGGTCAGCTGAAAGGTCTGATTGATGGCCGCCGTAGAGCTGCCAAACATCTCCTGTGAGAAGGCCTCGGTTACCACCGCTACTTTGGAGTGCGCTGTCTCGTCCTCATCGTCGAAGAAACGCCCGGTCAGCACGATGAGATCGCGGACGTCCTTATATTGAGGGCTGACGCCGAGCACCAGCACGTCTTTTGCGACGCCACCGGGAAAGGTGACGCGGTCGTGCATTTCGAGCATGGGCGACGACTCGGCGACGTCAGTGACCTGCTCGTCGATGGCGCGCTCATCCTCACGCGTCAGAAAATCGTTGCGGTATTCGTTGATCGCGCCGGCGCCGCCACCCTCATATTCGAGCATCACCATGTTGGTGCCGATCTTTTGCAACTCGCTGAGGACGAACTGCTTGCCGGTGCTGCCGATGGTGAAGACCAGAATCACCGAAGCCGAGCCGATGACCATGCCCAGGGCGGTAAGGGCGAAGCGAATCTTGCTGGCCTTGAAGCTATCGATCGCCAGCTTGACGATCTCGCTGAAGACCATGGTCCGCTTGGCGCTATCCAGAGTGCGCTGAAACGATCTGCGGGTGCGAACCGGGCGCGGGCTCTCGGGCTGTACGTCTATGGTCGGCATGAACGATCGAGGGCGTAAAAGCCCGGTTACTGTATCGATCCTACTCGCAGCCCGGAGGATTCAGAAAGGGCTGAGATGCCTCGGGGCAGGGGAGAAAATTCCCGGGCCGCAGCAATTCGTCATATCATGGAAAGAACCGCACCAACCTCACGCGGAGGGATGTGTGAGCGGTTGAAACAGGCGGTCTTGAAAACCGCTTAGCCCTAACGGGCTACGGGGGTTCGAATCCCTCTCCCTCCGCCAGTTTCCTTCCCAAGATTCATCGTTCTTTGTGGTCAACGTCGATCAGTTAACGTCGATTAGGCGGTCACTTTGACCGGTCGTGGGTAAGCACGGGCGCCATTGTTTCGAATATCCCATCGTTTCTGATCAGCTTATGAAAGAGAATCGCAGCGACGTGCATCAGGATAATCGCGAAAAAGGCGAAGGCCAGGAAGTAGTGCGCACGCCACAGCAGGGTATGCAGGCTGGGACTCACTGGCAGGATCGAGGGCAGATGTACGCTGCCGAACAACACCACCGGATAAGACGCCGCGGATAACATTCCCCACCCGATCAGCGGCATCGCGATCATCAGCGCGTATAGAACATACTGCGACAGCTCCGCGCCCAGCTTGATCGGCGCTGGCAGATCGGCCGGCAGCGCGGGTGAACCGTAGAAAATGCGCAGGGCGAGACGGATCAGTGCCAGCACCAGGATGGCGATACCGAGCGGCTTGTGAATCTGGACCAACGTCAGGTATTTCGGGGCGACAGTCGAGACCATGCCGACACCGATGAACAGCATGGACAGTATGCAGACTGCCATGAGCCAGTGAAGCAGTCGCTGCGGCGCGGCGAAGCGTGTGCGGCCTGTTGTCATTGCTTGGCTCCTGTTTCGGTACGCGGGTAATAGGAGGCTTCGGCGGTGCGGCTGTTATACGACCGGGAATAGGCTGCAGAGCGCGCGGCGGGGAAAGGGTCATCCGACGTCGTGATTCCGGAAGGCAGGACGGTCGGGTCAAAATTGATGTCGCGGCACGGACCATCGCGCTCCGGCTCGATCTGTTGCACTGTAAGCGTGCCAACGTTAATGGTGCGGCGATCCGCAGGCCAGGCCTGGTTGGGATCGGCGGTCTGGTCGCCTGGATTCGCGACAGTGATCATGAGGCTCCAATGTTGTGTTCCGGCAGCGACACGCTGGGTGATCTCCTGCTCCAGGAAATCGGGTCCGCGTTTGGCAAGTTCATCCGGCGAGATGGCCACGGGCTGCGCCGCCGGAACCAAGGACCAGCGTATCGGGTGCTTTGTGCCGGACCCGTCGACAAAGAGAAAGGAGTTGAGACTGTTGTAACGCTCCTCCGCGTAGCTCCCGGTCCACGGGGCGCTCTTGGCCCAGCCGACGAAGTTAAGGAATCCGGGGTTCGCGCCAATGAACTTCTTCATCGCGTCGGGGTCTTTGCTGGCGGAGGCAGTCAGGAGAGCGTAGAAGGCCTGGGGATTCGAAACCGGGAAGATGGGCGCATCGATCATGGCACTGCGCCATTGCTGCCCATCCGGCGTGGTGATCTGGATGCCGAGACCGCGCACCCGCACCATTGCATCCGCGGCATTGGGATCAGCCGTGGCAAGGTTGAACCGTCCCACCACCGGATACTGGCCGGGGACAAAGACCCGCGCCTTGGATAGAGACGAGCCATCGCCGTTGGCATCGAATGTGCCAGTGAAGCAAATGCCTTTGGCGTGGTTGCGGCGATGACCCAGCGCCGGGCCGCCCGGAGGCGCCAATGCCGCTACTATTTTCTTTGGGGTCAGCCTCTGCGGGGACAGCCATCCAGCCGTGTATGCGAAGCAAATCGCGGCGACACCGATCACCACAGCAATGATCACCAGCGGGCCGAGCCGCATAGATTTTGTTGATGCAGCTGACTGAACCATTCAAACCTCGTTTCTCAAAGTCACCGGACCTGAGGCCGATACCGTCACTGTTCCGGCGAAGACTCACGGCGCACCCAACGAGAGGCGAGAGTCATCCGCCGATTCTGGTCCTTTGAGTCGGGGATTGAGGATAAAGATACAACTCATTCGAAAGCTTCACGAGCGGCTTTTACCTCACCCAGCCACCGAAAAGCCATAAGCGGAGTGCAACAGGGCTCTGTGACTATTTGGGAGACAGCGCCACCGGGTCGATGAAGCTCAAGCGTCTGGTGGATATGATCGCAGGACGCATTCACCAAGACGCGCGCGATGTTCAGAGATGTGACGAATTATGGGGTAACGATCACTCTATTTCCCGCTACGATGCGAGCGGGAGTCGGGTGTTTCCCTTTTTTCCGACAGGCAAAGGGGTCTTTGCTGGTTCTGTCGGTTGGGCGCCATGTTGCGGTGCTCCGCAGATCAGGCACGGCTCAGACTTCAACTTGATTTCCGCCCCACAGCAGTTACAGAAAGCAGCCACGTCGTATCTCCTTAGCTATGCGTATTTAGACGCGCCGGAAAATAGGAAGATTCAGTACTGAACTCAAATAACGGCTCGTGCGAGGGCCTATTTTTCCGGCAACAGCGCTGAGTAGATATTGGCCGTCGACATCCGCGCGTTGACGAGCGGAATGTCTCCCGGAGCCAGACCGGCGAAGCGATAGTCGGCGAAGTCCCCGGAGCGCAGGTTGCGCAGATCGGCGATGCGCTGCAGATGATCGCCGGCGATGGTCAGCTTGTAGATGGGTTCACCGTCCTGAGCGAAATCGTGAAAGAAGATGGCCGTGCCGTCATGCGACCAGACAGGATCGGCGATACTCTGCCGGGCCAGCTCCCGCCACGTCTTGCTTGAAGTATCGAAGAGCATCAGCCTGCTCTGGTCGAGCGAGAGCGCGGCGATGTACCGGCCGTCGGGCGACCAACGCGGGCTGATCAATCCATCCGATCCAGGCAGCGTCTTCACGGTTCCTGTCGCTACCTCGAGCACGGAAATAGCTTTGCCGCCCTGCTCCTTGGCCATCAGATCGGGCAGACGCCCGAAGACAACTTGCTTCCCGTCGGGAGACCAGTCCGGATCAGCTTCGTTGCGGTCTTCGTTCAGGAGTGTCTTCAGCTGGCCGCCGTCGGCATTGATCGTATAGAGCTGCCAGGTCTTGCCCGGCTCCATGGCCATGAGCGCGAGGTGCCGGTCGTCGGCGCTCCAATGCATCATGAAGACCTGCAGAGGCCGGGCGGTCAGCTGCACGCGTTCGGAGCCGTCCAGGCGGCTTCGCCATAACGTGTTGTCGTCCTGCTTGATCCACGCCACCCACTGCCCATCGCGCGAGAACTCCACGCGCCGCGCGTTGCTCAGCTTGCCGGCATAGAGAACAAAGGCGTGAAGCTCCTGGTCATAGCTGAGTAGCTCGGAGCGCGTATTGAGCCCGACAAAAAATATCTGGTCGCCGCTGCGTGCGGTGATGGGAGCCTGATAACTCAAGGGCCCGTTCGTGATCTGCGCGGGGCGTCCGGACTCCCCCTTAAGCTGCCACAGATTACTTTCGCCGTCTTGTGTGGATTGGAAGACAAAGTATTTGCCATTGGCCGTCCAGCTGCCGCAGCATTCGGCCGATGGTTTGTTCCAATCCGGAAGCAGGGGATGCAGCGCCTTGCCCGCCGCGTTCAATTCCCACAGCGACATGGTGTGGGTTCTGCTGTCGAGGAGGGTAAAACGCAGCCGCGCTCCGTCCGGAGACCAGCGCAACCAGAAGGCCCGGCCGGGAACGATTGCGAACTTTGATCGCTCCGAGCCGTCTTCACGGGCTATATATAGATCGTGTCCGGTGGCGTAGAGGATACGCTGGCCGTCGGGCATAAAGGTTGCGTCGTGAGCCAGGACGCCGGGAATCTGACGCGCCGCGCCTCCGATGGTGGGTGCGATCCAGAAGGTCTGCTCGGCTTCCGTAGACAGGTGATTGCGTAACAGCAGCTTCGAACCGTCGGGAGAGATATCGCCGAGGGATGGGGCGGCGATTTCCTCGGGAACGCCGAGGGTGCTGGTTTCGCCGTCGGCAATCAGAGCCTCGGCCAGCATCGCTCGTCCATTTTCAATCTCCGGGAAGTAAATCCGCGAACCGTCCGTGGCGGTTGCCGGCAGGCTCTCGAACTGCAGATCGCCGGGAGAAATGCGGCCTGAAAATGTCACCTGGGTGATGCGCAGGGGTCTATCGGCGCGTTGAGCCGAGCGGACACCTATAAGGTAGGCAGCGACGGAGGTGAGCAGAGCGGCGATACCCCATAGCAGCCAGTTTACTTCCGGCCTGATCTTCTTCCTCTCGGGGAGAGCTTCGGCCACGTCCAGGTGCGTCACAGCGGCGATCGCCGGCGCGGGGACGGTCTCAGCTCCCTTGACGGGGGCGATAAAGCGGTAGCCGCGGCGGGCGAGGGTCTCGATAAAGCGGGGGTTCTCAGCAGAGTCGCCGAGAGCCTCGCGGATCTTGTTGATGGCCGTTCCCAGGCTGTGGTCGAAGTCGACGATGGTGTCGCCGCCCCACACCTTTTGCTGAATGTCCTCACGGGTGACGATTTCGCCGGGACGCTCCAGAAGGCAGCTCAGCACCCGGAAGGGCTGGGCCTGCAGGCGAACCCGGATGCCGGCTTTGTGCAGCTCTCCCGTGTTCAGATCGGCTTCGAACAGGCCGAAGTGAACTACGCCGAGGGCGCTCGGTTTCTCCGCAGTTGAGGCGCTCATTGGGGTCATGAGTGGAAAACTCTTACTTTTACTCCTTTGTTACGCGCCGGTCAAACCTCGAAAAGTTCTCCTCCAGCAGATGATCTCGCAAATTAAGTACCTGAAAAGACTTGGCTTGTTCGATGACAAATGTTTGAAGGAAAAAAGGTGTGCCGTGCATTGCCGCTCGTTGTCTTAGGAGAGTTAAGTTCGCCTGGGATCGCATATCACCATCCATAGAGATGAAGGAAAGCGGCCCGGCGTACTCATTTGTTTTTGGGAGGCAACACCAAAATGAATAGGGAAGAAATCCGCTCGCAAATATCGGCGAACATTACCGGCTTCTCAGCCGGGATTTGGAGCTCTTGAGCTCGAGCGTCCGCATGCGACACCTGGCCAGGTTTCCAGTATCCGGAAGCCAAGGAACGCGGGCTGACGCGAAGTTGTCACGTAATCCACACGCGCTCCTTAACAACAGAAAGCGCAGCAACGAAAATCCTGCCACGGATTCCTCCGCCGCAGGTTTTGGAGGCAACATGATTCACAAGAAACGGATTAAGGCGACCCTTCACGTTTGGGTCCTGACCTTCATCGGGCTGTTTGCGGCTTTTTCCGCAACCGGCAGTTACGCGCAGTCCGATAACGGGAATATTGTCGGCACCGTTGCCGACACCACCGGCGCCGTCATTCCTAACGCCGACATTACTGTCACGAATGTCGATACCGGCCTAAAGCTTTCAGCGAAATCCAATGAGGTTGGAGAGTTCCAGATCTCCGCGGTTCCCCGCGGCAACTACAAAGCGGACGTCGCAGTTGCGGGCTTTCAAGAGCAGACGGTTCAGTTCCAGGTTCAGGTTGCATCCACCCAGACCCTCGAATTTAAGCTCGCTCCAGGTGCTGCCACTACAACAGTTGAAGTCACATCGGCCGCTCCGCTCGTCAACACCTCGAACGCTACCATCGGCTCGGTTATTCAAGGCGAGCAGGTTACCGACCTTCCCCTGAACGGCAGAAACTTTACTGGTCTCGCTTTGCTCACGCCGGGCGTCACCCGCGGTTCTTACGGTGACGCGGCCAGCGGCGTCAACGGCAACTCGGAGACCTTCCGCAATAACGAAAGCGGCGGCGCTTCGCTGTCGGTGAACGGACTCCGTCCCCAAGCGGACAATTTTCTTCTCGACGGCATCGACGATAACGACTCGCTCATCAACACCATCCTGATCTTCCCCAACGTGGACGCTACTCAGGAGTTCAAGGTCGACACCAGCGTCGCGCCGGCTGAGTACGGGCGTGCCGGCGGCGCCATCGTGGCCAGCTCGATCAAGAGCGGCACCAACCAGATTCACGGCTCGGCTTTCGAGTTCTACCGCAGCAGCAAGTTTGACGCGAACCCGTCCTACCGCTTCCTCGGTGCTCCGGCCAGCCCCAATCCTTCCTTTAACCGCAACCAGCCGGGATTTTCGATTGGCGGCCCGATCCTCAAGAATCGCCTCTTCGCCTTTGGCGACTACCAGGCATTCCGGGAAGTGCAGCCCATCAGCCCGTACTACGTCACGGTGCCCACCGCGCTGATGCGCGCCGGCAATTTCAGCGAGCTGCTGAACAACAGCGCCGTCGACGGCCAATTCTCCGAGCCCTACTGCCTCATCCAGCAGGGCGTCACCAACTACACCAAGAACGGCCAGCTCTACAATCCGGCGAACTGCCAGCCCATCGCCAACAACGACATTGCCGGCGCCGGCATTCCGATGAATGCTGCCGCTATCAACTATTTCAACGCTTACCCCGCACCTTCGCGCGCCGGCGTGGTCAACAACTACCTCGCGACCGAGCACCAGTTCACCCACTACAACACCTTCGACGTGCGCCTGGACTGGAATGCCAGCTCGAAAGACATTGCCTTCGTCCGCTACAGCTACGACAACTCCAACTTCACCAAGACTCCTGAGCTCGGAACCCTGCCTTCCGGATTCGGCACTGGCTCTTCCTACACCCACGCGCGCTCCTACGCGCTGGGGTATACGCATACCTTCAATTCGAACCTGATCAACGAGCTTCTTGCCGGCTACAACCGGGATAACTTCGGGTACCAGCCGCCGTTTTACGGCGACGCACTCTCCGCCAGCCTAGGCATAGTGAACGCCAACCGGAACATCGAGACCAGCGGCGGCGCTCTCATCGGAGGCAACAGCGGCATCGACTACACCGGCGACTACGGCCTGTACGCGGTTCCGCAGAACACCTACGAGCTGAGCGACAGTGTGGACTGGAATCGCGGCCACCACTCCTTCAAGTTCGGAGCGACCGGCATCCTGCGCAACATGGAATACTTCCGGCCCATCTCCGGCAAGGGTTATTTCAACTTCGGCAACGGTGACTTCACCGGCTTTCCCACTGCAGAAATGCTCATCGGCTTCACCGACTCCTACAGCATCGGATCGCAGACCGGCTACTTCAGCAACATCGCCTGGGAGAACGGCTTTTTCGCTCAGGATCAGTGGCGCGTCAATCCGCGTCTGACCCTTCAGCTCGGTGTTCGCTACGACGTGATCACCTGGCCCTACGAAACTCAGAACCGGCAGGCTTCCTTCGATATCAGCCCGTCCTCGTCCACCTATGGACAGGTGCTGCTCGCAGGCACCAATGGCGTGTCCAGGACCATCATCAACAACAACTGGGCCAACTTCGCCCCGCGCGTCGGTTTTGCCTACGATCTTCGTGGGAACGCCACGCAGGTTCTTCGCGGCGGATATGGCATCTTCTACTTCCCCGACTACGGCGGTATCGACAACCAGCTCGGCCAGCAAATTCCCTTTGGCGGCAGCGTGTCCTACTCCGCACAGAACGGATACTGCGTCACCTTCACCGGTCAGACGCCTGCCGTCGGTGCGAGCTATGGCTGCAATGCGCCAGCCACGCAAACGGCAAACCTGCCAGCTCCGGGATTTCCAGGCTTCAACCCCGCCGTTCCGCCCACCGGCCTGAGCACTCTGGCGGTAAACCGCAACGACCAGAACCAGCAGATTCAGGAGTGGAACCTGCAGCTGGAGCAGCAGATCGGCGCGCACGACGTGTTCAACATCGCATACGTCGGCACCAAGACCGATCACCTCTCCACTTACTACAACTACAACCTCTTCCAGTTCGGCAGCGCCGCTCAGAATTTTCCGAACTACGGCACCATCACCTACAACGACTACAACGGCTCCGCCAACTACAACGGATTGCAGCTGCACATAGAGCACCATCAGGGCAACAACCTGCTCATCACCGGCTCTTACGCCTGGTCGCATGCGCTCGATGACTCGCCAGGCTCAGTCCTTTCGTCCACAACGCCGCTCTACTACAACCCGCAGGCCGACTATGGCAATTCGCTGCAGGATGAGCGCAACGTCTTCAGCTCCTCCATCCTTTATCACCTGCCCTTCGGCCGCGGACAGCGCTTTGCCAGCAATCTCAACTACCCGGCTAACCTCATTCTCGGCGGATGGCAGATCAACGTTATCGGCCGCATGGGCTCCGGCACTCCGTTCGATCTTTCTGCCGGGAGTGGCACCTCCGATGCGAATCGCCCCGATATCACGAAAGCTCTCAACTATCCCAAGAGCATCAGCGGCACCTGGTTTGACACCACCGCCTTCGTTGCTCCTCCCACCAACGTCGCCAATGGACATGTGATCTTCTCGCGTCTCGGCACCCTGCCGCGCGACCAGGTCTATGGTCCCGGCTCACGCACTGCCGACGTCTCGCTGCAAAAGAATATTCAGTTCACCGAGCGTTACGTTCTCGAGCTTCATGGCGACGCATTTAACATCACCAACACGGCGCAGTTCACGAATCCCGATGGAACGCTCACCGACACCAACTTCGGCAAGGTGACGTCGATCCAGCTGGATTCGCAGCGCGAGATCCAACTCGCGGCGCGCCTTACCTTCTAACCCGGGCACACCTCCGCGCCACGGCGAAACTTCGCCGTGGCGCGGCACATCGTTGCACGATTGGCTTCGCGGCCGTGAACTTCTCGTTCCATCTCCCGTGCATTTCTAATGAAGGGCTTTCCATGGCAGCGCGCAAATTCATCTTGTCTCTTTTTGCTGCTCTGCTTGCATGCGGAAGCGTGGCGCTTACGCAGCCTGTCTGCTCTGCAGCTCCGGCTCCCTGCATCGATAAGATCGATCCGCCGAACTGGTGGGCCAATCTGCCTTCACCCATGCTCCTGCTTCATGGCGACGGTCTTTCCAAAGCCAGCGTAACCACAAGCAACGCGAACGTATCGATTGAGAAGACACAGGCCTCAGCAAACGGCCACTATCTGTTTGTATGGCTGGATACGCATGCGGCCGATGCCGAAAAAATCGAGCTGCGCGTACATACACCCAATGGATCGGCGAGCGCACCATTCGAGCTGGACGAGCGCAAACCCGCGAACGCCGGTTTCCAGGGCTTCTCATCCGCAGACGTAATGTATCTCATCATGACCGACCGCTTTGCCGATGGCGACACATCGAACGATCCGTCACCGAGTGAGCGCGACAAACCGCGCGGATGGCACGGCGGAGATTTTCGCGGCATCGAGCAGCATCTGGACTATCTGAAGCAGCTGGGTGTCACGACCATCTGGACGACGCCCGCGTACAGCAATGCGGGAGCATCGCAGGCGTACCACGGCTACAGCGCGACGGACATGTACGCCGTCGATCCGCACTTCGGCACGCTGGCCGACTATCAGCATCTGGCTGCTGCGATTCACCAGCATGGAATGAAAATTGTGCTCGACACTGTGCCAAATCATGTCGGCGCTGCGCATCCCTGGGCAAAAGATCCACCCACGCCTGACTGGTTCCACGGAACCGTCGCGCATCATGATCTCGCCAAAGGCGAGTTCCGCTCGCTGCCCGATCCGCACGCCTCATGGCAGGAGCAGCACGATGTAACCGAAGGCTGGTTTGCGAATGTGCTGCCCGATCTGAATCAGGAAAATCCTCTGGTCAGCCAGTACCTGATTCAAAATGCCATCTGGTGGATCGAGAGTGCGGGGCTCGACGGGCTGCGCATCGATACCTTTCCCTACGTGGGCCGCAGGTTCTGGCATGATTTTCATGCCCAGCTGCATGTGCTCTATCCGCACCTGACGACGGTGGGCGAGGTGTTCAATCCTGATCCGACCATCACTTCGTTCTTTGCAGGCGGTGTTGCACACGACGGGATCGACACCGGCCTCGATACGCCATTCGACTTTCCGATGTACTTCGCGCTGCGGCGCTCTCTGACGAGCGGCAGGGAATCAAGCAACGGTCAGCCGGGTGCGCATGAGCCGATGACCGATCTCGTCAACGTGCTTCGCCAGGACCGTCTCTTTCCGCACCCGGAGCGGCTGGTGACCTTTCTCGGCAATCACGACACCGAGAGATTCATGAGCGAGCCGGGCGCGACAGTGGCCAAGCTGAAGATCGGCTTCGGCCTGCTGGCCACGCTGCGCGGCATGCCGCAGATTTATTCGGGAGACGAGCTCGCCATGCGCGGCGGCGAAGATCCCGACAACCGGCACGATTTTCCCGGAGGCTTTCCCGGCGATGCGGCGAGCGCATTCACGGCTTCCGGACGTACACCGGAGCAGGAGGATGTCTTCGATTGGACACGCCGGGTCATGCAATTCCGGAAGAGCGAGCCAGTGCTGCTCGCGGGCGAGCAGCAGGATATTTTTTCGGATGAAACTGGTTTTGTCTTTGTCCGGGCCAATGACATACGCACCGGCTGTGCGCCTTCATCGCCGCAGCGAATACTGGTTGCTGTCAACAACTCCGATCAAACGCGGGAGCTGAAAATTCCCACGCAGATGACGGCGCTTGAGAACTGTATGAAATTTACACCGGAGTTGGGTGCGCCGCCTGCGAGTGCGTCGGCGGACGCGATTACACTCTCGCTCGGCGCGGGGCAGTTGGCTATCTACACTGTGCGTTAGGGAAATCGGCAGCCTTAACGAGATGCGCCGGCAAACCGCTTGCCCTGAATCTCGATATACACGTTGATGAGTGAGAGCGCAGCCGGAGTGACGCCGGGAATGCGGCTGGCCTGCCCGATGGTTGCGGGCTTCACACGGATCAGCTTCTCCTGCATCTCGCGCGACAGCCCGCTCACCGATGTGTAATCGAACCAGTCGGGAATCGCGCGGCCCTCAGCCTTCTTCAGCTTTTCGATCGACTTCTTCTGCTGATCGAGATATCCCGAGTACTTGATCTCCGTCTCCACTGACTTCAGCTCGTTGCGAATCTGTGCGGGCAGGATGGCTGCTTCTGCTTGCTCAGCCCTTGTTTTCTCTAACCATGGCGTGAAGATGGTGGTTGCGTCCGAGGACGATGCGAGTTCCTCGCGGATCACGGGGAACAGCGTCTCAATGGTCAACTCGGGGCGCTTGAGAAGTTGCGCGTAGGTCTGACCGACCAGGCTCGCTGGCGAAATCGTATCCGGCAGAGTTACAGATATGCGTTCGGGATTGACGCGGCGTGTGGCCAGCAGCTTCTCAAGCGCGACAGCCCGCGCCTGCTTGGCTTCGTATTCCGACCAGGCTTCGTCGCCGATCAGCCCCAGACGGCGGCCGTGCGGGGTGAGCCTGCGATCGGCATTGTCGATGCGCAGGTGCAGGCGGAACTCCGCGCGCGAGGTAAACATCCGGTACGGCTCGTTGGTGCCCTTGCTGATCAGGTCGTCGATGAGGATGCCGGTGTAGGCCTCGGTGCGATCAAGGGTAAACGGTGCGCGGCCGCGCACCATCAGTGCGGCGTTGATGCCGGCCATGATGCCCTGGCATGCCGCTTCCTCGTATCCGGAAGTGCCGTTGATCTGGCCGGCGAGATAAAGTCCGCTGAACTTTTTCACCCGCAGCGAGCGATCTAATTCTGTCGGGTCGATGGCGTCGTACTCGATTGCGTAGCCGGGACGCAGCATCTCCGCATTTTCGAGGCCGGGAATCGAGCGTACGATCTCCGCCTGCACTTCCATCGGCAATGAAGTGGACATGCCATTCACATAGACTTCATGCGTGTTCAGCCCTTCGGGCTCGAGGAAGAACTGATGCTGCTCCTTGTCAGGAAACTTCACCACCTTGTCTTCAATCGACGGGCAATAACGCGGTCCGATGGCCTGAATCTGGCCGGAATACATGGGTGAGCGCGAGACGTTTTCGCGGATGATGCGCAGCGTTTCCGGCGTGGTGTAAGCAATGTGGCAGGAGATCTGCCGCTGCGGAATCTCCCGCGTGCGGAAGCTGAACGGTGTGGGATCGGCATCTCCCGGCTGCTCTTCGAATTGGCTCCAATCGATGGTGCGGCCATCGAGACGCGGCGGAGTGCCCGTCTTCAGGCGGCAGCCGCGCAGGCCCAGCCTCCTCAAGGCTTCGCCCAGCAAAATCGCCGGTGGTTCACCGCTGCGGCCGGCGGGGTAGCGCTCTTCTCCGCAATGAATCAGGCCATTGAGAAAGGTGCCGGTGGTGATGATGGTGGCTTTGGCGTGGATGGTTCTGCCATCGCGCAGCTTCAGGCCTGTAATGTGCTGGCCGTCTTCGCGATCCTCGACGAGGACATCGATGACCTCGGCCTGCTTGATAAAGAGATTGGGCTGGGATTCCAGCACCTCGCGCATCTTCACGCGATACTGCTGCTTGTCGCACTGCGCGCGCGGAGACCACACCGCGGGACCGCGCGAAGTATTCAGCAGGCGGAATTGGATGCCGACAGCGTCGGCGACCTCGCCCATGATGCCGCCCAGCGCATCCACTTCGCGCACCAGATGACCCTTGGCGATGCCGCCGATGGCGGGATTGCAGGACATCTGCGCGATCAGGTCGAGGTTGAGGGTGAACAGAGCAGTCCGCAGGCCCATGCGCGCCGATGCCATGGCCGCTTCGCAGCCGGCATGACCTGCGCCCACTACCACTACGTCGTACTGTTCCGTAAAAGCCATCACTATTGATTTTACCGTGCCGCGCGAAAAGAAAAGCGGCGGCCGAAGCCGCCGCTCATCCTGTTGCGGTCCAGGCGAGTTAGAACTGCAGCCGCAATCCCAGCTGCAGCTGACGGATGTTGTACGCAAAGTTGCTGTTGTCAGTCGCGGTGACCGCGCTGAACGGGGTGGAGTAGGGCAGCAGCTCGTTCACGTGCGATCCGTTTACCACCGCGTTGCTCACGGTGTATGCCGAAGCATTCACCGAGGTAACGTTCTGGTGGTTAGCCAGGTTGAAGGCCTCGCCAAAGAATTCCAGTCCATAGCGCTCGCGCACCATGACACGCTTGGAAGCGCGCAGGTCTACGACGTAGGTCTTCGGCTGCTGGAAGGCGTTGCGGATGAACACCGGCACGCGGTCTGCGCCGCCCGATCCGTTGAACGAGCTGGTGCTGATGATGGATTCGCTCGCGGTGGGCGATACGGCCAGCGTTGACGAAGAGCCGTTGATGTTGACCGAATAAGGCAGACCGGTCTGGGCCTGGAAGTCCGGCGAAATCTGGAAGTCATTCGCCAGATACCCGAGCGGACCATGCACATGCCATGGCGAATTGAGAACGCCGAAGATCACAAAGCGATTCGGGATGTTCTGGTTGGAGTTGCCGTAGTCGAGACGCAGGTTGGTTGGATCGAGCAGCGCGGTGGCGCTGGCGCCGGTCGTGTTGTTTTCTCCGTAGTCCAGCGCGTGGGACCAGGTGTAGTTCGCGTCAAGCGTGAAGTAGGACGACAGCCGATGCTTGAACTGCGCAACCATCGCCTCATAGTTCGAGGTCACGCCGCTGAAGATGTCGGTAATCGAGCTGAAGTTAGGATTGGGACGCTTGTTGGCGTTGGTGGTAGCGAAGAACGCATTCGCAGTGAAAGTGGACCCATTGGCCAGAGGGCCTTTGGTGTTCGGCGAAACCACTGTGAAGCTTACCGGCGTAGGCGCAGGCAGGTTGGTGTCCACGAAGTCAGGGAGACGGCGTCCCCAGGAACCCAGCCAGCTCAGGCTGAATACATCGTTCTTCGAGAGCTGCTGCTCGACCGTGAGGTCGGCCATTTCGATCTGCGGCAGCTTGAAGTTCGAGTCGAGGTAGTATGCAGTCGCATTGCCGCTGGCTGTGCCGAGGCAAGTTCCAAAATTTGCGGAAAGAACCACCTGCGGGAAAGACCGGCGCGCAGGAGGTTCCCGGATTCAGGTTGGGATTGGTCTGGGCGCCGGCAGCGCCGGTGCTATCAAGTGCCTGAATAGAGAGTGGAGTTGATGGCGCGCGCGAAGAAGAGGCCGTAACCGCCGCGCAGGATGGTCTTGCCGCTGCCGTAGGGCGTCGATAGGCGAAGCCCACGCGCGGAGAGAAATTGGCCTTGCTGTCGTTCAGCTTGGACGTCTGCGCGAGCAGCGAGTTGGGTAGCTGCGGATCGGGAAATTGCTCGTAGTCCCAGCGGATGCCCAGGGTAAGGCTCAGGCGAGGGCTGAACCTTCCATTCATCCTGCGCGAAGAAAGCATAGTCGCCGGTGGTGAACTCCAGGCCAGGCAGCCCCGCGCCCTGGTTGAAGTAGGTGTAGTTTTCCGCGGTCTTTCCCGCGACGGGGTGAGTGCGAGAGATAGAGATCGGAGAGATAGTCGCCGATCGGAGTCGAGCCGCTGTAGGTGAATCCGCCGTACTGGTTGTAGAGGTTGGAGATCAGGTCGTTGGTGTGGACGTAGTCCTCGCCGAATTTGAAATCGTGGTTGCCGTGCAGCCACTCAACGGTATCGGCAAGCTGCCAGCGGCGCTCATCGGGAAGCGCAGCGCGATTGAGGAATTGCGGCGTGCCGAACTGGAAGAAGCCGCTCAGGTAGACGTTGGGCGGCAGTCCCTGCGGATTGGTGTAGTCCGGTGTTGTTGACCAGGTTGTTCTGCTTCGTAGCTGGTCGGGGCCTGGTTAAACTCGAACTCGAAGTCGCGGCCATACATGTAGCGTACTTCGTTGCTTACTGACGAGGTGACAAAGGTGTCGAGCTTGCCGACGATCCAGTTGTCACGAACATAGTCGTTGCCGAAGCTGGCGGTGCCATAAGCTACAGCGGGGCTGGTCTGGATACCTGCGGGCGAGGTCCAGCGCATGCGGTTGGCTTCCACCGAAGCATGATTCTTGCTGTTGACCTGCCAATCGAGCTTGGGGAAATAGATGGTCTGGTTGCCGGTGCGCGGCACGGTGCCGAGCAACGAAGTGAGGCCGGAGATTCCCGACGTGTATACGCCATAGGCGCCCGCGTAAGTCAATCCGGTAGCGCTCACGATTTTGCAGATCTGCGCGTCCTGATAGGAGGGCGCCGCAGAGCCGCTGGTTACGCCGCAGGTTTTGCCGGCGGGCAGCGCCGCATCGCCAGGAGTGTAGAAGTTGGCGTTCGCGCTGGTGCCGGTGATGGTCGCGGCTGCGGGGAAGTCATGATAGAAGCGGTCGGCGGCGAGGAAGAAGAACAGCTTGTCCTTGATGATGGGACCGCCGACGCCGAAGCCGTATTGGCGGCGTAGATCGGTGGGCTTGAAAGGGACTACGGTGTAGGACGTGGTGCCGGGAATCGGGATCGGGTGGGTCACATATGTGTTGGTGGCTGCCCACTCGCTATCGCGATCGTAGTAATAACCTTCACCGTGGAACTGGTTGCTTCCGCTCTTGGTGATGGAGTTGACGATGCCGCCGGCCGATCGCCCATATTCGACGGAGTAGTTCGAGGTGTTGACCTGAAACTCTTGTACGGCGGCCTTGGCGGTCGAGTAACCGGCGCGGGTGCGTCCGCGCTCCTCGGCGAAGTACGCCTGGTTATCGTCGGTTCCGTCGATGGTCACGTTGTTGAGCAAGGTGCTCTGGCCGCGGAAACTCAACAGGCCATAGCCGTTCGAGTCATTCACGACGCCGGGTGTGAGCAGCGCGTAGCTCGACCAGCGATAGTTGCTCACCGGCAGATCGTGAAGCGTATTTTGCGGGATCACACCGGAGAACTCCGGAGTATCGGTATTCACCAGGGGCGCGGCTCCGCTGACTTCGACCGTCTGCGTCGTGGCGCCGGTGGTCAGGTGCGCGTCGATCGTGGTCAGAAGTCCCACCTGCACGGTGAGATTGACAGACCGGAAGGTCTCGAATCCCGTATAGGTGATGGAGACGTTGTAGGCGCCAGGCTGCAGGTGGATGACGCGAAAATATCCGGATGCATCGGTGGTCGCAGTCTGCTCGGCGTTGGTTAAATTGCTGTGGACGAGAACAGTAGCACCGCTGACCACGGCTCCGGTCGAGTCAGTGACGGTTCCGCCGATGGCGCCGTCGACCGCCGTTTGTGCCCTGAGGGCGGCTACGGATAGAAAGAAAGACAGAACGATGGCGATAGAAAATAAAATGCGATTGCGTTGAGGCATTGAAGCGCTCCAAAAAAAATCAGCTATTTGGGACCTTGCCGGAACCCTGTGTTTGTCATGATCGATGCGCACGGACCAGAAACCGCGGCGAAAAAAATCCAAGTGAATTGCTCTTCTCTTGAACTATGTGGCGATTCCGCTATGCGCGGAAGGTCGAGCGAGGCTTGATAGGCCTTACTTTGATTCTGTCACAGTAAGTTTACTGCGAGATTAATGCGCGCAGGAAGCAGAGGTTCGGACCTCAGCTAAGGTCCGGCTTTTCAACAGTCCGCCTCTTGACTTCTAAAGAGCCTTTGTATCTATCGCGACCCGGGTTACTTAGAAGACCAGCTTGAGTCCGATCTGTATCTGCCGCTGATGATAGAAGGCCGAGCTATTGGCATTCGTCACTCCTCCGAATGCGGCGGTTGCGCCGGGCACGGTTTCTTCCACCGTTCCGCCGTTTGCATTCGTGGTGGTTGTCGTGGTCATTCCGCTCTGATAACTCAGGGTGCCCATATTCGCATGGGCCGGATCGTTGGTAAGCCGATACCCGATAGTTTGAATCGCGGTCGCATTCTCATGATTCATGACATTGAAAACTTCCCCGATAATTTCCAGTGAGGTGCGTTCCCTCAATTTCGTGCTTTTGGCAAAACGCACGTCGAGATTAGCCGCATTTGGATAGCGGAACGTATTTCGTCCCACCGGTGTGATGAGATCTTCGCCGCCCGATCCATTCAGGCTCGCTCCGAGGCCGGAGATGGGGACATACCCGTCTGTAATTACGCCATTCGGCTCGCTGACGGCCTTGAGGCAATTGGGCCCGCCGTTTGGTCCTCCAGCTGCGAGCCAGTTGTAGTACGAGCATGATGGAGCAGGGATGGACCCGGTCGTGCGCATGGTGTAGGGCAATCCGGTGCGCCACTCTCCGGTGGCAGCCAGCGTGAATCCGTTCAGCACTGTTCCCGCCATGCCGCGGAATCTCCATGGCTCGTGCGCGACGATGCCTCCGGCAACGCGCTGCCGCACATCGAAGCTGGATGTGCCGTGTTCGAGCTTGAGATCCGCCGGATCGTACACATCGTTGCGGTCGGCGAAGGCTGACTCATTCTGGTTATCGTCGATCGCATGCGAGTAGGTGTAGCCGGCATTGATGGTGAGGCCGCGCGCAGCACGGCGAGTTACTCGGACGGCGGCCGCATGATAGGAGGCGTTGGTCTCACTGACGATATCGGTGATCGATCCGTAGGCGGGATTGAGGCGCTGATAGTAGAAGCGGTTGATGGTGTAGTACGGCGTTGTTACTCCCGCGTTCTGCACGCTGCTCTTTTTAAGCGGCCCGAGATTGTTCGGGCTTCCGGGATCGATTACGTTGTAGAAGAGCGCGGCGGTTGCGTTGAGATCGATGTTGCGATCGATAAACTGCGGCAGCTCTCTCGCGTAGGACCCGATGTAGCTGAACGTGATCGCGGTGTGATGCCAGAACTCATGCTGCAGCGAAAGCTCGGCTTCATCGATCTGCGGATTCTGGTATCTCCTGTCGAAGTAAACGGCATCGGGGCCGGCTGCATTTTGTCCCGTCGCGCTGGGGCTCACATAAGGCGTTTCGTCGCTGCGAAAAACATAGGGAAACGGCGGCGCGCCTGCATCGAGCGGGCGGTAATAGAAAGTGCGTGCCGACTTCGTCGAGCCGGTCGAAGTGAGCGCGCTGAAGACGGTAGCGTTGGCAATGCGTCCGTAGTAGATTCCGTATCCCGCACGCAGCACGGTGTTGCCTTTACCAGAGATGTCCCAGGCCAGGCCGCCGCGCGGGGCGAAGTTATTACGGTCGCGAGGCAGATAGGCGGCCTGTGGGATATCGGGATTTGCAATCTCCTTGCTGGTGTCAGGCAAATCTTCGAACTCATATCGCACACCGAGAGAAAGAGTCAATCGAGGAGTAAGCTTCCATTCGTCCGCCAGGAATGCCGCATAGTCTTCGGTACTGAACTGCCAGATTGACGGTCCTACTGCCTGCTCGAAATGCGAGTAACAGGGATAGTTTCCCGCGCCGGTGGTTGTGCCATCGCAGTGATTGGGTGCGAGCATGTCGGAGACGAAGTCCTGAAGGTTCGAGTAGGAATAGACGCCGTTCTGCTTGTTCAGTCCGCTGATTGTATCGGTGACATGGTTATAGTCGTATCCGAACTTGATGGCGTGGCGATGGTGAATCCAGGTCATGGCGTCGACAAACTGCTGGCGCGTTTCTTCGGGATACTTCGGTTTGTTCAGGCTGGATAGCGTGCCGAACGTGATTCCCGCGCTGGCGTCGATCGCGATCTGTGGTGGGAGTCCATAACTATTATCTGCAAACTGCTTCTCGAACTGTGTCACTGTGCTGGCGGTCTGCGAGAGATTGTCGCGGCTGTATTGGTAGCGGAGATTGCTGAGCAGGTTGGGTGTGGCGAAGTACTCCAGCCGCCCGATGCCCGCGTCTTCGCTGGTGGCGCTGTCGCCGAAGCTTCCAATGCCATCGGTTTCGGTTGCCCCATAGAGCACGCCGTTGGTTGTGCTGCGCCGCATGTGATTGAGCTCGCTGATGAGATGGATGCGGTCGTTGATACGCCATTCGATCTTGGGAAAGAGAATAAGCTGGCGCGAGGTGCGCGGCACCGAACCCAGCATGCCGTTCAGTTGATTCAGTACCGTGTCATAGGCGCATGCTGCCAGCCCGGTCTCATCTCCAGCGATAACCGTTCCGCGGCAAGTGGTGACGATGGGATTGGTGCTGGCGGCGATGCGCGCTCCGAGCGTGGTCAGTGTCTGGGCCTCAGGCGGCGCGAAGAAAATATCGGGCTCATTGGCGCGCGCCACGCCGGGAAAGTCGCGGTAGTGCTGATCGTAGGCGAGGAACCAGAAGAGCTTGTCGCGGCGAATGGGGCCGCCGGCGGACGCGCCCCACTGCAATCGCTGATCAGGCGCTTTGAAGGGCACATCGACATAGGTGACGGGTTTTCCGTTGAGATACATCACCGGAGCGCCGCTCGCGGTGGTGGTTGTTCCCGCTGGCTCGACCTGAAGAATTTTGCTGAATGCATTAGCCGAGCCCCAGTCGGCATTGCGATCGTAGAAGACTACCTGCCCGTGCAGGCGATTGCCGCCGCTCCTGGTCACGCTGTTGATTTCGCCGCCCGCGGCGCGCCCGTATTCGGCGGAAAAGTTCGAGGCGTTCACCTGGAACTCGCTCACCGCCAGCTGCGATGTCGAGTAGCCGTTGCCCCCCGCCCCGCGCTGCCGCGCATGAAAGGCGAGATTGTTCTCCGCTCCATCGATGGCAATGCTATTCAGCAGCGGGCTCAAACCGCGAAAGCTCAGCGCATTTTCGCCGCTACCATCGGGAACCGCTCCATTGGTCGTGGAGATCAGCTGCGACCAGTCCTTGTTATCACTCGGTAGACCCTCCAACTGCTGCGGATCGACGTTGCTGCTCACCGCCGGTGAGGCATCGTTGCGCGGTCGCAGGCCGTCGGGGGCTTTCGCGCGGGGGGTGATGGATAACTCCATCTTGACGGTGAGTTGGGTGACGCGGCCTACCTCCACCGCGACATTCGTAGCCCGCCACGGAGCAAATCCCGGAGCGTTGACGCGCACGGCGTACAGGCCGGGAGCAACTTCGGCAAAACGAAAGTTTCCTTTGCGGTCGCTGAGCATCTTTATCTCAGCACCATTGGCAACATTGCGCAGCGTGATGAGCGCGGGAAAGAGCCTGCCGCCGCCGTCTTTCACCAGGCCGGCGATGGTTCCTCCAGTTTCCGATTGCGGATGCGCAGCGAATGCAGATGTGAGGAGCAGAACGAAAAGCCAGTGCAGGCGCGGAATACGACGGGGGTCATTCACGCGAAGCCTCTTCTCCAACTTCGGCATCAAAGCTGTGCCAGCAAGGTGCACAGGGAAGGCCGCAGACGCCGCGAAGGCTCTGTGAGCGATGCTTCAAAACAGATCGCGGGGAACGATCTGTACGAATCTTCCGGAAATGCCGTGGAATTGGTGAGAGCAGGGTACGCGATTCGTTAAACTAGAGAAGCGAAATGTTTATTGATGAAGCCAAAATTCGAGTAAAAGCCGGTGACGGAGGTAATGGCTGCATGGCCTTCCGCCGGGAGAAGTTCGTGCCACGCGGCGGCCCTTCGGGCGGCGACGGCGGTCACGGCGGCGATGTGGTCATGGAGTCTACGCAGCGCCACAACACCCTGATGTTTTTCCGCTTCAACCCGGAGCACAAGGGTGAGCGCGGCGAGCACGGCATGGGCTCCAATTGCAGCGGCCGCGAGGGTAAGGACACCATCCTCAAGGTTCCCGTCGGCACCATGCTCTACGACGCGGACACCGGCGAGCTGGTGCATGACTTCGCCCATCCTGACGAGCGCGTGATCATCGCCAAGGCAGGACGCGGCGGGCGCGGCAACCAGCACTTTGCTACCTCGACCCACCAGGCTCCACGCGAGCACGAGATGGGCAAGCCGGGCGAGGAGCGCCATTACCGGCTGGAGCTGAAGGTGCTGGCCGATGTAGGTCTGGTCGGTTATCCCAACGCGGGTAAGTCGACGCTGATCTCGCGCATATCGGCGGCCAAGCCAAAGATTGCCGACTATCCCTTCACCACACTGGAGCCGAACCTGGGAGTGGTTTCGATCGGCGAAGCTCCGCACGAGCAAAGCTTCGTCGTCGCCGATATCCCGGGACTCATCGAAGGCGCGCATCTCGGCGCTGGCCTGGGTGTGCAGTTCCTGCGTCATATCGAGCGTACGCGTCTGCTGGTGCATCTGGTCGATGTGTCGGACGCCAGCGGCCGTCCCGATGCGGTCGAAGACTTCAAGGTGATCGTGAAGGAACTGGCCAGCTTCGGCCACGGACTGGCGGAGAAGCCGATGATCGTGGTGGCATCGAAGGTCGATGTCGCGAATCCGGAGAAGCTCAAGAAGCTGAAGGCCATGGCCAGGCGGAAGAAGCTGGCGTTCTACGAGATCTCCGCAGTAACCGGAGCCGGCATCGAGAAGCTGAAGTACGCCATCGGCGAGCGGGTTCATGAGCTGAGAGAAGCCGAGCAGCCCGCTGTTGCCTTGGCCTCTGCTACCCACTGAGCGCCACTACCGGCACAGGAACCCTTGCACGATTTTGCAGATAGGCTGCGCAGTGTCGCCGCTGCTTCCGGAACTGCAGCGTGACGCTCCTGCAAAGATGGATATAGCCAATCCGAAAAGCTGAAGGCCGCGGCCACAGGGACGATGCTGGAGTCTTTCATCGTGCGGGCGGGTCTTCACTCCTATTGACATTCTTTACGAGCGCTTTTTAAACTCCTATCGTCATTCAATAGGAGCGATGCAAGTGGAGCGAAACCAGGCAAATCTTCTGCAGGGCACACTGGACCTGCTGATCCTCAAGGCTATCGGCGATAGCGAATTTCACGGCCTGGGGATTGCCCGGCGTGTCGAGCACATCACCGAAGGTACGTTCTCGGTGAGGCCCGGGTCGCTCTTTCCCGCTCTTCATCGCATGGAGGAAGCCGGATGGTTGAAGTCCTCCTGGGGCGAGTCGGAGAACAACCGCCGCGCAAAGTACTACCGGCGCACAAAGGCGGGTGAGCGTCAGCTTGGAGTCGAAACCGAACAGTGGACCACAATTTCCCGCGCGATTGGCCACGCGCTGAAGACCACCTAGGAGAGCTAATGCCATGTGGTCCCATAGCAAATTCGCGCTCCGCAATCTTTTCCGCAAGAAGCGGATCGAATCCGACTTGGATGACGAGATCCGCAGCTACGTGGATGCGGTGACGGACGAGAAGATTGCCGCCGGCTCCGCTCCCGAGGACGCTCGCCGCCACGCGCTGGCTGAGAGCGGCGGGATGGAACAGGTGAAACAGGCGGTGCGGGATGGACGCGCCGGCACGCTGGCCGAATCGCTTGCGCAGGATGTGCGCTATGGGTTTCGCCAATTGCGCCGCAATCCTGCTTACGCTTTCACCGCTATCCTTACGCTCGCGCTCGGCATCGGCGCGACCACCGCGATTTTTTCCGCAGTTTACGCGTTGTTGCTGCGGCCGCTCTCCTATCCCGGCTCCGACCGGCTGATGTTTATTTACCAGCACACAAAATATGGCGATGAGGAGGGCCTGCTCAATCAGGATTTCTTTGCCGCGCGGCCTGTTCTCCACTCGTTTGAGTCGATCGCGGGATATACCGGTGATGAAGACGAGAATCTGACCGGCGTCGGCGCTCCGTTGCGGGTGTCGGCGATGAGAGTCACAGCCAATTTTTTCCCCACACTGCACGTGGCTCCAGCACTGGGCAGAAACTTCCTGAGCAGCGAAGACCGCAAGGGTGCCCTACCCGTGGTGATGCTGAGCCATCGCATCTGGCAGAGCCGCTTCAACAGCGACCCCGCAATCGTCGGCCACACGATTGCGCTTGCTGGAAAAGCGCAGACCGTGGTGGGAGTTCTGCCCGCGCACTTCATCTTTCCCGATCCATCCGCCGAGCCGGACCTCTATATCCCTGCAGGTATGGACACCGATACACGCCTGGAGACGACCAATATCTCGATTGTTGCGGTGGTGACAATCGCTCGTCTTCGCGACGGCGTGACCGTGCCCCAGGCGCAGGCAGAGCTCAATCTCTTCGAACAGAACCGAAGGAGAGGTTATGGCCCGTTCTTTGTGAACTGGGCTGAAGGCCGCAAGATTCTTGCCGAGCCGCTGCAGCGTTATCTCACCGGCGACGACCGCGAGCCGCTCCTGATCCTGCTGGCCTGCGTTGCGGCCGTGCTGCTCATCGCCTGCGTAAACGTAGCGAACCTGCAATTGGCGCGCACCGTTACCCGCGAGCCGGAGATGGCGCTGCGCGGTGCGCTTGGCGCCGGCCGCCTGCGCCTCATCCGCCAGTCTCTGGTTGAAAACCTCACGCTTTCTGCAATTGCCTCCGTGCTGGGTCTTGCCATCGCAGCCGCCATTACGTGGCTCATCCGGCTGAGTGGCGCTCCTGGCGAATTCACCAACAGATCGGCGGTTGCCGATCTGCTCGAAGCGCCATTCGGCAAGCTGAGTGCGGCCGTCGAGGTGAATGGCTGGGTGCTCGCATTCACCGCAGGTCTCGCACTTTTGACGACCATTCTGTTCGGTCTTGCTCCGGCCATCGGCTCTTCGCGAATCGATCTACGCACTTCGCTACAGAGCGCGGGAGGCCGCGCCTCGTCGGGCCGCCAGCATCGCCGCTTGCGCAGTGCGCTGCTCATCGCGGAGATCGGGCTGGCTGTGTTGCTGCTCACCGGGGCGGGCCTGTTGATCCGCAGCTTTGCGCATGTACTTGAAAATGGCACCGGGTTTGATCCGCGCCAGTGCCTCACAGCGAAAGCGCAACGCAATTATTCCGAGGAGCCGGAAAAGACGAAAACTTTTGTACAGCAACTGCTGCCGCGGCTCCAAGCGCTTCCCGGTGTACGTAGCGCGGCGGTGGGCAGCGCGCTTCCGCTTGAACATGTTTACCGGGGCAGGACTCTGGCCTTCGGTGACGGTCCGCCACTTCCGGTCGGACAGCGTCCGGATGCCCGCACCATCAGCATCAGCCCTGAATATTTCGCGGCCACAGGCACCAGCCTGCTCCAGGGCCGCGCATTTACTGGTGCAGATAACGCTCGCTCTGCTCCCGTCGCCATCGTCAATCAGGCATTCGCCCGCAAGTACTTCGGCGGCAACGCGCTCGACAAACAATTCCGAATCAACCTCCACGGCCATGACATATTCACCCCCATCACCGCCGTCGGCGTCGTCCAGAATGTCCACTACGACAGCCTCGAAGCAGATATCCAACCCGTCATCTATCTGCCGTTTGACCAGGTACCGGAACCCGGGGTGAACATTCTGCTGCGCTCGAGCGTCGAGCCAGGGTCGCTGAGCGCGGCCATGCGCAAGGCGGTCATCGACACCGACCCCATGCAGCCTCTGTTCGATGTTGCAACCATGGAGAGCCGCCTCTCGCAGTCGCTCGCCCAGCGACGGCTCCTTATGCTGTTGATTGCCGCCTTCGCCATGCTGGCCATGATCCTGGCCGGAGTCGGCGTTTACGGAGTATTCAGCTACTGGGTCAGCCAGCGCCGGCAGGAGATGGCTATCCGTCTCGCGCTCGGCTCATCGCGTCTTGAATTGCTGCGCCTCATCGTCTCGCAGGCCATGCGCCTGGTTCTTGCGGGCGGCGCCATCGGCGTTGCCGGCTCATGGCTCTTCGACCGCTTCCTGGCCAGCATGCTCGTCGACGTCAAGGTGCACGACCCCGTTTCACTCTCGCTCGCCTGGTCCCTGATGACGCTGATCGCACTGCTGGGAAGCTGCGTGCCGGCAAGAAATGCTGCGTATACCAGCGTGATTTCTGTTCTCCATTCGGAATAGACCCGCAGGCGACTCGCAGCACGGTGTTCTTCAACTAAGACGACGAGAATGCATTGATTCTATTGCGCTTCCGGCTTACGTAACGGTTGGATTTCGTGTCCGCCGGGTGGGTGGGAAGGCTATTGGCAGGAAAATATCAGAAAATTTTCGCATCCCGATACTTCTAAGATGTATCTTAAGATATATCTTAGAAGTATCGAGGAGATTACATTATGTTTGGAAAACATTACGAAAGACCGGGCCGGGAAGCATTCGACCGTTGCGGCGGGAAGCATTTCCGCGGCGGCAAAGGCGGATTCTGGGCCGAGATGGGCGAAGGCTGGGGCCGTCACGGACGCCATCGCTTTGGCGGCGATTTTGGCGGACGCCTGTTCGACAGCGGCGACCTGCGGCTGGTGATCCTGAGCTTCATCGCCGAAAAGCCAGCTCACGGCTACGAAATCATCAAGGGCATTGAGGAGCAGATGGCTGGAGCTTACGTTCCCAGCGCCGGAGTCGTCTATCCCACCCTGAGCCTGCTTGAAGACGAAGGCTTTGCCACCGTGGACGTGGAGGGCGGCAAGAAGCGCTACACCATCACCGACACCGGCCGCGCCGAGCTGAAAGCCAACAAAGCCCGCATCGATCTGCTTCTGGGCAGGATTAAAGATGTCGGCAAGGCTTTTGGCTCGGGACGCACGCCGCAGGTGATGCGGGCGATGCAAAACTTCAAGCTGGCACTCAAGCTGCGATTTGCCCAGGGCGATCTGACCTCGGATCAGATCAGCCGGGTTGCGGAAATCATCGACAAGGCAGCAAAGGACATTGAATCGATCGGGTGAACGACCGTATGAATACTCACGAATCTACTCACGAATCAGGGGCGCCACCGGGCGCAACATCTCTTCCTCATGGCAGCGTGGATGCCCAGCATGCCGCCGACCAGGCTCGCCTCAAAGAGCTGGAGACGGCGAATGCACGGCTTCTCAAGCTGGTTGGCGAGCTGCTGGTGGTAAATCAGCAGCTGCGCGAGCGCAGCGCATCCTGAACCGGAGTACCCTGAACCGGACTACAACGCTCAGTAGTAGTCGGCGCAGCTCAGGTAGTAGCCGCAGCTGGCGCAAATGAGCTTGCAGCGCCGCGAATAGAGCCGGCTCGAGCAAGTCGGGCAGTAGACCGAGTGATGTTCGCTGGACGGGGTGAGACCGGCGTCACTTATCTTGACGGACGCCGCTTCTGATTCTGGCTGATTGCTGCAAATGCTAGTGCTCACCGCAAAAGAGTATCGCAGCCACCCAGTCCCGCTCTACGCAATTCGCTGTCGTGTCCAAGCATCGGCAACAGGCTGCGAATTCGACGTACGTCCGCCGTTTGGTTATGCTAAAGCGCGGCGATAATGCCGTCGCCAACCCCTGCATCTCATCGATAAGCGGGCCATCTCGTACTCACAACCTAAGGAGCTTTTTTATGGAGCGCACAGCAAGCGCCGTTTGGAATGGCGGACTCAAAGACGGCAAAGGGGTGATTTCAACCCAGAGCGGAGTCTTGAAAGAGACTCAATATTCATTTAGCACACGCTTCGAGAACGGCATTGGAACCAACCCCGAAGAACTCATCGCAGCTGCTCATGCCGGATGTTTCACCATGGCGCTCAGCGCCCAGCTCGGCCAGGCCAACCTCACACCCGAATCGCTGGAAACGACTGCGGCAGTGAAATTCGAAAAGACGGACGCAGGCTTCACCATCACCTCTATCCACCTCACCACGCACGCGAAGGTTCCAGGCGCGACCGAAGCATCCTTTGAAACGGCGGCTCAGAACGCCAAGGCCGGCTGCCCGATCTCCCGGCTCTTCAAGGGCAATACTGAAATTGTTCTGGACGCCAAGCTGGTTTAAGCTTTGCTGCCGAACACCCATCGAAAAAGCGCCGCGGCTGTTGCTGCGGCGCTTTCTCTACTAGCTGTTCTTGAGGATGTAGTCGCGAAGGTTACGATTGACGCCGGCTGCCTGCTGCACTCCCTGATCCAGCATCTGCCGCCATTGCTTGCCATTCTCGTCGAGCTCCAGCATCCCCAGCAGATAACTGGTCTGAATGATGACCTCGAGTGCGTTGCTCAGGTCGTGGGAAAAGGCGCGGATCTTTTCCGCTTGTTCAAGGGGGATAGTAGGAGTTCGAATGGCTTCGGTCATGATCGCTTTAGCCTTTCTTCGCGGGCGTCCGCGAAGTGCTCCCTATTGGGATGCAGCTTTAGACAGGAAGGTCGCACGGACGGTATGGGCTGGTCCAGCGCAGATCGCGGGGAGTCACCAAGTTTGACACGATCCCAATGCTTTGTAAGACTAGGAATTGCTGCCAGTCCAGCCGTTCGTGCTGGACATCACGTGCGTGCCGAAGTGGCGGAATTGGCAGACGCGCATGGTTCAGGTCCATGTACTCGCAAGGGTGTGGGGGTTCGAGTCCCTTCTTCGGCACCAATAACTAGCCAAATTGCGCATTTCGCCGCAAAATAGCTAATCATGTCTCGCTACTCCCGTCGCGACGTCCTCAAAACCGGGCTTGCCGCAGGTGCGCTTGCCGGTTTCGGTAGCTTTCCCCTTCATGCGGAGCGCCAGACTGCCACCGATTGGGTCACGCTCGGCCGATCGAATGTCAAAGTCACCCGGCTGGCCTTCGGCACGGGCAGCTTCAGCGGAGAAGTGCAGCGCAACCTGGGGCAGGAGCAGTTCACCCGCCTGGTTCGCTATGCCTACGACCATGGCGTCCGCTTCTACGAGACCGCGGAGTCGTATGGCGACATGCATCGCATGCTGGGTGTGGCTCTCAAAGGCATTCCGCGCGACAGCTACCGGATCATGTCAAAGGTGACCACGACGCCGGGCATCGATCCCCATGCCAAGCTCGAAGAATTGCGCCGGCTGGCGAACACCGACTATTTCGACATCATGCTGCTGCATTACCAGCATGTGCCGACCTGGCCGGCGGACACCGCGCATTGGCAGGACGCGATTCTTACGGCGGAGTCGAAGAAGACCATTCTCAGCCACGGAGCGTCGGTTCACGGACTGCCTGCGCTGCGCCAGGTTCCCGGCAATCGCTGGCTGGACGTGGCCATGATTCGCGTGAATCACAAGGGTACGCGGATGGATGCGGAAAATTACGCGACCGACGGATTGGGCAATGTGAGCGAGGTAGTCTCGCACATTAAGCAAGTGCGACGGGAAGGCATGGGCGTCATCAGCATGAAGCTGATCGGCGAAGGCGTCTTCAACCGCGAGGACCGGCAGGCAGCGATGAAATTTGCCTTCCGCAATGCCGGCGTCGATTGTGTCACCGTCGGCTACAAAAATACCGCGGAGATCGATGAGGCCATCGACAATCTCAACCAGGCGCTCGCTTAAATAAGTAAATCCAGCAATAACGGGATGACTGCTATTCGTAGATGATCTGCGCCAGTATCTGTGGATCGTTCACGATCGTTCGGGTGAGCGTTCCATCCCAACTTCCGCTGCCGCCGGGGACGAAGCTTTCCTTCAACAATGAGGTGCGGTCGGCGTCCAGATATTCGAGTGTGAGCGTGTTTCCCTGGATCACCATCATCACAAAGCCGTTGGGGCCAACGACGGTTTTGTCCTCTAGTGTTTGGAATCGACTCGCATGCCCATCAGTGTCGCCATCCCAATATTCGACTCTTTGCGGAGTGGTGGGATTGGGGTAGCCGAGCTGGGGCATCTCCACAGGCATGCCCCCGTGGCCGATGCACCGTGCGTAGACCTTCAGATGGGTCTGCGGATCCTGGTACCTGTTGTAGATGGCGAGACGATGCTCGTGGCCCCACAGCCACACGAACTCCTGGCTCTGAAGAAACGGCGCCATCTGCGAAGCTGGCTTGCCATAGTTGCCGTCGTTGAATCCGCTGAACCACTGGTGATGTGAGAGCAGAACGGTGGGCTTTTTGTTTGCCGCCGGGTTGATGACGTTTTGTAACCAGTCGATGAGAACAGGCTCGAGATGGCAGTCGCCGGAAAGGGTGTCAGAGTTGTAACCGGTATCGATGGCGATGATGCGCCACACCGGAGTCTCGAGGCAGAAGTAGCTGGTGAGTTGCTTCTGATCCTGCGAGGAGGGAATGCCTAAAGTCTTAAGCAGGTTGTCGAAGTATCCGTCGCCTCCGGAATACATTTCGTGATTTCCATTCAGAGCGAAGCTGCCTTTTGTGCCGTGCCTCCAGGTGACGCCTGTGTAGCTTCCCGTATTGTTTCCAAGGCAGTTTTCTTCCACCTCGGTGGGAAGACCGACATAGTAAACATCTCCCAGATGGATAGTGAGCTCGGGAGCCGGATCTCCCGCGACCATCGAGTCGGCAACCTGTTGCGATATGTCTGTGCCGGTGGCCCAATCTCCTGCGAGCGCGATACGTATCGAGCCATCTGCCGCCGCCAAGCCTGATAAATCGTAGTGTCCCTGCTCTCCGGTGCCGGGATAGGCTGGAAAGACATGCTTCTTATTCGCGGGAACGAAGAGAGAGGCAACGTCGGTTTCGTAGGTGGCCTTGATCCAGCTCGTAATCCACGGCCATATGTCACTCGAGTCAAAGTTCTCGAGTGGAGGCCGGGCTGCTCCAGCGGGGAGGTTATCCACGAGCATGCGATAGTGCGATTCGATATTTGTGCGTCCCAGGCCAGTATAGTTCGACAACTTTCGACGGCCAGTAGCTGATACCTTGTGTGGATCGGGCATCGCATGCCTCCTTACAGCCGATTCAAAATACATCGAAACTATACTGCGCGATAAGTGATTCGATGTGACGCCGCGATGAAGATTCATCGGTACATTTATCTCCCGCAATCTTCAGATTACCCATAGGTAAACATCTTGCAGATATTAAGTCGAGCCCGTATTCTGTCGTCGTTTCCGTGAAGCATGTTATGCGGCGATGAACGTAATCTCGCAACAAAGCAAAGAGAGACGCGCCAGGATAAGAGTATTTCCGGGTATATGCGTTCTATTGCTCATAGGATCGGCGCATAGCCTTAGTGCGCAGCTCTGTGTACTTACGGATAAATACGTCACGCCGAATCAACCCAAGCCCGGTTCGCAGGGCCTGACCGTGCTTGCATTCGGGACATCGGTGATGTGGGGCGATGGGCTGCGCCAGGAAAATACTTTCCGCTATCAGGTGACAGACTGGCTCGCTGCGCAGACAAATCGGACAGTGACGCTTGCAACATTCGCACATTCGGGAGCGTTGTTGAGCACGCCGTCAACATCCGTCGCCCCAAATCCCGCGCCTTGCGTTGGAGATCTCAACAGCTCTCTCCCATCGGTTGATCAGCAAATCGAATACGCTTCAGGTATAAGCGAGCTTGCCAAGGCGAACCTCATTCTTGTCGAAGGCTGCATTAACGATGTGGGCGCAGAGAGCATTGTCTATCCATGGACGGAGACGACAACGCTCGAGAATGAAACGGACACGTCGTGCGGGCCGTCGATGTCAACGGAATTGAAGAAGATCCATCAGATGTTCCCGGAGGCCGTCGTTGTCACGGTTGGATACTATCCGCTGGTCTCTTCGCGGTCTTCGATCTTCGGTTTCTCCGGAACCAGAAGACTGGCCAAGCATGCGGGCAAGCTCTATGTGAGAAAACATCCCAGCGCTCTTCAGCAATCGAAAAAACACAGACCCCGAAAGGAGGAACACGACATTCTGGTCGTGAATTCGGAGGCGTTCTATCAGCATTCCAAGAAAGCTCTTGAGGGTGCGATTGGCGAGTTGAAGAGTGCGAGCCAGAGCAAATTCTTCTTTGCAGCCCTGCCGGAGGTGAGGCTTGGGGATGGAACAATTACGGTCGATCCGCTCTTTGCGTATGGCGCTCCTCTGCGGCACGAATGGATGATTCCGATCCGGTTTCTCTTCTTCTGGGCTTTTTACAAAGACCAAAAGTATTGGCACCGGCAATCGCTGTGTGCAAAATACGTTGACTTTGGAATTGAGCGGCTGGTCTGCGATTCAAATCCGGCGTTTCATCCGGACGTGCAAGGTGCGAAGGTCTACGCGGAGAGCGTAGAGGATACTATTCCGCGGGATACTGTAAATAGTTGGAAGGCGCAGTGAAAGATTTCAGCGAGTAAAGCCAGTTGAAGCCACGCTATTTTTAAGACATTCAGGCTTACGCAGCGAATCGAGATTTCCGCTGGCCTTCCCAATTCCTATATTCATCGCTGCTCTTATAATCCGCGCTGGGTTCGCCGAGCAGATACAGGGTGTTGCGGGTCTCGACGACGCAGTTGTCGTTGTCGATGCTGATGATTGGTGAGGTAAAAACCGATTTCGCGTTGGGCAGACTCGAATGACCGAAGACCTGACCGGTGAGAACGTTTCCGGGCTCGAGCTCCTCATAGGCTACGTACGTGCCTTTTTTCACAACCGCCCAATTTTCAATCGTTACCATCGGCTTTGACATCTGCATGTCCGTCCTCTTTCGGTCAAAACGTTTGTGCTCAACACTCAATATCTTCATAACTCTGTCACCAAAGCAATAACCCTCATAGTGCAACTGAGTTTCCAAAATATTTTCTGAAAACAAAGAAGTTAAGTGGGACCACCAAAAGCAGGTCGGAAGTTTTTACCGATCCGCAGCAAAATTCCGCCGAGCCCGGGCAATCCATATCTAAAACGCCATTTCCTTGGAAAGTAGACTTTTGACATTGGTTGCCACAGAATCCGGCATCCAATCAAAAGCAAAACAAATGTGGAGGTTTCACAGTGGTCAAGATATCTTCCCTGGACAGAAATGAGCCCAGCGACACCGAGTTGAACGATCAGAGCACTTCGTTGGGCACAGACAATAATGATGCACTTCCCGAGAACAACGCGGATGGCGAAAAGAAAGTGCGGCCCTGGCCCGGGAAATCGGAGCCCGGACACATCCGGCCGACCGGCCCCGCGTATCGCCGGGACTCATAGACAACGCCGGCTCGTCCGGAGAAGACGAGATCTAATCCGAGAACCATTGCCGGTTCACTTCAGCTTGCCCAGAACAAGTTTTCCGATGGTGGCAAGCTGCATGTTCGAGGTGCCTTCGTAGATTTTTCCGATCTTGGCGTCGCGATAGAACTTCTCGACGGGATAATCTTTTACGAATCCGCAGCCGCCATAGATCTCCACGGCCTGGCTGGCAACGCGCTCCGCCACCTGTGACGCGAAATATTTGGCCATCGCCGCTTCGCGAACAAATTCCATCTTTGCGTCTTTGAGCCGGGCCGCGTTATAGACCAGCAGGCGCGTGGCCTCGATCTCGATTGCCATCTCCGCGAGCGAAAACTGCACCGCCTGAAATTCCGCAATAGGTTTGCCGAATTGCCGCCGTTCGAGCGCGTATTTTGCCGCGAAATTCCATGCTCCCTCGGCCAGACCCAGCATCTGCGCGGCAATGCCGATGCGTCCCTCGTTCAGCGTCTCGATGGCGATCTTGTAGCCCTTGCCTTCCTGGCCAAGAAGATTTGCGGCAGGCACGCGGCAGTCGTCGAGAATCAGCTCGCAGGTGGAAGAGGCGCGGATGCCGAGCTTGTCTTCCTTCTTGCCTACGGCGAATCCGGCAGAGTCTCTCTCGACGAGGAAAGCAGTGATGCCTTTGTATCCGGCCGAAGGGTCGAGCGTTGCGAAGACGATAAACAGGCCAGCCTCACGCGAATTGCTGATCCAGAGCTTGCGGCCGTTGAGGATGTATTCATCGCCCTGCTTTACGGCGCGAGTTTGCAGCGCGAAAGCATCCGACCCGGAGCTGGCTTCGCTCAGCGCATATGCGGCGACCGTGTTCGCTGCCAGCCGGGGCAGAAAGGTCTTCTTCTGCTCTGATGCGCCCCATTTGAGCAAGGCATTTGCGCAGAGCGTGTTCTGCACGTCGACGAGCACGCCTACCGCCGGATCGACGGCGGAGATTTCTTCGACGGCGAGAATCGACTGGAAGAAGGTTCCACCAGCGCCGCCGTACTCCTCGGGGATCTCGATGCCCATCATGCCCAGCGAGAACAAGTCCGCTACGAGCTCTGACGTGAAGTGCTGCTGCTCATCCATTTCGCGCACCAGCGGTGCGATGGTCTGGCGGGCAAAATCGCGAACTGTGGAGCGGAAGAGCTGCTCGTCTTCATTCAATTGGGTGAGCGGAGGTGGTGCGGCCGGGGTGTCCAGCGTCATGCGGTTCCTCAACGAGGGAAAGGGGATAGAAAACCGTTGAGTGTAGCACCTTCTGTTGGACGGGAGAAAGCGTAGCGCAAACTAGGCTTTGCAGCAGTGCTCGCTGTGAGCATGAACGCCGGCGGGACACTTTGTCCGGCGCCAGACGATGGAGAGCTTTTCGCGCTCCAGGATCTTCTTCGCCTGGCCGCGAGCGTGACTGGCCCACGGACCTACAGGATCGAGCTTGAGGTAGGTCATCCAGTGCTTCAGGGCTTTGCGGCGCTCGTTTCTGCGCTCGTAGGCCAATGCCAGGTTGTAGTGGGCATCGGCGTACTTCGGAACCAGACGAATGGCGGTGCAATAGGCTTCGATGGCCTCATCCATGCGCTGCAGCTCGTCGAGCACATTGCCAAGATCGAAGAAGGCCAGAGCGTAGGCGGGATCGGCCTCGGTGGCTCGCCGGTATAGCTGCTCGGCGACTAAATACTGCCGCTGGTTATAGAAGATCGTCCCCAGATTGATGGCCGACGGCGCGTGCCGGGGATCGAGCTCAAGGATGGATTCGTAATCCTTGATGGCGTCCGCGGTCTTTGCGGCTTCTTCGCAGCGCACTGCCTGCAGGAAAAGTGCGGAGACGCGACCGCTGAGCTGCGCCGGGGAGAGCTTGTCGCCTTCAACCTCAATCAGCCGCCCTTTTCCTTCGAAGTCGAAGAGGAACTGGCGGGTGAGCGGCTCCATCCACGAGCCGGAGTGGCGGAACACCAGGTGCGAGCCGCTTCTCACCGCGCTCGATTCCATCAGCGGGTTGGTCATCCCGGAGACCGCCTGCATGGCGTTCACGCCAGCGCGGATGCTGGCCGCGGAGAGGCGCGTCGCCCGCAGGTCGCGCAGCTTGCGCAACTGAACCAGATCCTGAAAGCTGTAGCTGTCGGAAAAAGAGAGCAAGCCTGCTCGCTCCCAGGCCCGCAGGTGCTTGGGCTGGATGCGGAGGATGCGAAGAGCATCTTGACGGCTATACCGGGTCACAGTGGTGTGTACTCGCAAAAGGACCGTCGCTCACTTCTGAGCCGATTATCGAAGGCCTGCGCTTTGGAAACAAGAGCCGGAGATGAAATTTGCGTGGATAAATGGGTACAAACCAGTACAAAGTTGGTGCAACGTGAATTTTGTGCACGGGAAGTGGATGCCTGCGCGAAATTGACGCCGATGGAACTGCGTGGTTCGATGGGAACTGGTGAGCCGCAAACTTGTCCTTCCCATCGATGAAGTCCTGCCGGAAATCATTGCTTCGGTTCAAACATCTCTCAACCTCGTGATTGAGGCCGCGCCGGGTGCAGGCAAAACGACGCGCGTGCCTCCGGAAATTCTTAAGGTCGTCAGCGGTGAAGTGCTGGTCCTCGAGCCACGCCGCATTGCAGCCCGCATGGCGGCGCGCCGTGTTGCTTCCGAAATGGGCGAGCGTATCGGCGAAACGGCCGGCTATCAGGTTCGCTTCGACGAGGTTGCGGGGCCGCACACGCGGCTGCGGTTTGTCACCGAGGGCGTGCTGACGCGGCGGCTGATCTCCGACCCGGATCTGAAGGGCGTTGATGCTATCGTGCTCGATGAATTTCACGAGCGCCATCTCGAAGGCGATTTTTCGCTGGCATTGCTGAAGCGTCTGCAACGCCGCCGGCCCGATCTGCGCCTCGTGGTCATGTCCGCAACGCTCGATGTGGAGACCATCGCCAACTATTTGGATGGGTGTCCGATCGTGAAATCCGGGGGAAGGCTATTCGAGCTTTCGGTGAATCATCTGCCATATTCGCCGGAGCCGCTTGAGCTGCAGCTGCGAAACGCACTGGATATGCTGCTCACGCAATCCAGTGACGGCGACATTCTGGCGTTCCTGCCGGGGGCTGCCGAGATTCGCCGCTCCATGGGCGCCTGCGATGCGAGCGCGCGGCGAGCGGGGGTCGCGATGTTTCCGCTGCACGGAAGTCTGTCTCCCGAAGAGCAGGATCGGGCCATCACTCCTGGTCCACGGCGAAAACTGATTCTGGCAACGAACGTAGCGGAGAGCTCGATCACTGTCGAGGGCGTGAATGCGGTGATCGACAGCGGGCTGGCGCGATTCGCGACCTGGTCGCACTGGAGCGGATTGCAGACGCTGACGGTCGGGCGCGTGAGCAAAGCTTCGGCGAAGCAGAGAGCGGGACGCGCGGCACGCACCGGGCCGGGTCGCGTGCTGCGCCTCTATACGGTCGAGGACTATCAGCTGCGGCCGGAGCATGATACGCCGGAGATTCTGCGGAGCGATCTGTCGCAGCTGTGTCTTACCCTGCGCGCCATGCGTATCGATCCCCGAGAGATCGAATGGCTGGATGCGCCGCCGGAGGCTGCCGCGGCCAGCGCCGAGTCACTGCTGGATCGCCTCGGCGCGAGCGGAGACGCGGTGCGGCAGCTGAGCCGGTTTCCTCTTTCTCCCCGCTTGTCGCGCGTGGTGATCGATGCCGTAGATCGCGGCGTGGGCGATGACGGCTGCGTGGTGGCGGCTCTGCTCTCTTCAGGCATCGAGTTCGAGGGCAATGATCTGCTCCCGGTGTTGGACAAGAGCAGAGACGAACGGCGTAGAGATCCGCGACTGCAGCAGTCAGTCGAGCAGCTGCGCCGAATCGCGCGCGCCTCCGGCCCTCGACATCATGACGATGATGCTCTGCTCAAGTCCGTGCTGACGGGATTTCCTGACCGCGTGGCGCAGCGCCGGGCCGGCAACCAGGTTTTGCTTTCAGCAGGTGGGAGTGCCGAGGTGCTGGGTCAGCCGCCCGCCTATGAGCTGATGGTTGCCCTCGATGCCGAAGACCGCAAGGACAAGCCTCTGCCGCTGGTGCGTATGACCTCACGCATCGAGGCCGAGTGGTTGATCGATCTGTTCCCGGATCGCATGCGGGAGCAATCCACGGTGGTGTGGAATCGTTCCTCCGAACGAGTGGAAGCGGTGAGCGCTCTGCTCTACGACGAGCTGATCATCGAAGAATCGCGGGGCGCGACGCCTCCGCCGGAGGCGGCTGCCGAGCTGCTTGCGCAAAAGGCTATCGAGGCGGGAATCGAGCGCTTTGTCGATCGCGACCGGCTCGATCACTTTCTTGCGCGGGTGGAGTTCGCGGGGCTTGAACCGCCGGATGTTCAGGCGACGCTGCGCGAGATGTGTCTTGGCTCGCTGAGCTTTGCCGATCTGAAGGTTGCAGCGCGGGACTTTCTCTCGCTGCTGGAGCAGAAGGCCGATGCCCGGAAGCTCAATCAGCTCGCTCCCGAATCGCTTCGCCTGCAGGGCGGACGGCAGGTGAAGATTCATTTTGAACATGGCAAGCCGCCCTGGGTCTCGTCGCGGCTGCAGGATTTCTTTGGGATGCGCGAGACGCCGAAGATCGGAGCGGCGCAAACGCCGGTTGTCATCCATCTGCTGGCGCCGAATCACCGCCCGGTGCAGACGACCACTGACCTCGCGGGATTCTGGGAGCGGCTCTATCCGCAGGTTCGCCGCGAGCTGATGCGGAGGTATCCGCGACACGCGTGGCCGGAGCGGCCTTGAAATCAGATTGCGGCGATTGTGCTGAGCGTGTGCGCTGAAGCGTATGTCTTAAACTCCGAGAATCCTTTTCACCGGAGTTAATTCCTGAAGTAGAATTCGGTGGGCAATAGGTGCCTAGAGATGCATCGTGTTTCCAGCTGGATCGGGTTGCGTTAATGAGGAGCCTTCTCCGATGGCGTTTTACTCCCCTGCTGGCCCTGCTCATCATTGGCGCGATATTAGCTTTATGGACTAGGCCACGCCGCGAGAAGCCCTCGCTTACCTTCTCGCCCGCGACCACATCGATACAGCCGCCTCAGCAGTCGAGTGTCTTTCTCACCGCGAAGACATTCGATCCGTCAGCCAGCACATTTAGTGGAGCGGTGGAAGTGCGTCTGCTGCCGTTCCCATTAGAGAAGAACCCGCAGCGGTTGCTGGAGTGGCAAGCTCGCTTCAAGCAGGTTCTTTTAGAATTGGCGCATTTCGAAGACGGTGGTTTCAAATCTGTCGGGGAATCAGATGAACCCATAAAGCTTGCACCGGAACCTCTGTTCGGCATGGAACTGCGAGGCAAAGGCGATTTCAAATGGGCAGCCAACCCGCAGGTCGATGCCTTCTATTATCCCTTTGACAGCTATTACCTCGATGTAAATCCTTCACTCGTTCCCGTTCCGAGCACAGAGAATGTATGGATTGATTTCATGCAGATTGAATTCAATGGCCTTAACTTCGTTCCCGAATTGGATTCTCTCGAAGCAAATCGACCAAACGATCTCTATCGGATTCGACTCGTGCGTCCGCATTATTTGAAACTGCTGGTTTGGATGACTGGTCTTCTCGTGGCGTTTTGGGTGGTCTATCTTGCGGGCTTTGCTACTCCAAAGGACTACATCGGCCAAATTGTGGCTTTATTCCTCGGCATTTTCTCCATCAGAAGCTCTCTTCTTGCAGGTGCACCGGAGTTTCCATGCTTCATCGACTTTTGTGCACTGGTAGCTTATCTTTTGGCTTCATTCAGCATCTTGCTGAGATGGGTGCTTGTCCCAAAGGCTCCGGATATTTAGTCGCGCGAATCCGCAGCCACTCTAATCAACGGGCGGAGAATTTTGGGTCCATTCTGCGCAGAAGTGTATTCATTGCGAGAAGATGTTGCGGATCTGAAGGTTTCAGCGGGAGAAGCTGCTGATCTGGGAATGAGATCTGGGAATGACTGGAGCCGACGACCGGACTTGAACCGGTGACCTGCCGATTACGAATCGGCTGCTCTACCAACTGAGCTACGTCGGCCTTCCCTTTAAAGTTTATCGTCAGCGGTGCGTGCCGTAAAGTTATCGGCAGTATGTACAGATGCTTGCAGTATGAGGAGAAAGATTGGATCCGGTAAAAGAATGGCAGCGGCTATCCCGCGTTTACTCCGAAAAGAGCGATGCCGAGCTGAGCGAATTAAGTTACGAATTCGGCGATCTTACTGATATTGCACAGCAAGTACTTCGCGATGAGCTGAAGCGGCGCTCGCTTCCAGAGCCGGAGGCGGTGACTTCTCAATCGCAGCCGGGGAGTAGAAGAAGTCCAGCTGCTGCGCCTGCCAAATGGGACGACAAGTACGTCGATGCGATCACGGATCCCATTCTTCCTGGAGGCGAGGAAGAAGAAGGTGGCGAGAACTCGCCTGCCAACTACTCGTGGAAGATCGTACTGTGCGAGTGCGGTGAGCGTGAAGAGGCGGCGGACGTGATGGCTGCTCTGGAGCAGGCCGGAATCAAGAGCTGGTATGACGGGCCGCAGGGCTCGCAGTCGTGGCAATCCTATGGTCCGCGTGTGCTGGTCGCTGCCGATGAGCTTGAGCGCGCTCAGCTGGTCATGCAGAACCCGATCTCACAGGAGATCCGTGATCAGAACAGAACGAGGGTTCCAGATTTCGAAACGCCGCATTGCTCGAAGTGCGGCGCCGCGGATCCGGTACTTGAAAGCGCGGAACCGGCCAATGTGTGGCGATGCGAAGAGTGCGGAGCGCAATGGACCGATCCAATTTCTGAAGCGCCAACCGGCAACGAAAAGGCCAGGGAATAAACCCTGCCATAAGAACGAAAAGGCCGCCCGGCAACAGGGCAGCCTTTTCTTTAGGGAGAATAGTTCCAACGGAGGCAAAGCCATCAGAACTTTCTGGCGAAATACTATGTTTGGGGGGAAAGGGTGTCAAGGCAAAATCCAGCCGAATGCAAATCGCTTTGATTCAATAAGATACGGAAGCGAGGTTGGAATAGATGGTCAAACGCCGTCTTCGCCTTTTATTCCCGTAAGATGAGCCCATTTCCTATATAATCGCCTCTTTTTAAGCGATTTATCTCCATGGTGCACACAATTTAATGCAATTTGGCGGTGACCCTTCAGCTGCCCAGCTTCAGGCTGATGAAATCGTCGTCGTTCATCGTTGACGGAGGCTTGCCTCGCATCACCCGTATCAACGCGCGGCCTCCGCCGAGGAAGATCCCTAACAGCAACGCCGCACCACCCAGGAACGCGGTGAGATAAAGAATGCCCAGCAGCAGCTTCGCTGTCTTGCGCACTTCGCCGACATACGCTTCCGTGTGATTCCAGGTGAGCGCTGCTCCGTACTTCACCTGATTGAGAAGCCGCTGTGAATCTTCTGATGACATCGCGCCGCTGGTAACCGCGACCAGTGGACCGCTGTGCTTCACTCCCAGTGCCGCAGTGTTGCTGCTCTGCAATGCCGCAGGCAGCGGCGAGCTCTTCAGGAGTGCGGCGATGGCTTTCTCACGATCGGCGGCCATCTGCGGAGTGGGATACTCGAGGATGGTAAGCGTGCCATCGCCGGAGTGAGACGGATACTTTGCCGTAACCGCTTCCGCATCGCGGCTGAAGTCGATAACCTCCGAGGGAAGAACTCCTCCGGCCTTCGTGTATCCATCCGGGCCGATGGCGTAACGGACGCTGCTCTTCTCCAGCGATTCAGCGGGCAGGTAGCCGGGGAGCGATGGGGCCACGCCTTCCGGACCGGCATTCTGCGGCAAGGATGAAGCCAATGATTTCAGCGCGGCTCTCTGGTCAGCGTCTACGTGCGGCGAAGTAGCATCGACCAGCGTGGTGCCCGACCAGAAGACGACTTCACCGGTATCCACAGCGGCCTCTTTGCCGATATCAGCCGGGTGCATCCCGGCCTTGCGATAAAAGGTGAATGCGCCATAGGCTCCAGTCGCGTCTACAAAGCGCATGGCTTTGATACTGAGCTTGCTCGCGCCGTGGGTGTATTCGGCAGCGGCGAAATCCTTGAGCCCATACTCTTTCAGCACCGAACTGTTGGCCGGATCTGCAGTCGCGGGATCGGTTCCCGCTTGTGGAGGGACAGCAGCGGTCCATTTCGCAAACGAAGATGGCAGCAAGGGTGGGGGCTGAATCGCGATCTGCGCCCGCACAAGGGGCGCGGCCAGAATAAGGCCAACGCAGAAGACAGCCATGGGACGCACAGAAAAGACCATTACAAAAAGAGACTATCACCGGTAGGAAAGAGCCGCGCGTCACTTGCCGGTTCTTGTGGTGAGGCGAAAGCAGCTTCCTCTAGTTGGTGCCGTGGGTGGAAGCGTCGGCAATGCGTATGCCGCTCAGGCTGCCCACATAGCGCGAAACTCCACGATAGAGCGATTCGGCAATGCGTTCGCGATACTTTGGATCGCGCAGCTCATGCGCATCATCGGGATTGGTGAGAAAGGAGATCTCGGCCAGGATCGAAGGCATATTCGCGCCGATCAGCACCACGAACGGAGCCTTCTTCACGCCGCGATCCTTCAGCCCGGAGTTTCCTTCTTCGAGTCCGCTGTACAGGCTCTGCTGCACATCGGAGGCAAACTCGCGGGATTCGTTGATCTTGTCCTGCAGGGCGATCTTCTTCACCAGGTCGGAGAGCTGATGAATGGATTCATCCGAGACCGCATTTTCACGCGCCGCGGTTTCAAGGGCGTCGGCCGAAGTGGTGAAGTTCAGGTAATAGGTCTCGACGCCGCGCGCAGACGGGTCGGAGCTGGAGTTTGCGTGAACGGAGATAAAGAGATCGGCCTGCGCCTTGTTGGCAATCGCGGTGCGCGTTTCGAGGGGGATGAAGGTGTCGTCGTCGCGTGTGTAGATCACGTCGGCGCCTAGCTTCTGTTTCAGCAGTGCGCCCAGGCGCAGGGCGACATCGAGTACAACGTCCTTTTCCTGAATGCCGCCGGGGCCCAGCGTGCCGGAGTCATGGCCGCCGTGTCCTGCATCGACGACGATGCGATTGATCTTGAGGCCGAGGGTGCGCACCAGGGAGCGCTGACCATCTGCGGTTGGCTGCGCAGCGTGAATGCCAGTAGCGCCGAGATCAACGGGCGGAGCATCGGTGGCCTCCGCTGCCTTGCGGCGAGATCGGCTCTTCGGCATGGGGGGCGGAGGGATGTTGGCTGCGGCAACATCGTTGGGCTGCGGCGCGGGAGTGGTTCCAGCCACCGACTGTGCGACCGGCGCGGTGGTGGGATGTTTCGTCGCCTTGACGCGATTGGGTTGCTGGCTAAGGGTCGCGACATCGGCCAGTGCGGAGGGATTGCTGTGCACCGGCGGGCGATCGCCGACGACGCCGGAATCGTCTTCCGCTCCGCTGTTCTTCGCTGAGACCACGGGTGGCGCTGTGATTGGCGCGCCCAGATCGTCCACGGAAGTCTGCTCGGGGCCGATACCGATGGTGGGCCTGGCCGAGGCCGCCGTCCCCGGCCGCGAAGTTTCTTTCTTCGTCGCCGGCGGTCTGGTTGCGATGTTGCCCGGAGGAGGTGCGGCGGCTGCGGTGTACACCGGTGGGGTGGAGCGAGATTTGCGTCCATGCACATCGATGATGAGGCGCGAGGGGTTGGGAAGAAAGAACGCCGAGTATTCGCTGACGTCGCTCACGTCGAGAACGATACGCGTGACGTCATTGGAAAACTGCGCAGCGCGAATCTGCTTCAGAAAGCCATCGTCGATGACTTCGTCGGCTTTGCCGATCAGTTCAGGAGACAGGCGCGCTCCGTGAAGATCGAAAAAGATGCGATCGGGATTCGGGACGCGCACAGCCTCATACTGAACTTCATCCTGCAGATCGATGGCGACGCGCGTGTACACCGGCGTGGACCAGTGGCGGATGCCGGTAACCAGAGGCAGCTTGCCGCGGCGCGGCGGCGGAGGCGCGTTGAGAACCGCGTCACTCAAATGCCGCGACTCCGTGTCGCGGGGTGCGGTCGATACAGGAGCAGGCGACGGTGCAGGCAGATCGCTCTCTTCTATTCCAGGTGCCGTGCTTTGTACCGGTTTAGGCTGCGGCTGATTTTTCCCGGCCGTCGATGTGGATGCGGAGGGGCTCGGCGCATTCTGGTTGGCCTGCGACTGAATCGCCGCGGTAAGCACTGTGTGTTTGTGATTTTTGGACGGGGGTGCAGCGGGAGCGGGATTCGAGGCGGCTTGATCGGTCACCGTCGAAGCCTGCGATCCACGAGATCCATGCGATCGGCGGCTCGGAACATTCCGGCGCAGGTTACTCAGCTCCATCCGAGCTTCATTGGCCATGGGGTTTTGTGGATAGAGCTTGAGGAACTGCTGGAAGGTGGCGCGTGCGCTGTCACGGTCATTCAAATCGCGCAGATAGATCTCGCCGATGGTCAGCAGCGCACTGAAACGATAGCGGCTTCCGGGATATTCCTTGCGCAGAAACGCATACTGGCCGATGGCGTCGCGCAGCGATTTGTCATCCTGAAAGACGCGGCCCTCTTCCGCGAGCAGATCGGCGACCGCGGCGATAGAGGCGTCGGCGCGTGGAGACGATGGCTCATAGTGATAAACGGTGCGGTAAGCATCGATCACGCGCTCATACTCGCGGCGCGTACGCTGGCGCTCGGGGCGGCCCTCGAGAGCTTCGCGCATCCGCTGCGCTCTTTCATAGGGGGGGAGCGCGAATACGCCGCGCGGAGGAGCAGCCTTTATCCAGGCGCTGCTAAAGGTAAGCAGGAAGAAGCAACCGGCAATCGAAAGCAGGCGGAAACGTCCTGCGGAAAGAAAAGAAGCCGGCATAGGAAGACAAGAGACACTCCGATTATAGGTTCAGCGCAAAACCACCATCAATCGGTGGAACCCAGTTCGGAACGTGTTGTTGTGGGGATTCAATCTGAATTCCTGCCAGGAGTCAGAGCAGTTCTATGAACTCCTCGACGGTCATGCCAGCAGCGCGGATCAATGCGCGAAGCGTTCCTACCGAAAGTTCCTTGTGCTGAGGTACAGACAGATTTGCTCGCTGGGCGGTCTTGGTCATGACCGCATGACTGCCGACCTGGCCAACCAACGACCATCCCGCACGCCCAAAGGCTTTCACAGCCTCTTTGCCGGAAATATTGGCCAGCTTGCCCATGCGCTTACTCTAGTGCAAATGCAAGCAACGGCACCCTCTGGAAAACTTGGTTTTTTAAAGAATAGCTATACCGCGACCACGATTTGGGTTTGTTCAGCAGATAGGGACTTCATGGCTTTCTGGTCTTCAGCCCACATCCATGCTGTGATCGCCTCGCGGATATTATCGAGCGCTTCCTTCTCATCGCGCCCCTGAGAGACGCAACCAGGCAGGGCAGGACACTCGGCCACAATCCAATCGTCCTCTGCCTTTTCCAGCGTGACGTGAAATAGCATATTTTTTATTTCGCTCTTGCTGAGATTAATCGGATATCAAATGCAATGCAATCCATACAAATTGGGTGATGCCGGATGTCCGCTGAACTATGTGCCCCACGTCCCGCTTCTGGGACGTGGGATTCACCCTGGTTAGCCGATCAGATCTCCGACGGTGGCCGACGCGCTCTTCAACGCCGCATCCAGCTGGCTTACGTCTTTGCCGCCGGCTTCGGCCATGTCGGGGCGGCCGCCGCCGGAGCCCCCGACGAGCTTGGCGATCTGTCCGACGATTTTGCCGGCCTGCACTTTGCCGGTGAGGTCCTTGGTTACTCCCACGATCAATGCGACCTTGCCCTCGCTGTCTGCCGAGCCGAGTACGACCACTCCTGATCCGAGTTTGTTGCGCAGGTTGTCGACGAGCGTGCGCATCTGTCCGCGGTCGAGAGCGTCGACGCGTTGCGCAAGAACTTTGACGCCCTTCACTTCGACAGCATGATCGGCCGCGCCTGAGAGTGAGCTGGAGGCGGACTTCATCCGCGCCTCATCCAGCTCGCGGCGCAGTTTCTTTAGCTCTTCTTCCTGCGTGGCAAGGCGTGAGCGGAGCGCTTCGGCTGGGGTGAGTTCCGTACTCGGAGCCAACTGCGTGGCAAGCTGCGCCACTTCAAAACCGCGGCGGAATTCGTTGAGCGCACCGAGTCCGGTGATGGCTTCGACGCGGCGGACACCCGAAGACACTGATCCTTCGCTCACCAGTTTGACCACGCCGATCTCGCCAGTTGCGCCGGTGTGCGTGCCGCCGCAGAGTTCCGTCGAGAAGTCGCCGATCTTCACTACGCGCACCTTCTCGCCATACTTCTCGCCGAAGAGCGCCATGGCGTGGTACTCGTTGACGGCAACATCGATGGGCACGTCGACGATGGTCTCGACCCTGGTGTTGCCGAGCACTTCCTTGTTAATGATGTTCTCGACATCCTGCAGCTCTTCGTCGGCGATCTGCGTGAAGTGCGAGAAGTCGAAGCGCAGGCGTTTGGGATCGTTGAGCGATCCGGCCTGCTTCACATGCTTGCCCAGCACCTCGCGCAGCGCGGCGTGCAGCAGGTGCGTGGCGGTGTGGTTGCGGCGCGTGGCGTTGCGGTAGTCGGCATCGACGACCGCGTCGACCTTATCGCCCAGCTTCAGCGGCTGGCGCAGGATGGCCTTGTGCGCAAAGATCCCCTGCACCGGCTTGGTGCATCCGCTCACATCGGCGACCACCGAGTTGTGGTCGTCGGAGTAGAGCCAGCCGGTGTCGCCCACCTGTCCACCGGAGTCGGCGTAGAAGCTGGTGCGATCGAGGACGATTTCGACGGCATCTCCGGGATTGGCGCTCGGCACGCCCTGTCCATCCTTAATAATGGCGAGAACCTCCGCTCCATCGACGCGCAGGTGCTGATAGCCTTCGAAGTCAGTCTTCGGCAGCTCGCGGAATGCGGGGCTGGCGGAGGATTTCGCTCCGCCCTTCCATGAGGCGCGTGCACGGGCCTGTTCTTCGGCGCGTGCTTGCTCGAATCCCGGAATATCGACTTCAATCCCCGAGTCGCGACATGCATCGAGTATGTAGTCAAATGGCAATCCATATGTCTCGTAATAATGAAATGCTCTTTTGCCCGCGAAAACTGGCTTTAGCGTAAGTTCTCTCCATCGCTCGACGAGTTCTTCATCGCTTGCGGCCAGATTCGATCTCAATGGTTTAGGCAAACCAAGTATGATCGCCTTACCCTTCTCAAAGCGCTGGTCGTCATTGGCGACTGTTATATTTCGGACTTCCTCCGCCACTCCGAGTTCATTAAAGAAACTGAGCCGGTCCGAATGCCTTACCCGTAAAAGCTCTTCAAGCTCAACGTTCAGAGGGAGAGAACCTACCTCAAGCACTCGCGCAAACTGTCGCTCCTCAGCCTCGATGACCTTCGCGACACGATCCGCACTTTCGCTTAACTCGGGATATGCAACTGCCATCTCATTGCGCACAGCATAGACCATGTCGCGCATGAAGGGCTTGTCCTGTCCGAGGAGGCGGCCGTGACGAATACCGCGGCGAAGAATCTTGCGCAGCACGTAGCCGCGTCCTTCGTTCGCGGGCAATACACCATCCGAAATCAGAAAGGTTGCGCAGCGCGCGTGATCGGCGATGATGCGAAGTGAGGCATTGCCGAGCAGATATGGAAGTAGCGAAATTGGCCCTGCGGAGTCAGCTCCTTCATCATTTCCGCCAGACGTAGCCGCATGCAGCTCAGTTTCTATGCCACAGAGCTTCGCGGCTCTCTCAATCAGCGGAGTAAACAGATCGGTCTCGAAGTTCGAAATCACACCCTGCAACACGGATGCCGTGCGCTCGAGTCCCATGCCGGTATCGATCGAAGGCTTGGGCAACAGGTTCAGCGTGCCCTGCGCGTCACGATCGAACTGCATGAAGACGAGATTCCAGATTTCGACGTATCGCGCGTCATCCTGTCCGAAGGGTTTGTCCACTCCCGGCGTCTCTGCAGCTTCCATGCCCATGTCGTAAAAGATTTCCGAGCACGGTCCGCAGGGGCCGGTGTCGCCCATCTGCCAGAAGTTATCCTTGCTGCCGAATTCGTGAATGCGCTCGGCGGGCACGCCCTGCGCGAGCCACAGGTTGTAGGCCTCTTCGTCGCGTGGTACGCCGTTCTCGCCCTTAAAAATGGTGACGTAGAGCTTGTCCTTGGGAATACCGAACCATTCGGGCGAAGTCACCAGCTCCCATGCGTAAGCGATGGCGTCTTTCTTGAAGTAGTCGCCGAAGCTGAAGTTGCCCAGCATCTCGAAGAAGGTGTGATGGCGGCGCGTGAAGCCGACGTTCTCGAGGTCGTTGTGCTTGCCGCCGGCGCGCACGCATTTCTGCGATGTGGTGGCGCGGTTGTAGTCGCGGTGCTCGAGGCCAAGGAAGACGTCCTTGAACTGGTTCATGCCCGCGTTGGTAAAGAGCAGCGTCGGGTCATTGGCAGGGACGAGCGAAGAGCTGTGCACGCGGCGGTGGCCCTTGGTCTCAAAAAAGCGCAGAAAGGTCTCGCGAATGTCGGAGCCTGAACGATATTGCATAACTTAAGTTTATAGGAGGCCACGCCGGGTGCCCCATGTCTCGATTCTGAGACATGGGATTCCATAGCAGATCACTCGCCGTCGTCATGCGACTGGTCCACGCTTTCGAGTGCGGCCAGGGCCTCGTCGTCAACATCCCAGCTCTTGAGAATTTTGAAGATGACGCCGGTGGAGAAGCCGGCTCGCACCAGCATGCGCATGATGCGCGCGGCCTCCTTATCGCTCGATGGCTTTTGTACGCGCTTGCGTTCGAGATGACGCCGCGCCAGCTCTTCCTCATTTACGTTCTGGTAGGCCGCGGTAAGGGTTTCGGTGATCAATTCTTTGTTTACACCCTTGATGGCGAGATCCTGCTGCACGCGGCGCTTACCCAGGCTTGCATTCTCCTGGCGCAGACGGGTGTATGTTGCGGCGTAGTCTGCGTCGTTGAGATAGCCATAGTCTTTGAGGCGCGCGAGGACGGCATCAATCTTCGCCTGGCCGCTGGGTTCCTTTTCTACTTTCGTGCGCATCAGGCGCGTGAGCTCGGAGACCGTGCGCATGTGGCGGCCCAGCGCTTTCACTGCGTAGTCGTGCAGCGCGCTCTCGTCGAGAGGGTCAGCTTTCTTTTTTGGGCGACCGAAGGGCATGGCTCACTTCGCCCACTGGTCGACCCAGTCGTTCACGGTTTTGTACCAGAGCTGCGAGTTCTGCGGCTTGAGTATCCAGTGGCCTTCGTCGGGGAAGTAGAGCATCTTCGATGGCACTTTCATGCGCTGCAGCGTGGTGAAGAGCTGATAGCCCTCCGAAACGTCAAGGCGGTAGTCGAGCTGTGAATGGATCACCAGCGTCGGCGTCTTGAAATTTGTTTCGGCGAGCATGGGCGACCAGCGGCGATAGAGTACGCGATTGGTCCAGGGCTCGCCTTTGAACTCCCATTCGTTGAACCACAGCTCTTCGGTGGTGCCGTATGCCGACTCGGGGTTGAACATGCCGTCGTGGGTCACGATGCACTTGAAACGCTGCGTGTGGCCGAGAATCCAGTCGGCCATGTAGCCTCCGTAGCTGGCGCCCAGCGCGCATTCGCGCGTTTTGTCGATGAAGGAGTAGTGCGCCTCGGCGTAGTCGAGGCCGCGCATCAGGTCGATGTACGGCTTACCGCCCCAGTCGCCGTTCACGCCATCGACAAAGGCCTGGCCGTAGCCGACGGAACCGCGCGGATTGATCATGATGACGACGTAGCCGTTGGCCGCGAGCAGCTCGGCGTTCCAGCGATAGCTCCAGCTATCGCCCCACTCGCCCTGCGGGCCGCCGTGAATCAGGAATTTCACGGGATACTTCTTTGACTCGTCAAAATTTGGCGGCTTGATCAGGAAACCCTGCACGCGCACTCTTCCGATTGAGGGAAACCAGAAGGATTCCATCTTGGGCAGATCGAGCTGGGCGAGCAGTTCGTGATTCAGATGCGTAAGCTGCTGTTCGGAAAGAATGCCATGCGAGGCCGCGATGACGGTTGGCTCGAGGTATGCCGATTTGGAGTGGACGTTGACAACATCGACGAATTTTAGAATTTTCTCTGCGTCGAGTACCGCTATTTCGCCGGGCGCGCGCACGGTTACCTTCGCTGCAATGATCTTTTTTCCATCGGAGGTGATGTGCAGATCACCATATCCGCCCGCTTCCGTCAGCTCGCGCAGGTCTTTGCCGTCGAGGTTTACAGAAAAGACGGGTTCCTCGCCTGCGTCGCCGGCGGCGAAATAAATCTTCGTTGAGTCCGGAGCCCAGACAAACTCGTCCACCCAGCGATCGAAGTTGGGCAGCGGTTCCTTAATCTCCTTGGTAGCCCGGTCGTAGATCACCAGCCGAAAGCGGTCGCTCTCATATCCGGCGCGGGCCTGCGAACGCCATGCGATGTATTTGCCGTCGGGTGAATATGCCGGGGAATGATCGCCTCCCGCTGCGGTCGAAATCTTTACCGGTTTCGCATTGGGATCGTCGAGCCGCAGGGTGAAGATGTCCGAGTTGGTGCTGATGGCGGGCACCGGATCGAGGTTTTCCTCAAACGCGATCTCCTTGCTATCGGGAGAAAAGGCATAGCCATCGGGTCCGCCGAGCGAAAACGGCGGGACGTCGTGCTCGTCGGCCGGCGTCAGATCGCGCGGTGTCCCGCCATCTGCGCTCACGAGAAAGATGTGGCTGCGCTTGTCGCCGGTGAATGCCGTCCAGTGGCGATAGAGCAGGTGGGTAAAAATCTGAGCTTTTACCTTGCACTGAGATTTTTCGTCGTCATGCTCCTTATTGCAACTGTCATCGTTGCAAAAAGGATAGACAGAGGAGACGAAAAGAACCTGTTTGCTGTCAGGAGACCACATCGCGCCGTCGGCCTCGGTGCTCAGCGAGGTAAGCCGGTGCGGCTTGCCGATTTTGCCTTCGCCGGAATCGAAATCGGCGAGCCATATCTGCTGGCCATCTTGACGCGGGCTTTCAAAGAGGATCTGTTTGCCGTCAGGCGAGAAGCGGCCGTGGCTTTCGCCACCCGACCAGGCCAGAAGGGCGCGGGATTCGCCGCCCTCGGTGGGCACGATCCAGAGATGCGAGGTGCGCGTGTTCTTGGCGAGATCGACATCGGTGGCCGAATACATGACCCAGCGTCCGTCGGTCGATACGGAGATGTCGCCGAGGCGGCGCATCTTCATCATGTCTTCGAAGGTCATGGGCCGTCGCGGAGCGGGCTGCGCGTGACCGGCGGATCCCATGAACACAAGTGCAAGCGGCAACGCGGCGCAGGCTGCTCGAATTTTTCTCACGATCGGTGTGGGCATATTTTGTTGAGGCCTGAATTGAGCAGGCGGTTAATTCGCTCCGCCCCTATGGTACTCAAGCATGGCGCGCTGTGCGCTGGATTTGATACTGAAGATTTGTTTAGTCTCAATATCCCGCAATATCGCTGGAAAATTCCGCATCACTGTCCGACGGCTCGATGGGCATCTCCAGCACCACCGCGCCTCCGAAGGGTTGCAGATTCAAGGCGGTCATATCGCCGCCCTGTTCGCGGACGATGGAATAGCACAGGCTCAGTCCGAGAGCCGGTCCTTCGGCGGAGAGCCGGGTGGCGAAGAACGGATCGAAGGCGCGGTCGGGATTCGGATATCCCGGCCCGCTGTCCGAGACCACGATTTGAATGCGATCCCCGATGAGGGCGGCTTCCATGCGAATCCGTTTTTCCCGCTGAATCTGGGGGTCCTCGGTAGCGGCGGCGGCGATGTCGAGCAGCTTGAGGAGAATCTGGCGCATCTGGTCGCCGCTGACGACGATGCGGGGCAAATCCTCGGAGAAGGTCACATCGAACTGAATGTGGCGGTTCTCATATTCGCGCCGGCGCTGTGCTTCGACATCGGCGAGCAGCTCGGGGATGGTCAGCGCTGTCACCGGGCTTGGCGAGGGCTTCCAGAATCTGGCCAGGCTCTCGATGATCTGCTTCATGCGCAGCGATTCTGTGTGGATCACGCCCGCGTCGCGGCGAATTCTCTCTTCGGCGGCGGTTTCGCGGATCAACTCGGAATAACCCATGACCACGGTGAGCGGATTGTTCAGCTCATGAGCGACGCCGCCGGCCAGGCGTCCAATACCAGCCAATTTTTCGGATCGTGTGATGCGCCGCGAAAGCAGGCTGTTCTCACGGGAAGCGGCGACTCGCGCCACCAGTAGCTCAAGCGGCAGCAGGTCTTCGGGCAGAAGCTGATCCTTCTCATCTTTGAAGCCAGACAGCATGAGAATTCCCTGCAGATCGCCGGAGCGTGCGTTGATGGGGATGATGTAGGCATGGGAAAAGTTCTGCAGGTCGAGCTCATCGCCGGATCTGATCCAGGGATGGAGATCCAGCATTGCGGCGCTGCCCGACTGCATAGGAGCCGATTTCGATCGCAGCCAGGATCGCTGAATTTCTTCGATGGAGAGGCCGGTTCCTAGTACCTCGAGCGCCGCGGTCAGAGCGACATTCATTCCAGAGCTGGCAGCCAGGTGTAGATGCCGGTCGATATTCAGCAGAAAGATGGCTGCCTGGCGGAATTGGCTGGCCTCGACAATCGTCGCGCAGACTTCGCTGTACTGAATGCCGAAGTCGTGATGCGGTTCGACGGAAAGATCGAGCCGGGCGTACTGCTCCATCTCCCCGCGGGCGCGGCGATCGCGGGTCTGGGCCGCTTCATTTTCGCGAGCCTCATCTTCCAGAACCAGGACGATCATTCCCACCGCGGTGATGACCTTCATCAGGTTGAATATCCGGCTCGCCGGGGTCCAGACAGGATCGGCGTTGGCCACCATCGAGTCCAGCAGCAGAGGCAGGCTCCATATGAAAAATCCTGAAGCAGTGAAGATGACTCCGGGGCTGAGCCGGCGATAGGCGGCGAGCACCAGCATGCCGGTCATCAAGCTCATGGCACTGTGACCCAGCCGCAGTACGGTGACATAGTCGCCGATGTATGCAAAGTAGAGGCACAAGGCACCGGCCAGCGCCGGCAGCGAAAGAGTGAACCAGAGCGGAAGTAGATGCCGCCGCCAGCCCCATTGAATGGCCACGGCGACCGTTCCAACCGCGGCAAGGAAATCAATCCAATGCAGAATGCGTCCCGGCGATGGCTGCAGTGAGGTGGAGATCACGAAAAACAACAGCGGCACGGAAAAGGGAATGACGTAGGAAATCTTGACGCGCCGTCCGAAAAGCGCCGGTGAAAGCGAGCCTTGGAACATCACCGCGGAAAGCATCATCGCGCCTTGCGACACGGCTCTGCCGATACCGTTATCTGCGAAATCTGCGGCGAGAAGGGCGACCCGGATCGTGGCCAGCGTCCAGCCAAGGAGCCACAGGAGTCTGCGATGGGTTCGAGAGCGCGCGTAAAGCGCCGCGAACACCGCGACGAGCACGGTGAGCAAGGTTAACGTCGGGATCCGGTAATAGTCGTCCATGGGACCCGTGGGGGAAGAACAAGTGTACGCGAGAGGTCTTTCGGCTTCACCATTCTCACGAATGGTTTACAGGCAGCCATCCCCCAAATTTAGAAACCAAGCGATCATTATGATCCCCGCGGTTTGATCCGAAGCGCGGCACTTTTTCCTGATGACGCGTCTATGTATTTAAAATGACACTCAAGGAGCCTCGCGTGACCGCTTCATTTTCCCTCCGCTTAAGGCGAATGGCAACGATTGGATCACGGGTTGTGCTGAGCGCCGTCCTGGCGATGCCGGCATCGTTCGCGCTTGCTCAGGTCTCATACACATCGATGCCACTCGATCAGGGCTTCGGCCCGCTCGATACCTCGGCGCCCCCGGTACCGGCGCAGCAGATTATCGACAAGTTCACTGCGCAGGAAAGCGTCTTCCGCCATGCGCTGGATGACTACACCTACGAGCGCAGCGTGAAGGTGGAAACCATCAACGACGACGGCAAAGTCGATGGGCAATATTTTGAGGTCACCGATATCTCGTTCGATCCAACGGGACGGCGAATGGAACATGTTGTTGATGCGCCCGCGAGCAGCCTGGAGCGCGTACAGATGTCTCCAGCCGACTTTAAGGACATCGAGGAGCGGCTGCCTTTCGTGCTCACGAAAGAGGATGTCGGCCAGTACATCGTGACCTATGTGGGACAACAGAAGGTGGATGAGGTTTCGACCTATGTCTTCGATGTCCGGCCCAAGACGATCGAGAAGAACAAGCGATATTTTCAGGGACGCATCTGGGTCGACCAGCAGGAGTTCCAGATCGTGGTGACGAACGGCAAAAACGTTCCCGACGATCTTCGCAAGGGACACGAAGACCTGTCGCCGCCATTCACTACATATCGTCAGCAGATCGACGGCAAGTACTGGTTCCCGGTCTATACCAAGGGCGACGGTGTTCTGCACTTCTCGGCCAGTAACGGCGCACTCAGCGAAGACGTGCATATGCGCGAGACGCTCAAGTACACCAACTACAAGCGCTTCCGCTCGGATGTGCGCGTCATTTTCCAGGGGCAGGACGTTACCAACGGCAACCCGAGCGACAATAACGGCCAGCCCGCGCAGCAGCCACCGCAACAGGCACCACCGCAGCAGGCAAAACCGCAGTAGTCTCAGCCCGAACAGTATCTGCGCGAGGGCTCGCCTTGTAGCGAGCCCTTTTTCTTTTCAGGGGAACCGGGCAGCGGGGTGCCTGCGTATCGGTTACGCAGGAGCGCTCCGCTATGATCCTTCGCGACCTTCGTCTTGCTGTCCGGCAGCTCGTGCGCATGCCCGGCTTCACCATCACAGCGATTCTCACGCTTGCGCTTGGCATAGGTGCGAACACCGCCATCTTCAGCGTGGTGAATGCCGTGCTGCGGCATCCAGCGGGAATTGATCATCCCGAACGCCTGGCGGTCATGATGACCCGCTATAAGCAGCTTTCGCTGGATTTTGCCGACGCTTCCACGCCCGACTACCTCGACGCAGCTGCGATGAAGGACCAGGTGGAGACAGCCGGGCTGGAACAAGACACCAGCTTTAACATCAGCCATGACGGCACTGTAGAGCACATCTCCGCGGCGCGGGTGAATGAACACTGGTTTCAGGTCTTTGGCGCCAAGCCGATTCTTGGCCGGACTTTTACGGCAGAAGAGAACCAGCCGAATGCCGGGCCGGTGGCGGTGATCAGTTACGGTCTCTGGCAGAGTGCCTTCGGAGGCCGGCACGATGTCGCTGGCAAGACCTTGCTGCTCGATCAGACGCCCTATCGCGTCATCGGTGTCATGCGCAGCGACTTCGACTGGCCGCGCCGCATGGATGTGTGGGTGCCGATCGCCCTGCCTCCGAATGCTTTCACTCCGAACCAGCGCTTTAACGAAAACTACTCCGTCTATCTGCGGCTGCGTCCCGGGGTAACTGTGGCGCAATCGAATGCGGGACTGATGGCAAAAACTCAGGAGGAATATCGCCGCGAGGGGGCTTACTCGTTTGGGAAGGTATCCCAATGGTCTATGTATACGACGCCGCTTACCCAGTTCGCAGCGGGTTCGTTACGCAAGCCGCTCTATGTTCTGTTTGGAGTCGTGGCTCTGGTCCTGCTGATTGCTTCGGCGAATGTGGCCGGACTTTTCCTTGCTCGCAGCTCTGCGCGGACGCGCGAATTCGCGATTCGAGCTGCATTGGGGGCGAATGCCGGTGCAATCTTGCGGCAGCTGATGACGGAGACGACTTTGTTGGCGGGTTTAGCCACGATTATTGGCATTGCCACCGGTCCCATCTTCGGACAGCTGCTTTTGTGGTTGATCCCTCACAGCCTGGCCGAGGGGTATGAGGTTCACATGGATCTTATGGTCCTCGCTTTCACTGCGGGCATCGGACTTCTGACCTCTTTGATCGCCGGCGTGGGCCCGGCGCTCAAGCTGGTTCGCCAGCACCGCTCGCTGCACCTCAATGCAGGCGGCCGCAGCGCGACGGCATCGGTTGAAAAGCAGCGGCTGCGCAGTGTTTTTGTCATCGGAGAAGTGGCGCTGGCCTGCCTGCTGCTCACCGGGACCGGGCTATTCCTGGCCAGCCTTCGCCAGTTGCAGCGCGTCGATCCTGGCTTCAATCCGCAGGGCCTGCTGGCTGCGCCGGTGTACTACTCGGGCGACGCCTTCAAGAAGGACAAGGGCCGCCAGGCAAACTTCATCGAAACGACGCTCAGCAATCTTAAGGCGCAGCCCGGGGTCGTGGGCGCTGCGGCCGTCGATCCGTTGCCCTTCGATCCGGAGCGCGGCGGCGGATCCAGCTCCTTCAATATCGTCGGCCGCCCCACTGCGCCGAACGATCCTGGCCCACATAGCCGGATCTCGTTCGCATCGCCCGACTACCTGAAGGTGATGCAGATTCCGCTGCTCGCGGGCCGCTGGATTTCACCGGAAGACCGTAAGGACACGGAACCGGTCGTGGTGATCGATGAGCGGCTGGCCAAGAGATTCTGGCCGGATCAGAGCCCGATCGGTCAGCACTTGCAGAGCGGTCGCGGCGAGGTAATTACGGTGGTGGTTGGCGTCGTCGCCACCATCAGGAACAACTCGCTCGAGGAAGATACCGCGGATGGCATGCGCTACTACTCGCTGGCGCAGGGCGGCGACATGGCAGCCACATTTCTGGTTCGCACGAACGGCGATCCCCGGCTGCTGACATCGGCGATGCAGCGGGCCATTACCGCCGCGGATGGCGCACAGACGTCGAACAATATCGAGCCGGTTGCAGACATGGTTTCGGGGTCGCTCGCGGGTCGCCGCCTGATTGTCGATATGCTGGGCGCCTTTGCCGGACTCGCGCTGCTGCTTGCCGTGGTGGGAATCTACGGGCTTATCAGCTACGTGACGACGCAGCGCACCGGGGAGGTGGGCATCCGCATGGCATTAGGTGCGCAGCGCATCCATGTTGTGCGGCTGATTCTTTCGAGCGCACTGGCCTGGGTGGTTATCGGCATGAGCATCGGCGTTGTGCTTTCGGTGATTGCGGACACTCTGCTGCGGTCGTCGTTTGCCGCGTTCGGATCGGGGATATTCGCATCGCTGACTGTGGCGACGATTACGCTGCTTCTGGTGGGGACCATCGCTTCGTTTTTGCCGGCACGGCGCGCAGCGTCGATCGATCCGGTGCAGGCGCTGCGTAACGAGTAGCCGATAACGGATCAACGAGCAAAGGGGTTGCGCGAAGCGCGTGCGCCCGGACGGCGAGTCCCGGCCAGTCACCTAGTAGTAGAGGTACTTGCGCCACTTCTGGTCGGAGTGGCCGATCATGCGCATGATGTGGCGGCTGGTGTGCAGTGAGAACGGCCGTGGCTCGCGCAGCAGCTTCATGTCGTGAAGCTCGTGCAGGAGCTGGTTACCTTTTCTCCGGTTGCAGGAGTGGCAGCAGGCGACGAGATTCTCCCAGGTCGATAATCCGCCGCGGGAGCGCGGCTGGACGTGGTCAAGAGTAAGTTCAGACGAGTGCAGGACCACCGCGCAGTACTGGCAGGTGTTTCGGTCGCGCAGCAGGATGTTCTTGCGCGACAGCGCGCGGGTCTGGTGGGGGATGCGCCGGTATTCGAGCAGGCGGATCACCGAGGGCATGGGCATGCGCACGCGCGCAGCGTGCAGGATGGCGCCCTGCTCTTCTTCCGTGCGGGCAACGCCTTTGAGCACCAGCACCAGGGCGCGGCGGGCGCCGCAGATGTTGATGGGCTCGTACGACGCATTCAGGACGAGCACCGGCGTCTGCATGGCGGAGTTGAAACGGGCGCGAGGCTCCATAGTCTCCATGTCGGACGTACGGCCGTCATGGTTGCCTCTGCCCTCGGCGTGCGAGAGCGTGTGGCATTTCGCGAGTGATTTCTGCTTGCGAGCGTGAATCATTGCTTTTCCTAGCGACATCCCTCTCCCCCGTCCTACCTGTCGTTCGTGACCCTTACTGTGCCGCGCTCCAGAGCGCGACATCCTTACTCATTTCCAAATTCTGCGGAGATTGCTGATAGCGCACCTCTGTCTCGTAACGTTGCGCTCGCGCTGCTGTGGCTACCCAGACGGACGCCGCTCCGGCACGCTTCAGCGCCGAGGAGCAGGCCCGCGCCGTGGCGCCGGTAGTGTAGATATCGTCGACAAGCAGCACATCCCGGCCTTTGACTGCCCCGGCGTCAGGGACAAAAAAAGCGCCGCGCAGATTGCGCCGGCGCTCGGACAGGCTCAGGCCTGCCTGGCTTTGGGTGGCGCGACTTCTTTGCAGAACTCTTGCGGCGAGCTCACCTCTCCACTCCCGCTTCATTTTGCGCAAGGAGCGCACGGTTGCGCGCGCCAGCAGCTCCGACTGGTTGAATCCGCGCTGCTTCTGCCGGGCGTGGAAGAGCGGCACTGGGACGACCAGCGGCTGTGCCGGCAGATCGGCCTGGCACGCCAGCTGCTTGGCCATAGCGGTGCCGAGGGTATCGGCAATCGGCTCGAGGCCCTGGTATTTGAGCAGGTGCAGCAACGGACGCATGGCCCCGCTGTAGGGGCCGTGAGCCACGGCGCGGGTGAATGCCGGCGGTGATGCATGGCACGGGCGGCATTGCGGAGACGCTTCGCAAAAATCGGCGATGCCGAGACTTTCCCCGCAGCGCGAGCACTGTAGTCCAGGTTGTGTGGGTAGGTTTTTCCAGCAGGAGTCGCAGACGGGAACGCGGGAGTAGCCGCAGAGAGGGTCGCCGCAGACCTGGCAGTCTGCGGGGAAAATCACAGAAGTAACGCTGTGCAGCAGATTTTGAGCGGGGTGTGGACTTCGGAGCACGCGAACTACTGCTCGCCAGGCGGTGGTCTGGCTTTGTGGAAGATCCATCGTCAGCCGGTCATTTTGACTGCTGAAGGCGCACCTCACTCGCGGGCTCGTCCGGCTGGAGCGCCAGACTCGCCGATGGCATGAGTATACGAAATCCGGGTGCATCGTTCCAGTAGCAATTCCGGCGGAGGGTGCACGGAGGGCACCTAGGCGGTTTTTACCGGAGCGGCTGCCTTCCCCGTGAGCGTGGCAAAGACGCCCGCCAGAACCAGGGCGCTGCCCAGAACCTGCAGCAGGGAAAGGCGTTCGCTGGCCAGCCACGCCCCCAGCGCCAGTGCGACCACAGGATTGACATAGGCATAGCTGGCGACCCGTCCCATGGGCTCGTGGGAGAGCAGCCAGACGTATGCCGTGAAGGCGAGGATCGAGGCGGCCACGATCAGGTAGCTCATGGACAGGATGATGCGGGCGCTGAAGACCAGCTGCGGGGCAGGCAAGCGGGGAAACTCGCCGGCGATTGCCGAGACAGCAAAGAGCAAGGCCCCACCAATGGCCATCTGAGTTCCCGCACTGACGACACGCGAAGCCGGCAGCGAAAGCCGCCGCGAGAGCAATGTGCCGCCCGACCAGAAGAAGGTTCCCAGGAGGGCCACGAGCATTGCCGTCACCGAACCGGCCGATCCGCGGGTCGATTGCCAGGTGAGCACCACCACGCCCAGAAAGCCAAGCGCGATGCCGGTCAGCGATTTCGCAGTGATGCGCTGCGTGCGCAGCAGAAAGACTTCACCGGCAAAGATCCAGACCGGAATAGTTGCCGAGATCACCGAAGCAATCCCGGAGGAGATATGCAGCTCGGCCCAGAAGAGGCAGGCATATTCGAACGTGAACATGATCAAGCCGATCAGCAGGCAGCTTAACCATTGCTCGCGGGTGATGGAGTAACTCTCACCTGATTTCCGCGCGGCGAACTTGGCATAGAGCAGGAGAATCAAGCCGGCAAAGAAAAAGCGGAAGCCCGCGGCGAAGAATGGCGGCACAACCGCCACAACCTCGCGGATGCCGAGAAATGAGCCGCCCCAGAGGATGTAGATTGCGGAGTAAGCCAGAAGCCGGCGAATCTTCACACCCCGAGCATAGCCTACGGTGCAAGTGGCCACGGGTTCGGCCGCTTCTACATCCATGAGCTTCGCTGTTACACTCAGCCTTCTCCCATGCTGCCCGCATGACCGCTTGAAACCTGTGATCGACGGAGGTCCGTTTGCCCGCCCAGCCTGATTTTCAACCCTTTGTTCCAGCGAATGAATCGCGGCCCGAATTTACTCTCCGTGCTCTTCTGCTGGGAGCGGTCTTCGGCATTCTCTTCGGCGCGGTCACGGTCTACGTAGGATTGCGCGCCGGGCTCACGGTTGCGGCGTCCATCCCTATCTCTGTCCTCTCCATCAGCGTACTAAGGGCGCTGGGCCGCGCTTCCATTCTCGAAAACAACATCGTCCAGACCACCGGCAACGCCGGGCAGTCGATCGCCTCTGGCGTGATCTTCACGCTGCCGGCGCTGATCTTCCTGGGCTTCGATCTTGAATATTCGCGTATCTTCGCGCTGGCGCTCTTCGGAGGCTGGCTGGGCGTTCTCTTCATGATCCCGCTGCGCCGCCAGCTTATCGTCGAAGAGCACGGGAATCTCGCGTATCCCGAAGGCACGGCCTGCGCCGATGTGCTGATCGCCGGCGAACGCGGAGGATCGTTCGCCAGCCGCGTATTTTTTGGACTCGGCCTGGGCGCGGTCTACACCCTCTTCCAGAATGAGAATCTGCTGGGCGCGTGGCCGGGCACTCCAAACTACGAGCCGAAGTGGCTGCCAGGCTCTGCGGTGAGGGCCGATGCGACACCCGAATACCTTGGCGTGGGTTACATCATTGGACCGCGCGTCGCGGGTGTGCTGCTGGCCGGCGGCGTCTTCAGCTGGCTGGTGCTGATGCCGGCGATTCACTTCTTCGGCGCGCATCTTACCGGTCCTGTGTATCCGGGAACGGTGCCCATCGGCCAGATGAGCCCAAGCGATCTGTGGCGGACCTATGTGCGCCCCATGGGTGCGGGAGCGGTTGCCGCTTCGGGGCTGATCACGCTGCTCAAGACCATGCCGACCATCTTCGGCGCGCTGACCGCAGGCGCAAAGACCATCGGAAAGAATGCTTCTGCGGCATCGGCAAAGCGCACCGAGCACGATCTGCCCATGAGCGTAGTGCTGGGCGGCAGCGCAGTGCTGGTGCTGCTGATGTTCCTCTTCCTGACCCTGAAGCCGGTGCCCGGCGCGCAGGTGGGATGGCTGGCCAACCTCGCCGCTTCGTTGCTCGTTGTGGTCTTCGGATTTCTATTCGTAACCGTGTCATCGCGAATTGTCGGCCTGATCGGAAGCTCAGCAAGCCCGGTCTCGGGCATGACCATCGCCACACTGATGGCGACGGCTGCGATCTTTCTGGTGAAGGGCTGGACGGCGCCGGCATTCGGCGCGCTGGCCATCACCATCGGCGGCGTGGTCTGCGTCGCGGCCTCGAATTCGGGCGACACTTCGCAGGACTTGAAAACCGGCTATCTCGTCGGCGCAACACCATGGAAGCAGCAGGTGGCAGTGATGGTGGGGGTTCTGGTCTCCGTCTTTTCGATTGGGCTCACGCTCAATGCGATGAACAAGGGACTGGAACAGTTCACGCCGATGAAAGCGCCAATCGCTTATGACCTGAGCGCGCCGATGAGCGGCGTGCAGGTGCAGCAACAACACTTCAACCGCCAACGTTTCATGCTGACCAGGCCCGATAACTCGACAACCTTTGTCGATGGCGGCAAGTACGTTCTGTTGAATGCGCTGGGCTCGCCCACGCTGGCGGATGGCAAGTACCTCTACAACCCAGCAACGGGCATGATCGAGATCCAGTGGGCGCAGGGTATCGGCAGCGAGAAGGCCGCGGCGCCGCAGGGCCGGCTGATGGCGACGGTTATCAACGGCATCCTCACGCGCAAGCTGCCCTGGGGCCTGGTGCTGCTGGGAGTCTTCCTGGTGATCGCGGTAGAGCTGCTCGGCGTGCGCTCGTTGTCGTTCGCGGTGGGAGCGTATCTGTCGATAGGAACCACTCTGGCCATCTTCTGTGGTGGCGTGGTGCGCTGGATGGTGGACCGGGCCGTGGCTAAAGCTGGCGGCGATATTTCCGAGACGGAGAGTGAAGTCTCGCCGGGGTCACTCTACGCCAGCGGCCTCATCGCTGCCGGCGGCATCATGGGATTGCTGGGTGTCGCGCTGAAGCTTTATGAAGCGGCCAGCGGACGCGAAGTGCATCTGTGGTTCGCAGCCGGATCGGCGCCGTATGAAATTCTCTACAAGCAGCCTCTATCGGTGGCGATGTTCGCGCTGCTGGCCTTCTCGCTTTATTACTTTGCGAGAAAGCCGCTGAAATAGGAGAGCTGCCGACGGGATCAGGTGGAAACAATTTCTGAGTACCATTTAAGACCGTCAGCCAATTGTGTCGCAGCGAAATCCAAATGAATCACCCGGCGATGTCCGGGATGATTCGATGACGATGACGCGTGTAGCAATAGTGGGCGCATCAACAGCACAGATCCACGTCCTGCAGCGCAGATCTGCTCCGGAGTAGAGTTCCGAATATCGCTGATCTGTTCTTCAGGAATTCTTCTCCTCAAGTGAGAACCCGGGATGACTCGCAGTGCTCCGTTTTCTTCTCCGCAACGGTCCAAGTGAATTCGAACAGAGAGCATTTGTTCCAATATCTCAGCAGGTGGCTGTGTATGCTGAATACCAGCCTTCACCGACCACGGTCCATAACCGTCTACATCGATTTTTTCCTGTACAGCAATGGTTAAATCCTGGTGCCACGGAACTTTCCAATTTGCGTCAGGAATTTTATCGAAAAGAGTGCCACGAACTGCAAAGCAGCTAAGTCCAAGAACAGGTTCTATGATTTTCCGAACTTTTGCTGAATTCGCGAGAGCCCTTATTTCGGGGGAAAAATCGAGAAGATTGCGAATTGCGAAAACTCCAGCACGTTTCCGAACGGAATTTGATTGCTCGATTCTCTCGATCGCTTTAACAAGCCAATCGGTGTCCTCGTCACTAAAAACGGACTCATAGATAGCGAATCCATCTTGATTCAAATCATTGCGTAAAAGAGTTTGCACCATCAACCTTCCATCTGCGCCAATTGTTCCGGCCGGGGCGGCTTGGTGAGCAGGCTGATGCCAACCAGACAGACCAGTGCCGCCACGAGCGCCGGGAAAATCGCATCGCGCTCGGCGATGATGGCGGGCAGGTGCTGGTGAATGAAGGGCGTGTCCCAGAAGACAGTGACGAAGGTTCCCGCAGCGATGGCGCTGACTGCTCCCGCGGCGTTGGCTCTGCGCCAGTAGAAGGCGGCGAGGATCACAGGCGTGAGCGCGGCGGAGTAGATGGTGTAGGCGTAGAGCGTTTTCTTGAGCACGGAATCGGTGTGCAGCGCCTGATAGAGCGCCCAGAGCCCGAGCAGCACGACCATCAGACGCGAGACGATGAGCACGCGTTTGTTGGAGGCTTGGGGCGAGATGTAGCGGACGAAGACGTCGTTGACGAGATTGGTGGCGGGCGAGAAGAGATAGTTGTTGGCGGTGGAGATGATCTTGGCGAAGATGGCGCCGATCAGCAGCGCGCCGAGTAGAGACGGCAGGCCGTGCAGCGCGCTGTAGGCGAGGATCTCGCGCGGATGCGTCGATGACTTCGCCGGTGGGGAAGAGGGCGGAGCCGACGACGGCGAGGGCGACGATGACGGTCTCGAGGATGACGGTGCCGATGATCCAGCCGACGACGGCGCGGGGGGCGTCCTTCTCGGATTTGGCGGAGAAGAACTTCTGATACATGGACTGGTTGCCGAGCATGAGCAGGCAGGTGGGCAGAAACAGCTCCAGCGCCTGAATGCAAGGAGTCGTCGCCGAGGACCTGGAAGTGCGTGGCGGGCAGTGCGTGCGTCGACGGCGCTCCAGCCTCCGGCGGCATGTGTGAGCATGGGGAGGGCGAGGAGCATGGTGACGGTGGCGAGCAGGCCGATGAACGACGTCCATGATAGGCGACGGAGGACATGCCGGCGATGGCGGTAAAGAGGATGACGAAGGCGGCGATGATGTATTTGCCGAGATCCGGAGTGATGACGGTGGGGAAGATGAGGTGCAGGATGTCTCCGCCGCCGATGAGCTGGTAGCTGGTGATGGCGGTGTAGGCGAAGAGGACGGCGATGACGCCGAGCACACGCGCGGCCTGGTTGTAGCGGGCTTCGAGCAGGTCGGGGATGGTGAATTGCGCGAAGTGGCGGGCGCGCGGTGCGATGAAGTAGATGAGCAACAGGCCGGCCCATCCTCCGCCGCCCTGCCAGAGTGCGACGAAGCCGTGGCGGTAGGCGTTTTCTGCGCCGCCGAGCAGAGAGCCGGAGCCGATCCAGGAGGAGAGCAGCGTAAAGACGAGGACGAAGGCCGGCAGGGAGCGCCCGGCAACGAGGTAGTCGGCTTTGGTCTTGACGGTGCGCGCGCGTGCCAGCGACACGGTGAGAAGGGTGAGAACAATGATGCCAAGAATGACTGCGTAGAGTGGTGACATTCGACTCCCAAAAAGAGCAGGTGACAGAAGAGCAAGTCTACATGGCCGCCAAGATTAGAAGCGACGCCCTTCCGTAGCTTAATTCAGGCGACGGCAGCTTCGAGCCGCAGTCTTACCTGCTCTGCGCCGCAGCCTTTGATCCGGACACGTTTGTTTTTCGATTGCGCGCCGGAAGCGATAACAATGTCTCCGCGTGTGATATCGAGGATTTCGGCGAGATAAGCAATCAGCGCTTCGTTCGCGCGTCCATCGACAGGCGGCGCAGCCAGCGCGATCTTGACGATCGTGTCAGCTCCTTCACCCATGGTGCCGGTAATTGCCGTGCGGCTGGCGCGCGGTGCGACGCGCACGGCAAACAACGTATCTTCGCCGCTGGCCTGCACTGCCAGGCCGAGATTCACGCCTGCGGCTCGCGTGCGCCGAAGAGAGCGGTGCCGATACGAATCAGTGTTGAGCCTTCTTCGATGCCGATTTCGAAATCGCCGGACATCCCCATGGAGAGATCCCGAAGATCGAGCTTGGGATGAGCCTGCGCCAGCCGGTCGCGCAGCTCGCGAAGCTGCCGGAAGCAGGCGCGAGCCGTCTCCGGATTGTTGTCGAAGGGCGCGACGGTCATCAGTCCGTTGAAGCGAAGTCCCGCGAGATCGGGCGCTCGCTCGAGCAACTCCCGCAGCTCGGGACCATCATGGCTGAGGCCGGTCTTGGTTTCTTCTGCACTTAACTTGATTTCGAGAAGGACAGGCAGAGCCGTGTCATCTGCTGCAGCGCTGTTCAGCCGCTCGGCGAGACGCAGCGAATCCACCGTATCGATTGCAGAAAATATCTGCGCGGCTTTGGCCGCCTTATTCGATTGCAGATGGCCGATGAGATGCACTTCAATGCGGGGATCCACGCCGCTGCTCTTTAACTCAACGCTCTTGCGCTCGAACTCCTGCACACGATTCTCACCGAACAATCGAATCCCGGCCTCTGCGGCCTCGAGGATCGCGGCAGTGGGATGCGTCTTCGACACGGCCATCAGGCGAACCTCATCGCGGCTGCGGCCTGCGCGCCGGCACACGGCTTCGATCTTCTCTTCTACACTTGCCAGTCTTTCGCGAAAGCTTGTCACAATGTTTATCTTAAAGCGCAAAAAAATAACGGGCGAGAATGATCCCTCGCCCGCTGTGCTTCCTGATGCTGCGATGCTACTTCTGCGCCGCGATCCACTCTTTCAGCTTCGGCTCCTGTGAAGAGCGCAGCTCGATGCAGTCGTTCATCTGGTCTTTGGCCCGGGACAACGCCCGTTCCGCCGCGTGAACTTTATGCGTGGTGTAGAAGTCGACGACCTCGTCGCGCTTGTCCGCCGAGCAGAAGCTTCCAGATGCGCTCACCAGGTAAGCTCCCATCATGGTGGTCATCTGCGCGTTCACCTTGTCCCAGTTCTGCTGAACCAGCTGCCAGGCAAGATCGCGTGTGTACGCGCCGCGCAGCATGATGGTGAGAAAGATCGGAGAGTCCTGATTTCTCACCTTGCCGGAAACAACGTAGTCAAAGGCACGCCGCTCGAGACCCGGATCTCTAAAAGAAGCGAGCAGATGCAGCGCCGTCTCCTGCAGCTCCGGATTCGTCGATGTCTCCGCAGTTTTCTGCAGCTGATCGAAGAATGAGGCGTCGCCATTCGCTGCGGCGATACCGAGCGCGGGCTGCGCCAGTGTCGCATCCACCGAGCCTTGATCGGCAAGATAGCTGGCCGCGATGGCCTTTGCCTGTGCGATCACGTCCGGATCGTCGCCGATGCCGCCGACTGCTTGAAACAGTGTCGCGCGCAGCTCGCGTTTCTCGGGAGATTCACCCGCGCCTGGTTTGCCGAGGCGATCGAGCGCGGGCTTGAAGTTGGTACGCACCCACGCGGCCAATGCTTCGCGCTGCTCAGGAGTGGACGCAATCTGTCCGCTGATGGTGCCCACGCTGCCGAGAGCTGTGCTCACAACCGCGGCGCTGTTGTCGTCTTTCACCGCGGTGGCAAGGTTGAGATATGCGCTTACCGGCGTCCTATCGGCGCGCACCTGCGCCCACTGGTCGCCCAGCAGCGAGATGCGCTCTTCCGGCGTGAGCCCTTCTTCCACGTGAGCCACGATCTGCTTGTAAACATCCTCGGGATAGCTGCTGCGGTAATAGCCCTTCCCGCCGGCATCGGCAAAGAAAAATGGCGCAGCCGGCGTCTTGAGCGATCCTTCACCAGACGAGAGCACTTCGCAGTCACTGCCGCCTTCCGCCTTGAAGCACACAGGCACCGACCAGCTCTGCGCAGTCTCAGACTTCGCGCTGGGGCTCAGGAAGAAGCGCTGCTGGCTGACAGCCACTTGTCCTGCCTGCGGAGTTTCAAAGTGCAGGATGGGCTCGCCCGGCTGCGCCACAAAGCTCTCCATGATCTTGTCGATGGGCTTGTGGCTGATTTCGGTCTGCGCGTTCCAGAAGTCCTCTGCGGTGGCGTTGCCGTACATATGCGCGCTGAGATAGTTGTGCACGCCCTGGCGGAAAGTTTCCGCGCCCTCATAATTCTCGACCATGAGCAGCATGGCGCCGGCTTTTCCATAGGTGATGCCGTCGAACATCTCGTTGATCTCGTCCGGCGTCTCGGCCTTGGCGCGAATGGTGCGCGTGGTGCGCTGCGCGTCGAGATTCAGCGTGCCGTTGAGGCCGGTGGCGACATCCTGGGGAATGTTCCACTCCGGATGCCACGCTGCGACGGGCTTGTTCTCCATCCATGTGGCGAAGCCTTCGTTGAGCCACAGGTTGTTCCACCACTGCATGGTGACCATGTCGCCGAACCACTGGTGCGCCATCTCGTGCGCAACTACCAGCCCCACATTTTTCTTGGCTCCGATGGATGCGGTCTTCTCGTCGATCAGCAAATCCGTCTCGCGATAGGTGATGGCTCCGAAGTTCTCCATCGCGCCGGCTTCGAAGTCAGGCAGGGCGATCATGTCCAGCTTGGGCATCGGATACTTGATGCCGAAGTAGGTGTCGTAATAGTGCAGGACGAACTCCGCGGCCTGCACGGCAAACTTTGTGTACTGCACCTTGTCGGGAGTGGCGCAGGCGCGGATGGGTGTTCCATCGCTCGAACCGGAAGTGCATTGGAAATCGCCGACCAGGAAGGCGACGAGATAGGTCGACATCTTCGGCGTCGTCGCGAAGCGTATCGTATGCTCGCCGACGACCGGCCCCGGTGTGTCGGAGACGATGTTGGTGTTGGAGATGGCGGTGTCGCCCTTGTCCACGATCAGGCTCACGTCGAAGGTCGCTTTATACGCCGGTTCGTCAAAGGACGGAAAGGCGCGGCGGGCATCGGTGGGCTCGAATTGTGTCACCGCATAGTTACGTTTTGCCGTCTTCGAAAGATAGAAGCCGCGAAGCTGATCGTTCAGAATGCCGGTGTATTCGATATCCAGGGTGAGACGTCCTGCCGGGAGAGCCTGATTGAAATTGAAGGTCACCTGCTCTTTCGCAGAGTCTTCGGTGACATCGGCCTTGATGTCTTTGCCGTTGAGACGCGTGGTCACGCTCTGAAACTTGATCTCAGCCGCATTCAGCGTGATGGAATCCATCGGGTGCTCGAGCAGTACATCGATCTTTTCGCTGCCGGAGAAGGTTGCATTCTTGAGGTCGGGAGTAAGCGAGAGGCTGTAATGTTCCGGGCGGATGGAATCGGGAAGTCTTTGTGCGTGGCTGGAGAGAGTTGCAAGACTAAGGACGGCGAGAAGAGCACCCTGAAAAACAGGTGCGAAACAACGGGACATGGACTGCCTCAAAAAGAGAATCCGTGCTGGCTCCCGGTGGGACGGGCGCGCAAACACTATCTTTTTACGATATCGCATTGCTGGGCATGCCAGCGGCAGCGGTCCGTAACATGCTGATATCAGGACTCGCGATAGTTAAGAAGAATCAGACCGGCAAGGGCCAGGCAGATAGGCCAGATCCAGTTGAGGATAGGTTTCAGTCCGCGATTTTGTTGGCCGGGTAGTCGCAATTCGAGCCACCGGCTCCAGCCGGCGGTTGCGCCGAGCAGCGCGATCGGCGTGTGGCTCATCTCCACCAGGGCTTCTTCCTTCAATGAGCCGAGTGCGTGCGAGTGGGTCATGAGCAGCGCACCGCCGATGGCGCACAACGACGGAAAAACCAGCGCGGCGCGCATGCTTCGCAGGCGGCCGGTTTCAACAGCCCATTCGAACATGGCGAACGCGGCGATGAGCACGGCAAAGAAGCGATGCTCAAGCACCTCAGCTTCCGCAAAGCTTCTCCAGAAAGAGCGCGGGCCCAGCGGCCAGGTATCGGGATCGGCGCGCAGCACGATGAAGACGGCGAGTCCGATGAAGAGCAGCGGCCAGTTGCGTAACCAGTTGCGCGGCCAGCGCTGCGTGGCAAGGTTTGCGCAGAGGGCGAAGATACCCGCGGCAAGAACGATGATGCCCGCCCAGTGGTGGTTGTACTCCGACCACGCCTGGTCCATTGCGTCGTTCGCGGAGCCGCCGGTGAAGGATGTGTCTTCGAGCTGATTTTTGAGCGCTGCGCGCTTGCTAAGCTGCGCGAAGCTGGGAGTACTGAGGCTGGGCAGCTTCGGGACTATCCGTTCGGCAATCTCATGCCGTGTGAGCATGTCCTGCTGCATGTCTGCGGCGGGAGGCTGTGATGTGAGGGATGCGGCGACCAGTATGACGGTAAAACCGAGGCCTATCTCGACTTCGCTGAAGCGTTGCAGGCGTATTAGCAAAGGGCTGGATTCGCCCCGCGTACTCCGGAGCAAAAGAAAATTTCCGGCACCGAGGCTGAGGATGAGCAGCAGCAGATAAATCTTTGCCAGCAGCATCAGCCCGTAGGAAGTGCCGTACAGCCCGTTCCATGAGCCGACATAAAAGATGGCCATGCCGATGCCCGCGAGCAGGAGCGCGGCTACGCTGACCACGGCCATGTTGGAGAAGCGGCGCACCAGCGCCTGTGCACGCTTTGGGTCGTGGCTGCGGCGCAGAGTTATGAGCAGGAACGGCATCGCGCCGATCCATGCAGCTGTGCCGAGATGGTGCAACGCCGTGAGTAGCACCAGCAGGACGCGATGGTCGAGCCGCGACGCTGCATGGCTCAGGGCTACCGATCCGGAAAGAATGATGAACGCGAGTAATGGTGCTGCGCATGCAGCAGCTCTAGATTTCAAGCGTAGAGTGAGAAACAGGAGAAGTCCGGCAGCGATGATGAAGATGTCGGCGAGGAAGAAGTCCGCCGTCATCACTTCGTGAAGCGGCATGCCGGAGCCGCTCATCAGCATGGCTGCGCTCGCGGCAGACAGAGTCTGCACCAAGGACAAAGCAAGCGCGGCATATCCGCAGAATCGCTTTGCGGTCTGCCGCGCTTCCGCTTCCGCGCTGGCGGAGGTCGCGACGCACAGCAAAAATAAAACTCCGCCGACGGTGAGCGCTTCGAGGGAAAGCGTGAGTGCGCGCAGAATTACGGAGAGAAGATCGAAGTCCTGAGTGAGCCAGATCACTGGGGTCCGGACAGGCTACTGTGCGTTGAAGGGGATTTCCCCGCGCGAGATATGCCCATCGGCTGCGACCGCCTGCCAGCGCAGCGTGTAGGCTCCAGGCTGCAAATCAGCGTGGGCAGCCAGCTCTTCGGGTGCCGGTTGCTTGCTTAAAGTGAGCACCTCGGTCGCTCCGTTGGGCCGGACCAGGGTGAGTCGCGACCGCACTCCGTCGACACGCGAGTTGAACTTGAGATCGATTGCGAGGTCATGGCCGTGAACAGTTCCATGAATCGACGGGGTGGAGGAGACGAGCAGAGCATGGGCCAGAGCCAGTGGAGAAAAAGCAAACAGCGCGACGAATGCGGTCGTAAAGCTCAGCACCAACTTTTTCATGATGATTCGATTCTCCCGCGTTTTGCCGCGCTTCACAAACTACGCAGCTTCTAGAGAGATGCAGCGCGCGCCGATGCTCCGCTCAGCTCGGCTGCACGGGCTTCAGCATAGGCTGCGGCCCCGATCAACGCTGCGCGGCTCTCAAGGATGATGCGCACCGGCATATTGATCAGCAGATCGCTCAGGCGTCCCTTGTCGGCGAAGGCCTTCATGAAGGCCCCATCCTGCATCTTCTTCAGGATCTTGGGAGCGATGCCGCCGCCCAGATACATTCCACCAACAGAGAGAACCTTCAAGGCCATATTGCCGGCCTCTGCTCCGTAGGCTGCTGCGAAGATGTCGAGGGTCTGCGCGCACAGCTCATTCTGCCCGGACTCGCCCAGCTCACCGATCACTGCGTTGGGATCCTCGTGTTGCATGCGCTCCTTCAGCCAGGCCGGCTCCTCAAGCTTCTTCTCATCGCGAAGGAAGGCATAGATATTCTTAAGGCCGATGCCGGAGACGACGCGCTCAAAACTGACGCGTCCGCCGAGCGCCTTTTGCAGATAGCGCAGCAGCTCAATCTCGGTCTCGTTACGCGCGGAAAAGTCGCTGTGGCCGCCTTCGGAGGCCATCGGAGTATGCATTTTGCCATTCCAGACAAGCAGGGCTTCGCCCAGGCCGGTGCCGGCCGAAACCAGTCCGCGGTTGCCGACGGCCGATGGATCACCCACGGCCAGCTCGAAGATCTGGTCCGCTGAGAGCTCGGGAATGCCGTAGCCATTGGCCTCGAGATCGTTGATCAGGAAAAGATGCGGGATATCCAGCGAGATGGAAAGCTCACGGCTGTCCAGGGTCCAGGGAAGGTTGGTGAGCTTGAGGCGCCCGCCGCGCACCGGGCCGGGCACGCCGAAGCATGCCGCCGTGACATCGGGGTGGTTGCTCTCGGAGATAAACTTCTTGACGATCTCTTCAAGCCCGGCATGCTCCTGCGCAGGAAACTTCTCGTCGCGCACATGCATGAGCTGCCCGCGCTCGAACTCATAAAGGGCAAGATGGACCTTGGTGCCGCCCACGTCTCCAGCCAGAATCATCGCGTGATCTCCAGGCTGCCGGTGCCATTCGCATCCGGTGCAGGCAGGAGAGATGCAGCATCGTGATCGAGCAGCATGAGTAGCTTGCCGCTCTTCGGCTGAATGAGCTGCGAGGGCAGCGTCTCCGGATCGTATGGTCCCTGCAGCACACGATGCAGCGGGTCGGCCTTGTCCTTGCCGCCGATGAGGAAGAAGATGTCTTTCGCTGCGACGATTACCGGCCAGGTGAGCGTTACGCGCCAGGTCTCTTTCTGCGGCACATGGTTGGCCACAACTACGCGGCCCAGCTCGTGAATGGCTGCGGTGTGGGGAAAGATGGACGCAGTGTGGCCATCGTCACCCATGCCCAGAGCCAGCACGTCGAAGCTCGGGGCTTCGGCGCCTTCGAGACGGAACTGGCTGCGGATCACGGTCTCGTAGCGCGCCGCGGCTTGCTCCGGTTCGAGCTCGCCTTCGATGCGAAAGACATGCTCGGGCTTGAGCGGCACTTTCTCGAGCAGCGCCTCGCGCGTCATGCGATAGTTGCTGTCTTTGTCGTCGGGCGGCACGCAGCGCTCGTCAACAAAATAGAGCTCGATCTTGTCCCAGGGCATAGCCTGCGCAAACCGCTGGGCAGGGTTGGCCAACAGCGCGAAGGTGCGCTTCGGCGTGCTTCCGCCAGAGACGGCAATGCGCGCCTTGCCTCGCGCTGCCACCGCGGCCTGCGCGGCTTCGAGAAAATGCTCGGCGGCTGCCCGGCTTAGCGCATCCGCCCCATCGTAGACCCGGTATTGCACCTGCGTTGTTTTTGCCATCGTGTCCGTCAAATCCTAAAGCTTATGCCACTGCCGGCCACCGTCGCGCTTGATCAGTTCGTCGGCAGCCTCTGGTCCCCACGACCCGCATGCGTAGTTGGGGAAGTCTTTCGGAACCGATGCGGCCCATGCGTCGAGAACCGGGGTATACAGCGACCATGTGGCTTCGACGCCGTCGCGGTGGGCGAAGAGCGTTGCGTCTCCGAGCATAGCGTCGAGCAGCAGCCGTTCATAGCCGTTGGCCGAGTTTGCACCGAACGCGGTGGCGTAGTTGAAATCCATAATCACCGGACACACAGTCATATCCGGGCTCGGAACCTTGGCTCCAAAGCGCAGGGAAATGCCCTCATCCGGTTGGATGCGCATGGTGATCAGATTGGGCTGAATCTCAGTGCAGGGGCCGCTCGACAGGCGATCGAACAGCGCCATCGGCGGCTGCTTGAACTGCACTGTGATCTCCGTGGCGCGCTTCTGCAGGCGCTTGCCGGCGCGCAGATAGAAGGGAACGCCCGCCCAGCGCCAGTTTTCGACCTCGAGCTTCACGGCTGCGAAGGTTTCGGTCTGCGATTGCGGATTGACGCGGTCTTCTTCGCGATAGCCCTTGACCTCCTTGCCGCCTGTGGTTCCGGGACCGTACTGGCCGCGCACCGTGTTCTCCATCTTGATGGGTTTGATGGCGCGCCACACCTTCACTTTTTCGTGGCGGACGGCGTCGGCGTCGAAGGAAACCGGAGGCTCCATGCACACGAAGGACATCAGCTCCATCATGTGGTTCTGCAGCACGTCGCGCAGCGCGCCGGCTTTTTCATAGAATGGCCCGCGGCCTTCGATGCCGATGCTCTCAGCGGCCGTGATCTGCACGTGGTCGACGTAGTTGCGGTTCCAGATGGGCTCGAAGATGCCGTTGGCGAAGCGGAACACGAGGACGTTCTGTACCGTCTCCTTGCCCAGATAGTGATCGATGCGGAAGATCTGGTCTTCGCCGAAGACCTTGTTGACGTCGTCGTTCAGCTCGCGGGCACTTGCGAGGTCGTGTCCGAAGGGCTTTTCGATGATGACGTGGACCTTGCCCTTCTCCGGATGCGCCATCCCCTGCTCGCCGAGACGATGAATGATGTCGGAGAAGTATTCCGGCGCTACGGCGAGATAGAAGAGGCGATTGCCCTTGGTGCCGTAGTCCTTGTCGTACTTTTCCAGCAGCGACTTCAGCTTCTGGTATCCGCCGTCGTCGTCGAAGTCCATGGCGTGATAGCTCACCTTGCTGATGAAGGCGTCGAGCTTGTCAGCGCCTTCCTTGACGCCGCCGAATTCGAGCACGCCGGCCTTCATATCCTTGGCGAAGCCGTCGCCGAGATCGCGGCGTGCAACGCCTACGATACGCAGCTGTTCGGGTAGAAGCCCTGCCTGCTCCAGATGAAAGAGCGCCGGCAGCAGCTTGCGCTTGGTCAGATCGCCCGAAGCGCCGAAGATCACCACTACGCCCGGCTCCGGGATACGTTCGTTGCGATTCGAGGCTTGCGCCACATCTTCCGGAGAGACTTTTATTTCGGTCGTCGCCATGAATCCTCCATGCCTTTCAAAACTTATGCGGTTGTTTCCACTTCGATGCCAAGCTCGATGAGCTTCGCAGCAAGATGCGCGGAGCCCTGGTAGCGGAAGGCCTGTATCCCCAAACTGGCGGCCACTTCCACGTTGCCTGCCCGGTCATCGATAAAAACGACTTCGCTGGGCTCGCACTGAAGCACATCCAGAGCCATGCGGTAGATCTGGGGGCTGGGCTTGCGCAGCCCAACATAGCAGGAACTGAAGAAGAAATCGAAATATCCGTGAAAACCGAATTCCTCGAGGCGGTAGTCGTTGAGCTCGCGCGCCTCGTTATTCAGGATGCCGAGGTCGACCTGACCGGATGCTGCCAGGCTTTCGAGAACGCCCAGTCCGCTGTCGGGCAGGACTACGGATTCCGCCTTCATCGCGGCGAGCATCTCTTCCGGGGTGAAGCTGCGCGGCTGCCAGAAGACAGTTTGCCGGAGATAATCCTCGACGGTGATGAGGCCCTTTTCCCAGATATCGTTGGGCTCGGGATGCCGCTCCTCGAACGAGGCCAGGTCGACATTGAAGTTTGCCATCACCCGGGCGCGCTCCTTGTGATCCCAGCCATTGGTCAGCAGAACGCCGCCCACATCCCAGAGAATCGTGCTGATATCGCTCATCGCTGTCCTCGTTCGTACGGTAGTGAGGTTGCCTGTTGATGAATTCTGGGAATGAATCTTTGAGGATTGGAGCTAACGCCTTACGGGTTCGGGCATGAAGCGGGCTTCGATGGCCTTGACCTTATTCAGGCGGCGAACGAAGCGCTCTTCGTGCTTCTGGAAATGTGCGTTGAGAAAACTTGAAACCAGATCGAAGGCCAGTGCGGAGCCAATAATGCGCGCGCCCAGCACCAGAACATTCATGTCATCGTGCTCGACGCCCTGATGCGCCGAATAGGTATCGTGGCACATGCAGGCGCGGATGCCGGGCATCTTGTTGGCCGCCACATTCACGCCGACGCCGCTGCCGCAGACCAGGATGCCGCGTTCGGCGCGTCCGGCGATCAGCGTGCGTCCGACCGCTTCGGCGAAGTCCGGATAATCCGAAGGCTCGGTATTGTAGGCGCCGAGATCGATTACCTCGTGCCCCAGGCGTTCGAGGTAGCCGCGGATTTCCTCCTTAAGGGGGAAACCCGCGTGATCGGCTCCAATGGCCAGCTTCATCGGCCTACTTCCCCACCGATGCGAGATGGCTGCTGCGAATCTTCTCGACCAGTGCCTTGCCGCGCTTGGCGATGCTGGCCGGGCTGAAGCCCAGCTTTTCGAGCGCGATCGGGCCAGGGGCCGAGGCGCCAAAGCGCTCCAGGCCAATCACATCGCCGTGACGGCCGACGTACTTCCACCAGCCTTCGGGTGCTCCGGCTTCGACCGCCAGCTTGGGCAAGTGATCGGGGAAGATGGACGCCTTGTACTCGTCGCTCTGTTCTTCGAAGATCCTCCAGCTGGGCATGGAGACGACGCGAACCGCGAGGCCGTCCTTGCCCAGTTCCGCGGCAGCGCTCAGCGCCGCCCAGACTTCCGCGCCGGTCGCAACAATCAGCAGGTCGGGGGAGTCGCCACCCTTCTCCAAAATGTAAGCGCCCTTGCTTACGCCGCCATAAACGTCGTGCTTTTCCGCGTCGATGACCGGCAGATCCTGGCGCGAAAAGGCCATGAAGCAGGGATGATTCTTGCGTTCCAGAGCCAGCCGCCAGACTGCAGACGTTTCGTTGGCATCGGCGGGACGGAAGTCCGTCAGGAACGGCACGGCGCGCAGCATCATCAGGTGCTCGATGGGCTGGTGGGTCGGTCCGTCTTCGCCGAGTGCGATGGAGTCGTGCGTAAAGACGAAGATCGACTGCGTGTGCATGATGGCCGCCATGCGCAGCGCGGACTTGCAGTAGTCAGAGAAGGTGAAGAAAGTCGAGCCATAAGGAATGAGGCCACCGTGCGCTGCCATGCCGTTCACGGCCGCGCACATGCCGAACTCGCGTACGCCGAACCAGATGTTCCGGCCCTTGGGATCAATGTGGAAGTTGCCGCCGTCCTTCAAGATGGTCTTGGTTGAAGCGGTGAGATCGGCTGCCCCGCCGATCAACTCCGGAACATCCTTGGCGAAGGCGTTCATCACGATGTTCCCGGCGTTGCGTGTGGCTACGGGCTTGCCGGTCGGGAAGACCGGCAGTGATTTTTCCCAGCCGTCCTTGAGCTTGCTCGCATGGGTGCGCTCGAACTGGGCGGCCAGCTCGGGGAATTTGCTCTTGTAGTCGGCGAAGAGTGTCTTCCATTCCGCCTCATACTTTGCGCCGCGGTCGATGATGGTGTTCCAGTTCTTGCGGGCTTCATCCGGGACGTAGAAGAACTTGTCCGTGGGCCATCCCAGGTTTTTCTTGGTCTCGATCGCTTCTTCGGGCTTCAGGGCTTCGCCATGGACCTTGTTCGTGCCGGCGATGGGGCTGCCGAAGCCGATCACTGTGCGCACCGCAATGATCGAGGGCTTGTCGGTTACCGCTTTGGCCGCTTCAATGGCCTTGGAGATGGCGTCGAGATCGTTGCCGTCGGCCACTTTCTGCACATGCCAGTGGTAGGCTTCAAAGCGCTTCTCCACATCTTCGGTGAAGGACAGCTCGGTTGGGCCGTCGAGCGAGATCTTGTTGTCGTCATAGAGAAAGATCAGCTTTCCGAGCTTCAGCGTTCCGGCCAGCGAGGCCGCCTCATGCGAGATGCCTTCCATCAGGTCGCCATCGCCGCAGATGCCGTAGGTGTAGTGGTCGACAATGTCGAAGCCGGGCTGGTTGTAGATCGCCGCCAGGTGCTTTTCGGCAATCGCGAGACCGACCGACATAGCCAGGCCCTGTCCGAGGGGGCCGGTCGTCACTTCCACGCCGTCCGTGTCACCACGCTCGGGATGTCCCGGGGTCTTCGACTCCCACTGGCGAAACTGCTGCAGATCTTCGATGCTCAGGTCGTAGCCGGAAAGATGCAGCGCGCCGTAGAGCAGGGCAGAGGCGTGGCCATTCGAGAGCACGAAGCGGTCGCGGTTCGGCCAGTGCGAGCTCTTGGGATTATGGCGCATGTATTTGTGAAACAGGAGATAGGCGATCGGAGAATCGCCCAGCGGCGCACCCGGATGGCCGCTCTTGGCCTTGTCGACCATGTCCACGGCGAGAAAACGGAGGGCATTGATAGAAATCTGATCTATTTCGCTCATAAAAACGTCACCTTTCGGTTTGCGGGGTTACCCGGGTCAGTTCTGAGTGCGCCAAAAACGCTCTGTATCTGGTCTCTTACCAGCTTGGATGATCTGAAAGTACGTCGAGTTTCAGCTTGCGGGCTGCATTTGAACGTCGAAGTTCTGGCCTTCCCAGCGATTTTCTTCCGGCCAGAAAAGAGTAAATGATAGCGGCTCCGTCTGCCCGCTGGCGGTAGGGAGGTCGGCAAATGAGCCAGCCCACCCGATGGTGTTGCTTTCGACAGCAGTGACGGTCTTCCAATTATCCACTGTCCAGATCACGCGGAAATGTCTTGCCGAAACAACGCGCAGGGTGTGACCGGCGGGCATGGCCTTGAGCGGCCGTCGAAGCTTGAAGACTTCCAGTGTTGCCGGCTTGCGGTTCTTCTTTTTCGCATAGCGATCCTCGACCGCGGCGATGCGGTCATAGACGCGGCCATCGTGGACCGAACGCAGCAGCTTGAGATATTCGGCATGCGCCCAGACCAGCGGCATGGCCGAGCCCGCCGGCCCGCCGAGAATCAGGCCGGCCTTATCCGGCTCATCCCAGATCTGCTCCGGCATCATGCCTCCTTCAGAGGCGAAGCTCTCGTAGGTCTGGATAAACGATTTGATGTCCTTGCCCGCGGCCAGCTCGTAGTGCGCCCGCTCGCCGCCCAGCAGCGGCCAGGCGCGGCCCTGGCCAAATCCCTGGTAGGGACCGCCATCTTTGCGCTGTCCGTAGCCGTCATGGTTGTATCGCCGCCAGCATGGGCCTTTCGGCGTTTCGATCTTCAGGATGCGGTCGACAACCTTGAGCGAGTCCACAATGAGCGGATCGTCGGCGGCGCGGACGCCGTATCGCACCAGCTCCAGAAATCCGGCGTCAATGATCTCGCGCGCTTCGAATTCGTAACGCTCTCCCGGCTCGCGATTATTCAGCCGCACGATCTGGTGCTCGCAGCCTTCCTTGGCGTAAGGCTCCCAGCATTGCGGCGGCCGGATGCGCATGTAGTGGCGCTTGATATCGGGATGAAGAACTCCGTCGTTGGTGACGGTCCACTCTTCGAGGTGAGACTCGATCCAGTCGGCGTGTTCTTCGAGAAACTTTCCCAGCTCCGGCGAATTGTGCGCGTGGGCCAGCTCGGCCGCGCATATGAGGCCGGCAATCACCGCGGCTAGAGTCGACGGAGAATAGCCGGAGTTCTCCTCCCAGCGCTCCTGTTGCGTAACCGGCGCATGGCGGACCAGAAATCCCGCGGCCCGTTCCACGAACGGGAAGACATCGAACTTGCCCAGGCCGTCGAGTTTCCAGAGGCGCCAGGCCAGCATGATCGGAAACGCCACTTCGTCGAGCTGGATGCCCATCCAGTAGGGGGTCCCGTCGATCCAGAAGTTCTGCGCGAAGCTGCCGTCGGGCTTCTGCGTGCAGGCCAGGTACACCAGGGCGCGGCGCGCGGTATCGACGCGGCCGCACGCCAGCAGCGCGGTTGCGCTCTGTACCATGTCGCGCGTCCACACCAGGTGATATCCGCCCAGATCGTCATCGCCCTTGGCGTAGCCCCAGGGAATGGATGCCGACGCGATGAAAGCTCCGGCGTAGGTTTTATCCTCGTGGGCCAGGATGACGTTGTGGCTGATCTGCAATAGGCGTCCGCCGTCGCAGGAATGCGCCGCCAGTTCCTTGGGGCTGGCGGCACGATGCCACTGCTCGATGAAGCGCTTGAGGTGCTTATCGAAGTGCGAAGAGAGCGCGCCCATGGTGGTGGAAAGCGCCGCATGAGGTCCTTCGCCGAAGCCGATAGCCAGCGTGAACTCGCGCGTGTGGTCGGGGTCGATCTGTCCCATCATCGCGACGTTGCCGTCGAGCGCGGAGCCGAATTCCCAATCCATGGTCAGGTCGTGCTTGAGATCCTGCCAGCCATCGCTGGTGCCGACATATCCGCAGCTGGCATGGCGGAATCCGCAATCCACCGCCAGCGTGGCGGCGGTGTGATCCTTCCATGCGACCAGCACCTTTTTGCCGGCAACATCGGCGACGCGCGCCGAGTTGCCGGCGCCGCCTCCATTGATGTGCGGGGAGAGCAGGGCGTAGAGCTTCAGGCGCGGAAGCACCTGCTCATTGCCGGTGAGGCGCACGCGCATGAGCACCACCGGATAGTGCGGATCGTTGATGATCTCTTTGGTCAGCGCATAGCGGCCTTCGCGGTCGCTGGACACGATGCGGACGGCCAGTGCATCGGAGTCGATGTACGAGAACGTGTGATCGAGGTCGCGCTTCTCTTCGTGGAAAAAGGTTTCGCCGTCGGTGATCAGCAGCTCCATATCGCGGATCTGCGGACGGTCGATGGTCGGATAGTAGATTTCGTTCAGGATGCCGTGGGAGATGGTGAACCATGCCCGGCTGGATGCGGCGTAGGCTGTGCCCACTGCGGCTTTCGCGCTTGAGGTCCAGCGCGGTTGAAGACCAGGAGCGCCAAAGGCCGGCCCCTGTTGATCGAGCCAGTGATATTGCGGTGCGAGATCGGTCATTGTGAGCTTTCCATCCCTGAAACGAGGAGCTTCAACAGCAAGGTGGACCAGGCTAAACTCTACCGCACGATGATGAAAGATTAAAAACTATGGCGCGGCACTGCCAGAGGCCTTTCTCTTTGCGAGCGAAAGGCAATCCGTCGCTTCTGTTAGGTAATGATTCTGCGGCTGTGGTCCCGGTTGCGACCAAGTGAGTGTCAGCGGAGATATTCCACGAGGCCGTCGCCGATTCTACACCCGGTCCGAGGACTGCCGTCCAGCAAAACCTGCGGCAGGGATGACCGGGGTCATGCGCCGTGCAGACTCACGACAGAACTGTTTACAGAACCAGGATTTTTGCAGAACCTGGATTTTACAGAACCTGGGAATTCGCATCCGGATCGGGATGGAACTGCACTTGGCTCATGGCGTGGGCGATCTCGCGGTTCTTCATGAAATATTCCCAACAGAAACCGGTGCGCAGGTTCTCCGCCATGATGACGCTGATTCCCTGATCGATCCCGAGGATGTCGGTGGCAAACCAGTTGGCCTTGGGATTGAAGGCATCGACGAAGCCGTATCGGGTCCAGACCCTGTCTCCCATCTTCTCGCGCATGCTGAGCAGCACGTGCGAGCACTCGGCGGGGAGAAAAGGCAGCGATCCGGCGGCCGCGCATGGCACCAGCGTGCCATCCGGATTTCCTATGGTCGGAGGGCCTCCCCATACCCGGTAACCGTCGCGGGCGTCAGAGGCCGAGATGCCCCACATATCCTGGTCGATCCAGTTGAATTTCTGCCCCAGCACCAGGCACCAGAGCTGGTGAACGCGCGTGGCGGCGATGGAGTTGGTGAAGTAATTCGTATGCAGATCGCGTATGTCGCGGTAATCGCACCAGGCGTGGGCGTACTGGTGGATGAACAGCGGGGCCACACCGCTGATGTACTGGATGCCGCCGTAGTTCACCACGGGACGCTGCAGCGCGTTCCAGGTATCGGCGGGGATGGGGTGGGTGGGCGATCCGATGGCCATCAGGTACATGGTCATCAGCTCGGAGTAAATGTCCCAGCGGTGCTTCAGGAAACCCTGATCGGGAAGCCAGCCCATAGAGAGGGTGGGGCCGTCGTTGAGCATCCATTGCCAGTCGATGCGGCGATAGAACGTGGTCGCCAGCGCCTCGATGCGTGTATTGCCGGCGAAATACTGCCGGCAGAGGAGTACGCCACAGAGCAGCAGAGCGGTATCGATTGACGACAGCTCGCTGCCGAACATCCGCTGTCCGCTCTCCATATCGATAAAGTGATAAAGAAAGCCGTGCTCATGCGGGCATTCTTCGAGCAGGAAGGCCAGCGTCTTCTCGACGCGCTGCTCGCACAGGTTGGCTGGCAGGTAATTCCGCTTGGCGGCGATGCACAGCGCGCTCAATCCGAAACCGGTGGCGGCGATGCTGGCTACCCGGCTCAAGGATCGTCCTGCCGCCGGAGCCCGGTCGCGCACCAGGCCGGTCTTGGGACTGGTCTCGTTGTAGAAAAAATCGCAGCCCCGGCCCTCGAGATCGTCCAGCAGCGCCTCCGCAGCCTTTGAGATCTGGGTTAACGGCCGGTTAATAAAGACGCCGGGCGTGGCTTTGTAATTCTGCGCGGCCTGAGCCTCGGTCTTAGGCTCCTGGCCGGGTTTCACCGGCGGAGTCTGCGTCTGATTCTGAAAACCGGCCGCCAGGCTGGCTGCTGGAGAGCCAAGGGCGAGCATACTGGATGCGCCCGCGGTCCGCAGGAGCTGTCGTCGAGTTATTTCTGAACGTGCCAAGGCTTCGATTCTCTAAAAAGATGCAGGAACAGCGATCAGGGATTAGCCGCTGGAGTTTAGAAAACCAACGAACTGCGATCCTATTGCGGATACCCAAAGACTTAGAAGATCAGAATCTCGCATTGGAGGCAAAAATGCGTTCCGCATGGCCGCGATGAGGTAAATTAATTCTCTGCTTTTCGCCTCCTCTTCGGTGTTTGCTGCACCGCGCGCAGATTTTGCGCATCCATTATGATCGAGGACGCTGCATATGCCGGGCTCATGAGGAGTCCGTGACGGGATCACTGAATTTTTCAACCGAGACGATTTTTTCAACCGACACGTGAAGGAGAACTGCTGTGGCCTACGAACTTGCACCACTTCCCTACGACTACGCCGCGCTTGAGCCCCACATCGACACCGATACCATGAAGCTGCATCACGACAAGCATCACCAGACCTATGTGAACAATCTGAATGGCGCCATCGAGAAGCATCCCGACCTCGGCAAGCATACTCCTGAAGATCTCCTTCGCAACCTCAACAGCATTCCCGAGGACATCCGCACCGTGGTTCGCAACAACGGCGGCGGCCATGTGAATCACACCATGTTCTGGAACATCATGCAGCCGGGCGGCGGCGGCGAGCCGACGGGCAAGATCGCCGAGCAGATTCGCAAGGATTTCGGCGACTTCGAGTCGTTTAAGAAGCAGTTCAACGAGACCACCGCGAAGCAGTTCGGCTCCGGTTGGGGCTGGGTGATCTGGGATGGCTCCAAGCTGGCCATCACCACCACCCCGAATCAGGACAATCCGCTGCTCCAGGGCAAATTTCCTATCCTGGGCAATGACGTCTGGGAGCACGCCTACTACCTCAAGTACCAGAACAAGCGCCCGGACTATCTCGCCGCATGGTGGAACACCGTGAACTGGACCGAGATCAACAAGCGCTTCGAGCAAGCCAAGGCCTAAAAAACCAGTCCAGCCGGGGCCCACGTTCGCGTAGTTTGAACGTGGGCCTTCTCCGTCCGCGACAGTCGAAATTCTCCTGCGGCTCCCGCCAGTTCTTGTGCTACGATTCTCCCCGCAACCTCCCCAGGCTCAATTTCATAGGATCAATAACCGGGCTTAGCTCAGGAGAAGAACGATGGCTATGCGGAAATTGTTATGTGCGGCTGCCGTGGTGGTGGTAACCAGTGGATTTCAGATGGTCCACGCGCAAGATGCCCAACAGGCCCTGCAGATCGGTCTGCAGCACATCGGGGAACAGCGGCACATCGTTCCCACCCGCTTCACCGCGGATCACACTGACATTGTGAAGGCCGGCACCGTGCTGATTCTGCACAAGCCGGCGCTGGTCATGTTCAGCGTTGACTACATGCCCCAGGCAACCTCGCAATATCAGAATGGCAAGCTCAGCATGGGCTTTGGAACATCCATGGAAGCCATAAAGACAGGCGACAACCGCGTACCGCAGCGCACCTTCGTGGATGGCGAGAAGATGTGGTTTGCCGGCTCGGAGGTGACGGATGGCGCGGTTTTTATCCTGGTCATCAGCGACCCGTTCAACGACGTACGCTACCAGACCAAACTCAAATTTCCGTTCAACAAGAAGTCTCCTCCGACGGCCGAGGAGATGATGAAGACGATCTCCGAGGTAGTGACGGCAGACACCGGTTCGGACCAGGATGCGACGCAGCAGGCGCAAGCCCCAGCTCCGCCAGCCGCACCTCCGGCGCCAGCCGTGACGGCTCCCATCGCGCCTCCTCCCCCGCCGGTGGATGCACCCCCTGCTCAACCCAAAACCATCGCCATCGGCCAGTCGACCGATGTGGTTGTCGCCATTCTCGGACAGCCCGACAAGAGGGTCGAGCTGGGAACGAAAACCCTCTTCATCTACAAGGATTTGAAGGTCACTTTCGTCAAAGGAAAGGTATCTGACGTTCAGTAACCCTGATTGGGGAAGCCGCGCATTTCGTCCGAAGCTTCTTGCTGAAAATAGCGTCTGAGTAAGAAGAGGTTTTGAAACGGATGCGCTTTTCCCCTTGCTCTCTTCTCCTTGCTCTCGTCTTGCCTGCCGGAATCGTTCGCGCCCAAACTCCCGCCCAGCTTCCTGCCGGGTCGTCGCATTTCCTTATTTATCAGGGAGATAAGTCTGTCGGATCGGCCGACCGGAAGATCGAGGCCACCCCTGCCGGCTACACCATCACCTCCCAGGGAAAGATTGACCTTTCGAAATTCGGATACAGCTTTACGAATACCCAGCGGCTGGATCACGCGCTGAACCTGGTGAGCGACCAGATCACGGGAGCGGTAAATGGCAAGCCGGTGACCTTCACCGCCCATGCGGATTCGACCGGACGCCAGTTTGACATTGGGATTAACGCAGAAGGCAAGCAGACGCAAAACACGATCGATCGCCATCAGCATCTGGTGCTGCTGCCCGATCTCGACCCTGCCGCTTACACGCTGCTGACTCAGGTGGGCATGGCGAATCCGCCAACATCGTGGATCCTGATTCCGAAAGAGCAGGGGCTTCTCGTGCCGTCCACCTACACACGCGGCTCCAGCGTGCGTGGGCGGATACAGGGTAACCAGGTGGACGTACAGCATATGACCGTCACTGTCGGTGAGCAGAACCCGATCAGCGTGGAGCTTTACTACGGCCGGGACGGCGACCTGCTGGAAGCCGATCTGCCGGAGCAGAATTTCTTCGTGGTGCACGACGGCTTCAAGCTGATCGACCGGCCGAAACCCACCCCGCCGAAGGGCGAGAGCGCTCCGCCCCCGCAGGCTGGGCAGCAGCCGAACGGCGTCCCGCAATACACGGCGCCACAAGGCACTACTCCGCAAATGCAGCCCCAATAGGGGCTGGCCGTCCAGGCAATCGCGCTTGCCGCCCAAAACCGGACTCCCTTGCCCGGAGTCTGGTGCTCTTCACTACATTTGGACGCCGCTGGCGATTCCAGCTTCGCGGATGAGCGCCATCCCCTCGGCCTTGCTGTGAATCCGGCCTTCGAGCTGCGCGTCCTCCGCCAGCGCCAGCCATTCCTTGAACTGCGGACCGGGTTTGTATCCGGCTTCGATAAGGTCGCGGCCGGTGACCAGCAGCTCAGGCCGCACTTCCAGCGGGGGGATGGCCTCGTAGCGCTCCTTCGCGAAATCATAGAGCGCAAGATCGCCATGGCTGGCGCGGGAGTCCATGCGATGCAGGGCGAGATGCTCGGGAAAATCGCGCAGCCGGAAGAAGCGCTTCAGGGTCGACTCCTTCATGCGCTTCACGTCGCCGAAGCGCATGTGATTTTCAACCAGCGAAGCAATCTGTTCGGCCTCTTCGTTCGAGAATCGCAATCGCCGGCAGATGTCCTCGGCAATGCGCACGCCTACCTCCACGTGGCCATTGAAGCGGATGCGTCCGGGACCCGAAACCGGCGCGGGCGTGAAAGTGGCTGGCTTGCCGGCGTCATGTAGCAGAGCGCCCCAGGCCAGCGCGGGAGAAACGCCTTCGGGAAGCTGCTCCAGCAACATCATCGTATGAATCCACACATCGCCTTCGGGATGAAACTCCGGGGGCTGCTCGACACCATGCAGGCGATCGATCTCAGGCAGAACTTCTTTCAGCAGACCGGTGCTGTCCAGCAATTCAAAAGCGCGGCGCGCGCGGCCCTCGGTCAACATGCGGGTAAGCTCATCGCGCACACGCTCATGGCTGACCTGCTCGATCTTGGGCGCAAGACTGCGGATGGCTGCTGCAGTTTTTTCTTCGATGGCGAAGTCGAATCGTGCGGCGAAGCGCACGGCACGCAGCATGCGCAGCTTGTCCTCTTCAAAGCGCTGGCCGGGATCGCCGATGGCCCGAACCAGACGTGCGTTGAGATCGGCACGTCCGCCGACAAAATCGAGGACAGATGCCGCGAGATCGCCGGATTCGCTCAGAATCTGGGGATCGAGCATCATGCCATTGATTGTGAAGTCGCGGCGAACCACATCTTCCTGCGGGCTCTCGGAGAAGCGCACCGACTCAGGCCGGCGTCCGTCGGAATATGCTCCGTCGCTGCGATAAGTGGCAACCTCAGTGACGACTTCCTCGCCGTCCACATCGTCAGCGACCAGGATGACCCCGAAATGTGCGCCGACCGCAAAGGTGCGCGGAAAGAGCTTGAGGACCACATCCGGATGGGCATTGGTGGCGACGTCGAAGTCCGAGGGTGGACGGCCCAGCAGCAGGTCGCGGACACATCCGCCTACGAAGTAGGCGTCGAAGCCTGAAGCGCACAGACGGGAGACAACCCGTGCCGCCGCATTTTGAGCAGTTGTGTCAATCATTGCCACACCATTCGGTTGAAGTTTCAAACGCGGATTCTAAATCGAATCGCGCACTACCCACAGACAGTAGTTTAGGTAGTAGACCGAAAACAACGCCGTCCAGAGCGGGCTCATTTCAAGCGTTGATCCATACCTTGTCGCGTAATAGAGCTGAAGCTCGCGACGCAGCAGGAAGCCGCTAAAAATCCACAGAACACCTACCGCGACGCTAACGGCGGTAGAGTAGTTTCCCCACAGGACAGCCTGCGGAAAGAGACGTTCCGGGAGCAATCCCAGCGCCAATGAAATCGCAATTGCGCCGTATCCGTAGATAGCCACGCCCACTTTGCGTTTGACGTGAGCCCAGAACGACAGATAGAGGGCCAACCCCACCGCAAAGGCGCCACAGCTAAAGCACGTAAATATCAGCGCCCAAAACCATGTTATTCGGCTGATTGCGGGCACTCCCTTTCGCTCCTCCACAGCCACCTCAAGCTCTTCGATTTGCCTACTCTTCAAGATACGGAGGTAGTTTGGAACGGAGCTTCTCAAATTAATATAGAAGCGTGAGCACCACATCCGCCGGCCTGATCCTCGGCATTGAAAGCTCCTGCGACGAGACGGCAGCCGCCGTGGTGCGGCGCGGCACGGAGATGCGCTCGAATGTGGTCGCTTCTCAAATCGCCACGCATTCGCCCTACGGCGGGGTGGTTCCGGAGCTGGCGTCGCGAGAGCACCTGCGCAACATCGTTCCCGTGGTGCGGACGGCCATGGAGGAAGCAGGCGCGGCCTTCGGCGACCTTGACGCGATTGCGGTTACCTCCGGCCCCGGTCTGGCGGGCGCGCTGCTGGTGGGCATCAGTTACGCCAAGTCGCTGGCGTTTGCTCTGAACAAGCCGCTGATCGCGGTGAACCATCTTGAAGGACATATCCACGCGGTGCTGCTGGAGCAGGCCGGGCTGGCGGCAAAATCCGGGCTGGAGCCGCTGCCGCTTCCGGCGCTGGCGCTGGTGGTTTCCGGCGGCCATACCCACCTTTATCTGGCGCGGCGGCACGGTGAGAGTTGGAGCTATCGCAATGTCGGCCGCACTGTCGACGACGCGGCCGGCGAGGCCTTCGACAAAGTTGCAAAGCTGCTGGGGTTGGGCTATCCGGGCGGTCCCTGGATCGATACGCTTGCTCCCCACGGCAATCCCAAGGCGGTGCCCTTTTCCTTTGCGCAGATCAAGTCCAAGGCGCACCGCCAGGATGGCCCCGATCCCGCAGCCGGCACGCTTTTTTCCTTCAGCGGCATTAAAACTGCGGTCCTGCGCTATACGCAGGTCCAAGCGATGGCCGAGAGCATCGAAATGCGGCGCAGGGCGTTGGCCGCAATTCCCAATGCCAGACCATCCGATGCGCTTGTACTCTGCGACCGACAAACGCTCGATCTGATTGCATCCTTCCAGCGCGCGGTGATCGACGATCTGCGTCGCAAAACCTTTCGCGCCGCGGAACAACTGGGCGCGGCCAGCCTGCTGGTCTCCGGAGGGGTCGCGGCCAATCGTGAGCTGCGCGTCCGCTTTACCGGCGAGGCTGCCGACCGCGGACTGCCGATAGCGTTCCCATCGCTCGCGCTCTCTACCGACAACGCGGCCATGATTGCCGCCGCAGCGTGGCCCAAGCTGATGGCCGAGGAATTTGCGGCCGCCGATCTCTCCGCCGACCCATCACTTCATCTGGGTCTATAAGCACTGGCTAGTCAGGCCGCGCCTTCGGGTCTGCACCTTCAGGTCTGCACCTTCGGACCCAGGGCGTGAATCTAAGAACAGCGACCGGCGGGACGGAGTCGAAGACTTCTGTCCCATCGGCGCGATTGTCTGGACGGCTGGTCCTGTGGTTGCTTGAACGGCGAGTCCGGATACAATCGGAAAGTCATTTCTATGTCTGATATTCGCGATACCGTCATCCTTGGTTCCGGCTGCGCCGGCCTCACTGCCGCGATCTACGCCGCGCGCGCCAACCTGAAACCGCTGGTTCTGGAAGGTCATGAGCCAGGCGGCCAGCTTTCCATCACCACGCTGGTCGAGAACTTTCCCGGCTGGCCGGAGGGCATTCAGGGGCCGCAGCTCATCGAAAACATGAAGCAGCAGGCTACACGCTTCGGCACCGAGTTCCGCATGGGACACCTGGTCTCCGTCGATCTTTCCAAACGGCCCTTCGCCTTGAACCTGGGCAGTGAAACGGTGCACACGCGCACGCTGATCATCGCCAGCGGTGCATCGGCGCGCTGGCTTGGGCTGCCGTCGGAGCAGGCGCTGATCGGCCACGGCGTCAGCAGCTGTGCCACCTGCGACGGCTTCTTCTTCTCTGGAAAAGAGATTGCGGTGGTGGGCGGCGGTGATTCGGCCATGGAAGAGGCGCTGTTTCTTACGCGCTTTGCAACCAAGGTCACCCTTCTGCACCGGCGCGAGCATTTCCGCGCTTCCAAGATCATGCTGGAGCGCGCCATCTCTCATCCCAGCATCACCTTCATGTCCAATACTGCCGTTGAAGAAGTGCTGGGAGTGGAGCAAAAGGAAGTCAGCGGCGTGCGCCTGCGCGACACGATGACCGGTGCGCAATCGACCTTGAATATCAGCGGCCTCTTTCTCGGCATCGGCCACGAGCCGAACGCGAAGATGTTCGCCGGCCAGATCGATCTCGACGCGGATGGCTATGTGGTCACGCACGACCAGGTGCATACGCGCGTCCCCGGTGTTTTCGCCTGCGGCGACGTGCAGGACCGCCGCTACCGCCAGGCCATCACCGCGGCCGGATCGGGCTGCATGGCCGCGCTCGAAGTGGAGAAGTATCTCGAGGAGCACGGACGGTAAGATATTTGTAACCGCGACTGTATCCTGTATGATCGCAGCCGCAGCAAGATGAGGGTGTGATGGCCAACTTAGCTCTGGTATATGGACTGCGCCTGCTTCCCGCCGAGGAAGTGGCCGGGATCGGCGAAGCTCCCATTGAATTGAAGAACGGCAACAGCGCGCGCGTGACCATGCACCTGCTCGAAGGCACGCGCGAACAGATCGAGGCCCAGCTGCGGCAGAGTATCGACGCCTTCTTCGATTTCTTCCCGGAGATCTAGAGCCGGGCGGCCTCACACAGCTTGAGCGGCTGCTCAAGCCGGATTCCGTCGTACTTCCCATTTGAATCTGCCCTGTAGCGCTCCCGATCTGGCGGGCGAGTTCTGTTTTCTCAGCCATCGAACTGACCAGGTTGCAACGAATTGCCCGCTATCGTCTCAAAACGGAAGTACAAATGTTCCAGAAAGATAGACGACTCACGCAACTCGCGTGCAGTATTACGTGTCAGAGAGTTTGTGATCGCGGGGCAGGCGACACCGGACCGGAATGAATGATCGGTTGTTGCACCGGTTCTCGATTTAAGCAGCTGTCCGAAAGAATGAGGCTCATCATGAAATTCAAAGAACCGCAGGATTCAGCCCTTTTTGTTCCGCAGAGGGTAAGCTCCCCGGGCGGCGTGGAAGCGGCACTCAAGTTCGGCCAGCGCGCCATCGCCTGCCTGCTGATGTATTTGATGATTCCGCTGGGTGTTGGGGACCTGATGGCACAGGATGTGCCTCCTCCGCCGCCACCCGATCAGGCTGGAGCACCCCCCGATGCCGGCGCACCTGTAGATAACGGTGGAGCTCCTCCGCAGAATTACAGCGCTCTCGGTCCGGACCAGCTGAACCAGTTGGTCGCGCCCATCGCGCTTTATCCCGATGCGCTGGTGGCACAGATTCTGGCCGCTTCCACCTTCCCCACTCAGGTTGTCGACGCTGACCGTTTTGTGCAATCCCATCCTGGTGTTCCTCCCGACCAGCTGGGGCAGATGGTGGATGGAATGCAATGGGATCCGAGCGTGAAGGCGCTGATTGCATTTCCCTCTGTACTGTCAAACCTGGACAAGAATCTTGACTGGACCAGCCAGCTGGGCAATGCGTATTACAACCAGCCGCAGGACGTGATGTCGGCGGTGCAGGTGATGCGCCAGCGTGCCTATCAGTCAGGCAATCTTCGCCCCAATCAGCAGCTTTCCGTTGACTATGAGCCGGGCAATATTGTGATTGCTCCGGCGAATCCGGCGGTCGTTTATGTCCCCTACTACAATCCTTGGGTGGTCTACGGCGGCCCTCTCGTGGCGTGGCCAGGATATTACGTTCCCGCTCCTCCCTTTGGAGTCGCACTCGGCGTCGGTCTCGCGATTGGCTTCGGTGTCGGTATCGCCATCGGCGGATGGAATCACTGGGGCTGGGGATGGCACAGCTGGGGCGTCGGCTGGGGTAACCACGCCGTCTTCTATCAGCACAACACCTACATCTCTCGCAGCGTCACGGTGGTGAACCACGGCTACTATGGCCGCTTCGACCGCAACCCCGCAGCTCGCGCCTACAACCGTAACATGGCGATGCGCGCACCGAACTATCGCGCGGCTTCCTTCAACCATGGAGCGGCGGGATTCAATCACGGGGCAAACTACAATCGCCCGGGGAACAATTTCAACCGCCCGGCGAACAACAACTTCAACCGTCCGGGAGCGAATGCTGCCCGTCCGGGAGGAGCCAATAACTATGCGCGTCCTGGCGGTGCCGGAGCCTATAACCGTCCTGGCGGCAACGCCGCGGCGCGGCCGGGAGGAAACTACAACCGCCCGGCCAGTAATTACAACCGCCCAGCTCAGGCCGGCAGGCCAGCGGCATCGAGCCATCCTGCCCCTCAGAGCCGGCCCGCGCCTCAAAGCCATGCTGCCCCGGCAGGCCACGCGAGCGCGCCACACTCGTCGGGTGGAGGACATCCGCACGGGAAGTAATTTCCGTTCAACAACTGGAAACACAAGGAAAGATCGAAGGGACGGAGCGAAACTGCTCCGTCCCTTTTCATTTGCGTGATATCTGGCGGTAAAGTGTAACGACTTGACCACTTCGGGCATCATTCAAAGGGGAGCGATACACGCAATGGCAAATACGGTCGAGATTCCGGCAATCAATCAGGGACGGCGGCCACGCCTGTTGATTCTGGGCGGGGGATTCGCCGGAACGCATGCGGCTGTCGCCGCCGCGAAGCTTCCCGTGGATATAACCCTGATCGACCGGCGCAATCACTTCACCTTTCAGCCGCTGCTCTACCAGGTGGCTTTGGCCGTGCTGTCGCCAGCCAATATCGCGTCGCCGATCCGCTCCATCGTCCGCGGCAAGCAGAATGTGGAAGTCCTGATGGACGAGGCGATTAGCTTCGACCTGAATGCCCGCCGCGTCCAGCTGAAAAGCGGCGCTGAGATGGACTACGACTACCTGATGATCGCCACCGGCGCGACCCATTCCTATTTTGGCCACGACGATTGGGAGCCATACGCGCCCGGGTTGAAAACGGTGGAAGACGCCATCGAGATTCGCCGCCGCGTACTGCTGGCCTTTGAGCTGGCGGAGCGGCAAATGCTCGAGACAGGTTCGCATCCGCCGCTGAATTTCGTGGTGATCGGTGGAGGGCCCACGGGCGTGGAGTTGGCGGGGGCGATTTCCGATATCGCCAAGCTCTATATGCGCCACGACTTCCGCCATATCGACCCGACCAAGGCGCGGGTTCTGCTGATTGAAGGCGGTAAGCGCATCCTGGCAGCTTATCCCGAAGACCTTTCGCAGAAAGCGGTCGAGCAGCTCGCGGAGCTCGGAGTGGAGGTTCACTCCGGTATGCAGGTGACCGATGTGAAACCTGGATACGTGATTGCCAGCGGTGAGCGCATCGATTCCGTGGTGACACTGTGGGCGGCCGGTGTGCAGGCTTCTCCGCTTGGCCATTTGCTCGGCTTCGAGACAGACAAGCGCGGATGCGTGCTGGTGAACGAAACGCTGAATCCCGGAGGCCGTCCGGAAATCTTTGTCTGCGGCGATCTTGCCCACTTTGAGCAGAACGGCAAACAGGTGCCCGGAGTCGCGCAACCGGCGATGCAGATGGGCGACCACGTGGCCAAAATGATCTCGGAAGATCTGCAGCACAAGCCGCGTACACCGTTCCGTTACTTCGACAAGGGAGATATGGCGACCATCGGCCGCCTGGCTGCAGTAGCCAAGGTGGAATGGCCTTTCAAGGCGCACTGGAGCGGCTTTTTGGCCTGGTTCACCTGGCTTAGTGTGCACATTTTTTTCCTGATCGGCTTTCGCAACCGGGTTGCCGTCTTCTTCGAGTGGGTGTGGAACTACTTCACGTTCACTCGCGGCGCACGCCTGATTACAGGAAGCCACGAACTGCCCGGCTGGTCTGAGCAGCGAGGCGTGGAGCCGGAGCCAGCCTTGCCTCCGCTCAATGCTGCTTTGCCGGATACGGACGGCCAGCATCGGGTGAAAGTGTCGTAAAGTTAACTACGGCGAGCGAACTACATAGAGCAGAGCGCCGCTGCGCACTCCCTGACGGAACAGACAGCCGTCGTTGTCCAGGGAATCATCGACTGAATTTCGATAGACTGTGACAGGAAATCTCTCCCGAGGTCTGTCGTGGAACCATACGTCGAGCGCGTCGTCGATCTAACCGAACCGGAAGCCAATCAGATTCTGAACCAGACCGTCGAGGAAGCGCGAGCCGCTGTGCTCAGCGGTTCGGCGGACGCGGTGCGCCGCATCGCGGGATCGTTCGCGCTGATTGCGCGCGAGGGCAAGACGGTGCGCATGGCCCGCTCGCTCGACCGCCCCCTGCGATACTTCCTTGCCAAACGCTCAGAGGGGCCGGTGCTGATCGTGTCGCATCGCATCGACGCGATTTATGAGTGGCTGAAGAGCGAAGGCCTGGAAGGGCAGTTTCACCCGAGTTATACCCGGATGGTTCCGGCACATTATGTGGTGGAGATTCAGCTCATCGGCTGTCCCGATCCCGATCCCACCTACACGCGCTTCTTCTCTCCCATATCGAATGCGCTCTCTACCGATCTGAACGAAATTGGCCACGCGTACATCTCGGCGCTCGCCGAAGAGATTGCGCAGTGGCTCCAGAGCATTCCGCAGCAGGAGCCGATTGGCGTGTGCTTCTCCGGCGGCATCGACAGCGGCAGCGTCTTTCTCACCACCTATCACGTGATGCGCAAGCTGGGCATGAGCCCGAGCCGCCTGAAGGCTTTCATTCTGGATTTGGGCGATGGCCCCGATGTGCAGCAGGGCCGTGCATTTCTCGAATCACTGGGGCTGGGGTTGTTTCTTGAGCCGATCGAAGCCGATGCCTCGTCATTGAATCCGGCTGAGACCATCCGCATCACCGAAGACTACAAGTCGCTTGATGTGGAATCGGCGACCATGGCATTGGCCTTGTGCAAGGGCATACGCGAACGCTATCCGGAGTGGCGTTTTCTGCTTGATGGCGATGGCGGCGATGAAAACCTCAAGGACTATCCGATAGAAGAAAATCCTGAGTTGACTATCCGCAGCGTAGTTCATAACCAGATGCTGTACCAGGAAGGCTGGGGCGTAGGTAAGATCAAGCACTCGCTTACTTACTCTGGCGGACTGAGCCGCTCCTACACGCGCACCTATGCGACCGCGCATCACTATAACTTCCATGGATTCAGCCCCTATACCCGGCCCAATGTGATTGCGGTGTCAGAAGCAATTCCGTTTATCAAGATTACTGACTACAGTGTCGACCGGCTCTACGAGTTGAAAGGTGAGATCGTGTCGCGCGGCATTACCAGCGTGACCGGCATGAAGATGCCTGTCTATCCCAAGCGCCGCTTTCAGCACGGAGCGCTTCCTGTGGACGATCTTCGCAGGCATCTCCCGCTGCGTGAGGCCGAATATCGCCGCCAGTTCCTCTCGCTTTATCAATGATCCAAATGGCAGCGGCATATCCAGCAGCTGCAATCGAGCGCGACCAGTGGATCGTGTCGCAGCGCCCCCGGCGCAACCAGCTCGACCCGCTGCGGCCCTACGCTTTCTTCGTCGAGGACGAACACAGCGCCGAAGGTGCGATCGTGCCGGCAGCGACCGTGCTGCTCACGAATCGCGAGTGTCCATGGCGATGTGCGATGTGCGACCTTTGGAAGAACACGCTCACAGAGGGGGTGCCCGTCGGAGCCATACCCGCGCAGATCGACTACGCGCGGGCGCAGTTGCCTCCCGCGCAGGTGATCAAGCTCTATAACAGCGGAAGCTTTTTCGATTCTCGCGCCATTCCTGTTGATGACTACCGGGCTATCGCGGCGCGCGTGAAGAGCTTCGAGCGGGTCATTGTGGAGTGCCATCCGTCGCTGGTGAGCGAGCGATGTCTGGCCTTTCGCGATTTACTCAACGGAAAACTTGAAGTAGCGATGGGACTGGAGACAGCACACCCCGCTGTTCTGGAGAAGCTCAACAAGCGCATGACGCTCGACCAGTTCGCGCAGGCAGCGGATTTTCTACGTAAACATGAAATTGATCTGCGCGTATTTATCCTGGCGCAGCCGCCGTTCATGCCCGTCGGCGAATCACTGCACTGGGCGCAGCGCTCTCTCGACTTCGCCTTCGATTGCGGCGCAACGGCAGCGGTGTTCATTCCCACGCGCGGAGGCAATGGAGCCATGGAAGCTCTCGCCGCGAATGGAGATTTCACACCGCCGCGACTCGAGGTTGTCGAAGAGGCGATGGACTACGGTCAGAATCTCAGGCGCGGGCGAGTGTTTGTCGATATGTGGGATCTGCGCAAAGCATCCGGGTGCTTGTCATGTCACCCTGCGCGGATTGCGCGCCTGCAGGCCATGAATCTCCAGCAGGCCGTTTTGCGTTCGATCCTCTGCGCAAAATGCGGTGACGCCAATTGAACAACTGCTATGACATTGCGATTGTGGGCAGCGGATTTGCCGGTTCCCTGCTGGCGATGATCGCGCGAAAGCAGGGTCGATCCGTCGTGCTGATCGAGAAGGGGACCCATCCGCGAGTAGTTATCGGCGAATCCTCCACGCCTCTGTCGAACCTGCTGCTCGAAGAGATCGCCACGCAGTATGACTTACCCGAGCTTTTACCGTTAACAAAATGGGGAAGCTGGCAGCAGAGCTATCCAGAGATGGCTTGTGGGCTCAAGCGGGGATTTACTTTTCATCATCATGTGTTGGGGCAGCTATCTGCACCGAGCGTGGACAGGCAGGATCAACTGCTGGTGGCTGCGAGTCCGCATGATAGGATCGCAGACACCCATTGGTATCGCGCCGACTTCGATCGCTTCTTCCTTCAGCAAGCGCAACGTCTCGGCGCCGGCTATCTCGATGAGGTTGCATTGAGCAGTTTTCTGGATTGCGGCGACCGTGTGCAGCTCGAAGGGCAGCGCCGCAACGAGCCCGTTCGAGTAACTGCTGAATTTGTCGTAGACGCGACCGGGCCGCGTGGCTTTCTGCATCGCGCTCTCGGTCTGGGCGAGCTGCCGTTGCCGGATATGCCGCGCACACGGGCGCTCTTCAATCACTTCACGGGAGTGGGACGGCTCGCAGAGGGCGATCACCACCGAAGCGTAGAAACTCCTCCTTATCCAATCGACGATGCGGCAGTGCACCATGTATTCCAGGGCGGATGGGTCTGGGTTCTGCAATTCAACAACGGCATAACCAGCGCCGGTGTTGCTGCCAGCGATGAAGTTGCCGCGAAGCTCGATCTGGCTTCAGGCGCTGCTGGGTGGCATCGGCTGTTGGAGATGATTCCTGCATTGAAGCAGCAGTTTGCATCCGCGAAACCAGAAAGATCCTTCACTCATGCTGCCCAGCTCGGCTTTCGCAGTGCAAGAGTAAACGGCGATAAGTGGGCTATGCTGCCTTCTGCTGCAGGATTTGTCGATCCTCTGCTCTCAACTGGCTTTCCGCTTACGCTGCTTGGCGTATCGCGATTGGCAGCAATCCTTGGGAGGGACTGGGGCAGCGATCGTCTGGCTGCAAGTCTGGAACGATATGCACATGTTACGGATGCGGAGTTAGTAGCTGCATCGCGGCTTATCGGCGCGCTTTATCGAAACATGGATAACTTCCCGGCCTTTGTCTCGCTATCGCTTCTGTACTTTGCAGTGGCCAGCTTTTCGGAGACTGCGCGGCGTTTGAACAAACCACATCTGGCTCCATCATTTTTGCTTCACGACCGCGAGACTTTTGGTCCCGCATGCCTGCAGATCTTCGAGCGGGCCATGCGGCTGCGAACCGGGAGCGATTCACTGAAGCTAACCCAGGATATCCTGCGTGCTATCGAGCCCATCAATGTCGCGGGTCTCGGAAATGCTGCGAGACGCAATTGGTATCCGGTAGATGCGGAAGATTTGCTGTGCGCGGCGCACAAGCTGGATGCCAGCCGTGAAGATATACTCGCGCTGCTCGATCGCTGCGGGTTCTCGACGGAATCTATTGTGGCTGCGTATTGACGATGGGCTGCGCGGCGACGATGCCTTTTCCTTCCTGAACAGTAATGAACTGGTTGGGCTTTACGTCGGCAATTACATCCTTGTGGCCGCCCGGCCACACGATCTCGACCTTCACCTTGTTGTCGGGATCGGGTTTACCGAGACCGAAGGTCAGCGGCAGCTCGCTCTGCGACATATAGCTCGATCCTGATTTCACCATCTCGAAGAGGCGTTGTCCTTTCGCGGTGGTTATCGTGACCTTGGCTCCGATTCCGTCGCGGTTGGCGCGCGTTCCGATTGTTTTAATCCGCAGCGAGTCATTCTGATTGCCGTTGTCATTGCGCAGCAGGCGCGCGGGACCGTTGCTGGTGGTGAGCAGGAGATCGAGATCGCCGTCGAGATCGTAGTCTGCGTACGCAGCTCCGCGGCCCACAACTGCCTGGCGCAGCGCGGGCCCGACCTTCTGCGAGACATCCTCGAATTTTCCGTGCCCGAGATTGCGGAAGAGCAGCGGCGGCTGCGCGTAGCTGAGCGCAGGCTGCACGACCGCGATGTCGTCGGCCACATGCCCATTCAGCGCGAAGAGATCGGGAAGGCCGTCGAGATCGTAGTCAAAGAAAAAGCTACTGAAGGTGAGCGACTTGGCCGATGGCAAACCGATTCCAGCAGCCATGGCCTGATCGGAAAACAGCCCCTGGCCGTCGTTATGAAAGAGCCCCATGCTCTCGTTTGTGAAATCGCCCACAACCAGGCTTTGCCGTCCGGAGCCATCGTAATCCGCGGCATCGACGCCCATGCCGGCGCGTGCCTTGCCGGCATCGCTGAAGGCGACACCCGCGGCGAAGCCTGACTCCGTGAAGGTGCCGTTGTGGTTGTTGCGGTAAAGCTTGTTGGCCTGGGTGTCGTTCGAAACAAACAGATCGAGCCAGCCATCGTTGTCGTAATCGATGAGCGCGATGCCCAGCGACTTGCTGCTTGGATCGTAAAGCCCAGCTGATTTCGTTACGTCGCGAAACTTGCCGTTGCCTTCGTTGTGATAGAGCGTTGCGCTCTGCCCCTTATAAAGCTCGGGCGTGCAGTAGGACTTGCTCTTCCCATCAAGCGAACAGCTCTGGTCCGTAGAGATCGACCAATCGACATAGTGAGCCACATATAAGTCGAGCTTGCCGTCGTTGTCATAGTCGAACCACACCGCGCTGGTGGCGAATCCCGGAGAACTGACGCCGGCTTTCGCCGTCACATCGGCAAAAGTTCCGTTCTTCAGGTTGTGAAAGAGATGACTGCCATCAATGGCGGTGATGTAGATGTCGTCATAGCCGTCGTTATCGTAGTCGCCTATGGCACAGCCCATGCCGTAAAGCTCGATATCGAGATGCGCCTGACGGGTTACATCGGTGAAGGTGCCATCGTGATTGTTGTGGTAAAGCGCGGGATAGGACTTGTGCGACTCGTGGCCTGGCCAGTCCTTTGCGTTGATGAGCAGAATGTCCTGATAACCATCATTGTCGTAATCAATGAAGCAAACGCCGCTGCCCATGGTCTCGGGCAGATACTTCTGCCCGAAGGCACCGCTGTTGTGCTTGAAGTGGATACCCGCCTGAGCTGTGACATCGGTGAAGTGGATGGGGCCCGATGCGCGGGTTCCTTGCTCTGCGGCCGGTTGCGGCGTGACTGGGGTTGGAGCGGCCGCCGGCGATGACGTTGCTGCGGGCTGATGCGGCGCTGGTTGCTCAAGAGTTGGACCTGATGTCTTGTGGCATCCCTGTAGGATTGCGAGTGTCGCGAAGAGCAAAGAGCAGCAGATTCGGCGTTGCGGCAAGTCGTTAATTCCTCATCCTTACATTTATTTTGCGCGATCGCTCTCAACTAGCTGGCGATTGCCTGCTGAAGTCTGGCGCGGCGTGAAGCAATCCACATCTCGATCAGCAGTGCGGCAGGCCCAACCATGAAGAGAGCATAAAGTGGCGCGTAGACGCTTTGATCAAGGCGCAGAAACATTTCAACCACCGCAACGGAGAAGGCGACGATGCACTGGCCAACCTTGGAGCGGACGGTTGTCTTCGGATCGGTGATCATGAAAAAAATGAACAGCTGATATTCGGGGCCGGTGATGGGCGCGATCTCCGACTGCCAGGGATCATGCATGATCCCTGCGCGCAGAAAGGCGAGGGCAAAGAAGGAGATCACATACGTTGCGCTGATGTGCAGGCGCTTCACACGCCACACAATCATCGAGCCCAGCAGCCAGATTACGATCATGCGGCCAGAGATTGTTGCCCCACTGGATGCTGAGTGTCGCTACGGATTCGGCGGCGAGAAAGATCATGACGCAGATGCCGAAGTTCGAGGGGTTCCAGAGATGGCGTCCTTTGAAGCGAAGAACATATTTTGACGTGATGGAGATAGCCGCGCCCAGAGCGTATGGCCAGAAAGCCGGCGAGCGAAGCAGGATGCCTACGCTGATTCCGCTGATGTAGGCGCTGGCCAGATTGGGAAACTTCCCGGTGAAAATCTTGCCGAGCACCAGTTCCATCGCGATGGCCGTGCCAATGGCGGTGAGTGTTTTGGGATAGCTCTCGAGAATGCCATATGTCAGATGGCCGATGAGGAGGATGAGCGTAATAAACAACGGAGGGATGTAACGATTTTCCAGCGAAAGCCAGCTCTTCCACTGTGGCGGCTTCGTCGATGGAGGCGCCGGAACTGCGACCGCCTGGTGGCTCATGCTGGCTCCTTGATGCTGTATAGCTTGTTCGGCGTCAGATTGTCGATAGTTTGAATCTTACCGGAGGGCCAGCGGATGACGGCCTTCTCCAGCCGTGCGGATTTGCCCAGGCCAAAATGCAGGCGGCGATCGTTTTGTGCGGCGAAGCCGCAGCCGCCGGAGACCTCCTGAATCTGTTTCTGCCCGTTCCAGTAGAGCGCAACCTCGGCTCCAATGGCGCTACGGTTGCTGGTTACTCCTTCCAGCTGAAACTCGATCCACTGGTTCTCAGGCGCAACCGTATTTTTATAGATCAGCAGCGGTCCGCGTTCATTGGCTACCAGCACGTCGAGCACGCCGCGATTCCACAGATCGACGAGCGCCACGGCGCGGCCGTCGTAAGTGTCGGTCACGCCGACGGCCTGAGCCACATCGACGAATTTTCCCGCACCGTCATTGAGCCAGACGCGCTTCTGCTGATAGCCGGAGAGGCTGCGGCCATCCATTGCCGGCCAGTTCTTGGCGTCTTCAATAATCGAGCGGTTGCCGCCGGCTACTTTCGCAAAGTCGTACCAGTAGCTCTTGCCTCTATCGAGAGAGATATTTCCGTTGGTGAGATAGAGGTCGAGATTGCCGTCGTTGTTAAGGTCGCCGAACTGTGCGCCAAAGCTCCAGCCGCCTAACTCAACGCCCAGATCACGGGCCAGATTTTCATACTTGACGCCGCTGCCTGCGGTATCATCCTTCGGCATCCATAGATTGTTCCCCTGAATGAGAACGCCATCTTCGGAGATGTTCGAAACATAGACGGAATACTTTCCCTGATTGAAGATATCGCCGAAGGCCACATCCATGCCGCTCTTCGGAGCGAAGCCTATGCCCGTCTCCTTGCCCGATTCATGAAACTTCTTGCCGTCGTTGAGATAGAGCTCCGAAACTCCGTAGTCATTGGCTACAAATAAATCAGGATGGCCGGTGCCGCGCAAGATCGGCGACGCCTGAGGCCAGCGCCCAGCGTCGGCTGTCGATGCCCAGCTTTGCGCTTACCTCCTCGAACTTTCCGTTGCCCAGATTGTGGAAGAGATATTTTCTGCCGCCGTTTTTTGCATACTCAAAACTCTCCGGCATCATCTTGGTTGTGGTCAGGTGCCAGAGATCGATGTTCTCGTTGTAGTAGCCGCCGACAAAGAGGTCCAGCTTGCCGTCGCCGTCGTAGTCGAACCAAACCGCGGTGTTGGCATTGATCCATTTGGGCAATCCCGCCTGTTCTGATGACGCGCGTGAATCCGTGGCCGTGATCGTTGTGAAACAGCTCGGGCCGTCCCCACTTGATGAGGTAGAGATCTTCGTAGCCGTCGTTGTCGTAATCTCCCCAGACCGCGCCCATGGAAACGCCGGTGCCGGGTTGATTGACATCGGCTATGCCCATCTGCGGCGCAACATCCGTGAAAGTGCCGTCATGATTGTTGTGGTAGAGCGCATTCTTGCTGCCCTCGCGGCTGTTGGTTACGTAGAAGTCCGGCCAGCCGTCTCGATCGAAATCGACGACAGAGACAGACGCGCCCATCGATGCGACCTCAGGCATGATCGGCGTCAGCTTGGGATCGAGGGTGGGCGCTTCGTTGACGAAGTTAATGCCAGCAGCATGCGAGACCTCCTGCAGATAAAAGCCATGGCGAGCCAGCGCTGCGTTTGCGGTGAAGCTGGATTCGGCGGCTTTACGGCGTGCGGCAACTCGCTTGATGACAATCGGCGTTGCGATAAGGCCAAGGAAGAAGACGACCAATATAAGTCGTGCAATGGGGCCGCGTTTCATGGACCGACAGAACTCCTTAATGCACTTTGAAAATTCTCTGAAGTGACGTATCGCGTCTGGTAGTTCACCCAGTCTTCGGGGTGATGACGATAAACCCATTCGTCTTCGAGCGGACCCGGCGGGGTGTCATATAGTTTTCGCGCGTGATAGGGCAACGGTTGAATCGTTTCGGAGTAAGTGGAGTTATAGTCTCCGTCCTTGATCCATCCATCGCCTGCGATCACATAATCGCGAACCCATCCGGCAGGCGGCGGCGCGGCAGCGGGGAAGCGCAGCGACATCTCATCGCCAGCATTCATAATGACGTAGCGGTCGTCTGTTTTTTCGAGCAGCTCCCGCACATCTCCGTAGCGGGTGTAAAGTCCGGGAAGGTCGCGCCATATTTGCGTAGTGGCAGCCAGGCGATTGTAGTTCGGGATCTCCGGCGACGAGGGGTTAGCCTGATCGATCTTAGAGTAGCCGCGATAGTGCAGATCGGCAGACGCTGGCGAAAGTCGCGTGATCTTGATTTGCGTATTTGGAAGGCCCGCAGCCCACTGGATCTGGTCCCAATAGATTTCAAGGTTGGTGCGCAGGCGCAGCTTGTGCGGAGCGCCGGGGCGGAAGACTCCCTCGAGGTTAATGAGGCAGATCTTCTTTCTGCCTGCCGGGAATCCGAGATTCGCACGGACGATGTGCCAACGGCCCTGCTCATCCATCGCTTCCAGACTCAATGGACGCGGCATTTCGTGATGGCCCTGGCTGATGGCCACATTGATCGAAGAGTCGGATGGATGCAGCCATCCTTTCGCGATCAGATAGAGCGGGCCGCGGGATGGGATGTTATCGCCGAGGTCTAATTCGACGTAGTGATCGCGCGTAACTCCCTGATACTGTCCACGTCCGAAGTTATCGAGATACTTTCCGTCGCCATTCTGGAGGATTGCGGTTACGTCATTGCCGTTGTCGTCCGTCGCGTGTTGGATGGGCTGCGGCGTGCTCACGGTGGTGATCGCGGGAGTGACTGCGGGCACCACGAAACGCTCGTCAGTATAGATATCGGTTCCCGCCGGATGATCGACCACCATCAGCGCGAGGTGATCGTAGTAATACGTCTCCCACAACTCGCCCGTGATGCGGAGATCATAAAATCCATCGTGAGGAACCAGTTGATCTCCGCCGATTTTGTACCACTCCTCAGTCGCAGCGATACGGGCCGTGCCCAGCGAGTTGATGCGCAGGCCGAGAGCCGATCCCCAGGGAACGGCATCTTTGACGAAGTTCATCTCCTTGCCGTTCCAGGCAAACAGAAACGGGCATGAGCCCTTCAAGCGCTGCTCGGTGAGAACCTGCTGATCGGCCTTCAAAGCGAACTCGGCCCGCACTGAACCATTGGGCCAGATGATGCGGGCCACGTCGGCGCCGGTGTGCGTTCCAAGGCCAAAGTGAAGCTGCGGGCCATCGATCGGTAGTTTTTGGGTGAGCAGCGCAGAGCGAATTTCTATTTCGCCACCGATACCAAAAGAATTGATGCGCTGGTCGCCGGTGGATTGCCGCGCGCGCGGGCGGATGATCTGCCAGTGATAACTCTTTGTGCCGAGCGCGATCGACTGTTGCGGTTCGCCGGCCGGATCGAGACCGAGTAGCGCGAGGTGGCCGTCCGCATGAGTATCGGCCACATCGAACACACGGGCGGAATCGACAGGCTTGTTCATGAGAACAAAGTTGCCGTTCTCATCGCAAAGCCATATGAGTGCGCCGGCCTGCGTCTGTAATGGAGACGGGGTCACCTTCATGAGAACAAGATCGACGGCTCCGTTATTGTCAATGTCCGCGGCGCGAAGACGAACTTCCGCGGAAAGAAATGCCGCAGGATCGGCGATGCGAGCGATGTCGCTCGTCATCCAGCTTTGGCCGTCTTCCGAAGCTGAGAGGCGGGTGATAGCTCCGCCGGGCTGCACCACAACCAGATCGAGCACTCCATCGCGATTGACGTCCGCTGCGGTGATGGCGCTTGCCCCCTCCAGATGGACAGGAAGCGCGAGTGCTGTAAAGTTGCCGGAGCGCTGATTCAGGAAGACGTGAAGCTTGCCCGCGCCATCGATCAGAGAGGCGTCAGGATTGCCATCGCCGTTGAGGTCAGCCCAGACAAATTGCCGGATTCCGGAGATCCCAGCAAAGGGATGAATCGGCTGAAAGGTTCCATCGCCATTGTTGCGCAGAACGGTGGGCAGGCCCGAAGCAGTACCCAGCACAATGTCGAGATCGCCATCCGCTTCAATATCGACGGCCCAGGCTCCGGTATAGCTTGCATCGAGGATGGATTTCGCCAGCTTGGTTGCGGCGGTTACATCGATGAAAGAGTCTGGGCTGTCCTGACGCATGAAGCGCAGGCCGCCTGCTCCCGCAAGCACCAGATCCACTTTAAAGTCGTAGTTGAAGTCGATAGGAAGGATGCTCTCCGGCGCAAGCGCGGTTTCTATCTTTCCCCCGGGAAACGCGAATTTCGCTCCGGAGCTGAGCTGCACTTCGTGGCTATTGGCCATGGCCAGCACGGGTGCGCTCTCGCCATCGAGCGAGATGGCCCTGATGCAATCCCATTTTGTGTTGCCGGCGTTGGTGACGGGCTCGGTGCGAAAGGTAAGAGCCGTATCCGGCGGCGCAGGCGTGGATGGCGGCGAGGGCAGGCTCAGGAAATGGGTGAAAGGCTGCGCCTCTTCTCCGGGCTGCGGCTTGAGCACGGCAAGACTGGTGCGGAATTGCGGAACCTGCATCAACACGTTGCGCAGGAAGATGGTGCGAGTGGCCGCCGCGTGCGGATCGGGACCTGCCGCAGCAGTCTGCAGCGCCTCAAGCTGCTTCTTGACGTCAGGCGGCCACGAGGCAGCCTGCAGGGTGATGGTCTTTACCATCGCGCGCAGCAGATCGGTATTTCCCATCTTGGCGGCTATACGCGCAAGATCCAGCAATGCGGCGAGATTACCGGGATGAGCCTGCAGAATCGACTGCAGGATGCGCTGATATTCCGCATCGCTGTTGGACGCTCCCTGGCGATCGATCTCGGTGGCGAGTGCATAGGCGGCGCGGGCATTCTGCGGGTTCAGGCCAGTGGAGATGCCAAGATTGGTGATGGCGGCGGTTGAATCTCCGCGCTCACTCTCGAGAATGCCGATCAGGTAATAGATCTGGCCATTGCGCGGCGCCAGCTCCAGCGCGTGGTTCAGGCGTTGTGCTGCGACATCGAAGTTGCGCTGGCGAAGCGCGAGAATACCCCAGTTTACCCACGAAGCCGGTTCGGCCGGCACAATTTGTGTGGCCCGCGACAGCGTGCTCTCGGCGCGAACGTCGTCGCCCACCTGCAGTGCGGCGAGACCCACATAGAAATTGGAAACAAGAGCCTTATAGGCTTTCGACTGAACGTCCGGAAGCTTTTCGCTCTTGTGGCAGCCTGACATGATCACCATTGCGGATGAGAAGAGCGCAGTAAAGACTCGGTGCCTGAGGAGCGGTCTTCGGGAAAGGTTGCGGGGCCGGCCGTGAGTTCTCATCAAACATCTATTGTGGAGCTTGATGTGGACATATCGCAATCAAAGTTGGGCATTCCCAGCCGTATCGGCGCCCGGCTTAGTGTCGCTGCTATTGCACCTGCGCTTTTCGCTGCCTCCTTTGCCGTTGTTCGAGTTTCACGCTCATCCCCTTTACCCATAAAAGACCGACTCCCAGGAATGGAAGCGCAAAGAGCAGCAGGCCCCACCGCCCCATGAGGGTAGGCGTAACCGGTACGTCGGTTGCAGTCTCACCGCCGCCCAGTGTGCTGGCGAGAATGAGACGGATATGCCACTGTTCCTCTTTGTCGAAGGGGACCTCGGTCTTGTACTCCACACGGTCGCGCAGCTTCTCACGCCACGCTCCGTAAATTGCTTCCGGGAGCCGCTTGCTGACTGGCTGAACAGCAATCTGCACTTTGATATCGCTGGGCACCGGCTGTCCCGGGGGCGGATCAATGGTGATGAAGAATGAGCCTGTACCGACATCGGGGTTGCTCCATACTTCCACCTTGTAGGGGCCTACCTGGCGGTTCTGCATGATGGGATAGGGAGGGCCAATGTGGGCCCATGCCGGTGCGCTGGAGTATAGAAAAAGCAGCGCGAATAAAAGACCACGGTACTCGAACCTTCTGCCTGCGGATTTTGAGGTCATTGCCATCGTCTTATTTCTTTATCCCGCCATAATCGTGGCGCGCATATCCATGGGCTGCGTCATCAGCCACAGAGAAGCGATCCACAGCAGAAGGCATACTGTTGCCCAGGGAGTGAAGGCGCGCCAGGTGTGATCCACTGAATCCTGTCCGGCCAGCCGCCAGGCAATCATCAGTGAGCCCGCCAGGCCAAGAAGGAGAAAGCCCAGCTCAATGGGCTGAACCATCGATTGCGGAAGGCCGACAAGGGTCCAGCGCGGTTCGCCAAGGATCGGCCAGCCAAGATCGGTCAATGCACTCTGCGTCACGGGAACGATGGTGTAGAGGCCGGTAAAGAAGTGGTAGCCGTAGTGGGCCAGCCACATTCCGAAGCCCAGCGGAACCAGCGAATAGCTATAGCGGACAATGAGCGGCAGCCATGCCCGCCTCACCCCGGCCCAGGCGCGCGTGATCCACGCAGCCAGCCCCAGCAGGATAGCCGGCTCAAGCAGGATCACCACGGCAAAGAGCAATCCAAGAATTGGCGCCTCCTGGTGGATGTGCAGCATCCGGCTCATCCACATCTCGACGACATAGACCGGGCTGACCATGCCGAAGGCGTTCATCAGCGCCCCGAAGCAGAAGACGATGGTGAGCGCGGCGATGTCCTTGCGGCGGGAGAAGAGTCCGACGCCGGAGCGCGGCGGGTCGGTCATGAGCTCGGCTGCCGGGAGCCGGCTGAGTATGCCGACGTTGTCGCTGGGGCAGGCGTGCACGCAGTCGAGGCAGAAGGTGCAATCCATGTTGCCGGTCTTTGCGGGCTGAAAGAGGGCCAGCTCGCAGCCGCGCTGCAGGATGACAAAATCAGACGCGTGATCGCTGTTGGGTGCGCGCCGTCCGCGAATGCAATCTTTCGTATGGCAGCTGTCGCAGACTTCGTAATCACGCACCGCGACTTCGGTGGGGGAGATCGTCGCCGCAATGAAGTTGAATTGGCCGATGGGACAGACAAACTTGCAGAAGGTGGCGTGCTTGAAGAGCCCATCGATCGCTAGAACGGCCGCAAAGTATCCGATGATCACCCACGCGGTGATCCACGGCGAAGACCACAGGCTGAAAAGCTCGTAGCTGAAAAGAACGAGGCCAAAGAGCGCGACGGGAATCCATTTGTTGCGCAACCGCCGCGGCCAGTTGAAACGTGGCGTGATGAAGCGCCGCATCGCGTTGCGCACCAGCATGAAGGGGCATGCCAGGCAAAAGAAATTTCCCGCACACAACAGAACCAGCACCAGCGCACCGCGAAAATGCACCCAGCTGAGAACGGTGGCCAGATTCTTGGGTGCGAGCGATGGGCCGATAAGTCCGTGCACAATCATCGCAATGCTGACGATGAGCACGGGAATCTGAAGCACGGTGCGGGAATGGCGCCAGGAGAGAAAGCCGCCGATCAGCGGTACACGCAGCAGATCGAATGCGGGTGAATCTGCAAATGTCTCATCTTCGGGGTCAGACCTTCCTGCTGGCTGCATTTCGAAATACCGTCGAAGGCATACAGCTCAATTGGAGCGGACGCCTCTCACGTCCATCTGCCGCTCGGCTTTCTTTCCATCGGGCAGCGTGATATGGGTCAGCACCACCCAGTCCCCGCCCATATTGAGGTTAAGAGTGGCAAGATAGACGCCGGGCTCCTCTTGCTTTGCCTCCGCAAAGACCGGGCTCATTCCAGGATGCGCCATGTCCGCTTCGACCATGATCTTCGCGCCGGCAATCGGCTGAGCAGAGGCATCTTGAAGGCGGATATTCACAGTTTCAGGTCCAACGTGGACCGGCTCGGGGCTGATTTCCTGGTGGACGAAAAGCCCGGCCTCGTTACCGCCAGCAGTGTGACGGCATGCCGTTAGCGATAGCGTGCCCGCGCAGGCCGATGCGATGAGAAGGCCGCGGAAGATGATCGCACTACGCAATATCGCAGGCCGCGCCTTCCTCGTCCTTGCGCCACGAGCAGGTACAGGAAGCATGCTGCGCCTCTCCCTGCGGCGGAAACATGTGGTAGTACATGCCAATCACCATGGGAATAAAAACGATGGAGTTGTAGAAGAGGTGAAGTTCGACACGCGGAAAGACCAGCTGCAGCACGCTGAAGGGGACAGGCTTGCCCCAGAAGTTGTGATGAATCGTGGCCTGCAGGATGAGCAGGAAATGCTCGATGTGATGCCAGAACTGGATCCAGAACGCAACCATCCACCACGTGTAGGAGCGGCCGGTAAATCCCTTGCGCAAGACCCATAGCCCGATCAGCATCACCAGCGCGTAACCGTAGTGCAGTGCCTCGGACTTGATGAGCCACGGATACCACAGGCCGAGGATGCCATTCGCCTTTGGCCGTGGCCATCCCATCACGTATATCTGATAAGCCTGTACGAGATGCTCTCCCCAATGGGCGAGAACGATAAACATGAAGCCCTGCAATGCCCGCTCATGCCATTGCGTATTGAGCTTGTGAAAAAAACCGGCGCTGGGGGAGGGCCTTGTCGCGAGATTGGGAAGACTTTGACTTGAAGCAGCCATGGGTTGCTTAACCTCTAATCGGGCTCTTGGATGAACGGAAGTCGAACGATCCTCAATATATACAGACCGCGCCATCCCAGTCCTCGCCCTCGCGATGTATCTCGGTATCCACCTAAAGTTTGAGACCAGGAGCCGATCCCAGGTAAATTCTTCACAAATTCACCGGATTGTGCGGTCAGTCCTTGCCTGCAGGGACCAGTCTCGACTGCGGGAATCTTTCCCAGCCACAAGGAGCTCTATGTCACACGAAGCGCATCGCAAGGCCGCCGAACACCACGAGCACGCTGCCAAGGCACATCACGCAGCCGCCGAACATCATGAGCAGGGCAACCACGAAGAAGCGCACAAGCACTCGCAACTGGCCCATGAGCACTCCACCAAGGCTCATGAGCACTCGCACCAGGCGCACGAGCACTCGCAGCATGCAGTGACCCACTAAGTCCGAAGTGAGAATTGAATGCGGGCTGCTGAGCCAGCCCGCATTCGCCTATAGCCTGTATTTCTGCGGCGTTACATTTTGCATCCTACCTTTCAGGGAGATTCTCTGGATGCAAACGAAACGTATGATGGGCCTCGCAGTATGCGGCGCCATGCTGATTGCAGCAGGCTGTCGAAAGACCAATATGGTCGACAAGAGCGCGTTCACCTCGGCGCTCAACGATTACTACAACGCGCGGCAGGAGTGCGTCTGGTCGAGTCCGGTGAAGTTTCCAGCGCAGGCCGATACTTCGAATGACGAGCAGACCAAAGGCTTCGACGCCCTGACCGACGCTGGTCTTCTCACTCGAACCTCTGCTGAGAAGAAGCGCTTCCTGATCGGTTCCAAGCAGGTGAATAACTACGATCTGTCCGACAAGGGCCGCTCGACATGGACCGCCGACCAGACGCAGCCGGGATACGGCAATTTCTGCTACGGCCACCTGCAGGTCACTGCAATCGACAACTACACCCCGGCCGATACCGCTGATGCCACGCAATACACCGTGAGCTATCACTACAACATGCCGAACCTGCCGGATTGGGCCAACTCGACGGAGATGAAAACGGCATTCCCGAAGATTGCGAGCGATGCATCAGGGCAGTTGGCCGCGACCGCCAACCTTGTGAAATCGACGAGCGGGTGGCAGGTCGGGAGCGTGCATTCCGCCGGCGACAGCACCACGCCGTAACCGACATGGTCAGCGCTTGCGGCGGCGCGGATTCAGCAGTAATTTGACGCGCGTTCAGAAGAGCTCCGGCGAATTAGGCGGATATTGAACGCGAGTTTGACAACTCGTCGTGCGAAGTGCGGCTAGTCTCCTTCTCAAGAAGGAGACTAGCCATGAAGAAATTCGCAGCAATCGCTCTCACCGCGTTGATGGGCTTGTGCACCGCCAGCCATCTGCAGGCACTCGACAGCAACGAAGTTCGCGCCAATATTCCATTCGATTTTATTGTTGGCGGCAAGACGCTTCCCGCCGGCAGTTATCAGTTCTTTACGGATCGCGATCACATCCTCGTGATTCGCAATCTAAAAGAATCAACCGGAGCTCTGAGTCAAATAAACGGCCTCAGCAGCAACCAGTCCAGCGACAACAACGTGGTATTTCACAAATACGGAGACCGCTACTTTCTGAGTGAAATTCACTCGACATCTGTCGGTGTGAATGGCGAATTGTCGCGTTCCAGACTCGAAAGTAAGGTGCAGAAGCAAGAAGCCTCGTTGCGGGAAGAGACGGTCTTGCTGGCGTTAGGGAATTGATCGGAGATGGATCTCCGATGTCGTATCACTGCGGCAGTTTCAGGATGTAGATCCTCTGGTGGCGGGGCGCCAGCCATGTGGTGTATTCGAGCGGAGGAAACTCCGATTCGGGCAGGCATGGCGACGGGCTATAAGAGAGCTCGTAGCGGCCTTGAATCGCAGGCGTCCAGCCGTCAAACCAGTATCTGCACGCCGGGGGCAGCGGCGAGGGGGGCGGCAAGCGATAGGTGTTTGCTGGTATGCGAATGCGCGGTTCGTTGAGATGGCCTTCGATTTCGATCTGAGTCCAGCCGTCGTATTCGACTCCTGCTCTGATCTGGTTCCGCAGTACGCCCGCGGAGCGAAGCTGGTTAACGGCGGCGAGACGCGCCTTATGCGCGGCCAGCATATCGTGCAGCGTGGCCACTCCATACGCCGCAAACAGCACTACGAACACCACACTCCACGCGGAAAGGCGCGAGGCTATCCGGCCCTGATAAAAACGCACGAGGAGAACCAGAAAAGGGAAGAGCAGTTGAAGGAAATAGCGCTCGAAGAAGGTCCCGTGTGTCATTAGCACGAGAAGATATGCAGCCGTAACCGGGCCGAGCAAAATGAGGAGCGTTTGATTTGAAATTTGCTCTTCATTTACTGCGCTTGGCGGCTTCTCCAGCCGCGACACATTCAGCGCGCAAACCAGAAGCGCGAAAAATGCCAGGAGGATAAGCAGCGTCAGCGCGAGCCGGAACGGCATGGAAAGCACGTCGGGCCGGTGGCCGGGAAGCACTGTGATGTCGAGCCCTTTGGCGGTGATCCATTCATCCGAAAACGGCGCAAGAAGAAAGGGCGCCACGCGGCTGAATCCTCTGTGCCAGAGAGCGGCTGCTCCGCATCCGGCAAGAATCAGAGCCGCAATAGCCGCTCCGCCCCAGATGCGCGCCCAACGTTTTCTGATTGGATATCGCGCCAGAAAAGAGATCAGGACGGGAAAGGCAAAGAGCAGAATCGCCACGTACTTGCGCGACGCGGGATGAAAGCCGGAGATCAGGTCCTCGCTGATCGAATACGGTTGTCTTTTGAACCACTGCATGACCCCGAAGATGAAGACAGTTGAAGCGATCCAGAGAATAGCGCCGGCGGCGAGTGCTCCGCGTCTGCGGCGAATGACCCACGCTGTAGACGGCACCAGCACCAATGCGCCGAGCCATGCGATCTGCCGGGCCGTCCCTCCAACCGAGTTGGAAGCGGCGGCGAAGATGAGCCATCCGATCGCAGTTTTGTCCGAGCCAGCCTGTACCGCCCGCACGCAGCCGTAAACGCACAGAAGATATGCCAGAAATCCCGACGCATCTGTCATGAAGCTGAATGTGAGTGGAAGAAGGAGCGGAGACAGGGCAATCGTCAGCGCCGCCAGTGTGGCGTTCCACTCATTCAGGCCCAACCGGACAAACAGGCGCTGCATCAGCGCCGCTGTAGCCATTCCCACCAGCCAGATCGAAGCGCGTACTGCCGTGAAAGAAAAACCGAACAGCTTGATGAACAGGGCGCCAAGGTAAATCTGCCAGCCAAGCATCGCAGTCGCCCAGCCGTTGTAGACGATGTGGCCGGTGGATGCCATCATCTTCGCGGTGTAGATATAGGAGAAGTCGTCGTTGAATCCCATTTCCAGCGACGGTCCTGCGGCGAGCAGGCATACACCCACCGCGACGGCACACCACAGGGCGGGCTGCGCAGCAAACTGGCGGATTCTGGAGGGTGAAAAACTCATCCCTATGGGGTGACTCCTTAACCGCTTATGGGCGGCTCTTTAGAAATGCTTTAAGACGCAATGCGATCTTGCTGATATGGAACCAGGTTAGAGATCATTTTCCGGTGCGGAAAACCGGGCTCTTCCAATATGCCAGTTCCATCGCCTTACTCAATGACACAAATAGGGTGGGCGTGCCGCCCGGTGCCAATCTTGCTACCGCAGCGGCTCGTCAAATGCGTCAAACGCCAGACGATCGGAATTAGGCATTTATTGGACGGAAGCTTAACGACGCCGCGGGGAAGCAGCGATAGTCTCCATTGTGAAAGGAGACCCCATGAAAAGACTTTTAGCATCTGCTCTCGTCACCGTGGCGGGCCTCTGCACAGTTGGCAACTTGCAGGCGCAGACCCGCGAAGTTCGCGCCAACGTTCCATTCAAATTTATTGTGAGCGGCCAGCAGCTGCCCGCAGGCAACTACGATTTCTTGGCAAACGGCGCCAGCTTCCTCGTCATCAGGAACCGCGAACAACCGATCGCAGTTCAAAGCATGATCGTCTATCAGGATCGAACCGTAGCTGTCGCCGACAGCAAGCTGGTTTTCACTAAGTATGGAGACCGCTACTTCCTGCGCGAGATTCACTCCAGCGCAATGGGCGAGAACGGAACCATTCCCCGCTCCAAGCAGGAAAAGCAGGTCGAGCAGCAGGAAGCCTCGGTACAACATCCGGAAACAGTTCTGCTGGCTTTGGGAAACTGAACCGGTCTGATTCGCTGAAAAACAAAACGCGGAGCTTCTGGCTCCGCGTTTGTTGTTGATACATCCGCAACGCGAAATTTCCGCTTCCAAAGAACCCATTGTTCTCCACTGAAGAGACAGGGTTCAGCACGCCGCAAACTCCGAGTGATAGCGCGGCGATGGATGTTGGTCTGGGCCCTGGGATCAGGCCTTCAGTGAGATGGAGATGACGGGGGTGCTGTTCGATGTGGTCGTCAGGCCCAGATCTTCGTCAACCTCGGTTACAGATACGCCCAGCGAAGCAGCGATCTGAGTGGCCGACTCGCCCTCGGACTGCAGCGCCTGCATCTGCTGAGTCGCGGTCTGCTTTGGCTGCTGTGCCTGCTCAGTAGCTGTCGAAGAATCGCTGACAGTCGGGTACAGACTGCCGTAAGAAGAAGAAATGCCGGATACGGAGGATGCCATTCGTCACCTCAAAAGGGTCTGCTCGGATGAAATGGTCTACAAAAATCCTTCTGGCCTGGAGAGCTCGTACAGGCTCTCAAGCTCTGCAGGAAGTTGCCGGCGGACCAGTCTGCCGGCATGCCTCGCGGGAGCGTTCCTTTCTATCGGCAGATCGCGCCCCGGAGTTCAGTCTTCGCTCTACATCTTTTTCATCACCGGGAAGAAACGGAAGTAGCTCGTTGAACGCTTGAGACAGATGCGGCGGCTCGTTTCGCCTGCAAGGAAAGCCTCTCCCAAATGATTACCAACTTCAGGAAGTGCGTCCCCCGGATGCAAGAACACCCCATAAGGTTTTTAGCCTTATGGGGTGTCACTTTCACTTTATGCGTTGGTCGACAACCGGTTGTTTGAGTAAATCAGGAGGTTAACTGCATCCTGACGTCGATCCGCAGCTCATGCATCTGTAGCAGCTGCCGTTGCGAACCATGATGGCTCCGCAGGTTTGGCAACTTGGTGCGTCTCCCATGTCGTACATGCTGCGCATGGCGTCGGCGGCGTGATGAATGCCGCGATCCTGAATCGCAAAGGATGCCGGGTTCGGAGCCAAGCCCTCCATCGTTCCATAAGGAGCTGCCGTAAGCTCCGGCAGAATCCCGCCCTGTGGTGCGCTGGTTGCTCCCATGCCTCTTGTCGATGCGTGCTGATCGGCGGTGAATGCCGCGGGCGAGTCGTAGGTGCCTGCGGCTTCGCCTGCAGCTGCCGGAGCCGCTGCAGCCAATCCCGCGAACAGGTTCAGCTGCTGGCCGGAGAGGAAGCGCAGCTGGAGCCAGCGGAAGATGTAGTCCATGATCGACTTCGCATAGCCGATCTGCTCGTTGCCGGTCCAGCCGGAGGGCTCGAAGCGGCTGTGCGCGAATTTCTCGCACAGAACCTTGAGCGGCACGCCGTGCTGCAGAGCCAGCGAGATAGCCGTGGCGAAGCTGTCCATCAGGCCGGAAACGGTCGAACCTTCCTTGGCCATCTTGATGAAGATTTCGCCGGGCTGTCCGTTGGGGTAGAGGCCGACCGTGATGTACCCTTCGTGTCCGGCCAGGCCGAACTTGTGGGTGAGCGAAGCACGCTCTTCAGGCAGGCGATGACGAACCGCGCGCGGCGGTGCTCCCTGATCCTGATCGGCCAGGGGCAGAGTCTGCAGCGGAGGGGCTCCCGCAGGCAGGACGAAGGCGTTGAGAGCGGCGTTGACCGCGTTGGTGGCCGAGACGATGGACTTGGCTGTGACCTCGATCTTGTCGGAGATCTTCGTCTCGAGCGTCTTCACGTCGGCCTCAGCCGCAGCCTTGCCTGTGGAGAGAGCCGTGAGGATGCGATCGGCTGCCGCAGCCACCGCGTCATCCGCTTCCTTTGCACCCTTGATGGCCTTGGCTCCCTTGCCGTCGGAGACATTGAGAGGCTGTGCGCCCTTCGATCCGTCGCGATAGACGGCTACGGCCTTGAGGCCGAGACGCCAGGATTCGAGATAGGCTTCGGCGATGTCATCGATGGAGCAGTCGTGCGGCAGGTTGACGGTCTTCGAGATGGCGCCTGACAGGAACGGCTGCGTGGCGGCCATCATCTTCACATGACCCTTGTAGTGAATCGAGCGCGTGCCCTTCGACGGCTTGAAGGAGCAATCGAAGACGGCGAGATGTTCGGGCTTGATGCCGGGCGCGCCCTCGATGGTGCCGGTCGAATCAATGTAGCTGACGATGGAGTCGACCTGATCGTTGTTGTAGCCGAGCTTGAAGAGGGCGGCAGGCACGGTGTTGTTGACGATCTTGATCATGCCGCCGCCAACCAGCTTCTTGTACTTCACCAGAGCCAGATCGGGCTCGATGCCGGTGGTGTCGCAGTCCATCATGAAGCCGATGGTTCCGGTCGGAGCCAGCACCGTCACCTGCGAGTTGCGATAGCCGTACTTCTCGCCGTGCGCGAGTGCCTTGTCCCAGCAGTCTTTGCTGGCGGCGATGAGCAATTCGAGTTGGGGAACGGCGAAGGTTTTATCGTCGGCGGTCTTCGACTTGCCGATGTTGTTCACCTCGGCGCGGTGCATGCGGATGACATCGAGGAAGGGCTCGCGATTGACGTAGAAGCCGGGGCAGGCTCCGCCTTCGTGATGAGCGGAGGCTGCGAGCGTGGTGGCTGCAGCGAGTGGCGGGCACTTCTCCGCGACGCGCGAGGATTGCAGATACGCCTCGCCGCACATAATGGCGGTGAGCGTGGCTGCAAAGTCGCGGCCGGCATCGCTGTCATAGGGAAGACCGAAGGCCATCAGCAGCGCGCCGAGATTTGCATAGCCCAGACCCAGCGGGCGATAGTCGTGCGAGTTCTTGGCGATGGACTCCGTCGGATAACCGGAGTTGTCGACGAGGATGTCCATCGCGGTGATCATGATGTCGATCGCAGCGCGGTAGGCCTCGATGTTAAATGTGCCTGCCGCGGTTACAAACTTCAGCAGGTTGAAGCTGGCCAGGTTGCAGGCGGAGTTATCGAGGAACATGTACTCCGAGCAGGGATTCGACGCGTTGATGCGCGCCGTGTTCTTCGAGGTGTGCCAGCGATTGATGGTGGTGTCGTATTGCATGCCGGGATCACCGCACTGCCACGTGGCTTCGGCGATCTTATGCATGATGTCGCGGGCCTTGTAGGTCTTTACGTGCTGGTGATCCTTCACCGTATAGGTGGAGAATTCGCCGTCCTTCTCGACCGCGGACATGAACTCGTCGGTGACGCGGACAGAGTTGTTGGCATTCTGAAAGAAAATCGAGCTGTACGCTTCGCTGTCAGGCCCCGACGACCCATCGTAGCCTTCGCGCATCAGTGCCCAGGCCTTGGCCTCTTCCTTCATCTTGCACTCGACGAAGTCGATGATGTCGGGATGGTCGACGTTGAGGATGACCATCTTGGCGGCGCGGCGGGTCTTGCCGCCGGACTTGATGACGCCGGCGAAGGCGTCGAATCCACGCATGAAGCTAAGCGGGCCGGAGGCGGTGCCGCCGCCGGAGAGCAGTTCCATCGACCCGCGGATCGAGGAAAGATTCGTGCCCGTGCCCGATCCCCACTTGAACAGCATGCCCTCGGTCTTGGCCAGGGTCAGGATCGAATCCAGCGAGTCGTCGACGGCGTTGATGAAGCAGGCCGAGCACTGCGGCGTGCGATAGCCGGTCACGGAAAATTCGACAGCGCAGGTGTGGGGGTTCCAGTGCCAGTTCTGGGCATCGGAATTAGGCTCCAGACGCTCGCACCCCACGTTGAACCATACGGGCGAGTTGAAAGCCACTTTCTGGGTTACCAGCAGGTGCACCAGCTCGTCGTGGAAGATGGCCGCGTCTTCCGGAGTGGAGAAGTATCCACCATTCAGGCCCCAGTCGCGGATGGTCTCGGCCACGCGGCCGATCAGGGCGCGGACGCCGGATTCGCGCTCCGGCGTGTTCATCTGGCCATGGAGATACTTGCTGGCGACGATGTTGGTCGCGGTCATGGACCAGTCGATGGGGACTTCTACGTCCTTCTGCTCAAAGATCGACTTTCCCGACGCGTCGGTGATGGACGCGGTGCGGCGCTCCCACTGCACTTCGTCGTAGGGCGAGACGGTGGACTTCGAGAAAAAGCGCTCGAAACGCAGGGCCGGCTTCTGGTCGCCGGTCTCCTGACGGGACGGGGAAGCGGCATGGCCGTTCGTGCTGGCGGCATTGGGGGAGGCGGTGACGACGGATTTCCTGGTGGCCTCAGCCATTCGTGGTGCTCCTTCCTAGGGGGCGATACGAGTTGGATTACCCGCTTAAAAGCGGGGGTAAAACCGGCAACGACGAGTCAAGGCACAACGTAGTGAGAGGGAAACCCAATGGAAACAGAGGCTTCAGGAACTACTTCCCGTCCTGCCAGATCGGCTGGTCGTGCCGTCAAATCTGGGGGCGGGAGCGCTTTCGTCTGTCCCGGAACCTTGCGGCAAATTTTAGTGCCGCAGATGGGAAAGTACCTCTGTTAATGGTGTGTGTCAAGCTCGAACCACAATATCTAGTGTACTAGATGCGATACCTGTACATCATGCCTCAATTCCCAATAAAACGCTGTGGAGAAGTTCGCGCATCCGCGTTCCATGCGGATGGGAGCCATGCGATGTATCTCGGAGTTGGCTGGAAACCGGGCAGGAACGACGCAGGGCAGAATTTCTACCACTCTGAGGAGGCTACGCCCCGCCGGAATCACCGGCAAGGCGCAGAAGAGGTGCAACTGCTGTGGAGATCTGTGGACATGTGGACAACGGGACCCTGCCAGTCGCGCCTATGGCTCGGAGGCGGTCAGGGTGGGAGCGATGGTTCCCAGCAGGCGGGCGGCTTCCGCTTCGGCGCTGGCAACGCGATTGCGCCCGCTCCTCTTTGCGGCATAGAGCGCGGCGTCGGCTTGTGTCACCAGCGGGCCTGAGTCGAGGTCCACTGCCTCTCCGCTGTCTGGGTGTGGACGGGAGCCAGTGGAAGTAGCTACTCCGATGCTGGCGCTAACGCGATGGCCGTTGCAGAGTTTTGAGGAAACAGCCGTGCGCACGTGCTCAGCCACCCGCATGGCGTTCTGATGGTTGGTGCCGGGCAACAGAATGGCAAACTCTTCGCCGCCATAGCGGCAGACAAAATCGGTCTCACGCACGGAGTCGGAGAGCGTAGCGGCAAACTGCTTCAACACCTCGTCGCCCTCGGAATGTCCCCGCGTGTCGTTGATCTGCTTGAAGTGATCGAGATCGATCAGGAGGAGCGAAAGAGGCGCCTCCTGCCGAATGGAAAGCTTCCACTCGCGCCGAATCCGCGCATCGAACCCCCGGCGGTTGTACAGGTTGGTCAGGGGATCTGTGGAAACCAGTGCCTTGAGCTTCTGATTGGCAGCGCGCAGTTTCTCCTGGCTCACGCGCAGACGCCGTTCTACCCTCAACCTCTCTTCGTTTGTCTGCTGCAATTCCTTCAACTGCCGCCTTACCTGGAAGTGGGCGACGACCTGGCGTGCTAGCACGCGCAGGGTGTTCTCGTCCTCTTCGCTCAGCTGGCGCGGCTCCCGGTCGCTGACGCAGAGAGCGCCAATGGCGCAGCCATCTTCCGTCGTGAGCGGCACGCCGGCATAAAAGCGAATGTGTGGATCTCCGGTCACCAGGGGGCTGTTCCGGAAACGCTCGTCCAGTGTCGCGTCAGGAACGACGAAGGTTTGTGTGCCAAGAATGGTGTAGCCACAAAATGACACCGAGCGCGCTGTCTCAGAATCGGGCATTTGGATGCTGGACTTGAACCACTGGCGCTCTTCATCAACCAGAGAGATCGCCGCTATGGGCATGCGAAGCAGGCTCGCCGCCAGTCGCGTGAGGTCGTCGTATTCCTGTTCCGGCACAGTGTCGACGAGGTCGAAACTGCGTAAGGTTGCGAGGCGCTCGCGTTCGTTATGAGGCTTAGGTGGCGGCAGAAAATTGACTCCAGTACTTTCTTAGACTGCGGTTCCTGAGGGTTGGATGGATGAACCTGCCCGCGTAAATGGGCGCAAAGTGATATCCCCTGGTGTCCGCAAATAAAGTGGGAACCGATGAGCAACGAATCGGCTGTATTTCATACTCATTTCCCGCAACTTACGTCGATGGAGGTCTAAATACTCTTTCGTGCGCCGGACGGGATGCCTTTACCTGGGCCGTGAGCCGCTGTACCGCAATCGGTCAGCATCTCATTCAAGTTGGGACGGATCTTTGTCTTTTCAAAGGGGAGTGACTGGAGAAACTGCTTTAGCTTCGCTCAGCTTGACAACATTTGTTGTTTTTCTTTGCTTCGTCGACACTGGAACTGAATCCAATGAACTACCGGGAGACTTCCCGAGGAGCAATGTTTTGTCTCAAGATCAAGAATCGCTTGAAAAGCTGAAGCAAGCGCCCGCCACTCCGGGCGTGATTGAACCTATCTTGAAGCGCTGGAGCCCGCGCGCGTACTCGGACAAGACGGTGTCGCCGGAAAGCCTGAAGGAGGTTTTTGAAGCAGCACGTTGGGCAGCTTCTTCCTCCAACGAACAACCGTGGCGGTTCCTGGTCGGGCATCGCGGCGACGAGACCTACCAGAAGATATTCGACAGTCTGGTGGAGTTCAATCAGACCTGGGCGAAGAGTGCGCCCGTGCTGATTCTTTCAGCGGGGAAGAAGACCTTCACCAAGAACGGCGATGCCAACCACTACAGCCTGCACGATGTTGGAGCAGCTACCGCATATCTCGGGCTGCAGGCGACGGCACTGGGCTTCCACACCCACTCCATGGGTGGCTTCGACATGGCCAAGGCGCGAACGCTATTCAATATTCCTGACGATTTCGAGATCGGCTCGGTGACCGCGCTGGGCTATCTGGGCGATCCGGATACGCTGCCCGAAAAGATGAAGCAGATGGAACTCGCGCCGCGTCAGCGCAAGCCGCTCGGCGAGATCGTCTTCAGCGAGTGGGAAAAGCCGCTTAAGTTCTAGGACTCAAACCCACGTCCCAAGCGCGGGGCGTGGGGCACCCTCCTTCTGTTCACTTCGCGGATTCTCCACCACCGCTTCTCATCAACTATTCACGGATAGACGCTTGCTGAGGCGCTTACTCTCGGAATTTGGACATGCGCCGTGTTCTCTTCTTTCTCAATCCGCTCCTGATGGAGCGCCGCAACCGGCGTGCCGCCGTGGACCGCGTTGCCGGACTGCTGCGCGAAAACGGCTGCACGGTCGACTTGCAGGACACGCTGTCCGCGCATTCTGCAGGCGAACAGGCGCAGGAAGCGGTAGCCAGCGGATTCGACACCATCTTCGTCTGTGGCGGCGACGGCACGTTCTTCCAGGTGATCCAGGGCGTCGCAGGCTCCGATACCAAGATCGGCATCATTCCTTTCGGCACCGGCAATGTGCTGGCACAGAACCTTTCCCTGCCGCATGATCCCATGGAAGCGATGCGCGCGCAGATGAATGCTCCGGCGGTGCCGATCCCGCTCGGCAAGATCACGTGCAAGACAGCCGGGCATACCAAGGACCGCAACTGGTACTTCACCATCGCGGCAGGCATGGGGGTGCACGCCGCGATGATGAATCTTGCGCCGACGGGTAGCGGTAAGCGTGTCGGCGGCCGCGCCGCGTACTTTGCCGGCGGCCTGCGTTTGCTGGTGCAGCATCCCGTCGAGCCCTTTGAAATGGAGATGACCCTGGCCGACGGCAGCGTGCGCAAGGGCCGGACGAGCGAAGTGATCGCGGTGCGTGTTGGCGCGCTCAATCTGTGGCGTCCAGGCGGCGACCTGCGAAGCCCGACACTGCGTGTGGCCAGTATTCCTGAAACCACGCGGCTGGGGCTTGCGCATGCCAGCTATCATGCGCTGGTGACGCGCAAGACGAGCGGGCCTTCCCAATTGCCCTATCCGCGATACGAAGACGTGGTTTCGTTTACCTGCCGTCCCATTGCCGATTATTCGTATCAGTCGCCGTTGCTGATCGAGGCCGACGGTGAGGTCATCGGCATGAAGAAGGCTACGATCACCATGGCCCAGCGGCGTCTTTGCCTACTGTGGCCGGGCGCGCCGCAATCGTAACTGTTATAGATACGTTTGTGGCGATATTGCCGTCGTTACTGTTGCGATTTCGTTACATCCGCGTCGAAGACTCCCGTTTCAACCGTATTACCGTGCTTCATCTGAATGAAAATCCGGTAAGCGCCGTCGCTGGGAAAGCCGTAGGGAAAGCTGACGACATTCGGTAACGATGACTGCGCCATATCCATTCCCGGCATGGAGGACATGTCGCTGCCGGATGCCTGTGCGGCCGCGTTTGGCGAGGGTTGATTCTGCGACTGGGCGATCATCATGGCTGCCATCGATGCGCTGCCCGCAGGATGGATATGAGCGAAGACTGTGCCATCGGTTTTGACAAATGCCGCGTGACCGGTCATGCCCATGTAAAGCCCCATGTCTTTTGGCGGCTGGCCACTGGGATCGAGCAGGGTGAAAGTGAATTCCTCCGGCGTTTTTGCCTCCAGCGTGGCCGGCTTCTTCCAGGTCATGGTGTATCCGTCGGGTAATTTGTAACTGTTGCTGAGCTGTGTGCCCTGATTGTTCCAGCTGAGCGGACCGGACGTGCCTTCGGCATCGTCGCCCTGCAACGGACGGCCTGAGATGTACGGCAGCTTGATATCGGCGACCAGCGTCTCGGGAAAGCCGGTAGCGTGCACCACGTCCGCATAAAGGTGATATTCGCCGGCGGGGACGGTGGGCAGGGTGAGAAGGAAATCCACGCTCTTCGGTCCCTGGGGTGCTCCAGGCGGAGTCCTTCCCCGGCGAGTTGCGCTGTCATCCGTGTTGGTATTCTCCTCAACGCCGGGTGGGAGCTCGGGGTGCAAGTGAAAGACCACGCCCATGCCCGGCCAGCGCACCATATATAGGTGCATCAGGTGTCCATGATCGGGGATGAAGTCGTTGAGCTTGCGCTGGCGGAGCCATCCGGGATCGGTCAGCTTCAGATCGAGGATATTGCCGGGTTGCAGCGAAGCATTCATCTGCAGGGGCTTATAGATGTAGTCGGAGTAATCCGCGGCTTCGGCTCCCCACCATTTGTTTCCGTAGTAGACGCCGGCGACCAGAATGGCCAGCGTGACGGCCATGACAATATACGAACGCTGCACGCGGGCGGGTGGAGTTTTGGCTCCCGGCGGAAGCTGCGCATCGCGCGAGGCCGCGCCGACGATGCCCACCATGCCGACCAGCAGCAGAACTCCGAGAAACGCCAGTGCGATGCCCAGCCCCGGCTGCATTTTGCGGGTGGACATGGCGGTTGCGGGAACCGGGATGGACAGCACTCCCGGGCCCTGGTTCCCCGACACGGAGAAGCGCACCTGCCATGAACCGGTGGCCATGATCCAGAGATGGCCGGTAAAGAATTGCGCGTCTGAAGAGGGCTTCTTCATGGCATCCGCAACCGGCGGAAGCTTCGATGCCTCGCCGGTGAGCGGGATGGGCGTGATCTGGATACCGTCGATGCCGGGAGTTTCTGAGCGAACTTCGATCTCTGCCACGCCAGGTATGACCTGTGGCGGACGGATGACGACGAAGAGCTTATAGTGGCCGGCATTACCCTGCTCGTAGACGTCGGGACTGCCAACGTGGGCGTGCGCGGGGATCGAAAAAAAGAAAATGAACGCAAGAAGCGGCAGAATTTGTGACAGTGACAGCTGCGATTTTCTGGTCATCGCTGAATCTTTCTCATCCAGCGACCGAGGGCGAGGCCGAGCCATGTGCTGATGGCGGCGTAAAGCATAGCCATGATGAGGCCCTTCCACAGGATCAGGCCGTGCTCCGGCTGCCAGAACTGGCGCGTGACGTCGACCGACCACGAGGGAGTGCTGTAGTCGTGATACTCGGTGCCGAAGAAGCGATTGGCTGCGCCCGGCGTCATGAGAAAGCTGGCGAATGGCCACTCCGCGGCAACAAATGACAGTACGAAGGCCGGTCCGGCGACGAGCGCGAGCAGCCAGGACTTCCACTTCGTAGCGTTAGCCAGAAGCAAATCGAAGACGATGGCCGGGACGATCAGCAGCACCGGAAACTTAGGTGGAATGAACTGCGTGACGTGCTGGAAGACCGGCCCCAGCTTGGGCTCAGCGGGGAAGAGCGGCAGGATGAGGATGAGGCCGATGATGAAGACGGTATAGACGGCGGTCATCCATGTGGCTGCCCAGCGATGCCGCGAGCAGATGTGAATGGCGGCGAAGTAGAGCGGCGTTCCGATGGCCACCGCGATATACGGCCGCGCGGAATGCAGGTAGATGTCCCAGGTGTACTCCATACGGAAGAACATGGAGAGCACCAGCATCAGTCCCGAAATATAGAGCAGAAGCAGCTGCAGGTGGTGGAACAGCTCGGCACGGGCGGGTATTTCGGCAGCCTGATTCATGGCCGCACAGATAAGGAAGAGCGCGCCGATGCACACCGCCCAGATACCCAGCATGAGCAGGGTGTGCGGCGGCGAGATGATCTTCACATCCAGGCCATAGGCGTTGTGCCACCAGTTATCGAAGGGCGCGGAGGTGAGCATGGCAATCCCGCCCCATGCCGCCAGAAATGCACCGAGCGGCCCGCGGAATCCGAGCACTCGAACTGAGGCCGCAACCATCTGCTGCGGACGCACGAATGTCGTGGTGAGGATGAGGTAGCCGCAGCAGATGCCGGCGAGAACCCCGCAGGCGTAGATGGCCATGTGCGCCGCGGTCCAGAATGTGTCGCGGCCGATGGAACGGTGCCAGGAGACGTCCCAATGCGCGCCGATGGTCACCGAAGTGACGGCAAGTGCGGCACACCACAGATACCAGGGAATGCGCGGAAGCTTTCCGGGCGGGCTGGTTGCGCTAAGGGTCGCCATGCTGGGGTTTCCTCCCTGTGGTAACGGGTCTAGGATACAGCCTGCTGCGTTATACGAAGGAAATGCGCGGCGAGTTCGTAAGTCGTCACAACAAAAGGAGAGAGGCGTGAAGCGTTTTTCGGGGATGGTGATTGCGTTGTGCGCGGTTGCGGCGTGGGGACAGCAAACGAATGGGCTGTCGACGCAGTGGGAAGAGCTGACTGGGCCGGATTTCATTACGGCGATTCACCAGGCACAGGGAGTTTGCCTGCTGCCCTTCGGGATTATTGAGAAGCACGGGCCGCACCTGCCGCTGGGCACTGACCTGATCAATGTGCGCTACGCGTCGCAGCACGCGGCGGAGAAGGAATACACGATCGTTTTTCCCGCATATTACTTCGGGCAGATCGCCGAGGCGCGGCAGCAGCCGGGCACCATGTCCTACAGCTGGAAGATGCAGCTCGATCTGCTCCAGGAGACCACCGACGAGATGGCGCGCAACGGCTGCAAAAAGATCCTGATCGTGAACGGGCACGGCGGCAACGAGAGTCTGCTGCCGTTTTTCGCGCAGGCGCAGTTGGAGACGCAGCACGATTATGTGGTTTATATCTACCGGGCGCAGCCCTCGAACTCGCCGGACCGGCCCAAGCTGCACTCGCATAACGACATGCACGCCGGCGAATCGGAGACGGCGCACACTCTGATCTCGCGGCCCGACCTGGTGCATCTGGACCGCGCCACGCAGGAGTCGGGCGCCGACCAGAACCGCGACCCGCTGCCTCCCGGCGTATATACCGGCATCTGGTGGTACGCGAAATTTCCCAACCATTATTCAGGAGACGGCAGCGTGGCTACGAAGGAGCTAGGCGAGTACGACATGAAAGGATGGATCGACGGCATCGCAAACGTGGTGAAGGCGATCAAGGCCGACGATAACAGCCTGAAGCTGCAGAATCAGTTCTTCGAGGATGCGAAGCATCCGCTGGAGACCAGGCAATAGCCTATGGCCGGATGTGATATCTGGTGAAAAATGTGCGAGTTGGCGGGGGATGCCATTTACGTGGCGCGATAAAACAATAAGATACGATCGCGCCGCGTGAGTTCGTTTTGATCTCGCGCTTCATTAAAATGCGGCTCCGTTACCCGCAAAGGGGATGCGCTGCGGTAAAAAATCGGCTCTAATGTAGTCGAAGGCAAGCGCGGCCGCGAGACGACTCCAGGCTGCTGCTATCTGGGAGGCCGGTTAATGGTGTGGGACGTTTCGTTCACATGCGACATCTGCGGCAAAAAGAAAGGTGAAGCGAATCACTGGTGGATGGTGATGCTGGGGACCGTTCCCTGCTATGACGAAGGCCAGCCGGCTCATCGGTTTACCTTGCTTCCCTGGAATATGGCCGAGAGCCGCAATCCGGAGATGTACCACCTGTGCGGCCAGGGCTGCGCCATGAAGGCCATGGAACGGTTCATGACCACGGGCCATGTCGAGCACACCGAGGATCATCACGAGGATGAAGTGCGGACCCTTTCCGTACGCTAACCGCCCTAGTCTCTGGAGAAGCGGGACATCGCGGATTCAGGCGAATCCTGAATCCCAACTTTAATCCGAACGCGCTTACGATTGCAGGTCGAAAAGGCCGGGATCGTTTTTCTTCGGCGCTCGAGCTTCGCGCTGCGGAGCAGCCTGCCGGGCGATCTTGGCGGGCGGAGCGGAGAGCATTCCCAGCAGCTCCGTCAGTTCCGCGCGCAGCTTTTTCAGATTGACCTGGGCGGTCTGCTCACGGTCCTGCTTGGGACGATTGAGGGGCAATTCCGTCTGAGCCTTGCGGCGCGGTTCCTTCACCTCTGACGCGAAGACCTGGCGGGCACCGGCGATGGTGTATCCCTCGGAATAGAGGAGGCGCTTGATGCGCTGCACCAGCTCGACATCGCGTCTGCGGTAGAGACGCTGACCGGTGCCGCTCTTGTTGATCCGGAGCTGAGGAAATTCGGATTCCCAGAAGCGCAGCACGTAGGATTCAATCCCGCACAGCTTGGCGACTTCGCCGATTCGAAAGTAAAGCTTGTCGGGGATGGGCGAGTCTAACCCGCCTTGCCGCACTGATGCCTGTTTCGCCATCTGCACCTGGGAAAACAAAAACCTACGTTGAAGATGCCGGTTTTCGCTGTCGACCGGCCCTGTCCCTAAAAGTATAGGCCACCGATGGATAGAACCGGCAAGGTTTATATGCGGTTAAGTGGTGGATTTCTTGGACAATAGAGGCCCGGCTACGGATCGATTGGTAGCTCAGGGCCCATCACGCAAAACGAAAAACGGAACAGCCGGCGCCACGTTCGCGTATCTTCTGGCAGGGAGATTAACTGATGGTGAAGCGGGGGATTGCCGTAATTGCGGCCGGGGTTCTTCTGGTGGTGGCGGGCTGTCGTATTCAGGTGGACAAAAATGAAGACGGCAAGGACAAGAATGTGAAGATCGATACCCCCATGGGCGGCCTGCACGTGCGCACCAATCAGACATCCGCCGCGGATGTGGGACTGCCGGTATACCCCGGCGCGCAGATCGCTCCGGATAAGGACGGAGACAAGGCCGCCGATGTTCACCTCGGCTTCGGTGAGTGGCAGCTGCGGGTAAAGGTGGTGACGTATCGGACTCCGGACTCACAGGACAAGGTAATGGCGTTCTACCAGAAGGCGCTGGGTCGTTATGGCGACGTAGTTCAGTGCGATGGCGATCACGCAACCGGCAGTCCCACCGTCACTCGTGAAGGGCTGGATTGTTCAGACGATAAGAGCAAGGCCCATGTGCATATTTCCGACGACACGCAAATTTCTCTCAAGGCCGGATCGAGGCGGCATCAGCATATCTTCGCCATTCACAACACTGACGGCGCGGGCACACGGTTCTCGCTGGTCGAGCTGCAGTTGCCTTCGGGCATAAGCGAAGACGCCAAAGACAGCAATTGATGCGGCATTCGTTGTGTGGAACTTCGTTCCCCCGGAACAGCGGCTTCTTCCGTGAATCTTTCTCCGTAGTCATGCTGCGCATTGCGCTCGGGGTCGCGCTGAGATAGGGTCAAAGTGTGGACTCGGTTTGCCATCGGTGCGGCACGACGATCAATTCTTCGGAATTGTTTTGCCAGCATTGCGGAGCGCCTCAGCTTCGCTATGAGCCTGCGGACGACGCAACCGCGGACGCCTCTTACGCGCCGCAGTCGCTGGGCCGCGATCCCGGAGTTGTGCTCTGGAAGGATGCCATTACCGCGGCAGCGCTGGTGGCGATCCCGGTTGGCATATTGTCGTCATTGCTTGATTTCGGCGCGCTGTGGGTGATCGGCGGCGGTATCGCAACCATCTCGATCTATCGCCGGCGGACCGCGCTGCCTCCGGCAAGCAAAACCGGCTGGCGCATTGGCGGCTTGCTGGGGGTGATGGCTGCATTTGTCGCGACGGCTGTCGACAGCCTGACGCTGATCGTGCAGCGCTATGTGCTGCATAGCGGCGGCGGCATCGATGAGCGATTTCGCCAGGTGACGCAGCAGGCGCAGCTGATGGCGGAGCAGATGAACCACTCCAATCCCGAAGCCGCAGCCATGATGCCCTGGTTTGTGCACTTCTGGCAGTCGCCGGACGGGACAGCCGCGATTGCCCTGATGGGCGCGGTTGTTTCCGCGGTTTCCATGCTGCTGTTTTCGGCGGCGGGAGGCGCGCTGGGAGCGCGCATCGCTTCGTTGGGTAATCGCGCGCAGCGGAGTTCTTAAGGACTCATTTCCATTTCACGGTGCCGAAGAAGCGCAGTCACAGGTGTCGCGCGGAGTTTATTTTGTTGAATACGGTGTGAAAGCCGTGCCCGTCTTGAAAGTTACTGACCGGCCGACTTGCCCACCTGCCGCGCGGCTCGTATCATCCGGCAAGAGCCTCCTATGTCTGAAAAGAAACCTGCTTTGCGAGAGAAGGGCCGAATCATGTCGGCCTCGGAGATTGAACGAACGCTCGTGCGTCTGGCCCACGAGATCATCGAGAAAAGCAATGGAGCCGACAACCTGGGTCTGGTGGGCATCAAGCGCCGCGGTGTTCCAATTGCCGAGCGTCTTGCATCATTGATCGGTGCGATTGAAAAGCGCAAGATTGATACCGGCGTGCTGGACATCAGCTTCTATCGTGACGATCTGTCGACGCATGGCGCGCGGCCCGTGGTGACGCCCGGCTCGCTGGGCTTCGATGTGACCAATCGCAACGTGATCCTGATGGACGATGTACTCTACACGGGCCGCACCATTCGCGCCGCGCTCGATGCGCTCTTCGATCACGGACGCCCGAAGCGCGTGCAGTTGCTGGCGCTGATCGATCGCGGACATCGCGAGCTGCCTATCGAAGCCACTTTTGTGGGACGAAAAGTGCAGACAACGGAGCGCGAGATTGTCGAAGTGAAGCTGCGCGAAATCGATGGCGATGAGCAGGTCTTGATGGTGGAGCGTACGGATTGACGTTTCTTCTGGGATGGTGAAGTGAATTGGCGCGGACCGCTCGTTCTTGCGGTTCACAAATCTGAAAATCGAACCGGGCCCATCGCAGGTTCGGTGCTGTTCGAAACAAAGCACAGATTTTCTACGGCAGGCTCATCGCGAGCGCTGGACTGCGTTCGCCTGACAGGCTCTGCTCGAAACGACCAAGTTATCTTGAGGACGATATTGCAGCATGCCTACGCTCAATGAAAGCCGCAAGTCCGTTGCTGCCCGTGTGAAGCCTGTTTCTCCTCTTCCCGTTCCATCGTCCGTCCCGCCGGTTGCAATCCATGCCGGGTCGCTGTTGTCGGTAAGCGATCTGTCGATTGAAGACGTGGCTTCGATTCTGAAGCTGGCGGATGAGCTGGAGAGCGAAGACACCGTGACGCGCGACGCGCGACTTTTCAAGCGCCGGGTTTCACTGCTGTTTTACGAATCAAGCACGCGCACGCGAACTTCGTTCGAGCTGGCGGCCAAGGCTCTGGGCGCGGACACGTCGCTGGTGAGCGCGCAGTCTTCGAGTATCGAAAAAGGCGAGTCGCTGAAGGATACGGGCATCACCCTGCGTGCTCTGGGTGCGGAGTGCATCATTCTGCGCAGCCCCTTTTCGGGCGCTCCTTATCTGCTGGCGCAGGCCACCGGGCTGCCGGTGCTGAATGCCGGCGACGGCATGCACGAACATCCCTCGCAGGCGCTGCTCGACCTGCGCACGATGAAGCAGAAGCTCGGTATAACCGGCAAAATCTCGGAGAAGCTGCTGGAGGGTGTGACCATCACCATCTGTGGAGATATTTTTCACAGCCGCGTGGCCCGATCGAATGCCATGCTGCTGCCGAGATTGGGCGCGCGCGTGGTGTTATGCGGTCCTGCACCGCTGTTGCCCGAGGCCGCAGCCGGACTCGGCGCAAACATCTCGATTGAGCGCGATTTCGATAAAGCTCTCGAGCAGGCTCAGGTAGTGATGATGCTGCGCATTCAAAAGGAACGCCTGGCGGGGATGGCGCTGGACCTTGGCGAATACACGGCGCGCTACCAGGCAAACGCCGAGCGCATTGCCGCACATGCGCCGAAAGCCCTGATTATGCATCCGGGACCCATGATTCGCGGCCTTGAGATCACCAGCGAAGTCGCGGATGGTCCCCAGTCAGTGATCGAGGAGCAGGTGCGCAACGGCGTCGCGATCCGCATGGCGCTGGTGCAGCGTGCGCTCGGCGAACGCGTGAAAACAGGGAAAGGCAAGGGCCGATGACAGCAATTCTGATTCGCGGCGGGCACATGATCGATCCGGCAAACAACGTGGATGCGCCGCGCGATCTGCTGCTCAACGATGGCCGCGTGGCGGCGGTGGACGCTCCGGGCAAGATCAAGCTGGCAGGCGCGGAGATCATCGATGCCAAGGGCCTGGTGGTTGCACCCGGCCTGGTGGACATCCATGTGCATCTGCGTGAGCCGGGGCAGGGATACAAAGAGACGATTGCCAGCGGCACAGCTGCGGCGGCAGCTGGCGGATTCACCAGCGTCTGCGCGATGCCGAATACCACACCGGTAAATGATTCGCCCGAGATCACACGCTGGATGACGTCCCCGGAGCGCGGGGCATCGATCCGCGTCTTTCCGATTGCCGCGGCGACGCGCGGATCGATGGGCGACGCGCTTACGGAATATGGATCGCTCAAGGCCGCGGGCGCGGTTGCCGTAACCGATGACGGCAAGCCGATTCTCGGCGATGCCATCATGCGCGAGGCCCTGACTACCGCAGCGAGAGCCAATATTCCGGTGATTCAGCACGCGGAGGACACACGCCTCACCGGCGGATGCTCGATGAACGCGGGTGCACTGGCCTTCCGGCTGGGGCTGCGCGGCATGCCCATCGAGGCGGAATCGGGGCTGGTGGAGCGCGATCTGCGGTTGCTGGCACAGGTGAAGGATGCGCGGGCGCATCTGCATGTAGCGCATCTCTCGACGAAAGCTGCGCTCGATGCGGTGCGCAGGGCGCGGCGCAATGGACTGCGCGTGACCTGCGAGGTTGCGCCGCATCACTTCGTGCTGACCGAAGAGGCTGTGACCCAATACGACACGCGGGCGAAGATGAATCCTCCCTTGCGTGCAGAGGCGGACCGCGCGGCGATGATCGAAGGCATTCTCGAAGGCGCAGTCGATGCCATTGCGACCGATCACGCTCCCCATGCGGCACACGAGAAGGAGCAGGAGTTCGAGCGTGCTCCGAATGGCATCACGGGCCTGGAGTCGGCGCTGGGGCTGTCAATCTCCGTACTGCATGGAAGACATCGCATGCCGTTGAGCCGCGTCATCTCGCTGCTGAGCACGCAGCCCGCGAATGTGCTGGGACTGAAAGGGCGTGGATCGCTGGCAGTGGGTGCATTTGCCGACGTTGTGATCTTCGATCCGGCGAAGAAATGGATCTTCAAGGCCGCAGACTCGCGCTCCAAATCGAAGAACACCCCCTTCGACGGCTGGGAGATGGCGGGGCAGGTGGTGACCACGATCAGCGAAGGCCGGGTCGCGTATCGGCGCGGATGACCTGACGTTTGTCAGGCGCGATTGATGACAATCGCCTCTGTGAACAGGAGCTGCCGGGTGGCATCCTTATTTCTGTGAGGAGGCGATATGAAAAACACTTTGGCAGTCGCAGTGAATGAGCAGGAATGTGAGGATCATCCTCTGGTGCGCGCAGCCTATGCGGCTGGCGTAGGCCTCATGCTGGTGGGAACGGTTCTGCCGCACAGCGAACGCTGGACGATGGCCGGGATCGCGCTGATTGCCATCAGCTATCTCTACTAAGGCTCTACGCAGCCGGTGCGGCATGCCGCACCATGGTCACGTCAAACGAGTGTGAGCGAAGGCATCGCTGGATTTCTTTGCCTCGCTCACAATGGCTCGTTCCCGCCCGGCTGTATTGCCAGGCAAATCAGGCCAGGATGCCCAGCTTCTTCGCCGTCTTCTCGAGAATATCCAGTGACTGATCGATCTGTTGGCGGGTATGCTCGCTGGTCATGATGGTCCGGATGCGGGCTTTGCCTTCGGCCACGGTGGGGAAGGCGATTCCGGTGGCCATTAAGCCATTGTCGAAGAGGGCGCGCGAGAACTCCATGGTCTTGCGGCCTTCGCCGACGATGATCGGAGTAATGGGAGTCTCGCTGGCAGGAGTGTTGTTGCCGCCGATATCGAAGCCCAGCTTGCCGAGCTCGGCCTTGAAGTAGCGGGTGTTGTCCCACAGGCGGTCGATGCGCTCCGGCTCCTGTTCGAGGATGTCGAAGGCCGCAATGCAGGTTGCGGTGACGGACGGCGGATGCGAGGTCGAGAAGAGGAACGGCCGGGCGCGGTGGTAGAGGAAATCGATCAGGTCCTTTGAGCCGCAGACGTAGCCGCCCAGTGCACCGATGGCCTTCGAGAGCGTGCCGACCTGGATATCGACGCGTCCGTGGCAGTGGAAGTGGTCGATGGAACCGCGGCCGTTGCGGCCCAGAACGCCCGAAGCATGAGCGTCATCGACCATCATGATGGCGCCGTATTTTTCGGCCAGATCGCAGAGCTTGTCGACCGGGCCGATGTCGCCGTCCATCGAAAACACGCCGTCGGTGATGATGAGCTTGCGGCCGGGCTCGTTCTGGACCTCTTTGAGATGCTCTTCGGCGTGGGCAACATCCTTGTGGCGGAAGACCTTGATCTTGGCGCGGGAAAGACGCGCTCCGTCGATGATGCTGGCGTGGTTCAGCTCATCGGAGATGATGAAATCTTCCTTGCCAAGGATGGACGAGACGGTTCCAGCGTTGGCCGTGAAGCCGCTCTGGAAGACCACGCAGGCTTCGACATTCTTGAAGCGGGCGATCTTCTCTTCGAGCTCCATGTGGATCTTCATGGTGCCGGCGATGGTGCGGACAGCACCCGAGCCTACGCCATATTCCTTTGTCGCCTTGATGGCCGCTTCGCTCAGCCGGGGATCGGCGGTTAATCCGAGATAGTTATTCGAGGCCAGGTTGATGACCTGCTTGCCGTCGTAGTGGCAGACCGGCGCCTGCATGTCGTCGAGGATGCGCAGGTGGAAGTAAGTGCCTGCAGTTTTCAGGGCTTCGAGCTGAGCGGTGAGGTGCTGGAGCTGCGGACGTGAAGACAGAGTCGATGACATAATGTGACCGCCGTACGGAAAATGGCTAACTTGTTATCGTACCTTGGCCGGGCTTTCTGTTGCAGGCGCGGCAATAAGCTTTGCGGCGCAATTTTGTCCCTGCCGGCCGCGGTCGATGTCTGAGGAGGGCGGAATGATTTCAGGTGCTCATGTGATTCTCTACAGCACGGATGCAGAGGCGGACCGAGCCTTTTTGCGCGATGTGCTCGGTTTCAAATCTGTGGATGCCGGCCACGGCTGGCTGATCTTTGCCCTTCCGCCGGCGGAGGCAGCGGTGCATCCGGCCAAAGAGAACGGAGTGCAGGAGCTCTACTTGATGTGCGATGACCTGAAGGCTGAAATCGCGGCGTTGACGCGGAAGGGAGTCCAGTGCTCCGACGTTCACGAAGAGCGGTGGGGTTCGATTACCACGCTGCGGCTTCCCAGCGGCTGCGAGATTGGGCTTTATCAGCCGAAACATCCCACCGCGCTTGGCCTGAAATAAGGCCCTGGCTGATGCGCATCCCGGATGGGTAGAACACTCTTCTTGCGCACGCTCAGATACAATGAATGTCTGGCCGCGTCTAACCTTTGGCCCATGTTTGTTGAGAGAGAGCAGAGAATCAGAAGAATGAATTTGCAGTGGTTGAGGGATGGCAATTGCACGCGAACCGGAATCAAGGGCGCGGGCCTGGCGTTAGCAGCTTTAATGATCTCAACCGGTGGAAGCGCCTGGGCACAGGTGGCGACGCGGACCCAGCTTTCGGCGCTTCACGAGGGGCTGAACAGCGCCTCGCAGACGGTTTTTACAGCCAAAGTGGCTGATGTATTGGGAAATGCGGTTTCCAGTGGCACGGTCAGCTTCGAGACGGCGAAGGGCTCGATTGGTTCTGCGGTAGTCGAAAACGGAAGCGCGACCCTGCGGGTCGACAATCTCCCACCTGCGACCACCAATGTGACCGCCGTTTATCACGGCAATGACAGCTATTCTTCCTCCACGGCGCAGGCCACGGCGCAGGCCGACACGTCTTCGCTACCTGACTTTTCGATCACAGCTGCTCCGACCTCGCTCACCCTGAATCCCGGCGACTTCGGGACGGTGGTGCTCACCATCACTCCGCTGAACGGATTCGCAAATACGGTGACCCTTTCCTGCTCGGGTCTGCCCTCGGCTTCGACGTGCGTCTTCAGTCCCGTGACGGTAACTCCGCTCAATGGCGCTGTAGCGACGAGCACGCTGCAAATCCAGACCGAGGCCGCTTCCGGGACCAACTCCAGCCTGCAGCAGCCAGATCTGCAATCCCGCTCCAGCCGCATTGCTTACGCTTTTGTATTGCCGGGATTACTTGCGTTTGCTGGTTTAGGTGCGGTGCGGAAGCGCTCTGGCCTGGCGGGCCTGCGTATTCTGGGTTTTATGGCGTTGTTGGCGGCCAGCGGGGTGGGGCTCACCTCATGTGCAGCACGATACAACTACTTCCATAAGCCGCCCGCTGCAAATCCTGGAATCGCTGCGGGAACCTATACCATCACAATTGCGGCCTACGCCAGCAACGGCACCAGCGTGACCAGCCACAACCTCAGCCTCACGATGACTGTTAAGTAGCCTTTCGAAGCCTGAGTGATATGCGCAACGGCGCTGATTGTGCCGTCACTCGGCAAGGCGAGCTGTTAAGGTTGATCTCCCAGGAATGAAAAAGAGGCCGGAACCCGGCCTCTTTTTCATTCCTGGGAAACAAGTAAACGCGCGGTCTTGTCAGTCTGTCGCTTTCCGAATCACTGCTACTGAAGCCGGCAGACTTGAGCCACTGCGTTGCGATAAGGGCAGGGCAGGGCGGTCTGAGCTGACTTCGAGAGCAACACCCAATCCGCTCCCAGAGGCCGCAGCGCTGCCAGACGCTGGCCATCATTCATTTCGTCGATGCCAAGCTGAGGATTGCGCTGCCGCGCCCATTCGCTGGCGAGATAGGGAAAGACCGCGACAACGCCTTCGTCCTTGTCATCGGCCAGCAGGCTGCGTCCGGTCGAAGCCCGGAAGCCCTGCGTGTCTTCACCGCTGACAAAAATCAATCCGGGATTGGCAGCGAAGACTGCATCCTGTGGTGTATTCGCGCTGATCCAGACAAAGGTTTGCTGCCAGGGATTGTGCGGAACGCTGCCGGGCAGTTCGACATGCGCAGAGAAAGGATAGACCGCGCTCTGCGCCAGGAATGAGATCGCCGCTATGACACAGAACAGACCGGCCGCCATCCATCGGGAGCGCAGTCCGCGATCGGAAGCAAAGAAGATGCGGCCCAGCATTCCGCCCAGGAGGATCACCCCGACGGCGTAGATGATATGAAAGCTGCGCAGCGGCTGCAGGCGCGCGAGTAGCAGCGATCCCGAAGGGTGAACGAAAAGGAAGGCGATCAGGATTGCTGAAATTCCCAGAAAGCAGGTGGTGAGGCACAGCTTGCGGATAAGCGGGTTGGTCCGGCAGCGGTTAAAAGCGAGGGCGAAGAGCAGCAGAGGAATGGTCAGGCCCAGGTCTTCGACCGCCGTCCATCGAGTCGGAAAAAGGTAGCGGCGGCTCAAAATGGCCTGCTTGTAGTCCACAGTAACCGGCAGATGGCGCGTGGCAAAAAAGATCACCATCGCAACCACGATGGCGTGGGCAGAGATGACCAGAGCAGCCCGCGGCAGCCCGAATTCGATGAGGAAGTAAAGGGCAATGAAGCTGGCCGCGTAAACGGTCATGAGCGGATGAAGGATCGCAGCCACACCGAGAAGCAACAGGCAGCGGGACCACCGGCGATCAATAGCCGCGGCCAGCGCGAAGAGATCGAGCGGCGTCGAAAATGAGCGCGCCGTGACATAGGGATCCATGAGAGACAGCGCGGTGCCGGCGATGGGCAGTGTAAAGCAGACGGCTGCCAAAGTAACGGCGCACCAGCGCTGCGACAGGCGGGGAAAGATGCGCTCTGCGAGAGTCCAGGACGCAGCCAGAAAGAGAAAGATGGATGCGAGATGAACCCCAAGCAGCAGCAATTCCAGCGGAAGGCGCGTGAGACGGAGGGTCCAGGCCAGCAGGTGGGCAAAGATCGAGAAATGGGTATGGGCCAGAACGAAGGGAGCGTCGGTCTGAAAGAGACCCGGGTCGGCGAGCTTACGGATACCGGACGTGTAAATGGAGGCATCATCCGCGAAGGGATGATAACCATGCACGAAAAGGACAACGGGCGTCAGTATGCCGATCCAGAGCAGCGCGCTCTGGCTGATGACAATGGTCCGTGCCGAGGAGAGGGGCCTGTTGGCGACAAGATTGGGGGTAGTCAAGGCTTAGGCCTTTCGGGATTCCTTTCAGCGAATTATTGGCGCGGCAAAAAAATAAAGCCCATCCCTCTCGAGTATGACGGCGAAACTACCTGTTAAGACACAGGATACAGGTCTGCAGGCAATGGTAAGGATAAATGCTGGAGGTTTTTCCAGGAAACGCCGCTACAAAGTACCGGAGTGAAGGGACAGGCGTTTGTCGGCAAAGGCAGGCCTCGCATCCATTTTCTTAAGATGCGGGAAAACAAGTGCTTGGAACACTTTTCGATTTTCGGCGGGCGAGCACCGGGCTGATCGTGGAGATAAATCGCTCATGCAATGAGGCTTATCGGTCCGCAGTCAAACATATCCATCACCCTGGATGAAGCCAGGATGATGGATGCCGCTCAAAACTTTGGAAGTTGCGTGGTATCCCATCCTCCACCGAGAGCCTTGATAAGCTGCACGCTGGCGGCGAACTGGCGCGTCGCGATGTCGGCCTGGGTGCGCTCGTTGCTGAGCTGTGTCGTCTGCGCGGTCAGGACTTCGAGATAGGTGGTGACGCCGCCCTTGTAACGGCGGGTGCTGATCTGGAGAGACCGGCGTGCGGAGTCGACGGCCGACGCCTGGGTTGCCGATTCATCCTGCAGGATGCGGAGAGCGGCGAGGTTGTCTTCAACCTCCTGAAAAGCATTCAGAACGCTTTGCCGGTAGGTGGCTGCCTGGGATTCATACGCGTCGCGCGCTTGAGCGGTGATGGCGTGGCGGCGGCCTGCATCGAAAAGCAGTTCGATCGCAGAGCCTCCGAGCGACCAGAGCGAGCTGGGCCCCTGAATCCATGTGCCCGGCTCATCGCTCGAGAAGCCGCCCGATCCGCCCAGCTGCACATTGGGATAGTAAGCGGAGATCGCGATGCCGATCTGGGCATTGGCCGCATCGGCGCGGCGTTCGGCGCCGGCAATGTCCGGACGGCGCTCGAGAAGCTGCGAGGGTACGCCAGCCGGGATGCTGGGCAGCGGCAGGTCCAGCGGCGTGAAGTCGAGCGAAAAGCTGGAGGCGGAAGTTCCGATCAGAGTGGCAATGGCGTGCTCGTACTGGGCGCGGGCCACGCCTACGTCGATGTCCTGCGCCTTCACGGTTTCGAGCTGCGTCTGGGCCTGGGCCACGTCGACATCCGTAGCGACGCCGCCTTTGAAGCGGACCTGAGTGAGATCGAGGAAGTCGGTATCGGCTTTGACGGTGTTGTCGAGCAGCCGCTTCTGGGTATCGAGACCGCGGAGCTCGAAGTAATCCATGGCCAGTTCGGAGCGCAGGCTGAGCTCCACATTCGCCAGATCGGCGGCGCTGGCCTGGGCATTGGCACGAGCCTGTTCGACGGTGCGGCGAACCTGCCCCCAAAGATCGGGCTCCCATGACACCTGGCCCTCAATCGCGTAGGTGCTGTAAGTGACACCCTTGATCGCGCTGGGCTCGTTTGCAGAGACTTTCTGGCGGGAGATCGACGGTCCCGCGCTGAGCGTCGGGAAGTAATTGGACCGCGCGACACGAATCTGCTCGCGAGCTGACAGATACTGCTCCATCTGCGCTTTCAGAGTCTGGTTAGAGACAGCGACTTTCTCTTCGAGCGAATTGAGCTGCGCATCGTTATAGATTTCCCACCATTTCCCGCGCAGCGCGGCATCCGACGGTGCTGCCTGCTTCCAGTCGCCATTCGGCGGATTCGGCGGGGGCAGTTCCTTGAACGCAGCGGGCGGAGGTGGAACCGATGGGCGCTGATAGTTCGGCCCCACGGTGCAGCCTGTGACGGCAAGGCATAACGTTGCCGCCGCAAGCAGAAGCTGAGCGCGAGAAGAGGATGCGGTATGGCGGAGGAGGCCCATGCTTACTTGCCGCCCTCCTGCGATCCTGTCTTGCCTGCGGCTGGCGCCTGCGGACCGCCGGTCTCATTCGGCTGAACGACGCGGACCTGCTCGCCGTCAATCAGCGAGTCGGGCGGACTCTGGATGATCTCGTCGTCGCTGTTGAGCCCCTGAATAATTTCCACCGTGCGTCCGTCGTCGCGGCCGATGGTCACGGGTACGAGTTTGGCCTTGTCGCCCTGAACAACTGCGACGCGGAGACCCTCCGAGCGGAACATGAGCGCCGCGACGGGCACGATCATGGTGGGATGGGTGTCGTTGATCTTGAAATGGACCTGCGTATATGCTCCGGGGTAGAGCTCGCCCTTGCGGTTGTCTACGTCGACTTCGACCAGCAGCGTACGCGAGTTGAGGTCAATCGCTTTCGATGTGCGAACAATCTTTCCGGTGAAGGTGCGGCCGGGAAACTCGGCGAGCGTCAGCGTGGCGGTGACTCCGGGCACGGTAGACACGGAATAAACCTGCGGCACGTTGACATAGACGCGAAGCACGTTCTCGGCAGCCAAGTGAAACAGCTCGCTGCTGGGCGTGTTTCCCGCGCCCGCGTTGATGAGAGCTCCCACATCGACATTGCGGACGGTGAGCGTTCCATCGAAAGGCGCGTAGACATTTTCAAAGCCGACCAGCTGTTCGAGGCGCTGCACGTTTGCCATGGCCGATTGAACCTGGGTATTGGTCGAGGCTTCGGCAGTGGTGAAGGTATCCGTATCCTGCGCGGAGACGGCGTTGCTCTTGAGCAGACCCTGATAGCGGGTGGACTGAATCTTCGCGTTATTGGCGTTGGCCTGCGCGGTCGCGAGATCGGCCTTGGCCTGGGATAGTTCCTGGTCGATCTCGGGGCTTTCGATAACCGCAAGAAGCTGACCCTTCTTCACATGCGCACCGATATCGAATGACCATTTCTTTAAATAGCCGTTGGTGCGGGCGTAAATCGGCGAGTCCGTATAAGCCTGCATATTGCCGGGCAGAATGAGCTCCTGTGTCGGCTCGCCGGTCTTTGGCTTGTCGACCGTGACCGTCGGTGCAGCCAGCTCGCCAGTTTCCTTATCGAGCTTGGTGCGGGCCCGCAGGCGCGGCACAATGCCGGTCACGGCAAGAATGACGGCGACAACCAGGATGACGAGCAGCAGAAAGATCGCCTTGCCTCCGGAGATTGGTGGCTTGGCGTTATCGGAATTTTGCGCAGTTGAGTGTTCGGTCATGTTTTAGTTCTCCGCCATTGCGGGCTGCGTTTTGAGCTTACGGGTTTCACGTTCACGCCGCCGCCGTTCCAGCCGTCCATGCAGAACGCTGAAGAAGGTGGGCACGAAAAATAGAGTGGACACGGTGGCAAAGAGCAATCCGCCGATGACGGCGCGGCCCAGCGGCGCATTCTGTTCGCCGCCGTCGCCGAGGCCGAGCGCCATGGGCACCATGCCGATGATCATGGCCAGGGCGGTCATCAGGACCGGACGGAAGCGGACGAAGCCGGCGCTGAGCGCTGCGGCTCTCGCATCGCCCACCGTCTCTTCAAGCTGCTCGCGGGCAAAGCTGATGACGAGAATTGAATTCGATGTAGCGACACCCATGCACATGATGGCTCCGGTGAGAGCCGGTACGCTGACGCGCGTGTGGGTGAGGAAGAGAAACCAGATGATTCCCGAGATGGCCGCGGGGAGGGCGGAGATGATGATGAAAGGATCGAGCCAGGACTGGAAGTTGACCACGATGAGCAGATAGACGAGCAGGATGGAGAAGATCAACCCGCCCAGCAGTCCGACGAAAGAGGTCTTCATGGTCAGCACCTGCCCACGCACGACGATCTGCGATCCACGCGGGAGATGATGCCGCGCATCGGCAAGAATTTTTTCGATCTGGTTATCCACGCTGGCCAGGTCGGTATTCACCACGTTGCCGTAAATATCGATGACCGGCGCGATGTTGTAGTGGGTCACCGTGCCCAGCTCCTCGCCGGGAACGATCGAGGCGACATTGCTGAGGATTTGTACCGGAGCACCGTTCATCAACGAACCTGAGGAGGTCTGAACCATCCCATTCGCCGAGGGTGCAAAGGGAATACCGTTGCCGCTGGTCGACGAGTTGACCGGAATGTTCTGCAGGTCCGACATGGTGTCGAGGTCATATTGCGGCGACTGCACGGCAATGGAGTAGCTGACGCCGGTTGTGGGGTCGAGCCAGTAATTCGGCGAGGTCTGGAAGCTGCCGCTGGTTGCCGTAAGCAGGCTGTTGGCCACATCGCGTTGCTGCAGCCCCAGCTGGCTGGCCTTGGTGCGATCCACATTGACAGTGAGATTCGGATTGTCGAAGGGCTGTTGAATGCGGAGATCGGCCGTTCCGCCAACCAGCTTGATCTTGTTCAGCAACTGCTCCGCAACCCTGCGGTTGCCATACATATCGCGGCCGACGATCTGGATATCGATCGGAGCCGGCAGGCCGAAATTCAGGATCTGCGTCACCATGTCGACGGGCAGGGTGTAGAAAGTTACGCCGGGAAAGCGCTGGTTCAGGATACGGCGCAGCTGCTGCACATACTCGTCCGTCGGACGATGTTTTTCCGTGAGCTGGACAGAAATGTCCGCGTCGCCTGGCCCGATGGCGGCAGAGTTGGAGTATGAGGTATTGAGTCCGCTATAGGGCAGTCCGATGTTGTCAATGATGGTGACAACTTCCTTCTGCGGAATTGTCTGGCGAATGGTGTTGTCGATCTGATCGCAGAGATCGGCCACGTCTTCGATACGGGTGCCGGTGCGGGCGCGAATATGAAATTTAAACTGACCGCTGTCGACGGAAGGGAAGAAGTCCTGGCCGAGGAATGGATAAAGAATCGCGGCGGATATCACGGCGAAGAGGATGAAGACGGTAAGGAAGATCGCCGAATGGGCGAGGCAAAGCTCGAGAATGCCGCGATATCCGACGCGAAATTTCTCGAAATAGTGCTCGAAGGCCAGCTGAAAGCGAACCAGGGGGTTGCGGCTGGACTGCTTCTTATCGGCGGCGTCCTCATCGTGCTCCTGCAGAAGATATTTCGCCATGGTGGGCACCACGGTGCGGGAGAGGATGTAGGAGGCCAGCATGGCGAAGCAGACCGCTTCGGCGAGCGGCACGAAGAGATATCTCGCCACGCCGCTGAGGAAGAACATGGGCACGAAGACGATGCAGATGGAGATGGTGGCCACCAGCGCGGGCACGGCGATCTGCGCCGCGCCGTCGAGAATGGCCTGCTCGATGGCCTTGCCTTCTTCGAGGTTGCGATTGATGTTCTCGATTTCCACCGTGGCGTCGTCCACCAGGATGCCGACGGCGAGCGCCAGGCCGCCGAGGGTCATGATGTTGATGGTCTCGCCGAGTGCGCTCAAAACCAAAAGCGACGACAGAATCGAGAGCGGGATGGAGACGGCAATGATAACTGTGCTGCGCCAGCTGCCGAGAAAAACAAGGATCATGATCGCGGTGAGGCAGGCAGCGATAACCGCCTCGCGGACGACGCCATTGATCGAGGCGCGGACAAAGACAGACTGATCCCCGAGCGCGGTGATCTTGAGCGCAGGCGGCAGCTGGCTCTTAAGCTGTTCCAGGCGTGCGCGCAGGCCGGTAACGACATCGAGAGTGGATGTGTCGCCGGTCTTGATCACGGAAAGCAGCGAGGCGCGGCTGCCGTCGACGCGGACGATATTGGTCTGCGGTGGAAAGCCGTCGCGCACGTGGCCGATGTCGTGGATATAGACCATCGCTCCGTTTACGGAACGGATAGGCAGGTTGTTCAGCTCGGCAATTTTCTCAGGGGCGCTATTGGTCTCCACCTGATATTCAAAGGGGCCGATCTTGGCCGTTCCCGAAGGCAGAATGATGTTCTGCGCGCTGATGGCGTTTACCACGTCAGAAGGTGTGAGGCCCTTCGACTGCAGCGCGGCAAGGTTGAGGTCGACCTGCACCTGGCGCTGTTTGCCGCCGTAAGGATAAGGAATGCCGGCCCCCGGCACCGTGACCAGCTGCGTACGGATGAAGTTGAGGCCGAGATCGTTCAGCTGCTGTTCGGTGAGGCCTTGTCCTGACAATCCGAGCTGAATAATAGGCACGCTCGAAGCGGAGTATTGGATGATGAGCGGCGGAGTTGTGCCCTGCGGCAGCTGACGCAGAATGGTCTGAGCCACGGCGGTGACCTGCGCGACGGCGTTGCCGATGTCGACCTTGGGCTGAAAGAAGACCTTGATGACACCGATGCCGTTCATCGAATTCGATTCGATGTGCTGAATGTCGTTGACCGTGGTGGTGAGCGTGCGCTCGCTCTGGTAAACGATGCGGTTCGCCATCTGCTCCGGCGAAAGGCCCGTGTAGTTCCAGATGATGGAGACGACGGGGATGTTGATGTTCGGAAAGATATCGGTCGGCGTGTTCACGACGGCGAGCGGACCGAGGACCATCAACAGGAGCGCAAGGACAGCAAAGGTGTAAGGCCGTCGAAGCGCGAGGCGAACTATCCACATATCGTTTCAGCTTCTCCCAAGGCGGTTAGCGGAGACACCTATTGGTCATCCCCGGCATCGAGGTCGGGCTTATGTTCGCGGTTGCGATGAAAAGCACGCGAAGAACGAATGACTGAAGAGAATCGCAGGGCGGACCGGCAAATGCATAGGCCTGACAGCTCCGTTAAGGCGCTGACGACGCCGCGTGCTGGATCTCCTGTTCCTTTTTAAGTTAACAGTTTATGCGGTTGCTCTAAAAGCGAACCTGCACCGAGCTTGACGTATCTGTAGACGCTTAAGATCCTTGGAAAGACGCCGAGGGCCTGACGGTGGAAAGCCCGTGTCCAGTGGATGCTTCTTGCGCGCGGGACGATTCGGACCAGCGCAAATTTCTCAGCAAGCGCTTCGCCACATCATCAGCAAGCGTTTCGCCACATCAAAGGTTCAGCTTTTTGAAGATGCGGCCCGGAACGGCGCGGATAATGAGCATGATGAGCGCCCAGAAGGCAGGAACATAGACGGCATCTTTGCGCTTCTCTACGGCTTTGACGATGCCGCGCGCGACCGCCGAGGGATGGGCGAAGAGCGCATTTTGCGGCAGGTGCGCGGTCATGGGCGTGGCGACGAAGCCGGGCTTGATGGTGAGCACCTGCACACCAGCGCGGTCGATGCGGTTGCGCACGCCGTCAAGAAAGATGTTCAACGCGCCCTTGGAAGCCCCGTAAACATAGTTGCTCTTGCGTCCGCGATCGCCGGCTACCGAGGAAATCACGGCCAGCGTTCCCTGATGAGAAGCTTCGAAATAGTTCGCCAGCCATGTAATCAGCGAGACTGGCGCCATGAAGTTGGTGCCGAGAATGGCTTCCGCGGCCGGGTAGCTGGCTTCCGCCTGCGGCTGATCGCCGAGGACGCCGTGAGCCAGCAGCGCCATCTCGATGGTCCCCAGATTTTCTGAGGCTGCGGAGAGCATGGCCGGATGTGCGCCGGTGTCGTCGAGGTCCATGACGAAGGTGCCCACGCCGGCCGCTCCGCGAGTGCTCAAATCGGCGGCCACGGCGTTCAGCTTGTCCGCGTTGCGGGCGACCAGGAAGAAGCGGGCCCCGCGCTCGGCGTAGATGCGGAGTGTCGCTTCGGCAATGGCTGAGGTCGCTCCGAGCGCGAGGATGGCGGAAGGCGGCTTGCGCTGATCAGCCATCGATCGGTCTCCGTCCGGTGACGCGCTGCCAGAATGCGGAGTCGAATGAGGGATCGACGTAGCGTTCAAACTCCTGCCATTGCGGGTAGAAGGTCTGGAACTGTTCGGCGGTCATGCGCGCGTCTTTGGCCGAGTACATGCGCCCCCCATGCTCCACCGTGATCTGAGCCAGGCGATCGAGCAGGTCGAAGCTGACCTCGGGGCGGATGGGAAAATCCAACGCCAGCATGATGCCTGGCGCGGGAAAGGACATCATGCCTTTGGAGGGCACGTCGCCGAAGAACTTGATGACCGCAAGGAAAGAAGCCAGGCCGGAGCGGGTGATGGCTTTCAGGATCTGGACCATGCCTTCCTTGCCGGAAGCATGCGGCAGTACATTCTGGAATTGCAGCAGGCCGTTCTTGCCGTACATGCGATTCCAGTGCAGGACGCTGTCCAGCGGATAGAAGAACGGCTCGTAATCGACCTTCGCGATCTTCTGTTTCGGAATCTGCTTGTGATAATAGGCCGTGTTGAACGCCGACATGCTGAAGCGGTTGAGTGCAATGGCGGGTAAATCGATGGGGAAGGTAAGCCACGGTTCCTTGCTTTTGTGCAGCGGACCCGGCTCTTTCGCGTGCTCGCCCTGCATGAAGATGCCGCGGGCGAAGTTGCGTCCGGTGGAGACGCAGTCGATCCAGGCGACGGTGTATTCCGATGTCGCGCTTTGCGACAGAGCGAGGAACTCATCGATGCCCACGAATTTGTCGCCGCGATAATCGATGCTGCGCGAGACGATGGGACGAAGGCGAACTTCAGCCCAGGTGATGAGGCCGGTCAACCCCATGCCGCCAATGGTGGCAGCGTACCACTCCGCATTTTCCGTGGGAGTGCATAGCAGATGGGTTCCGTCGGAGCGGACCAGCTCGAAGCGCGGCACATGGCTGCCGAAGCTGCCCGCGAGGTGGTGATTTTTGCCGTGAATGTCATTGGCAATTGCGCCGCCGACAGTTACATATTTCGTGCCCGGCGTCACCGGCAGAAAGAATCCGCGCGGTACCGCGAAGTCGAGGATTTCCGCCAGAGTTGCGCCGGCTTCGCAGCACAGGATGCCAGTTGCGGGATCGAAGTGCAGGAGGCGATCCATGCCCCGCGTCTGCAGGAGCGTCCCGTTTTCGAGCAGGCAGACATCGCCATAGCTGCGGCCAGCGCCCACGGGCAGCTGCTTGGTCGCGGGCGGAGTGCGCAATGGAAAATCACTCCGCCAGCTCAGCGGCACCAGCTTGGCGTCGAGAGAGGGATATCTGCCCCAGCTTTCGAAGCGGGGCCGTGGTTTGGAACGGGCCATGTGGGTTTTTCCAGCTCCTGACTTGAGGTTACACGGTGCGGCGGCGAGGCGGGATTAGACGGCAGCGAGAACGGCAATCACGGCGATCGCGGCGCCGATGAGCAGGCTCATGCGATCGGTAACGGCAAAGATGACGGGGTCCTCGTCAAGTTCGCCGCGCGAGGCCAGCAGCCACACCCGGCTCAGCCAGAGGATCATAAGCGGCGTCATCAGCCACATCCGCGTGGGGTGGCGATAGAGGCCGGTGACGTCATTTCCATTGATGTAGAGCGCGAAGACCACGACCGAGGCGTAGGCGCTGGCCGTGCCGAAGCTGCGCAGCTGCTCGATGTCGCTGAGCAGATATCCACGGCCATTGGAGAGATTGCTTCCGCTGGCGCGGATATTCTGCAGCTCGCTGAATCGCTTGACCATGGCCAGCGAGAGAAAGAGGAAGACAGAGAGAGCGGCCAGCCACGGAGAGAATGCGACACGGGTAGCCGCGCCTCCGGCCAGCATGCGCAGCGTGTAAAGGCCGGAGAGCAGAATGACATCCACCAGCACCACGCGCTTCAGGTGCAGCGAATAGCAGAGCGTGGTGACGAGATAGGCGAGAAGCCATCCCGAGAACGTATTGGGTAGAAAGAAAGCTGCGCCTGCGAAAGCCAGCGCAAGGAATGCCGTACTGATAGCGATCCCGGTCGCCGGCGATAGATCGCCGGCGGCGAAGGGACGACTGCGTTTTTTAGGGTGGCGGCGGTCGGCTTCAATATCCAGAAGGTCGTTGACAATATATGTCGCGGAGGCGCAAAGGCTGAAGCAGAGAAAGGCGATGACCGCGTCCAGGACCAGTGCCGGACGCAGCGCGTGAGCCAGCAGCAAGGGAACGAAGATGAGGACATTCTTCGCCCACTGGTGAAGGCGGATGGTCTTCAGAAAGGTTTTCGGGAAAGGCGCGCGGTCGTCGAAGCGCTGCGCTACTGGAACCTTGTGTTTTTTCAGCAGGCCGGTCAATGCGAGATCGGGATTAGCCACCATGGCCTCGCCGGAGTGGCTGAGCAAGGGAAGGTCGGGACGCGCATTGCCGATGTAGTCGAAGCCATGCGCCGCAAACCGTTGTTGCAAACTTTGCAGCTTATTGTGGCCGGTGAGGTTGGTCGATCCGTCGCTGGCCAGCACCTCTTCGAATATGCCCAGGTGATCGGCGATACGCTGCGCCAGGCTGGAGTCTGCGCCTGTAGTCAGATAGAGCTTGCGCCCGTGGCTGTGCTGCTCCATGAGATATTCGAGAAGCTTCCGGTTGTAAGGAAGGTTCGCCGCATCCAGCTGGACCTCAGAGCAGACACGAGCCTTGAGAGCAGCCTTGCCTCCCTTCAGCCATAGAGGGGCACGCAACGCGCGCAGCGGATAGGTACGAGCCAGGAGCAGCAGCGAGTCAACCAGAGTGTCGCTTTTGACGAGGGTTCCATCGAGGTCAACGCAAAGTGCACGTTGTGCCGCTACGGGAACCATCTCCTCAGTCAAGGTCTGGTTCACTGTCTGCTTCTCCTAAGGAACGCTGCCGTTACTCATGCCGATCGGGATCTCAGCGTTTTCCTTGCACTCGATCCTACGCTGCTATTTCGACAAAATAGGCTCTAGAGCTACAGCGGAATGATCCATGCGCTGCTCGGGAAAGTACGCATTCAGAACATACTGCTCGATCATGCGCTGGGTATTGAAGAACGAGCCGTTCAGCGCAATCGTCGAGCGCATGATGCGCTTCCATTGCTCCGGCTCCTGATAGTAGAGCGGCAGAATCACCTGTTCGAGATGCTCGTACAGCGAAGTCGCTTCACCAGCGTCATCGTCGTGATCGGCGATGGCCCAGCCGGTCACGCCTTCGATCCAGCCTTCGATCCACCAGCCGTCGAGAATGCTCAGGCTGGGCACTCCATTCAAAGCGGCCTTCATGCCGCTGGTCCCGGAGGCCTCGTAAGGACGCTTCGGCGTGTTCAGCCAGAGGTCGACGCCGCCGGTGAGCAGCGCTCCCAGCTGCCACTCATAGTTTTCGAGATACACAATGGTCAGATCGGCAGAGTCCAGCTCTTTCGCGAGTTCGATCACGCGGCGAATCTTTGCCTTGCCGGGCTCGTCGGCAGGATGGGCTTTGCCGCTGTAAAGAATCTGCATGCCGCCGAATTCGTGCGCCATCTTGACCAGGCGCTCGGGATCGGTGAAGAGCAGATCGCAGCGCTTGTAAGTCGCAGCGCGGCGCGCAAAGCCGATGGTGAAGATTTCCGGCCGCAGCTCAACGCCGGTACGCTCTTTAACGGCGGCGATCAACGTGCTCTTTGCTTCCTGGTGTGCTTGCTGGATCTCCGTCTCCGGGATGTCGATGGCGTAGCGCAGAGAAAGATTGTCCTGGCGCCAGCGCGGCATGTGGCGATCGAACGCAGCCTGAAAGGAAGGCGCAGTCCAGGTGCCGGCGTGTACGCCGTTGGTGATCGCGTCGATCTTGTAATCCGGAAACATCTCGCGCGAGACTTTGCCGTGCTGCATGGCCACGCCGTTCACAAAGCGGGCGAAGCGCAGCGCGATGTAGGTCATATTGAGCAGGCCGTCATGAAAACATCCGAGCCGCTCGAACACCTTGGTGCGCTCGACGCCGAGAATGCGATTGGATTGCTCGGCGGAGAAGCGGTCGTGTCCCGCCGGGACCGGAGTGTGAGTTGTAAAGACGCAGCGCTTGCGGACGGACTCGACAGTGTTTTCGTCGGCGCTCTCGAGAGGCGAACCGAAGAGCTGTTTTTCAAGCAGCGCGATGGTGAGCAGCGCGGCGTGCCCTTCATTCATGTGATAAACGACTGGCCGGTATTCGAGCGCTTCGAGCATGCGTGCGCCGCCGATACCCAGAATCACTTCCTGGCGCAGACGGTAGTCGCCGTCGCCGCCATAAAGAGAATCGGTGAGAACGCGGTCGCGTGGATCGTTCTTCTCGACATTCGTGTCGAGGAAATAAATCGGAATGGTGTGGCCGGTGACGCCGATGACATCGTGACGCCAGGCGCGGATGGTGACCGGCCGGCCTTCGATCTTTACCGTAACGGTCGGAGTTTCCGGAGTGAGCTGCGCTTCGATATCCCAGGGCTGCGATTCTTCTGTCTGGATGCCGTTCGCGTCGAGGTGCTGGCGAAAATATCCCTTGCGGTGCGCAAGCGTAATTGCGGCGAGGGGCAGACCCATATCGGCAGCGGCGCGGAGCGTATCGCCGGCGAGAACGCCCAGGCCGCCACTGTAGGTGGGCATGGATGGTTCTACTGCGATTTCCATCGAGAAGTAGGCGACGATGCTGCGGTCGTCAGAATTATCCAGGGCTGCGATTTGCTGCAAGTGGCTATGGCGCATGCTTGATTTAGTCTCCGCGAACGTTTTCCAGCTGGGGCCCGTTGGTGAAGCGCTGGACAGATAATTCGAATCTGCAACAACGCGTTTCTTAATAAGCGTTTACTAAGAAGCCGGATTCATTTCGAACCGTCGAACCGAGGTGCAGTGCGCTGATTTTACCAAGCGTGCGTCTGATTCCGAATCAAAAAGCGCGGACGAAGGTCTCGCAAGCGGTACTACTTTTGCGGCATACAGAGCCACATCTGAATCACTGTTCAGCCCATCAATTTGTCAATGACTCAGCCAGCGATCTCACGCGCTCCAGCGGACGCATGACAGCGATAAATGTCCGCTTCAATGCCGGTCGCGTTGCGATAACCGTTGCGTAAATTTTCGATAAAGCCGGAAACGTACTCCTGCTCAACGAGATTCACGGTGCAGCCGCCGAAGCCGCCGCCGGTGAGGCGTGCTCCGATGCAGCCCGGCTCTTTCGCGGCCAGCTCGACGAGAATATCGGCTTCTTTGCAGCTGGCCTCAAAGTCGTCGCGATAGCTGGCGTGCGCTTCATACATGAGGCGGCCCAGCGTCTTCATATCGCCAGCCTCAAGCGCATCAGCAGCGGCGACAGTGCGGTCATCTTCAGTAATGATATGGCGTACACGCTTGAGCACATTGTGCGGCATCTCGCTGCCCCACTTTTCCAGATCGCCAACATTCGCGTCGCGCAGAAAGCGGACTTCCGGTCTGTGGCTATGCAAAATGGCGGTGCCTTCTTCGACCTCGGTGCGCCGGGTGTTGTACTCGCCTCCGGCATGCGAGTGCTTCACCATGGAATTCGAGATGACGATGCTTACCGTGGGCGGAATGGGCGCGAGGCGATAGTCGAGGCTGCGGCAGTCGAGCAACAGCGCATGGTCTTCGGCTCCGCAACAGGCAATGAACTGGTCCATGATGCCGGTGGACGCGCCGACGAATTCGTTTTCCGCACGCTGACAAAGCTTGGCCATCTCCGGCAGTGAAATGGTTGCAGTCGTGAGGCTGAGGACGGCAATCGCCGTGGCCACTTCGACCGAAGCCGACGAGCTCAATCCGGCGCCGAGAGGAACATCGCCGTTCAGGGTCAGATTGAATGCCGGAACATCGATCCCCTTGTCGCGCAGGATAGCGATGACCCCAAGCGGATAATCGCTCCAGTGATGCCGCGCTTTTTCCGGCAGAGAGTGCAGCGGGAACGTCACCTGATCATGAAAATTTTCTGACGCAATCGAAATGGAGCCGCTGGATGAGGGGCTGACGGCGGCAAGGGTCGCAAAGTCGATCGCGGCGGGCATGACAAAGCCTTCGGCGTAGTCGGTATGCTCGCCGATGAGGTTAACGCGGCCCGGAGCGGCAAAGATTTTGGCCTGCTGCTGGAAGCGCTGCGTATGCCGCTCTCTGGTACCGTTTACATCCAACATTGCAAACAGCCTCGTCCTGAAGGAAATCCCGCCCCTAAACAATACAACATGTCGGGTATCGTCTCTCTATTTATGTGGTTTCCGCCGCAAATTCAGCGGCGGCGGTTGTAAGGCGCTGCCAGATTTCCCCTATCCATGCCTCGTGCTCCGGCTTCATCAGCACGGAGCGAAGCGCCACGACCGTATCGGTCCCATTCGCACCGGGCCAGTAATGCGAGCCGAAGAATCGCACCGGCAGATGAACGAGGGCCAGGTGCAGATCGAGTTGAGCGGCCTGGTCGAATATCTGTTGTGCGCGGCGTGAGGATTCTTCCAGCGGCGGACCTTTGACCGCCCAGACAACAATATCCAGTTGCGGCACTGGTCCGGGGATGAAGCGCGCGTCAGCTTCGATTTTCGCGAAAAGAGATTGCGCAGCGCACCGGGAGCGCTCCAGCCCCTGGGCGAAATCGCCGCGCGGGACCAGCGGAAGCAGCTTTTGCGTGGCCCAGAGTGCGACCGCCGAAGCTCCCGCGCGCGAGCATTCCAGGCTGATCTCGCCGAGATGCAGCTCGCTGGATGTGAAGTAGGTGTACGGCGAGTCGTGCTTGTAGAAGCGGCCCACCTGCGGATCGTGGAACAGGATGCAGCCGCAGCCGTAAGGTTGGAGTCCGTGCTTGTGGGGATCGACGACGATCGAGTCCGCCGCAGCGATCCGGGCGAAGGCGCGGGCGGCATCTCCATCGAGATTTGAGGCTAGCTTGAAGTAGCCTCCGTATGCCGCATCGACGTGGATGCGGAAGGGATAGCGCTCGCGCAGACCGAGGATCTCGTCGAGCGGATCGACTGCTCCGAGAGCGGTTGTGCCAAGTGTAACGACGACTGTGCCGATATCGCCCTGCCGGAGCGCGGCTTCGAGCGCGGCCATGTCCATGCGCCCGCGCTCGTCGACCGGAATGCTCAGGAAGGGCAGCTTGAGGACGGCGCTGATGCGGCTGTGGGTGTAGTGGGCCTGCGCTGAAGCGGCGATGGCCTTTCCCGGTGCGAGCCGGCCGGCCACCCAGAGCGCCTCAAGATTCGCAAAGGTGCCGCCGCTGGTCAGGTGGCCCAGATGTTCAATCCAGCCAAACATGGCGGCGATTTCCCGGACAGCCTCGACCTCCAGTCCGGAGCTGGCGCGGCCGCCATCGAGCGCGTGATTGTTGGGGTTGATGACCATAGCCAGCGCGTAGGCGGCGCGAGCGACCGGGTGCGGCGGCTTGAGCATCTGGCCGGCATAAAGAGGATGGAAATAGGGGTAGTTGTCGCCCATCCGCGCTGCGACTTCGGCCAGCACCGAAGCCATGGCAGCGTGATCTTCCGAGCGGGTACCGCCGGCCATGGCTGCCGGCGGAAGCGATGAAAATTCGCTTTGCAGCTGGGGGAGAGCGTCCGTCAGAAGCCGGTGGGCGATGTCTTCTTTCATGCCAGAAGACAGAATAGTCAAGCCGGAACAAATTGCCCAGCCGGGGAATTGTGACGGTGGCTATTACCTTTGTTTATGGAGGTATACCGAAAAAAACGATGCTTGCAGAGGGGCTTGCAAAGTCTGCTAAACTACGGTGGCGTTAGTTTGAAACCGGGCGAAAGTAGTCTGCCCTGTCGTAAGACATTGCCAGTTTGGCTCAGATTCACTCCAGCGCAATTCACTCCAGGATTAAGCATCAGATGGAACAAGGTACTGTGAAGTGGTTTAACGACGCGAAAGGCTACGGCTTCATCTCCCGCCAGAACGGGGAGGATGTGTTCGTGCATTACTCTGCCATCAATTCAAATGGCTTCAAGAGTCTGCAAGAAGGTCAAGCAGTGCAGTTCAACGTCGTTAAGGGGCCGAAAGGCTGGCAGGCAGCAGACGTCCAGCCTCTCTAATTGACGCAAACAGTTTAAAAAACGGTAGCAAGAAACGTAAGCAAGATCGACCAGCAGGGCGGGCCCGGGCTCGCCCCTGTTGTACGCGAGACCGCTAGACGCGTGTGCGGGATGCGTTCTCCAACGCATCGCATGCAGTGCGAACGCCATCTTCTTCCGCGATTACACGTGCCACCTCTGCGGCGCGTTCGGTGTAGTCTGCGCCTTCCAACAATCCCTTGATCTTATGAGCGGCCGCTGCCGGGCCATAGTCCTTGCGTTGGATCACCTTGGCTACACCCAGATGACGAACGCGGCGGGCGTTGTCCGGCTGGTCGTGACTATAGGGCATCACCAGCATGGGGCGTCCAGCCTTGAGCGCCTGCGCGGTTGTGCCGACGCCGCCCTGATGAATGATGGCGGACGCCTTGGGAAAGATTTTTGAATACGGAGCATAACGAGCCACGCAGATATCTTTTGAAAGTGGGCGTTTGGGCAGGTTTTGTGGATCATTGCCGATAAGCAGCACAGCCCGCTGCCCGAGAAGATCGACGGCCTCCGCGCTGACCTCGTAAAAGTTTCCTGCGGCCATAACCGCGGCTGATCCCAGCGTAAAAACCAGCGGGGCCGGTCCGGCCGCGAGAAACGCTTCAAGCTCCGGGGCAAGATTGGTATTTCCAGCATCGCCATCGTAGAAGGCGAAGCCGGTGATCAGCGTGTTGCGTGGCCAGTCGGGCTGTGGATCGCCGAGCACACGCGAGAAGAGCGCGAGCACCAGCCGCTCGGAGTGCTTGGCATCGAAGATGGGATCTTTACCCCGCGGCAGGCCGAGCTCTTTTCTCAGCGCATAAATAGGTTCGGACCAGTGCCGCGTAACCAGCCGCGCGAAGTGTGGAATCATCCGCCCGACGCCGGGAACGAGCGACTGCACTTTCGCCAATGTGGGATACGGCGGAAGAACCGGCGGATCATATCCCGAAAAGAACGATAGCGGCGCCAACACATACGAGGCCCAGGGAACGCCGGTCTTCTCGGCGACGATGGGTCCGGCATAGGCGAGTTCGCCGGTGACCAGCATGTCGGCTCCGCCTTTCGCCTGAACGGCAGCTAGCAGATCCTGATAGCTGTCGCGGATGACCGGGAAGAGGAACTCGCGCAAGCCGCGCTCGGTTCCTTTCTTGATGTCATAGATCATCTCGACCATGCGCTTATCGTTGCGGTCCTGGTCGGGACGAACTGGGGCGAACTCAATTCCCAGAGGCTCGACCAATTCGCGGAACATGGCGGGCGCGGTAAGCACCGGCGTGTGGCCGCGGCGTTTCAGCTCCAGGCTCAGAGCAATCAGCGGATTGATATCGCCGAATGTTCCAAAGGTGGAGAAGACAATGCGCATTAAGGATGGCTTTCTTGTTGCTGCGTGCTTACCGGCATTGGTTGAGCGCAGCGTTCCTCAACGGAAAGCCGCGAAGTCATCGTTTCTCCGGCATATGCCCGCAGGAGAAATCCTCTATCAGAAGCTTGCCTCAAATGTGTGAAACCTGTGTTCAAGTTCCCACTGTTGTTGCGCTTTTTCGCTTTGGGAAACTAGTTCGGCACAGGGGCCGGTGGGATTTTCCTCGCCGAGCTGCCCGGCGCAGGCCTCGACGGGCTTGTCTAGTGTTTCAGGAATGGACTGTTGCCATAGGCTCGTGCCGGGCAGGAAGCTGTGCTCGATGCTGGTGCGGACCATCTTCTTGAAGTCGCGATAGTCGAGTGGATAGGTAACCGCAGCGCGCACATATTCGTGGGTAAGATCGATGCGCGACACACCTTCATCGTCGGTAGACAGCGCCACGGGAACGCCGTACTCGCGGTAAATCTCGAAGGGATGATCTTTTCCTTTGATATTGAGGATGACGTCGTTGCTGGTGAGATTGACCTCGACCATGACGTGCTTGGCCGCCATCTCTTTCAACAACTCGTAAGGATGGTCTTCATACATCACGTCGACACCGTGGCCGATGCGCTCGGCTTCGCCCTGCTCGACCGCCAGGCGGATGTGAAAGCTGAGACCCTCGGGTGGAACCATGCCAGGAGCCAGCTCGCCGGCATGCAGGCTGATGTGTACTCCGGGATAGAAGCCGCGAATGGCGTCGATCATCTGCATCTGCAGGCGGTAGTCGCGCATAGAGATGTAGCCGTCTTCGGGCTGCACGAAGTTGAGTCCGACGAAGCGCGGATCGACGGCGGCTGTCTCGAATCCCAGGACAACCTGGGCGAACACAACTTCAGGCGCCATGCCACGCAGCACCTGATAAAGGTAGCGAAGCTTCACCGCGCATGCGGGTGTGGCGTCAGCCTGCCCGCAATGCTCGAGCTGGCGGCGATTGGCCTCCGCGGTGTCGAGGTTGGCGCGGATGGCAGCGATGCTGTTGCGAATGCCGGCATCGAGAAGCTGCTGCCGGAACTTCACAAAATCGGTCTGGGGGCCGATCTTCACGGCAAGCGCCGCCGCTTCCTTGAAGTCCGGCGTGTCCATCAATTCGAGATACTGCTCGTTCTGTGCAGCAGCGCGCGAGGCCACTTCGTCCAGCCACTCCCCGGCATGGCTTTTGCTTGTCCCGTGAAAATTGTCGAAGGTATCGAAGAAATGGTCGTGGCCGGAATCGGCGGTGCGCGGGACGAAGGTGCGCATGGAGAAGGCGTCGATCAGCGCGTCATAGAGATGCTGATTTTGCGGAGCTGCCGCGGCCGGAACCTCACCTTCCGCGCACCCGGAGGACTCGTGCTTACCCTTTTCTGGCGGATTGAAGGAAAGGGTTTTGGGATCGACGCACAGCCCGTCTTCGCCGGCATCGCGAATCCAGGTCTCGGCATAGATGGCGCCGGAGAGGTGGCTGTGCAGGTCCGCACCCTTGGGCATGCGATAGAGAAAAGCGCGCAGAGCCAGCGGCCCTTGTTTGCGGGCGTCTTCGAAGGCCTTTGCGGCGCGGGACTCAGCGGAAACCGTCGCGGCCGGACGCGGGACAGGCGGCTTCTTTCGCTCGGCAACGGCGAAGGGCATGGAAGCGGCGACAAGGGCGACGAGGGTGCAGCGGCAAAGTCGATGCATGACGGTCAATCCACAGAAAAGTGTGTCCCAAGTGTATGACACGGCGTGGCTTCGTCGAGAACGAAAAGGAGCGCGTCTATCCTGCGGGTAGCCGGATTCTGGGCGGCGCAGTTTTGCTATACTACTCAAGGCGGTTTGACGTGATGCAGCAGCCGGTCTGGCTGGGCCTTAAGGCTGAGACCCCGGGCGCCGCAGCATCAGAGATACCCACCTCCGCGATCGGTCTCGATCGCCCTTGGCAGCAACCCAAGGCCAGATAGCTCAGTGGTAGAGCGCGGCCCTGAAAAGGCCGGCGTCGGCGGTTCGATCCCGTCTCTGGCCACCACTCCCTTTACACCCAGGAACCCCCTGCCGCGCTCTTGGAGCGCAACTCAGTGGTACGTCCGCGGCCAACGGTGTCCGGGGCGATCAAACGGCCGGCCCGAACCGGCTCTATCCGAGGGCCGGAGGTCTTCCATTTCTTGTTCTTCTCTTGCTTAGGCGCAGTGTAAGCCCGGGGAAACCCATTGGACGAAGGTATCGATCGATACCTTCGTCCAATGGCCTAGTCTCTGCGCTTTTGGGGATACTCACAGCAGCTGGCGCGGGTTTGACTCAGATTGACCCAAGCGGCGAGGTTCATGTTCGTCGTGTCTCCAGTTGCACATCGGGTGGGCTTTCCCGAATTCCACTGACTAGGGGCTATCGGCCGCGGGCGGCCTCCTTCCTGAGATGTGCGATCGTCACGAAACCAGCAACTCGAACAAGCAGGGAATCGGAGAACTTATGGCAACCGCAGTTGCAGTAACCACCATGAAAGCCGCCCAGGTGACCGCGGCGGGAGCCGGTCTCAAAATCGTCGAGTTGGAGATCCCCGAGCCAGGCCCGGGACAGGTGCGCATCAAAGTTCAGGCATGTGGTGTATGCCACAGCGACGCCATCATCCTGGAAGGCTTGCGGCCAGGAATCTCCTATCCGATCGTTCCGGGCCATGAAGTGGCTGGCGTGGTGGATGCGCTGGGAACTGGAGTGACGGAATGGCGAAGGGGCCAGCGGGTTGGCGTTGGCTGGCATGGCGGCCATGACGGCACCTGTCCCGAGTGCCGGCGCGGAGATTTTCGGCTCTGCCGCAATGAGCAGAATCCCGGTCTTAGTTATGACGGTGCCTATTCGGAGTACATGCTGGCTCCAGTCGAAGCATTGGTTTCGATTCCGGATGGCCTTAGCGATGTCGATGCTGCGCCGTTGATGTGCGCTGGAAGTAACACCTACAACGCTTTGCGGCATGCAGGTGCGATGCCGGGCGACCTGGTAGCGGTGCAGGGGATCGGCGGACTCGGCCACCTTGGAATTCAATTCGCCAGCAAGTTCGGCTACAGGGTGGCTGCGGTGGGACGCGGCGCGCAAATTGAATCGCTGGCAATGAAACTTGGCGCGGATGTGTATATCGATAGCAAAGCGAAGAATGCGGCCGGGGAGCTGCAAAAATTAGGCGGCGCAAAAGTCATTATCGCGACAGCGCCAGATGCCAAAGCAATGACCGAAATGATTGGCGGCCTGGGTCCAAACGGCAGGCTGGTCTTGATCGGCGTATCCACCAATCCGATTGAGGTGCCTCCGGTTCAGCTCATCAGGGGCGGCAAGACGATGGAAGGATGGGCAGGAGTGACGCCGGCGGATACGGATGACGCGCTTCGCTTTGCCGAACTGCGCGGGGTACGCGCCATGATCGAAACCTATCCGCTGGAAAAGGCCGCCGAAGCCTATGCCCGCATGATGAGTGGCAACGCAGAGTTTCGCGTTGTGCTCACCATGTAAATGCGGCTAATTGCGGCGGAGAACAGGTAATTCTGCTTGTCGACGCCCTTATTAAACAGAGCGGAACAAGATTCAGGCTCTTTCCCAGGGCTGAAGGATTTTTACCGACTTCATTCCTGCTGCGGTTGCGGCCTGTATGCCCATCTCGGTGTCTTCGAAGACCAGGCAGGCATGCGGTGGAACGCCGAGTTTGGCCGCGGCGGTAAGGAATGGTTCCGGGTGTGGTTTGCCGTGCTCGTACTCTCCCGCACAAACCAGCACATCGAATTTATCGAGAAGATTCAGGGCTTTCAGCGATGCGGTGACGCTCTCGCGGGTGCTGCCTGAGACCACGGCAAAGGGGATTTTGCCGTGCTGGGCTTCAATCTGCTCGAGAACTTCGGGGACGGCCTGCAGTTGAGGAAGGATTTCGTAATACTTGTCCTCCTTGAGCTTGGCGACGATCTCCACCGGCATGGAAAGGCCATGCTCCTCGTTAAGCAGAGAAATGATCTTGGAGACGGGATAGCCTCCCCATGCGTAAAAGGTGTTTTCCGGAAACGCACAGTCCCATTCCGAGAGGACGCGGGACCAGGCAAGGTAGTGGAGAGGCATGGAATCGGCGATCGTGCCGTCGCAGTCGAACAGGTAGGCTTCAAAAGGTCCGTCAGGAATTTCGAGCTTCATATCTCTTTATAGTCGCATCTGGCAGCGCCACAAATATTTGTTGAAGAGTGTGACTTCAGGAGTAGATGATTTTCGTGGTCTAAACAGTTTCGTGCAGTCGCCATGCGGGATTTCTGGTAGTCAAGAGCTAATTCCTGTACTCTATATAGGCCCTTGTTGGGAAGGTTTGGAGGTGTAGTTTCTTGGCAGAGGTTCGCGTACAAGAAGGCGAGCCGCTTGAAAATGCATTGCGCCGCTTCAAGCGCAAGGTTCAGCAGGAGGACATCATTAAAGAAGTGAAGCGTCACTCCTTTTATCTGAAGCCTGGCGAAAAGAAGCGCGTGAAGGAAGCACTGGCACGCAAGCGGAATCGCAAGAAGGCTCGTAAAGAGCAGGACTAGTAATACCAGTTGTTTTGTTGTTTCCAAGCCGGTCTGCGCGATTTCACCCACGTAATCGCCGGACCGGCCTGCTGAGCATCCCGAATTCCTGAAGTTTTAGTTCGGCGACATAATGCTCAGCCAGCTTTGAGTATGGTCTCAAACTCAAAGCTCTGCTGCATTCGCAGCAATCGGGCCCTTTTCACAATGCTTCTCGAGTATGGCGGCATGGCAATTGCCGGCTCAATCTGGCCCATCTTTGCACGCATCGCCTACCGAAGGAGCAAGTCAGCAATCCACGGGTAAGACCGATCCATAACAGGATCGCAGCCATTCACCACGCTAGATGCGGTGGGGCAAGGACACGCGGGATGGACTTCGTTGATAGAACACTGAAGTGTGCCGATTGCGGGAGCGACTTCGTATTCACTGCTGGTGAGCAGCTCTTCTTTCACGACAAACAATTCAAGAACGATCCCAAACGCTGCAAGAACTGCAAAGCCAAGCGCTCTTCGGGGCCTGGCGGGGTTCGCTCCGAGACGCGAACCAATTGTTCGGAGTGCGGAATGGAGACCACTGTTCCGTTCAAACCCACGCAGGGCCGCCCGGTTCTGTGCAGACAGTGCTTTCAGCAGAAGAGAACCCCGCAGGCCAGTTGAGGCTGCGGAGATTGCAGAACGCCGCTGCAGGTCTTACCCGGTTGCTGGATTTCAGACTCGCGCGTAGACATATCCCCGCAACGGAAAGCAGCAGCCCGGCCGGCGACTATCTTTAGCGCGCCGATGCAAGTTTCTTTGCGGGCGCTTTTTTCTTAACGGTAACGGCTTTTGCCACGACCTGCGCGGGAACTTCCGCATGCGCGGCCTGTTTTTCCTTGTGCTTCTTGTCCTCGTGGGTAACCAGGAGAGATTCGATCTGGCGCAGAAGGTCGTTGGTGTTCATCGGCTTGACCAGCATCTTGTCGGGATTCGGTGCGTCCGCATTTCCGTCCGTTACCGGGAATGCCGTGAGCATGGCTACGGCGGGGCGATAAGGGGCTTTCCTGGCAGCGGCGACGACTTCGTTGCCGGCGTAGTCGCTCTCCATGCGCATGTCGGTGATGACCATGTGGTATTGGCTGGAGCGGATCTTCAGCTTCGCTTCACGGGCTGAGGCTGCGGTTTCAACTTCGAATCCGCTGATTTCAAGAACGGCCTTGAGCGTAAGGAGGATGGCCAACTCGTCGTCTACCAGGAGAATACGGCGCTTCATAAGGGTCTTCATCCTTCGTGTGGGAAATGCAATAACGGGATTCGATTCCGGGTAGCCCGGAATTCGAAGCCTCTTTTCAATGAGCAACGACGCAGAATACCATGTTGAGGGCACCGAATGCGGCCTCCTGTTCGCTCAAGCTCACCATCTGGCGCGGAGTAAAATTCGAACGTTGCGCCTGCCCAGGCCGTGCAGTCCTTTTGCCCCACCATTCGCATCTAAATTCACTGAAGCACGATATACTGAGTAGGTACGTGGCAGTGCCACGCATTTTTGGAGGAAACCCATCGATAAGCGTTCGGCTAAACAGTTCATCCGCATCAACGAAAGGATCCGCGCGCGCGAAGTGCGCGTGATCGACGATGCCGGCAACCAACTTGGCATTCTCCCCCCATTCGAAGCACTGAAGATTGCACGCGAGCGCGGACTGGACCTGGTCGAGGTTTCTCCGAATGCGGTGCCGCCGGTTTGCCGCATTCAGGACTACGGAAAGTTCCTTTACGAGAAGGACAAGAGCGAGCGGGCAGCCCGCAAGAAGCAGAAAATCATCGTCGTGAAGGAAGTAAAGTTTTCGGTCACAGTGGATGAGCACGACTACCAGACCAAGAAAAATCAGGCGGTTCGCTTCCTGACCGAAGGCGACAAGGTCAAGGCCTCACTGCGGTTTAAAGGCCGGCAGATGGCGCATCGCGAGTTGGGCTATGCCATTATCAACCGGCTGATTCAGGACATCGGCGATGCCGGCGTTGTGGAGTTCATGCCGCGCATGGAAGGCACCACGCTGCACGCGATTCTGGCGCCGGGCAAGAAGCAGGAGCAGGCGGTGAAGAAGCCGGCCGCGCCGAAGCCTCCGGCACCTCCGCCTCCGGCCGCACAGACCCAGTCGGTTTCGTAACAAGCATTCGATCGGTAAAAGGCCCATCCTCCTGTGAGGATGGGCCTTTTACTTGAATCGCTCAAATGACCTTTATTTGAGTTACGGATTCGTTTCGGCTTTCTCTCTCCAACTCTTCGCCAGCTGCTTATCGGAGAGAGCCTTGATGTAGACACCTCCCACGACGCTTCTTGCCTGGAAGCCAACCTGTTTGCCGGTCTTGGTGTCGTACCAGTCGGTGAGCGGGACGCGGGTGGGAGTTTCGCTGATCCATTTCACAATCGGATCGACCAGCGTATTGAAGTCGGCCGGATTTTTCGCCAGAGTCGCCGTCCAGATCTCCCAGTCCAGCTTGGTGTAGTCGGCGCGATTGTCGAGGGGCAGGCCGTAAGTGTTCAGGTGCTTGAGATAGAACGCAATCTCTGTCTCGCGAATCGACGCCGGAAAGAGATTTAGATCGAGCAGCTGATCCCAGACCAGGTTGTATTTCTGGCTCCAGGTTCCAGGACGATCGAATGCCAGCTTGTAGTGGTCGCCGTCGCGCGCCATCTGCTCCCACTTGCCGGCCATCTGTTTTGCCAGGGCTGCATATTCGTTGGCGGTCGCCGTTTCACCCAGGCCGCGCGCCATCTGAGCATAAGCGCCCAGTCCGTCGATGGCCTTGATCGAGAGGTTGGCGTTATGAGCGAGATGTCCTGCGAAGTCATCGGTGGAGAGCTGATTCTCCGGGTCGAGACCCTTCTCGCGCAGATATTGCGCCCATTTCGTGAACTGCGGCCAGAACTCTTTGGCCAGATGCCAGTTGCCTTGCGCCTGCCCGAGCGCCGCGCCCAGGATGAGCAGGTTTCCGCTTTCCTCCACTGGCATCTGGTCGTCTTCGGTCTTTTCGCCGCCGCCATATTCCTGGCCATCGGCTAATGGATAGCGGCCGAGATCATGCGGAGCGAAGGGAAACTTCCAGCGCGGCAGAGTCGCGTATTCAAGGACGGGGCGCACCTGTGCTTCAAGAAGCGCGGGATTGAAGAACAGGAAGAAGGGCGCAGAGGGATAGAGCACATCGACGGTGGCAATATCGCCGTTGGAGAAATTTTCTTTGGCGAAGAGCATGGGCTTGCCGTCGAGATCGGCGACGAGTCCGTGAGCAGCCAGCGTCTGCCGATAGGCAAGGAGAGCAATCTGACGGTAGCCGGGGCCTCCTACGGACTCGAGATCGTGGGCGAGATCTGCGTCGTATTTCTCACCGCGGGAAACGAGAGATGTGTACTGCTGCTCGGCTTCGGCAAGCATCTCCTGGACCGGCTTGTTGTTGCGTTGCCACCACGGCCGCTCCTTCCGGTTCAGATATTCGATGGCGTATTCCTCGGTGTAGGAAACGAGCAGGTGCCGGCTCGCACTCTGCCCCGGCGTCACATCGACGGGGAACTCGACCGCGAGATTCGCTGCCCGGTCGCGCGGGGTCTGCGGCATATCCATGTCATCCGAAGCGGGCAGCGTGCCGTTTTCCAGAAAATCGTGGACAGCCTCCGACGATTCAACCAGCGACGCCTGCTCGCTGGCCGGGACGGCGAGATGGAAGTAGCCCCAGTCGATGCGCAGATCGTCGCCGGAACGATTCAGCACCCGCTGATCGCGCGAACCGATGTTGAGCACGTGCAGCCCGGTTGTTTCGGTGCGCCCCCAGGTCACCTGCTGGTCGTCGGTATCGACAGCAATCCGTCCGTCGATGTCCAGAAGCAGATCAGCTTTATGCGGTTGGCCATCAGCACTCGACACATCCCAGGTGAGATAGGTGACCGGGCGCGAGAGCAGGTCGAGATCCTGCGGGAAAGCCGGTGTGAAGAAATCGAGTCTGAGCTTGATGCCGGCGGCAGAGAATACATAGATCGTATTGGTGGCCCGGACTTCGAGTGATTCCTGCTGCATGGCGGGAGCTTCACGCGGGTAGTCGCCCATGTAGCGATAATTTTTCCCGTCAATGCGCACCAGGCCGGCGAGCGGCTGTTCGGCGCCGGTCCAGTGCCGGGTCGGCCCATCGGTAAGGCGATCGTTCATTGACCAGATGCTGAAGTAGGGGTTATGCGCAATAAGCGGGACTGCCGGCGGGCGCGGCTGCTGCGCATTTGCAGATATCGCGAAAAGCAAAACGGACAGGATTGCGACAGGAAACAGTTTTAGATGGGGTGTAATCGTTTTCATTCAACCTCGCAAATATCTAGCCTGGTGTGTACCCAAAGAGCACGCTCTTCCGTTTTACCAGAATCCCGGCTGTCATCCGGAGACGCGCCTTGAAGCACTGGACTTTGGTGTGGGTTATCAGGGGCCGTTGCCGATCAATTGGGGCTGGTGTGGTCGACGATAATGCGCCAGACTTCCGGCTCGCGCTCGAGAATCAGGGAGTAGATGCCGCTGGCGTCTCCGCCTCCCGCCGCGTTGCGGGTGAGGTGAAACTTGCCGATGACCACGGCGTGGTCGGGTCCGAGCATGCGCACTTCTATCTCAGAGAAGTTCAGCTTGCCCATGGCGTCAGGTGTGGAATACGCAGTCTGGTAGCGCTTGAGGATGGGCTGATAGCCCAGTGCCACGGTCTTGCCGATGAAGGTCGTGTCGGGTGAGTCCTTGTATCCGTGCATGAACTCCACCACGTCGCCTTTGTTCCACGCGATTTCCTGGTCGTGCAGCACTTTGTTGATGGCGGCTTTGTCTTTCTCTGTGTCTGCGCGCTGAGCCAGAGACGAAGGAGCAAGGCTGATGAGGGCAAGCGAGCAAAGTACAACGTAGATCCCGAATCGGCGCATGGTTTCCTCCGGTGACGAAATCTAAGTCTGCCAGATTTGCAGCTTGGCGAGTGAGTTCTTTCTTTGCCTGCCGCGGCAGCCTAAAATCGATGGGATAGAACCCCATGTCCAGCCGCACAGTCCATACCGTCTGTTCGCACGATTGTCCCGACTCCTGTGGAGTCCTGGTGACCATCGATGAAACGGGCCGCGCGACCAAAGTGCAGGGCGATCCCGATCATCCCGTGACCCAGGGATTTCTGTGCGGCAAAGTCGCCAAGTATCTGGACCGCGTTTATTCGCCGGACCGGCTGCTCTATCCCATGCGGCGCCGCCCGGGCGTGGCCAAGGGTTCACTGCCGCAAGGGCGGGAGATGGAGGCCTTCGAGCGTATCTCCTGGGACGAGGCGTTGGATGCGATTGCAGCGCGATTGCAGACCATCAGCGAGCAGCATGGACCGGAGTCGATCCTGCCTTACTCCTATGCGGGAACCATCGGCGTGCTGGGGTACGGTTCGATGGACCGCCGCTTCTTCCACCGGCTGGGCGCGTCACAGCTGGACCGCACCATCTGCGCCTCCGCGGGCGGCGAAGCATTGAAGGCTGTCTACGGCCGCAAGCTGGGCACTGACACCGAGGACTTCCGCCACTCCCGCTTCGTCCTCGCATGGGGAGCAAACATTCACGGCAACAACATTCACCTGTGGCCGATGATCGAAGAGGCGCGGCGCAACGGGGCGAAGCTTGTGGTGATCGATCCTTACGCGACGCGCACGGCGCGGCTGGCCGACTGGCATATTCCCATCAATCCAGGAACCGACGCAGCGCTGGCCCTGGGCATGATGCATGTGCTGATCCGGGACTCGCTCTATGACGCCGATTATGTCGCACGGCATACGCACGGCTTTGAGCCATTGCAGGAGCGCGTGCGCGAGTACACGCCGGAGTGTGTATCGAATTGGACAGGCATCGCAGCTGCCGACATTGAACGGCTTACACGGGAGTATGCGACGGTCACACCGGCGGTGATCCGGATGAACTACGGCATCCAGCGCTCCGAGAATGGTGGCACCGCGGCGCGTGCCGTCTGCATGCTTCCGGCGCTGACCGGCGCATGGAAGCAGCGTGGCGGGGGACTGCAGCTCTCGACCAGCGGCGCGTTCGACTGGGACAGCCCGGCGCTGGAGCGTCCCGACCTGATGAACGCGAGCCCTCTTGGACGGCCTTCGCGGGTGGTGAACATGTCGCAGCTCGGCCACGCGCTGACGGAGCTGGATCAGCCGCGTGTGCAAGCGATGTTCGTCTACAACTCGAATCCGGCGGCGGTGGCTCCCGATCAGGCGCAGGTCCTGAAAGGCATGGCGCGTGAGGATCTGTTCACAGTGGTGCACGAGCAGTTCTTCACCGACACCGCCGATTACGCCGACTATCTCCTGCCGGCAACGACCTTCCTCGAGCACAAGGATGTGCAGGGAGCATACGGTCACTACTACGTGCAGATATCGAACCCGGCAATTGCTCCGCTGGGCGAGTCGCGTCCGAATGTCTGGCTGTTCTCGGAGCTGGCACAGCGCATGAGCTTTTCTGAATCCTGCTTCCGCGATACCCCGGAAGACCTGATCGCGCAGACGCTGCGGGCGGGAAGCGACGAGCAGTCGGCGTGGCTGAAGGGTGTCGACGAGGCGGGGCTGAATGCCGCTGGCGGACATATCCGGCTGAAATTCGAAGATGAGGCGGAGGGCAAGCCGTTCCTGCCTTTTTCAGAGGGTGGCTTTAAGACGCCAAGCGGCAAGGCGGAGTTCTATTGCGACAGGCTGATCGCGAAAGGTCTCGATCCGCTGCCCGGCTTTACCCCTCCCAGCGAGTCGCGGCACAACCGGGACAAGATCTATCCGCTTGAGTTTCTGCCCCGCAAGGCGGACAACTACATGAACTCGACCTTTGCCAACCTGCCCGGTCACCAGAAAATGGAGGCCGCGCATCGCGGGGTGCTGGAGATGCACAGCGCAGACGCCGATGCGCGCGGGATCATCGATGGCGAGACAGTAGAGGTCCTGAACGCGAGGGGCGCAATCCAGTTGACCGCCCGCATCACGCGCGGAGTGCCGCCCGGGGTGGTGGCTTCGCAGCTCTCCTGGAACAAGCTGACGCCGGGTGGACACAACGTGAACATGCTCACCTCGCAAAAACTGACCGATCTGGGTGGGGGCGCCACGTTTTATTCCACCATGGTCGAGGTGCGGAAGCTCTTCTGATACGTCCAAGAACTAACCGTTTCGGGATAAGCGCCTTGGAGCTCATTTCGGAATGGCTAAAGAGAGGCGAAGTCCCGCGCCTTCCGTTAGACTAAGAGCGGATTTGAGCTTTGACAGAGGGTAACCATGCCGTACGAGGCGGGGTTCCAATGCGCGGGCTGTGGAGAGTGGAATGAAACTGTGGTGGATGAGTCAGGCGGCGGCAAGCAATCGTACGTGGAGGATTGCCAGGTCTGCTGCAAACCCAATGTGCTCGCAATCCATTGGGACACAGATCACTACCTCATCCATGCAGAGCTGGAAAGTTGACCGTGCCCCGGCGCGGGGTATGGCCGCCGTCTGATGATGAACCGGTTTCCGAAGCCTGATGCGGAGTTGGGTTCTGCCCCTTCCGTCACATATAATCGCCTTTTCCTCAAGATTGGCCTGATTTTCTGCAGTGAGGGTGTGCATATTTTTCCCGTCGAACGTGGGGGCGCAAGCTCCTCAATAAAAGAAAGCAAGAGTTTGCGCCGTTCCATTCGCCGCACGCTGCAGTTTTTTTCCCTCTTTTGCTGCATTCTGTCCGCCTCCGCGTGGGCCCAGCAGCAGATCGTCAGTCAGATCCGCGTCATCGGCAACCGGCAGATTCCCAAGGAAACCGTCCTTGCCCGCATGTTCAGCCACGTCAACGACACCTACGATCCGTTAACCGTGGAGCGCGACTTCAATTCACTCTGGAACACCGGCTACTTTGAGAATGTGTACATCGAAAAGGAAGACACCCCCAAGGGCGTGATCCTGGACGTGTACGTAACGGAGAAGCCAACCATCCGGGAGATCAACTACAAGGGCCTGAATTCGGTCACCAATTCCGACGTGCTCGACCGCTTCAAGAAGGAAAAGGTCGGTATCTCGGTCGAGAGCAAATTCGACGAAGCGCGCATGGCCCACGCCATTGCGGTGTTGAAAGAGCTGCTCGCCGAACACGGTCACCAGTTCGCGACCATCCGCCCGGATGTTAAGAAGATTCCGCCGGCCTCCGTGCAGATCAACTTCATCATCAAGGAAGGCCCCAAGGTCAAGGTCGGGAACATCAAGTTCACCGGCAACGAGCATGTCAGTTCGCGCGTGCTGCGCGAATCGATGAAGAATCTGCGTCCGATCGGCATTCCGAAGTCGATCTTTCTGGAAAATATCTTTGCCCGGACCTACGACGCCAGCAAACTTGAGGAAGACTCCGAGCGGGTCCGGCAGGCATACCAGGACAGGGGTTATTTCCGTGCCAGCGTAGGCGATCCGAAGACCCATCTTCGTAATGAAACCGGTCTGTCGATGTTTACCTTCCGTCCCAAGAAGGGGAAGGTCATCGACATCCTGATGCCGGTGGAAGAAGGCGGACGCTACCGTCTGGGCACCATCACCTTCACCGGCAACAAAGCGGTGACCAACGTCAAGGCTCTCCGCGCGCAATTCGCTGAGAAGGATGGCGAATACTTCAACCGAACCGCCTTCGCCAAGGGCCTGGACAATCTTCGCAAGGCCTACGGCACCCTCGGATATATCAATTTTGTCGCGATCCCCACGCCCAGCATCGACGAGGCGAAGAAGACCGTTTCGTTCTCCATCGATATCGATGAGGGCAAGCAATTCTACGTTTCGCGGATCGAATTTCAGGGCAATACCGTTACCCGCGACTTCGTCATTCGCCGCGAATTGGCGCTCGAAGAAGGCCAGGTTTATAACAGCCATCTCTGGGAGCTGAGCATCCTGCGCCTGAACCAGCTGGATTACTTCAATCCGCTGAAGGTCGATCAGGATTCCGAGACCCACCAGAATCCGGAAGCCGGAACCGTCGACTTGCTGCTGAAGGTCCAGGAGAAGGGCAAGAACTCCATCGGCCTGAACGGCGGCGTCAGCGGCTTGGGCGGATCGTTCCTTGGCCTGAACTACCAGACCAACAACTTCCTCGGTCTGGGCGAAACGCTGAGCCTGGCGGCAAACGTCGGCGAAGTGCAGCGCAATGTCCGTTTCGGCTTCAACGAGCCGTACGTGCGCAACCGCCCTCTCAACCTTGGATTCCAGATCTTCAATACCAAGTACGACTACAACGCGACCAAGAACTACAAGCTGGCCGGCGGCAATACAGCGAACCTGTCCACCGCTACGCAGTCGCTGCTGCAGAAGTACAACCAGGCCTCCACCGGATTCTCGGTTTCGGGTAGCTATCCGTTGCCGCATCGCAGCTTTAAGCGCCTGGGCGTTACCTACACCCTGAACCGCTCGTCGATCAGCACTTTCAGCGCTGCTTCCAGCAATTTCTTCCAGACTCTCGCCTTCCGCAGTGGTATTCAAGGGCAGAATGCGCTGGACGGCATCGTGAGCAGCATGGCGTCGTTCAGCTTCCTCGAGAACAAGCTCGATGCCAGCTATCAGCCGCATAACGGCCACGAGCTGTCAGCGCTCTTCCAGGTAGCAGGTCTATTTGGGAACGTGCGCTACATCAGCCCGGTTATCGAGTATCGCAGCTTCCATCCCGTGAAGGGCCTGTGGTTCAACAAGGAAGGCCGCAACGTCTTCGGATTCCGGCTGCAGGGGTCCTATATCCGAGGCATCAGCGGCGACGTGGCTCCGCCCTTCAACCGCTTCTACTCGGGCGGTGAATCCGATATCCGCGGTTTCGATATCCGCTCGGCCACGCCGTATGGATTCGTCCCGACGCGCGTCCTCTTCAACTTGACTAATCCGGACGGAAGCACGGTACCTCGCGATCCCACGAATCCGACCCTGGGCGCGATTCAGGTACCCATTCCGGTGTACGGTATTGCTTCGATCGGTGGCGACGTAAACTTCGTCGCGAACATGCAGTACACGATTCCGATTTACGCTCGTACCGTGGCCTTCGTGCTGTTCAATGACTTCGGCATGAACATGGCGACCAACACCAGCCAGCTGAAGCAGAGCCCGGAAGGCATTGCCATTCTGAATTCGCCGCTGTATGGCTGCCCCAATTATTCGAATGGAGCCTGCCAGGGCGGTGTGCCGATCTCGTTCAGCCACACCATCAACCCGATCGGCGGAACGAACTATGTTCCACGAGACTCGACGGGCGCGGAGCTCGACGTAATGATGCCGATCATCAACGCGCCTTTCCGCCTCTACTATGCATTTAACCCGCTGCGTCTGGAGAAGAACTTCGACCAGGAGAATCTGATCACACGCAGCATGTTCCCTGCCGGAGGCGCTGGCGATTACAGCTATGCGCAGGCCGAGCAGGTATATGGCGCGCTGCTACAGCTGCGCGAGCCGCGTAAGACATTCCGGTTATCGGTGAGCACCACGTTCTAGAAACCCGCGGAGGGGCAGAATTGACGAGATTTTGCCCCTCCGCCGGTTTGACCTTGCCTATAACCGAACCTATAATTCGGCCTAGTTCCTGAGAATGTCTTCTGACCGTGTCTCGTCTTTGCATTCGGGCCTGAGGGCCTGGAATCTGCCTCTACGAACAGCGCAGCAAGGTAGATCAGGAAGCGAAGTTCGCTTCCGCACGTGCGGGCGATCTCACCAAAATTGGAGGAATTTTTGATTTCCATGAAACGTGCTCTTTCGCGTTCGTTACCACTCGCTTGCCTGCTGGTTTCGGGTATGGGGCTGAACGCCTTTGCCCAGGCAGCAGCTACTCCCGCCGCGCCCCCCGCCGCCCCAACAGGAACCACCAAGATCGCCGTAATCAACTTTCAGGCTGCGATCACGCAGACGAATGAGGGCCAGCGTAACTTTGGCGAGCTGCAGAAGAAGATCGAGGCGAAGCGCACACAGCTGAAGACGCAGTCCGATGACATCGACAATCTGAAAAAGCAGCTCCAGGCCGCTGGCGACAAGCTTGCCGACGCGGAGCGCCAGACCCGCGTCAAAACCATCGACGACAAGGAAAAGGCTCTGCAGCGCGCCGGCGAAGATGCGCAGAACGAGTTTCAGCAGGAAGAAGGTCAGATTGTCCAGGCGCTGGCCGAGAAGGTCTACGGCACCCTGCAGACCTATGCCTCAGAAAATGGCTATGGCATCGTCCTGGATTCCTCGGTAAACCAGCAGCAGGCCTTCCCCACGGTTCTGTGGAGAGGCGACAGCACGGACATCACCATGGCGGTTATCCAGGCCTACAACGTGAAGTCGGGCGTTCCTGCACCGGCAAATGTGCCCTCGGCTCCGTCTCCGGCACATCCAGCCACCGCTCACCCCTCGACAACACCTAAATAAGTCCAGCTGACATCACTCAAGGCGGGAAAAGAGGCTCTCTTCTTCGAGGGCCTCTTTTTCTGCTCAATAAATTGTTTCAAGCCTGATAATGTAATCGCAGTAGCTGTGGAAAAAATTGTGGAAGGTTTTTCTATGAAGCGTGGTCTTCCACATATTTTAGGCATGTGATTTGCCTGGGTTTCTGAAAAATCCCAGGTAAGACGTTTGTCTACAAAGACTTAATCGGGGATTTTTGCAAGTCGCGGCGAGATGTGGTAACTTCGCCATTTTTTTTGGCCGTCGGCGCTTTCCACAAAACAGGTTAAAGGCAGGTGACTGACGCATAGGTATTTGCGGCTCAGAATCTCTCCGCTGCCCGCCATTTTCAAGCCTGCTGTTTTGCCAAAAACACGCCTCGAATTCTGGATACCCCGAGGCCGATCCACTGGCCTCTATCGGGAGCTGTCTTCGCCAATTTTGAGGACGGCCAGGAAGGCCTCCTGGGGTATATCCACCTTGCCGATCCGCTTCATGCGCTTTTTTCCCTCTTTTTGCTTCTCGAGGAGCTTCCGCTTACGCGAGATGTCGCCGCCGTAGCACTTGGCGATCACATTCTTGCGGATGGCGGTAACCGTTTCGCGGGCAATGATCTTCGCGCCGATGGCCGCCTGAATGGCGACCTCGAACATCTGCCGGGGAATGAGTTCGCGCATCTTGGAGACCAGCATCCGGCCGCGGTCGTACGCGAAGTCGCGGTGAACGATGATCGACAATGCGTCGACGGGCTCGCCCGAGACCAGGATATCGAGCTTCTGCATGGGCGACTCCCATGTTCCAGCGAGGTGGTAGTCGAGAGATGCATAGCCGCGCGATACGGACTTCAGCCGGTCATAGAAGTCGAGAACAATCTCGTTCAGCGGCAGCTCGTAAGTGAGCATCACGCGCGTCGGCGTCACGTATTCGAAGTTCTTCTGACGTCCGCGTTTTTCTTCGACCAGCTTGAGAATGCCGCCGACGTACTCTTCGTTGGTCAGGATGGTCGCCGTGATGATGGGCTCTTCGATCTTTTCGATGCCGGTCACGTCCGGCCAGCGCGAGGGGTTGTCGACCTCCAGGAGCGTTCCGTCGGTCATCGTGATCCGGTAGCGGACGCCCGGCGCGGTGGTGATGAGATCCAGGTCGAATTCGCGCTCCAGGCGCTCCTGGATGATCTCCATATGCAGCAGGCCGAGAAACCCGCAGCGGAAGCCGAAGCCGAGAGCCGCTGAGCTTTCCGGCTCGAAGAAGAAGGATGAGTCGTTGAGGCGAAGTTTTTCGAGTGCCTCGCGCAGCAGGGTGTGCTCGTGTGAGTCGACGGTGTAGAGCCCGGCGAAGACCATGGACTTGATGTCTTCAAAGCCGGGCAGAGGCTCGGCCGCGGGGTGCGCGTCTTCAGTGACGGTATCGCCGATCTTGGTGTCACCGACGTTCTTGATGGTGGCGACGAAGAAACCGACCTCACCCGCGGTGAGCTCTTCGATCTCAACGGGCTTCGGCGTGAGCACGCCCATAGACTCGACGTCGAAGACCTTGCCGTTCGACATGAGACGGATCTTCATGCCTTTGCGCAGTCGCCCATGAATGACGCGGGCCAGAACGATAACCCCGCGATAGGCGTCGAACCAGGAGTCGAAGATCAGCGCCTGCAGGGGCGCATCGATCTCACCTGCGGGTGGAGGCAGGCGATTGACAATGGCTTCGAGGATGTCGGGCACGCCGAGACCGGTCTTGGCGCTGACCGCGAGCGCGTCGGTGGCGTCGATACCCACGGCCGATTCGATCATCTCCTGGGTGCGGACAATATCCGCGCTGGGCAGATCGATCTTGTTGATGACCGGGATGATCTCAAGGCCATTGCTGATGGCAAGATAGGCGTTGGCCAAGGTCTGGGCCTCGACGCCCTGCGAGGCATCGACGACCAGTAGCGCGCCTTCGCAGGAAGCCAGAGATCGCGAGACCTCATAGGAGAAGTCGACGTGACCGGGCGTGTCGATCAGATTGAGCTGGTAGAGCTCTCCGTTCTTCGCCGGATACATCATGCGAACCGAGTGGGCCTTGATGGTGATGCCGCGCTCGCGCTCGAGGTCCATGGCGTCGAGAACCTGCGCCTGCATCTCGCGCGCGGTGAGCGACCCGGTGAGCTCCAGCAGGCGGTCAGAGAGTGTGGATTTGCCATGATCGATGTGAGCGATGATGGCGAAATTGCGGATGTGCTTACTGTCCATGAATAAGAAGGGCGCGTCGAGAATGCGCGCGAGGAAGAAACTTCCCTAAAGCACGAGTTTACCATTCACCGTCCCATACAATAACTTGTGACACGAACCGGTTGAGAGAAATCGATCGATCCTTCGTCTCAATACTCAGCATGGTTTTTTCCCGACGACTCGTAGCCATCGCCGCCGCTGCCGCCCTGATGCCCTCGATGGCTATGGCGCAAACCCAGTCCACCCCGGCCGGCTCAAACCAGAGCGATCCTCAGCAGCACCAGCGCGTTCAACAGATCGTCCAGAACGTGGAGTCTGCTTATCAGAACGGCGTAGCGAACTATCGCGATGGACATCTGGCGGCTGCCAAGTCGAACTTTGACTATGCCGTGGACCAGATGCTGACCTGCGGGATTCCCATCAAGAGCGACCCCGATCTCAGCGCAGAGTTCGATCGCATCGTGGACGCGGTCAATACTATGGAGCTGGATGCTCTCAAGCAGGGTACGGGATTGGCTGCTCCCGCCGAACCGACTCCAGCCGATGTGGCAGAAACCGCAACCTTCACCGTCGATCCCCAGATACGAGCCGAAGCCGAAGCGTCGCTGAAGACCACGCAGTCCGACCTTCCCCTGGTCATGAACGACTATGTGGCGGGCCGCATCAACTTCTTCACCAACAGCCGCGCCGGACATGCAACCATCGTTGCGTCGCTGAACCGCGAAGGCCGCTACAAGGACATGATCCAGCGCGTGCTGAAGGAAGAGGGAGTGCCGCAGGATCTTATCTATCTGGCGGTGGCGGAGTCCGGATTCCGCCCGCAGGTCGTCAATGCCAGGTCCGGCGCAGGAGGCATGTGGCAGTTCATGCCATGGGGCACCTATGGGCTGAATCGCACCGGCTGGTACGATGAGCGCTTCGATCCGGAAAAGGCGACCCGTGCCTACGCGCGCGAGATGAAGAAGGCGTACGCGCAGCTCGGTGATTGGTATCTCGCCCTGGCCTCCTACAACTGGGGTACGGGCAATGTGCAGCGGGCCGTGCAGCGCACCGGCTATGCCGACTTCTGGGAGCTTTACCGGCGCAATAACCTGCCTGCGGAGACCAAAAACTACGTGCCCGAGATCCTGGCTGTCACCATCATGGCCAAAAATCCCAAGCAGTATGGGCTGGATGACCTGACACCCGATCCTCCACTGCTGACCGATACCGTGCAGACGAATTACAGCGTGGACCTGCGGCTGGTGTCCGACATCACGGGCGCCCCGGTGCAGGAGATTGTCGGATTGAATCCGAGCCTGCTGAGAATGGCCACGCCTCCGGACGAAAGCTTTGACCTGCATCTGCCCGCCGGAACCAAAGACCTCTTTGAGAAGAGGATCGCTGAGGTTCCCGAAGACAAGCGGCGCTACTGGCGCTTTCATCCTCTGGCCGCGGACGACACTCTGGAGAGTGTGGCGCGCACCTACCATGTCTCGGCTTCAGAAATTGCCACAGTGAACCAGCTAAATTCAACCACCGACCTTTCCGGTGTTGATGCACTGGTGATTCCGGTGGCCCCGGCGACCGCTCCATCGCTGCGCACGGCTCTCTATCGCTCGCGGCGCGGAGACAGCCTGGTGACGGTCGCAGACCGCTTTGGGGTGACGGTCGATGAGCTGAAGCGGTGGAATCATCTGAAGAGCACTGCGATCCCTGCGGGCCGAAGCCTGTATGTAGCCGAGCCTGCGCATATCTCCGCTTCTCCACGTGGCCGCAGAACCGCGCCGGGTCGCGCGGCGCGTGCATCTTCATCGTCTGCGCAACACGCAGCGAAGCGGGCGGGCAGCACCAAGCGGGTAGCGCAAAAAAGCGCTGCTCCCAAAGCTGCGGCAGCCAGCCATCGCAAGCGGAAGTCGTAAGGCATCTGGTCGATTACCGGTGCAGTTGTGGAACATATTGCATCTCAGCCGATAGGAAGATGCGCACGCAAGCGTGTATTTAATGCATGGTGGTATGCGAAGTCACAATAGAAATTTGATGTTGATCGCAGGAAGCGCTTGCGTTCCGTCGCAAGGCGTTGCATCCTGTTGCTATAATTCGCGGCGCAGGGCTTGTATGTTGCTGCGACAAGCTATTCTGAAAGTGCACTGTTAAGGCCTAAGGCCGGAGGGCCAATTCGATGCAGGAAGATCGTAAGCTTTACGCACATAGCGACGGTGATTTCGAACCAGAGACGGAAGAATTTCCCGAAGACAACTTCGGCGACGATGAGGAAGAAGAGGAGATCACAGTTATTTCTGTTTCCTCTGACGATGACGATCTGGAAGACGACGAAGAGGAACCCAAAGAAGTAGCAGCACCTGCTGCTGCTCCGGTGCCAGTTGCGAAGAAGGCTGCTGCCAAGAAGGCTCCTGCTAAGAAAGCAGCTAAAAAAGCACCTGCCAAGAAAGCTCCAGCGAAGAAGGCGGCCAAGAAGGCTCCTGCTAAAAAGGCTGCGAAGAAGGTAGCTGCGAAAAAGGTTACGGCTAAGAAAGCCGCAAAGAAATCCGTCGCGAAGAAGAGCGCTAGCGGCGGGAAGGCTGTGAAGAAGTCCACAGCCGGCAAGAAGAGCGCCAGCAGTAAAAAATCAACTAAACGAGGTAATACATTGGCAGTCAAGAAAGCAGCAAAGAAGGCAGCAAAGAAAGCTCCCGCAAAGAAGGCGGCCAAGAAGGCTCCTGCAAAGAAGGCCGCGAAGAAGGCAGCAAAGAAGAAGTAACTAACCACGCAATCCAGGCAAGCAAAAGTGCCCGGTATCAAAGCCGGGCTTTTTTGCGCCCATTTTCCTATTGCTTTCCCATATAAGAACGTGCCAATATCTCTATGGCTTTCCAATAGGAGATGACTTCATGGGCGGAAAGAAGGATGTCTGGCAGGGAACTCTGGCCCTGATGGTGCTGAAGACGCTGGAGACGCTGGGCCCGCTGCACGGCTACGGCATTGCGCGGCGGATCGAGCAGACCAGCGGCGATCTGCTGTCGCTGAATTATGGAACGCTGTACCCGGCGCTGCTGAAGCTGGAGCAGGAGGGGTACATCGCTTCGCGCTGGGGGGTCTCGGAAAACAATCGCAAGGCGAAGTACTACGAGCTGACGCGGGCCGGACAAAAACAGGTGAAGAAAGAAGCTGTGGAGTGGGAGCAGACGACGGCCATCCTCGCGCGGTTTCTTTCCCCGGCTGAGGAGGCATGATGGGGAAGCCGCGAGCACTTTGGCTGCGCCTGCGCGGTCTCTTCAAAAGAGAAAGCCGCGAGCTGGAATTTTCCGCCGAGATGGAGAGCCATCTCGAGATGCACATCGAAGAAAACCTGCGCCTCGGGATGACGCCTGAGCAGGCGCGGCGCGATGCGGTGATCAGGCTGGGTGGAATGGAGCAGACGCGGCAGGCCTACCGCGAGCGCAGCGGACTTCCTGTCCTGGAGACTCTCGCGCAGGACGTGATCTATGGCGTTCGGGTGCTGAGTAAGAATTCCGGATTCGCCATTGTGACGATTCTTACGCTCGCTCTGGGCATCGGCGCAAACACGGCGATCTTCTCCATCGTGAACGCTGTGCTGCTGAATCCGCTGCCGTATCCGCATCCGGAAGAACTGGTCACGGTGCACGCGAGTAAGCCCAACTTCGACCGGGGCTCCATTTCATATCCAAATTTTCGCGACTGGCAGCGGGACAATCACACTCTCTCGGCGCTTGCAGTCTCACGGCCGATCAGCTTCAGCCTCACCGGCATCGGCGAACCGGAGAGAATCCGCGCACAATTCGTATCCTCGGATTTCTTTCCCATCCTCGGCATTAAACCCGTATTGGGCCGGCTCTTCGCGCCGGGAGAGGATGAGATCGGGCGTGGCCAGGTATCCCTCATCAGTGCGGGTTTGTGGAAGCGCAAGTTTGGTTCGAAGCCGGATGTGATCGGTAAAGCGCTGACCCTGGACGGCCGCAACTTCACGATCGTCGGAGTGCTGCCGGCGGGTTTCGATCTGGGGACCGGTAGCTTCGGATCGCGAGAGGTATATGTGCCCATCGGTCAATGGCAGAACTCAGCATTGACGGATCGTGCGGCCGGCCTCAATATTCACGGCATCGCACGGATCAAGCCGGGCGTCACCTTCGCGCAGGCACAGGAAGACTTGAAATCCGTCTCCGATCGGCTGGCGGCGGCGTTTCCGCAGGACGATCACGGCATCCGCGCGGGTCTGGTGCCCATGCGCGCCTCGGTAGTGGGCGATGTGAAGCCGTTGCTGCTGGTTCTTCTTGCCGCTGTCGGATTTGTCCTGTTGATTGCCTGCGTCAACGTGGCGAACCTGCTGCTGGCGCGGTCGAATGCGCGTGCGCAGGAGTTCGCGGTTCGTGCCGCTCTCGGTGCGACCAGGGTGCGCGTCATCCGCCAACTGCTGACCGAGAGCACCATGCTGGCGTTGCTGGGAGGTGGGCTGGGACTGCTTCTGGCCGGATTTGGAACGCGTGCGGCCATCTCTGTGCTGCCGGACACGCTGCCTCGGGCATCGGAGATTCACATCAGCGCGCCGGTGCTCGGCTTCACGCTGTTTGTGTCTCTGGCCGTGGGCATTCTGTTCGGGCTGCTGCCAGCGCTCAAGGTCTCACGCCAGAGGCTGCACAACACACTCAAGGAAGGCGGGCGCGGAGCGAGCGGGACGCGCAACCGTACACAGGATTGGCTGGTCATCTTCGAGATGGCGATGGCGCTTGTGCTGCTGGTGGGCGCGGGGTTGATGATCCGGAGCCTGATTGCGCTCTCGAAGGTGAATCCGGGATTCGATGCGCATGGCGTGGGAGTCTTTGCGCTGGCAGCGCCGCCTTCAATGACGAACGCCTCTGCCGATGAAATCCGCGCTTATGTGCGCGAGGCCCATAGCCGTGTGTTGCACACTCCAGGTGTACAGGCTGCATCGTTCTTCAGCGGCGGCCTGCCCATGAGTGGGGATGACGACGAGGTGCTTTTCTGGCTGGACAATGAAGCCAAACCGGCGAACAAGAACGATATGCACTGGGCGCTCGAATATACGACGGAGCCGGACTACCTGAAGGTGATGCGGATTCCGCTGCTGCGCGGGCGCTTCTTCACCGACGGCGACAACGAGCATGCGCCGCTGGTAGCGGTGATCGACGACATGTTCGCAAAGAAGTTTTTCGGCGGCGAAGATCCGGTAGGCCGACAGCTAAACATGGAACAGGGCGATGATCGCAAGCTCACCATCGTAGGCGTTGTGCAACACGTGATGCAGTGGGGACTGGATAACGACAGCTCGGTTGCCATTCCTTTGCGTGCCCAGATTTACCTGCCTTACATGCAGCAGAGCGCAAACCAGCTCACGTTTAAAGATGGTCTCGCGGAGGATGTCGTGATGCGCACGGACATGGCGGAAGCGATGGAGATCAAGAGCATCCAGCGCACTATGCTGGCGATGAACAAGGACCAGGTGGTGACGGCGGGCAGGTCGATGGACGGAATTATCGCTGAGACCCTGGCGGGACAGCGATTCTCGATGATCCTGCTGGCGGTATTTGCCGGGGTGGCGCTGCTGCTGGCCAGCATCGGCATGTACGGCGTGCTGTCTTATGTGGTGGGACAGCGAACGCAGGAGATTGGGGTGCGCATGGCGCTGGGCGCCGATAGGGGCAAGGTTCTGCATTGGGTGATGAAGCAGGGCGGCAGGCTGGCGCTCATTGGCGCAGGCACCGGTTTGGCTGCAGCGTTGCTGCTGACGCAGGTGATGGCGCGATCGTCGCTGCTTTATGGTGTGCGCGCTTATGATCCCTGGACCATGGGATGCGTGACGGCGTTGCTGATGCTGGTGGCCATTGCGGCGTGCGCTGTTCCAGCGTGGCGGGCGACGCGCATCGATCCCATGACGGCATTGAGAAACGAGTAAAGCGAGGAAGCTCATGAAGCAGCTGCGTGCGTGGATGATGCGGATGGCTGGTTTATTTCACCGTGACCGGCGGGAGCAGGACTTTGCCGCAGAGATGGAGAGCCATCTCGAAATGCACATCGAGGACGGTGTGCGCGCTGGGTTGAGCGCGGAGGAAGCGCGGCGCCGGGCACTGATCCGTCTGGGTGGGCTGGAGCAGGCGAAGATCGCACACCGCGAGCGGCGCGGGCTGCCCTGGCTGGAGACGCTGCTGCGCGATATTTCGTATGCGGCGCGGACGCTGCGCAAGAGCCCGGGATTCGCGCTGGTGTCCATCCTGATTCTGGCTGCGGGCATTGGCGCGAATACGGCTCTGTTCACAGTCGTACGGTCGGTGCTGTTGCGGCCGCTGCCGTTTCCTGAACCCAACCGGTTAGTCGTGCTGCATCGGCTGGAGGTAACCGGCAATCTCGATACGGAGAACGAGACGATAGCCGCAGGTGATTTCTACGACTGGCAGCGGGCTTCCCATTCCTTCGAGCAGATGGCCATCTGGCGCTGGTCTGGCTTTAATTTGTCAGGAAATGGGGGCGAGCTTCCGGAGTTTGTGAACGCCGCAGATGTGTCGTGGAATCTACTGGAGACGCTTGGTGTGCAGCCGGTGCTGGGTCGTGGGTTTACTCCGGAAGACGACCGGCATGGAGCCAGTCGAACGGCGATTCTTTCCTGGAGCCTGTTCAAACGGCGCTTCAACGGCGATCCATCAATCCTGGGTAAAACCATTCACTTGAATCAGCGCGAGTATGTCGTAGTGGGTGTGCTGCCGGAATGGCTGCAGTATCCCAATCCGGTGATTCAGCTTCTGGTTCCATATCGCCAGGATCAGTCTGAGAAAAATGTGGCGAGCCATTACAGTCAGGGCAGCCAGGCATTCGCGCGGCTGAAGCCTGGTGTCTCGACTGAGCAGGCTCTTCAGGAACTCGACGCGATACAGATCCAGATTTATCGCCGGTTCATTGCCGGCGGCGCGGCGGCACAGGCGGTGATGCCACGGCCGATGATGGACGATCTCGTAGGCAATATAAAAACGCCGCTATATGTCTTGATGGCATCGGTCATGTGCCTGCTGCTGATCGCCTGCCTTAATCTTTCCAATCTGCTTGTAGCGCGCGCCGCATCGCGGCGCAGGGCGGTAGCGATTCGTATGGCCCTGGGAAGCAGCCGCCTGCGGTTATGGCGGGAGCAGATGATGGAAAGCCTGCTGATCTGTTTCGTGGGCGGCGCATTGGGGATCGCGCTGGCTGCGTGGGCGACGCGCTGGCTGACCACTCATTGGGCGAGGATGCCTCGTGCGGAGGCGGTGCATCCTGATGCCGCAGTGATTGCATTCGCGATTGGCGCGACATTGCTCACCGGCGTACTGGCGGGATTGCTTCCAGCCATCGCTGCCACGGGCCAGGGAATTCTCTCCGCTCTCCAGGAGTCATCACGCAGTGTGGGAGGCAGCGGACAGCGCGTGTCTCTGCGCAAAACATTGCTGACCGTTGAGGTTGCATTGACGGTGGTTCTTTTGGTCTGCGCCGGCTTGCTGTTCAAGAGCTTTCTGCGTCTGCGATCGGTAGATATCGGCTGCACGACCAAGAACGTGCTGACCATGAGTTACTTTTTACGCGGAGATAAGTATGCGAATCCAGGACAGATGACTGCCTTGCACGAGCAGCTTCTGGCCAAGGTGCGGGCGATGCCGGGGGTGACCGCTGCAGGTCTCACGAATGTAGTCCCAGGCGATGGCTACTATGGCGATAACGACGTAGTTATTCCGGAGCATCCGCCGCTTCCCGCCGCAAGCCATCCTTATGCGCTGTTCCGCACCGCTGATCCAGGATACTTCGCCGCTCTGCAGATCCCATTGCTTCGAGGCAGAGTGTTCACCGAAGAGGAGCGTCTCAACCGGGATCAGTTTGTGGTCATCAATCGCAAGATGGTCAAAGATTTCTTTCCCGGTGAAGACCCGCTGGGCAAGCACCTGGTGGTGACCTTCGGTGGAAAGGCCCGGCCGTACGAAATCATTGGCATCGTCGGTGACACGCCGTTTTCGATCGAGCAGGCAGTGCGGCCTCAGATGTGGTTTCCGATTTTGTCGAGCAATCTTCCTGGCATCACCAACGATGCGGAGCTGGCAGTCCGTTCGCAAGGGGATGTGATGGCGCTGGCGCTTCCGATTCAGAAAACAATTGCTAGCCTTGATCCTGACCTGCCGGTCACGCGCGTGCTGACCATGGAGCAGATTCTTGGAGAGTCCACCGCGACCTCAAGCTTCAGCGCAACGCTGGTGCTGGTCTTCGCGGGACTCTCGCTGCTGCTCGCCGCGGTGGGACTGTATGGAGTGCTGGCCTTCCTGGTCACCCAGAGGACGACGGAGATTGGAGTACGCATGGCACTGGGCGCCCGACGCGAGCAGGTGATGGGACTGGTACTGACCGACGGATTGAAGCCCGCGCTGTGGGGATTGGCGATCGGACTGGCAGGCAGTGCAGCGGCGACACAGCTGATCCAGTCGGTGCTCTATGCGACGCGCCCGCTGGATGCGGCGGTGTATGCGACGGTGATCGGCGTGCTGCTGGCAGTAGCCGGAGTTGCCTGTCTGCTGCCGGCATGGCGCGCGGCGCGGATCGACCCTATGCAGGCATTGCGGGCAGAGTAGGCAGCCTTCACTACTTGCGGCATAGGGATTCCATCAGTCTGGAATGGGTCGGATCAGCCGGCTGCATTCAATTTGCCGAAGAGATACATCGAGCTAAAAACTGGATGTATCACTCAGCCCCATTGCAAACCGACTTTCACCTCCTGGGTTGTCTTCAATCGGTGAGCAACCCAGGAGCGAAGTCTCCATTCACCAGTACTACTGGTTGAGATCGTTCGTGTGATTGACTGTCGCATAAATTTCCTGCATGAAGTCACGCTCACTGGGAACTGTTTCGGCCGCGAACCACGGCGTCCAGAATTTGGGCAAGCCTGCGTCCTCTATCTCCTTCTCACTTTTACCCGCAGCAATTTCCTGCCGCACAAGCGCAATCGTGTCGTTCAGGAGCTGAACATATTGCGCTAGGTCGCGGCGATCGGACATCGCAGTATGCCCGGTGATAATCACCGTGTTGTCGTTGATCCTGTCCAGTACTTCCGAAAGAGAGTGGGCAATTCCCTCAATGTCAGCCCCGCCAGCCACGTTTCCCTTGCTCCAGTAAAGGTCGCCGACATCGACGACATTCGCGCGAACAAAGTACACCACCGAGTCGCAATCCGTGTGGCCGTTCGCGTAATGATCCATCTCAATATCTTCGCCAGCGAAGTGAACGGTAGCCATGTCGCGGAAGGTGATAACCGGCCACGCGCGTTCAGGATAAGGACCGATCGGTGTCGGCGACCAATAGGGAGTCTGTTTTGTCATCAGCCGCTTCCGTACGTTTTCCTGTGCAACGATGATCGCATCCGGACCGTAGATCGAGTTGCCACCAACATGGTCGTAGTGCCAGTGTGTGTTCAAAAGGAACTTCACCGGCCGCCGCCCTCCTAAGTCCTCCAGGGCTTTTTGAATCGCAGGATTTGCAGCGGATTCGGGATGATCCACCAGCAGAAAACCATCGGCGCCTGCGAGCACAACGGTGTGAAACTCAGCTTGCGGCGTGCGAATTTCAATGATGGTGATGTTGTCGCGTACCGAAAGAACCTTGGTGATCGCTTTCGTAAAGTCCGCTTGGCCCGGCAGAAGCCATTGCGCGAATACCGTGCGGCAGACCAACAAGAACGGAAGCACCAGCCACGCACGGAAAGTGTTTTTCATCAGACTCGCCTCGGCACAATCTTAAACAAGCCTGAGGAAGCCATCGTCCGGAGAGCGCACCGCGCCAGGCAAAGATGATGCGAGACGGCCAGTGTCCACAAAAGAGAAAGCTCTCCACGGATGTGGAGAGCTTTGTTTTGCGCCAAAGGCGCGTTCTGTTGGACAGTCTGCCCTGACCGTAGCCGCAGGGAGCAGTCCTATTTCTTTTCGAAGTCGGCCAGCGCAGCCAGCACTTCGCTGCTGTGACCCGAAGGATCGACCTTGGTCCAAACCTTCACGATCTTGCCGTCGGGATCGATGAGGAAGGTATTGCGGTTGGCAATCTGCATCGGGCCATAGTTGCCCAGCGAGCCGTATTCCTGCACGACCTTCTTCTGCTCGTCGCTTAACAGGTTGAAGCTGAGTGAATCCTTGGTGCAGAACTGCTTGTGGCTATCGACCGAATCCACGCTGACGCCGAGGATGACGGCATTTGAAGCTTTGTATTTATCCAGATCGTTCTGGAAGTTGTGCGCTTCCTTGGTGCAACCCGAGGTCATGTCCTTGGGGTAGAAGTAGAGGACGACCCACTTGCCTTTATAAGTGTCGAGACTTACGGTCTTGCCTTCCTGGTTGGGCAGGGTGAAGGTGGGCGCGGTCTGGCCGGCCTGCGGCATCGGTCCGTTGTCGGCGGCGAAGCTGCGAACGGCAAGACCAGCCACAACGATCAGAGCAAGTGCGACTACGGCGAAAGTTGCTTTCGACATGGACAATCTCCAGAGATCAGGTTCAGGGGTAAAATTCGGGCCGAAGATCATTAGACCACTTCCGCGTTGGCCTGTCGTTACGAGGCCGCCAGCCTTATCGATCTTCGATTGACATGATGGTAATTCCCGCCGCGTCGGCAGTTGTCACCACCTTGTCACGGTCGAAGATGAGGGTGCGGTGGGCTTCGATGGCAAGACACGTAGCTCCGGCGCGCTGCATCACCTCGATGGTGCGCATACCGATGACAGGAACGTCGAAGCGCATATCCTGCTTGGGTTTGGCGACCTTCACCACAGTCAGGCTGCGTTTAAGAGTCGAGGCCTCAGCCTCCAGCGATTGCATGATCATGCCGGCGCGCTCGATGGCTGCGTCGGTGCCCTCCATGGCTTCGATGGCCACGCAGGCCTGGCTGGCGACGACAACCGTCTGGCCGATATCGTAACCGGCGATAGCCTTGCCCACCTCGCGGCCATAGGCGATATCCAGCTGCTCCTGATCGTTCGGGGCACGCGCCGTCAGCGGGCCGGGTTGAGCGAGGAGCGGTTCAAGATAAGAGGTCGAAGAGACCAGCTCGATGCCTTCGTCGCCGAGCACCTTGGCCACAGCTCCGAGCAGCATGTCCGTGTTCTTCGTGCGCAGTGAAAGCAGCAGCTTGGCCAGCCGCCAGTCGGGGCGGATGCTCGAGAAGATTTGCTTGTGCTTCACCTGCCCGGCCATCACCGCCCGGGTGACGCCTTCCTTGTGAAAGGTGTCGATGAGCCGTGACAGCTCACCGAGCGAAAGCCAGTAAACGCGGATGCCCGCATCGGCTTTCGCGCGATCTTCGATCTCGGGATCGGTCTCTTCCTTGATCGCCGCGACGATCACTTCGGCGCCGTGCGCGCGGGCAGCTTCGAGCAGGAGAAACGGAAAGCGTCCGTTGCCGGCGATGAGGCCGAGTTTATTCATGGCTCTGCGCCTACTTCAGCACTCCGCGCTCGGAGCTCTCGATGAACTGGATGAGGTAGGCAATGTCGTCTGTGGCGCCCTCTTCCTTCATCTTTGCGATGGCCTGCGAGGTATTCATCTTTGCCGCCAGCAGAAGGCGATAGGCGCGCTGGATGGCGCGAAGGCGATCCTTATCGAAGCCGCGCCGCTCCAGTCCAACTTTGTTGAGGCCGAAGGCATGCGTCTCGCGCTTGGCTGAGGTCAGCGAGTAGGGCAGCACATCCTGGGTCACCGTCGTCCCACCGCCGGTGTAGGCATACTTGCCGATACGGCAGAACTGGTGGACCTGATTCAGTGCGCCCACGGTCGCATAATCTTCGACGATGACGTGTCCGGCCAGTGTCGCCGAATTGGCGAGAATGCAGTGATCGCCGATCACGCTGTCGTGGCCGATATGGCTGTAGGCCATGATGAGGCAATTGCTGCCCACCTTGGTCGTGCCGCCGCCGCCTGCGGTTCCGCGTGAGATGGTGACGCATTCGCGGATGCTGTTGTCGTCGCCAAGCGTCGCGCCGGTCGGTTCGCCCTTGTACTTCAGATCCTGCGGAGGAATACCCACGCAGGCAAAAGAGAAGAAGCGATTGCGCGCGCCAGCGGTCAGGTGGCCGTCGAGTACCACATGCGAGACCAGCTCGCAGTCTTCACCGAGAACAACATTGGGCCCGATCGTCGAATAGGGTCCGACCGTACAGGACTCCGGGACCCGCGCACTCGACGCAACAATGGCTGTCGGGTGAATACTCACTCGTGATTCACCGGCTCGAGTACGGCTTCGTCCGTATTCACCGCGGCTTGAACTGCGGGAGGATTGGCTTCGCCCTCCGCGGCGCTTTCCTTCGTGCGGCGCCGTGGCACCGTCTGACACGTGATGATGGCCTCGCAGGCCAGCTTGCCGTCCACGGTGCAGTGGCCCTGCATGCGGCCGGCGCGCGGCTTCCAGCTGAGCACGTCGATCTCGATGCGCAACTGGTCGCCGGGCACCACCGGACGGCGAAACTTGGCGCGCTCGATTCCAGTAAAAAACACCAGCTTCGAATCGCGGTCGGGAATCTCGGTCAACAGAAGCACGCTGCCGGCCTGGGCCATGGCCTCTACCACCAGCACACCCGGCATGATGGGGTAGTTGGGAAAGTGACCGACGAAGAATGGCTCGTTGATGGTGACGTTCTTGATGGCAACGAGGCGCTTCTTGCGCTCGATTTCGAGGATGCGATCAATGAGCAAGAAAGGATAGCGGTGCGGGATGAGGGACATGATGTCCATGCTGTCCAGCACCTGGCGTCCGTCGAGGGGTGAGTTGGTGTTCTCCATAAGCCGCAACGGGGATTATAAATCTTTGCGCTTAAAGAGGGCTTTCCCTCGGAATGATTGACGATGAAATCTGTGCTTGTGCGGGGTGCGCGGCCGCCTCGTGCAGGCAGCCACGCCCCGGTTTTATCTTTGAAGAAAAGATGTCAGCGCGGTAGTTTCTCCAAGTGCCTGACGGATGGTCGCGAGGAATTCGTGATTCTCGGGAGGCTTCTGGAAGAAGGCAACGGCTCCCTCATCCAGCGCTCGCTGTTTGTTCTGCGCCGGGTCGCGGGCGCTAAGCACGATTACCGGAATGGTGGCGATATCCGGCAAAACCTTCATGCGCTCGAGGACCAGAAAACCGTCGCCTGCCGGTAGTCCAAGATCGAGAATGATCAGGTCGGGCAGGGCTCTGCGTGCCACCGCAATTGCGGAGACCGCGTCCATGGATGTGATCACGGCATAACCGCTGTGTTTCAACCGGGCAGTCAGCCCCAGCAGAAGATGCTGGTCGTCGTCGATGAGCAGAATTTTTTTGTCGCTCAATTCACCCTCTCTTTGTGCAGGAGATGTTCCTGCACCGATCTCTCGATCCCTTCGGTGATTTCCAGAATCTGTTCTTCACGCGGCAGACCGGAGGTTATGGGCACCGCAGTTGAGGAGATTATCGGTTTAAATCTGGAAATGTTGATGGTGTTCTGCAGCTCTCTCTTGATGCGGCTTTCAATTACGGCATATCCCGTAGGGCCGGTGCAGGCGACGATGAATATGGTCTCCATGAAACGCTGGTCGCTCTCACGACTGCCCATCGAGGGCAGGAGCACGTCCTGGCCTGGTTGTATGCAGCGTTCCAGAGCTCTGCGTATCTCGTGAATGAAATCGCTTTGCAGCGGCCCGTTGAGAGACGAAATATCCACCATGATGAGCGTCACGCATCCCGTCTCAAGATTGGGAGTGATGAGAATTCGAGCGCACCAGCGGGTGAGGGAGAAGACTGGAAGCGTGAGATAGAAGGTGCTGCCTTCTCCCAATATGCTCTCTACCCAGATTCGTCCCCCGTGCAGAGTGACAAGCTCTCTGGTAATGAAGAGACCCAGCCCCAGTCCGCTGCGGCTGGCTTCGGTGTTGCTCTTTACCTGCGCCAGGCGCTCGAAGATGATCTTCTGGCTGGCCGGGTCGATTCCACATCCGGAATCGGTGACGGACAGGCAAAGAAAGCCGTCTTCGTCCGGTTTAGGAAGACTGGTAACCGTGACCGATCCACCATCGGGAGTGAATTTGATTCCGTTATCGATGAGGTTGGTCAGAATCTGGCGGACGCGGGCCGGGTCGGCCCACACAAAGGGAAGGTTGGGCGCGAACTCGGTCTTCAGGCGAATATTTCTTCCCACCGCGTTTGTCTTGCAGGTATTCATCACTTCGGTCGCCAGCCGCACCAGATTTGTCGGTTGTGAGGTGACGGTGAGCTTGTGGGTTTCAATCCGGGTGATATCGAGCAGATCGCTCACCATGTTTTTGAGCTGATTGGCATTGTCCAGGGCGAGCGTCAGTTGATCGCGCTGCTCTTCAGTGAGATCGCCGAAGAGCCCGTCGAGGACATTGGTGGTGAAGAAATAGATTGCGGTCAGCGGCGTGCGCAGCTCGTGAGACACGTGCGAAAGGAAGCCCTCCTGCAGACGCAGTTTTTCCAGGCGCGCCTCTTCCATGGCGGTCGCGATTTTTTTCCGCTCCGTCACGTCCTGCATGATGACGACGAAGCCGCGGATCGAGCCATCGTCGTCGATCAGCACAGTTTTGTTGACATCCGCCCAGAACATCTCTCCGTCGGCACGGACGCGCCAGCCCTCATCTCCAATCTGGCCAGCCTCTCTCGCTTTCTTCATCTGGATGCCAGGTACATCCGCGCGAAGATCTTCGGCTGTAAATATGCACGAATAATTGCGTCCGAGGATTTCAGCTTCGCTATAACCCAACAGGCGCTCGGCTCCACGGTTCCAGCTGGTTACATTCCCGATTGTGTCGATGGTGAAGAGCGCATGGGTCTTGACTCCTTCCACCAGCAGACGAAGGCGGTTGTTGGTTTCGGCCAGAGCGAGGCTGGTCTTCTTCTTATCGGAGATATCCCGGACGATGCCGGAAAAATGCCACCCATCTTCCAGCTGGAAGGTGCTGACGGAGAGATCCATGGGGAAGACCGAGCCATCTTTGCGTCTTCCGCTGACTTCCCGCCCGGCGGTACCGATGATGTGGGCTTCCCCAGTAGCTGCATGGTGCGCGAGATATCCATCGTGCTGGCCGTGGTAGGGCTCGGGCATGAGCATCTTGATGTTTTGTCCCAGGACTTCTGTCGCAGAGTAGCCGAAGAGCCGCTCGCAGGCGGGATTGAAGGTTTCCACGTTGCCTTGCGCATCGATGGTGATGAGGCCATCGAGCGCGTAATCGACAACGGCTCGCAGCCTGGCCTCCATCTTGCTGCGCTCGAACTCGGCCTCGCGGCGCGCGCTCACATCGTGCATGATGACGGCAAAGCCGCGGAGGGTTCCTTCGGAGTCGTAGAAAGCGGATTTGCTGACATCGGCCCAAAAGCGGCTGCCATCGGCGCACACCCGCCAGCCTTCGTCTTCTGAGGTGCGCAGGTCGTGCGCTTTTTTGAGCAGGGAGGCCGGGGCTCCGGCGGCGCGGTCTTCCGGAGTCAGCATGATGGAGAAGTGCCGTCCCAGTATCTCTGCCGCGGCGTAGCCCAGCAGACGCTCTCCTCCGCGATTCCAGCTGCTTACATTTCCATCGACATCGACGGTGAAGAGAGCATGATCTCTCACGCCTTCCACCAGCATCTGAAAGCGTCCGGTAGTTTCCTCGAGTCTGCTTTGGGCCTCGGTGCGGACGGTCTCGGTCTCGGTTTGCGATGCCGAGAGAGCCAGGAGAGCGAGATCCTTTTCCTGACGGGTGGCAGTCGCTCGATCGACAAAGTTTCGAACACTGCTGGTCACGGTACGTGCGGTGAAAGCGAAACAGATCGCAGTGACGGTGGAGACGATGACGATGATGACTCGCGAGGCAAGCCAGAGAGGATCGTCGGGATAAAGATCAACCCAGACTTTGAGAAGGCGCTCCACACCTCGGGAAACGACGAAAGACGCGAAACAATAGAAAATCCAGCGATGCTTGCGTATTTCGGGAATCCGGCGCAGCTGTATCAATACCCACAGGACGCAACCGAAGATCACCATGTAGGCGGCGGAAATAAGAACGTCCATGGTCATGTTCATCCACGCAGTCAGTAACGCGAGGTAGCAGGCAAAGTTAAAAAGAAAAATCCCGGGAATCTTCGGCGCATGCGCGCCGCGCCCGCTCAGCCAGGCAGTCGTAGTGCTGAACGCGGCGAAGAGGATACGGTTTTTCAGACATACCTCCCCAGAACGGAGCAGGAAACAGGCGAAGCCCAGCCGTCTGGCAAAGCGTTGCTGCTGCTCGATGGTTTGTCTGGTGAACATGGAACTCAACCTGGAAGCACGCACCAGGAAAACGCACCCACCAACCGGAATTGCTGATGAAACGCCGAGCAAAACAGCGGGCGCGTATCCCGGTCTGGTGAGTTAATCGGCGGAATCTTCGCCGATATCTTCGTTCCAGACTTCCGGATTGTTACTTATGTAAGTGGAGAGAAGTTCCATGCACTCGGCCGAATGCAGGTCTTGGACTTCGAAGCCGTTCTCGCGCAGCCAGTCGATGCCGCCGCGGAAGGTCTGGCTTTCGCCGATAATCACCGTCCGGAAACCGAACTGACGGATGAGGCCGGTGCAGTACCAGCAGGGTGCGAGCGTGGTGACCATGATCAGATCGCGATAAGAGCGCTGGCGGCCGGCGTTGCGGAAGGCATCCGTTTCGCCGTGAACGGAGGGATCGTTCTGCTGCACGCGCCGGTTGTGCCCCGACCCGAGCAGCGTTCCATCCGCGCGGAAGATCGCGGCACCGATAGGAATGCCGCCTTCGGCAAGCCCCAAGCGAGCTTCACGAATAGCAACAGCGAGCATCGCAGCATGGTCGAGCGTGGTCATGCGTTCAAGAGTAATTGAGGGCCATGGCCCGCGTGCAAGTGGCTTGACTTGCGCTGGTTCGGGCTGGAGACTGGACCTTCCACCCGAAATCTTTATTGCAACGGAGTTCCGATTGTCTTTCGAGACGGCACCGCCTTTGTCTATCCCACAGCCGGCAACCACCGCGGCGGATGAACCGCGGCCGGGTTATGGACTGCGGCGGCATGTGCTTGGCCCCTGGGAGACGCTGGCACAGTCGGTCTCGGCGATCGCTCCAACCGCTACGCCGGCGATGACCGTCCCGCTGGTGTTTGCCCTGGCTGGAAATGGGACATGGCTGGTGTACATCTTCGCGACACTGGCGGTGACGCTGGTGGGTTTGGTGATCGGATGCTTTGGCCGAAGGTCGGCATCTCCCGGCTCATTGTTCATGTACACGACGCAGTCGCTGCCCGGCTGGGCGGCATCGATCGCCGGCTGGGCGCTCATTCTCGCTTATGTGGCCACTGCGGGATCGGTAGCAGCGGGATTTTTTAACTACGCGAATGTGCTGCTGCATGCATGGTTCGGACTGGGTGGCTCGCCATCTCTGCTGATTGCGATTGCGGTGATCGCCTCCGGTGCCATGGCCTATCGCGACATCAAGCTCTCGGCGGAGATGATGCTGTGGATGGAAGCAGCATCGGTCAGCTGCATCACGGTAATTCTGGCGTTGATTCTCTGGCATCACGGTTGGCATCTGGATGTAGACCAGCTGAAGCTCAAAGGCAGCTCGGGCACCGGGATACGGCTGGGCCTGGTGCTGGCGCTGTTCAGCTTTGTGGGGTTTGAGTCGGCAACCACGCTGGGCGCGGAGGCGCGGGAGCCGCTCAAGACCATTCCGCGTGCTGTGCTGCAGTGCGCTCTGGGTTGCGGCGCATTCTTCGTGATCTGCGCGTACTCCGAGGTGCTGGGATTTCGCGGAGCGAGCGAGCGGCTGGATCAGGCTGCGGCTCCGCTGCATTCGCTGGCCAATCAGGCCAGCGGCGGCGCGCTGGGCACAGTGCTGGGCACAGTTGTCGATATAGGCGCCATGATGAGCATGTTCGCCTGCGTGCTGGCTTGCATCACAGCGGCGTCGCGGGTGCTGATGCTGATGTCGCATCGCGGCCTGGCGCACCGCAGGCTTTCGCAGACGCATGCCAGGAATGAGACGCCGCACAGGGCGGTGCTGGTGACCGCCGCGGCAACCTTGATCCCCGCAGTCATTCTCGCCATGCGCGGTGTAAGCGCGATGGATATCTACGGCTGGCTGGGATCGCTGGCGACCTACGGATTCATCACCGTATATGCCCTGGTCTGCGTGGCCCTGCCGCTCCATCTGCGGCACCTGGAAAGCCTCGGGCCGGGAGTGCTGCTGCTCTCAGCCGCCGGAACTCTGGCCATGATTCTAGCCATGGCGGGAAGCCTGTATCCGGTGCCTCCAGCACCCTATTCCTGGCTGCCTTATATGTATCTGGGATACGTCCTGCTGGGGCTGGGATGGTATGCAGTGCGACCGCGTTCATCAGCAGTTTGAGATCGTAGACAAAAGCCCGGCGACTGCCGGGCTTTTGTTCTTTTGCGCAACTTAGTAACTCAACTTAGGCATTTACCGGCTGCTCGCTATTCACATTCACCGGAGTCAGCCAGCCGTAGCGATCCGGCCTCAGGCCATTCGCGATACCGAAGAATTCATCTGCGAGCTGTTTGGTAATCGGGCCCTGCGTGCCGTCGGCAACGACGATCCGGTCAACGCTGCGGATCGGCGTCACCTCGGCCGCGGTACCAGTGAAGAAGACCTCGTCGGCAATGTACAGCATCTCGCGGGGCATCGCCTGTTCGACCACCGGAATGCCAAAGTGGCGGGCCAGCGTGAGCACGGAATCGCGTGTGATGCCAGACAGTACAGAATTGGCCAGGGGCGTGGTGTACAGAACGCCATTGCGTACCAGGAAGAGGTTCTCGCCCGAGCCCTCGGAGAGGTAGCCGTTCACGTCGAGCGCGATGCCTTCGACGTAGCCGTTGGCATCAGCTTCCATGCGGATCAGCTGTGAATTGAGGTAGTTCCCGCCCGCCTTGGCCAGCGATGGCGTGGTATTCGGCGCGGAGCGGTTCCACGAAGAGACGCAAACGTCAGCCGCATCTCCGGCGACATACTTGCCCCAGGGGAAGTTGGCCATGTAGACCTCGACCGGCGCGTGCTTGGGGTTGACGCCGATCTCGCCGTAACCGCGGAAAGCGATGGGGCGGATGTAGCAGGGCGCGACGCCGTTCGCCTCCACCAGGTCAACGACCGCCGAGCTGAGCTGATCGAGCGAATAGGGCAGGGGCATGCGATAGACCTTCGCCGAATCCAGCAGGCGCTGCATGTGCTCCGGCAGCCGGAAGATGGCCGCGCCAGTGGGCTGTCCGTAGCAGCGAATGCCCTCAAAGACCGATGAGCCGTAGTGAACCACATGGCTCATGACGTGAATATTTGCCTTCTCCCAAGGGATGAGGTTTCCGTTGTGCCAGATTTTGCTGGTGGTTTGGATCGGCATGTGCGCGCAGCTCCTTATTCCCGCGTCTGCAGAAAGAAAAATTATAACTGCACCCGATGACAGGAATGAACGCCTTAGTGACCGGCCCCCAGCCCGCTTGCGTTTCAGACTGGAACCACGCGTCGAGTTGAGCCTATGCTTTCGCCTCCAGCGATTGCGCGAAATGCGTGCGCAGGGCCTGCGGCAAATGGCGGGGACTACGAGTGAAGATGGCATCTCCCGCCAATCCACTGGTGCGAAGGATGGGATCGGCAAGGTAGCCGACAAACTGCTTCGAATCGTGCCGCTTGATGCTTAGCGCCGCGCACACAGCTTCTTCGGCCGCCTGAAAGCTGGATACATCGAGAAGGATCACTGGGTGGCGATGCTGTTGCCACAGAGCGGTTACCTGGTGATAGCCGTTGGCGGCATCAATTGCGAAGCCTTCCTCGATCAGCCTCTGGCGCAGTAACTCCGCTGTATCGCGGTGGCTGCTGGCAAGGAGGATATGGGGATACAGCGAGTCAGATATTTGATTCGATGATTCCCCGCTCATTTCACTTACGTTCATGTCGCTCACGTTCATCGAGCTCACACTCATAGACGGGCCGCTTTCTCGTTCTGTGTTGCAAGGCTCGCGATTGTCAGCACGGCAAAAAGCCATTCCGTGTTGCTCGCAGCCGTAGGAACATAGGCAGCTCGCATGCCACAAACGGCATGATCGCTAAGTCGTTCATAAGCAGGGGATTAGTGCCACGAAATGAAGTGCAACCTTTTTCGAGCCGGAAATACCTACCCGGTAATGGGAAGTTTTTAGAGATAAGCAATATAACTGCGGTTAATAGCCAGGCGAATAACACAGGTCACCAGCAATCGACCCGTCTGAGCCGAACTTGGCGATGAGCTCATCCAAACTTCATCGCCGCCAGCTTTATCAGTGATGCACAGCAATTAAATTGTTGCCGCGTGCAGCCCGCAGCGGCTAGCGTGAGGAGCAAGTAGAAATGCACGGCATCTGGCACATAGCGATGGTGGCAGCCTTTGGACCGGCGAGCGCCGCCATCCATGAGCTGCATTCCACGTATGTGCAGTTCTCGGTGCTGGCTCTCAGCTCCATCTTTTTTCTCGTCGACCCCTTCGCCGCCATCCCCGCCTTTATCTCGATTACCGCCGGAGTCGATGCTCCACGCCGCCGGCGCATGGCGCGTAAAGCGTCACTCACCTGCTTCATCGTGCTTTCTTCCTTTGCCGTGGCCGGACGGCTCATCTTCAAGATGTTTGGCATCACCCTGCCGGCCTTTGAGATTGCCGGAGGCCTGATCCTGCTGCTGATCGGCATCGACATGCTGGAGGCCAAACGCTCGCCAACCCAGGAATCCTCAGATGAGACGGAAGAGGCCACGGCCAAGGAAGACGCGGGCATCGTGCCGCTCGGTATCCCCATGCTGGCCGGGCCGGGAGCGATCTCGAGCGTCATGGTGCTGGTGGCGCAGGCCCTGTCGAAATGGCAGATGGTGGCCATCCTGGGCGCGATCGCCGTGACCGCTTCGGCGAGCTACGGCATCTTGAGCGGTGCCGACCGCGTTCGCCGCGTGCTGGGTGAGACCGGCATCCGCATCCTGGTGCGCATCATGGGACTTCTGCTGGTAGCGCTGGCCATGCAGTTCTTTGTAAACGGGCTCACTGACCTGGGTGTGATTGCCCGGCAGGTTGCCGACTAGCTGCGAATGGCTGCCCCGAGGCCCAATATAGGACCTGGAGCCGCTATTTTCTGGTCCAGAGTGGCTCTGGAAGCTCCACATCCCCTTTTCAACAGATTTTCTAAGTTTTCAACACTTGCAGTGCGGCGAACGAGCAGGTAGTATTCATCTTGTCGTCACGAACAGTTGTTAAGGGCGTGACAATGACGAGCAACTCTTTGCGAGTTGCAAAAGTCTGAGCGGACTGTTACAGTAAGAAACGGTTCGAGAAGTAAAGAAGTAAGCAATAGAGCTTCGCGAGTGGACTCTTGAGTCTGCCGGATAAGGCGAAGCGGGTGGTTCGACAGGCGCTGGGCGCCTCATAAGAGCGAACAATCCATTGCACAACGAGGAGCGAGTCTCCTCAACTTTGCACGGACAAAATGTCCGGCTCCAGGATGGCACGCGGTTAAGCGGCCTCTTCGAGAGTGATCTTTAAAAGTTTGGTGTTGCATTGAGGGGTTCCAGGTAGGCGTTGTCGCCGAGCCTGGAGCGAGCCGGTCACGAAGTGATCTGAGCTGCCAGCCTGCAAGCAAAAAACTAAAGAAATTTAGCGATTTAGCTTGACATGCTACGCGAATTTGAGATAGTCTCAAAAAGTTCGCGTCAAAATGTGACGCAACAAGTTCGAGGACACGCAGCGATGCTGCGGTTCCCGATCCAAGCGGCCCGCTCAGGCGGTTACCGGCGTGGATCTTTGACAATCAGGTTGAACATGCCAGTCGTGAGAATGGAAGAAGATCTAGGTTTGATCATTCTCACAAGATAGTCCTTCATGATCTTTCGAGCATCGTGAAGGCAGTTACTCCGGCGACCTCCGTCGTCCGGTTGTAACTTCAGGTTTCAAACGAGAGTTTGATCCTGGCTCAGAATCAACGCTGGCGGCGTGCCTAACACATGCAAGTCGAACGAGAAAGTGGAGCAATCCATGAGTAAAGTGGCGCACGGGTGAGTAACACGTGACTAACCTACCCTTGAGTGGGGAATAACTAGGAGAAATCTTAGCTAATACCGCATAACACCTACGGGTCAAAGGAGCAATTCGCTTAAGGAGGGGGTCGCGGCAGATTAGTTAGTTGGCGGGGTAATGGCCCACCAAGACGGTGATCTGTATCCGGCCTGAGAGGGCGCACGGACACACTGGAACTGAAACACGGTCCAGACTCCTACGGGAGGCAGCAGTGGGGAATTTTGCGCAATGGGGGAAACCCTGACGCAGCAACGCCGCGTGGAGGATGAAGTCCCTTGGGACGTAAACTCCTTTCGATCGGGACGATTATGACGGTACCGAGAGAAGAAGCCCCGGCTAACTTCGTGCCAGCAGCCGCGGTAATACGAGGGGGGCGAGCGTTGTTCGGAATTATTGGGCGTAAAGGGTGCGTAGGCGGTTCGGTAAGTCTTATGTGAAATCTTCAGGCTCAACTTGAAGTCTGCATGAGAAACTGCCGGGCTTGAGTGTGGGAGAGGTGAGTGGAATTTCCGGTGTAGCGGTGAAATGCGTAGATATCGGAAGGAACACCTGTGGCGAAAGCGGCTCACTGGACCACAACTGACGCTGATGCACGAAAGCTAGGGGAGCAAACAGGATTAGATACCCTGGTAGTCCTAGCCCTAAACGATGATCGCTTGGTGTGACGGGTACCCAATCCCGCCGTGCCGAAGCTAACGCGTTAAGCGATCCGCCTGGGGAGTACGGTCGCAAGGCTGAAACTCAAAGGAATTGACGGGGGCCCGCACAAGCGGTGGAGCATGTGGTTTAATTCGACGCAACGCGAAGAACCTTACCTGGGCTCGAAATGTAGTGGACCGGGGTAGAAATATCCCTTCCTAGCAATAGGCTGCTATATAGGTGCTGCATGGCTGTCGTCAGCTCGTGTCGTGAGATGTTGGGTTAAGTCCCGCAACGAGCGCAACCCTTATTACCAGTTGCTACCATTTAGTTGAGCACTCTGGTGAGACCGCCTCGGATAACGGGGAGGAAGGCGGGGATGACGTCAAGTCCTCATGGCCTTTATGTCCAGGGCTACACACGTGCTACAATGGTCGGTACAAACCGTCGCAAACCCGCGAGGGGGAGCTAATCGGAAAAAGCCGACCTCAGTTCGGATTAGAGTCTGCAACTCGACTCTATGAAGCTGGAATCGCTAGTAATCGCGGATCAGAATGCCGCGGTGAATACGTTCCCGGGCCTTGTACACACCGCCCGTCACATCACGAAAGTGGGTTGCACTAGAAGCAGGTGAGCCAACCGCAAGGGGGCAGCCTTCCAAGGTGTAATTCATGATTGGGGTGAAGTCGTAACAAGGTAGCCGTAGGAGAACCTGCGGCTGGATCACCTCCTTTCTAAAGAGAACGTCATGGCACTCTCATGCATCCGCGTATCGCGGACTGTGAATAACAGCGTATGAGGGACGTTGCCATGTACACCCGACCTTCCAGTCCCTGACTGGTCGAGAGGGAATTCTGATACAAACTTCTCTGCTTCTTCATGATTTGCACGATGGTCAGAAGCGGCGTAGCTGCTTCGCATGTTCAACCTGGTCCTCGAAACTTCTCGAATGAGTAGGGAAAACGAGCAGTCGGGCCAGCAGTTTTGGGCGATGCCGGGCCTGTAGCTCAGTTGGTTAGAGCGCACCCCTGATAAGGGTGAGGTCGGTAGTTCGAATCTACCCAGGCCCACCATAGCTTCCAAGGCAACCCTGGTAATGACAGGAATGGGGCTGTAGCTCAGCTGGGAGAGCACCTGCTTTGCAAGCAGGGGGTCAGGAGTTCGATCCTCCTCAGCTCCACCAACCTTAACTTCGAGCTGCCTGAAGATGAATATCTAAGAGAAAGCATTTTAGATATTGACCTTTGGGCAGGATTCGGATCGCAAGTTGATCTGAGCACTGTTTCAACACGCCTTAGGGCGGACGTAAGCTGGAAAGCTTACGGCTGGATGTTTGACAACGAAATCGATTGGGTAAATATATTACAAGGCTGAGCAATGACCTTGTCCGTGGTTCGTACCACGAGAGAAGGAAGTTGTTTAGTTGAGTGTCTTTAGAATAATCTTTTGCAGATTTCTTATTAAGTTTAGAAATTTGCTAGGCGGCAATACGTAGAAGTGACTCCTGCGTGGAGTTAATTCTATGGTCAAGCTACTAAGGGCGCACGGTGGATGCCTTGGCAGATACAGGCGATGAAGGACGTGGCAAGCTGCGATAAGCTTCGGGGAGCCGCACACAGGCGTTATATCCGAAGATTTCCGAATGGGGAAACCCACATGAGCAAACCTCATGTATGACCCGCTGAATACATAGGCGGGATCAAGCGAACTCAGGGAAGTGAACCATCTCAGTACCTGAAGGAAAAGAAAGAAACCTCGATTCCGAAAGTAGTGGCGAGCGAAATCGGAACAGCCCAAACCCGTGGCATTTCGGTGTCTCGGGGGTTGTAGGACCTGCAACAGTAGAGTTACCAATCTGGTAGTTAGTCGAATCCTCTGGAAAGGGGATCCATAGAGCGTGACAGACGCGTAGACGAAAACTATCCAGACTCGAAGCAGGCACCTGAGTAAGGCGGGGCACGTGAAACCCTGCTTGAATCCGCGGAGACCATTCCGCAAGGCTAAATACTCGTATCTGACCGATAGTGAACCAGTACCGTGAGGGAAAGGTGAAAAGCACCCCTGTTAGGGGAGTACAAAGTACCTGAAACCGTGTGCCTACAAGCAGTGGGAGGACTATGCCCGCAAGGGAATGTCTGACCGCGTGCCTATTGCATAATGAGCCGGCTAGTTATTCTTGTCAGCAAGGTTAAGCGTAAGCGAGCCGAAGCGAAAGCGAGTCTGAATAGGGCGTTAAGTTGGCAGGAATAGACGCGAAGCGGGATGATCTACCCTTGGCCAGGTTGAAGGTGGGGTAACACCCACTGGAGGACCGAACCGGTGTTTGTTGAAAAAAGCTCGGATGAGCTGAGGGTAGGGGTGAAAGGCTAATCAAATTCCGTGATAGCTCGTTCTCTCCGAAATAGCTTTAGGGCTAGCCTCGGGTGATTTGCATTGGTGGTAGAGAACTGGATGGACTAGGGGGCTTTCCGGCTTACTGAATCCAACCAAACTTCGAATGCCAGTGACAACCAGCCCGGGAGTCAGACTGTGGGGGCTAAGCTTCACAGTCGAGAGGGAAACAGCCCAGATCGCCTGCTAAGGTCCCAAAGTTACAGTTAAGTGGGAAAGGAAGTCGGAACGCCCAGACAGCCAGGAGGTTGGCTTAGAAGCAGCCATCCTTTAAAGAAAGCGTAATAGCTCACTGGTCAAGCGGTCCGGTGCCGACAATACAACGGGGCTAAAACTGTACACCGAAGCAGCGAATGCACACCTATGGTGTGCGTGGTAGGAGAGCATTCTCAACAGCAGTGAAGCCAGACTGAGAAGACTGGTGGAGCGTTGCGAAGAGACCCTGCCGGCATAAGTAGCGATAATGAATGTGAGAACCATTCACGCCGAAAGTCTAAGGTTTCCTGAGGAAGGTTAATCCGCTCAGGGTTAGGCGGTCCCTAAGGTGAGGCCGAAAGGCGTAGCTGATGGACATCCGGTTAATATTCCGGACCTCCCAACCTTCGTTTGACGATGGGGAGACGCAGAAGGATAAGCAGGTCGTCATATGGCTATGGCGGTCGATGCGCGTAAGCTGGTTCCGATAGGCAAATCCGTCGGGGCTTAACAGTGAGGCGCAAAGCAAGCCCGTATGGGTGTAAGCTGCTGATTTCACGCTGCCGAGAAAATCCTCTAAGGAGAGGCGTTGGGAACCGTACCACAAACCGACACAGGTAGACGAGGAGAATATCCAAAGGCGCTCGAGTGAAAGCTTGTTAAGGAACTCGGCAAATTAGACCCGTAACTTCGGGAGAAGGGTCACCCACCTCTGGTGGGTCGCAGTGAAGCGCGTACGGCGACTGTTTAACAAAAACACAGGTCTCTGCTAAGTCGAAAACGACGTATAGGGGCTGACTCCTGCCCGGTGCTGGAAGGTTAAAGGGAGAGGTTAGGCGCAAGCCGAAGCTTTGAACTGAAGCCCCAGTGAACGGCGGCCGTAACTATAACGGTCCTAAGGTAGCGAAATTCCTTGTCGGGTAAGTTCCGACCTGCACGAATGGAGTAACGATCGTACGACTGTCTTAACGAGTTGCTCGGCGAACTTGTAGTACCGGTGAAGATGCCGGTTACCCGCAGCTAGACGGAAAGACCCCGTGCACCTTTACTACACCTTAACTATGATTTATGGCTCTTGCTGCGCAGGATAGGTGGGAGGCTTTGATACCAGATTCTCGGATTTGGTGGAGCCACCGGTGAGATACCACCCTGCGAGTGCTGTGAATCTAACCTACTCCCGTAATCCGGGAGAGGGACATAGTTAGGCGGGTAGTTTGACTGGGGCGGTCGCCTCCTAAATTGTAACGGAGGCGCGCGAAGCTACTCTCAGACTGTTTGGAAATCAGTCGTCGAGTGCAAAGGCATAAGAGTGGTTAACTGTGAGACCTACAAGTCGAGCAGATGCGAAAGCAGGCCTTAGTGATCCGGTGGTTCTGTATGGAAGGGCCATCGCTCAACGGATAAAAGGTACGCCGGGGATAACAGGCTGATCGAAGCCAAGAGTTCATATCGACGCTTCGGTTTGGCACCTCGATGTCGGCTCATCGCATCCTGGAGCTGTAGAAGGTTCCAAGGGTTAGGCTGTTCGCCTATTAAAGCGGTACGTGAGCTGGGTTCAGAACGTCGCGAGACAGTTCGGTCCCTATCTGCTGTGGGCGTAGGAGATTTGAGGAGGGCTGTCCTTAGTACGAGAGGACCGGGATGGACGAACCTCTTGTGTTCCAGTTGTCATGCCAATGGCACGGCTGGGTAGCGAAGTTCGGTTGTGATAACCGCTGAATGCATATAAGCGGGAAGCACGCTCCAAGATGAGATCTCCCTGAAGGGCCCAGGAAGACCACCTGGTTGATAGGCTGGAGGTGGAAGCACAGTAATGTGTGTAGCTTACCAGTACTAATCGCCCGTTCGGCTTGTCCATAGAATTAACTCTGCGCAGTCATTGCCCAGATTCTTTCTAAGGCATATCAACAAGCCCTGTAATATACCAATCGATTTCGTTGTGAGATATTAGGTTGTGTGGCGCCAGATTGCCTGAGTGTGTCCGGGAGAAACAGCCCGAGGACATTGAAGGCTGCGGAAGAAACAATCCGCCAGGCGCTATCCAGAAATTTTGACGCGTTCCAATTTGTTTGCGTCTCAAGTTTGCCGGCGACCATACCGCGAGGGTCCCACCCGTTCCCATCCCGAACACGGAAGTTAAGCCTCGCTGGGCCGATGGTACTGCACGCGTAAGTGTGTGGGAGATTAGGTTATCGCCGGCATAAGTCTCTAGAAAAGCCCGCTCTCCGGAGCGGGCTTTTTGTCGTTTACGCACTTCGTTCTGGATCAGGCTTCGGTCTGGATGCTGCTCGAAGACCGAACGGCTTTCCCCGGAACCTTATTTTCCCTCGGCCAGCCAGTGACTGGACTCAAAGCCCGCTCTTCGGAGTGGGCTTTTTGCAGTTATGGCCGATGCATGATCTCCATCGTGATTTCCGGATAGGGCTGCTTCGTTGTCCGCAGAATCTCCGGGTCCGTTCCCCGCAGCGTCTTGTCGAAGAACGCGAGAACATAAGTCCGGACAATCGCATATTCGCGCAGCGCCGGAATGCTTCCAACTTCGGACGAGCTCTTGAGCGGTGAGAACAGGCTGCGGTCGGTAAAGCTGGAGTGAGAACTCCCGTGCAGGGTTATCAGATAGCCGTTCGATTTTTGCATCATCTCCCTGTCGCCAAGATCGAGTAGATGATCGACCAGTGCCGCGTTGTCCTGTCGTAGCTGCTCTGGCGTCCATTGCGCAATATCTCCCTCGATCATCATGATGGGCTTCCCCAGGCCTACCTTCAGGACCGGGCCCCAGAATGATCCGTCCATATCGAGGGCAGATTTAATCCGGCTGTCCTCCAGGCAAGCCTCCGCAGCCGCAGCTCCGCCGAAAGAATGGCCGAGGGCGCCCACGCGATTCATATCGACGCGGCCATAAAACGGGCTGGCTTGATCGTCATTCCAGCTTTGAAATTGATCGAGCACAAAGCGGTTATCTTCCGCCTGGATCTCGACCTGCTGCCCGCCGAAGGCACTCAATTGAGCAAAGGTGTGGTCGGAGAAGCCAAGCTTGGGATCAATATTCGGCTGCTCGACGTGACCGTCCGAGAAAGCCGTCGGACCGGAGTTGCCGGTATGGTCGATGCCTACGACGATATACCCGTGGCTGGCAAGATCCTCGACGAGATACGTGTAGTAGGTGCGGCGGCCGCTCCACGCGGGATTGAGAAGCAGAATGGGAAGCGGGCCGCCGGGAATAAAAGGCGCGTTCCAGCGTGAATGGGTCCAGAGAACCGCCTGGTATGAAGACTTGAGCGTAGTTTCCACCAGTTTGCGATACGGTGCGAGCGGAGCGTGCGAGGGTGACGCCGGATACCAGACCTGGATCATCAGTTCGCGCTGTCCGCGGGCATTCGCGGAGGACGGGTCGCCCGGATGATCGTTCACCACATGGAGAATCCGGGTCCCAATGGCATACGGCCCGGTTGGCTCAGGCAACCGGAACATGGGGATCATCGCGGAAGCCGTGCAGGTCGCGGCGACAAGTACCAGCATGACGCATCCGGCGATTCGCTTCGCCATCGGCCGCTGCATTCCAAGCAGAGAAAGAGAAAGCAGCGCCGCGAGATAGCCTGCCGCCATCTGCCAGTGAGGTCCCTCGAGAATCGCATGAGCCACAAGAGTGAGAAGAGCGAGCACCGAGAGCCAGAGGAACAGCCGTTTGCCGGAGCTTTTCGTCAGCGCGGCAAAGCCTTCAAGCGAGATCAGCAGGACGAGAAGAATCTCTATTGGCCGCATTGGTTGTGATCGCTAATTCGAGAGCTTCCGGAAGACGAAGGAAGTATCCGGAACGGCAGTCCAGCCGTCCGGCGTGTTCACGCCAGCATCTTTGTCGGCCAGCACCAGCTCCACGCCGGTCTGGCGATAAATATCGAGTACCTGTTGCTGTGTCTGCGCGGGCGCGGCCCAGTAATCCTTGCTCTGAGTCTCTCCCACGATATGCGCACCCAGGAAATGAGCCCAGGTACAGAGGGCAGGATCGAAGCTCACAATCACCGCAACCTTATCTCCAGGATGAACACCGGAGGCAGCCAGAGCAGAAGCGACCTTCCACTGTGTGTCATCTCGCATCTTTTCGTCGTGAGCCATCTCCCGGAAAGAGGTCCGCTGCACGATTGCAACATCAACCCACGCTGCTGCCAGAAGAACAGCTACCACCGCGACAACCCTTTTCTGAGCGATACGGGCATCGGTGAGGGTAATCATCAACCCGAAGAGCAGCACCACCGAGAGAAAGCCGGAGATATATCTGCCATTGATGTTGATAAGCATGTAGAGGCAAATGGCTACAAAGGCAGGCAGCGCCGCCAGGAGTATCCGGGAAGACGTCTCTGCCCGCTTTTCCGCTCCGCGCAGCCAGAGAAACAGCATCACCACCGCTGCAGCCACAGCGTAGATGAAAGGATGGATCACCAGAAGCTGAACCAGATGAAAAACCGTCGCCAGCGTCGCGTGGATCTGATTCTTGATGCTGAAAAAATGGCGGAAGCCTAGATAGAAGTATGGAGGATTGAAGAACGGCGGATAGGTGACAGGGAAAGTATCCGCGTAGGTGTAAACGCGAGGAGCCGCGAGGGCCAGGTGCGTCGGATGCAGCGGCTGTCCAAAAGCAGCGGGACCACCCTGCCAGTTGGTCCAGTAGTGCAGCCCATTCACCATCCACGCCACATTGAGCGGGCCGGCTTCGCCAGTAGTGAAGACTCCGAGTGCCCAGGACATCGCCGCTACGTAAGGCACAGCCAGCGCCGCGAATCCGATTGCGGCAAGTGCGGCCAGAGGAATGCGGCGGCGGGTGACCAGCAGTGGAAGAGCGATGAAGATGGTGATCAGCGAGAAAGGCAGATAGATCGCCTTTACTAGATAGCCGAAACCGCATACCAGTCCCAGGAGAACAGCTTTTAAAAAGGCTGGCCGCCCCGCGATATCCAGCAAGAGAGCGGTGGCAAGAAAAGCGATGCAGGAGACAAACAGATCGGGCGTGTCGCGTGAAACCCGGTCCCAGGATAGCTGCATGCCCAGAAAGATGGCCAGCGCGAGTACCCAGTGAATGGTTTCCCATGCCTTGCCAGCTTGTTCAACCAGGTACTTTCTCAGCTGCGTCACTAAGTAAAAGTAGCTGAGCAAGGTGGCGCAAAAGATCATGTAGTTGGTGAAGTAGACGGAATTCCACTCCCCAACTGGTCCAGCAGCAAAGAGCGGACGAAAGAGCGCGAGCGCGATCGGATAGCCCATCCCCCAGAAAGTACTGACGGCAACCTTCCATTGGTGAGCGTGAATGGCCTGGGAGATGTCCAGGTAAGAAACGCCGTCGGACATATAACTCATCTGTCCGAAACGCGCGTCGATTCCCCCGCAAACAAGGATCAGAGCTATAAGTGCCGCAGGCAGAAACCACTTCCTACCACTGGTCGACGCATCCATGCGCATGTCTTCGTCCGCGAAGCAGAATGGCTAGTCTGGAAGCTGTCTCATAAACCCTCAGCCCGCGGCAATGCTACGGGGTGAGGCCCGCAATCGAAGCGGGTTTCAGGCTCCGGACCGAAGCCGCAAATGTGTATATAAGACAGCTTCCAGAAACTGTGCTTCCGTTCTATCACAAGACAGTCTGCGGCAACCCTCACCTGTTCGTGTGAATGACCGGGCCGGAAACTACATGTACAGCCTTACCTGGGCCGCGGAATGGTGAGATCGAGATCCTTCTGCGTCATCTGTTTGGTGAGCAGGATGATCTGGCCGGTGTGCTGCTGCACATGCCCCACCACCTGATAGATGGCTTCGAGAACAGTAACGTCTCTGCCCTGCGGATGGGTGCGCACGGCGAGGCGATCGTGCGGCAACGCTGAGAGCACGCCGCACGCTTCGCTGATGTGCTGCTGGAACATCGCGAGAAGCTGTGCCGCGCTCAAGCCGCCGTTTGTCGAGAATTCCCGCTCGCGGGTGCGAACGTCGGCCGCGCCGCCCACCCCATGCATGATCCACTGGCGCATGTTGCCGCAGAGATGAAGGATGAGATTGCCGATGGCGTTCTCATGCTCTGCCTGCCGCTGCCACACCTGCTCATCGGTAAGCTTCTCGAAGCAGGATTCGACGCACTTCGTCATGTCGTTGAGCTTGGCGATGGAATAGTCAAGAAAGAGCGTCGCGATCTCAGAGTTCATGCCAGGAGTTTAATCTGCGAAGCTGCCTCCTGGGAACGGTCGTCGAAACACACCTGTGACAAACGCTTCGAAAATTAATTCAGCGCCACACCCCAGCCGTGCACGGATGCGATTTCGTAGTGTGCGGCTCTTTCGTCATACCGCGAAAGATATTTGCGGCGCTCCTCCGGCACTACGGCAGCTTCGTAATCTTCGCCCACGATGGCGCGAATGGAATTGATCGAGTCCCAGAAGATGACAGTGATGAACTCCACCTCTTTGTCTTTCTGACGGCGAAGCAGGTAGCTGCCAATGTAGCCGGCTGCGCTGCTGATGCGGGGCCACACTTCCGGCTTCAACATTGCTTCAAATCGGTCCGCATCTTCAGGTTTGGTATATCCGTGCCAGATCCGGGCAATCATTGCGTCCTCCAAATGCAAACAGCATACCTGCGATTGCCATGACTGTCGGGTATTTTTGATCTCTTCAACCGGTTGACACGAATTGTCGATGCCGCTATAAACCGAATATCTGGTGTTCGGGAAGCGCGGTGCGAATCCGCCACTACCCCGTAACTGTAAGCGCAGAGAACGGAACGGGAGCGCAAGCTCAACCACTGGGAGTTTTCCCGGGAAGGTCGTTCCGCTTCGTTGAAGCGTGAGTCAGGAGACCGGCCAGATGCCAATCTTTGGCTTTTTCCAGCCTCGATGGGAGGGCTGGAGAGCGTTCCTGCTGGCTCCTGAGAAGAGTCGACACGAAAGCTACCCGTTTGTGGTCCCGCGTTTGGTCGGAGGCACCGCGCCTTCGATCGAGTAGCTGTCTTTTGACTTGTTGAGGAGTGAAGGATGCGGCGTTTCCATGCCCGGCTCGTGCGAGCCTTTTTGATCTTGTCTTTTGTTCTCGGAACTGCAGCGGCTCCAGTGCTGGCGCAGTCGCGTCTCGAAGGCACCGTGACCGACCAGTCGGGGGCCATCATCCAGAATGCGCAGATCTCCGTGCTGCGTGAGGGCAAGCAGGTCGCATCGGCTAAAACCGATAGCGCGGGTCACTATGCTGTCAGTGTGTCGGATGCCGGACATTACACCGTCCAGGCCACCGCGCCTTCTTTTGCTACAGAGACTCGTACCGCCGAGACGCGCAATGGACCGGCGATCCAGCTGGCCTTCGTGCTCCAGCTCGACAAGCTGGCACAGCAGGTGACGGTGACAGCCACCGGCCTGCCGACGCTGCAGCAGAATCTCGGCTCGGCGGTATCGGTTCTCACCGGCGATCAGTTTCAGCACACGCGCGATATTCAGGACGCGTTGCGCCTCATCCCGGGCGCGCAGCTCACGCAGACCGGCCAGGCTGGCGGCACGACATCGTTGTTTATCCGCGGCGGCAACGATGACGCAAACAAGGTGTTGATCGACGGCATCAGCGTGAACGACATCGGCGGAGCGGTGAACTTCGGCAATATTGCTTCGGCGGGCATTCAGCGCCTGGAGGTTCTGGGCGGTCCGAACGGCGCGACCTACGGAGCCGATGCCATGGCGGGCGTGGTCAGCCTGAGCACGCCGCACGGCACAACGCCGCTTCCGCAGCTCGACTATCTTGGCGAAGGCGGCAACTTCGGGACCTATCACCAGGAAGGAACGCTGAGCGGACGCTTCCATCCGCTGGATTATTTCGCCGGCTATTCGCGCTTCGATTCGGCAAACGCGATTGCGCGCAACGAATATCACAACGGAACTTTCTCAGGAAATTTCGGATGGGCGATCAACTCCGCGAACGAGCTGCGCGCCACGGTTCACCATGATCAGGTCGCATCCGGTCAGCCCAACGCGCTTCTGCTGTATGGGATTCCCGACAATACGAAGCAGGGAAACGAAGACGCCTACGCAGGATTCACCTTTGACAGCCAGACTACGCAGCGTTGGCACAATTCGGTGCGCTACGGCCTGGTGCGGCTGCGCTCCCTCTTTAGCGACTTCAGTCCTACCGGCATTCCGCAATACGATTCTTCCGGCGATTTGCTGGGATACCTCGGCGCTCCCGTGACCATCAGGGGCGCGAATGGATATGCGGTCTCAGGGCAGGCGCAGTATCAGTTTCTCGAGAGCTATCCGAACTACTATGCGACCTCGACCGACCGCGATTTTGTCTCCGCGCAATCGGACTATCGCTTCAACCCGCACACCGTAGGTCTCTTTGCCTTCAAGTATGAAGACGAGCGCGGCTACGCCGGCGGTCCGTCGTCATCGATCGATCGCGGCATCTACGACTACACGCTGCAGGTTTCGGGCGATCTCTTCAGCCGGCTGCATTACGTAGTGGGCAGCGGGCTTGAAAAGAACGAACTCTTCGGTTTCGCCGCGACTCCGCGTGCTGCGCTGGCCTATGATTTTGTGCGCCGCAGCGGAGCAGTCACCAAGCTGCGCGCAAGCTTCGGCAAAGGCATCAAGGAGCCGGCGCTCTCCGACCAGGAGACGTCACTCTATGCACTGCTCGCGGCGCTGGACAACGGACAGCAGCTCATCTCGCAATATCACGTACAACAGATCGGAGCGGAGAATTCGCGCTCCTTCGATGGCGGCGTGGACGAGGTCTTCGCCGATGGCCGCAGCAAGTTGAGTCTGTCGCTCTTCCATAACGAATTCACCAACGGCATCGAATACATTCCGCAGCAGGGATTGACCGAGCTGGGTGTGCCGGCGGCGATTGTGGCGCAGGCCACCTTCGGTGCGACGGTAAACTCGCAGGCCTTTCGCGCGCAGGGCGTAGAGCTGAGCGGAGAGCGGCAGATCGCCGGCGGATGGTTTGTGCGCGGCGGCTACACCTACCTCGATGCCGTGGTGCAGCGCTCGTTTTCAAGCGACGCCCTCGGGCCGTCGTTCAATCCGGATTTTCCCACCGTGCCCATCGGGATCTACACACCGCTGGTGGGCGCAAGGCCGTTCCGCCGCGCTCCGCATACCGGATACTTCGGGTTGAGCTATGATCGCGGCCGCTTTTCGGGATTGTTCTCCGGCACACTGGTCAGCCGCCGCGACGATAGCGACTTCCTGGCCTATGACGCGAACTACGCGGGAACATTGCTGCTGCCGAATCGCAATCTCGATCCCGGATATGAGCGGCTCAATCTGTCCTTGAACTACGCCGCGACAAAGCGGCTCACCGTGTTCTCGAGCTTTCAGAATCTGCTCAGCCAGCAGCAGAGCGAGGCCTTCGGCTTTCCGTCATTGCCATTCACATTCCGCAGCGGCGTCCGGATTTCTCTGGGCGGGGAATCGTGGAAGCTGAAATAAGGTCCGTGCCAACCCATCGTGCGCACATCGCGCGTGATGGGTTCAGAACGACGAAATGCAATTAGTCATTTAGTAATTCAGCGCGTAGTAGCGCCGCCGGCCTCGGCGTGGGCGGCGATTTCGTAGGCTACGCTCGATTCGTTCTCTGCGAACATCGCGCGCAGACGCTCGGCAACGCGGCGATGCCACTGCGCGCGGCGGGCCGCGGGCATGCGTGTGTAGAGCACCTCGCGATAAAGCGCGTGCGAGAAAACATAGAATGCGGATTGCGTGCCGTCAGGCAGCTCATCCTGACCCGCGATGGCCAGCAGGCGAACGCGGCGAACCAGCGCGGCATAAGCTTCTTCCACTTCGTCGATAGTGAGTTCGAGCGCTGCGGCCGCGGCCCATGCGGGAAAGATGCTTCCCGCGATGCTTCCCGCCTCCAGCAGACGGCGATCCTCGTCGCTGAGCTTTTCCAGCTGGAACTCGATGATGCCGGCCAGGCCTTCAGGCACTCCCAGTTCGATCTCGCTCAGGGGCACTCGCAGATGAAGCTGACCATCGTCCATGCGGAACATGTTCTGTCCGCGCAAATGCTCGAGCACCGCGGTCATGAAAAGCGGATTGCCCGCCGAGTGCTGATGGATAAGGCTGGAAAGACCGGAGGGCAGCTTCTCCGAGCGCAGCTCGCGGCGCAGATACTCCGAGACCGCCTGCTTATTCAGCGGCCCCAGGCGCAGCTCTTCGCTGCGGCTGTTGGTGAGCAGATCCTGTTCGAGCGTGCGCAGCGGATGCTCGGTGTCGATGTCGCTGGGACGATAGCTGGCGAGCAGCATGAGCTTGGCGCGCGAGCGCCGGCGGGCCAACGCCGAGATCAGATCGAGCGTCGAAGTATCGGCCCAGTGAATATCTTCAAAGATCAGCACCAGCGGATGCTGCGCAGCCAGCGATTCGAAAGCCTCGCAGAGCTCGCCGAGCGATGTGGATCCGTTGCGTCCCGCCCAGTTGGGCGCGATCGATGCGAGCATGGCGCGTGCCTTGCCGTCATCGGCCGAACAAAGATTGTTGAGGGCTTCGCGAACGGGATAGAAAGATTCCTTCCCACCGAAGCCTTCAATCGACTGGCCGCGCGCGATGCGCAGGCCTTCGTCGTTGCAGTGGGCTGCGCAAAAGGCATCGAGTAGCGTTGTCTTGCCGATGCCGGGTTCGCCGGTGATGAAGATAGTCGAGCGCTCGGCTTTCTTTACGCGCTTCAGATGCTCTGCGAGAAAGCTCTGTTCCGATTCGCGACCCACCAGCGCCGATGTCGCCGATGTGCTTTCCGTCTTCACAGACTCGGACACCGCGAAGAGGAAGCGGTAACCGCGCTTGGGGATGGTCTGAATGTAGCGCGGATATGCCGGATCGTCTCCGAGCAGCTTGCGCAGCTCGAGAATATAAGTGCGCAGCACCTGCGGCTGCACGTAAGTCTCAGGCCACAACGCTTCCAACAGCTCGTCGTGCGTGATGAGCCTCTGCGGGTTCTCGATCAGATAGCGCAGAACCGCGAACGGCCGCGGCGTGAGGGAGAGCATTTCGTCTCCGCGCCACAGACATTCATTTTGCTGATCGATACGAAAGTCGCCGAACTGTTGCATTTGCTCGAATGGACTCCTATTTCACTGTATCGGTTAGCACGCGGGCCGCCATTGGAACGATCTATTGTGATGAATAGTTTGTGACGGTTGACGAATAGCCGTCGATAACCAGTGTCCACTTACGGACGCCCAGTGTCCATAGCTCGACGTGCATAGTTACGCAACACAGCCGAGGATAGTTCAGCCTCTTTTGAAAGAGACGAGCGCAGCACTCGCGGCGCGCAACTCCAAAGTCACTCCATCTCGATCGACGGGAACGCTTTCTTCCTGCGAGGCCTGCCACTTGCCCGCATCGTCGACCGCAGCCCCTCCCAATGTTACGCCGGAAGTGGAGGTGATCTCCGGAGCACTGAGACGCAAAACTGTGGCGCCGCTGGCACGCTCGCCGGCTTCGACCGTGACATGGATGCTGCGATCCTGATGCTTGTTGAAGATAACGGCTTTGACACTCCCGTCATCGGAGCGCAGGCAGTATGCAGTGAACAGCGGAACATCCTGGTTGTAGTCGAGCGTAGATTCCAGAAGCTGTCCCGATCCCGCCTGCTGAAAGAGCAACATGCCGTAGTAGATAGGTCGCGCAGTAAAGCCTTTCTCACGCGTGCCGGCGATGGGTGTGTACCAGCCGAAGCCACCGCCATGGAAGTTGATGCCCTCGCCTCCCGCCTGCGCAAGTTGATACATCAGCTCCGGCCCCCAGAGCGCAGAAGCGAATGTATCGCTGACGCCCTGTTTGCCGCCGGAATAGCAGGAGTTGGTCTCGGCAAGCCGGAAAGCGAGGCCGGTGTCCTTACGCGTCTGTTCCATGCCGTCGAATTCGGCCTTGAGCTTGGGATTCGGACGCAGCAGGCGATCGATGGTCATCGAAGGGTCGGTCGGCGGACCCTCGGCGTAATAGTGCTGCGAGAGGAAAACGGCATCCTGCTTAAATTCTTTGGCGAAAGGCAGCAGCCACTCATTGTTGAAAGCGGTGTCGGGTCCGGCAAACGGCGCGCTGGGCAGAGCCTGCTTGATCGCATCGTAGAAGCGGCGCCACTCCTTCGCGAAAGCAGCGTAGTTATATCCCGCCTGGCGGATGCCGTTGCGAGAGAAGAGATCGGGCTCGTTGCACAACTGAAAGGCAATAACTTTCGGACCAAAGGTATTGAAGACATAAGTGGCTTCGGCGGCAGCGGTCTCCGGACTCTCGGTCCCCATATTGAGGCCGTAGATGAGCTTCCAGCCCGTGGCATCGATGAAGCCGCGCAGGTTGCGGATGGCGTGCGGTGTAATGATGGTCGGCTTGGGCGGTTGCTTGCCGGTATCCGGACCAACCGGACCTTGTTGCGCCGGCGACATCTCCGGACCCATGGCGGTAGGAACATCTGGCGTCCAGCGCGAATACTCGCTGGTGTTGCCGCCAATGCGAAGAACTCCGGAGCGGCCCAGTCGCCGGACCAGCCCCACCAGCTGAGTGTTGGCCGGCGAAAAGAATTCAGGATCGCCCAGCTGCGCCGTCTCATAGCTCAATCCGGTGAAGTCCGGGCCCACCGGATTCCCGGTGCGGCGTGGGTCAATCCTGAGCCGGGCCGTCGAGTCCGGTGCGGCAAAACCCTGCCGGGAGATGAGCGTAGAGCTGGAGGCGAGTAAGGAGAGGCGCAGGAAATCGCGGCGGCGCATGGCTAACATTCGATCATCGGAGTGCATGGTTACGCAAACCAGGCTCGGCAACCGGCACCGCAACAAATCCTTGCCGATAAAATACCAGGCATATGCGGCGGCGAGATTTCCTGAGTGGGATGGTGCGGAGCGCGGGTGCGGCAGCGCTGCTGCCAGCAGTGGATGGCATGACAGCATTCGGCTTTGGCGAAACGAACTCGGTAATTCACCACAATCAGGTTGGCTTTTTGCCTGGGCGTGACAAGACGGCGGTTGTTGTCACCGATGCCACCAGCTTTGTCGTCCGCTTTGCAGCCAACAGGTCCGTCGTCTTCCACGGCAATCTGAGTGCCGCGCGAACCGATGAAGCATCGGGTGATACCGTGCGGATCGCCAACTTCTCCGGGCTGGCGCGAGCCGGTTGGTACTCGCTTGAGCTGAATACCGGCCAGCAAAGCGCTCTGTTTGCGATTGGGCCGCAGGTTTACCACGATGCCTTGCGGCTTGCGATGCGGGCCTACTACGGACAACGCTGCGGATGCGCCGTAGACCTGGGCGGAGGATACGCGCATCCCGCCTGCCATCTGAAAGACGCGTTCCATGCGAGTTCGGGGAAGAGCGGACCATTCGCCAATCATGGCGGCTGGCACGATGCCGGCGACTACGGCCGCTACGTGGTGAACTCGGGCATCTCCACGGGAACGCTGCTCTGGGCCTGGGAGCTTTACGGTGCACGCCTGAAAGGACTTTCGCTCGCCATTCCGGAATCGGGTGGCAAAACGCCCGATTATCTGGCCGAAATCCGCTGGAACCTGAACTGGATGCTCTCGATGCAGGATGCCGACGGCGGCGTCTGGCATAAGCAGACCAGCGAGCAGTTCTGCGCATTCATCATGCCCCAGGCCGATTCGCTGGTGAGTTATGTAATCGGGACGGGTGAAGCTCCCTACAAGAGCGCCTGCGCCACGGCCGATCTGGCCGCGGTAATGGCCATCGCCGCGCGCTGCTACGGCCCCTATGATCCCGCCTTCGCGCAGAGCTGCGTGGCCGCGGCGCGGAAGGCCTATGCCTGGGCCACAGCCCATCCGGCGTCGCTGTATCTGAAGAATCCAAAGGGGATCGGTACCGGCGCCTACGAAGACAACAACAGTAGCGACGAGCTGTTGTGGGCGGCGGCCGAGCTCTGGCGTACAACCGGTGAGGCGGAGTTTGAGGCAGCTTTCAAATCGGCGGTCCAGCTCCGTCTCGACGGGCTGAAAGTCGGCGCACCCTCGTGGTCGGATGTGGCGTCGATGGGCTACTGGACCTACGTGCTCGCGGACCGCCAGGGTGACGCGAAGATCGCCGCAGCCATACGGTCGGCGACCGCCGCGGCAGCCGAGGCTCTCACCAAAACCGCCGCCGCGAACGGATACGGCAACACCCTCAGCTTGACGGAGTATGGATGGGGGTCGAACGGAACCGCCGGAAACCAGTCGCTTCTGCTCCTGATTGCTGACCATCTGGAGCGGAATTCCGGCTTTGTGAACACCGCCCTGGGCAATCTCCACTATTTACTGGGTTGCAACTGTTTCGGCGTCTCCTGGGTTACCCAGGTGGGTACCAATCCCTTCCAGAATCCTCATCACCGGCCCAGCGCGGCGGATGGCATTGCCGCTCCCTGGCCGGGAATGCTCTCCGGCGGCCCAAATGCGCGACCGGCCGACCCCGTAGCCGCAAAACTGCCCAAGGCGCCTCCCATGCGCATGTGGATCGACGCGACTCAGGCCTATTCTATGAATGAGATAGCCATCAATTGGAATGCTCCGCTGGTGTTTTTATTGGCGGCTGCAGAATGAGTCACCAGCGCTCAAGGTCTAATTTTGCCCTGAAGGCGGACCGCGGCGGTCAATTTTTCACCCTCAAGCGTTTCTAGATAGATAAATTTATTACCGCATTTTTGCCTGATATTCGCCATTAATGAGGCGTTGGTCCGCTCATCAAGCCAACAAACATCTTCTGAAATCTGGGTAGGTCCACGTCGAGCTGGGAGTGGACCATCTGCAGGTCGAGCGCCGGCTTAAGCTTTTCCGTCCACGTCAGAGTGTCACCGTAGCTGGGTCCGTGGCTGAGGTCGATGTCCATGTATGCCCGGCTCTCCCGGGTGATCAGCGAGGGATCGAGCCACGCGCACGCGGCCAGCTCGTCCCAGAGGTAGTAGCGATCCTGTGAATACTTGGCGATGTATTGGGCCGCCGGGTTCTGGGATTTCGAGATCTGGTCGAGCATGGCCTGGGTAAACGGCACTTTGATGGAGACGTCGACGGTGGTCAGGTCAATCCGCGGCCAATGGGCGCGCAGGGTGATGTGCGCCGCTTCCGGGTCGAACCAGAAGTTGAACTCGTGGCGGGGACTGGTGGCGAACTCGGGGTCGTCGGTCTGCGGATTGAGGCTGCCGCCCATGATCACGATGCCTTTGGTCAGCTCGGCGAATTGCGGATCGATGGAGATCGCCAGCGCGATGTTGGTGAGCGGCCCGGCCGCGTAGATCGTGACCTCATGGGGATGGGCATGGACCTGCCGGATGAGGAAATGTGCCGCGTCTTCGTCCAAGGGGTGGGTGTGCGGCGCGCCCTCGGGCATAGGCGGAATCACGTATGGGCCGTGAACGTCGATCTTGTCCGGAGAGACCCCGACCACGCCATTTGGGGTGTCGACGAGTGTTGTAGGCCCCGATCCCCAGGCTCCCAGCCAGGTCACTTTGCCGTCGATCGCCGAAGATAGCTCTGTCTCTTTCTGCGTGCGGACTAGCGGAAAGACCGCGCCGGGAACGACCGGGACATCGGTTCGCCCGATCAGCTCCAGCATGCGCAGGGTGTGCTGCACTTCCTCGTCGCGCCATGCATTGCCGGTCACGATGGTGATGCCGAGCACATCGACATTGGGCGACTGCAGGAAGACCATCATCGCCATCTGGTTGGAGCCGCCTGGTCCCGAGCCGTCCTGATCGATCAGGACGAAACGCTTCTGGGCATGAGCGATTAGGACGGGAAAGATGAGGATGAAGACGAAGGCCAGCTTTTTCATGGAGGCCTATTTTTTCACAACCAGTTGCGGGAACCACACAATCATTTCGAGGCCAGCCAGATCAAGTCCCTGCGGAAATCGCTGCAAAGTCAAAACCGCCGCGAAGGAATGTCCTTCGCGGCGGTTTCGGTTCTGGTCTGTGCTGGCGGATCGTCCTTATTGCTGGGTCATATTCGCCAGCGAGGGGTAATAGCCTTCCTCTGCGGTGATGTCCAAGCCCGTTAGACCTTCCACATGTACATCGATGGAGTGATGCTTTTCGGCCAGCGCGCCCGCGTGGCTGTAATAGCCAAGCGTGTACTGGGTACGGATGGACCCGGTGATATCTTCAAAGCTCTTCTGGATGCCATTTTCGGAGAACTGCGCCTCCAGGTATCCGCCCGTATAGGCGGTGTAACGCGGCATAACGTTGTCCGTAGGCAGCAGCGGGAGCCGCAGCTTGTCCAGGTAGCCGACGCCCCAGGTCGCCGAATCGCCGACCAGCGTTCCGTAAACGGTAATGTTGTTGGTCAGCAGGTATTTCAACACTTGTTTTTGGGTGACTTTACTTTTCGATTCCTTGCCGTCGCTGATGACGTAAAGGATGCGGCGGCGGCCTTTCGGCTCGCGTGAGAGCATATTTGCCGCGTAAAGGATGGCGTCGTTCAGAGGATGCGATTCCTTGGGAACGAGTTGAAAGTTGGCCATGTTGCCGCGCTGCGGGGTCAGGTTGGGGTCGGCCGGATTGCCGTTGATGGTCATGCCGGATGCCATCGGGCCCGTCGGCTCGGGTACACCCATGTCACGGCCGGGACGCTTGGCCTGTTGCAAAGCAGCAGGAAGGCGCGCGCCCTGAGCACCTGTGAAATCGGTAATCGCCTGGGGACTGGTGTTGTAGGTGATAACGGCAACGGAATCGGCGGCAGAAAAAGCTCCGGTGACCGCGCCCAGGCTCTGGTTCACCTTGCTCATGATGTCCGAGGGCAGGGTCTGGTCGATGACGAATGCCACCGACATCGGTTCGGGGTCGACCGAGAAAAATCTCAACTGCTGGCGAATACCGTCTTCATAAATGCGGAACTGACGCCAAGTCAGACCGGGTACGAGCTGGTGATGCTTGTCGCGAACCGTTACCGGGACTTCGATAAAGTTGACCGGGACGCGGATGCGGAATGCCTCGGCGTCGGCCTCATCCTTGGGAATCTCCGGCGCTTCCTTCTGAAAGGTGTCGGGTGGCGGTGGGGTATTCGCTGGCGTGGCTCCTGGCGCTGGCTGGCTCTGAGGCGTGTCCGGGGTGCCCTGCTTGCTGTCGGCCGTGGCGCCCGAACCCGGAGTTACCTGGCCTTTGAGGTTCGGGAGCACAGCAGGAGCGGGTGCGTCCGGAATAGGTTGCTGTTGCTGCGATTGTTGCTGTGCGGCCCCCATCAGGAACAGGGAAAACGCGATTGCCAAGGCGCCGTGCGTCACCAGAAAACTCCTCCAACTGCCTGCCGTGCCTGGCTCACCTTTCGCCGGCTGCGGCTACCGGATGATAAAACCTTCCGGGGCTTTCACTTCACTTAGACGCACCGGATTCCGAATCCATGTGGATCGCCGGGGCGTATGCTTCAGACTACCAGATGCATGCTGCCGGATTTGCGTTTTACGCGGTCGCAACACGACAGCGATTCCGGCCCAAAGGGCTGACATTTGCCTCACAAATCCCGTCTAATGGGTGCCTATGCTGCATTCTCTCCGCAAACTTTCGCTGCTTGCTCCTCTCGGCTTTGCCTTTCTGCTGCCGGGCGCGCCCTGCGCTCTGGCCCAGACCACCCCTTCGGCGGATGCGCCTCCGCCGGCCAGCTCCTTTCCCGATGAGGCGCCCGCGGACACGCCCACATCGACGCTGAAGGTCAATGTCAACCTGGTCAGCCTCTATTTCACGGTGCGCGACAAGCACAATGGGTTGATTCCCACTCTGGCCAAGAGCGACTGCGACATCCTCGAGGACAAACAGCCGCAGAAGATCAAGAACTTTGCCGCGGAAACCGATCTGCCGCTGACGCTGGGAATTATGGTGGACACCAGCGGCAGTCAGGAACGCGTCCTGCCGCTGGAGCAGCAGGCCGCCGATAACTTTCTGCGCAGCCTGATGCGGAAGAAGGACGAGGCCTTTGTCGTGAGCTTCGATGTGGGCGTGAACCTGGAACAGGACTTCACCAACAACGTGAGCGAGCTGCAGCGGGCCATCGATAAGACCGCGATCAATATCGGATCGGGAGGTGGGGGCGTCCCCGGAATCGGGCAAGGTCCGGTGCCGACTCACGGCGCGCCGAAGGGTACGCTGCTCTACGACGCCGTGGCCCAGGTATCGAACGACAAGATTCGCTCCGAGACCGGGCGCAAGGCTCTGATCCTGCTGACGGACGGCGAGGATGAGGGCTCGGTCACCAAGCCGAATCAGGCTATCGAAGCGGCCCAGAAGGCCAACGCGATCATTTACGTGATCCTGATCGCCGACCGGCCGTTCTACGGGTATGGCGGATTCAACCTCGGCTACTCCGGCGATATGCAGATGCAGAAGCTGACGCAGGAGACCGGTGGCCGCGTCATCAACGTCGGCAACAACGGTAAGAAGATGGAAGACGCCTTCGCGCAGATCGAAGAGGAGCTGCGCACGCAGTATCTGGCCAGCTACACGCCTACGGACAATAAGCTGGACGGGAGCTATCGGAAGATCGACATCTCCTGCAAGGGCGACGGGCTGAAGGTACAGGCGCGCAAGGGATACTACGCGGTCGGTGACATCGAGTAGGAGCGCATCAACCTCTCACAGCGCCCGCCTCGACGCATACTGTTGACGCATAGTCCGGACCGCTGAGCCGGTGAACGGCTCAGCAACCGGAGCTTCAGGGCTGCATGCCTTGCAGTGCACCGCTCACAAGATTCTGAATCTGTGTGTTGATGATCCCGCAGGGAATCAGAAAAGGTTTGTCGGTGCATTCGAGTGTGAATGTCTGCGCGTCGGGGTCATAGTTCCAGCTGATGGTGATCCCCTTCTGTGAATCAGACCCGCTGTTCCCGGAAATATTGACCCCGTTCGCTGCTGCTTTTTGAAGCAGTGCCTCGAACTGATCCTGCGTTACTCCATTGAATGTTTGCGCTGCACAACCGCCCATGGCTTTACCTTCCCGATGTCAGTTTGAGAAGAGAACCTCAAGGCGGGAACATCTTCCCGTTTTGAGAGGCCTGTCAAACAGAAATTAAAAAATTGTTCTACGAAATACTCGGCAGACACGCGTTGAACTGGATCTTCGGCAGCTCTTCCACGGCGCGGCGCAAGGCTTGTTCCCATTTGCGATGAATCAGCATCAGCTCGGGATCATCGGCGGAGAATCGTCGATAGCGGTCGAGCTCGAGCTTGTCGTTCTCATAGAGCAGGAACTCAATGGGCGGTCCCACGGTCACGTTCGAGCGCATGGTGGCGTCAAAAGACAGCAGCGCGTACATGGCTGCGTCTTCAAGCGTGGTCGTGCCGGAGACGATGCCCCGGTCAAGAATGGGGCGGCCGTATTTCACTTCGCCGATCTGCAAATAGGGGGAATCGTAAGTCGCGCTGAGAGGATTTCCCTGCGGATAGATAAGCGAAAGCGCAGGACGCTCGCCCTTCACCTGACCGCCGAGCAGGAGATTGATGTTGAAGTTAAAGCCATCAGCCTCCAAAGCCGCGCGGTCGAGCTCTGAGACGCGCCGCACGCAATCGCCCACAGCGCGCGCGGCCATATAAAAAGTTGTGGCCGTAGCCAGGCCCTCTCCGGCCTCGAACTCGTCGCGCAGCAGGGCAATCACCGATTGCGTGAGGGAAAGGCTGCCGCTGGTCAGGATCACAAAGGCCCGCTCACCCGGGTGGACAAAGGTGTGCATCTTACGGCAGATATTGACCTGATCGAATCCTGCATTGGAGCGGGAATCGGAGGCCATGACCAATCCCTGGTGGGTAAGAATGCCGAGACAGTAAGTCAACTCATTCCTCGATAAAGCGGGAAGCACTACTGGAACTCTAAACGAAATCGGGTCCGGACAAACGCGCGGGCCGATTCATCGCATCTTAAAATTGCCCTTCCTGCTGCATAATAGGCATCCCGGGACGCAACTCACGGCGGAAAGGCCGTCACATATCATTCGATGCTCATACGACTGGGTTACGACATTCAATTCGACCTGCCGGCGGCGGTTTCTTTCGTGGCCATGCTCAATGTGCATCCCTCGCGGGCTGGCGACCTCCGCGAGCCTGACCGTCTGCTCGTCGAGCCGGATCTCCCCCTCGAGAACTATCTCGACAGCTTCGGCAATCTCTGCACGCGCTTCGATGCGCCGGCAGGGCGGCTGCGGCTATCGAACAATACCCTGATCGAGGATTCCGGCGAGCCCGATCCTGTCGCGCTGGATGCGGTGGAGCATCCGGTTTCGGATCTGCCGAGCGACGTGCTCCGCTATCTGATGAGCAGCCGCTACTGCGAGGTCGACAGCCTTTCCGCCATTGCGCTCGATCTGTTTGGGCATTTGCCGCGGGGGTGGTCAAGGGTGGCGGCGGTAGTTGCCTGGGTGCACCAGAAGGTGACATTCGGCTACCAGTTCGCGCGGCCGTCCAAGACGGCGCTCGATGTCTTCACCGAGCGGCAGGGTGTATGTCGCGACTTTCAGCACCTGGCGATTACATTTCTGCGCGCATTGAATATTCCCGCGCGGTACGCCACCGGCTATCTGGGCGACATCCGCATCGATATACCTTGGTCACCGATGGACTTCAGCGCATGGTTCGAGGTCTATCTCTCCGGGCGATGGTGGACCTTCGATGCCCGCCACAACCGGCCCCGCGTGGGACGTGTGCTGATGGCAGTCGGGCGCGATGCCTCCGACGTAGCCATCACAACCTCATTTGGCGTCGCCAACCTGAAGCATTTTTTTGTGGTGAGCGACGAGGTCGCGGAAGAATCTGCCTCACAATGAGGTCTAAAGCGGTCGTATATTTGGCAGCGCACAAACGGTATCTAGATCACCTGCCCGGAAAAATCCTCAGCATTGGAATTTCCCAGCCTGTGGAAAACATCCTCAGTGGCAACTTTTTGATGTAATCTGATGCCACTCTCGTGGCCACTAAAGAAATGTCATCGAACGACCTGGCTCAGCTCTGTGCCTTGCAGGGAGGCGCTGTGGAGTGGGAAGAATTTGTCCGCCGGTTTAGCCGGCCCATTGCGCTCAGCGTATTGCGCGTCGGCCGCCTATGGGGAGACACATCTCCAGCGGTCGTTGACGATATCGTGCAGGACGTATTTCTCAAATTCTGCGAAGACGATCGGCGAATCCTCCGGGAGTTCGAGCCTCGTCATCCAGATTCCTTTACGGCCTTCGTCAAGGTGGTGAGCGCCGCTGCCGCAAACGACTACTTCCGCAAACGTAATACCAACAAACGGGGAGGCGGATTGAAGGAAGAGCAGATTTCCGAGTTTCACGCGGAAGCCCTGCAGAACTCCGAATGGCTGGAGCGCAACCACCTGTTGAAAGAGATCGATAGCTTCCTCGCTGCCTCGGGCCGGGACGCGATCGGCAAGCGGGATCGCACCGTATTCTGGCTTTACTATCAGCAGGGCATGACCGCCAGCGCTATCGCCAGCCTGCCCGGTATGTCGATCTCAGTGAAAGGCGTGGAAAGCGCTTTGCACCGTATGGTCACCCTGATTCGTTCCCATATTCAGAAACCTTTTCTCACTTCATTGCCGAAAAACATGAATTCCCGTGAAGGATTTTCCGTCCGCTCCACGGTTCATGAGGGTGAATGGCTCTGAATTCCAACCCGCGCGTTCCCAGCGACAAAATTGAGGAGCTTCTCGACAGGCTTCTCGGTGGTCGCGAAGCGGGAACCCGGACGCCCCTGTACGGGGGCATTCAGGCGCGGGGTTCGGATTGCCCGGACGATGCGTTGTGGGAACGCATGGCCGCGGAGCGTCTGAATGCCAAGGAATCGGAGCGTTTAACCGAGCATGCGGCAAGCTGTTACCGCTGTGGCGCGATACTCAAGTTCTGGGCGGGCATTCTGTCCGATGAACAGAGCCCTGCCGAGACCGCCGCTTTAGCCAAGATCTCGGCACTTCACCCGGTCTGGCAGGAGCACATGGCAAAGAAGCTCCTTGCCGCCGCGCAGGGCTCTACAGCGGGTGTATCGGGCAGCCGCATCATGTGGCCGGCGGTGATGGCGATTGGCGGTCTGGTCGCGGCCGCAGCGCTGGCCTTTGTTTTCTTCGGAAGTTTCCGCGCCCAGTCTTCACCGGAGCGGCTGCTTGCGGAGGCATACTCCAGCCATCGCATTATGGCTACACGCATTCCGCTGGCGGGATTTGCTCCAGTCGATACCGCCCGTCACAGCAGAGCCGCCGGCACCAGCCGCCTGAGCGATTCCGTGCCATTGCTCGAGGCACGCGCGGCCATCAACCAGGCTTTGATGAAGACCCCGGAGGATCCGCATTGGCTATTGCTCCAGGCGCGATCTGATTTGCTGAACGAAAGCTACGAGTCAGCTATCGACACGCTCAAGAGGCTGCATGCGAACGACCCCGATAACGTAGCGGTGCTTACCGATCTGGCCTCAGCATATGTCATGCGTTCCAAGGAGACGGACGCGGCCACCGACGAGGCAACCGCTCTGGATTATCTCGCACAGGCAGCGCGGCTGCAGCCAGACAATCCTGTGGCTCTCTACAACGATGCGGTAGTGCTGCAGGACCTCTTTCAATATTCGAGTGCCATCGAGGTCTGGAAGAGATTTCTGGCAATAGAACACGATAAGGCCTGGCTGGCCGACGGCAAGCGTCACCTCGATGAGATCGAAGCCATTGAAGCCAAGGTAAAGGCGCAGCAGTCGCTGCTCGAGCCGCTGCTCGCCGGTCCAAATGGGATGCTGCATCTGGCCAGAAGCCCGGCCGTGGTAGCCGACTACGACGAAGAGCTTTCCACTGGTTACCTTCCCAAGCTTCTCAAAACCGCTTATCCCCTTCCTGCAAATCCCTCCCTAAAAGACTCCACATCACATCCGGCGGAATGCAGTGACTCCTGCAATGCAGCCCGCGTTTTGCTGCATGCCATCGCTGTGTCGCTGGAAGAGCATCACGGCGACCGCTGGCTTGCGGATATGATGGCTGGCTCCTCCGCGCCGGAATTTGCTGCCGGTGCGAATTTTCTGGCCAGCGCTATCGCGGATGGACCGCATGCCAGCCCGGCGGTTGCGCTGGCAGAAGCGCGCAGCGCGCAAAGTGAATTTGAGCGCAGCGGCAACGTTGCCGGCATGGCCAGAGCCCGCACCGAAGAGGTCTATAACTTCGAGCATCTCCGCGAGCTTCCAGGGTGCCTGGCTACTTCTCGTGAATTGTCTTCTCAACTGATGGATCGGCACTACCCATGGATCGATGCTCAGTTTCATGCAGATCAGGCGGCATGCGAACGTATGCAGAATGGTTTCGATTCTTCAGAGATCAGTCTCATGCACTCGGTCAATCTCTCGAGTACCGCGGGTTATCGCATAATGCATTTGCGTGCTAGTGGCTTTCTCGCCAGTGAAGAACGTTTCATGGGGAATCGCAGTCGAGCCTGGACGATGAATTTGCAGAACCTGAGAAGCTACTGGCAAGGCAATTATCCGCAGGTTCGAGCTTTAAACCTTTATAACAACTTGGCTGACGAAGAGGAGGCTTCTTCTCGTTCATACAGCGCAACGATTCTGCGCCGCGAAGCCGTGCATCAGGCGGAGCTGCTGCCGAATCCGGACATGGTGGTGGCGAACCGCCTTTTCCTGGTAAGTGTCGAGATCGAAGCGGAGCAGATGCGAGAGGCGTCGAACGATATCAGTCTCGCGAAGGCGGAGCTAGCCCAGTTGCCCGGTCGCGAATTTATGCGAGCAAATTTGGCGGAGGCTCGGATCTCCCTGGCCGAAGCTTACCTTGCAAGCAATGATATGAAGGCTGCCAAGCAGGCTTTGCAAGACAAAACCGCGAATGGGTACGGGGCAGGTGATCGCGATCTGGAATTGCGCTATACCGCAGTTGAGGGGCATCTGTCTCTACTGGAAGGGCGAAATCAGGATGCCGAAGAGGCGCTCACCCACGCTGTTGCTATGACCGAGCTCGGTTATCGCGAAATAACCAGCCTTCAGGAGCGCATGGACTGGATTGAGAAGGTGCGAGACGTCTATGCCGCGCTTGCCTTGACCTGGCTGCGCGAGGGCAAAGATCCACTCGACGTCCTGGCCTTGTGGGAGCGGTATCGTTTGCTTTCGAGCGGCGTTACCCTCCAGCAGTGGTGTCATGAAGATGAAAGCGAGCTCAACTGTCTTACAAAACCGCTTAGCGGCTTGCGAAGCGCAATGACGCAGGAGACCGTCGTGGGCACGATTCGTCTCGACGGCTCGATTTTGCTGTGGACGATGGACGATCGCGGGATCCAGATGCGCGAGATCCAGACCGATGCCGTCCGTTTCGATCTCCTCTGTCACACATTTTTTGAAGCATTGGCGACACCGTCGAGCAGCGAAGCGAGTATTCGTTCTTACGGGAAGCACCTTGCCGATACGCTGCTGACCCCCATTGCAGACCGGCTCGATGCCCATCGCACACTGATCTTCGATCTGGGCGACAGCATGGAATTTCTGCCGGTGGGTGCTCTGCAGTTCAACGGCAACTACCTGGGGCTGCAGATTCCTGTCACTACCGTTCACTCGGTGCTGTTGGCACGCCGCGAGATCTCGAAAGCGGGAAATTTCCGGAAGAGTATTGTCATCGGCTCCTCCAATCCGGCCGATCCCGATGTACCCCGTTTGCCGGAGGCGAAGATGGAGGCCGACGAAGTCGCCAGCGTTCTGGCGTCGCCCAGGGTTTTTACCGGCAACGACGCATTGGCGTCCTCCATCCGGGCGGCAACGCCGCACGCCGGGCTTCTCCATTTTGCTGGTCATACCAATTTTGTCGATGGCAGCACTCGTTTGTTGCTGGCGCGGCCGCTGAAAGGTGGCGCAGACTGGCTGGACGCGCGCGCCGTCCGCTCACCGGCCTTCGCCGATTGCCGGCTGGTGGTGCTGTCCGCTTGTTCGACCGGAAAAAGGGAAGAGCGCAGTTCGGACGATATACAGGATATGGTTCAGACCTTGACGGCTGAGGGAGCGCAGCAGGTTGTGGCGACGCACTGGGATGTGGATTCCGCAGTTTCAGTGCAATTGATGAAGAATTTCTACGCAGGGTTGGCACGCGGGCTTACCGTTCCCCAGGCTCTCCTCGAAGCGGAGAGTGCTGTAAGCGCGAATGCCGAGTTTCGCCATCCATACTTTTGGGCTCCGTACTACGTCATCGGGATGGGCACTACCAATCTCAAGGAGCTATTCCACAGTGAACGAGGCGGGAACGACTCAGACCGGCACCATAGCACCACCGGCTTCCCCAGCCGCAACCCCATTTGATTTACGCATCCATTTCGACGGCGCGTTTGTCTTCTCGGTGCAAACAGAAGGAAATTCCTCTCGCCCCGGGACAAAGGTGACCGGGATCGAGGTCTTCGCCCCGGAGTGCGAGCACACCAACGCGATCAACATCAACTCCGGCAGCACCTACATGATGGAGAGCTACTGGCACTGCATCGATCCACAATATCCAGCCAGACATAAACCCTCGCCGATTACGCTGGGTCAATTGCAGAAGAATATCGGCACAAACACACCGTGGGCAGCGAGCAACCGGCCGATGGGGTCGAACTGGAGCATCGCCTACAAACTGCCCGTTGCGCCTGACGATTGGCAATGCGGAACCATGGCCTCAGCTCTTGGTCCGGACGGCCCGTGCTTCAGCGGAAATGATGCTCACATCATTCCAGAGAGCGTCGCGCTCGAGCATATCCTCACTTACAAACAGATCACGTCGCTCGAATTCCACGGCCTCTGTTTTCCAGCAGACTTTACCCCGGTGAATGGGACAACGGACATTTATCTCGCCTCGGAAGTTCCTTATATCCCGACCAAACAGCATGAGCGGCGTGCGGCGGACGCCATGGGGGCATTGCTGGGGCTGGATTTGGTCTGGGATTATTCCATTGGAGATGCTACCGAGGTATCAGGGAAGTTCCAGCCGAAGGATCATGCGGGAAATTGCCTCATGGCCATCGTCTCGGCGCCTCTACCAACGAGCGAGTAAGTTGGCTTCTGCTGGCCCAAGCGAGCTACAGTCGCATCTCGGATGTATCAAACAGTTTTTGGAAGTGCGAAAGGCGGGAAGTTCTGGGATGCTGCGAGCCCTCGAAACTTCGGTTTCGAGGGCTACGCGCAGATAAGTGCGAGAGGAAGACTACTTGGATTGCGGAGTGGGCTGCGGCGCAGCCTCGGTCTTCGCGACATTCTCCTGTTTCGCGGCGTCGCCTCCGCCCTTGATGCCGTCCTTGAAGCCCTTGAGCCCTTCACCCAGGCCCTTGCCCAGCTCAGGAAGCTTGCGGGGCCCGAAAATCAAGAGGGCGATGACCAGAATGATGATCAGGTGAGTCGGCGTAAACAGATTATCGAGCATGGTGATATCTCCCGAATCCAACAGGTCTCGAACCTGCCGGAGCGCGATTGTCAAACCTCGCTAGGCTATTGTCGCACAGCGCTGGTTACCATGCACCGGGGAGACGCGAAGCGGTTTCACACTATCTAAACGATGGGAACAGCGTAACGGATTCATGCTCCCAGAACGGTGCGGACCACCGTCACGACTACTTCCCTGAAGATGATCGGTACGATCAGCCAGGCCATATAGGACGCAAATGCGGTGATGGGAGCGGCAATCAAAACCGCTGCCAGATAGCAGGGCCGGATGCGAGTCGCATTCATATATTTTTGTCCTCCGCTCATGATCGGTACGGAAGGCGCATCAGCCTGGTTCAACGAATTCGGCAGGCGATCTGCTTCCGCGCCGAAGATGGGCCGGTCTAAATAGGACAGAAGCCAGTCTGGGACAGGACAGAAGCCGGGCCAGACATGTATCTTGAGATATTGCAGCGATTGCGGCTGGTTGCGTGCTGCGAAGCCTTTTGGAGGTTTGTTTGTTGAAGCACGTGCGGAAGATGGTCTTCATGCTGGCAGCGGCGATGGCAATGCTGCCCGGTTTTCAGAATCAGGCTCAGGCCCAGTACCAGCAGCCGGTAGTTGCTCCGAACGACACGCTGGCCGGCGTTCACTACGATTACAAGTGGGAAGTCTACGGCGGCTTCGCCTATTCGCACTTCAATGCCGGTCCGGATCTGGTACAGGGCTCGAACCTGGGCGGATTCGACATTCAGGCAGCCCGCTTCTTCCGCAAACGCTGGGCGGTGGCGGCCAACGGGCGTGGATACTACGGCACCAGCGGCGTATTGCCGAATCCTTATGGAATCAAAGGCCCGTTTGTGAGCGAGCACATGTTTATGGCTGGTCCGGAATACCGCGGACCCAGCAACGAACACGTATCGATGACCTTTCACGCGCTCTTCGGCGGAGCCTATGGCAGCTTTGAGTCCGCTCTGCAGGATCAGTCCGGAAATCCGGTGGCTCCTGCGACGCTGGGCCTGTTCAAAAACCAGACCACCTTCGGCAGTGCGATCGGCGGCTCCATCGACCTGAACCGGTCATCGCGTTGGGTTTTCCGCATCTCGCCGGATGCGACCCTGACCGACTTTGGCAGCGCCGGCATTCATGAACAGTTTGCGCTCTCCGTGGGTGTGGTCTATCGCCTCAAGCGCGGCCTGAAGAAGTAAGTAGCTGCATCGAAAAAGGCGCTTGCCGCCTCTAATTTGTTGTAAGGAATGCGCGCTGCGATCAAAGCGCGCATTCCTGCGTTATACCGGGATTTGAACGAACGCCTGACCCTCCCGGGGCGGTTCCCAATTTTCCGTTCCAACGTGCTACCGTAAAAAGTTCGAGATCTCCCGCCGGAAGGACTTCCCGCCGTGGCTACTACTACCTCGCTTGCGCTTCGTAAAACCGCTTTGAACGACATGCATCGCAGCATGGGCGCGAAGATGGTGGACTTCGGCGGATGGGATATGCCGGTCGAGTATTCCGGCCTGATTGCCGAGCATATGGCGGTGCGCACCGGCGTAGGCGTCTTTGACGTCAGCCACATGGGCGACATCCAGCTGCGCGGGCCGGAGTCGCTGGCCGCGGTGCAGCACATCTCCATAAACGACGCCTCGAAGCTGCAGGTAGGGCAGGCGCATTACTCCGCGATGCTCTATCCCAACGGCACCTTCGTCGACGACGTGATCGTGCACAAGCTCAGCGGCAACGATTACCTGATCGTGATCAACGCTGGCACCCGCGAGAAAGACTTTCAGTGGATAAAACAAAACGCTCAGCGCTTCCACTGCCACGTCAGCGATTACAGCGATTACTACACACAGCTTGCGATCCAGGGACCAAAGGCGGCGGAGACTCTGGCCAAGCTGACCAGCGTCGATCTGAGCACAATCAAAGGCTACTGGTTCACGTGGGGAACGGTCTGCGGTCTGGCAAATACGCTGATTGCTCGTACCGGCTACACCGGCGAGGATGGTTTTGAAATCTATGTGCCATCCGATACCCCCACCAGCGAGCGCGTGTGGAACGAGGTGCTCGATGCTGGCCGCGAGTTCGGCATTCTGCCCTGTGGACTGGGTGCGCGGAACACGCTGCGCCTGGAGTCGGCAATGGCGCTTTATGGACACGAAATCTCCGAGACCATCAATGTCTATGAGGCCCATCTGGATCGGTTTTTGAAGCTCGAAAAGGGGCCGTTCCTCGGATCGGATGCGCTGTCTCAGGTCAAAGCCGAAGGCGGCCCGAAGCGCAAGCTGGTGGGGCTCGAGATCGTCGAGCGTGGCATCGCCCGCGATGGCTACGCGGTGCTCGACGCCTCCGGCAGAAAGATCGGCGAGGTAACCAGCGGATCGCCGGCGCCATTCCTCAAGAAGAATATTGCGCTGGCCTACGTACCAACGGAGCTGGCTGTAGCCGGCGGCGAAGTGGCAGTAGAAATACGCGGAAACCCGGTGAAGGCGGTGATTGTCCCAACACCGTTTTACAAGCGCCCAAAGAAGACTGCCTGAAGCTCACGCAAGACTCCTGGCGTACTGTGCGCCTTAACGGTGAACCTTTGTAAGAATTGGAAAGAGGAGATTGTTCGATGGCTTATCCCGAGAAATATAAGTACACCAAGGAACACGAATGGATCGAAGTCGCGGGAAATGTGGGCACCGTCGGCATCACCGATTACGCGCAAAACTCGCTGGGCGACATCGTGTTTGTTGACGCTCCCAAGGTTGGAACCAAGATTGAAAAAGGCGCGGTCTTCGGCAGCGTGGAATCGGTAAAGGCCGTTTCCGACCTGTACTCTCCTGTAACCGGCACAGTTACAGAAGTGAACGAGGAGCTGCATGCTTCCCCCGAAAAGATCAATACTGACGCGCATGGCGCATGGATTATGAAGGTAGAAATCAGCGACCCGGCGGAGCTGACGTCGCTGCTTTCTCCGGCTGACTACGAGAAGTTCGTTGCAGAAGAAACCGGCAAGTAATTCTCGCCGGGCAAGACCATTCACCGCAGAAGACACGAAGAGCGCAGACGATTTTGTTGTGATCTGAGTTTCTCTGCGTTCCCTGTGGTGAGTTACAAGCATGGAGCGCGCTCCAGGGCGCGCCGGGCAACACAAGGAAGAACTATGCGTTATTTACCGAAGTCGGATGCAGAGCGCGCGGCCATGCTGCGCGAGATAGGTTTCTCATCCATTGACGATCTGTTTGCCGTGATCCCGGAAGAATACCGGCTCACGCGCGACCTGAGCGTTCCGCGGCAGATGGGTGAGTCGGAGATCGTCGACCACTTCAAGGCCGCTGCGGCGCTCAATGCGAACGGCTACACCAGCTTTCTCGGCGCTGGCGCTTACCGGCATTACCGCCCCGTCGTGATCGATTCGCTGGTGCAGCGCGGCGAATTCCTCACTTCCTATACGCCCTATCAGGCGGAGATCACGCAAGGCACTCTGCAGGCCATCTTCGAGTTCCAGACCATGATCTGCGAGCTCACCGGCATGGATATCGCGAACGCCTCGATGTACGACGGGTCGACCGGCGCGGCGGAAGCAGTGATGATGGCGGTGCGCATCACCGGCCGCGACGGTGTGCTGGTGGCAAAGACCGTGCATCCGGAATATCGCGAGGTGATGCACACCTACGCGCAGCATCAGGGACATGACGCACGCGAGGTGGGATACGTCGCCGACGGCGCACCCAATGCAGGCCGCATCGATCTGGCCGCGCTGGAGCAGGCCGTCACCTATCAGACTGCATGCGTGCTGGTCCAGTCGCCGAACTTCTTCGGCGTGATGGAAGACATCCCGGCGATCGCAGAGATCGCGCACAAGAAGGGCGCACTGCTGATCGTCTCTATCGCCGAGGCGGTATCGCTGGGCATCGTGCGGCCTCCGGTTGAGGCGGATATCGTCTCCATGGAGGCGCAGTCCTTCGGTGTGGCGCTCAGTTACGGCGGACCTTACTGCGGCGTGATGGCGGCGAAGGAGAAATATCTGCGCCAGATGCCGGGACGCCTCGTCGGCGAGACGAAGGATACCGAGGGCCGGCGCGGCTTCGTGCTTACGCTCTCCACGCGCGAGCAGCATATCCGCCGCGAGAAGGCGACTTCGAATATCTGCACGAATCAGGCGCTGGTGGCGCTGATGACGACCATCTTCCTGACCGTCTACGGCAAGCAAGGCATGCGCGAGCTGGCGCTGCAGAATCTGGCCAAGGCAAAATACGCCGCCGACACGCTCGGCGCACAGGGCAAGCTCTTGTTCGCAAAGACGCCGCGCTTCCACGAATTCGTACTCCAGACGGATGAAACTCCGGAAGCGCTGAGCGCGCGGCTGTTGGAGAAGAAGATTATCGGCGGCCTGCCGCTCGCGAAGTGGTATCCGGAGCTGGGCAACGCAACGCTCTGGTGCGCGACAGAGTTGACCACCCGCGAACAAATGGACGCAGCAGCCGCAGCGCTGGCCGAAGCGGCTGTCGCCGTGGCGCGCTAGAGCGATTCACCGCCGACGCGCAAAGCGCGCCAGGTTTTCTTGGCGCTCCTTGCGTCTTTGCGGTGAGCTTAAAGTTTTGAGGGTCAAGATATGGCAACAATGAATGGGTTTGTAGGCAAGACGCGCAAGGTCACCGCGCACCTTACACAAAACGAAAACCTCAGCTTCGAGAAGTCCTCGCCAGGCAAGAAGGGCTACAAGCTCGCTCCTCTGGATGTGCCCGAGGTTGACGCTTCCGCTCTGCTCGATGGCGCAGTACGAGAGAACGCGGGCACGCTTCCGGAGCTGAGCGAGATCGAGATCATCCGCCACTTCACGCGGCTTTCGACGTGGAACTACGCCATCGATCTCGGCATGTATCCGCTGGGTAGCTGCACCATGAAGTACAACCCGCGCGTGAATGAGTTGGTGTCGCGGCTCGAAGGTATCGCCGAAGCGCATCCCTACCAGCCCGAGTCGCTCTCGCAGGGCGCGTTGGGCGTGGTGAAGCTGCTGCAGGATTGCCTGATTGAAATTACAGGTATGGACGCGATCACCCTGCAACCCGCGGCAGGCGCGCATGGTGAGTTCACCGGCATTCTGTTGGCGCGCGCCTATCACCAGTCGAAGGGCAACGCGCGCAAGCACGTGATCATTCCCGACTCCGCGCACGGAACGAATCCGGCGACCGCCGCCAGCTGCGGCTATCAGGTCATCAATCTGAAGTCGAATGCGCAGGGTGGCGTCGATGTCGCGGCACTGGCGCAAATGGTGAATGAGGACACGGCAGCGCTGATGCTGACCAACCCATCGACCATCGGCGTTTTCGAGAACGAGATTCACAAGATCGCCGACGTGCTGCACGACAAAGGAGCGCTGCTCTACATGGACGGCGCGAATATGAACGCGCTGGTAGGCAAGACGCGCCCCGGCGACTTCGGTGTCGATGTAATGCACCTCAACCTGCACAAGACCTTTTCCACGCCGCACGGCGGCGGTGGTCCCGGTTCGGGGCCAGTCGCCTGCAAGAAGATCCTGGAGCCGTTCCTGCCAACCCCCGTACTCGCGCACGATGCTGACGGTCTCTTGCACTGGAACTACGACCGGCCTGAATCTGTTGGCCGTGTGCGCATGCTTTACGGCAACTTCGGCATGTTTGTGCGCGCACTGGCATACATCCTGGCGAACGGTCCTGATGGTCTGCGGCAGACGACAGAAGACGCGGTGCTCAACGCAAACTACATCCGCGCGAAGCTGCAGGACCTCTACGAGCTGCCGTACGATACACCGTCGATGCATGAAGTGGTCTTCAGCGACAAGCGTCAGACGAAGAACGGCGTGAAGACCGGCGACATCGCCAAGCGGCTGATCGACTACGGATTTCATCCCTACACGACATCGTTTCCGCTGATCGTGCCCGGCGCACTGATGATCGAGCCGACAGAAAGCGAATCGCGCGAAGAGCTCGATCTGTTCGTCGACGCCATGCAGCAGATCGCGCGCGAAGTGGATGAGAATCCGCAGGTGGTGATCTCGGCTCCCCATTCCACGCGCATCTCGCGGCTCGACGAAACGACCGCGGCCCGCAAACCAATCCTGCGCTGGAAGGCTGCCGCCGCGTCGACGCCGGTCGAAGTGGATACCGCGGCGAAGGAATGGTGAGTCGTCGCGATGATAAGCGCGGATTTGCTCAACGGCTATGCCGCGCAGGCAGTCTGAAGACGATACATGAAGCAGTGTCAATTCGACACTTTGCTTAGCGTCCTTTGCGTCTTCGCGGTGAAACCATCCAAAGGAGAAAGCTTTGTCGAATCTTTTGCATCGCCGCGACGAGTTGGAAAAATACGAATTCATGATGGGGCCGGCGCGCGGACGCCTCGCCGTCACGCTGGACATGCTGACGGATGCGCTGATCCTCATCGGGCAGCACGGTGTCTACTGCACCTCGCAGCGCAATCCTTCAAAACCGGCGCTGGATCTGGAAACCGTACTGGGTGAGATTAACGGCGCGAAGGAGCTGATCCAATCCGTGATGCAGGAGCTGGAGCGGCAGCGCGACGCTGCATCTGCGACAAAATAATCAATTCCCGGAAATAGGAAAGGCTGCGCCGTTGCAAGCGCAGCCTTTTGTCTTCTGGCGAATCGCTACTTGATCGCTTCTACCGGAACGTAGACGTTGGTGTTCTCCCAGATCAGGTGCAGCTGGGTCTTGTTGCCTGTAGTGTGCTCGAACGTGATCTTAAAAGTCTCCACCGGTGCGCTTGGCGCGCTTCCCGCCGTCATGTTGACGCGGCCAAGGTCCTGGTCTTCCTTATAGACGGTGCCCCACTGGCCGGTTTGCTTGTTGATGATGAGTTTCCAGGTCGTCGCCGAGGGAATGGAGTAGATGGAGTAGCTCCCTGCCGGCACCTTCAGCGTGCCGATGCGCAGATCGGTTTCCGTCTTCAGCGTGGTGGAGGTGTTGGCTCCAGTGCGCCACCAATGGTCGTAGGGAAGAAGTGCGCCGAATATCTTCCGGCCGCGCATAGATGGTGCACAGTAATCGATGGTGACGGATTTGCCGCCGAGCGTGACGGCGGCCTGAGCTGGCGGGCTGGGTGGATTGGCCGCGTGAGGATCGCACTGGGCATGCGCCTGTGTGAGCGCCAGAACAAAGATGGCGAAAGCAAGCAGATAGGGGCGACAAGCAGACAGCTTCCGGGACATATGACGGATCATTGGGGTGAGGCTCCTGACGTGGTGAGTGCTGCTCGTCCATCAGAGCGCGGATCGGCATGGTCTGTCAAAAGGCTCAGCCGGTCATCAGAAATTGCGATCAGCCTGAAATGGCAACCGTGACCGCACTTGTGTCACTTTCGCGCTTCCACAAGATTTCGCTTCCAGAGGAGTTGCCGTTGCCCAATGTGCCTCCCTGCGCGACATCGAAGTTCCACGCGGGCCAGCTCCTTGGCAACAGTTCCAGATCAGCCATGTAGTCCTTCTCAAAGTGGAAGATTGTCGCAAGCATTATTGCACCGGTGGCGCCGGGCGTCGCGGTCCAAGGAAATGGATGTGATTCCCGGTGGCTACCGTAGTATCCTTAAGGGGAGCGCCCGTAGCTCAGCTGGATAGAGCGAACGCCTCCGAAGCGTTAGGTCAGAAGTTCGAATCTTCTCGGGCGCACCATCTTTTATCATTCTCCTACCTAATATCTATCCCTATCTCCACTGCCAGGTGGAGGAATTTCCCCATCGATTCAACCAAGACGAAATAGTTGTTGCCCGCTACAGTTGGCCGAAGCATTCGGACTGAGGCCAGTCTGGAAAGGGCACTATGAAAATAAAAAAAATAACTACGCTGCTGCTCTGTGCGGCAGCCATGGCGACCGCTCCCGCATATGGGCAGGGATGTGTCGCGGCGCACTCCAACCAGAGGTTGATGGACGAGCTGGTTTCCGATGGGAACGATGGCGCGCGCGGCGGATTATCGATCCACAACCTGATCGTGAACATCGGCTATCGCGTCTTCAATTCGAATAAGTATTTTGTCGGTACCGATGAAATCGCGCGTCCCACGGCGGTGCGTAATCACCAGAACATTTTCGACGTTGGTCTTGAATACCGGCTGTCGCCGCGCTGGAGCCTGATCGCCGATGTGCCGGTGTTTAATGGCACACGCAACCAGATCTATCCCCCCAGCGGCGTCTTTCAGGTGAGCGGCGTGGGCGATATCACGGTCGGCGCTCAGGCATGGATCTTTCGTCCGCCCACAGAAAATGGCGGCAACATCGCGGTGAGCATGTCTCTGAAGGCGCCCACGGGAATCGACGATGCAACCGGATCGGCTCTCTACAAGGGCCAGATCATCAAGGCCACGGCAGACCAGTCGCTGCAGCCCGGCGATGGCGGATGGGGCTTCGTAGCGGCGACGCAGGGCTACAAGCGCCTGTGGCGTGGATCGTTCGGATATCTGCAGGGGCAGTATCTGGCCAATCCGATGGATACGAATGGCGTGCCCACGTTTCGCACGCAGCCCGGGCAGGGCGTGATGTCGGTTACAGACCAGTATCTGTGGCGTGTGGGATTGTCGCAGGCGGTTCCCAAGTTGCGTGGGCTGGCGTTCAGCTTTGGTGTCCGCGATGAGGGCGTTCCGGCGCATGACCTGATCGGGAGTAACGACGGCTTCCGGCGTCCCGGATACATCGTGTCCATCGATCCCGGCTTCATGTTCAATTACAAGCGCGACACGCTGTCAGTGAATGGGCCGTGGGCGCTGGCCCGCAATCGTGAGCCCAGCGTGCCGGAGCTGGAAAACAACACGGCAAACGGGGATGCGTTCTTCGCCGATTACACCGTGGTGGTGGGCATTTCACATCACTTTTAAGTTGCGAGTCACCAGTCCCCAGTTGTTCGTCGCCGGCCTGATAGCTGGGGACGAACAACTGGGGATCAATAACTGGAGATGGAATCTACGCCAACTCGTAGCCGGCGAAGAAGTAGCCGATCTCGAACTTGGCGGTGTCTTCTGCGTCGGAGCCGTGGATGGCGTTCTCTTCGATCGAGCCGGCGAACTTCTTGCGGATGGTGCCGTCCTCGGCGTTGGCCGGGTTGGTGGCGCCCATCAGCTTGCGCAGGTCGGCGATGGCGTTGTCCTTTTCAAGCACGAGAGGGAAGATCGGCCCCGAGGACATGAAGTCGGTCAGCGATCCGAAGAAGGGGCGCTCGCTGTGGACGTAGTAGAAGCCTTCGGCCTGGGTCTTCGAGATGGAAAGCTTTTTGATGGCGACGATCTTGAAGCCGGCCTTCTCGATCTCGGCGAGGATGGCGGCGGTGTAGCCCTTGCGGACCGCGTCTGGCTTAATGATGCTGAAGGTGCGTTGTGACACTGTTTCTCCTTAACTCCTGTGTACGTCTAGTTTATCGTGTGGGCTGCGAGCTCAGGTTGCGGCGGCCTTAAAACCCCGGGTCGCTGATCTTCTTCACTGTCATATTCGGCGTGTACTTCGCCAGAAGCTTCTGGATGTCGGCGGCCTTGCCGATCACCACCATCACGGTGTTATCGGACTGCGGGAAATACGTGTTCAGGATGCGCGTGGCATCCGCGGGCGAGGTCTTCTGGATGTTGACCAGGTTCTGGTTGAACTGCTCGCGGCTGATTCCATACAGCTCGTTATGCGCCATCTGCGCAGCCAGCTGCACTGAGGTCTCAAGCTGCGGCGGCAGCTCGCCGGCGATGTAGTTTTTGGCCGAGGTCAGCTCGTCCGCCGTGAAGCCCTGCTTGTGTGCGCGGTCAAGAACCTCGAATGACTTGTCGATAGCCGGTTCCGTCGTGGCATTGCGGGTGAAGGTGGACATGGTGAATGGACCCGCACTACGCAGCTCGGTGAAGCTCGAAAAAGCCCCATAGCTGTAGCCGCTCTTGATGCGCAGCTCGGTGTTGAAGAGTGAAGTGAAGCGGCCGCCAAAGAGCGTATTGACTACCTGGATCGATGCGCGGTCCGGATTGGTAGCATTGAGGCCGACATTGCCGATGGCGAAGTAAGTCTGCGTGGCGTCGGGCTTGTCGATAAGCAGCAGGCGTCGTCCGGTCACCGGCTTGAGCATCGGCAGCTCGACCGGTGCGGGCGCCGCGCCCTTCCATTCGCCGAAGAGTTGTTTCAGCTGCGCTTCCATGGCCGCGGAATCGAAATCGCCCGCCACAGCGAGGATCGCGTTGCCCGGAGTGTAGTTGCGCTTATAGAAGGCGAGGATACTGTCGCGGGTGACGGCCTTCAGAGATATTTCGTCTCCGCCGGCGGGGCGTCCGTAAGGCGTATCGCCGAAGAGAAAGTGGCTGTAGTAAAGACCGATAACCGCCTGCGGATTATCTTTCGACGAATGGATGTTGTCCTGCTGCTGGGCGAGAAGCTTCTTGAACTCATCCTCAGGAAAGCTGGGATGCAGCAGCATATCGGCAAAGATCCCCAGCGCGGTCGCCTGATCTTTCTTCAGGAAGTCCGCAGTGAAGCTGCTTGAATCGAGGCTCACCGGCGCGCGGTACTGCATGCCGATGAAATCCATATCCGCTGAAATCTGGTCCGCCGAGCGCGTGGCAGTGCCCTTGCGCAGCAGGTCGGCGGTGAGGTTTGCCGTGCCAGCTTCGCCTGCAGGGTCGGCAACCGAGCCCGAGCGTAAAGTGAGCTGGGCGCTGATCAGCGGCAGCTCGTGCTTTTCAAGCAGCAGCACCGTCAGTCCATTCGGAAAGACCACGCGCTTGTAGGCAGGCAGCTCGAATGGCGTAGGTGGAGGCGTGACGATAGACTGCGAGGCGGTGAGTTCGCGCACCGGAAAGAAGGCGACCGCCGCGAACACCAGGGATGCACCGAGAATATTTCGTGTACGAAGAGCGGAGCGAGTGAGTAATGAAGAAATCATGATTAGTTCGCCCCCTGCGGCGCGGCGGATGCCTGTTCCTGCTTGGAGGTGTCGGGAATAAGGATCGCGACGGTGCGGTTGTTCTGCCCGAAATATTGTTTCGCAACCCGCTGGATGTCGGCTGCCGTCACCTTGTTGTATTCGTCCTCTACTGTAGAAAGTTTGTGCCAGTCGCCGAACAGCACTTCGTACTGGCCGATGGTGTTGGCGCGCTGATTGATGGAGCGCAGAGAGCGGTAATGCGCAGCAATGGCCTGGTTGCGAGCCTTCTGCAATTCGTGTTCGTCGATGGGTGCTGACTTCAGCTTGTCGATTTCTGTGTAGAACGCGGTCTCCACTTTCTCCGGTGCGACGCCGGCACGTGGCTGCGCGATGAAGACAAAGAGTGACGGGTCGAAGCGCGGACCGAATTGGGTTTGAGCCGACAGCGCAAGCTGCTGCTGATCCACCAGAGAGTGATAGAGGCGCGAGCTCTGCCCCGTGGAAAGCAGCGTATCCAGCAGCGAGAGCGCGTAGTAGTCCGGGCTCACCGCATTGGGCACGTGATATCCAATAGCCAGCAGAGGCAGCTGCGCAAACTTGTGCACTTCGACGCGGCGTTCGCCAAGCTGCACGGGCTCGACGGTGCGCACCGGGGGTGGAGGATCGTGTGCGGGAATCGGAGCGAAGTATTTGTCGGCAAGCGCGAAGACGTCGGCCGCTTTGACTCCGCCCACGACCACGACCGTAGCGTTGGTCGGGGAATACGCCATGGCGTGATAGGTCTTCAGATCGTCGATGGTCCATTTCTCGATATCCGAAGGCCAGCCCACCACCGGCCAGTGATAGGGATGGGCCTGGAATGCCGCGGCCTCGAGCTGTTCGAAGAGAAGGCCGTAATTGTTGTTGTCGACGGAGAGACGGCGCTCGGAATAAACCACCTGGCGCTCCGACTCGACCACCTTCGGATCGAAGGCGAGATATTGGATGCGATCGGCCTCGAGATCGAAGATGAGCTCGAGATCGGATGCCGGCACCCAGTCCTGATAGACGGTGAGATCGTTCGAGGTGTACGCGTTGTTGCTGCCGCCCGCACCTTCCATTGCATGGTCGAACTCCCCTTTGCCGTACTTCTTCGCGCCGTTGAACATCATGTGCTCGAAGAAATGGGAAAGGCCGGTGATGCCCTCATGCTCGTTGCGCGAGCCGACCCGGTAAAACGTGTAGAAGGCGATGTTGGGAATGGAAGGATCTTCCTGCACTAGGAGCTTCATGCCATTGGGAAGCTGGTGAGTCTGGATATTCAGGGTCTGCCCGTGAAGCGGCGGAAGGCAGGCAAAAAGGAGCGGAAGCAAGATTCGCTTGCGGAACATTTGAACCTCAGGAACTACTTTAACTGCGGAAGAGACAGGATATAACGGCGGCATTCTCGTATGTCATGCGAATTGGCAATCGACGAATTACCAGATAGCACGCGGATAATGACTCCGTATTTCTTCGTCAGCGGTTACTAGGCGAGCCAGCCCGCTCGCCTTCGCCTGCGACACAATGAATCTGTCAAACGGGTCGCGAGTCCATTTCTCGTCGATGGCGGCTTCGGTTACGGTTAGAAACGGTAGGTCGCACACGCTCAAACTAATCTCGCGGGCAAGCTTGCGAAGGATGTCGCGCGCTCCGAAGCGAATGCGGCCGACTTCACGTAGATACTCGAGCTCAATCAAAACCATTGGTGAAATCCGCAGTTCTGCTGATTCCAGAACCTTGCGTGCTTTGGCGGTGATGCGTGCCAGGTCTCCCTGTGCCAGCCAGACCACTACGTTCGTGTCGAGATAGGCAATCACAGCTCCGCCCAGTCCCGCTCCCACGCTTCGCTCATCTCTTCGCGCAAAGTGGATTTGCCAGCTACTTCCTGCTCCCTACCCACGATCTCCATCGGCGTAATGCGCGCCAGGCGGCTAGCAGGCTCGTCTTCTGGCGCGATGCGAAACCGCCGGCCCTTGTAAGTGACCCAGATGTGTCGGCCTTCCATCGCCTGATTGACGATCTCGAAGAGATTCTTGCGAAGCTGTGTGATGGAAACTTCCATGAATCGAGTGTACACCGCGCGCCTCCTTCGGTGTACATTCACTCGTGCGGCCCTGACCATCTCACTGCACGAAAAGGGTAGGGGATCTACTGCAGCCTGTGCTATCGCCACAAACAAAATCCTCGCGACGGTGAAGCAGCATAACCGGTCGCGAGGATTTTGTTCGGTATTTGACGATGTAGTCTTACGCTTTGCCGATAGCCCGAGCCAGCGTTTCACCAATAGCAGCAGGGCTTTCCACCACATGAATGCCCGCAGCGGTCAGCGCCTTCATCTTCTCAGCCGCGGTACCCTGGCCTCCGGAGATGATGGCTCCGGCGTGGCCCATGCGGCGGCCTGGAGGCGCGGTCTGTCCGGCGATGAAGCCTACCACTGGCTTCTTCACATGCTGCTTTACATACTCGGCGGCCGCTTCTTCCGCTGTGCCGCCGATTTCGCCGATGAGGATGATGGCTTCGGTCTCAGGATCTTCATTGAGCAGCTTGAGCGCGTCGATATGCGTCGTTCCAATGATCGGATCGCCGCCGATACCGATGGCCGTCGATTGTCCGATACCGCGCTGGGTGAGCTGATACACGGCTTCGTAGGTGAGGGTTCCCGAACGGGAGACGATGCCTACGCTGCCCTCTTTGTGGATGCGGCCGGGCATGATGCCGATCTTGGCTTTGCCAGGCGAGATGACGCCGGGGCAGTTGGGCCCGATGAGCACGGAGTCGGAGTGCTTGAGCACGCTCCATACCTTCACCATGTCATTGATCGGAATGCCTTCGGTAATGCAGATGATCAGCGGCAGCTTGGCTTCATTGGCTTCGAGGATGGCGTCGGCCGCGAACGGCGGCGGCACGAAGATGACGGTGGCATTGGCTCCCGTCTTCTCAACGGCCTCTTCGACAGTGTCGAATACCGGCCAGCCTTCATGCGTCGTTCCACCCTTGCCGGGCGTCACTCCACCGACGACCTTAGTACCGTACTCGGCGCAGCCTTTGGCATGGAAGGTACCTTCCTTGCCGGTGATGCCCTGGACGATGAGGCGAGTGTTCTTATCAACAAGGACTGCCATTAGTTTTTCGCTCCCTTCGCCGCTGTGACAACTTTTTGTGCTGCGTCCTGCATGGTGTCGCCGATGATGAAGTTCAGACCCGAGTCCTTCAGGATTTTGCGGCCCTCTTCGACGTTGGTGCCTTCCAGGCGCAGCACAACCGGAACGCTTACGTTGGTCTTCTTCGCTGCTTCAACCACGCCTTGCGCCAGCGTGTCGACGCGCAGGATGCCGCCAAAGATGTTGATGAAGACGGCCTGTACGTTCTTGTCTGAGAGCAGAATCTCGAAGGCGTGCTCGATCTGCTGCTGGTTTGCGCCGCCGCCCACATCGAGGAAGTTCGCAGGTGAGCCGCCGGCGTACTGGATGATGTCCATGGTGGCCATAGCCAGGCCCGCGCCGTTCACCATGCAGGCGATGTTGCCGTCGAGCTTGATGTAGTTGAGTGCGTACTTGGAGGCTTCCACTTCAAGCGGATCTTCCTCGGCGGTGTCGCGCAGTTCCTTCAGATCCTTGTGGCGGAAGATGGCGTTATCGTCGAAGTTGATCTTGCAGTCCAGGGCGAAGAGCTTGTCGTCCTTGGTAGTGATGAAGGGGTTGATCTCAAGCAGCGACGCATCAGTCTCGATGTAGGCCTTGTAGATGCCGGTCATGAACTTGACCGCTTCGTTGATCTGCGTAGGCTTCAATCCAAGAGCAAAGGCAAGCTGCCGCGCCTGGTAAGGCTGGAAGCCGACCGCCGGATCGATGTAGGCCTTGTGAATTGCGGTCGGGTCTTTTGCGGCAACCTCTTCGATTTCCATGCCGCCGGCTTTCGATGCCATGAAGACCAGCTTCGCCGCAGCGCGGTCGAGCACAATGCCGAGATAAAGCTCGCGGTCGATGGCAGCCGTCTCTTCGATGAGCAGTCGCTGCACCTTCTGACCCTGCGGGCCGGTCTGGTGGGTGATGAGCTGCATACCGAGAATCTGCTTCGAATACTGCTCGGCGTCTTCCACGTTCTTTGCCACCTTCACGCCGCCGCCTTTGCCGCGGCCTCCAGCGTGGATCTGGGCCTTGACGACGACACCGTTCGCGCCATTGGCGAACAGCTTCTTGGCCACGTCCAACGCTTCGTCGAGCGTGTTGGCCACCTCACCCCGCGGCACGGCAACGCCGTATTTCGCGAGGATGTCCTTTGCCTGATACTCGTGAATTTTCATAATTGTGTTTCGACTGAACTCTCAAGAAGACTGGATTGAACGGCGACTCGCAGACTGATCTATGACCGACCGCAGGCTCAATCGCGCTCGGCCGGGCCGGGCTCGAAAGATTGTGGAAGCAGAAGACTCTTCAGTGTAGCGGACGCAGAGGGTGGTTGTCAGGCGCAAGGCAGCCGTAATGGACGAGATCTCCGCAGCCCTCTCCCGCCTGACACTTGTCACCGGCGAATGGTGATGATTCTCACTGGCTCGCGGGCCATGTGTTCGTTAACGTGGTGGCAACATCAGGAGCACCTGCGATGGCCACCCCAAGACTGCGCGCGCCAAACACCGACTACGGAGTAGATGCACCCAACGTGCTTCGCAACCTGTTTCTGTACGGCGTGCTCTGTCTGGCGCTGGGCGTCTTTCTGCCTCGGCGCATGCACATTGGCGGAGTCGAGTTCGTGCCGCGGCCTATGCTCCTTACCACCGGCATCTGCCTCATCGTGGAAGGCGGCCTCTTCCTTCTCTATGTAAAGGTCGGCAAGTTCTATCACCGCGACCGGATGCTCTCCCTGCACAACTGGCGCGGCGACGAACGGATTCTGGACGTAGGCTGCGGCCGCGGTCTGCTGCTGGCGGGGGCGGCGAGGCAACTGGCGAAGACGAACGGCAGCGGTAACGCCACGGGCATCGACATCTGGTCGAACGTGGATATGGGCGGCAACTCGGAGGCCGCCACACGGCGCAATCTGGAGTTGGAAGGGATAAGCGGCCGCTGCACACTGGTCAGCGTTCCAGCGCAGGAGATGCCTTTTCCCGACGACAGTTTCGATGTGATTGTGTCGAACTTGTGCCTGCACAATATCTACGACCGGGAGACACGTTATCGTGCAGTGCAGCAGATTGCCCGAGTGCTGAAGCCGGGTGGGGTTGCCCTCATTTCCGACTACAAGAAGACCGGGGAGTATGCCGAACAGCTCCAACTCGCCGGACTGACGGTTGAAAGGAAGTGGGGCAATCCGTTCTATACCTTTCCGCCCCTGCGGATTGTTGTCGCGCGCAAACCGCCGTTCACCGCCTGACGGCGCAGGAACGGTAAACTGATGTTTCCGTGAGCGGCCTTAAACAGACATTGAAGCTGGTGGTAGAGCAGGGAGCGACGCTGGCCCGCGACGAGGCGCGCCGCGTACTGGCCGCCATTCTGGCCAGTGAGCCGGGCGAAGGCGATCTGGAAATTGCCGCCCTGCTGACGGCGATGGCTACGCGCGGCGAGACCGCAGATGAGCTCTCCGGCTTTGCCGAGGCCATGCGCGCATTGGCCACCCCGGTGCCACTTACGGATGCGGAGCGGACCACGCTCGTAGATACCTGCGGCACCGGCGGCGACGGCCTTGGCACCTTCAACATCTCGACCGCGGCCGCGCTGGTCGCCGTGGCGGCCGGCGCCAAGGTGGCCAAGCATGGCAATCGCGCGGTGACATCGAAATGCGGCTCGGCCGATGTGCTGGAGGCTCTCGGCGTGCCGGTGACGCTCTCGCCGGAACGAGCGGCGGAGTGCCTGCGCGCCACAGGGTTCATGTTTCTGCTGGCGCCGGGCTTGCAGCCGGCAATGAAGCGGGTGATGCCCATCCGGCGCGCGTTGGGTTTTCGCACAATCTTCAATCTGGCCGGACCGCTCACCAATCCGGCCGGTGCGCAGGCGCAGGTGATGGGCGTGTATTCTGCTGCGAAGCTGCCCGTGGTGGCCCAGGCCATGGTCCAGCTGGGAGTGCGGCATGCATTCGTGGCGCACGGCAGCGATGGGCTGGATGAGATCACGGTTTCCGGCAAGACCAGCCTGGCCGAAGTACGAACGGCAGGCGAGCAGTCTTCAGGAGGCAGCGTGCGTTTGTTCTCGCTGGTTCCCGATGAGCTTGGATTTTCACCGTCTGCGCTTCCGGCGCTGGCCGGCGGTGACACAGCCGCGGGAAATGCCGCCATTCTGGAGCGGATTTTCGCCGGCGAGTCCGGGCCGCGCCGCGATATCGTGCTTGTGAATGCAGCCGCGGCCCTGGTCGCGGCCGGCGTGGCCACGGACTTCGCCGATGGCGTCGCACGCGGTGCTGTGGCCATCGATTCTGGAGCGGCGTCGCAGGTGGTATTGCGGCTGCGTGAATTTAGCCGTGCAATCTGATCTCTGCCGCGGCTGCGACTTCTGACCGCCACCGGCATCAGAGAAACAAGACAGCGTAATCTGCTACTACCTACGAATTTCTTGCTGCAAGGATTGCCATGCCCCGCTACGAATATCGCGATCTCGAGCCTTCACGGGAAGCCAAGGAAGTTTTTAACCGCTGGGTCGATTATCTTGACGAGTCGTTCACCAAGCACAAAAAGCCGGCATTGCGGCAGGAGCTGGTGCGCGACAACCTCCATCAGCTGTTGCTGGGAGCACCCCACGGCGGCAAGCTCAACTTCACGCTGACCAGCGAGCTGCCTTTCAACGTGCTGCAGCTCTCCCTCGATCCGCAGAACGTTACGCTGGAGCCCGAGTACTACGGCGACATCGATGCTCCGAAGTATGCGTGCATCAAGCCGCTCATCTGGTTCTGGCACATGTTCGACCACTCGCCCGTCGCCTTCAACCACTGGCTCGGCTTCCGCTTCCGCGCCATGCTGGGCAAGCACATCTTCAAAAGCATCGGCAAGAATGTGAAGATCTTTCACGGCGTCGAGTTCAGCTATGGCTACAACCTCACCATCGAAGATGACTGCGTCATTCACAAATACGTGATGCTCGACGACCGCGGCGAGATCGTGATCAAAAAAGGCACCTCGATCTCGGATTACGCGGCCGTCTATTCGCACGCTCACGATCCCGTGGATTCAAGCGTAGTGGAGAACCGCAAGACCGAGATCGGTCCGGGAGCGCGGCTCACCTATCATTCCGCCGTAATGGCCGGTGTGCGTGTAGGCGATGACGCGATGCTCGGCGCGATGAGCGTGGCCACGCGCGATGTCGAGGACCACTCGATTGCGGGCGGCGTTCCGGCAAGGCAGCTCAAGACCAAGGACGAAGCCAGACAGTTTGAGGACCGTACGGACGTAAAGGCACCGGATCGGGTAGTGAAGGCGCAGTGCGACTGAAGCTGGAAATAGCGTTTAGGGAGTAGCGTGCGGTTGGGGACCATGCATCTGGCAGCCGGGTTCTGACGCCTGATCTCTGCTTCTGTCCTGATACCATCGGAAATAGTTCATGAGTCAGCAAGCGATAATTTTAAAGATTTTTGAATTCGCAATACTGGTGTTTTCGTTGAGCCTCCACGAAGCTTCACATGCGTGGATGGCCTCCCGTCTGGGCGATCCAACCGCGCGCATGCTGGGGCGCGTGACGCTGAACCCGGTCAAGCACATCGATCCGGTGGGAACGATCCTGATTCCGCTGGTCATGCTTTTTCTTCCCGGCTATGGCCAGTTTTTAGTGGGCTGGGCCAAGCCTACCCCGGTCACCACGCGCAACTTCAAGAACATCCGCCGCGACGATATTCTCACCACGCTGGCGGGTCCGGCCAGCAACCTGCTGGCCGTCTTCGTTGCCACCGTCGCTCTGATCGTGGTGGCCAAGGCCACGCCGACTGGCGGCATGGTTGTGCACCAGGTGATCGGCGGCATGATCGATCCCGATTTGATGGCGATTCATCCTGCCCTCTTTCCTAGCGCCATCATCCTCTACCTCGCGATCGTGGTGAATCTCCTCCTCACCTTCTTCAACCTGCTGCCGCTGCCGCCGCTCGATGGATCGCACATCTTCCGCTACATGCTGCCCTATAACGCGCAGCGCTATTACGACCGCATGGGCATGATCAGCCTGATCCTGATGCTCTTCATCGGCGGTCCAATCGTGATGTTTTTTGTTGGGCCGGCGCTGGGGGTTGTCCGGGCGATCCTGCTGTCGATTTAATGTCAGCGATGAAGTGGCCGGCAACAGGCCGGGTGCCCCACATCTCGCCTTGGAGATGTGGGATGCAGCGAAGCTCGGTTCCCATCGGCAGTCTCGTACAATAGAGCGAGTCTTTTTCTGGTAAGGAATCTTGGTGTCGAACTCTTCTTCTGATATGCGGAAGCGCGTGCTGAGCGGCATGCGCCCGACCGGCAAACTCCACCTTGGCAATTACATGGGCGCCCTTTACAACTGGGTGCGTCTGCAGCGCGAGTACGAGTGCTATTTCTTCATTGCCGACTGGCACGCGCTGACCACGGATTACGCCGATCCTTCTCAGATCGCGATGAACGCAAAGGAGGTCGCGCTAGACTTTCTCGCTGGAGGGCTCGATCCTGAACAGTGCGTGATCTTCACGCAGAGCAAAGTGAAACAGCATGCCGAGTTTCACCTGCTGCTCTCAATGATCACGCCGCTGAGCTGGCTCGAGCGCGTGCCCTCCTACAAAGATCAGCAGGAGCAACTGAAGGAAAAAGATCTCGCGACCTATGGATTTCTCGGCTATCCACTGCTGCAGTCGGCGGACATCCTGATCTATCAGCCAGACTTTGTGCCGGTGGGGCAGGATCAGGCTGCGCACGTGGAGCTTACCCGCGAAGTAGCGCGGCGGTTTAATCAGTTCTATCCGAAGAAAGAGGATTTGGGCCTACAGGCGGTTATTGAGCCTGGAGGTTTTTTCGATAGATTGGCAAAAGGACTTCCCTCGCCAACTATTTTGCCTGAGCCCAAGGTCCTTCTTACTCCCTCGCCAAAACTCCCCGGCACCGATGGCCGCAAGATGTCGAAGAGTTATGGCAACACCATTCTGCTCAGCGATCCCGAGCCGGTAGTGCGGCAGAAGCTGAAGCCGATGGTCACTGATCCGGCCCGCATCCGGCGCACCGACAAAGGAAATCCTGAGGTCTGTCCGGTCTTCGATCTGCACAAGGTTTTCTCGAGCGCGGAAACGCAGGCGAAAGCGCGCGAGGGCTGCACGACCGCCGGCATCGGATGCATCGAATGCAAGAGCTGGGTAGCCGATGCTATTGTCGCTGAGCTGGCTCCGATTCAGGAGCGGCGCGCCAAGTATGAAGCAGATCCGCAACTGGTGACGGACATATTAGCGGCTGGAAATCAGAAGGCGACGGCTCGCGCGGAGCAGACGATGCAGGAAGTTCGCGCGGCGATGGGGCTGGGGGTATAAGCCTTATGACCGAAGAACAGAGCAATAGCGACGACCGGAAGCCGATCGAAGAACAAAAGGCTGATGCGGAACAGCAGCAGCCCCCTGCCGCGTCCGGCAGCGCAGAGCCTCCTGCAAAGGCCGGGCCTTCGTCGAAGCCGGATGCTCCGTCAAAGCCGGATGCTCCGTCAAAAAAAGACAAGAAGGATGCCGAATCGATCTTTCCTTTCTCGGTCACCGTGGGCAAGGTGTACGACGGCCCCATGGACCTGCTGCTGGACCTGATCCGCAAGCAGGACATCGACATCTACGACATCCCCATCGCTAAGATCACGGCGCAGTTTCTCGCCTATGTCGAAAAGCTGAAAGAGACCGACATCGATGTGGCTGGCGAGTTCATCTACACCGCCGCGCTGCTGATCCAGATCAAGAGCCGCATGCTGCTGCCGCGCTCACCTGCCGAAGCCTCGGATGGCGAGGCGGACGACCCACGGCGCGAGCTGGTGGAACGGCTGCTCGAACACGAGCGCTTCAAGAATGCCGCGCAGATGCTGCATGAGAAGCAGCAGATCGAGGCCGCTACCTGGACCAATCCCGGCATCAAGGAATTTCGCGGCACCGAAGGCACGGAGCAGGAGATCGCCGCCGACACCATGGACCTGGTGCGCGTCTTCCGCGAGATTCTGGAGCGGCTGAAGAGCCGTCCTGTGCTCGATGTGGAAGAGGACGCGGTCACCGTAAGCCAGATGATCGATTACATGCGCCGCCGTCTGGTGATGGAAGACAGGCCCATCGCACTGCGCAAGCTGCTGGCCAACACCAAGTCGGAGCGGGCGCTGATCGCGATGTTCCTGGCCATCCTTGAGCTGGTCCGTCTGCAGGCAATTCTGCTCAAGCAGGATGGAAACTTTAGCGACATCTTCGTGAAGAAGCACGAGCAGTTCGAGGAAGTGCTGAACGAGCGCATGTCGCAGATGCGCGACGACTGGTCTTAGCGCTCAGCTAAAATCCGGCCAGCTAAAAATGGGTTGCGGTGCCCCATGTCTCGATACTGAGACATGGGTTTCAAGTACAGCATCACGCAAAAATCCCTGGCACAGAATTAACCACCGATTCGATAAAATAGAAGCAGACGCAAAACACAAAGACCGCCCACCGGGCGGTCTTTTCTTTTTGAGGAGAAACCATGGTTCCGGAGTGCCAGCACTTCCTCTACAACGGCAAGCGATGCGGTCGAATTCCCGCCACCGGCCAACCCTTTTGCCCCGCCCATCGCTCCCGCAGGCGCCGCGAGAACGAGACCTTCGACCGCGAACTCGATGACTATACCGGCGTCGTCGAGATGATGGACATCCCCACCATCCTCGACGAGCTTCAGGATATCTTCGCGCGCCTCTACCCCAGGATCCCGCGCTCCGGCCGCGTCGAGTTCCACTGCCTCGCTGCCGCCTTGTCCTCTGCGAGGGACCGGATACGGGAGGTGAAAGAATCCTGCGAATCCGGTTCTCCGCCCGCCCCTCCACCACCCAATCAGGCTGAAACCATGCAGCTGCTGCGGGAAGTTGCTGCAACCTGTTTCCAATCAAATAGATCCAGGTAAGTATTTTAGAATCAGATTCCCCGAAGCCGCCGTCTGGTAGGAATCATCAATAGAATGAATGAGTTAGTCGAGATTTCCGCTTCAAATAATTTGAATAAGCTCGCAGTGAGACCGCCCCCGCCGCTGCAACCGGTAAACATCTACACCGGTTCGATTTGGGCTCGCGGATCGTCCGTAGGCTCAACCGTGACGACTCCTTCGGGAAGGTTGGCATAGCGGCGCGCGCTGCTCCATTCCCAGTCGGCGGGATGAATCGCCAGTCCTGCTTTTACAGGAGCCTCGTGCATGAAGCTGAGCGTGCTGACGATCTGGTCTGGGCCGGTCACGTGCTTGTCGGTGAATTTCTTCTCCCATGCCGATTCGTCAGAGCGCGCCGAGGTGTTGTAGCGCCTCTGATAGCGTTGGCGGAGGGTGAGGATGACTTCCTCTGCGGTGTCCGTCTCCGGCTCCGACATGAGCAGATGAAAGTTCGAGGGCATCACCACGTAGCCTACGATCTTGAAGCGGAATTTCACACGCAGCTGCTCGAGCAGCTGGCAGAGGAGGTCGCGATGCTTCTCCTGACCCAGCTTCTCCTGGTGGTGGAGGCAGGTGCTGGTGATGAAGTGCAGCTCTCCTTTTCCGAAGACCGGTTTTCGGATGATGGGCATGGAGTGATTCTAACGGGATGCCGGCTCGCCATTGTGTGGACGGGCGGAAGCGGGAATCGTGAGGGGAGGGAAAATGCGGCGGGGAAGAAACGGCCGCTGCAATGCGCTGCATGCGGGCGGAAGTAAGCGTATTCCGGTGAACGGAACCGTTTAGCTTCATTGTTCGTAAAACCGATTGAGCGTTTCATGCGCGGAGGCCGGAAATCATGAGGCAGGATTTCTCGATCCAATCGACCGGTACTTCTCTTTCGCGATCGAGCTCCGCTCCAGTCTGGCTGCGTGTGGGCTTCTGGATCTGCATTGTGATTGCAATCGCCGTGGTTTGCCGGCGTCTCGTGGCGCTGTTGCATCCATCGCGCTCGGGTCCGCCGCAAATGGCGGACCTCGACGCATTCTTTGCGTCGCACGCCGCGCTCACGTTGGCGCATATTGTGCCTGCGCTCTTCTTCGTGCTGATGGCCGCAATGTTCTATTCGCACCGTTTTACCGGTGCGCATTGGATCAAGGGCATGCTCTATCCGCTTGGTGGGGTGGTCGGCATCACCGCCTATGCGATGAGCGTTTCTGCGGTTGGCGGATGGACCGAGCGCTCCGCTGTGCTCTTCTTCAACAGCCTGTTTCTTTACTCGCTCGCCCGGTCTTATGGATACATGCGTCGTGGTCAAGAACTGCTCGCCCGGCAATGGCTCACAAGAGCCGTCGGAATTCTTCTCGGCATCGCCACCACCCGCCCGGTGATGGGCGTATTTTTCGCTACCAGCCGCCTCACGCACCTCAAGCCGGATCAGTTTTTCGGCATTGCGTTCTGGATCGGCTTCTCGATTAATACCTTGGTTGTCGCGCTATGGCTTCGATCGGGAAAGAATCGGCTCCGGCCTCTCGCAGGTTAGGCCATGCAGAATTCCAGTTTTCTGCAGTCGCGGATTTTTTGAGAGATGGTTCGCGGAGGTGGAGGAGCGGATCGGAAGACCTGGTGCATCTACAGAGGCTGTTTTGAAATGGTCACGTGCATGACATTGGGCGACATCGTGTGCTTTACGTGTCGGTATCCGAGTTCGGGCAGGTTGATTCCCTCCAGAAGTGCCTCGCCGCTTCCGAGCAGCACCGGCGTATACGAGAGCTGCAACTCGTCGATCAGTCCCGCCTGCAGGTAAGCGCGGATGGTCGCGACTCCGCCCCCGATCCTGACGTCTTTTCCCTGTGCCGCTTCCTTCGCGCGTTCGAGCGCCTCGTGAATGCCGCCCGTGACGAAGTAGAAGGTGGTTCCGCCTTTCATCACCAGCGGCTCACGCGCATGATGGGTGAGTACGAAGGTCGGCACATGATACGGAGGCTCTTCGCCCCACCATCCTTTCCAGGAATCGTCTGGCCACGCCCCGCGTACCGGCCCGAACATGTTCCGGCCCAGAATCCAGGCGCCGACGTTCTCAAAACCGCGGGCGGCGAGGCTGTCGTCGATGTCAGTCGAGCCGCCTTCCTGGCCATGCATGGCATGGAAGGTCCGCGTGGCGAAGAACCATCCAAACATGGCAGGACCACCCACTCCGAGCGGATTTTCAAGACTCTGATCAGGGCCGGCGCTGTAGCCGTCGAGGGAGACGCTGAAGGTATGAACGCGAACTTTGGACATGAAGACTCCTCCCGGTAAAGCTATCGATTGACTGGGGCTCATGGCAATGTGTTGGCGAGCCGCTCCGTGTACTTGTGACTGCCGGACGCTGGAAGAGTGTGCTGCTTTCGCACTGACCAGGGTCGCTGTGTTCATCCTGTATTCATCAAATATTCATAAATATCACCATCATTTTCATCCTGCACTGCAAGTGCGCCTGATAATTTGCTGAACGAATCCCTCTGCGTTTTTCCCCGTGCGCGAAATCAGCAAGACACATCAGGAGTAAGACTTTTATGAACCAGGCATCCAGCGTCGCCGTCTCCCCGGGGCAGGTCCCGGAATCCCACTCGGTCCATAACAAACTCAACAAATCGCCGGGCGCGATCGGCATGGCGGTTTTCGGCCTGGTGCTGCTGGGAGGCGTGGGCTACGCGGTTTTTCATCTGGCCTCGGACATTTCCGGAACGCGTCTCGGTTCTGTCTGGCCTTATGTGTTGCTGGGGGTGGCGCTGCTGATTGCGCTTGGCTTCGAGTTCGTCAACGGCTTTCATGACACCGCCAATGCCGTGGCAACCGTCATCTACACGCACTCGCTGGAGCCGCATATTGCCGTGGTCTGGTCCGGCATGTGGAACCTCATCGGCGTGCTCACTTCGTCTGGTGCGGTTGCATTCACCATCCTATCCCTGCTGCCGGTGGAGCTGATCCTGCAGGTGGGCAAGGGCGCGGGTTTTGCCATGGTCTTCTCGCTGCTGATTGCCGCGATCATTTGGAACCTGGCCACCTGGGCGCTGGGACTGCCGGCGTCGAGCTCGCACACACTGATCGGATCAATCATCGGCGTGGGTCTGGCCAACCAGTGGATGGGCGGCAAGAATGGCACGAGCGGCGTGGATTGGGGGCAGGCGGCCGGTGTATTCCGAGCCTTGTTGGTATCTCCGGTAGTGGGTTTTGTTTGCGCTGCGCTGCTGCTGCTGTTGCTGAAGTTGCTGGTAAAGCGGCCGGAACTTTATGAGTCTCCCAAGAGCGATCAGGCACCGCCGATGTGGATTCGCGGCCTGCTGATCCTTACCTGCACTGGTGTGAGCTTCGGCCACGGATCGAACGACGGCCAGAAGGGCATGGGCCTGATCATGCTGATCCTGATCGGCGTGGTGCCTACGGCCTACGCACTGAACCATGCGGTTGGCTACAGCCAGGTGCAGGACTTTGCTGCGGTCTCCGAGCAGGCGGCCCGCGTGCTGTCCGAGTATGTCTCAAAGGATGCGGTGATGGACGACGCCCGCACCGATCTGACGGACTACATTCGCACCAAGAACTTCACTCCGAACACCATGCTCGCGGCGCGGCAAATGGCGGTCGAAATCCAGAACGAAGTGATCTCGTATAAGTCGCTGGCGGGCGTTCCAGGCGACCAGCAGCAGAACGTGCGAAACGATATGTATGTCGAGAGCGAGGCGCTCCGGCTCATGGCGAAATCGGGTGATCCGAAGTTCACTTCACCGGAGAACGCGGTGCTGGCGAACTACAAGAAGCACCTCGACCTCTCCACCAAGTTCATTCCCAGCTGGGTGAAAGTGGCGGTGGCTCTGGCGCTCGGTCTGGGCACCATGGTGGGCTGGAAGCGCATTGTGGTAACGGTGGGCGAGAAGATCGGCAAGACCCACATGACCTACGCACAGGGCGCTTCAGCGGAGATTGTAGCGGCGGTCACGATCATCGCGGCTGATCAGTACCATATGCCGGTTTCCACGACCCACGTGCTGTCTTCCGGCGTCGCAGGCACCATGATGGCCAACGGCAGCGGTCTACAGCTCTCGACACTGCGCAACATCGCGCTGGCTTGGATCTTCACTCTGCCGGTAGCCGCGGCGCTGGCCGCGGGGTTGTTCTGGACGATGCGGCAGTTTATGTAAAAATCCCGCCGGCCAGGCCCGCCGCTTCGTGCATGGGCGGCCTGGACGGATGGGCACAACCTGACGTAATGAACGGCGCTTCTGTAGTATCTCAAGAGGCGTCGTTTTTCTTTTCCGGAGTTCAATTTTCCCCACTCATGAGTCTGAAAGCCAAGATCGAAGCAGTTATTTATGCCGCTGAAGAGCCGGTGACACTGGCGCAGCTGGCCGCATTGTTCCAAAGCGAAGTGATGGAAGTCCGCGAGGCCCGGTTAAGCGCCGAGGCGGCCGCGCGTGCGGAGTCTTCCCCCCAGCAACAGCCCGAGGAAGCAGCCGAAGCAGCGATAACGGAAATCCCGGAAAGCGAGGATACCGAGGAGGCTCCCGCTATTGAGCCCACCCCGCAGGCGGATGGAGATTCCGAGAATCTTTCCCTTTCCGAACCCGCTGCGTCCACTTCTGAGAGCGCTCCTGCGGCCGAGGATGAGAAAAAGGCTGCCCGCCAGCGGGAGCGCGAGATTCGCGATGAGCTCAGGGCGGTTCTCGATGTCCTCATCGCCGATTACTCAACCGGCGACCGCGGGATGGAGATTCGCGAGATTGCCGGTGGCTATCGTGTGGCCACTAAGCCCGAGTATCACGACGCGGTGCGCGGCTTTGTAAAGAGCCTGAAGCCGCCGCTGAAGCTGTCTCTGCAGGCTTTGGAGACGCTAGCGGTGATCGCCTACAAGCAGCCGGTCACGGCTCCCGAGGTAAGCGAGATTCGTGGAGTGGATTCGGGCGGCGTGCTGGGTTCGCTGGTCAGCCGTAAGCTGATCACCACGGCGGGACGCAAGCAGGTGATCGGGCGGCCAATCCTGTACAAGACCACCAAGGAATTCCTGCTGCGCTTCGGGTTGAAAGACCTGAACGAGCTGCCGTCGATTGAAGAGTTTGAAAAGATGGCCAGCGAATTGGCGGACACAGACGAAGGTGCTGAGAGCGGTCCAGAGATCGCGAAGCCGGAGTTGCCGTTCCAGCCGAACGCGGAAGAAATGGCCGAGGCCATCGCCGAGGAAGAAGCCCTCGAAGCGGCAGAGCCGATCGAGGTAGAGATAGCGATCACGGCGGTGGATTCCATTGAAGTGGTTGATGAAAGCAACGATGAAGGTGAGAGCCGTGCTGAAGAGGGTGAATCCGGAAGCGAGTCTGGGGACGAACCGGTAAACGTCAGCATCGAGGTAGAGCCCGAAGTGAAACCGGCGGATATGGTGGAGGCCGGCGAAGCGACAGCCTCCGTTGGCCAACCGGGTGAGGGCGATTGATGGCTGAAGAGCGCACAGAAAGTCCCCGTCTTGAGCGGCTGCAGAAGATCATTGCCGCCGCTGGCATATGCTCGCGGCGCAAGGCAGAAGAGCTGATTGCCGCGGGTCGCGTCCAGCTCAACGGAGAGGTGGTCACCGAACCGGGGACCAAGGCCGACCCCTCCAAGGACCATATCCGGGTGGATGGCAAGCTGCTGCAGGGCGGGGAGCGGCGGCGTTACTACATGGTTAATAAGCCGAAGGGCTACGTGACCACGGTCAGCGACCCCGAAAACCGGCCGACGGTGATGCAGATCATCCAGAAGGGCAAGCGCGGCAGCGAAAGGGTTTTCCCGGTGGGCCGCCTCGATTATGCCAGCGAAGGCCTACAGCTGCTGACCAACGACGGCGAGCTGGCGAACTCCCTGACGCGGGCCTCGGCGCATGTCGAGAAAACCTACCTGGTGAAGGTTAGCGGCAAGCCGCCGGAGTCGGGTCTGGAGCAGATCCGCTCGGGATTGATGATCGAGAAGGGGCGGCTGGGCGAACGTGAGGGACGGGTGTTGACTGCTCCAGCGCGCATCCGGCTGGTGCGGGACTCGGAGAACCCATGGTACGAGATGATCCTGATCGAAGGGCGCAACCGCGAGATTCGCAAGATGTTCGAGGAAATCGGGCATCACGTGGAGAAGATTCGGCGCGTGGGGTATGGTCCGCTGGTGCTGGACGTGGAGCCCGGTGAGTTTCGCGAACTGGACGAGGCGGAAATCGAGAAGCTGAAGCGGGCTTCCAAGGTGAAAAAGCCGAAGAATCCCCCCAAAGCTCCGATGCGGCCGGCGAAGAAGGCTGTTGTTGTAGAGGAAATCGTGATCCCGCGGATCAAGCGTGGCCCCAGCGGACGGCCCAGCTCGCCGGTGCGGCGAAAGGGCGCCAAGGCCGGCCCGAAGCCCCGCTTCAAGCCACGGACGAAATAGCGTCGGGCAGGTGGACGCGGGATCGGCTGAAGTCGTTTTGGGATTAGGAACATCGAATCAACAGAGACGAAAGTGAGGGTTTTCGCATGGCGAAGGCGACATTTGGGGCGGGATGTTTCTGGGGTGTGGAGTTGCGGTTCCAACAGGAGCCGGGTGTTTTGGAGACGGCGGTAGGTTACGAGGGCGGCAAGACGGACAAGCCCAGCTATAAGGACGTGTGTACGGATGCGACCGGCCACGCTGAGGTGGTGGAGATCGAATTCGATCCAGCCAAGGTGAGCTATCAGCGCCTGCTGGACCTGTTCTTCGAGCTGCACGATCCCACCCAGCTGAACCGGCAGGGCCCCGACTGGGGCACGCAGTATCGCAGCGTGATCTTTGTGCACGATGATGCGCAGGAAGTAGCTGCGCTGCAGACCATTGCACGGCTCACAGCAGAGAGGAAGTTCGCGAAGCCGATCGTCACCCAGGTGGTTCCGGCTGAGACCTTCTGGCGCGCGGAGGAATACCACCAGAAGTATCTCGAGAAGCGCGGCGCGGCCAGCTGCCACATTTAAGGTTCGAATGCTGTCGATTCAAGGCCGGATGCCCATCCGGCCTTTTGCTTTTGCCCGGAAAACACCTGAAACTACGAACATGGCGAACCTTACCAAGGAAGTCTTCGACGTCACTGCGTCGACCTACGACCGCGACCGTTCACGGCTGATTCCGGGTTGCGACAGCTTTTACCGCTGGGCCATCAGCCTGATCCCTGCTTCAGCGCACAAGATCGTCGATCTTGGCGCCGGATCGGGTCTGCTTACAGTGATGGTGCGCGCCCGTTTCCCGCAGGCAGAATTGCACCTGATCGACTTCTCCGCTCCCATGCTGGAGCTGGCGAAGCAGCGGCTGGGCGGCGACAGCGCGATTACCTACGAGCAGGCCGATTACGTATCCGCGCCGCTGCCCGGCGATCTGGATGCCGTGGTATCGTCGCTCTCCATTCATCATCTGGAGGATGCGGACAAGCGGGTGCTCTTTCGCAAGATTTACGGGTCGCTCAAGCTGGGGGGAGTTTTCGTGAACGCGGAGCAGGTGGCTGGTCCGACTGCTGATGTGGAAGAGCGCTACCGGAGCCGCTGGCTGGAGCAGGTTCGGGAACTGGGGGCAACCGGGGAGCAGATTGAGGCTTCGCTCTACCGCATGCGCGAAGACCGCTGCTCGCCGGTCGAATATCAGCTGCGCTGGATGCGCGAGGCCGGTTTTGCCGACGCGGATTGCTGGTACAAGGAAGGCCGCTTTGCGGTAATGGCGGGGACGCGGAAGTAGTTCCGGAGTATCAATTTAGTTAATCGGTACAGAGTAACTCGGCAAAAAAAGAGAGCCTGTGCTGGAGCGTGCCGGCACAGGCCCTGTGACGAGTGTTGTTGCGTTTTACTGGCCGCTCACCGCTGCCACTAAGCTGCCCGCATCGTGGCGTGAAGCGGGAGCGTCCAGTCTTGGTGTGATCCGGGTTCCGAGCTGGATGGTGCGCAGCTCATGGTTGCTCCCGAATGCATCGAACTTCATCAGAAGAGGCTTGACCAACTCCGACTCATCGGCCGGAGATACGGTCCACAGGATCGTCTCCTTGGGATCGTTCACGTTGGTCAGCGTGAGGACGTTCCGGTTCATGCTCAGCGAAGCAGTGTACTGCCCGGCAGCAAAGGCGATTCCGTGTGTCTCGAAATTGAAGGGAACATTCACCACTGCCTTGTCTGCCGCGAAAGCAGCAGTAGTGCAGAGGGCGGCGGACGTCAGAACGATGGTACGAAGCATTGAGCGCATGGTGTTTTCTCCTACGAGAAGAACACTAGCTAGGCCAGCACAGAGCTGTCGTTAAATCGGCGTCCAATAGTTGTCAAATTTATAAAGAGTGTTTTTGACGCTTGTGACAGCTCGTTCACATAAACAGGGTGATCTTAAGGACACGGGAAGCAGCCGTTAGGTCAGGTGTTGAACAGTACCCGCTAACAGACATGTTTTCGGCGCATCAAATTCCGCGTCGGATATGCATTTGCCGCTGGGTTTCCTCGAAGCCCGGGAGTATAAGATTGGCCATCTGGTTGCAATTCGGGGAGGCACGCATGCAGGAAGCACAGGTTGAAATACGCCGTCGCGTATTGGCAACGTTAGCGGGCATGGTGGTGAGCGCGGTGGCTGCTCCACGATCTCTGCATGCACAGATGCACCCCCAGCCTTTGCAATCGCCGAACGCTCCCGTGAACCAGAATGTTCCCGGAGGGCTGGACGGATCGCAGCTGGCTTATCAGCCCAGGCCATCCGCCATCAGTCCCCTGATGTGGACGCAGATCAAGAAGGATTCGGACGCTCTACTGCAGATGGCGACGGACTTGAAGGCCAAAATCGATCAGACGAATCTATCTGCGACACTCTCTCTGCCGCTGATCAAAGAAGCGCATGAGATCGAGAAGATGGCGAAGCAGATTCAGTCACGCATGCGAAGCTGAGGGCTCAGCATTCTTTGCGTCGAATCGTAAAGTTGTTTCTACCGTTGTTGGGGATGCGCTGAGACGCCGGCGTTGCCTGCGCCCAGAATTGAGGAACCAGATGCTTCGCGCGGACCCTGGTAGGCTTGGCTTCCATTGGCGGCGCGCTGTTGTTCGGCCAGCGCATTCAGGCGAGCGAAGCTGGCTCGTTCCTGTGCAGCTTTGTCCATCATGTTGGCTTTTGTGTAGGCGCGGGCCAGCGCGAAGTGAGGCTCCGGGCTGTCCGGCGCCATGCTCACCGCCTTATCGAGTTCAGAGACCGCTTGTTGCGTGTCGCCCGCCTCGAGGTACGCTCGGCCCAGGATGTAATGAGCATCCGCGGAGTCCGGCGCAAGCTGGATAGCCGTTCTGGCGGCGGAAAGCGCGTCGGCAGCCAGATGCTGTTTGAGCGATATGGAGGCAATGCGCGTCCAGGGCAGTGCGCTTTGCGGAGAAAGCTGCACCTCTTCGCGCATCTGCGTTTTCGCCTCGTCATACTGAGAGAGCGACTCGAGCGCGGTTCCAAAGGCATAGTGCAGGAACGGCACGGCAGGGTATTGCGCAATCAATTTTTGAAAGAGCGGAAACGCGGTGTCATATTTGCTGGCCAGCAGCAGGGAGGCGATCTCTCCGGCGCTGGCGACCAGCGGGCGCTTTGCAGCTTCAACATCGGTAGGCAGCGTGCGCATGTGAAGAAGCGAAAGTCCGAGCGCGAATTGCGCATCGCTGGCTATGGGTGGGAACTCGGCGATAGAGGTTAATAGAGTGGTTGCCGCGTCAAAGCTGCCGCTGCGGTTGAGCAGCAGAGCGAGATGATAGATAGCGAGAGATGCCGACTGACGGTTTGCACCGACACCGAGTTGCTGGCCGCGCTGCAGGTGGATGAGCGCGTTGTCGTAATCCCTGAGCTCGAATTCCGAGAGACCCATTACTGCCCAGGCTGTGCCATCCTCGGGTTTTTGTTTAACCCATAGTTTCAAGGCGGCGATGGTTTCGGCGTACCGGCCTGCCGAGAAGTTCTGCATGGCCTGCTGCCATACGGCATCGGTATTCACCAGAGCGGATGCTGTGCCAACAGAGTGGATGCGATAAAGATCAGCCATGTTCCCGTGCGCGAGTTTCGTCTCCTGCTGCAGTGCTGCGTTGGCTTGCTGCGACTTTCCTGCAGCGGTGAGCGCGCTTGCATAAGCCTCATGTAAATACGGTGTGTCAGGATATTCGGCAACAAGCTGCGCCAGAGCATCCGCTGATTTCTGCGGGTCACCCTGCGCGATGACCGCGGCTGCTGATCCAGCGGCCTGCACCAGGGCATCCTGGGAGGGATCGATTTCAGGGGGCAGCAAAGGGACGCGAAGCAGGGCAATGCCCATGGCCGCTTTTGCCTGAGCGGGCGGATCCTGCTGCGGGAAGGTTGCGTGAAGGACCGCAGCAGCACGCTCAAAATCGGAGCTGCGATTCAGCAGGAGGGCGAGATGGTAAGCGCTGACGCGGGTAATGGTGTCGTCGCCGATGTTATTTAACGATTGCGCTTTTTCAAGATGCGTTTGAGCGCTGGCGTAGTCCTTGGTTTCAAACTCCGAGAGGCCGAGCATGGCATTGGCAGCGCCGGATCTGGGCGCGAGCTGTACCAGCCGCGTGAGTGGCGGGATTGCGTCCGCGTAGCGGTCGAGGCTGTAGTCGAGCGTACCTAGCGCCCATAGGCCGTCAGGCCAGTCCGGTCGCAAAGCAAGAGCCTGCTTGTAGTCGGCGATGGCCTGCTCGTTGTTGCCGGCCTCCTGAGCTTGTGCGGCAGCCCGTTGCAGGGCTTCAAAACTCCCCGGCTGTTGTGCCTTGGTTTGACCGGAGTGGGACAAGACAAGCGCGGCAAAAAGGAAAAGCGCCAGCCGATTTCCGCCCGAGACAGCCACCAATCCACTATCTCATCGTGCCGGCGGGAAGGCGAGCCGCGGCCGTTAACCAGTTGTTAACGATCGTCACCAGATTTCAACCATCCAGTCACATGGAAGTAATAAATGCGGCATAGCGTCGGTGATCGGAACGCCAATACCCTCGAGAGGTTTCTATCCCCCAATGGCTACTGACCGCCGTACATTTCTCCAGCTTCTGACCACAGGCGCACTTACCGCAGCTTTTCCCGCGAGCATCAGCCGTGCGCTGGCCATTCCTGCCCATAACCAGACCGGCACCATTCGGGACATCGAGCACATCGTCATCCTCATGCAGGAGAACCGCTCATTCGACCACTACTTCGGCACGCTGCGCGGTGTGCGGGGATATGGCGATCCGCGCGCGGTGAAGCTGCCTTCCGGCGATCCGGTGTGGTATCAGCCCAACGGCCCGAGCTATGTGCTGCCCTTCCATCCCGGCGCGCCGAACCTGGGACTGCAGTTCATTCAGGACCTGGCGCACGATTGGACCACCACGCATGCGGCATGGAACGAGGGCAATCACGACCAGTGGGTTCCCCAGAAGGGCACCACGACCATGGCGCACATGGTGAGAAGCGATATTCCCTTCCATTACGCGCTCGCCGATGCCTTCACCATCTGCGATGCCTACCACTGCTCGCTGCTGGGACCCACCGATCCGAATCGCTATTACATGTGGACAGGCTGGGTGGGCAACGATGGCTCCGGCGGCGGTCCGGTGATCGATAACGCTGAAGCGGGTTATGGATGGTCGACGTATCCGGAGCGGCTGCAGAAGGCCGGCGTGACGTGGAAGATCTATCAGGATCAGGGACTGGGTCTGAATGCTGCGCAGTACTGGGGATGGACCGACGACGCCTACATTGGCAACTACGGCGACAACTCGCTGCTCTACTTCCACCAGTACCAGAATGCGCCGGCTGGCAGCGCGCTCGCGAACGGCGCGAAGACCGGCACCGATATCTCGGTGAGCGGCACGCTGTTCGATATCTTCAAGTCGGATGTCGCGTCAGGCAAGCTGCCGCAGGTGTCGTGGATTGTTGCGCCGGAGGCTTACACCGAGCACCCCAACTGGCCGGCGAATTATGGCGCCTGGTATGTGTCGCAGATCCTGGATGCGCTGACCGCGAATCCTGAAGTATGGAGCAAGACCGCGTTTTTCCTGACCTACGACGAGAACGACGGATTCTTCGATCATGTGGTCCCGTTAACGGTTCCGCAGACGCGGGCGCAAGGGCTCTCAACGGTTTCGACCACCAACGAAATTTTTGCAGGTGATTCCGAATATCCGGCCGGTCCTTACGGCATGGGCGTGCGCGTGCCGATGATAGTGATCTCGCCGTGGAGCAAGGGCGGATGGGTCAACTCCGAGCTCTTCGATCACACCTCGATCATCCGGTTCATCGAGCAGCGCTTCGGAGAGGACTATGCGGGCCTCAACGAGCCCAACATTACAGCGTGGCGGCGTGCGGTCGCCGGAGATCTAACCTCGGCCTTCAACTTCAAGACGCCGAATGATGCGACGGTTCCGCTGCCCAGCACGGTTGCATATATTCCACCGGACAACGATCGTCATCCGGACTATGTGCCGGTGCCTCCGGCAAATCAGGCCCTGCCTGCACAGGAAACAGGAACGCGGCCGGCGCGCGCGTTGCCATATGAGCTCATTGTTCGCGGAGAGGCGGACTTCTCGAAGGGTGCGTTCAATATCTTCTTCGCGAGCGCGGGCAAGACTGCGGTCTATCAGGTGCGCTCGGGTGACGGATCGAATGGTCCGTGGACTTACACGGTAGGCCGCGGCGCTGAAGTGTCAGATACCTGGCCGGTCAGTGCGGGTGGGCAGACGGCTTACGACCTTTCGGTTTACGGGGCGAATGGTTTTCTGCGCGCCTTCAAGGGCAGCGTGTCCGGCAAGGATAAGGCGAACCTCGATGTGCGGAGCTTCTACGATGTGCTGCGCAACGGGATCATTCTGACCGTTCAGAATCTGGGCACCGCATCCAGCGAGGTGCAGGTGACGAGCGCCTACACCGGCCAGACTTTCAAGCAAACTCTGGCACCGGGCCACGGCCTCGAGAAAGAATGGCTGCTGGAGCAATCGTTTGGATGGTACGACCTGACCATCGAGGTTGCATCGGACTCAAGCTTCAAATATCAACTGGCCGGGCACGTGGAAACTGGAAAAGACAGCGTGACCGATCCGGCGATCGGACAGGCTGTTTAATTTTTCAAAGACTCTTGCGGCAGGAATGTTTTTTATGCCGGAAGCCCGAAGGGCTTCCGGCATTGTTCTTGGTGATGCTGCTGTGCCTGGTCACATTTGCCATGTGCTTCGTCGACCTTAGTTTGAGGGAGCGTAATAGCCGGAGCGGACGCTGATGGTGTCGGCACGTTCCGGCGCCTTCAACTCGATGCGATGGAACGAACCGTTATGCTTCAGTTCCGCCGGTCTGTAGGCAAGGCGGTATTGACTTCGCAGATCGGCGTCAATGATGCGCAGGTCTTTGTATATCTGATCTACTGAATCGTCGTCGTGAAAGACGCGGCCACCGGTCTGAGATGCCAGTTCCGCCAACGTTTTCGGCCCACTGGACGAGCTGAATTCCGTGTCGGCGCGAAATGCATAAATAGCCGTGTTCGTCTGCTGGCACGCGTCGACGGCCTGATTCAAAGACGTGAGACCCGTGTTGTCTTCTCCATCCGAAAAAAGCAGTATGAAGTTTCCGGTTCCGGCATGGCCTATGTTGCCGAACTGTGATTGGCATGCCTGCCAGATGGCGTTGAAGATTGCCGTGCCGCCGACCGGGTTTGCTCTACCTGCGACAACTTTACGAATGCCCATGGTGAGTGCGGCGGGGTCGTTTGTCCAGGGCTGCATAACGTTTGATATATAGCCAAACGCCGTGACAAAAGCTTTATCCGTTTGCTCCCGGAGGACGCCTTGAGCGTATCGAATGGCAATTATTTTGCCGGCGGTGAGGTGATCCTGCATGGATTCACTGGTGTCGATGAGGATGCCCGCGCGGATGGGGATGTCCTGCTGAGGAGGCTCGAAGTTATCGATTTTGCGCGGCGGCCTGCCGTCGTCGAGGATGCTCAAATCCTGGAGTTTCAGATCATTCACTGCAAGGCCATTGGCATCCGCCGCATGAAAGGTAAGGGTGACTTCGTCAACCGGGATGCTGAGGCGATAAGACGGCGTTTTTTGATCCGTAGCTGAAGTTGACTGAGAACACATGCGCAGCGGAGACGCTAGGACAATCAGCACAAGAATGCTGCACATGGACCATCGTTGTCGCATAGCAGGGATTTTATAGAGACCCGTTGTCACCGGATCTGAGCGTGTGATCACTCCTCTTCGACGCTGCGTCTCAGGTGTTCGTTTTGATATCGTTCTGTTGATGAGTCGGCAGTTTTCTTCCCGGCAGTTTGATTCGCGGTTTCCGGCTGTCTCACGGCGGCGATTTCTGCAGGGCGTGCTGCCGGCGATGCTTCCTTTTTGTGGCCATCCCCTCGTGGGCGTGCTCGCGCCCGCTGCTTCCTATCCATTCGAAGAGGTTCCACCTAGCCGGAGCGGCATTACCTGGGTGCATACGGCGGGGAAGTCGGCGATGAAGCATCTGCCCGAGACTTCTGGCGCGGGCTGCGCTTTTCTCGACTACGACAACGATGGATGGATGGATATCTATCTCGTGAACAGCGGGAAGGCGGATTTCTATACTCCGGCGAAGCCGCTGCGCAATGCGCTCTACCGCAACAATCGCGATGGCACGTTTACCGATGTCACGGAGAAGGCTGGTGTGGCCGGCGGCGGCTATGGCATGGGCGTGGCAGTCGGCGACTACAACGGCGACGGGCTTCCCGACCTATATGTAACTCAGTTTGGACGGAATATTCTTTACCGCAATAATGGCGACGGCACATTCACTGACGTGACAGAAAAGGCTGGTGTAGCGTGCGCGGGCTGGAGCTCGAGCGCGGTGTGGTTCGACTACGACAACGATGGGAAGCTAGATCTCTTCGTCTGCCAGTTCGCAGAGTTCGATCCGGCGCTGGGGTGCGGCACGGATAAAGACGGCGTGCACCACTACTGCATTCCGCGCATCTTCAAGCCTCGTCCGAGCTGGCTGTTTCACAACAACGGCGACGGCACATTCACGGATGTGAGCAAAGAATCGGGCATCGCGGATCATCTGGGCAAGGCGTGGGGCGTGGTGGCCGCGGATGTGAACGGCGACGGGCTGATGGACCTGTTCGTGTCGAACGATACCGTGGCGAATTTTCTGTTTATGAATCGCGGCGGCGGGAAATTCGAGGAAGACGGCTTCACCGCGGGTGTGGCGTACAGCGAAGACGGCCGGGCGCGTTCGGGCATGGGAGTCGACGCGGCGGACTTCAATGAAGACGGCTCGATGGACCTGTTTGTCGCGAATATCGATGAGGAGATCTTTTCGCTGTATTCGAACAATAAGGACGGAACCTTTGATGACCTCGCCATGCCCATGGGGATTGGTATGGCCACGCGATGGATGAGCGGATGGGGGCTGAAGTTCTTCGACTACGACAACGATGGTGATCTGGATCTGATCCTGGCGAATGGGTTTCCTGATGATCTGGTGGATGAGATATCGAGCAAGGTGACGTACCGCGAGCCTCTGCTGCTGTTCCATCGTGAGGGCAAAGTGTTCCGCGATGTGAGCGCTCAGAGCGGGCCGGTCTTCGCGAAGAATTTTGCGGCGCGAGGGCTGGCGGTCGGCGATTTCAATAACGACGGCGCGGTGGATGTCCTAATCAGCGTGAACGATGGCGCTCCCGTGCTGTTGAAGAACACGGCCGCTGCGGGAAACCACTGGCTGGGCGTGAGCTTGGTGGGGAAGAAGTCGAATCCGGATGCGATCGGTGCGCGGATTGTGTATCAGGCTGGAGACCTGAAGCGCTCGCGGACCAAGGTGGGCGGAGGAAGTTTTCTCTCGTCGCATGATCCGCGGATGGTGCTGGGGATTGGCGCGCGGACGAAGATCGACTCGCTCGAGGTGCACTGGCCGCAGCCGGGTGGGACGGTCGAGCGGTTTACTGATCTGCCCATAGACCGCTACATCAGCATCGTCGAGGGCAGCGGGCGAGCCAAGTAAATGCGTTTAGTAAAACCCGGTTCGACTTTTGCAATCCGTGAACGAAAGTCGGGAAAGCTATTCCGGAAAGGGCTCTCCAGCTTTGGCGATCCGGATGCGGTGATCGGTGAAGTTGTCGTGCATCTCGGGCACGTATTCCTTCGGCATGTGGCAGGAGGTGCAATCCTTTTTGGCTACCGGGCAGGCCTTTCCGGGATGGTCAGCACTCAAGGCGGTCCCCGCGGCATTCGCGTGACATTTCAGGCAGGCGTGGTCGTAATCGGCAGCGGAGGTCTGGAGCGGCTGGTGCGGGTCGTGACATGCCGTGCAGACCAGCCGGGGATCTCCTTTGGTCCCCCAGCATTTGCTGGTAACCAATCGGTAGGGTGCTGAGCGAGCAGTGGCGACACCGCTGACTCCGGAGAGCTTTATATCCCAAAAAGAGCCGTGGCAGGCGCCGCAAAAGTCCACCTGGTCCGAAGGGGTCATATGCGCGGAGTTAAATATGGCCGTGGGGCCGGAGGCTTCCTTTCCTGCGACGAACTTGTTCATGGCGGTAACGTGCTTGAGGCCGGGACCGTGGCAGGCTTCGCAGGTGACTCCGGGAATGAGAGTGGTCTCGTTGAAGTTATCTCCGATACTGGAGGCGGTTGTGTGACACCCGAAGCAGCGGCGAACTTCCGCCATGGAGACCTGACGATCCATGGCTTCTTCGGTATCGCCGGGGTTGGTCAGGGCGCGTGAGGGGGTGAATCCGAGAGCCTGTTCGCTGGGAAAGTAGGTGACACGGGCTTCGTAGAAGCGGCCGTCCTCCTTCTTGAAGAGGTAGGACTGACCTACGCGAGGGGTTCCAAAGGCGTAAAGCAGGGGAGCGGAGAGCGTGACCTTGCCATCGGTAACCGTGTAGAGGCTTTGGCCAGGCTTGCTGGCGATGAGATAGCGATAAGGGCCGTTGGCGAAGGTCAGCGAGGGATGGGATGCAAATACCTTGCTATCGGCGGCGTGCATGATGGTCCGGGCCATGTCGTTGGTAGCCTGGGAGGCTACCTTCGCGGCGTGACAAGACTGGCAGGCGGAGGGTCCGGTGAAGTCCTGACGCGAGACGGCGGACTGGGTCGGCCAGAAGCCCGGATCGGAGAGGTGGTCTTCGGTGGAGAGCTGGGCCCGCAATTGCGGGGTCCCCACACTGAGGAAAAGCAGAAATAATCCACCGTGCACGGCCGTGAGGATGTTGACGAAGATGGTCATCCCGGGACGGCGGAGCGGGCGCTGCATTCTTAACAACATAGCCGGAAACAACTTACGCAGGCAATCGATTCTAGGTGCGAGAAACCGGACGATCGCGCATGTCCAGCTAACGAGAACTGGCCACAGAATTGAGGATATCGCTCCTAACCAATTCAAAATGTGTGCCCTACCAGAGGACTATACAGGTTTACAACTCGTGTGATAGGGTGATCGGCGACTCGGGTTAACCGGATGCGCCGGGGCCGGGGCGAATTTCAGTTAAGCCTCAGTAAACAGCTGGATTCTATCTCCTCAACGGCGGAATATCCGGTTCCGATTTTTGTTGACAGTCGTATATTTCGAGGAGTAATCAAACGTTTCAGTTCAAGTTAGAGCTTCAAATCAAACGTTTCAGTAGAAGCTGTTAACGTTATCAGGATCCGAATCACGGGGTTAAGCAAAAACTCCGACCTTCGGGTCGATTGACACGAATTTTCAAGGAGGCAATATGTGCAATTCATTGGGAAGGGGAGGTGTGCGCGCGCGGCTCTTCAGCCTTCGCTCATGGACCTTTACCCTTCTGGCCGTGCTGCTGGCGATTCCCCTCAGCCTGCACGCTCAACAATATTCCGGAACCATTGTGGGAACGGTGGCCGATTCAACAGGCGCAGCGATCCCGGGCGCGACGGTCACGGTGATCAACACCGAAAACGGAAGCAAAACCTCTCAAAAATCGGGCGCGCAGGGTGAATTCACCTTTGCTCAGCTGCCGGTCGGCAAGTACGAAGTCCACGTCACGCAGGGTAATTTCAAGGAATACATTGAAACTGGCATCGAGGTTCATACCTCGACCAATACCAGTGTCACAGCAGTGCTTCAGATCGGCGCGGTAAGCCAGAAGGTTACCGTCCAGGCCGATGCCCTTCAAGTGCAGACCACCTCGGCTGAAGTCGGCGAAGTCGTCGACGGCACGCAGGTTCGTGAACTGCCACTGAATGGCGAGAATTTCGTCGGATTGACCCAGCTGTCGCCTGGCGTCAGTGCGGCACAGGGCGCAAACTTCGAGGGCAAAGGTCTGCAGGGCGGCGTGAACTTCTCCGTCAACGGCAACCCTTACAACTACAACCTCTTCCTGATCGACGGCGTGAACAACAACGACGTGGGTTCGGGCCGCACCATTCTGGTCTACCCCTCGGTGGACACCATTGCGGAATTCAAGATGATCCGCAACTCCTACGGTCCTGAGTACGGACAGGCTTCGGGCGCGATCATCAGCATCACCACCCGCTCCGGCGAAAACCAGATCCACGGCGGCTTCTTCTACTCCGGCCGTAACGACGCTCTGGACGCCAACGACTGGATCTCAAACAACGAAGGCACGGGCAAGGCCGAAGAACGCCGCGACGATTACGGCTACAACGTGAGCGGCCCGATCCTCAAGGACAAGTTGTTCCTGTGGTGGAACCAGGAATGGAATAAGGAAATTCAGGGTGCATCTTATGCAACCTGCGTCCCGACTGCTGCTGAAGAAGCCGGTAACTTCGCTGGCTATACCGGAACCACCGATCAGTGCGGCGCCACCATTCCGACTATTCCGGCGGCCTTCCAGTCACCGGGCAACCCTTTAGCGATTGCAAATCCTGATGCTGCCGGCCTGCTGCTGGCACAGTTCTATCCGACAGGTCCGGCTACGCTGAATTCGGCTGGATACAACTGGAGCACGCAGATCCCGAACCACCTTAACTGGAACGAGTGGAACGTACGCGGCGATTACCAGATCACCAAATCCAATCGCGCTACCATCCGCTGGACCAACGACGACTGGAAGAATCCCGCTCCCAATAACCCGAGCGGCACCTTCTGGGGTGATTCGGCCTTTCCGACGGTCACGTCGAACTGGGGCCAGCCGTCCAAGAGCGTCATGGCCAAACTGACTTCAACCATCAGCAGCACGATGGTGAACGACGTCGAGTTCGGCTACGGACATAATGCCATCGTCACCAGCCTGTCAGGAACCAAGGCCAGCATCGTACCGGCCATCCAGGCAGCTTATCCGGCAACTTTCCCGGCTTCGCTCAAGCAGAAGGACGAGTTCTTCTCCTGGGGCGGTCTGAACGACTACGCCGGCAATCTTTCAAACAGCAACTTCCAGATGTGGAACCTGGCTCCTTACGGCAACCACGAAGACCTCTACTCCATCCAGGACAATATCTCCAAAGTCCATGGCAATCACCTCTTCAAGGCTGGCATCTACATCAGCTCCAACGAGAAGGTGGAAGACAACGGCGGCGGCGCGGATCGTCCGATCTTCCCCTCGTACAGCACTCCAACTTACGCCACCAACAATGCTCTCGCTAATATCCTTCTCCCGGGCACCGGCACAGCACCGCAGGTATTCCAGGGCATTACCGAGAACAGCATCGATGGTATTGCCGACGTCCGCTGGCACGATTTTGAGCCGTATGTAGGTGATACCTGGAAGATTCGCCGTAACGTCACCGTCGATTTCGGCTTCCGCTGGTCTTTCCTCCGTGAACCTTACGGTGGAGACAAGGGCGGCAACACCAATCCAGCCTCCGATAGCGGCGGCAACTATGCGAACCAGTGGGCCAATTTCAGCCTGTCACACTGGAGCGCGGCGGAAGCCACTGCCAATCCGACCGATGCCTGCAACGGCATCCTGGTGGTTCCGGGCACCAATCCTTGCGCATCGCAGAAGGCGTTCCTTGCCGGCCTGGGCGTGAGCTTACCCTTGTCCAATGGAACACCCGGCTCCAACAGCGCGCTGGTACCGCAGAACAATCATGCTATTGCACCCCGCATCGGTGTGGCATGGGATGTTCATGGAGACGGCAAGATGGCCATTCGCGCCGGCGGCGGCCAGTTCAATCAGCGTGAGATTGTAGGCATTGCTGAGAACCTGGCCCGCAACGCCCCGTTCGTTCTGGGCATTACGACTAACCGCTCGTTCGACACGGTTACGCCGCTCACTAGTGCTGCCGTTTCGCCCAATGCTGCTAAAGACACCGGCGGCTTTCTTCCGAACTCGTGGCAGTGGAACCTCAGCGTAGAGCAGGAAGTAGCTCGCGGTGCGACCCTGCAGATCGGATATGTCGGTAACACCGGCGAGCACCTTACGTCGATGTACCAGGCCAATGCGATCGGGCCGGCCAACTACCTTGCCGCGGCATTCGCAAGCGGTACGGCGCAGAACGCCTATCGTCCGGCGTTTAACTTTGGAGATATCGGCGGCTTCGCCCGCGCCGGTCATGCCTCTTACCACTCGCTGCAGGCCCTGTTCCGTGCGCAGACCGGCTCCTTCTCCACCTTCCAGGCTGCTTATACCTGGGGTCACTCGATCGGCAACGTCGACCTGGACAACTCATCCGGATCGGTCGGTGCTGAGGCCACCACGGACCAGAGCAATCCTGGCCTGGACAAAGGCAACACCAACATCAACCGTCCCAATATCTTCGTTGCCAACGAAGTGCTCTTCCTGCCCAAGCTGGCCAGCCACGGCAAGCTGATGCAGAACACGCTCGGCGGCTGGGAAGCGAACAGCATCGTCAGCCTGGCAGAGGGCAGTTCGTTCACCATCTACTCCTCGGGCATCTCCGGTGCGTGCACCAACCTCGCCGCCGACGGCACCTGTGTCGCCGGTTACTCCAGCAATCTTTCCGCGCTGGTGGGAACTGGTTATACCGGTAATCAGCGTCCTCTGGTCACCGACACCCCCTGCGATGCTCGAAAGGGGGACCAGCTCATCAACTTAAGCCACTTCACGCTGATCGGTTACCAGATCGGCACTTTCCCGTCGAACCTGGAGCGCCGCGGTAGCTGCCTCGGCTCGCCGAACACGAACGTAGATTCCCAGCTGGCCAAGAACTGGTACATCAAGGAAAAGTACCGGATCAAGTTCAGCATGGACTTCTTCAACCTGTTCAATCATCCGAACTTCAACAGCAGCAACCTGGAAGGCGCAGGATTCACTTCATCGAACCCGGTGTACTGCGGAGGAGCGACAGCTCCGACCGTGGGCGGCGGACCGACCGGATTGCCCTGCAGCCCGACCAACAACGTGATCACATCGGCGTCTACCGGTACTGGTTTCGGTACGGCAACCGCAGTGAACAACGCACGTCAGCTGCAGTACGCGCTTAAGTTCTCTTTCTAGGCGCGTTTCCTGCACGCTGTATACTCAAGGCGGCGGAGATTGTTTCTCAAATCTCCGCCGCCTTATTCTTTACCGGCATCTTCAGTAGCGATTTTTCCCGTGGCAAAGATCAGCCTATTTCCAGTATTCCGTTCAAGAATCTATTTCGAGGCTGCTGTTCTCTGCGGGATGGTGTTCGGCGGTATTCCGCTGCTCCATGCGTTTCCCGGCGGAGATGGCCAGCAGGCGCAGACCTCTCAGAAAGAAAGCGCTGACCCTCTCCAGGCTCTACTCGACACCCGGATTCGCGCCGCGAACGTTGCGCAGGCTTCCGGCGATCCGGCATCGATTGCGCGGACACATCAGCTGGTGATCGCCGTCGCGCTGCGCATGCAGGCACAGCTTCGCTCGGTTGAACACGCTTACGCGCAGGCCATCGAACTCTACCGGAAGTCACTCGAATATGAAGAACTGTCCGAGACGCACTCGGCGATAGCGACGAACGCCCTGCTGGCCGGCCAAGCCGACGTGGCGATTGATGAAGCGCAAAAGGCCCTGGCCGCAAGCGCGCACTCCATTGAAAACTATCGCGTGCTAAGCCAGGCCTTTCTAAGCAAGCAGGATTACAGCCGGGCCGCGGACGTGCTGACCCGCGCGGCCCAGCAAAAGCCCGACATTGAGCTTTATTACTCCATTGCCATCTGTTGGCTTTCGACGGGAAACGCCGCCGGAAGACAGAAGGCTGATGCGGTGTTCGCAAAAATGAAGGCGATGGCTGGCGACAGCGGTTCGCTGCATGTTCTCTTCGGCAGGGCGTACAGGGATGCAAACCTGATGCCGGAGGCCATCCACGAATTTGAACGGGCCATACAACTCGACCCTTCTACGCCCCATGCCCATTATTTTCTGGGACTGGCAAAGCTTTCGGTGAACGAGTGGAAACCGACTCCCGAGGTCGAGGCTGAATTCAAGAGCGAGATCCAGTACCATCCGCGTGACTTTCTGACGAACTACATGCTGGGGAACAATGCCTCGAGCCAGCGCGATTATGCTGCCGCTGATAAATATCTGAACGCGGCGAAGGCAATTGATCCCACCTGGCCCGAGCCATATCTCTACCTGGGACTGAATGCGTACGCACAGGGAGATTCCAAGACCGCAGAGTCGCTGCTGCGCGAGGCCGTGAAGCTCACCGGTACCGACGAGAGCCGGGGTAATTATCAGATCCGGCGCGCCTATGTGGATCTGGGCCGCATTCTTGCCAGTTCCGGTAACGAGCAGGAGAGCGATGTCTTTATCGCAAAGGCGCGCGAGCTTCAGAACAAGATCATGACCGATACCCAGCAACGGGCAACGGCGATGATGCTGGCTGAGGGTGGGAACGAGACGATGGCCGGGCTGGTGCCGCTGGATAAGCGGCAGGAGCAGCAGGCCGCACCGCTTGTGCAGGGCGGCAACGATGCGTACGCGCCTGTGAATGAAGCGGTGCTGCAGCAGGCGAAGCTGACTCCCGAGCAACTGGACGCAGTCAAGGAGCAGGAGACTGGATTGCGGCGAATTCTCGGGCAGAGCCTCAGCGATCTTGCCACGTCGGAGGCAATACAGCACAACTACGCTGCTGCGCTGACGCATTATCAGCAGGCGGAAAAGTGGGATCCTACAGTTCCCGACTTGAGTAAAAACCTGGGGCAGTCTGCATTTCGCGCGAAGAACTATGAGGAAGCTGCGCGGGGCCTCTCCCTTGCAGTCGCCAGCAAACCTGACAGCCTTCCGTTACGAGCCATGCTGGGCATGTCTTATTACGCGCTGGAAAAATATGGCGACGCCGCGACCGCCTTCTACCCTCTTGGTTTTGCCGGGATGCAGGACGGAGAAGTGGGTTATGCGTGGGCCGCATCGTTGGCCAAAGCAAAGGATTTAACCCATGCATCGGAGGTTTTGTCTCACTATCAGGACCAGAACCTTCCCGCCGCCGCGATGCTGCTGGTTGGTCAACTGTGGATCGACATCGGCGATTATGCACAAGCTATTGCCGAGCTGCATCGTGCGCTGGCGGCTGATCCATCCTTGCCTAAGGCCCACTACGATTCTGGAATGGCTGATATTCGGTGGGAGCACTGGACCGATGCACGCACGGAGTTTGAAGCCGAGCGGCAGCTGGAACCGAACGATCCCGACACACTCTATGAGCTGGGCTTCGTCGATCTGCAGGAGTCGAAAACTGATGACGCGGCCAAATTGTTCACCGAGGTGGTTGCTGCGCATCCCGATTATGCGAATGCGCAGTATGAGTTGGGGAAGATTCTGCTGGATCGCGGACAGTTGAAGGATGCGGTGCCGCATCTTGAATCCGCGGCAAAGCTTATTCCGGATAAAGATTACGTTCACTACCAGCTGCAGGCGGCCTATCGCAAAGAGTCCCGCACCGCCGATGCCGATCGCGAGCTGGCCGTCTATCAGGAGCTGAAGGCGAAATCGCGGCCACATCTGCCGCAAAGCTCAGGGCAAGCTCCTACACAGAATCCATGAATTTTATTTTGCATCGCACCACGAAAGTGCGCCCGTATATCGCTTGGGTATTGGCGCTGCTATGCGCAGGTTTATCTCCGGCGCAGGAGGGTCATCCGCCACCGACTCCGCCTCCACCGGGAGCAAAATCGGCGAAATGCAGCGGACGGCCAATTCCTCAATTCGAAGACATCACCCAGAAGGCCGGCGTTACGTTCACGCATACGTCCGACCCCTCGAAGAAATACATCGTGGAGTCGATGAGCGGCGGCGTCATCCTGCTCGATTATGATCGCGACGGCTGGCTCGATATCTATTTCACCAACGCACCGACCGTAGCCCAGGCCATCAAAGGCGAGAAGAGCGTGGGGGCGCTGTATCGCAACAATCACGATGGGACATTTACCGACGTCACGCAGAAGTCGGGTCTGACACAACCGTGTTTTGCCATGGGCGGTGCGGTCGGGGATTACAACAACGACGGCTGGCCAGATATTTACCAGACCTGCCTGGGCGGAAATATTCTCTACCGCAACAATGGCGATGGATCATTTACAGATGTGACGGCAAAGGCCGGCGTTGCCGATGGCCGCTGGTCGACCGGTGCTTCATTCGGCGACTACGATGGCGATGGATTTGTCGATCTGATGGTTACAAATTATGTCGACTTCCATCTGAACGATCTGCCCGGCTTCGGCAATGCGCCGAACTGCAAGTATCGCGGCATCGATGTACAGTGCGGGCCGCGCGGACTGCGCGGAGCCGGGGATTCGCTTTTCCGCAACAATGGAGACGGGACGTTCACCGATGTCTCGAAGGCGGCGGGAGTGAGCGATCCCGACGGTTACTACGGCATGAGCGTGATCTGGGCCGACTTCAACAATACAGGTCGGCCGGATATCTACGTTGCCAACGACTCGACGCCGAAGTTCCTCTACAAGAATCTAGGCAACGGAAAATTCAAGGACATTGGACTGCAGTCTGGGACAGCGGTAAGTGAAGATGGCTCGGAGCAGGCTTCGATGGGAATTGCCGTTGGCGATTATCTGCACACGGGGCGGCCTGCGCTGTACGTGACCAACTTCTCCGATGAGAACGACCTGCTCTATCGCAACGATGGAGACTGGAACTTCACGGAAGTGTCCTATCCCTCGGGTGCGGCGCTACCTTCGCTGCCATACGTGAAGTGGGGCACCGCCTTTGCCGATCTGGACAATGATGGATGGCTCGATCTGATCACCGTGGATGGTCACGTCTATCCGCAGGTAGACTCGCTGCCTTCGGGCGCGGCTTATCGCGAACCGAAGCTTCTACAGATGAACCAGAAAGATGGGACGTTCTGCGACGCGAGCGATCAGGCTGGGCCAGCTTTCATGGAGAAGCGTGTCTCTCGCGGACTGGCGGTCGGCGATCTCTTCAATGACGGCAATATGGACGCAGTGGTTGGCGATCTCGATGGCGGACCCATGATTCTGCGCAATCATGGCGTTCCGGGACGGCATTGGGTAAGTTTCGAACTGGCCGGCGTGAAAAGCAACCGGCTCGCGCTGAATGCGCGCGTGAAGATTGTTGCCGGCGGTGTGACGCAGACCGATGAGATTCACAGCGGAGGAAGCTATCTTTCGCAGAACGATCTTCGCGTGCACTTCGGACTGGGTTCGACGACGAAGATCGATAGCGTGGAGATCCATTGGCCATCGGGCAAAGTGGAGTCGCTCAGCAGTCTCGACGCCGATCATTTTTATTCAGTCCTGGAGGGGCAGGGCGTGGTGCCGGCAGAAAAAATCCGTCCTGTGGCTGCGGTTGCTCATCCTTAGTTCGGCATTCGCTCCGTTGCCTCTTCCTTGAAACTCCGGGACAATTCGAACATCCATTAGGGTGCGGGCTTCATATGAATGGTTCCTCTATTCGCGTTGTTCGTCCAGGCGAATTCGATGCGGGCACTGCGCAGACGCCGGGATCGCAGCGTATGGCTGCCATACATGCGGGAGCAGGCGTTGCATCGCCCATGTGGGGCGGCATCTTCGTGGTCGAGCCTGGAGCGCGAACGGGAATTCATCATCACGGAGAGCAGGACACCATCGTCTACGTGCTCGAAGGCTCGGCGTATGTGCGCTGGGGTGAACGGGGCGAGTCGAGCGCGACGGTGAATGCGGGAGATTTTCTCTTTGTTCCTGCGTGGCTTCCCCATCAGGAGATCAATCCGTCAGACAAGGAAGCGTTCCGATGGGTGGTGGTGCGCAGCACGGCTGAGCCGATCGTGGTTAACCTGCCGGATGACTTCTGGCAGGAAGCAAATTCATCTTCTCCACAGAGCGAACGCGGTTGACATATACATCCGGCGATGAACTGGTCAATGTTGTATGGCAGGCGCTGACGACCGAGCATGCGCGACTCGCGATCTCTTCGCCTCTTGCCCGCCGGTATCCGGCGGACGTTGTTCCTTTCGCAGCTCTGCAGCAAATGCGAGCTGAGGCGTTGTGTGAGCTTCGCGAGCTTATGCTGGATGGCGAGGAGACCTATGTTGCCTGGACCGAAGTTGCAGGCAGCGAGTTTCCGCATTGCCCGGGTATCGAAGTGAAGCTGAATCTGAACGCCGTGCAGATGGTGCCTTCAATGGAAATCAAGGCTGACGATGCAAGCGAACAGGCCGGTGCTGCTGTGATTGAATCGCTCACCTCGGTAAATGGCCCAGAAATGGTAGCTCTCACGGACGTGGCGTTTCCCGGTTTCTTCAGACCGCGTACCTACGTGATGGGTAGTTATTGGGGAATTCGTTCGGAGGGACAGCTGATTGCGATGGCCGGCGAACGGATGGCCCTGCCCGGCCTGCGCGAGATCAGTGCCGTCTGTACGCATCCCGGGCACACGGGCCGCGGTCATGCTGCGCGCCTGATTCGCCATGTCATGGCCGAGCATGCTCGCGCCGGCCTGCGCAGCTTTCTCCACGTCAGCGATACGAATTCGCGCGCCATTGCGCTGTATGAGCGGCTGGGATATGTGCGAGTGGGAGTGACCCGCTGCACGCGGATACGCCGGATTCCAATTCCGGCAGCGCAGCTACGCTGACCGCGCGCCTCATACTCTAAGAGTTGATTCGCTGCAGTGTCAGCGGGTCGGGCTTTCCGTCGAAATATTTTTCGAGAGCGGAGATGAAGGGCTCATTGTCCTCCGAGGCCCGTGCGAAAAGGGTCATTGAAGAGCGGAACTTTAGATCGTCGGGTGAGCCAAAGATGGCATGGATCGATCGGCCTTCGATGGCGTTCACGATCGCCGTGCATTTGCGGAGACGCTGGCCCAGGGCAGGATGCTGAAGGAACGCCTGGGCCTCGTCAAGAGACTGAATCGCGTAAAACTGTGCCGTGGAGCTGTACCCCAGCCCGGCAATTTGCGGAAAGATGAACCATATCCAGTGGCTTTGCTTCTGGCCGGCACGGAGCTCACCGAGCACCTGCTCGTAGACCGTTGACTGCGCATCGACGAATCGCTGAAGTTTGTGCGGGTCTGCCATACCGGCTACTTCTCAACCATCACGATGTTGCCGTTAGCCTTTCCATTCATGAAGTGCAGAGGCGAGACGGGTGAGGCCTTCGCGTGTCATCTCTACATTCCCTGCGATGCCGATGCGGAAATGCTGAGGGCGCTCGAAATAACTGCCCGGAACTACGCTCGTCTCATAACGCTCACGCAGGAACTGAGAAAATTTGTGCACGTCACCGTTACGTAACCGGGGGAAGGCCGTTGTTCCCACCGGAGGGATGGTGAGATCGATGGCCGGGTGACCTTCCAGTGCCTTGCGTAGCTCGCCGCGATTGGTCTCGATGAGAGCGTCGGCCCGTTTCGCGATCGTATCCAGCTGCTCGATGGCAAAGATGCTCAGCAGCTCCGAGACATGGACGGCACTGGCGCCGAAGAGATCGTTGAGTCTCCACATGCGTGCGGCCAGCTCGGGCTCGGCCAATATCCAGCCGCAGCGCAGGCCGCTCAGTCCATATGCCTTGGTCAGGCTGCTGGTGACGACGAACTGATTGCCCAGCAGAAAGGAGGTTGGCACCGGCGGATGATGAAGGGCTTCGAGATAAACCTCGTCGACAAGCACGCGCGCGCCGACCTCATTCGCCATTTCGCCGATCGCACGGAGAGCCTCCTGCGTCGCCAGCGTGCTTGATGGATTGTGCATGTTGGCGATGACGATGAGGCGCGTTTGTGGCGTTAGATTTTTCTTCACTTCTCCGGGGTCGAGAGCGAAGTTATCTTCAGCACGGCGCTGAAATCGCGTAACCTTCGCGCCGAGATACAGGGCCGTGCAAAGCATTAGCTCGTAGGTGGGCTCTTCGATGAGCACTTCATCGCCCGGCGCGAAAAGAGCGGACATGGCGAGATGATTCGCCATGGAGGTTCCCAGAGCGGTGACAATCGACTCCGGCGGAACGCCTTTCATCTTGCCGATTGCCTCGAGCAGCGGTGCGTAGCCGTAGGTGCTGGGTCCGACCATGGCCAGATCGTCGATGCGGAAGTGAATGTCGGCCAGCGGATAGGTCATCACGCCGCTGGTGGCGAGATTGAACTTCGCATCTGACCTCAGCTTCGCGAAGTCCATATACGGAGATTCAGAGTATGGGCGGGGCAGGTTCATGCGATTCGATTCCTCGAGCGATTCCAATAGCGCCAGACCGTGTAGACCGGCAATCCGAGCAGCATGATTGCAAAGCCGATGAGGCTGTTGGCGGGGTACTTATAGATTGTATCGATGACCACCAGCCAACAGATGACGATGAAGAGCAGTGTGGTCCAGGGATGGCCCGGCGCGCGGAAGCCTGCGTCTGCTTGAGTATCGCGGCGACGCAGCACGAAGAGGCATGTGGCGGAGAGGCCGAAGAAGACGAAGTTGGTGCAGACGACGTAGTTAAGAATCTGCTCGTAGCTGCCGCTAAGCGCGATAACCGCCGTCCAGCAGCTTTGCAGCACAATGGCCATGGCGGGAACCTGGGTGCGGCGTGTCACCTTCGCGACACTGCGAAAGAAAAGGCCATCCTGGGCCATGGCGAAATAAACACGCGGCCCGGTGAGGATGGACTGGCTCAGAAATCCCAGAGTCGAGACGGCGATGCCCAGCGCCACCAGCTTCGCGCCTGTATCTCCCAACGCGTGACGCATGACTTCAGTGGCCGGGACTTTGGTTGCGGCCAGACCGTCGGCGCCGAGCACGCGCACGCATACCACATTCATGGCGACATAGAGGACGATGACGCCGGCCACACCAATCATCAGCGCGCGGGTGAGATTACGGCGAGGGTCGCGTATCTCGCTGGCGATGTAATTCGATGTCTGCCATCCGCCGTAGGCGAAGAGCACGGGTATCATCGCCGAGCCGAATGCGGCGATGAGTCCCGCAGGCGCAGGGCGCTCGGATGCAGGCGGCAGTACCGGGTGCAGAACGGGAAAAGGATGCGCGACGAGCAGATAGCCGGAGAGAATAACGCTGGCAATGACAACGATCTTCATCACCATGAGCAGGCTTTGCAGGCGACTGCCCAGCTTGGCTCCCAGACAGTTGACGACGGTCAACACCGCGAGCGTAGCGATGACCACCACGCGTTCGCTGAGGGGGACACCCGTGAGATCGATGAAGTAGCGGGCGAAGGTGACGGCGACGGCAGCCATGCCTCCGGTCATGACCACGAGGAGGGTGACCCATCCAAAGAGAAAGCCGGCGAGCGGGTGATAGCACTCGCGTAGATAAGCATATTCACCGCCGGTGTTGGGCATGCGGGCGGCCAGCTCTGCGTAGACGAAGGCCCCGAGCATGGCGACGACGCCTCCCGCGGCCCACGCGCCGAGAATCAGCACTGGAGAGTGCACGCGCTCGGCGACGACATATGGATTGATGAAGAGACCTGCGCCGACGATGCCGCCCATCACCAGCATGGTGGAATCGAAGAGGCCCAGCTCGCGCGCCAGTCTGGGTTGAATCTCATTTTGCGAGAGAGGAGGGCCGATTTCAGACTGGCTCAAACGATAGGCCTCGACGGCGGGGGAAAATCAACTGGTATGCCGAATGGTAAATGAAAGCTGCGGCTGTTCGGCGGCACACAATATATATTCGGTTTACATGACGACAACTCGACGTTCTTTCCTTGCTGGTGTTGCCCCGGCCGTTGCGCTTCCGATCTTTTCTGGTCGAGCACTTGCTCAGGAGCCGCAGGGCTCCGGCTCAGCGGTGCCTCCTCCCGCGATTGCAGCACTTAAAGACCGCAGATCAGAGGCGGTGCCCATCACCAGTGCGGAGCGCGAGGCTCGTATCGCCCGGGCGCGCGAGCTGATGGAGAAGGATGGCATCGCTGCGATCTGCATTGCCGGCGGAACTACGCTCAATTATTTCTGCGGCGTCCGCTGGGGTAACAGCGAGCGGCTGATGGTGGTGGTGATTCCGGTCAAGGGGCAGCCCTTCGGCGTATGTCCGGCGTTCGAGGAGGGGCGGCTGCAGGAGAGGCTGGCGTTGGTTCCGGCCATGGCGCAGACGCGTCTTTATACATGGCAGGAAGATGAGAGCCCGTACGATCGCGTGGCTGCCGGCCTGAAGGACCTTGGACTCACGAGTGGGACGATCGGGGTCGAGGAGACGATGCCTTACGTGTTTGCCGATGGCATCGGACGGGCGCTGCCGCAGGTGAAGGTGGTAAACGCCCGGCCGGTAACCGTCGGCTGCCGCAGCATCAAATCGCCGGCTGAGCTGGCGCTGATGCAGCTGGCGAATAATGTGACGCTCGCAGTGTACGAGGCGGCGTGGCGCTCAGGGCATCCGGGCATGTCGACGCACGAATTTTCGGCTTTGATCGGCGCAGGCTATGAGCGCGTGGGCTTTCCCGGTGAGGCGAGCTGCGAGGTGGGCGAATATTCGGCGCTGCCACATGGCTCGATCAAGCCGCAGACCATCCGCGAGAATACGATCGTGCTGATCGATGATGGCTGCACGGTCGAGGGCTACCAGTCGGACATCAGCCGCACATTTGTTTACGGCAAGCCTTCGGACAAGATGCGGCAGTGCTTCGACATCGTGCACCGCGCACAGGCGACGGCTCTGGCTACGGCGCGTCCCGGAGTGGCCTGCGAGGCCGTGGACGCGGCTGCGCGCAAGGTCATCACCGATGCCGGCTTCGGCCCAGGCTATGCGCACTTTACTCACCGCGTCGGGCATGGCATCGGCATGGATGGACACGAATGGCCTTATCTGGTGGGTGGAAACAAGCTGCCACTCGCGGCCGGCATGACGTTCTCCGATGAGCCGGGGATTTATCTGCGCGGAGAGTTTGGCGTCCGCCTGGAAGACGATATGTACATCACGGAAGAGGGCGCGAAGCTGTTTACCGGGCCGAGCCTTTCCCTCGAAGAGCCATTCACAAAAGGCTGAGTATGGAGATCACCTCTCACGACGCACTGGTTGTCATCGATGTGCAGAACGACTTCTGTCCCGGCGGCGCGCTTGCGGTTGCGGACGGTGATGCTGTTATCGAGGTGATTCATCGCGCGGCGAGCCGGTTTGAGCATATCCTTCTCACCCAGGACTGGCATCCTCCGGGGCATACCTCCTTCGCCAGCTCCTACCCCGGCCGTGCCCCGCTGGAGACGATCGAAGTTGCCTATGGAGCGCAGACGCTCTGGCCGGACCATTGTGTTCAGGCAACAGCGGGCGCGGAGTTTCATCCCGCTCTGCATTTGCCGCGAGCCGAGCTGGTTCTGCGCAAAGGATTCCGCAAAGAGATCGATTCTTATTCAGCATTTTTCGAGAACGACCAGGAGACGCACACGGGTCTCGCCGGATATCTGCGCGAGCGCGGATTGCAACGCGTGTTCTTCGCTGGGTTGGCCTACGACTTTTGTGTGGGTTATTCGGCTCTCGATGCTCGGCGGCTGGGATTTCCTGCCTCCATTATTCGCGATGGCTGCAGAGCCATCGATGCCGGTGGATCGGTGTCGAGGATAGAGCGGAAGTTCGACGAAGCAGGAGTCGTACTGATAGAGAGCAGCGACCTCGGATAACTCGCGATCATATCTGCCATAGGTGCGCAAGTAGCGAAGGTTCCACTTAAATGGGTACGAGTGTAACAGTAAAGTTACTCAAAAAAGATTACCGATAAGTAAATTGGTATTTGTGCTGTTCACGGTGCCATTTTTTCTTGACTTCATTTCTTTTTGACCGGTACGCTTGTCCCGCGAAGCAATGGGAAGCCTTAATAAAGACATTCGATTTTCACCAACATCATCGCTCCCCTCCTTCTTTTCTGTAGGCTAACGCGGGTTAACGCGTTTTATCCCCCAAAGAGTCAACAACGGCGTAGCCTCCGCGGCTACCCGTAAATCACTGCGTATCGGCGCCTGCTCTCAGGTCCGAGAAGGAATCACTATGAGATTTATCGGTTTGAGGGTTGCCCTCACCGCAGCTGCATTGTGTACCCTGTCTGGCTCCGTGTTGTCAGGAACGGCCTTTGCGCAGCAGGTTACGTACTATGACTTCGATGTTCCTCAGGCTACTGCGGGACAGAGCTCGTACGCATGTCCGGCGAGCGTCGCATCAACCGCATCTCTGTTTTGCTTCAACGATGGAACCGGGCAGAATGCCAGCCCATCGTTTCTGAGCGATACCTATCCCGCGATTATCGATCCAAATACGCTGGATAATCCTCCGCTCTCAAGCACGCATTATGCGATTCAGATGACGCCAGCGCAGCCCAATCAGGCTTCGAGCATGTGGTTCGGCGTTCCACAGAAAGTCTCAAATGGTTTTACCGCCTACTTCGCATTCAAATTCACTCCGAACCCGAATGCTTTTGCAACGGCAGATGGCATAGCTTTTGTCATTCAAAACTCGGTGGGTGGCGGCATTGACGACGTGGGTTGTCAGGCTACTGGTGTGGGCCTGAACATCGTGGGCGGAAACGGCGGCTGCATCGGCTACGGCGGTATCGATAACAGCGTCGCGATCGAGCTGGATACATACCGAAATTATTGGGACCCCAATGACAACGGCGACGCCAACGATGACAACCACGTCGCGATCATGAATTGCGGCGCCGGATTGGCCAATTCTCCGGATCACACCGGCCCTTGCCAGGTGAGCCTGAACGTGAACGGCGCGAACGTGCCGGCGCTTGTCGATCCGGGTATCACACTGGCAGATGGCAATGTGCACCAGGTGGTAATCCAGTACAGCGGGCCGAACGAGGCCACGCCTTACCTGCTGCAGGTTTATATCGATCCTCCGTTCGTAGCGGGTACGCATACGCCAGCTCCCGGAGCGGTGCCGTACCTGTCGGGCACCTACAACATTGCGCAAAACGTGAATCTGATGAACAGTGGAAGCGCCAATGACAGCGCTTATGTTGGTTTCACCTCGGCCACCGGCGGCGGCAATGAACAGCACGAAATTATGGCGTGGACCTTCACGCCGCACACGCCGTCAACGCAGCAGCAGCCGATCAGCAATCCCGGCACACCGACGGTATTCCCCTTCGGCAGCCATGTTTTCGCGGTGACTTATCCGGCCGATGATCCAACTCCTCCAGCGGGTGTCGATATCGTGATTACGGCCAACCCGATTTCTCCACAGCTGTTCTCCCAGCTGGTCAGCGGCGGCCCATTTGCCGGATCGCAGTGCCAGGTTTACGACGATACAGGCGGTAATTGCGTGGTGTACTCCTCCTCGTGCATCGAAACGGCAACAAATACGTTCGTGCAATGTCCGGCGACGAACCCCAACGATCCGATCACGCTGAAGACGGCCTTCGACAACACCGTCCAGCCCATCACGCCGGGATTCATTCAGGGCGACCCGTTCTATAGCCAGCTGGTTTCGATCAGCGGGGATGGAGCGACCGCGACAGTGAATTGCACCGGCGATTGTTCGGTGATACCAAACGAGTCGATTACCGTAGCCGGTACTTCGGTCGCCGGGTTCAACGGAACAGTAACAGTTCTTTCGGCGAGCCCCTCCACGCCGAATACGTTCACGTTCGCAAGCACGGTGAGTGGATCGGCTACCGGCGGTTATCTCACGTCGAATACTCAGCAAAACATCTTCGTTTCGTATTCGACGCAGCGCATCGACGGCTCGATTTCAGGCAAGACGCTGAATTTCAACTCGGATTACGTGGCGACTTCGCTGACCACTTCTCCGACACAGCTGACGATTGTTGCGCCTTCGGTGGTTCTGGGCAATGTGGCAACGGTGACGGTGACCGCAACTTCGGGTGGCGGCGTCCCGACCGGCAACATACAGCTGAGTGTCGACAACGGAACTCCGCTGAGTTCGCCGCTCACCTCCACCGGTGTGGCGACGTTCCTTGTACCAAACCTCGGCCCCGGATCACATTCGTTGAGCGCCAGCTATTCGGCCACGGGGGTTTTCCAGGGCAACACTGTTACAGGAAGCCTCACTATCCTGAGCGGACCGCTGGCGACAGTAAGTCCGAGCAGCCTCAACTTCGGGACGCTCTATATGGGCCAAATCGCGGAGCAGTCAGTGACGGTGACCAACACGGGAACCTCGGCACTGACCATCAGCGATCCCTTCCTCTTCGATGTCGGGAACGGCGACTCGAAGGAGTTCATCGCACTCAACCTTTGCCCGAAGAGCCTGGGTGCCGGCAAATCGTGCAATATCTACGTAGCCTTCATCGCCGGTCCCAGCTACAACCAGCAGACCGCGATTCTGAAGGTGACGGACAACGCGCCAGGATCTCCGCAGTCGGTTCCACTCACGGCGACGGTGATCAATCCTCAGGCCAGCTTCTCGCCGAATATGTTGCGGTTCGGGACGCAGAAGGTGGGAACGAGCGGCCAGTCTACTGTGGTTCTGACCAACACGGGTGGCACGCCGTTGACCATCTCCAGCATCAGCGTGATGGGTGGAGTGACCGGCGAATTCAAGCAGACGAACGCCTGCCCGGCTTCGCTCGTTCCGGGAGCAAAGTGCACCATTACGGTGGGCTTCACTCCAGCCGCAAAGGGACTGCGGTCGGCCTACCTCAACGTTGTGGACAATGCGGCTAGCGGATCGCAGCAGGTAATTTTGTCCGGCACCGGAAACTAATCCACAAACACACGCATGCGGAAGCCGGGACACTTTGTGTCCCGGCTTTTGTATTGATATGGACTTCCGGGTGAAGAAATCGAGTTGCGTGGGTACGACTGTAACTGCTCCCTGGACCATGGGTTTCATTCCGCGCGGTTACTCATCATTTGCGCGCCTCCAGAGTCCTGTTTACCGCCATTTTTCTTGACTTCATTTCCGGCCACGGTTACGCTGTGACGTCGAAATGACGGGGAATTCATCTCAGTTTTTGCCGGTAGTTACGCTGTTTCCCTGCCGTCTCGTCCGAAGCAAGAGGTCTATCCCCTAGACATCCAATAGCGACTCAGGTTGAACGCCTTAGTGCCCCCGCTCTGCATCGGCCCATGTTTCAGGTCCGAGAAGGAACCATTATGCGTCTGAGAATTACCGGATTGAGACATGTCCTCGCTGCGCTGTTTATCCTGGCCGGTTCGTTCCTAACGGCTTCCGCGCAGCAAGTTACGTACTACGACTTCGATACCCCGCAGGCGACGCCGGGACAGATGTCCCGCTCGTGCCCGGCGAACACGCCCGCCTCGGGTACCTTGTTTTGCTTCAATGACGGAACAGGGCAGAACGCCAGTCCATCGTTCTTGAGCGATACCTATCCGGCGATCATCGATCCGAATACGATGGACAGCCCTGCCGTTTCGAGCACGCACTATGCGATCCAGATGACCCCGGCCCTGCCCACGCAGGCCTCGAGCATGTGGTTCGGCGTTCCGCAGAAGATATCGAACGGATTCACCGCGTACTTCGCCTTCAAATTCACGCCGAATCCGCAGGCGTTTGCAACGGCGGACGGCGTAGCCTTCGTGATCCAGAATTCAGCGGGCGGTGGCATTGACGCCTCGGGCTGCGCAGCGACTGGCTCAGGTCTGAATATCGTGGGCGGGAACGGCGGTTGCATCGGCTACGGCGGCATCGACAACAGCGTGGCCATCGAGCTGGACACCTATCGAAATTTCTGGGACCCCAACGACAACGGCGCGTCCAATGACGACAACCATGTTGCGGTGATGAACTGCGGAGCCGGACAGGCCAATTCACCGGATCACAACGGCCCCTGCCAGGTGAGTTTGAACCTGAATGGTGTGAACGTGCCCGCGCTCATCGATCCTCCGGGTGTGACGCTGGCGGACGGCAACGTGCATCAGGTGGTAGTGGAATACAGCGGCCCGAACGAGGCGACGCCATACCTGTTGCAGATATTCATCGATCCTCCGTTTGTGGCGGGAACCCACACACCCGCGCCAGGTGCGACGCCAGTTCTTCAGGGCACCTACAACATCGGCGAGAACGTGAACCTCATGAACAGCGGCAGCGCCAATGACAGCGCCTACGTGGGTTTCACTTCTGCGACGGGCGGCGGCGATGAGCAGCATGAGATCATGGCGTGGACTTTCACGCCGCATACCCCCTCAACGCAGCAGCAGCCGATCAGCAGTCCCGGAACGCCGACGGTATTTCCTTTTGGCAGCCATGTTTACGCGGTGACGTATCCTCCGGGCGTACCAGCTCCGCCACCGGACGTCGATATCGTGATTACGGCGACGCCGATTTCTCCGCAGTTATTCTCGCAGCTAGTGAGCGGCGGCCCATTTGCGGGTTCGCAGTGCCAGGTTTATGACGACACCGGCGGCAATTGCATTGTTTACAACACATCGTGCATCAATACCGTGACGAATACGTTCACGCAATGTCCGCCGACTTCGCCGGATATGCCAATTCTGGTGAAGACGGCGTTCGACAACACGATTCAGCCGACCTCACCCGGATTTCTGCAAGGCGATCCGTTCTATACCCAGCTGGTGTCGATCAGCGGGGATGGAACGACTGCAACCGTTACGTGTTCCAGCGATTGTTCGGTGACACCGAATCAGACGGTGACGTTGGTGGGAAGTTCCATTGCCGGATTCAACGGCCCGCTCACGGTGCTGTCAGCGAGCCCCTCGACGCCGAATACATTCACTTTCGCAAGTGCTGCGAACGGTTCGGCAACGGGCGGTTACATCACTTCGAACAACCTGCAGAACATCTTCGTTTCCTACTCGCCACAGCGCATCGACGGCTCAATCTCCGGCAGGACATTGAACTTCAATTCGGATTACGTGGCGACGTCGCTGACTACCGTGCCGACCATGCTCAGCATCTCGGCGCCATCAGTACCGTACAAGACGCAGGCGACGGTGACGGTGACAGCGACCTCGGGGAGCGGAACTCCTACGGGCAGCATCACGCTTATGGTCGACGGCGGGACCAAGTTGACTGCTGCGTTGTCCAATGGCGTCGCGACGTTCAAGCTCGCTGCCGGTGTGGGTGGCGGAACGCACACGCTGACCGCTGTGTATCCGGCAACGGGCATTTTTGCGGCAAATACAGCCACGGGAAGCTTGATCATTACTCCGATAGCGCCGACGGTTTCTCTGACGGGACTTCCTCAGGGAACCTATGCGCGGCTTCCCGGAACCGGTGGTGCATATTCCGTAACTGCGACGACGAACGCCAGCACTCAGGCGGTCTTCTCCGGCAGCGGAGTGTGTACTGTATCGCCGCTGGCAACGAATGTGGCTGACGTGATCATCAATATCGGTCCTCAACCAGCTTCGGGAAATTGCACGGTAACCGCAACCTGGGCTGCCGATGCCAACTATACATCGGCTTCGATCACGCAGACCGTGGGAGTAGGCCTGACGATAACGACCACAGGCGTCGTCGCTTCGCCCAATCCTTCTGTGGTGGGATCGCCAGTATTGTTCACGGTTACGCTTGCCGCAGCGTCCATTCCTGTAGCGCCTACACCATTGACTGGAACTGTGCAGGTATTCAGCTCTGGAGGCGATCCATCCTGTACCGCAACGCTTCAATCCACAGGTCCACTCACCGCATCCGGTTCCTGCTCGATAACTTTCCTCACTCCGGGCAACAGGACGATTACGGCATATTCTGCGGCAAACAGCGCTCTCTATGAAGTCTCAAACGGAGCGGTGCAACAGAGTGTGCAGAGTGAATCCACAGTGGGCCTATATCCAACGAGCCTCAGCTTCTCATCGCTGAATCAAGGGGTTGTGACCGGGCAGACGGTGACGCTGACGAACAACGGAAGCGCACCGTTGACGATCAGCAATCCGTACGTCACACCGGTTGGGACCGGCAATGCAAACAACTTTATTGCCGTCAATCTGTGTCCCGTTTCGCTGGCCGTTGGCCAAACATGCAGCTTCTACGTGACCTTTGCGGCGACCAGCGCGACTTCGCCCCAGAATGCCACGCTGCAGATCGTGGACAACGCTCCAAACTCACCGCAGTCGGTTCCACTCACGGCGACGGTCATTGCCCCCGAACTGAGCCTCTCGCCGAGTCCGGTGGCGTTTGGCAGCAAAGTGATCGGAAGTACGACTCCGACTACAGTCACAATCACAAACAATCGCACTTCGCCGGTGTATCTCTGGAACATCAGTTTCACCGGAGCCTATGCCAGCCAGTTCAGCCAGACCAACAGCTGTCCGAGGCCTTTGGCCGCAGGCGCGAGCTGTACTGTAACGGTGACGTTCGGGCCCACTCAGGCAGGAGCGTGGTCGTCGTATCTGACAGTGCTGGATAGTACGTCGCAGGCATTCCACCAGGTGCCGGTAACCGGGACGGGAACGGCCCCGGCCCCGTGAGTTGACGGACGGCCGACGAACCGAACAAGAAACACGAAGCGACGAGCCTCAGTGGCTCGTCGCTTCGTGTTTATGCGTGAAGGCGGATGGCGTTCTGCTGATGAGGAGAGACGATCATCGCGCCCAGCGAAGCGTTGGATCAATGGAGATGCGGGGAAATGTGTCGTTCCGCAACGCATTTCCATTCCACCTATGGGCTGAATGGAACGTCGCAATGCCAGTCACGAGAGCAGACAGAATGACGGCATGCGGTGGCCGCAACGAATATTCAGGGAAGGTCAGCAGGACACGCCGGAGTCCGATTGCGGGGAACGTCTCTAACTCTATTTGCTGCCCTGGAATGACCGCATGGAGTCGCGGTAGATGCCTTGCAGATCGGCGCGCTCGAGCACGTGGGCGGAGCCGTCTTCCTTGCTGATGCTTTCCAGGATGCGGACGACTTCGCGGTAGTGAGTTGTCGCTTCACTCTGTTTGCCGCTTTGCACGAGCAGCGACGCGATCTGATACTGGGCTTTGGCCTCAAGAACACGGAGGCCGAGTTTTTGCGCCCGGGCTAATGCCATATCTAAATCCTGACGCGCCGGGCCGTAGCTCTTGCCGGCAATCATGGCCTGGCCCAGATAAATGGAGCATTCGACAGAAACCGGCCTCAGGCCCAGCTTATCCGCGTCGTCAGCCAGCTTTTTGAGTACGGGGATTACAGGGCCATAGTGTCCCACGGCCATCTCGACTTTGGCTTTGTTCACCTTTGAGATCAGGATGCGCTCGGGATTGCCGGCCTTCGAAGATATCTCGGCTGCTTCCTCATATTGAGTGCGGGCCGCGGCGTTGTCGCCTTTATAGAAAGCAGCATCGCCAATCCAGTCCGTAGCCAGCGCCACGGAGGCATCATCTTTGATCTGATGCGCGGTATTGAGTGCGCTTTCCAGGCTGGGGCGGCCTTCGTCGCCACGACCTACCTGGCCAAGCAAATCACCCCATCCTCCGACGATCTCCACCGTGAAGGAGGTCACTTCTTTGTTCTGCTGGAAGACGTTCAGCGCGTCCTTCATAGAACTTAGGGCGGCGCCATAGCGGCCCTGTGCGGCAAAGATCTTCGCCATACTGTCGGATTCGAGGGCCACACCGTGCTGATCGTTGATGCTGCGGCGTGTCTCGATGGCCTTGAGGTAGAGGGCGAGCGCCGCGTCGTATTGGCCGAGCTTGGTGTTCACTTCAGCGAGGTTGTGCTGCGAGTCGGCGAGGTCGGCCGGAACTTTGAGCTTCTGACGCAGCTGGTAGGCCTGATCGAGATAGGTGAGCGCGTCCTGGTACTCGCCGCTGTCGAGCTTGATGCTGCCAATGTTGTTGAGGCAAAGCGCCTGGTTCGATTCGTCGCCGAGTTCACGTTCGATCTGCAGAGCCTCGGTGAAGTAGCTCAGGGCTTCAGCGGGCTTACCGTGGTCGTGATAGTGCGAGCCCATATCGATCAGCGTGTTGGCGATGCCAGCCTGGAAGCCGATCTCTCGGCGCAGGGCCAGGGCCTGCTTGTAGCTAGCCAGCGCAGCGTCAGAGAATCCAGTGCTGTCCTGAATCGAGGCGATCTCTTCAAGGCTGGCCGCGGCGCCTTGCTTGTCGCCGATCTGCTTTTTGATGGCCATCGATTCTTCGTAGTTGCGGAGAGCCTCCTGGGGATTGTTCAGGAGACGATAGGCGATGCCGGTGGCCTGCAGGATCGACGCCTTCTGCTCCACATTGTCGAACTGAATGGCGAGGGTAAGGGCTTTCGAGAGGTAGTCGAGTCCGCCCTGCGGATTGCCGCTGCGAATCTCGACCCGGCCGCTGGCCAGCAGGGCGGCTACATTCTTTGGATCATTGGCGAGCACTGCAGCGAGGCGCTGTTTGGCGGCGGTGAAGTCGCTGGTCTGTTCGTAAAGACCAGCGAGCGCGAACTGAATGTCGGTATCGCCCGGGTTGTCGGCGGCGATCTTCTCGTAGGCGGCGATGGCTTTGGGAGCGTCGTTCGTGATACGCGCGTTGCTGGCTTCGATCAGATACTTTTCAGCGACAGGCAGGCTGTCGCTGAGCTCTACGGCGTGGCGCGATGCGGCCTGGGCCTGATCATCGTGGCCAAGATTGGAATAAATCTCACCCAGCTTGGAGAAGGCGAGAGCGAAGTTGGGATCGTCGGTAGTCGCGTTCTGGAACTGCGTAAGGGCATCGACGTTGTTGCCTTTTCTCGCCAGCTGCAGACCGGTATCGTAGGCGCGGAGCGCTTCGACCGAGTTGGTAGAGGGCCGGGTTGCGTGCGCCTTCAGCTCCTTCAAGATGTCGGGATTCGCGCTCAGCTTCTGGCGGATCTCACCGGCCAGCGTGTCGACGGAACTCAGCAGGTTCTTTTCATCCGGAACATCGGTCGTCAAGACGGTTCGAGAGTCGCTGGCCAGATCGAGGATGGTGGTTTCGATGCGAATCTGGCTGCCGGCACGCACATATTGCCCGAAGACGACGGTTCCGGCGTTGGTGAATTCGGCCAGGCGGCGCAGTGTGGCCACGTCGACCTGCGAGCTGCCGGAGATGTGCAGGTCCTGCAGCACTTGATGCAGACGGTCGGGCGAGACCATGCGCACATTCGCGGACTGTCCGATATCGCCGCCCAGCATGTCGGCAAGACTGGAGCCGAGCCAGTTCAGCGATGGATCAGACGACGCGTTGTAAAACGGCATGATGGCCAACGAGATGGACGGGACGGTAGCAGCCGGCTGGGCGGAGTGGTGAGGCCGCGAGGTTTCCCTGAAGATGAGTGCGCCGCCCACGGCGAGAGCGATGGCGGCCGCGACGATGCCTCCGTATTTGATCCAGTTGTTGCTGGGTACGGCGGAGGCGACATTGGCGTGGAAGCGCAATGTCGCGCCGGCCTCCTGACTGCGCCAGACTTCAAGATCGTGCAGGATCTCGTTGGTCGTTTTGTAGCGCTGCTCGACGTCCGTCTCGAGGCATTTGGCGACGATGCCGCTGAGCTCCGGAGGAATCGCCGGATCGTGGACGGTGACCGGCTCGGCGCGCTCCCGGGTTCTGCGAATCAGGCTGGCCAGCGCGCTCTCGGCGCGGTAGGGCATATTGCCGGTCAGCATCTCGTAGCAGATGAGGCCGAGCGCAAAGATGTCGGAACGCTGGTCGAGATTCTTTCCCAACGCCTGTTCCGGCGACATGTACTCCATGGTGCCGACGATGGCGCCGGACTGGGTCATACCGTCGCCTTCGATGGTGCGGGCGAGTCCGAAGTCCATGACGACAACGCGGCCGGCGCCGTCAATCATGATGTTCTGCGGCTTAAGATCGCGATGCAGGATTCCGAGCACGTGCGCTGCGTCGAGCGCATAGCAGATCTGCTGCAAGATGCCGACGGCTTCATCGGCGGGAAGCTTGCCTCTCTCCTCGATGACGGAGCGCAGGTCGCGGCCTTCCACCATCTCCATGGTGATGTATCGCATCCCCAAGTCCTCGCCGAGGTCGTACATGCGGATGACATTGCGATGCGTCACCTGGTGCGAGAGGCGCAGCTCGGACTTGAAGCGGTCAACGATAGCAGTGTTGCGGGCCAATTCGGGGCGGATGACCTTAAGAGCGACCATGCGGTCGAGCTCAAGATCGCGCGCCTTATAGACCGAGCCCATGCCGCCGCGGCCGAGCACTGCGAGAATCTCGTAACGCTGGGAGACGACTACGCCAGGCTCGAGCGAGGTGTCATCCGCGAAGCCGCCGAACCCGGTAGAGCTTCCCGGACGGCCTACGGTGGTGGCCTCATTTCCAGGTACATAGGTTTCCTGGCCGGAAGGCGGACGCGGGCCAGAAGGTGGCGGAGTGGGCACGGCGGGACGGAGATTATCGGCGGAACTGCTCAGGGCAGTCGGCGACCCGAGCTGAGTGGGCATATCGCCCCGCGAACGATTCACTGGTTTGTCTGCCATGCCGGGTGCTTTGAGGGTACAAAAAACTACAGTGAAACCACCCCGATTTGAGTTAGGGACGCAATTATCGGGTGGCCTTGTCTTGGGCCTGAGTATATAACGCGCAGCCCGTCGCCCGTATGTACTTTGTCGCAAACCACGAAGGATTTGTACAGACCAGATGCACAAACCGGATATTCGCGGATGATTTGTACCGTTCTACGACGGAGCGCGGTGGATAGCGGGATGCGGATTGCTTCGTGTTTCAATGGGAAGGCGTTATTTCGCACCGGGGATTCTGATCGATGAAGAAGCGCCTTTGCCTGCTGTATTTACTGATTGCGCTGTTCGTTTGTGGGACAGGATGGTGCGGCGCCCAGCGTAATAATTCCGAAAATTGCGGTGCTGTTGCGACAGATATGGATCGTGATCTTCTCGAGGTCACTATTCCCCGGCTGGAGGAGTTATATAAGAGTAACAAGTACACGGTTACGGAAGTAGTACATTGGTACCTTGCCCGCATCGCCAGATACAACGGAATCTATCGCGCGGTGCAGAACCTGGATGAGAAAAATGCCCTGGCCCTGGCGGCGCGCGAAGACGCGGAAGCGAAGGCAGGCGGCAGCAGCTTTCAGCGGGGACCGATGTGGGGCGTCCCTATTGTCACCAAGGCAAATACGTCTATAAAAGGATTGATCACGACGGACGGCTGGCGGGGATACATGATTCCCGGGCATGAGCTGGTTGCGCCGAAAGACGCGACGATTGTGGCGCGGCTGCGCGCGGCCGGCGCAGTCATCATAGGGCAAACGAATATGCCGGACTTTGCCGCGAGCGACACCAATCGCAGCACGGCCTACGGCCGAACCGGCAATGCCTACGATGTGCGCTTCAGCCCGGGAGGGTCTTCAGGAGGAACGGTGACCGCGGTGACAGCGAACCTGGCGCTTCTGGGCAACGGCACGGATACGGGCAACTCGATTCGCATGCCTGCTGCGACCAGCGCGGTGGTCGGTGTTTTTCCGACGCGCGGGCTGGTAAGCATCGCCGGCATTGCTCCGCTGGACTGGCTGCTCGACAATACCGGTCCGATTGCGCGCGATGTGACTGATGCGGCGATCGCGCTCAGCGTCATGGCGGGGGAAGATCCGCATGACCTCCGGACGATGGGCTCGGCGGCGAAGGCACAGCCGGGGCCGTATACGCGGTATCTGAAAGCAGATGCGCTCAAGGGCAAGCGCTTCGGTGTGCCGGCATTCATTCTTACCGGGGCGGGCATTCCATTCGAGGGCGTGGTCTCCAGTGAAACGGCAAACGAGTTTGCCGCAGATCGCGCAGCGGCGCGGATTCCATTGACGCCGGAGACGAGGGCGGCATTCCTGAAAGCGATTGAAGGGCTGCGGGCGGCCGGGGCAACGGTGGTCTTCGACGATTCGATTCTGCCCGATGGTTCGAGGCCGGACAGCTTTGCCGAGATCGCGTCGCATGTAGCCACGCTGCCCTATGTGCGCGAAGGCACGGAAAATTTTCTGGCTGAATATGGTCCGGCTCAGTATCGCTCGGCCGAGGAGTACGAAAAAGTGGTGGGATCACCTTTGCCGGCGACGATCATGGGCGGCATGGAGAACGTGCCGCACGGCGATCGGCCGCTGGTGGGACAGGTATCGATAGAGAGCGATTCGCGTGCGGAGGCCAACTACTTTGAGCCGCGTCGCAGGACGCTCGAAGCCTACAATGAGGCGCTGGACCGGCTGCATCTGGATGGGTTTGTGTATCCCGCAGCGCAGATGCCGCCGCCGGATGAAACCATGCCGCAGGACGGACAGATCAGCGGTGGTCCGCACAGCGATACGAGCTGGGTGAATATGATTGGCGTGCCGGCAGTCGTGGTTCCGGGAGGTTTCTATCCTGATGGTCTTCCATTCGGGCTGGAGATTTCGGCGCGGCCATGGAGGGACGGAGATTTACTGGGCTGGGCCTATGCCTACGAGCAGGCGACGAAACATCGCCGTCCGCCGGTACTGGTGGAGCAGGGGCTGCTTCCGGATGCGAGATGAATATTTTCATCCGGGCGATGCATAAATGTAACTTTATTAGTTGCAAATATTAGAAGCTGAGGTCTAATCATGGATTCCGTCATGTCAGTTGATGCCCTGAATGAGCGTTTTGCCATCCCGGGAGTGGCGCGCATTGTGTCCGGCCAGGGGAGTCTGCCCAAGATCGAGATCGCGGGCGCGAAGGCCTCCGCAGATATCTACTTGCATGGGGCGCAGGTCACTTCGTGGCGTCCGGCAGGCAGCGATGAAGTGATTTTCGTCAGCGAGAAATCGCACTGGGAAGATGGGAAGGCGATTCGCGGCGGTATACCGGTGTGCTTTCCCTGGTTTCGAGCGAAGGCGGATGACGCGAAGGCTCCGTCGCATGGGTTTGTGCGGACCAAAGCATGGACGCTTCTTTCTATCGAGCAGGAAGGTGGCTCGGTTGTGGTCACGCTGGAGACTATCAGCGATGATGCGAGCCGCAAGTGGTGGCCGCATGAATTCCGGCTAGTACATCGCATCGCGGTTGGTGCGGCACTGCGACTGGAGCTGACCATGCGCAATACCGGGTCTACTGCATTGAGGTTTGAAGAGGCGCTGCACACGTATCACAAAGTGGGTGATGCCAAACAGATACATGTCGCCGGGCTGGATGGCGTGAGGTATCTGGACAACATGGATGGGAACCGCGAGAAGACGCAGGCGGGCGATGTTCAATTATCCCGGGGCACGGACAACGCGTATCTGAATACCGAGAGCGCGGCGGAGATCGCCGATCCGGTGCTGCGCAGACGCATTCGGACGGAGAAGCAGGGATCGCTCACGACCGTGGTATGGAATCCGTGGGCGGAAGGTGCAAAGGCGCTTGCCGACCTGGGCGATGACGAATGGATATCGATGGCCTGCGTAGAGGCGAGCAACATTCTTGCCAACGCGGTCGCGCTTGATCCGGGGCAGAAGCACACGATGACTGCAACCATTACTGTTACAGAAGAGTAGATTCGTGGCCCCTGAGAATCGCCGAAAACACCCCGCAGGATTCAAGAACAGGGCCTTTGTGCTGGCGGCGTTCTGCGCGGCGGGCATATGGCTGGGTAAACACCACTCTGCGCTGGCGGCCGGTGATCGCGCGAAGGGCACACCCGCGAATGTCGACTGGCATGAGTACAACGGCGGGGTGAACGGCGATCACTATTCTCCGTTGACGCAAATCGACCGCAGCAATGTGAGCCGTCTGCAGCCGGCGTGGACATTCGACACGGGCGAGCGCGGTGGAATCCAGACGAATCCGCTGATCCTGGGGCATGTACTTTATGCGTATACGCCGAAGCAGAAGATCTTTGCGCTGGATGCGGCGACGGGGAAGCAGCTATGGCGGTTCGAACCAGGTATCGACGGGACGCAGCCGGTTCGCGGGCTTGCGTACTGGACTGACGGGACGCATGGGCGGCTGCTGGCGGGGGTCATGAATTTTGTCTACGCACTCGATGCGCTGACTGGCCAGCCGATTGCGAGCTTCGGAGACAACGGGCGCATTGATCTGAGAAAGAATCTTGGTGACGACGCTCACTATCAGCAGCTGAGCGTGGCCATGACATCGCCGGGCGTTGTCTATAAGGATCTGCTGATTGTCGGGTTCAGAACGTCGGAGACTTCGCCCGCACCTCCCGGAGATATTCGCGCGTTTGACGTGCGCAGCGGAGCGCTGCGTTGGACATTCCACACTATTCCTCATCCCGGGGAATATGGTTATGACACGTGGCCGAAGGATGCGTGGAAGACGGCAGGATCGGCGAACAACTGGGCAGGCATGTCGCTGGATCGCGCGCGCGGCATAATTTATGTGCCTACCGGATCGCCGGTATCCGATTTTTACGGAGCTGACCGGATTGGAAACGGCCTCTTCGGCGATACGCTGCTCGCACTCGACGCCAACACCGGCAAGCGGCTCTGGCATTTTCAAGGCGTGCATCACGACGTGTGGGACCGGGACTTTCCATCACCCCCTGCTCTGGTGACAGTGCACCGCGAAGGCAAGGCGGTCGAGGCCATCGCGCAGACGACCAAGCAGGGATATCTCTACCTTTTCAATCGCGTTACCGGTGAGCCTCTGTTTCCGATTGAAGAGCTTTCCTATCCGGCCAGCACTGTGCCGGGCGAGGCGACTTCTGCGACGCAGCCCATGCCTACGATGCCTGTGCCTTATGCCCGGCAGATTTTGACAGCAGACATGATTACGCAACGAACACCTGATGCTCATGCTGCCGCGCTCAAGGCCTTTCAGGGTTTCCGCAGCCAGGGACAATTCATTCCGTTTTCCGTTGGTAAGCAGACGATCGTTTTTCCGGGCTATGACGGCGGAGCTGAGTGGGGTGGTCCGGCGGTCGATGTGAAGACGGGCGTCATTTACATCAATGCGAATGATGTGCCCTGGACTGGAGGACTGGCCGAGGACACGGGTCAGGAATCTTCAGGAGAAGCGATCTATGAGGATTCCTGCTCCGTGTGTCACGGGGACGACCGGCGCGGCTCGCCGCCGTCCTTTCCGTCATTGCTGGGTATCGGCAGCAGGCTGAATGATACGCAGATTACAGGTGTCATCCGCTACGGCAAAGGACGTATGCCGTCGTTCTCCAATCTTTCGGAATGGGATCTGGATCGGCTGCTGCAATTTTTGAAGAGTTCAGAAAAGGACGCGAACCGCGTCAGCGCAACGGCAGATGCAAATGATGCGGAATCCGCGAAGCCAGCTCCGAGTGCGCATCCGCGATATCACTTTACGGGCTACCGCAAGTTTCAAGATCCGGATGGATATCCAGCGGTTGTGCCGCCGTGGGGCACGCTGAACGCGATTGATCTGAATACGGGCAAATATCTGTGGAAGATTCCGCTGGGCGAATATCCGGAGCTTGCCGCTGCGGGGATGAAGAATACGGGCAGCGAGAATTATGGCGGCCCGGTGGTGACGGCGGGTGGGATTGTCTTTATCGGCGCGACGATGTTCGACGACAAGATCCGCGCCTTCGACAGCAGCAACGGCCAGCTGCTGTGGGAATACAAGCTACCCTTTGCCGGCGTGGCGACGCCGGCGGTGTACATGGTGGATGGCAAGGAATATGTGGTGATTGCCTCGGCGGGAGGGAGAAATCCGAAAGAGCCCGCGGGAGGGCTGTACGTGGCGTTCGCCCTACCCTGATCTTATTTTCATAGGGCTGTCATGTATCGAATGAAGGTCGCGTTTTCCGATCTTTCACGCGGGTCATTCGTTGAATGCAACTAACCTTTCACGCGTTTCGGCGATCCTAGTAGGGATGACTCCAGGGATTTTGAAATGTGCGGCCGGCAAACCCGCGACGCGTGTGCGGACAATTGTTTTTCTTGTTGGGGGAGCTTTCATACTCTGCATTTTTGGCGTGGCGCATCGCCCTGCAAACGTGCAGGCCGCCGGACAAGCGGCTTCGGGTGTTGAACAGGATTCCGCTCGCGGGCCAGCGATTCTGCAGCATTTAAATGCGGTGCTTCGCTTCTATCGCGACTCGGTGTCGCCGATTCAGAAAGTAGGAGAGCCGAGCGATCTGTTGTATCGGGATCAGGCGGTGACGCTGGCCACGCAGGCTGCCAACTTTGCCTTCCAGTCGGCGAAGGCCGAAGCGGCGTTGAAGGGAAGGTCCTCGCAATCTGCGCAGTCTGAGCCCGCCGGTGAGAGTTCGGCGCAGAGACTTCAGGCAATGCGCACCAGCGTGGAGCAGCAGATTACTCAGATCAAGGCTCAGGACGCGGCGCTGCAAAGTCAGCTGGAGACAGCGAAGCCAAAGGCTGTGGCAGGCTTGCAACAGAAGCGCGATGAAATTGAGGGTCAGCTGGAACTGCAAACGGCGATGGCGGATGCGCTGGGGAGGATTGCCAGTGTGTCCGGAGCAGCTGGCGAAGGGGGATTTGCCGCACAGGTCGATCAACTGGAGCGCTCGGCTCCGGGGCTGATCAACAGCAAGCTGAATGCAGCGGCTCCGGCTTTGGATAATTTAAACGCGGAGCGCAACTCCGGCGTGATGAGCCAGGCGAAGGTGCTGTTTCAATTGCTGAGCGCTCGCCAGGACATCGACAACCTGGTGCGGGAAGCCGACAGCCTGCAGCAGCAGGCCACGTCTCTGCGCTCGCCGCTGCTCAACACCCTGAAGAGCACGATTGCGGAGGGACAGGCGTTGTCGCAGCAAGGGGCTACTCAGACAACGCCAGCCACGAATGTACAGGCGGGCAAGCCGCCTTCGATGCGAAAGAGTTTCGATGCGTTGACGGCGACTTTCAAGGGACTCTCGGCGGCTTCTGTGCCATTGAGCGAGGAAATTGTAACCCTGGAAGAAGGCCGCGCCAGCCTTGAGGCATGGCGGTCCGCAGTTAACGACGAGTACACGTCAATATTGCGATGGCTGCTGCTGCGCGTGATCTCCATTGCTGTGGCGTTGACGGTAATTTTTGTTCTGGGTGAAGTGTGGCGGCGCGCTACTGCACGCTATGTGCGCGATGTGCGCCGGCGGCGGCAGCTGCTTGTGCTGCGGCGGCTGGCAGTCGGCTTCTTGAGTGGCATTGTGCTGATCTTCGGACTGGTAACACAGTTCAGCTCACTGGCCACGTTTGCCGGATTTATCACTGCAGGCCTTGCGGTCGGCCTGCAAACGATTCTTCTTTCAGTGGCGGCATATTTCTTCATCATCGGCCGCTATGGGGTGAAGGTGGGCGATCGCATCACCATCACTGGTGTGACCGGCGATGTGATCGAAGTGGGGCTGGTGCGGTTCTACATGCTGGAGATGGCGGGCAGCGGGACGGATCTCTATCCGACAGGACGCGTGGCGGTGTTTTCCAACGCTGTCCTGTTTCAGGCAGGTACGCCGCTCTATAAGCAGATGCCGGGCACCGAGTATGCGTGGCATGAGCTGACGGTGAAGCTGTCCTCTGAGACAGATTACAGGCCGGTGATTGAGCAGATTCTCAAAACCGTGAAGACGGTTTACGAGGGATACAGGGGGAATATCGACCGCCAGCACAAGAACCTGGAATCGTGGATGGATTCGAGCATCGCGTCACCGGAGGTGCAATCCAATCTGCAACTCGTAGATGGCGGACTGCAGCTTTGGATACGGTATCCCGTGATCATCAGCGAGGCAGCGGATATCGACGGCAAGATGGCTGAAGCGCTTCTGCAACTGATATCCAGCAATCAAAATCTCAAGAGCGCGGTGAGTGGAGCTCCCATTATCAAAGCGGCGGTGAAAGGCTAGGGCATTGGTGCCGCAGTCACGCGACGTCGTTGATGAGCGTGCCGATGGGATCGATGGTGATCTGAATCTGATCTCCGCTGTGCAACGTGAAGGCATCGGGCGGAACAATGCCGGTGCCAGTCATCAGGAAGACGCCGAAGGGAAAGCTGTTATCGCGGAAGAGATATTCGACCAGGATGGCAGGTTTGCGTTTTAACTCAGCAAGGGTAGTCGTACCTGCAAATGCCGGCTGGCCCCCGCGGACGATCTCTATGCTGATCGGTGTGGATGCGGGGAGCGGCTCGGAGCTGACCAGAATGCACGGGCCGAGCGCGCAGCTACGATCATAGACTTTGGCCTGAGGAAGATAGAGAGGATTCTCTCCTTCAATATCCCGCGAGCTCATGTCATTGCCAACGGTGTAGCCGATGATGTGGCCGCGCGGATTGATCAGCAGAGTCAGCTCGGGTTCGGGCACAGACCATGAAGCATCGCTGCGGATGCGGACCTTCGCGTGTGGTCCGGCGACGCGGCTGGCTGTGGCTTTGAAGAAGAGCTCGGGGCGTTCGGCGGAGTAGACGCGATCGTAAAAGCTTCCGCCGCCGGCATCCTTCGATTCCTCCATGCGCGCGCTGCGGCTGCGATAGTATGTGACGCCCGCCGCCCACACTTCCTGATTGCCGATGGGAGCTTCGATCTCCGCAGCGGAGAAATCTTCGGCGGCCTCGATATTGGCGGCGAGGGCGTGTAGATATCCGTGAAGATCGCTGTGCATAATGAGCGAATCCCATGAGATTTTGGGCACGCGATAGTAGCTTCCCTGAAGTTCGACAACGGGGCTGCTGGCAGTGCGATAGAGTTTCAAGAATTTTTCTCCAGTAGGGAAATGATCTTGCCGGCGTCGTAAACGCAGCCCCCCCATACGCCACCGCTGGCCTGAACCAGCGCGGCCCAGAGGCGCGTGTCTTCAGGGAGATCGGGATGCGGCTGCAGATCAGGTCGCGGCTTGCGATGTGTAAGTCGACGCAGACCTTCTTCCGCACCGAAGCGCTCGTCGGCGTCGCCGACAAGGTGAATGGAGCCGGTAAGGCTTTCGCGGTCAATTACGATTTCGATCTGATCTCCCTCAAGCACTTTGCCGATGGGGCCTCCGGCGAGGGCTTCGGGTGAGACGTGGCCGATACAGGCTCCGGTAGAAACGCCGCTGAAGCGTGCGTCTGTGACGACAGCGACGTGCTTGCAGTGCGGGAGCTGCTTGAGTGCAGAGGTGACCTGATAGATCTCCTGCATGCCGGCTCCAGCGGGGCCGCCGCATATAAGGACGATTACATCTCCGTGCGCCACATCGCCCTGCTTGATGGCGGCAATTGCTGCAGTTTCAGTTACAAATACCCTGGCCGGCCCGATGTGGCGATAGACATCGTTTTCATCGATGAGAGAGGGATCGATGGCTGTGCTCTTGATCACTGAGCCTTCGGGTGCCAGATTGCCGGCGGGAAAGCAGACTGTCGATGTGAGTCCTCTGGTCCGCGCACGATCAGGCGACATGATCACATCGCCGGGATCGATGCCGTCCTGTTTCTGTAGCGCTCCACGTAATTCGTAACGGCGGGGGCTATCCTGCCACCAGTCGAGAGAGGCGTCGAGGGTTTCTCCGGATACGGTTTTCACGGTAGTGTCGAGAAGGCCTGCCTTGCGCAGATGCAGCATCACCTCGGGCACGCCGCCGGCGAGGAAGACCTGGACGGTGGCGAAGTTGCGCGGGCCATTCGGCAGGGCATCTACAAGGCGAGGTACCTGACGATTGATCTTCGACCAATCGTCCACGCTGGGCCTTTGCAGCTTTGCGGCGTGAGCGATAGCCGGAATATGCAGCAGCAGGTTGGTCGAGCCGCCGAAGGCAGCGTGAAGCACGATGGCGTTGCGGATCGATGCCTGCGTGAGGATGTCTGATGTTCCTATTTGTAACTGATACAGTCGCAAAAGTGCCCGGGCTGAGCGGCGCGCGGCATCGAGCCATATCGGCTGACCCGAGGGTGCAAGCGCGGTGTGCGGCAGCGCGAGGCCGATAGCTTCGGCGACTACCTGTGATGTGGCGGCGGTGCCAAGGAACTGACATCCTCCTCCCGGTGTGGCGCATGCACGGCAGCCGACTTCGGCGGCGTATTCCAACGTGATCTGATCTTGCGCGTAACGCGCGCCGATGGTTTGAACCTTGCCCGCATCTTCGCCGGATTCCGGTAGAAGAGTCACGCCTCCGGGAACGAGAACCGTGGGTGTGTTGCCCGCAGACGCGAGGGCCATCATCATTGCAGGCAGGCCCTTATCGCACGTGGCGATGCCGATGACTCCTTTTCGCGTGGGCAAAGATCGCATGAGCCGGCGAAGTACGACAGCTGCATCGTTGCGGAAGGGCAGCGAGTCCATCATGCCGGTTGTGCCTTGTGTGCGGCCGTCGCAGGGATCGGTGCAGGCTCCGGCGAAGGGAACTGCGTGCATCGCTTTCAACTCTCGCGCGGCTTCAGCTACGAGCAGGCCGACTTCCCAATGGCCGGTGTGAAAGCCGAGCGCAATAGGATGGCCGTCGTCCGCGCGCAGACCACCGTGCGTGCTGAGAATGAGAAATTCAGGATCGAGCAGGCTTGCTGGTTCCCAGCCCATACCCGCGTTCTGGCTCAGGCCGAAGAGATTGCCCGAAGGCTGCGTGAGCAGCATCTCCGCAGAGATGGGCAAGAGACCGGAAGGTCCGGGCGCATGCGTTGCGACACGATGGAGATCCGGGTCGTTGGTCTCAAGCACGGAGCTGAGGGAGATTTCGGCGATCGGAGGGCTCACTTTCAGGGTGAAGTATCAGGCGGAGCAAGTGATGACTATCCGGCTGCGCTGCCGATGACAGCCCGCCGCCTATTTTAGTGCATCGTCCAAACTAATTTTTTGAAGGAGTGCTATAAAGCTGAAGTGCCGGAGCCGACAGTTGACGACGCGCTGAAACGACCGGAGCTACGGCGGCGCTGGTTCTATCTCTTACCCGCGGTCTTTGTAACCTACAGCCTGGCTTATCTTGATCGCGCCAATTATGGATTTGGTGCGGCCGCGGGCATGGCGCAGACGCTACACATCAGCGCTTCGCAGTCGGCATTTTTGGGCTCACTTTTTTTCCTCGGCTACTTTACGTTTCAAATTCCGGGTGCCTCCTATGCGCGACGCAGGAGCGCCGCGCGGCTGATTTTTTTTGCACTGCTGGGCTGGGGTGCGCTGGCCGCTTTGACCGGTATCGTGCGAAACTTCTGGCTCCTGGCGGCTGACCGTTTTTTGCTGGGAGTGGCAGAGAGCGTGATTCTGCCGGCGGCGCTGATCCTGCTTACCAATTGGTTTACTCGTTCCGAGCGGTCACGAGTGAGCGCGATTCTGCTGCTGGGCAATCCGGTGACAGTGCTCTGGATGTCGGCGGCTACGGGATACCTGATCAGGGCAGTGGGATGGCAGATGACATTCGTGATCGAAGGTCTGCCATCGGTGCTGTGGGCCCTGGTCTGGATATGGGTCGCGCGAGACCGGCCGCAGCAAGCATCGTGGATGAGCAAAGACTCCTGCGATGATCTTGCCGCGCAGCTGGAGCGGGAACAGATGTCGCTGCCGCGCGCGGCAAATTTCGCTGCAACGCTGCGGATGCCCGGAGTTTTGCTGCTGTGTATCCACTATTTCTTCTGGAGCGTAGGCGTGTATGGCTTCGTGCTGTGGCTGCCGACGATGATTAGGGTGGGCATGGCGCAAGGCATCGAGACTGTGGGACTGCTGAATGCGGCGCCGTATCTGCTTGCTGTGCTTTTGATGATTGCCGTCGGGTATTCGTCCGATCGGACTCTCAGCCGCAAGAACTTCATCTGGCCATTTCTCATGCTGGCGGGTGTTGCTCTGTTCAGTTCCTACCTGGCCGCTCCGCATAGTTTCTGGACGGCATACCTGTTTCTGATTGCCGCAGGCGGCTCGATGTACGCGCCTTACGGACCGTTCTTTGCGATCATTCCCGAGATGCTGCCCAAGAATGTTGCCGGCGAGGTGATGGCGCTGGTGAACAGCTGCGGTGCGCTCGGTGGATTCTTCGGTACATGGCTGGTAGGCCTGCTGCAGGCGGTGACCGGCAATTCACAGGCTGGTTTTCTTTTTATGTCCCTATCGCTAACGCTTGCCGCGGGGCTGATATTTCTGCTGCCTGCTGCGCAGCGTGGTGAATGAGTAGAGTTTGTTCCTTGCTTTACACTCAGATTCACGCCTTGCTGTGAAGGAGAATCCTTTGCGCCGTAGAACATTTCTTGCCGCACTTCCACTGGCTGCGGCCGGCTCTGCCTCTTTAGGTAAAACCATTTCCGGCGACTCGGCGGCTCCGTTCTCTGAGGGCGCACAGCAGGCAGAAACGGCGATCGAGCTGCCGAAGTATCAAGCGGCGGGGGCAGAGCGGTTCATCCGGCCAGATGTGCATGCCGGCGACCGGCCTTCAGGCGCGAGCTTTACCACGCGATCTCCTGCGCTGGGATGTGCCGGAGCAGCGGGCACGGCACATCCGCTGGCGACGCAGGCCGCGATTGGGATTCTGAAACGCGGCGGCTCAGCGGTGGATGCGGCTATCGCTGCAAATGCGTGCCTCGGCTTTATGGAGCCAGTGAGCTCGGGCCTGGGCGGAGACTGTTATGCGATGATCTGGGACCCGAAGCTGGCCAAGGTAGTCGGCATGGCGAGCTCGGGCAAGTCGCCGAAGGGATTGTCACTGGAGACAGCGCGGTCGCGCGCGAAGAACGGCGTGTTGCCGAAGCTGGGGGCGGTGACGGTTTCCACTCCAGGTGCGCTGGATGGCTGGTGGACGATGCATCAGCGCTATGGAAAATTGAAGTGGGCGGAGCTGTTCGAGCCGGCGATTCACCACTGCGAAAATGGCGCGCCGGTGCCGCAGATTATCGGTTGGTACATCAAGCGCAATATGGCGATCTTTCTGCGGCCAGGCTCGGGCGTGGAGGAGACGGCCAACGCGATACACACTTACGAACCGGGCGGCAAGGCTCCCGACGAATACGACGTGTTCCGCAATCCCGATCTGGCGCGCACCTATCGCATGATTGCCGAGGGTGGACGCGATGCCTTCTATGACGGACCGATCGCGAAAACCATCGATGCGTATTTCAAGCGCATTGGCGGATGGCTGTCTGCCGATGACCTGCGCGGACATCATGCGGAGTGGGTGGAACCGCTGGTGACGAATTATCGAGGTGTCGATGTCTACGGCATGGGCGCGAACACGCAGGGGCTGGCGACGCTGCAGATGCTGAACATCATCGAGCAGTTCGACGTGCGGGAGATGGGCTTTCAATCTGCGGCTTCGGTCCACGTGCAGGCGGAGGCGAAGCGGCTGGCCTATGAAGATCGCGCGCGGTATTACGCTGACCCGCATTTCGCGAAGATTCCCATCGAGTGGCTGAACTCAAAGGAGTATGCGAAGGAGCGGGCCAAGCTGATCAGGATGGATCAGATCTTGACACCGATTTATCCCGGGCAGGCGCCGAGTTATGGCGACACGACTTACTTCACGGTGGCCGACAACGACGGCATGATGGTTTCGCAGATTCAGTCGAACTTCCGCGGCATGGGCTCGGGACTGGTCGCCGATGGGCTGGGCTTCATGTTTCAGGATCGCGGCGAGCTGTTCTCGCTGCAGGATGGGCACCCGAATATCTATGCTCCGGGCAAGCGGCCGTTCCAGACCATCATTCCCGGATTTGCGGTGAAAGATCGAGTACCGTGGATGTCCTTCGGCGTGATGGGCGGGGACATGCAGCCGCAAGGACAGACGCAGATCATTTTGAATCGTGTGGACTATGGGCTCGATGTGCAGGCGGCAGGAGACAGTCCGCGCTGGCACCATGAGGGATCGTCGCAGACCATGGGCGAAGATGCGCCTGGATTGGGGCCGAAGGGTGTACTGAGGCTGGAGGCCGGCGTTCCTGCGGAGACGCGGAAGGCACTGATCGAGTTGGGATGGCCGATGGGCGCGAGCGATGGAGGATTCGGCCGCTATGAGTGCATCGAGAACCGCAGGCAGGGAAGCGATAGGGTTTATGCTGCAGCCAGCGAGATGCGCGCGGATGGAGTTGCGCTAGCCTATTAGGTATGGCCCCAAATGAGGATAATTCGCAGGCTGCGTACATTCCCGACCCGCGGGTGCGTATTGGACATGTGCACCTGAAGGTCGCAAATCTGGAGCGCGCGATCGGATTCTACTCCGGTGTGCTTGGTCTCAGCGTCATGCAGCGCTTTGGTGACAGCGCGGCATTTCTTTCGGCTGGCGGCTATGACCATCACATCGGTTTGAACACATGGGAGAGCCTCGGCGGTTCGCCTCCAGCTGCAGGAACCACGGGACTTTATCACACCGCCATCTTGTATCCGACCCGCGGCGAATTGGCGACGGCAGTGCGGCGTGTGCTGGCTGCGAAGATACCCTTGCAGGGGGCCGCAGATCATGGCGTGAGTGAAGCCATCTATCTTGCTGATCCTGACCAGAACGGTGTTGAAATCTATTGGGACAGACCGAGAGAGCAGTGGCCGTTTACGCTTGATGGAAAGCTGGCTATGTACACGCGGCATCTGGATTTGCATGGCCTGCTGAAGGAAGCGGCGCGCGAGATCGTTGTCGAAACAGGTCCGCGCGATCTGTAGCCCCGAACGCCTTTCGACGCGAGCTCAGTGCGAATGCCACAAGCTATATACCAGCACCGCAAGCACGATGAGGCTGACCCAGAAATACATGCGGTCGTGTTCCATGAGGAAGCCGGCCGCGGCTACCACCACGCGAAAGACCGGTGTTGCAATCAGCAGCAGCAGACCCAGCTGAATGATCCCTTCGGCATTACCATGGGCTGCGAGCGCGACAATGCGTGCCGGTGAGATGAGCTGCTTATCTACGCCGTGAAAATGGGCATAATCGGGCCGGGGCCCAGAGGATTGGCGCAGATAGAAAATGCCTCCGATGAGCACGACTAAAGCGGCCAGCATGACGCCGAGCTGCAGCATGCGTCCAATAGCGTTTTCGAGTTTCTGATCGGTGAGCTGCATCAGAGCCTCCCGGCGATGCTGTTGTAGATCATCTCGACACCAAGCGCGACGATGACCACGGCAAAGACGCGGCGCAGCGTCTTCACCTCTGCCTGTACCAGAATCCTGCTTCCGGCGAGCGAGCCGCCGAGTACGCCCAGCATGACGGGCATGGCAAGCCCCGGCGATATGTAACCGCGGCTGAGATAAATTCCAGCACTGGCGGCAGCGGTTACGCCGATCATGAAGTTGGATGTTGTAGTCGAGACCTTGAACGGCAGGCGCATAGCCTGATCCATGGCCAGAACCTTCACCGCTCCGGAGCCGATGCCGAGCAGGCCAGAGAGGGTTCCGGCGGAGAACATCAGTCCCACGCCGGCGGGCACGCGCTGTGCGACGTAACTCTCATTTCCTTCCGGACCGGGAAAGGTGCCATGCAGCTTCAGCCTCATGGCCAGGCTGTCCGGCTTTGTGTGTCCGTGTTCTTGATGCTTTGACTGGAGAGATGCATACGCGGAATACAGCAGTACAAGTCCGAAGATGATTCCGATGGCGTGGGTGCTTACCCGTGCGGTGAGATACGCGCCGAGAAGCGCACCAAGCGTGGTGGCTATTTCGAGAAACATGCCGATGCGAATATTCGAAAAACCTTCACGGACGTAGGCGGCAGCCGCGCCGGAGGAGGTGGCGATGACCGAGACGAGGGAAGCGCCGATGGCGTAGTGAATATCGATATGAAAGATGACCGTGAGCACGGGAACGATGACGACACCGCCGCCGAGACCGGTGAGCGAGCCGAGCAGTCCTGCGAGGATCGAGCTTAGGAATATCCAGAGCGAAAACTCAGCGGTGCTCATGCGGTCTTAGGATACCCTCTCCAATGGCTCAGGCTTCCAGGATCGCCACGGAATCGGGTGGAAGGGTGATGCTGTCCTGTGCGCACGTGATTTTACTTTCGGAGCCAATCACGAGCCTGACGCGTTGCGGAATGGGCAATTGCGCGGTTTCACTGTCGAGATTGACTGCAACGAAGACCGATCCTCGCCGCATGGTGAGCCACTTCTTCTCTTCGTTGAACGTGACTTCCACTTCCGCGAGAGAGCCGGTGGTCAGTGCCGGGGTCTGATGACGGAACGCGATCAATTTTTTGTACCAGTCGAGCATGTGCGCATGTTCCGGTTGCTTGAGCTCATTCCAGTGCAGCTTCGAGCGCTCGAATGTGTTGGGGTCTTGCGGGTCCGGGACATCTTTTGGGTTCCAGCCGAAGGCAGCGAATTCCTTTTTACGGCCTTCCGAGACGAGCCGGCCCAGCTCCTTGTCTTCGTGATCGGTGAAGTACTGGAACGGTGTAGACGCTGCCCACTCCTCGCCTTGAAAGAGCATGGGGACGAATGGCGAGGTGAGAACGAGTGCGGCTGCGATCTTGGCGCGGCCCGTTGTCGTGAGCTGCGAGAGACGTTCGCCGCGCGCGCGGTTGCCGACCTGATCGTGATTTTGGGCATATCCTAGAAAACGCCATGCCGGCAGGTTCGCGACGGGCCGGCCTTCCACGCGGTCGCGATATTTCGAGAATCGTCCATCGTAGACGAAGACCTGCTTCAGCGCCTTGGCGAGGTCGGCGATCGACCCGAAGTCAGCGTAATAACCGCCGCGGTCTCCAGTCAGCACGGTGACCAGCGCGTGATGGAAATCATCACTCCATTGCGCGTCGAGACCGTAGCCGTTGTCTTCGCGCGGCGAGATGATGCGCGGGTTGTTGAGGTCGCTCTCTGCGATCAAGATGTAATTGCGGCCGGTTTCGGCTTCGAGCGCGGCCTTTTCGATGGAGAGCTGCTCCATGAAATTGATGGCGGAGCGGTCCATGTATGCATGAACCGCATCGAGGCGCAGTCCGTCGAAGTGATAGTCGCGCAGCCATAGAAGCATGTTGTCGCAAAAGAAGCGGCGGACCCCATGGCTGCCGCGATCTTCGAGATTCACTGCATCGCCCCACGGCGTGTGATGGCTAGCGGTGAAATATGGTCCGAACTTACCCAGATAATTTCCTGAAGGACCGAGATGGTTGTAGACCACATCGAGGATAACGGCGAGACCGAGAGCGTGGCAGGCATCGATGAAGCGCTTCAACCCCTCGGGACCGCCGTAGGACTCCTGCGGAGCGAAGAGATCGACGCCGTCGTATCCCCAGCCGTGTTTGCCGGGAAAGGATGCGACGGGCAGCGAGCTCGACGTGGGTGATACCTAGATCTTTGAGATAGACGATGCGCTCCCGGGCCGCGTCGAATGTGCCTTCGGGGGTGAAGGTTCCGATGTGGAGTTCGTAGACAATGGCTTCGGGCCACGCGGGAGCCTGCCAGTTCTGATCTGTCCATTGGAATGTGTTGTGATCGAGAATGCGCGAGGGGCCGTGCACGCCATGCGGCTGCCATGCTGAGCGAGGATCGGGCACGGCGTAATCGTCGCCATCGAGAAGGAACTGGTAGTCGGTGCTGTGTCCCGCGGAATCGACGATGGCTTGCCACCATCCGCCGTGATCGGGCTGCAGAGGCGTGATGGTGTCTCCGATTTTGACGCTGGCAGACTTCACGGCCGGAGCCCAGATTCTAAAGGTGTGCATGCGGTTCGATCCTAAGTGAGTAGTTGAATCCGATTAGATGCAGGTGGGAGTTATTTTCCGCATCCGGATGCCGGATGGGTGCACCTGCTTTCCCGCCTTAATAAACAAGTGCGCTATTGCTCGTGGTAATTGCGAGAGAGGCCGCCGTCGATGATGAAGGTTGAGCCGTTGACGTAGGCGGCTTCATCGGAGGCGAGGTAGGCCACCAGGCCGGCAACATCTTCCGGTGTGCCGAGCCGGCCGAGCGGAATGTTGGCCAGCAGTGCGTTGAGCTTAGGCTTGTCTTCGAGCAGGGATTTGTTGATCGGCGTGGCGATGGCTCCCGGTGCGATATTGTTCACCGTAATACCGAGCGGACCGAGCTCGACGGCGAGGTCGCGCATGAGCATGCGCAGGCCGCCTTTGCTGGCGCAGTAGGTGGCGAAGCCGGGAAAAGCCATGTCCTCATGAACAGAACTTATATTGATCACACGGCCGGGCTGCTTCGCATCGCGCAGACGCTGGACGAAGGCCTGGGTGAGAAAGAACGGGCCTTTGAGGTTTACGCCGAGAACCTGGTCGTAGTCCTGTTCAGTTGTTTCCCAGAAGTCTGATTTCTTTTCCATGCCGGCGTTGTTGACCAGGATGTCGGCTGCGCCGAAGGCCTTCCATGATTCGTCGACGAGATTGCGAACGGCATCCACTTTAGAGACGTCAGCCTGAACGATGATGCCCCTCGCGCCGGCGGCGGTGACCTGTTTCAGCGTCTCATCGGCGCCGTCAGAATGCCCGCGATAGTCGATGACCACATTCGCACCCTCGGTGGCGAGTCGTGCGGCGATACTCTGACCGATGCCGGAGCCGGAACCGGTAACGATGGCGGTGCGGCCGCGCAGTGAAGGCATGCGATTTCTCCTGTAATCCTGATTGAAGCGAACAAGCTGTAGGATGCAACGACACGGAGTATCGGTGTAGCCTGAGTTTTGCTCCGATGTAAACGTTCTCACGGAGGGACATATGACTGCTGCCACTCGCTGTCTCCTGCTGGTTTTGCTTTCTGCTTTCTGCGCTGCGTCGGGATCGACGTTCAAGAATCCGCTGCTACCGTCGGGCCCCGATCCGTGGGTGACATCGCGAAATGGCTTTTACTACTACATGAATTCTATGGGCGATAACCTCACCATCTGGAAGACACGCGACATTACCGACCTCCGCCATGCAGAGAAGAAGGTGGTGTGGACAGCTCCGGCGACGGGCCCGTACTCGAAGGAAATCTGGGCTCCGGAGCTGCATTTTCTGGATGGCAAATGGTACATCTACTTTGCTGCGGATGCAGGGGAGAACGAAGGCCACCGTATCTGGGTGATTGAAAATCCTGCTTCCGATCCGCTCGACGGCACCTGGACGATGAAGGGTAAGCTGGCTGACGCGACGGACAAATGGGCTATTGATCCCTCGGTATTTGAGAACGACGGACGGATGTATGTGATCTGGTCGGGATGGGAGGGCGATGTGAATGGTGTGCAGAGCATCTACATTGCGCGGCTCAAGAATCCCTGGACGATCGACGGACAGCGGGTGCGGGTGTCGACTCCGGAATATTCGTGGGAGAAGGTGGGTGATCTCGATGCGCAGAATCGGATCATTCCGATGCCGCACGTTGATGTGAACGAAGGCCCGGAGATTCTGGAGCACGGCGACAAGGTTTTTCTGATTTTCTCTGCCAGCGGCTGCTGGACCAATTACTACGAGTTGGGCATGCTGACGGCGGAAAAGTCGAACGACCTGCTCGATCCGCGTTCGTGGAAGAAGTCAGCGAAGCCGGTCTTCTGGCAATCTCCCGAGGCACAAGCTTTTGGAACGGGTCATAACACCTTCTTTAAATCTCCGGATGGTAAGCAGGACTGGATTCTTTACCACGCGAATCCGGAGGTGAATGAGGGCTGCGGTGGGAGGCGGTCTCCGCGCGCGCAGCCGTTCACCTGGAATGCGGATGGTACGCCGAACTTCGGCCGACCGATTCCTCTGGATCAGCCGATCGAGAAGCCTTCGGGAACTCCGGACGCGCAGTAAGGAAAAAATGCTAGGAGGCAGGTGCTGCGGGTTGAGCCGGAGTTTTGCCTTCGAGAATCTGGATGGCCTCAGACACTACGGGAGCGAGCTTCTTGAAGTCGGCGATGAGGGTGAGAAATTGCTGATAGGCATTCGAATCGGCCGCGAAGTTAAGGCCGTCGGATGAGACAGCGCTGGTGGAGGCGGCGATGAGCGCTTCAACATCGGCGACGACGCTGGCCAGGCCGGCGACGAAGGGCGCCTGGAGCGGCTTTTCTGCGCTTAGAACTTTCTCAATCTTTGTTGCGAGATTCACGGTGTCCTCAACGGCACCGGCAAACCACTTGCCAAAGTCCACGATGCCTATGCCGAGTTTTTTGAAAATGTTGGTCATAACCTTCCTTTGCGGGTGATGTGGAGGTAAAAAAGGGCCGCAGACACGCCCCCGACGCGATCTGCGGCCCAAAAGAAAAAGGCACGGTCTGAGCCGTGCCCCTCTCGATCTTCCCTATAGCTCTATTTTAATTGTTTAAGTGGAAATTATCGGCAATGCCGCGCGCACTCGCAAGCGATCTCTTTTCAGAGATTTTGGCCGCAAGCATTCGCCAACGCGCTTGACAGCTTTGCGGCCGCAGCGAGACATCAGGCCTGCGGCGCGTGCAGCTGCTTCAGGTCTTTCAACAACGCATCGATCTGCTCCTCGCGCTCCAGCAATGCAAACCGATCTTCGAGCGAATCGCCGCCCATCAGCTCGGTGGCAGCGGCATTGGTGGCCTCGGCTCCGACGATGCGCGCCCGCATCTTGGTGAGGCTTGCTGCGTGGTCCTTCTTCTCGATGGCCTGATGTGCCTGGTGTGCCTTGCCGACGACGCGTGCGCGGCGATGCTGCGCGATCATCATCTCGCAGCGAGACCGGGTCTCCTGCAGCTTCTGTTCGAGCTTGCGCAGCGCGTTCTTCAGCGTCTCGGCTTCTGTCTTCTGGTCTTCGAGCTGCTGCGCAAAGCCCTTCGCCATCTGCTCATGGCTCAACGCACGCTCGAGCGCAGCGCGTGCCAGGTCGTCAGCGGACTTCTTGACCGCCAACTCGGCCTTGCGTTTCCACTCTGCCACAGACTCTTCGTGCTCCTTGCGCTTCTTGTCGAGCACATGCTGATCGGCAATGGCGATCGCCACCTGAGTCTTCACCTGCATCAGCTGATTTTCCATATCCAGCACCAACTGCTTCAGCAGCTTCTCCGGATCTTCGGCCTTCTCGATCAGGTCGTTCAGATTGGCGCGTAACAAAGTTCCTACACGTTCGAGCAGTGCCATGATGTTCCTCCTCGCTCACTCATGCTTTCTAAAAAGAGAAGCGGAGAGCCGAAGCCCTCCGCTTCATTACCTACTGCTTGCCTTCGACCGTCGTGCTGCCGTTCGGCCGCGACTTCATGCCCTTGATGTTCGACATCAGCTCGTGCATGTCCATGCCTGAAAGGGCCTCGAAGAGCGCCGGTACCTGCGCGGCTATTTTGGTGAAGTCGCCGGTGAGCTTGTTGACTCCGGACGAGCCATCGCTGCCCGTCGAGACAACAGTGATCTTATCCACCTTGGACAGCGGCTCGGCCATGGCGCGTACCACGTCGGCCATGTTGGTGATCAGCCGGTCGACCACCGCAGCCTGGTTCCACTCCTGATAAGCCTCAGCCTTCACATTCATGGCCTTGGCCTCCGCTTCACCTTTCTGGAAGATGACTGCGGCTTCGGCCTCGCCCTGCGCGCGAATTGACGACGCACGGCCTTCCGCTTCCGTTCCCAGCCGCATCTTCTCGGCAGCAGCCAGCGTCTCGATTCTCTGGCGCTCAATCTCAGCGCCCTTCAGCACTGTCGAGATCAGCTCCTTCTCATGGCGCAGAATTTCCGCTTCCTGCACCTTGATCTGCTGCTCCTTTTCGATCTGCTGAATCTTCACCTGCTCCGCAGTCACCTGCTGTTGCATGATGTTGGTCTGGATTTCGTAGGCTTTGTCGGCCTGTGCCTCCTGACGACGACTCTGCTCAGTGAATTGCGCTTTCTGGATATCGAGATCGCGCTGCGCCTCAGCCTGTTTGGCCAGCGACAGAGTTTCCGCCAGCACTCGCTCCTGGTCTGCTGCGGCCTTTGCCACTGCGGATTCGCGAAGAGCATTAGCGCGACGAATCGCGGTATCGCGCTCTGCTTCCGCTGAGGCCACATCGGCGTCGCGCTTGATGCGCACGATATCCGGACGGCCCATGTTGGTGATGTACTCATTCTTGTCGCGCACCTCCTTGATGGTGAATGAGACTACCTCGAGCCCCATCTTGCTGATGTCATCCGCGCAAGTCGAGCGCATGCGGTCGGCCACCATCTCCGGCTCCTTCACGATCTGCTCGACGGTGAGCTGACCGATGATCCCGCGCAGATGGCCTTCCATCACCAGGCGGATCAGGCCTTCGCGTTGTGGCGGTGTTTTGGTGAGGAACTGCTCGGCCGCAGTGAGGATCGATTCCTGATCGCTCCGCACTTTGATCTGCGCGACGGCCTCGACGGTTACGGCCACGCCCTGTTTGGTATAGAGATCCTGTTGTGGAGCCACGTCAAAGCTCATCAACTCCAGGGACAGCTCGCGGCAGCTTTCCACCATAGGGAAGATCACCGTGCCGTGCCCTTTGATGACGCGCGGACCGCGAAATCCATAAACGATCAGCGCTTCATTCGGCCCGGCTTTACGAAACATCTTGGCCAATATGCCCATGAGCAGAATTACTGCCAACAGACTCAATCCAACGACTACGACAATTGTGTTCGTCATAAATGCCTCCTGATCCTTTCCATCAGGAAAACTACGTACTACGGTTCGAACTTCTTTCACCAGCCTTCTATTCTGATCGGCGTTGGCTTCACAAGCCTTCGTTGACTTCATCCCATCGCCGCACCCACGCGATGCCCTGCTCATAGCGCATCACGACTACTTCCACATCACGCGGAATTGTCATTCCTGCTTCGCTCCGCGCCATCGCAAAACGGCGCGCGCCATTCTGCGAAAATTGAATTTCACCCGTGCCCGTTTCGCGAATCGTTCCGCTAACCCGGCCCAGCACACCGACGATGTCGGTGTCTGCCGATGTCAGTTCGCGCTCGTGCGGTAACAGCACCTTGACCATGAACCAGAAGAGCAGCGCACCGCCTGCCAGCCCGGCGACGATCGCTCCGCAGAGCACCACCGGCGTTATCAGACCGCCGTAGCGATTCAGCAGATAGCCGCATCCGCCGAACCAGCAGAGAAACCCTGCCAGCGTGAACCCATTGATTGCACTCGCGCCGATTCGTCCATGAGCTCCGGCGTGTCCGTGGACTGCGTGCACGTGCACATGTCCAAAATGCAGATGCGAAAACATGCCCAGCAGCGACAGCACGGTGAGCGACAGCCCCAGCGCAAAACAGGTCAGGTAAAACGCCTCCCAACTCATTGCTCCATCTCCTTTCTCGCCCGGCTCTTTTCCTGTGCATGGCCGGGCCGCAATACCTCCAGCAGCCGCTCGACTAACCCTGGGGTTTCAATCACCGCTTCCAGCAGCACCAGGCACTCGCGCGTGTCCTTATGCTTGGCCAGCGCCAGCAGCGCCCGCCTTAGCTGCGGATCGCGCCGGAACCGCTCGGCACCGCTTACCAGCCAGAGGTCGAGTTTGTCCTCAAGGGTGCGGGCGTCGCTCAACAGCTCCGAGTGATAGCCTTCCGGATCGTCGACCAGATAGCCCGGATGCACCTTGAAGAACTTCGCCAGCAGCATGCGTGTGGTGTTGGTCAGATGCGGACGGGCGCCGCTTTCAATCTGCGACAGGTAACTCTGGCTCATCGACGCCTTCTGCTCCGACGTGATGGCGCGAATCAGCTCCTGCTGGGTCATCGCGCGATCCAGCCCGCGCAGATTGCCTTCGACTTCGCGCAGATACCGGAGTTTTTCGCCCAGTTTCATTCGGACTCCTTATTGCAATCCGTGAACATAATATCGCTATTTGCGATATGAGCAAGCAAACCTTGGTAACCAGGCATAAAACGTCACGAATCAATGAAAAAGAGGCTTGTCAGTCCTCAATTTCTTCACTATTGTTGAACAAATGGGGGAGCGCAGCTATCTCGGCGAGCTTGAGCTCATGGTGCTTCTCGCACTCGTCCATCTTGGCGATCAGGCCTATGGAGTGCCCATTGCCCGCGAGCTCGAAAAATATCGCGGACGGGATGTTGCTCTGGGCAGTATCTACGCCGCGCTGGAGCGCCTGGAGGGCAAGGGCCTCGTGGTTTCCGCTCTCGGCGATCCAACGCCTGAGCGGGGTGGCCGCGCCAAACGTTATTTTCAGTTGACGAAAGAAGGCCTGCGGGAACTTCACGAGACTCGCCGGGTTCTATCAGAGCTATGGCGCAAGCTGCCGCGGCTAGAAGGAGAGCGCGCATGAAGCACACCCATCCACCCGCGATTGCTGCATGGATGCTGGAACACCTCACGGCGGGGTTTTGCAACGACACCCTTGCCGGGGATCTCTGCGAGGAGCTTCAGCGGGGCCGCTCCACCGTCTGGTACTGGCGTCAGGTTCTCACCGCTATCGCTGTCGGAATTCCACAAAGGGCTCGCGCTCTCTGGCTGATGCTGCTCTACGCCGCTCTATGGAGCATCCCCGCTCCGGCCCTGCAGTTTTATTCCTCTAGAAGCCCGGAGATGAATCGACTTTTTGGAGATATCGTGCAACTTGACTGGCCGTGGTCGGCACTCGGCACTCTCGCCTTCGAGAACGGCCTTGGCCTGCTGCTCGTGTGGACCGGGCTGATCGTTTATCTATGGCTTCATTTCCATCGGACACGCACGCTGAGCCGGACGCGGCTCTGGCAAGGGATGCTTACCAGCCTGCCTGTACTGGTAGCAGTAAGCGCAGCATTGGCATCGCTTCCCTTAAGACAGTCGTTCGACGTCCGCCATGTCACGGCAATGTCCTTCATCCTCAATCCTCTTTTTGTGCTGGCGCGCTTACCCTTTTTCTTCAGCCTGCTTCTGTCCATATGGGCCGCGTTGCCACCCTCTCGAAGAACCTTCTCCAGGGCGGCATAAGCGCCGAGCCAACCATGCCTGAGCGACTGCTACGGCTCACATCCAGCCAGAGCGATACTCCACTCTCGCTCCGCGGTATCGCTCTAGCCGGAACGCTCGCCTCCATCACTGCAGCATTTCTCGTCTGCCGCGTGCCGCATGCATCGCCGCGCAGCCTCCCGGCTCTCACGCTGCTCTTTCTCTCACTGAAGTACGTGGTAATGACGTTGGCGTGGGGCGTGGCTGCCACGTGGATCTACTTCCGGCGCTCTACGACACAGCCGGTTCGCGTCTTCGCGGCGCTGGCGCGCACTCTCTACTTTCTTTGGCTCCTCTTTCCGCCACTGGTGCTTTTCTTATTCGAGGAATCGCCCGGGCTTCTGCTCATCGCTCCGGCGGCCGCCGCGGTCCTGGCGCTGTGTATGCAGAGATTTTCCTCTACGGAGGCGCAGCCCTCCCTGCAAACGTCACGTGAAGCGCCGGAAAACACCCTCTTCGCCGAACTGCCTCCGCCCCCGCCCGGGCGGCGCGCGGCGCTGCTCTCCTCGCTTTGCATCTATGCTGCCGTCATCGCCGCGGTGAACGGCGCGTTCGTCAAGGCCAGTATCTTCGTTGCCGCCTGCGTTTTTTTGCTCATGTCGCGTTGGACTGCTATTGCAATCGAAGCGGCAGGCGAGAACAAGAAAACTCCACCCTCAGCTGCGCGGATGATTGCGGCTGCGATCGCCGCCATCCTCGTCACCTGGGTTGCTCTCTTTCCATGGCTCAGGAGCTTGCATGCGACGGTCGGGGTGCAAGCGGCCCACAGCTCGACGAAATCCGCACCTCCGATGTCTCAGAGTGCAGTTGGCGCGTCAGCCGACGCGTGGCACGCAATTCTCCTTTGGCCCTTCCCGCCGCGAAAAGAAAAGATTCTTCCGCCGCTTCCGCATCGTGTGGCCGCGAATGCCGGACCCGTCCCTTTGGTCATTCCCTTTGACGGCGAATACCGTTACTACGAGACGCCCGGTCTTTGGAGCCCCAGCCAGGCGCACCTCGCCAAGGGTAGCCCGCTCGATGTCAATATTCACTCCGCCGACTGGGCTCCTCTGATCATGGAAGCACATCAGCAGCTCGCCGCACCTCTCGACCTCGCGTGCTGCCGGGAAATCCAGGTAAGCCTCCGTAATGCTGACAATCGTCCGGGGCGAATTCTCCTGGGCCTGGTTCTCACCGACGCAGCCAGCCCCGGCAAACCCTCGCTCATTCTTGAACCGCAGCCAATTCTCTCCAGCGAAGCCAGCCGCTTTACCCACAAGGCTGCAGCAGCAGAAGAAATCCTGAGCTTCGCCATCCCATCGCGGCCAAAAATTCGCGCCTTTGACGAGATCACCATCCTCTTCTTCCCCGACCCTGAACGCGCGGCCCTGGGTTCTAAAATCTCTGTAGACAGCTTTGTGCTCTTACCGCGTTAATTGATCGCACTTGCGCGTCGTTCGGATGCGGGACACTCCGGCCGCATGCTAGGGTGGAGTTTCGTGCCTGATCATGAAGGCGCGGGAGGTTTATGAGCTCGCATTTGCCGTTCGATCTTGTTGCGGCTGCCCGCCAATCTGTGCGGGGGCATGGTTTTGAGCCGGACTTTCCACCGGATCTGAAGAGCGAGGTCGCGGCTTTGAAGGCAAGTCCGCCGCAGATGAGCTCCGACGCGCAAGATCTTCGGCATCTCTTGTGGTCTTCGATTGACAACGACACTTCGCGCGACCTGGATCAGATTGAGTACGCCGACATATTGCCAGACGGGCGGATGCGCGTGTTCATTGGCATTGCGGATGTGGATGCCTATGTTCCGAAGGGATCGGCGATCGACCGATATGCAGCCGGCGAGACGGTGACGCTTTACACCGGAGCAAAGATTTTCCCCATGCTGCCTGAAGAGCTTTCGACGGGGCTCACTTCGCTGTTGGAGGGCGAGGACCGCGCGTGCATGGTGACGGAGTTCGTGCTGGACGGCGGTGCGTGCGAGACGGAGAGCTGCGTGGCGTCGAGCCGGATCTATCCCGCGCTGGTGTGCAACAAAGCACAGCTTGCTTATCCCAGCGTGGGTGCGTGGCTGGACGGACAAGCCGATGCTCCGCCCAAGGTCGCGGCTTCTCCGCAGCTGCAGGCACAGTTGAAATTGCAGAACCAAATTGCGCAGAGGTTGCGTCTGGAGCGATATCGGCATGGGGCGTTGAATATTGAAACCGCTGAGGCGCACTCTCAAGTCGAGGAAAGCGGGATCAAGCTCGGCTCGGAGAGCAAGAATTCTGCGACGGAGCTTATCGAAGATTTCATGATCGCGGCCAACGGCGTGGTTGCGCGCACGCTTGCAGAAAAAAAGCTCGCGTCGCTCCGCAGAGTTGTGCGGGTGCCGAAGCGCTGGGAAAGAATCGTCGAGCTGGCAGCGGGGCTGGGAACCACACTCCCTGCAAATCCTGACTCGAAAGCGCTGAATGATTTTCTCTGCGGGCGCAAGGAAGCTGATCCCGATCATTTCCCCGATCTGTCGCTCGCTGTTGTGAAGCTGCTGGGGCCGGGAGAGTATGTTGTGGAGCGGCCGGGCGCGCCATCGGAGGGACACTTCGGTCTGGCGATAGAAGACTACACGCATTCGACCGCGCCGAATCGCCGATACCCTGATCTCATTACGCAGCGGCTGCTGAAGGCGATGGTGGCGGGCAAGCCAACTCCGTATTCGGAAGACGAGCTGACAGCAATCGCTGCAAACTGCAACGCGAAGGCAGCGGAAGAACGCAAGGCAGAGCGCGAGATGCAGAAGCGCATCGCGGCAGTTGCGCTGCAGAATCGGATTGGTGAGAAATTCCACGCGATTGTGACCGGCGTGAATGAGCATGGCAGCTTCGTGCGGACGCTTGCTCCGCGCGTGGACGGCATGCTGGTGCAGGGGCAGCATGGCGTCGACGTGGGCGACAGGCTGAATGTGAAGCTAGTGCGCACCGATCCAGTGCGCGGATTCATCGACTTCGCGCGAACGTAATTCCTTTCTCAAAGGCGATAACGGCAACATGCGGTCTCATCTGGCCACGCTGGTCGACGATTTCAGAAAACATAAAAACGGCACCGCCATTGTTACGTATCGTGGTAACCGCCGTATCGCATCGAGCTATGCCGATCTTGCATCGCTGGCCGACCGCTTTTCGGCAGAGCTGAGGCGGCGGGAGATTCAAGCAGGTGAGCGAGTGGTGCTGTGGGGATTGAACTCCGTCGAATGGGTTGGAGCATTCTTCGGATGCGTTTTGCGCGGTGCGATCGCCGTGCCGCTGGATGCGGCAGGCAGCGTGGATTTCGCAAAGCGCGTGATTGCCGAGACGACCCCGAAGCTGATTGTCGGGGATGCAGCGCTGCTGGCGCAGCTTAATGCTGAGTATGTGCAAATAGCTTTTACTGATTTCGCAGCGACGCTGCCACGGACTGTTTCTCCGGAGGTTCCGGATGCGGGCCTAAGCCTCGATTCCCCTTTGCAGATTTTGTTCACTTCAGGAACGACTGCTGAGCCGAAAGGCATTGTGCATACGCACCGCAATGTAGCGGCGAGCGTCGCACCGATCGAGCGGGAGATTCAGAAGTATCTGAAATATGAGCGCTGGGTGCATCCGCTGCGGTTTTTGCACACGCTGCCACTGAGTCATGTTTTCGGACAATTCATGGGGTTGTGGATTCCTCCGCTGCTCGGAGCCGAGGTACATTTCGAATCGAGACTTCAGGCTCCGCGGCTGATCGAGACTGCGCGCAGAGAAAAGATTTCGGTGCTGGCCGCTGTTCCGCGGGTACTGGAGATGCTGCGCGACACGCTGATTGCTGAACATCCCGAGCTGCCTGCTGAAGTTGAAGGGGCGCAGGGGGAGCGGGCGTGGGAGCACTGGTGGCGCTTCCGGCGGATTCACCGCAGTTTCGGTTACAAATTCTGGGCGTTGGTTTGCGGTGGTGCTTCGCTGCCTGCCGATCTCGAATCTTTCTGGAACACGCTGGGTTTCGCGTTGATCCAGGGATACGGAATGACGGAGACGGCGGCGCTTATCACACTGAATCACCCCTTCAAGGTGGGCAAAGGAACTATCGGCAAGGTGCTGCCGGGGCGGGATGTAGAGATTCGCGACGATGGTGAAATTTTGGTGCGCGGCGATATGGTCTCGACTTCAACGTGGAGAAACGGCTCGATCCAGCAGAACGAGTCGCCGTGGCTGGCGACCGGCGACCTGGTGCAAAAGGACGAGTCAGGGCAGCTGCGATTTATGGGGCGCAAGAGCCAGGTAATCGTCACATCGTCCGGATTGAACCTTCATCCCGAAGACGTGGAAGCGGCGCTGAATGCGCAGCCGGGAGTTGAAGCATCCGCGGTTGTTCCGCTGATGACCGGCGGAGGCACGGAGCCGGTAGCTGTATTGCTCTTTCGCGGAGCGCATGCAGATGCGGAGCGTACGGTGATTGCGGCAAACCAGCAATTATCCGATTTCCAGAAGATACGGCGATGGAGGGTGTGGCCGGAGCTGGATTTTCCTCGCACTTCGACGGGCAAGATCCAGCGGCGCAAGGTTGCGGAATGGGTAAACGCGCACAGTGATGTATCGGAGGTCATCGATACGGGATCGGATGCGCTGCTGCGTCTGATTCTTTCGACTACGGGCGCGAAGCCGTTGAAGCTGGATGATTCGGCGCGGCTCGAAGAAGATCTGCAGCTTGACAGTCTGGGCCGGGTACAGCTGCAGGCGGCTCTCGATGAGAAGTTCGGTCTCACACTGAGCGACGCTGCGCTGGAGCAGGCGGCTACGCTGGGTGATTTGCGAATGCTGCTCGGATTAGGAGTATCCGCCGCGCAAGACGGAGGCGCTGCCAGTCACGAGCAGATCGTTGGGGTTACCACTTCGCCGGGTGTCTCCGCTGATTCGGAAATGAGACAAATCTATCCACACTGGACGTGGAGCCTGCCTGCACAGTTGGTGCGCGCGGGATTTGTGGAGTGTGTGCTGCGGCCGCTGGTGTGGATACTTGCAGCTCCGGAAATATCATTCGAATCCCGCCTGGATTTGCAGCAGCCGGTGTTGCTTATTGCCAATCACGTGAGCACATACGACGTTCCGCTTATCCTTTACGCGCTGCCGGGCAAGATGCGGCGGCATGTATCCGCGGCAATGGCGGCAAATATGCTCGAGGACTGGCGTAAGCGGAGAAGCCAGGGCTCGTGGTTTCTGAATCAGCTCGGTCCGCTGACCTATGTGGTAGTGGCATGTGTCTTCAATGTTTTTCCGCTACCAAGAAGCGCAGGCTTCCGCAAAAGCTTTCAGCATGCAGGCGAGGCGATGGACCGGGGATACAACGTACTGGTGTTTCCCGAGGGGCATCGTTCGGATGACGGTAAGTTGCATAAATTCCGCTCAGGCATTGGATTGCTGGTGAAGCAATCGAAGACGCAGGTTCTTCCCATTGCGCTGGCCGGAATCGGCGAGATGAAAACCGGGCGGCAGCGATGGTTTCGTTCGGGTAAGCTGCGCGTGGTGGGGGGAACGCCGATGGAATTCGCTCCTGAAACTAGCGCCGACGAGATTACAGAGCGACTTCGCGCTGAGATGGTTCGCCTGCTTAGCGAGCGTGACTAAAGTGCCTTGGCAGAGGCGTGCGTGCGCCGCACAATGGCGCCTATGCCTTTTCTTTCTCTCTTTGAGCGGCTCATAGAGACCAGCGATCGCCTTGTAACGCGGCGATCGCTGGACAATCCTCCGCAGCATCTGATCACGGGACGGCGTGGAGAGCGGGCGGCATTCTTTTATCTACGGCGTGAGGGCTTCATTGTGACTGCTCGCGGGTGGCGCTCCAGCCGGGCTCGCGGCGATCTGGATCTGGTGGCGTGGGAGAAAGACACGATCTGCTTTATCGAGGTGAAGACGCGAACAACTCGGGCGGTGGCTCCAGCAGAAGTCGCGGTGGATGAAGACAAGCAGAAGACTGTGATGCGTCTTGCGCGGTACTACCTGCGGCAGTTGCCAGATGAAGACGTGCCGGTGCGCTTCGACATTCTTTCGATTTATTTTGAGACCGGAAAGGGCGCGGAGTTCGAACTATTTCGCGGCGCGTTTGGCTGGAATTGAGATTTCGCTTCTAGCTCTCGACGTGGGGTTGAGACGACACGACGCTGTCGATGAAGTTCTGAAAATCGGGCGCATCGAGACGCGCATTCTGGAAGACCCAGCCGGCAAGAAGCAGGACAGGTGCGGGTCCGGGCTCGATGGATGCAAGAGTGGAAAGCGTCGTAAGCGTGATCTGCTGATCGGGCTGTGTGGCGTGGGATATTGCAACGCAGGGAAAGCCGGAGGGCAAACCCGCGGCAGTCCATTCCGCAGCCAGGGCTGAGAAATCGCGGCCGGGCATATAGACGACGCGCGTGGGCTCGGCGATTTCGGCCGGACCTCCACTGGCGTGATGGCCGGAGCTGAAGACGATGCTCGATGAAGCGCGGCGATCGGTGAGCGAGACTTCTAAAGCCGCCGCTGCCGCGAATGCAGCCGTGATGCCGGGAATAATTTCGAAGGGAACGCCTGCGGCGCGAAGCGCATCCACCTCTTCTGCAGCGCGTCCGAAGACGAGCGGGTCGCCGCTCTTCAAGCGAACGACAGAGAGGCCCTGGCTAGCCTTCTCGATCATGAGCTGATTGATTCCTTCCTGCGTAATCTTCTTTGCGCCGCAGCGCTTGCCCACATTCACGGCGAGCGTACGCGGGCCGGCCAGGGCGAGCACCGCAGGCGTGACCAGGTCGTCATGCAGGATGATGTCTGCTGCGGCGATGAGACGAGCCGCTTTTACGGTCAGCAGATCGGGATCACCGGGACCAGCTCCGACGAGATAGACCTTTCCGCTCATGATTTGGATTTTCATGCGAGGACTTCCTTATGCTGCGGCTTTATTTGGATGGCCAGATGTTGCGCCGGGCAGGTAGCCGGGTCGCAGAGATTCCGCTGTGCGAGCTGGTGAAGCAAAAGCTTGCGGTCCTCGCCGGGCTCGTAGTTCGCGAGAATGTCGCGACGGATCTGACCGAGGTCGTGCAGCCATGGCCCCAAATCTGCGGGGAGCTGCTCATCGATTTCGCGGCGCAGACGCTGCGCGAGCGCGGGGCTCTCGCCGGCTGTTGAGATGGCGATCTGCAAATCGTCGCGTGACACGATCGATCCGAAATAGAAGTCGCAGTGCGGAGGATCGTCCACCGAGTTGCAGAGAATGTTGCGACGCACTGCTTCGTCGTAGATAGCCGCATTCACTTCGGGATCATCGGTCGCCGCGATCACCAGGAATGCTCCATCGAGATCGTCCATTTGAAATTCGCGACGATGAAGTGTGATGCGGCCCTGATCTGCCAGCGCCGAGATTTCGGGGTGAATACGAGGCGCAATTACTGTGAGACGGGCTTCGGCGCCGAGCAGAGAAGGGATTTTCTGCAGAGCAATCTCCCCAGCGCCGACCAGCAGGCAGGGGCGGCGTGCGAGTTTCAGAAAGATGGGAAGAAGGCTCATATTCGCTAACTCCTATTCCGTTGAGCATTCACTGCAGATGCGACTAGTCTCCGTCAACGGCCATGGACGCGGTATCTCGCGCGATAGCCTCGATTGATCCGCCAGCGAGGCGTGCGCGGATGGCTTCGGCTTCGTGCCGGCTGAAGTAGCTGCGCAGGTTTTCTCCCGGCGTGCGTTCGTTAAGGTATGCACCGAGCAAGCGAGTGAGGGCCGCGGGTACCTCGGTTGCCGGGGCGCGATAACCGACGGGACGGGCAATCGCTGCGTGTGCGCCTACGGCTCCGCCGACGCAGAAGTAGAAGGCGTCGACCATCTTGCCGTTGTGCTTGATCTTCTTGCCTTCGAGACCGATATCAGCGATCCAGTGCTGGCCGCAGCTATTGGGGCAGCCGGTGACGTGCAGCTTCAACTGTTGATCGAATCCGGGCAGGCGCTCTTCCAATTCATCGACCAGCCAGCGTGTAAAGCCTTTCGTCTCGCTGATGGCAAGCTTGCAGAACTCCGTACCGGTGCAGGCGATGGCACCGCGCCAGAAGGGCGTTCCGTCAACGTGCAGTCCGATGTGCTGCAGCTCGCGGGCCAGCTCGCCGGCGTGCTGGGTGCGGATGTTGACGAAGATCAGGTTCTGCATGATGGTGGCGCGGAGCTGGCCGTTGCCGTAGCGCTCGGCGAGATCGGCGGCGGCGTGCAGCTGGTCGCCGGTGAGGCGTCCGCGCAGAATGGATGCGCCGACGTAGCTGAGGCCAGGCTGCTTCTGTTTGTGAATGCCGGCGTGATCGCGGAGAACGTCTTGGGGCGGGGCCTCAGGTGCAGCCGGTTCGAATTTGTAACCGAGGCGGTGCTCTATTTCGGCGAGGAAGCTTTCCGCGGTCCAGTTCTCTTTCATGAAGAGGTACTTGATGCGGGCGCGATCGCGGCTTTCGCGCAGCACTTCCTGATCGCGGAAGATGGCAGTGATGGTACGAGCCACATCGACAGCCTGATTGGGGCGGATGAAGGCGTCGAGTTTCACGGCGAGGTGAGGCTCAGTGGAGAGACCTCCGCCGACGCGAACCGTATAGCCAACTTCACCGTGTTTGTTCCTGAGGGCGGTGAAGGCGATGTCATTGATCTCGGGGTAGCTGCACCAGACGGGGCAACCGGTGGCGGAGATCTTGAATTTGCGCGGCAAGTTATAGAACTCAGGATTGGCGACGAGGGCATGAGCCAGCTCGACGGCGAGAGTCGAAGCGTCAGCGATCTCTTCGTGATCAATGCCGGCCAGCGGGCAGCCGGTAACGTTGCGGACAACATCACCGCAGGCACCTTTCGGTGAGAGGCCGATCCTGGTCAGCTCATCGACAATTTCCGGGATGGACTCGATGGTGAGCCAATGCAGCTGGATGTTCTGGCGTGTGGTGATGTCGGCGAGATTGCGGGCATGCTTTTTGGTGATGCCTGCAATCGTGCGCAGCTGATGCGAGGTGAGCAGGCCGTTGGGCAGGCCGATGCGCATCATGAAATATTCGGTAGCGAGGCCTTCGCCGCCTTTGCCGCCTACGGCGCCGATTCCGTCACCTTGCGTGTAAATGCCCCACCACTTGAAATAGGTTTTGGCCCAATCGGGAACGACGCTGGAACGGCCTTCGCGGGCAAAGGCACGAACTTCGTCGAAGACTTCCCACGGGTTCTTTTCGCGCTTGAGGCGCTCGACGTGCTGGGCCTTGGTTTCTTTGGGTGCAGCTGCTGCGGTCTCGGTCATCTTTTCCTTGATTTCGCCTGAAAATGAAAAACCCACCGGGGACGGTGGGCTGAGCGGACGGTGTGTGCAGTTACTCGATGGCTACCCGCACGTCCGGCTCAGCATGAAACAACACGCTGGACAAACAAAAGCCGGAGTGGAATACATGTGCACTGCCTTTAAGAATAACCTCGGCGCGGTGTGCGGGCAAGCCCGGATCAAGAATGAGTGAATGAACCTGCACATTTCAAAGCGCTGAAACAAGAAAGGCGGGAGATATTTCTCCCGCCCTTGAAGTGCTACGAGTTTTGCTTAGAAGCTGAAGACGGCCTGTACAAAGATGCGACGGCTGGCTGAGCCGGAGGAAAAAATCTGTCCAGCCAGCGCGTTGGACTTGCCGAACTCCGGCGAGCCCAAAGTGCCTGTGGGCGGCGCAAGGTTGATGTCGTTAAACAGATTCAGCGCTTGCGCGTTGAAGGTCAGATTGTACTTGTGATTGACGGCCTGAGTCCGGCCGCCGCCAGGTCCTCCTGGACCTCCCCGGTTGCCGCTGAGGCCGCCAGGGCCGAGACCGCCGCCGGGTCCACCACCGCCCCCTCGACCGCCTCCACCCCCACCGCCTCCGGGACCGAAGCCTCCGCCTCCGCCACCCGCTCCGCCTGCGACCTTGGGTCCGAACGGGATGCTCTTGCTGGCACGCAGGTTGAAGGTGAAGAGCGTCGGCGAATTGCCGTAATTGATGGGAATGGGGGTTGCGCCGGCTGCGGGGTTGAGGTTGAAGTTGCCATACGCAGTCGAAACGGTGTCGGTGTCGCCTGGCTGCGCGAACGACGGACGGTCGTTGAAGAACGAGTCGCCGTTCTGATCTTCGCCGAGGGTAATGTTGAAGGGCTTTCCTGTGGCTACGACCATAAAGGGACTGAAGCGCAGGCCCCAGCGTGTCGACCAGCTGCCAACCAGGAACATCTGATTGCGGACATCGAAGCTGGCGCGGCCGTAATCGAGCTTCAGGTTGGCGGAGTTCGACGGATTGCTGCCGATTCCGCCGCTATCACCGTTGGCCCAGCTTGCCGTGTAAAAACCGAAGAGCGACAGATTGGGGCTGAAGCGCGCGTTGAAATTGGTGATGATCTGATTCTGTTTGAAGACCGCTTCGGAGTAGTACTGATAGATATTCGGTGCGGCTGGGTCATACCCCGCAACCTGCGGCGCATTTGCGTTGCGGGTAATGAACTGGTGGTTGCCGAGAGAATTGAGATAGGTAACGGAGATGGTGGAAGACTTGGTCAGCTGCCGCTCGATGCCGATGCCCGCCTGCTGGGTGACGGGCGCATGGAGGTTAGGTGCGATCTGGTATACCGCGGTTTTGCTGCTTTCGCTGCCGGCCTGGCTGCAGCCGGTTAGATCAGACTCTGTGATGCTGGTAGCCGAATAGCAGGTGGGGTCTTCGATAACAGCTTCGGCCTGCGGAGAATTGGCGTTCGCGTTGAGGCGCCTCTCCTGCAGCAACTCGGCGATGGGGAAGCGGTCGTAAAAGAAGCCATATCCGCCACGAATGACGGTTTTCGCTGGCTTACCCCCCTTGCTGATGCCGTAAGCGAAGCTGAAGCGTGGCGCCCAGTCGTCCTTATCGTTGATGCTGGTTTGCGACTCCCAGCGGACGCCGTAGCTGATTGTGAGATTCTGACGGGCGCGCCAGTCGTCCTGGTAGTAGAGGCCTACATCGGTGAGGCTGACCGTGGTGTTGGGGTTGCCGTAGACGAGATTGAGCTGGCTGGGGCCTCCGCCGTTGGCGTGAATCTGGGTCCACGTTTGCCCGGTGCCGAGCCCGAGGATGGTGTTTCCGTAGGCCTGGGCGGGCGACGTGGTGACGCAGGTTGTATCGCCCGTGGTGCAGCGATTTCCGCCGAAGGTGAAGGTGCCATTAAAGCTGGAGCTGGCGGTGTTGGCGTCGCGGGCGAAGCGGAGACGTCCGCCGACGTTGATGGAGTGAGTCTTGAGCGCGATCTCAGTGAGGTTCTGCAGCTCGTAGTGGAGCGAGTGGTCGTTGATGGTCTGCTCGCTGTTACCGCCGAAGGTTTCAAGGCCGGAGATCTGGACCTGCGGAGTAAAAGTGGATGGCGTCTGAGTGGAGAAGTCGCGCAGGAACTGGAAGCGCGTCTCGTTGATGACCTTGTCGCTGATAATCTGCGTGTCGCTGATCTGGACAGTGTTCTCGGTCGAATCCTGCTTATAGGCCTGGTCACGCAGAGAGAACTGGCCTACGCCCTGGTTGTTCTCAGTGTTGTCGTAATATTGGTAACGGACGCTGAGGGTATTCTTCGCTCCGAGTTGCAGATCGATGCGCGGGCTGATGTTGGTGCGGCCGCGCGGTGTGACCAGGGCATCATTGAAGGCCACGCTGTTGTAGTCGGTGGGATTATTGAAGATGCCGTTGGCGAAGTCTCCGTTGATTTCTCCGGCCAAACGATAGGCGCTGACCACGGCGTCATCCTGAATGCTGCGATGCTCGGCGCTGACGAAGTACGAAGCGTTCTTGCTGATGGGGCCGTTCACCGTGCCGTTGTACTGGTAGCTATAGTAGTCCGGAATATTGGAGTCGAAGGGATCGCCGGTGTTGAGCTGCGAAGGATTGCCCTGCACGAAGAACTGGCCATGCAGTTTGTCACTGCCAGGCTTGGTGAGAATCTCGATACGTCCATAACCGAGCTTGTCATATTGGGCTGAGAACGGATTCTGGTTGATGCGGATTTCGCGGATTGCGGATTTGGGGGGGAGCTGGCCAGCGGTGAAGCCGTCAATATAGATTTGTCCGCCGTTGGGGCCTGCACCGGGGCCGGCGAGGGCATTTAATTCATTCTGAAGCTCATCGGGATCGTCGGAGAGCGCATCGAGGTCTTTGCCTTTAATCACCAGGCTATTGGCATTGCTGGTGGGATCGACACTTACGGTCGGTGTATCTTCATTCACGACGACCTGCTGCTTCTCGACCTGAATCTGCAGCGCGATGTCGAACTGCTTGCTTTGCCCAGCGGCGACGACAACGGCTTTGGAACTTGAGGGAGCAAAGCCGGTTGCGTTGGCAATAATGATATAGGTGCCGGCGGCCAGACCATTGGTGCGGTATGCGCCCGATGCGTCGGACGTTGCCGTGGCGATGGTGTGGCCGTCGGTGGTGGTGACGCTGACCGTAGCACCAGGGATCACCGCACCGCTTGGGTCGGTGACGGTACCGCGAATCGTGCCGTTATTCGCCTGCGCCCAGCCCACCGGGGCGAGCACAAAGAGCAGAACGGTTATACAGATACAAAAAGAGCGATTGATGAACTTGTAAGTCACAGTACTCCCATAGCGCAATGTGTTTGTAAGGTACGGATAATGCTGTGGTGCCGCTGGCCAGCGCGGCGGCAGTGCTCAGGTCTTCGCTAAAGGCGCTTCCAATCGCGACTGCGAGGAATGCTGCTCTTCTATTTAGACGGACATGTCATTTATTGCGTTCCTTCTCCTTCACCGCCTCCACCGCCCAGATTCCACGATGCTGAGAACATGTTCTGTGTGGCAGAGGGAGATGCGGTGAGGATGGGTTCGACGCCGGCAATGAGCGTAATAGCGGTTGCGGCGTCAGGGGTTCCCTGAGTGGCGACGATCATCACAGCGTCGCCCTTGTGAAGATCAGAGATCTGGAGAGCGGGCGTGCGCTGCAGAAATTGCGAGAGATCACCATTGCGCTGGGCGCCGCCGGGCCGTGGACCAGCCTGTCCGTTTTCGGACGGTGCTGAAGTCGAGGCGGGCGCCTGCGGTGCCGCCCCCGAGCCGGGATTCTTGAAGCGAGCCGCGAGTGCCTGCGCCATGGTGAGAGGCAGCTTGTGCAATTGCGAATCGGTATTGACGTGGATGACCACAGGCTTCTTGGACGCGAGGTCTGTAACCGTCACAGTATTGGCGGCTGCATCGGTGGAGATGACAGTTCCCGCGATATTGCGATAGGAGCCGGAGATGATCTCGACGGCCGCGACGTGGGTGCCGTCAGGGCTGTGTTCGCCGCGGGCATGAAGCTGGTCGCCGACGTGAATCTGGTCGAAGGTGGAAGGTCGGGCTTCTGTGGATTTGTTCGAATCTGGTGAGTAGCGGCGGATGGTCGTGGTGGGTGTCGCTTTGACTGTCCACGTCTTAGCTCCGGCGGCGATGGTCACTGTTGTCGAGGCGGGGTCAATGCTTTTGACCACGCCAGCTACCCCACGGCGCTGCCAGTCGGCCTGAACGGTCTGCTGCTGCTGCGCGATATCGGACTGCTTCATGGCGACGACGGCAGTTGCAGTCTGGGTCGAACCATCTGCTGCGGTGCGAACCATAAGCAGGACGCGATCGCCGACGGTGAGATCGGTGATCTGGATCGGGGTCGCGCCGGCGAGGGTGGTGGAGCTGGCGGTCCGGACAATGCGAGCGGCGTCGCTGACGGTTACAGTAACCGGTGCTCCGGTATCAGGCTTCACGGTAAGCGAGCGGCCATCGATGGCCGTAATTGAGCCGACAACTCGGGTTGCGGCGGCCGGCTGTGCAGCCTGCGACATGGGCACGGCGTCCGCTGTATGTGTCAGGGCGCAACTGACTCCACTAAACATAAGGAGCGCCAATGTAGTTGTTCGTGTGCACATGGAAAGGCCTTTTCTCCTGCCGCACCGCACGGGTGCTTGCCGACTGGAGCTTTGTGTAAGAGTGACGTACTGCTGTCGGGAAAGTTTCATGAATCCTTCGACATACGCCGAATCAGAGGTCGCGGTTCAAATTTCTTTGCTACTAGGGACAGCGTGCTTTGCATCAAAAGGTCGAGTCTCGACGGGAAGCCTAACGGTTTGAGCAGGTATGATTCTCGGCAGGCTCATTTCCCCAATTGGCTGCAATGAAAGAGCACAGCCGGTGAGTTGGATGCCAAAAAAATACGAGGGATACGCTAAAAATCAATGGCCATCAGCAACGCAGGAAGTTCCACCAAGGTAACGGCAGCTTCAGGAAGCACAGGCTACACCAGCGCGTTTGCGATGGTCACCACGCTGTTCTTCGTGTGGGGTTTCCTCACCTCGCTCAACGACATCCTCATACCTCACCTGAAGGCGATCTTCGACCTCAACTATGCCGGAGCGCTGCTGATTCAGTTCGCCTTCTTTTCGGCCTACGCAGCCTTCGGATTGGCCTCGGGCAAGGTGGTGGAGTGGATTGGCTATCAGCGCACCATGGTGGCGGGTCTCCTGACCATGGGCGTGGGTGCGGTGATGTTTATTCCGGCGGCAGACATGCCGTCATTTCCGCTCTTTCTCACCGCATTGATTGTGCTGGCAGCTGGCATCACCGCGCTGCAGGTCGCGGCGAATCCATATGTAACGGTTCTGGGGCCTCCGCAGACGGCTTCGAGCCGCTTGAACCTGACACAGGCGTTCAACTCGCTGGGAACGACGATCGGGCCTCCGCTGGGCGGGTGGCTGATCTTGAAGGGGGCGCAGAAGACCTTCGAGAATACAGACAATATGTCGAAGGCCGCGCTGCATGCTTACCGGATTCAGCAGGCGGCGACGGTGAAGTTTCCGTATCTGGCCATCACTCTGGCGCTGGTGGTGCTGGCGCTGGCCATTGCGCTTTACAAATTTCCACGGCTGGATACGACGAAGGATTATCGTCCGACCAAAGCGGCGGACAAGGGCGCATCGATATGGAAATATCCGCACGTGGTGTTGGGGGCGCTGGCGATTTTTGTCTATGTAGGGGCGGAAGTTTCGATCGGCAGCTTCCTCATCAACTACTTCAACCAGTCGTACATTCTTGGTTTAAGTGCGCTGGCGGCCGCAAACCTGGTGCCGTTCTATTGGGGCGGCGCGATGGTAGGGCGCTTCATCGGATCTGCGGTGCTGCAGAAGGTTAAGACAGGACACTTGCTGACGTTGTGCGCGATTGTCGCGATGGTACTGGTGCTGGTTTCCATGTTGACTTCCGGTCACACGGCTGCGTGGAGCATTCTGGCGGTCGGCTTCTTCAACTCGATCATGTTTCCCTCGATCTTTACGCTGGGCGTTGCCGAGATGGGACCGCTTACCGGAGAAGCATCCGGCTTGCTGGTGACGGCGATCGTGGGCGGGGCGGCGATTCCGGAGCTGCAGGGAGTGCTGGCGGATAAGATCGGCATCCATCACGCCTTCATCGTGCCGGTGATCTGCTATATGTACATCGCTTATTACGGATGGAAGGGCTCGCGCATTATTCAGCCGTTGTAATCATCATCGAAGACTTCAATAGCGGCGGCCTGCGGGCCGCCGGCTTTGTTTAGGGAGATTGAGCAGGCTCAGGTCGGGTCCACGACGTACCACCGGGGATGAGAAGACGAGGCTGGTGGTAGGGATGCCGTAGGGCAGAAGGCGCTCGATGAGCCGCTCCAGATCGACCAGGGACGCAGCAGCGATTTCGAGATAGAAGGCGTCGGCTCCGGTGACGTGATGGCAGAGGCGAACCTCCTTGAGCGTTTTCACAAATTTCAGAAACGGATGATAGTGGGTGCCATCGCAGGTCATGCGGATGACGGCGAGCACAGGCATGCCCAGCGTTGCGGCGTCGATCTCGACGCTGTAGCCCTTGATGACGCCGTCTTCCTCCATGCGGCGCATGCGCTCGGCGACGGCTGACGGTGAGAGGCCGACACGCCGGCCAAGATCGGCGTAGGAGGCGCGGGCGTTTGTCGCCAATTCTGCGAGAAGGTTTCGGGCGTATTCGTCGAGAATTTCTGCGGATTCCATGGGGTTCATAGCCCTTTCCGGTGGAATTCAGTCAAATTGTGCCACATCTTTGATGGATTGTGCGTGGACTCGTTGAGCGGCGATCCTTAGCATGGCCTGCAATGAGGGAAGTTTTGGAGTTGGATGGACGCGCGCTATCTCTAGAGCAAATCGCGAGCGTCGCACTGGATGGCGGCAGCGTTGCGATCGCTTCGGACGCATACCGTCGCATGGAGGCATCGCGCGCGGTGGTTGAGGGCGTGGTGTCGCGCGGAGAGACGGCCTATGGGATCAACACCGGTTTTGGCAAATTGAGTGACGTGCGAATCGGTCCGGATCAGCTGGAGGCATTGCAGAGAAATCTGGTGCGCAGTCATGCCTGCGGGATCGGCGAACCGCTGCCGGAAGATGAAGTTCGCGCCATGCTGCTGCTGCGGGCGAACGTGCTGGCGAAGGGGCTGAGCGGCGTGCGGCCGGTTGTGGCAGAGACTCTGGTGGCGATGCTCAACCGCAGCGTGCATCCGTTGATTCCGGCGCGTGGATCGGTAGGGGCGAGCGGCGACCTGGCCCCTCTCGCCCATCTTGCGCTGACTCTGATCGGCGAAGGTGAGGCGCACCATCGTGGCCAGCGGATGAGCTCTTCGCGCGCTCTGGAGTTGGCGGAGATTGCTCCGCTCACGCTCGCTGCCAAGGAGGGCCTGGCCTTGCTGAACGGCACGCAGGCCATGGCCGGTATGGGTGGACTGGCATTGGCGCGGGCGCTGCGCGTGGTCGAGTTGTTCGATCTGGCCGGGGCGATGTCACTTGAGGCGTTGCGTGGAACTCCCGCTGCTTTTGACGCGCGCATTCATGAGGCCCGTCCGCATGCTGGACAGATCGCTGCGGCGGCGCATCTGCGCGGACTGCTCGAGGACAGCGAGATTCGCGAGTCGCACCGGCACGGTGATCCACGCGTGCAGGATGCGTACTGCCTGCGCTGCATGCCGCAGGTGCACGGCGCAGCGCGCGGGGCGTTATCGCACGTGCGCGAGGTGATCGAGGTAGAGACGGGATCGGCGACGGACAATCCCTTGATTTTCGCGGAGGACAACGAGATTCTTTCCGGAGGAAATTTCCATGGAGCTCCGCTGGCGTTAGCCTTGGACTATGCGGCGATCGCGTTGACCGATCTGATGAGTATCAGCGAACGGCGCATTGACCGGCTGATCAATCCGGATATCAACGAGGGTCTGCCGGCGTTTCTTTCGCCTGATGCTGGTGTTTCATCCGGACTGATGATTGCGCATGTGGCGGCCGCGGCGCTGTTGAACGAAGCCAAGGTGCTGTCGCATCCTTCGAGTGTGGATTCGGTGCCGACTTCGGGAGGGAAAGAGGATCATGTGTCGATGGGCATGACCGGCGCGTTGAAGCTGCGGCAGGTGGTATCGAATGCCGAACATGTGTTGGCCATCGAACTGATGTCCGCTGCGCAGGGACTAGAATATCGGCTTCCACTGAAGCCGGCGCATGAAGTGGGCCGCGCGGCGGGACGAGTGCGGGAGTTCGTTGCTCCATTGAAGGAAGACCGGGTGCTGGCGGGTGAGATGGAGCGGCTGGCGCGTGCAGTGAGAGTGGGAAAATTCGACGAGTGGAGAGGATAACGGCCATGACCAATACGGCTATGGAAGCGCATGTGGTGCGGGCTCCGCGGGGAACCAAGCTGAACACGCGCGGATGGCAGCAGGAAGCGGCGCTGCGCATGCTCATGAACAATCTCGATCCCGAGGTTGCGGAGCGGCCGGATGATCTTGTGGTCTACGGCGGAACAGGAAAAGCCGCGCGTAACTGGGAGTCGTTCGAGGCCATCGTACGCACGCTGAAGACACTGGCCGACGATGAGACGCTGCTGATCCAGTCGGGCAAGCCGGTGGGCGTGTTGCGCACGCATGAGGCGGCGCCGCGCGTGCTGCTGGCGAATTCGAATCTGGTAGGGCGCTGGTCAAGCTGGGAGCACTTTCACGAGCTCGAACGCAAGGGCCTGATGATGTACGGCCAGATGACTGCCGGCTCCTGGATCTACATCGGCAGCCAGGGTATCGTGCAGGGAACGTACGAGACCTTTGCAGAGGCGGGCCGCCAGCATTTTGGCGGAAGCCTGGAGGGCAAGCTGGTGGTCTCGGGCGGCATGGGTGGCATGGGTGGCGCGCAGCCGCTGGCGGCGACGATGAATGGCGCCCGCTTTCTGGGCATCGAGGTGGATCGCAGCGCGGATCGAGAAGCGGTTGAAGAGCGGCTATTGCGATGCCATTGCGTGGAGTCTCGACGAAGCGCTGCGGGTACTGGAAGACGCGCGCAAAGACGGCAAGGCGATTTCTGTCGGGCTGGTGGGCAACTGCTGCGGATGTGCTTCCGGAACTGATCACCCGCGGAGTTGTCCCCGATGTGCTGACGGACCAGACGAGTGCGCACGATCCTCTGCATGGTTATGTGCCGAATGGCCTGTCACTCGAAGCCGCGCTGCGTCTCCGTGAGAGCGACCCTGAGGAATACACGCGGCGATCGATGGAAACCATGGGCCGTCATGTTGAGGCGATGCTTGAACTGAAGCGGCGCGGTGCGGTGACCTTCGACTACGGCAACAATCTGCGTACGCAGGCCAAACTTGTCGGGGTGGGCGACGCGTTCGACATACCGGGGTTTGTGCCGGAATATATTCGTCCGCTGTTCTGCGTGGGCAAAGGGCCGTTCCGCTGGGTGGCGTTGTCGGGCGATCCGGAAGACATCTATCGTACAGATCGCTTGGTTTTGGAGATGTTTCCAGAAGATGCGAGCCTGCGGCGCTGGATTAATCTGGCACAGCAGCGGATACATTTTCAGGGTCTGCCGGCGCGCATCTGCTGGCTGGGCTATGGCGACCGAGCGAAGCTGGGCGTGGCCATCAACGAACTGGTGCGCAGCGGCGAAATCTCCGCGCCGATTGTGATCGGACGCGACCATCTCGACGCAGGGTCGGTGGCTTCGCCGCATCGCGAGACGGAAGCGATGAGGGATGGTTCCGATGCCGTTGCGGACTGGCCGCTGCTCAATGCTCTGGTGAACACTGCGGCTGGCGCTTCGTGGGTGAGCATTCACAACGGCGGCGGCGTGGGCATAGGATATTCGCACCATGCAGGGATGGTGGTTGTCGCCGATGGCACTGATCTTGCGGCGCAGCGTTTGGAGCGAGTGCTGACCACCGATCCGGGCATGGGCGTGCTGCGGCATGTCGACGCTGGTTATCAGGAAGCGATCGACTTTGCGAACAAGGCCGGGGTACGCGTGCCTATGAGCGAACGCGGCGAATGAGCGAACTGCTGGTTACGAATTGTTCGCAGCTGGTAACGCTGGCTGGTCCTTCGCGGCCGCGCGTGGGGCATGAGCTGCGCGAGATCGGCGCAATCGCCGACGGCGCGATGCTGGTTCGCGATGGAAAAGTGGTGTCAGCGGGAACGCGTACCCATGTCGAGCCACTGATTTCGAATCCGCAGGAGGTGAAGGTTGTCGATGCCGGCGGACGGCTGGTGACGCCGGGCTTTGTCGACGCGCACACGCACCTGGTCTTTGCGGGCAATCGCGCAGATGAGTTCGAAATGCGTTGCTTGGGTGCGACCTACCAGGAGATTGCGGCGAAGGGCGGCGGCATCAAGTCAACGGTGCGCAAGACACGCGCAGCTAGTGAAGATGAGCTCACCGCCACGGCTGGCCGCCATGCGCGATGGTTTCTTGCAAGCGGGACTACGACAGTCGAGGCGAAGTCGGGCTATGGGCTGACGATCGAAGATGAGCTGAAGATTCTGCGCGTGATCCGGCAGATCGGACTTACAACTGGGCTGCGTACCGTGCCCACGTTTCTGGGTGCACATGAGATCCCCGAAGAATTTGCAGGGCGTGGAGACGATTATGTACAGCTGATCGTCGACGAGATGCTGCCGGTGGTGGCGAGCGAGAAGCTGGCTGAGTTCTGCGATATTTTCTGCGAGGCAAAGGTTTTCAATCTTGATCAGGCGCGGCGTGTGTTTGCTGCTGCGAAGCAGTACGACCTTGGGTTGCGCATGCATGCCGACCAGTTCACGGCATTCGGAGCTTCCGACCTGGCTGCGGAGATGGGCGCGAAGACCTGCGACCATCTGGAGCAGACTTCAGCTGCATCGACGGAGAAGCTGATGCTGGCGGGAGTGCAGCCAGTATTGTTGCCGGGATCGGTATATGCGATCGGATCGCAGAAGTATCCTGCAGCGCGGGCGATGATCGAGACCGGGCTGGCCGTGGTGCTGGCGACGGACTTCAATCCGGGGTCGTCGCCGGTGAGCTCGATGCGCATGGTGATGTCGCTGGCCTGCACGCAGATGAAGATGAGACCCGCGGAGACGCTGGTGGCGTCAACCATCAATGCGGCGTACAGCCTGAATCGCGGGCACGAGATAGGCTCGCTTGAGAGCGGCAAGTTTGCGGATTTCGTTGTGCATGACGCCGAGGATTATCGCGAGCTGCCGTATTTCTTCGGAGACTCGCGCGCGGCAATGGTCTTTACACGCGGCGAGCAGCTTTCGGCTTAGCCTTGGCCGCGGCCTTTTGATATTGCGTCGGCGTGTAACCAACGATGGAGCGAAAGTCGTTGATCAGGTGCGCCTGATCGAAGTAGCCGAGATCAACGGCCAGTTGTGCGAAGTCCAGCTGCTCGCCGGAATGGCAGCGCTCAACCAGCTCATGCAGGCGGTAGCGGCGAATGACCCACTTCGGTGTGGCTCCAACATACTCGTGAAAGGTTCTTTGTAACGCGCGTTTGCTCAATCCAACGGACGCGCAGAGCATGTCGACCGTCGTTAGCTGAGGATTGTGCAGGATGCCGTCGACAATCTGATTCACCTGTGCCACCATCGGGTCCGGTTTTGGGAGTCGTGTCAGTAGAAAGGCCGAAGCTTGTTGAGTCATTGCCGCTTCGTCATTCGCATCGAGCTGCAGGTTTTCGATAGAGTTTCCAAAAATCTCAATAGCAGCCACTGTTTTGTTCGCAAGCGACGCGGCTGGCCGGCGGAGAAATGGACGAAAACCGCCAGGCGTGAATTTAATTCCGAATGCAAACGAGTTGCCTTCGAGGGTTCGAGTGAATTTGCCTGAGTGAATTCCGGAGATGGTCCACTGGCCACTCTCGAAAACGAGATGAAAGTTCGGATGCGGCAGAGTTTCCACGATATGCGGCTCTGACGCTTCGATTTGCCAGGCCGTCATCCAGAAATGTGCCACCCACAAAGAAAGCTCAACCGGAGGACTCAGACGGAAATGCTTGAATTTTCCTGCTGATGCTGGTTGCTGAAGCAGGCCGCGTGCCTGGCCGACGATGGCGTCGTAGCGCTGGTCGTATTCAGGTGGGTGATCCGGTCGCGTTTTTCCAAGCATGGTGGCGGGTTTCTGGTTACATTGCGGTTGAGGAGAAATAGATTCCGATGGCTGAACTCGTAATTCGCAAAACAATTGAAGTTGATGCTCCGGTGGGTGCTTTGTGGAAGGTTCTCACCGACAACGAATTTATCCCCCAGTATATGTTCGGCTGCTATGCAGAGACAGACTGGACGCCCGGCTCCGCACTGCTCTGGAAGGGTAAGGCTGACGGAAAGCTGTATGTAAAGGGTCATGTGGTGGCCATTGCTGCGCCGCATCATCTGGAGTACACGGTAATCGATCCCAATTCGGACATCGCGGATATTCCGGAAAACTATCTGAAGATGACCTATGACCTCAAGGAAGATGGGGAAGGCTCGTCGGTTCTGGAGATCGCGCAGGGAGATTTTGCGACCGTGGCCAACGGCCAGAAGCGTTATGAAGATGTGATGGCCGGGGATGACCATCTGATGGTCGCGATCAAGAAGGTGGCCGAGGATCAGGTGTGATTTCTATCCCACGTTCGAAGATCCAGATGTGGGGCATTCAGTTGTCCCTCTCCGATTTGACTTCGCTCCGTCACTCTGTTTTGATTCTCGCATTCGCATGTCTTGTTTCATGACCAGCTTCGGCCGCCGTTTCCAGATGCCTATTGGCATTATTGGCCGAATTATTTTGTCTTCATAGGAGCGGACGGCGAGCGAGTTCGGTTAACACGCAAAGGTTTCAAAAGCCACCATCCGCTGAAGACGGATGGTGGCTTTTCACTTTCAGGAGAAGAACGATGGCAGTCATGCTTGAAGATATCCAGCACGCGAAACGACGAATCCAGGATTTCATCTATTTATCACCTGCGCCGCATTCCGATGCTCTGTCGCAGATGACCGGGCAGCAGGTGTTCCTGAAGCTTGATAATCTGCAGCGCACCGGAGCTTTCAAAGAGCGAGGCGCGCTGAACAAGATACTTACCCTCAACGACGAGGAGAAGCGGCGGGGAGTGATCGCCGCCAGCGCGGGAAATCATGCACAGGCTGTGGCTTTCCATGCGACGGAGCGTGGCATTCGCTCACGTATTGTGATGCCGCTGATGACGCCGCTCGTAAAGGTCTCTTCAACAGCAAACTTTGGCGCCGAGGTTGTGTTGCATGGGGCGAATTACGACGAAGCTTATGCCGAGGCGTTGCGGCTGGGCGAAGCGGATGGCATGACCTTTCTGCATCCTTTCGACGACGACGCGGTGATTGCCGGTCAGGGAACCATTGGCCTGGAGCTGCTCGATCAGATTGCGGAGCTTGAGGCCGTAGTGGTTCCAATTGGCGGCGGTGGATTGATCGGAGGGGTGGCCTGCGCCATCAAGGAATCGAATCCCAGGGTGCGGGTGATCGGTGTTCAGACCGAGCGCCTGCCTTCGATGCTGCGCGCGACTGAGGCCGGTGCTCCGGTGACAATTCCTGCGGAGGCGACAATTGCTGACGGCATCGCAGTGCGCCGTGCGGGTGAGCGCACGCTGCCTCTAGTGCAGCGCTATGTGGACGAGATCGTTACGGTCGATGAGGAGGAAATCGCAAAGGCGATCCTGGTGCTGCTGGAGCGCGAGAAGACTCTGGCCGAGGGCGCAGGCGCAGTGGCGCTGGCCTCGCTGCTGCAGCAGAAGACATCCTTGGATGGGCAGCGGACAGCGGTACTGGTGTGCGGCGGGAATATCGATGTGAGCTTGCTGGCAAAGATGATCGAGCGCGGTCTGGTAAAGGATGGGCGCCACACGCGGCTGCGCATTCACCTCACGGATCGGCCTGGCTCACTGCATCAGCTGACCCGGATTATCGCCGATGCACGCGCCAACATCGTGCAGACGTCTTACGATCGCGCCCACTATGGCGTCAACTTGGGCGATACGGTTATCGATGTGACGCTGGAGACGCGCGGCTTCGACCACAATGTGGAGCTTGAGAAGATGTTGACTGAGGGCGGATATCGCCACGAGCGCATCGAGTAGGCGTATTTTGGCGCGATGGCGTCAACTGCGGGGTTTGGAGGCCACGCCAGTGGACTTGCGCTCTATCAGCGTAGGCTGAATCGTGTATTCGGCGCCCTTTGCGGAGGCATCGTCTTTGGCGTTGTAGAGGGCGCGGAAGGCGACCTTGGCAATCTCCTGGCGCGACAGGCGAACGGTGGTGAGCGCGGGCTGGGTGAAGGCGCTGAGCTCGATGTCGTCGAAGCCAATTACCGAGATATCGCGCGGAACTTTGATGCCATGTTCGGATAGCGCGCCGATGGCTCCGATAGCGGTCATATCGTTCGAGGCGAGGATCGCGGTCGGCCGCTGCTCCTTGGCCAGAAGGCGAAGCATGGCTTCGTGTCCGCCATCCATGCGGTGATTGCCTTCCTCGATGAGATCGCGGTCGAGCTGCAGACCCTTGCGTTTCAGGCTCTGGGTGAAAGCCTTGCGCCGGATGCGCGCCGAGGTCAGGGTCATGGGGCCGCTGATGAAGCCAATAGAGGTATGGCCGAGTGCGGAAAGATGCTCGACCGCGGCGTCGATGCCTGCGGCGTAGTCGATGGCAATGTTGCTGATGCCTTTTTCCGGCGTGCCAGTGTCGAGAAAGACCAGCGGGATGCGGCGGCTATTCAGTTCGCCGATGAGATGCTCGTCCATCTCCGAGGTCATGACGGCTACGCCGTCAACTTTGCGCTGCAGCATACGGCTGACGCAGACTTCCATGCGATGCGGGTCGTAGTTGGTGTTGGCGACCAGTACTTCCTGGCCGAATTGAACGGCTACGTCCTCGAAGCTTTTTACCAGTTCAGGAAAGAACGGATTGGTGATGTCAGAGATGATGAGGCCGTAGAGACTGCTGCGTCCTGATCCCAGGGCCCGGGCGTTGGTGTTGGGGTAAAACTTCAACGTCTCGATGGCGCGGCGAACGCGCTCCGCGGTTTCGGCGGTCACTTTGTCCGAACCGTTGATGGTGCGGGAAACGGTAGCGGTGGAAACCTGGGCGAGCCGTGCGACCTCTTTTATGTTCATAGCTATATGAGTATCGAGCGCGACTTTGAAACCGCGAAAATTTCGCTGCGCGGTTCCAAGTTCGCAAACGCTGGCACGGTTATACCGAAAGCTGTGCGGAATGTGAAAGCGATTTCAATTTTGCCTTGGAATGTGCCCGGTTTGTCTTCTTCCATCGGGATCGAAGGGAGCGCCCTGGCTGATGTAAGCGATTTCACCTATCATTCTCTCCTATCTGCTATTTGGGGCGAATGAGCTTTGATTCGTAGTCCGGCGGGAGGATGTTTTGAAAAAGTTGTTTGCAGGTTTACTGCTGGTCTTTACGCTCGTGGCCGGCGCGCAGGAAAAAGCGGGACGCTGGTCCGAGGCGGATGCGAATGCCTGGTATGCGAAACAGCCGTGGCTGGTGGGCAGCAATTTTATTCCGTCGAATGCGATCAACGAACTGGAGATGTGGCAGACGGATACTTTCGACCCGCAGGAGATCGACAGGGAGCTGGGCTGGGCGCAGGCGATCGGCATGAATACCATGCGCGTCTTCCTGCATGACTTGTTGTGGCAACAGGACCCCGAGGGTTTCAAGAAGCGCATCGATACGTTTCTGACTATCGCGGCGAAGCATCATATCCGGCCGGTATTCGTGCTCTTCGACTCCTGCTGGGATCCAAACCCGAAGCTGGGCCCGCAGCACCCTCCGATTCCGGGTGTGCACAACTCGGGATGGGTGCAGAGCCCGGGGATGAAGGCGTTGCAGGATTCTACGGAGTATCCGCGTCTGAAGACATACGTGCAGGGAGTGGTGGGAGCGTTTGCCAAGGATGATCGCATTCTGGCCTGGGATGTTTGGAACGAGCCGGACAATGGCAACGAGAGCTCATACGGGAGCAAGGAACATCCGAAGAGCAAGGCGGAGCTGGTGCTGGCGCTGCTTCCGCAGGTTTTCAGCTGGGCGCGCGAGGAACATCCCACGCAGCCGCTGACCAGCGGCATCTGGCAGGGGGACTGGTCGTCGCTGAGCACGATGAATGCGATGTCGCGTGCGCAGATCGAGAACTCAGACATAGTCTCGTTTCACAATTATGGATGGCCTGAGGATTTCGAAAAGCGGGTGGAGCAGCTGCAGCAGTTTCACCGGCCGCTGATCTGCACGGAATATATGGCGCGTGGCGCCGGCAGTCTCTTCGACACCATCCTGCCCATCGCGCAGAAGCATCATGTGGCTGCAATCAACTGGGGATTGGTGGCTGGCAAGACGCAGACCTATTTGCCATGGGATTCCTGGACGCGGCCCTACACGCTGCAGCCGCCGACAATATGGTTCCATGAGGTATTCCACACCGACGGGACTCCCTATCGCAGCTATGAAACGGACCTGATCCGCAGGCTTACGGCGGAGTCGAATGGCGGAGGCCGGCCACAGTCGTGAGTGGTCTGCTATTCTCTCGGCGTATCTACCTTATTTAGGAATTTAGGAGCTGCCGGTTGTTTTCTGGTTTTTTCCGCTACTCTCTGCTGGCTCCGGGCTGCCTGGCCTTTGCACTGACGATGACCGCTTTGGGGCAAGCCGCTCCGGCTCCACAGGCGACGCAGACCGGCGGCGGAGGAAACTCGACCGCGGGAACGCATGCAGCGGTGCATGATGCAGAGAATCGGCCGATTACCGCTGGCGGATTTGTCGACTCCGGCCCCGTGGTCTTTGAAGACATCACGCAGAAGTCAGGGCTCGCTACGTGGCACCACACCATGGGCACGCCGGCGAAGCAATTCATCATTGAGGCCAATGGCTCCGGCGTGGGGCTGATCGATTACAACAACGATGGCTGGCTCGATATCTATCTGGTGAACGGCTCGACCTATGATGCGCTGGATGGCAAGGCGGAGGCTCCGCATGCCGCACTGTTTCGCAACAATCACGACGGCACGTTTACCAATGTTGCTGCAACTGCCGGAGTGACCAACGACCGGTGGGGATTCGGAGTAGCCATCGCGGACTTCGATAACGATGGCTGGCCAGATATCTTCGTGGCGAACTATGGCAAGAACCGCCTGTACCACAACAATCATGACGGCACGTTTACCGATATCGGCGAGAAGGCTGGCATTACTCTGGGCAACTGGTCGACCGGCGTGACGTTTGGCGACTACGACGGAGACGGCAAGCTGGATGTATTCGTTTCCGGTTACGTTCACTTCGACAGAAGTAATCTTCCCGTGCCGGGCTCGAAGGCGGTGGCGTTCAGCTTCTGCAATTTCCGCGGGGTAAGCGTGATGTGCGGGCCGCGCGGTCTGCAGGGCGAGCCGGATCATCTCTTCCACAACAATGGCGACAACACCTTTAGCGATGTGAGCGTGAAGGCCGGAGTCAGTGATCCGAATAAGTATTACGGCTTCACCAGCGTCTTCGTCGATCTGAACAACGATGGCAAAGTGGACCTTCTGGTCGCCGACGATTCGACGCCAAACTATCTATACATCAACAAGGGCAACGGCACATTTGAGGACGATAGCTACGCTTCCGGTTTTGCGCTCAACCAGGATGGCCGTGAAGTAGCGTCGATGGGCCTGGCGGTCGGCGACTACGAAAACAATGGGCTCGACGATCTGCTCGTGACCACCTTTTCTGACGATTACAAGGTGCTGTACCACAACGATGGTGACGCAAATTTTACCGACGTGAGTTATCACACCGGTATCGCGCAGGATACGATCCCGTTTCTGGGCTGGGGTACGGAGTTCATCGACTACGACAATGATGGATGGAAAGACATGATGATGATTAACGGGCATGTCTATCCGTCGGTTGACAAATACGACTGGGGAACGACCTTCGCCGAGCGTCCGCTGCTCTATCACAACCTGGCGGGAAAGAAGTTCCAGCTGGTGCCGCCGGTGAAGAATACGGGACTGGCGGTGGTAACGCCGGGTCGCGGCGCGGCATTTGGCGACCTGTTCAACGACGGAAGGATCGATGTGGTGATCAATTCGTTGGACACCACGCCGGTGTTGCTGCGGAACGTAAATGCGGATCATCATCACTGGGTAGAGATGAAGCTCGTCGGCGGCCCAAAGAGCCCTCGCGACGCAATTGGAGCTACGGTCTATCTTTCCGCTAATGGGATGAGACAGCGCGAAGACGTGATGAGCGGTGGAAGTTATATCTCTTCAAACGATCAGCGCGTTCATTTCGGTCTTGGCGATTCTGCGACGGTCGATGGTGTGGAGATTCATTGGCCCAGCGGAGCGGTGGAGAAGATGAAGCTGCCCAATGTGGATCGCATCTTCACGATTGAAGAAGGCAAAGGCATCGTGGGCGAGCTCTGTACAGCATGCAAGGCGAATGCGGCCGAAGCGAAAAAGTAACGGAGAAAGCGTTCCTACTTCTTTCTGAGGGCGATCACGGTGATGCTCTCGTGGGGGAAGACGTGGCGGAAGTGGTCTCCTTCAACCCTGGCTGCGCTTTCTGAGGGCATAACGTTTTCCGGATCGGCATCAGAGTTTTCGTCGTAAAGGCTTGCTGACTGCAGGGTCTGCACCTGCGCTGTCGAGGTTGCTGCGAACCCAGACAGGTTGATGTCCGCTGCAAAATCTCGCGTCAGGTGACGGTTCACGACAAAGAGCGTCAGCGAGTCACCGCTCTCATTCGTTGCTGCGACCACATCCAGATAAGGCACATCGGCTATTTGCGGCAGACGGGAAACGCCATCGTGCACTGCGTAGGCTCCGGAGCCGGCTTCGACAGCAACAGGTTTCGCGGCATCAGCGGATGCATACATCTTGAAGGCGTAGTAGGCAGGTGACGCATAGACCTGGCTCCGTTTCTTCCAGATGCCGGCGAATTCCATGATGCCCGTCATGTCGGAGATGGGGACGACGTCGGCGTTTTTCATGAGCATGTTGAAGAAGCCTGCCGCGCCGATGGCTCCGGCCATATTGTCGAAGCGTGGCGCATCGTTGCGGTGCGCCACGAAGAGCCATTCGGTAAAGGCCACGTGAGCTTTGTTGGCGAAGGCGGGTGTGCTGTCGATCTGCTGCTGCATGGCGCGGAGGCGTCGTCCCAATTCGACGGGAAGCGCGAAGGTGGCTGCGGCGATGAAGTCTGCGCTGGGATTGCGCATGACCGTTGCATCGGTGGTGACGACAAAGTGTGTGGACAGGTAGTTGAAGGTTCCGGCGGGGTTGGTGAGCTGCGCGGCATTCCAGGGTTCGAAGTGGTCGGGGTCCTGGCCGGTGGCGATGAGCTCGGCCTTGGGATCGATTTTGCGGATGGCTTCGCTCACCTCGCGGGTGCGGCCGGGAAGCTGCTGCAGCGTAGGCCAGCCCAGGTTCCAGTCACCCCACAATTCGTTGCCAAGCTCCCAGTGCAGCCCGCCCGCGCCATTGTTGAATTTGCTGTCGACATACTTGACCCAGCCGGCGGCCTCGTCTGGAGTGCCGCTGCCGAGATTCACGGCGATCTGCGGCTCGGCGCCGATCAGCTTACAGAAGTGCAGGAACTCATCGGTGCCGAAGGTGTTGTATTCGGGAATGCCCCAGGCAATGTTGAGCATGCTCACACGCTTGTCGGCGGGGCCGATGCCATCGCGCCAGTGATAACCGGAGGTGAAGTTGCCTCCGAACCGGACAAGAGGCGTGTGCATCTCGCGAGCCATACGGACTTCATCGGGATCGAGGCCATCGAGACCGTTGCTGAGAGCATCGGCAGGGAAGAGATTGATGTTGTCGAGATCGACCCGTTCGTCGCCGTCGAGCAGGACGGTAAAGTCGGAGGGTTCAAGACGCTGCAACTTGCCGGCAGGGATATCGAGGGTGAAGGAGTATTTTGTCCAATCTGCCGCCGACGCGGTTACAGATGTTGTGGCGATCACTTCATTCGATCCATGGCGGCGAATCTGGAGCATCAGCGTCGTGGGCCCTGCGAGATGTTTGGCGAAGAGGCTGCCTTCATATTTGAGGTCACGATGAATGGGCAGGTAGACGCGCTGCTTGATCCCGGTGTCGTGGCCGGGAACGCCGATGACCTCGAGCGAGCGCCAGGAGTTGGCGGCGTCTCCCCAGTGCGGCTCGTAACGATTGCCCTGACTGGGGTCGAGCGGCTCCCAGGGCAGGGGCAACCCGAGCTGAGAAGCGCGGGTGAGCGCAGGCTCGTCGCGCACCATGGAGGCAATATGGCCGGTGTCCCAAAGATCCTCTTCCAGGCTGGGATTGACGAGAATCTCGGCCCAAAGCCCGTTGTAAGTGGAGTCGCCGATGGGCTCGAGGAAGCTGCCGAAGATGGTGCGGGGGATGTGATAGCTCGCTGGCCTGGAAGCGTCGATGCGAATGGTGGCAGTAGCAGGAGGGGCCTTGGTTTCAGTGATCTGGGCCCTCAGAACCGCGGCGCTTCCCAGAATAAGAATGACGAGGCCTTTTCGCATGAGTATGGCTCCTGGTGTACCGTCGACTGCGAATTGTAAACGTGTACATATTGCGCCCGCAAATTGTAGGCGGCAAGATAACGCGAATGAAGATTACAGCGGCTACACTGTAGGTTCGCTCAGGAGCGTTCGATCAGAATGAATTGTTTACGGAATTTTTCTCTCCGCTCTTCTTTTGCCGGAAAGCGGAGATTTGCTGTTCTGATTTTTGCAGCGGTCTTCACACTGGCGGAACCGGTCTTGCTGCTGGCTGCCTCGCACCCGTTTTCCAAGCATGCCGACGCGGCGCAGCTCGATAGCTACGCAGGGCAGTATCGCGAGACCGATGACCCGGACCTTATTCTGTCGGTCTTCCGCGAGGGCGATCACCTCACGATTGAAGGGCGGCGCTTTCAGCGCTTCAGCCTGAGTATGAACTCTGCGAACGTTTTCACCGCCGACGCCGACAAAACACGGTATACCTTCATGGCCGATGGCGCAGGGAAGATCGTCGCGCTGAAGTGGACGGCACGCGGCAGGGGGGGCAGCGAGCAGGTGGAGGCTGAAAAGATCAGCGATCAGCCGGTGCACAATCACTTCCGGCCCTTTAGCCGCGAGGAGGTGATGATCCCGATGCGCGACGGGATCAAGCTGCATGCCATTATTCTTCGTCCCACAGATACGCATGAGGCGCTGCCTTTCATCGTGCAGCGGACGCCGTATGGAGTGGACGGGTATAGCTCGGATGGGATCAATCAGCAATACACCGAGCTGGCGGAGAGCGGCTACATCTTCGTGATGGAGGACATCCGCGGGCGCTACGGGTCGCAGGGGCAGTTTGTGATGATGCGGCCGATTGCGGCGCATCATGATCCCGCGTCCTCAGACCCGGCGAATATTGACGAAAGCACGGATACCTACGACACGGTTGCGTGGCTGGTTAAGAATGTGCCTGACAACAACGGCCGTGTGGGTGTGGTCGGCGTTTCCTATCCGGGGTTTCTGGCGGCGGAGGCGGGCATCGATCCACATCCGGCGGTGAAGGCGATCTCACCGCAGGCTCCTATGACTGACGTGTGGCTGGGCGACGACTTCTTTCATAATGGCGCGTTCCGGCAAACGTACGGCTACGACTACGTGCTGGGTATGGAGTCGAGCAAAGAGAATGCCTTCGGCAAGCTCAATGAGGATGCGTATACCTACTTCCTGAATGCGGGATCATTTGCGGCGGCGGGTGAGTCAAGCGTCGACGCTCTGCCCACGGGAAAGGCCTTCATCGAGCATCCCAGCTATGACGAGTTCTGGCGCGCGCGCGCAGTGCAGCCGCATCTGGATGTGGTGCATGTACCGACGCTGGAAGTGGGCGGCTGGTGGGACCAGGAAGATATGTGGGGCCCGCAGGCGGAGTACGCGGCGCTCAAGCCGCATGATGCTCGGCATGAGGTTTTCATGGCGCTCGGTCCGTGGAACCACGGGCAGTGGACGCGCACCACGCGGTATCTGGGTGATGTGAATTTTGGAGCGGCGACGGGTGACCAGTTCCGCGAGCAGATCGAAGCACCGTTTTTTGCTCATTATCTGAAGGACCAGCCGGGGTTCGAGCTGAAGGATACGGCTTCGTTCCAGACGGGGTCGAATCGCTGGATGCGCTACGCGGTGTGGCCGCCGAAGGAAGGCATTACAGAGCGGAATCTGTACCTCGAGCAGAATGGCAAGCTGAGCTTTCAAAAGCCGTCTTCCGCGCAGGCGTTTTCAAGCTATGTCTCCGATCCGGCAAATCCGGTGAACTACCGGAAGCGACCGATCGAGGCCACCTATGCTCCTTCCGGCTCGCATTGGTATACATGGCTGGTCGAAGACCAGCGGCCCTATGACGGACGCAAGGACCTGGCCACGTGGAGGACTCCAGTTCTCATCCACGATGTGACCATCACCGGCGATGTGCTCGCCGACATCTTCGCGTCAACTTCGGGTACGGACAGCGACTGGGTGGTGAAGCTGATCGACGAGTATCCGCCGGTGACGAATTGTCCGGCACCGTGCACAGGTGTGAAAGCGGACAAAGACGGATACGAGCTGATGATTGCCGATGAGATCTTTCGCGGGCGGTATCGTGAGAGCTACGAGCATCCTCAGGCCATTCCAGCCGGCAAGGTAGAGGAATACAAGTTCAGCCTGCACGGGGCGGACCACGTTTTTCTGAAGGGACACCGCATCATGGTGCAGGTGCAGAGCTCGTGGTTTCCGCTGTATGACCGCAATCCGCAGACGTTCGTTCCGAACATCATGACGGCGAAGCCGGAGGACTACAAGGCGGCGGAGCAGCACATATACTCGAACTCGCACCTCGTGCTGCCGGTGACGCAGCGGTAGTTTCAGGCATGAAAAAGGCCGGAGAATCTCCGGCCTTCACGCTTTTAAATCGTGTAACTTATGCTGACTTCGTGGTGGAGATAGCCTTCACGCGGGCGTTGAGGCGGCTCTTATAACGCGAGGCGGTGTTCTTGTGGAGGATACCCTTCTGGACGCTCTTGTCGAGCGCAGAAGCGGTGGCGCGATACTGCTCGCCGGCGGCCTTCACATCGCCCTTCTGGATGGCCTCACGCAGGAGGCGCAGGCTGCCGCGGACGCGGCTCTTGTTCGCGCGGTTTACCGCGGTCTTGGTTTCGGTCTGACGGACGCGCTTCAGCGCGGAGACGTGGTTTGCCATGGTAGTTCGTGAACTCTTTTCCTGAAAATGGGATGCAGGCAATTTCACATCCCCTGCAATCCTTAAGTTTAGGGGATTAGGCGGATTTGGTCAATGGATGAGAGGGATTGGACTGGAGCTGCCGCGTGGAGGCCCCAATCAGGACAGGGAATATGCCTTTCCACAAAACTCGCACTCAAATCTGAACATTGACGCCTGGGGCAAGCAGCAACACTGCGAACCGGAGCTGCATTTTCTTATTGCTCTTCATCTCCCAATTTAATCTCCAAATTTGAAAATAGAGGCTCGTCGTTTATGTAGCCAAATCTTTTCCTTTCTTTGAAGGCCATTTTTGCGGCTTAAAAGTATTTGCAATGGTGGGCTGGCCTGATTACTATACCTACTAGTACGTATTTTTTATTGAGGTGAACCCATGAAACCCTATTCCGGCACCGCTTTCTTCGTTTTGATCCATACTTTGCTCTTATTTCCGCATCCCGCCATTGCCGTCTCGGCGCCCGTGGCCGGGCAAACCGATCCATCTCAAACAGTGGAATGGACTTCTCGGGGAGCGCAGCATGTTTTTGGCCTTCCCGATGCCAAAGCGAAGGACAAGGGAACTCTTACCTTAACCGCGGCTGGCCTCAGCTTTACCGGGAAGGCCAGCCGGTCGATGATTCCGAGGCAATCGGTGATCGCGGTGAGCGCCGGCAACCAGAGGGTTGAGCTGTGGGGGGTGAAGGGGCAGATCCTGAGGGCGGTCATTCCTGATGGCGGTGGAGTCGCCGCGGCGGCGGTGATGCATCACAGGGTCGATATGCTGACGGTCGAATTCGTTGACGGCAGAGGCGGATATCACGGCGCCGTCTTCTTCCTTCCCGCCAACGAAGCGACGCACGCGCTGGAAGTCTTTTCCCGGACGCCTATCGTTCCCCGCGAACCGCAAAGCAACAGCTGCCAGCACAATGGTGCATGGCCGAACAGTGTTCTGCTTGCGGCCCCCAACTGGAACCAGGCGGAGGTGCCGGCCGCCTATCGCGCGCTGGTTTATGAGCGCCTTATCGATGGCCTTCGGCAGGTGAAGGGGGTAGGCCGTGTTTACCGCGATGGGGAGAACAATTCCCAGCAGGGATGCCCGCAGTACACCATCCAGCTCTCTATAAGCGGTTTCAAGGAAGGAAATCAGGTCAAGAGAGCTACGATGGGGCCCGTTGGGTTCTTCGTAGGCACAACCCAGATGAAGTTTGACACTACGGTGACTGACGCCTCTGGCAATGTCAGCATGCGGGAACAAATTGCGGCGTCCGCGCGTGGAGAGACGGAAAGCACGAACGTTGCAGCGAGTATTGCAAAGAAGCTGGCCAAGCAGTATTCCGCCATGCTGAAGAGGACCGGTGACAGCACTATGGCAAGCGCGACCAGCATGCCGCAGCCGCGATAGCCGATGAGGGCGAGATCTTTCGTTACCCTGAGAAACTCGTGACCACCACCAGAGAAGCGATTTCGATAAGCATGGATGATGAGGACGACATTTCCGAAGTTGCATTCAGCCACCAGGTAGCGAGGTTGCAAGAGACTATCTGCTATCTGCTGCGCCGCAATGAGGAGTTACGGGACGAGGTTCGCGAGCTGATGTTGTTGCGGACTAAGACTGCAGATGCAGGGAGATGAAGATGAATTCCCGAGTGATGGGTGTGGTACACGACTGTAGTGTGTTGGGAATGCAATCCTCGCGCGCAAGCACGCCTTTCGCGCGAGGATTGACATAGGATTAATAGGGAGAGATGACGGAGAAAAAGATCAACAAACACGAGCTCCGGACCAGAGAAACGCGAGAGCTTCTGCTGCGATCCGCGGAGACAATTTTCGTTCGAGACGGATATGAAGGGGCGGAGCTCGGTGAAATTGCGGCGCTGGCCGGACGCACCAAAGGGGCGATTTACGCTCATTTCAAGAGCAAGGAAGACATTTTTCTGGCTCTGATCGAGCAGCACACCTTGCGACATCGAAGTGAGATGGAGCAGATGCTTGCGGGCGCAAAAAACATTGAGGAGAATCTTGCCGCCTACCGCGAGTATTGCCTCAAACTGACGGAGGATCAGGCCTGGGCTCTCCTTTTCCTTGAGTTCAAGCTATTTGCAATTCGCCATCCGGAATCCAAAGAGCGGCTTCAGCGTCATTTCGATGAAGTCATGCCTGAGGACCATGAGAAGAGGCTCGTTCAAATTCTCGGACCAGCTGAAAAGGGAAAGGATGCTCTCGGACGCTCGGTGGTGGTTCGAACACTTCACCCTGTGCTCTCTGCCCTTGCCGTCGAAACGAAGTTTATGCCCTCTGTTCTCAACGAGAGCGTTCTGAAAACGCTTGCGAATCGAATCTTTGATGCTCTCCTCCTGCCACCTCGGCCGACGAAATAGCTGTGTCCTGCGTGCGATTTCGAAAGTCTGCCGACACTTATAGAACCAGCGACGCAATCTGATCCAATCCGCCGTTGACGTGAGACTTCTCTCCGCGAGAGCATGGTTGGCCTATGGATAAACGGGAGTTTCTGAAGGCTTCAGGAGTGGTTGCGGCGGGCTCGGTGTTCTCACGTATTCTGAACGCGGAGTTGACCATGGCGCCGCATCGGACCAACTGGGCCGGCAATGTCGAGTACAGCACCGACCATCTGTATCTACCGGCGTCGGTCGAGGAAGCGCAGGCGAACGTAAAGGCTTGCGCGAAGATCAAAGCCCTGGGAGCAAAACACTCTTTCAACCGGGTAGCAGACAGCACGGCTAACCAGATCCAGCTGACGCATCTGGATTCGATGGAGATTGACGCAGCTGCCCGAACCGTCACGGTTGGTGCGGGCGTGAAGTACGGCCAGCTGGCTCCTTATCTCGACAGCCATGGATTTGCTTTGCACAACCTTGCTTCGCTGCCGCATGTGTCGGTGGCCGGCGCGTGCGCGACCGGCACGCATGGGTCGGGGAGCAAGAACGGCAACCTTTCGACAGCCCTTTCCGGGATGGAACTGGTCAAGGCTGACGGGTCTGTGGTTTCGCTCTCGCGTAAGAAGGACGGCCCGCGCTTTGACGGCATGGTCGTTGGCTTGGGGGCGCTGGGAGTCCAGACCAAGGTCACACTCGATCTGCTGCCAACTTTTCAGGCGGCGCAGGTGGTTTATCAAAATCTGTCCTTCGATCACCTGGAGAAGCATCTGGACGAGGTGTTTGGCGCGGGCTATAGCGTGAGCCTATTTACTGACTGGCAGAACCATCGGGCCACGCAGGTGTGGATCAAGCGCAAGGTCGAGGGTGGAATGGCAGGCGGTTTTCCTGGTGAGTTCTTTGGTGCGAAGCGCGCGACCGAGAAGCTGCACCCCATTACCGGACACGATGCGACGCCCTGCACCGAGCAGATGGGCATCCCAGGGCCGTGGTACGAGCGGCTGCCACACTTCAAGATGGCGTTTACGCCGAGCAGCGGCAACGAGATCCAGACAGAGTACTTCGTGCCGCGAGACAAGGGCTACGAGGCGATTCTGGCCGTCGAGCAGCTCAAGGACCGGATTACGCCGCATCTTTTTGTCACCGAGCTGCGCACCATCGCCGCGGACGATCTGTGGATGAGCATGGCGTATCAGCGGCCGTCGATGGCGATCCACTTCACCTGGAAGCCGGAGCCGGAGGCGGTGCATGCCGTTCTGCCGCTGATCGAGAAGCAGCTGGCGCCGTTCGATGCGCGGCCGCACTGGGCCAAGGTGTTCACGGTGCCGCCGTCGCGGATTCAAAACCTTTATCCCAGGATGAGTGAATTCAAGGCTTTGATGGCGGAGTACGATCCGGCGGGCAAATTCCGGAATGCGTTTCTGGATACGAATCTTTTTGGGTCGTAGAGCGCACCGAATGAGGGAGAATCCATTTAGACCGCAATTTCCGCTTTTGATACACAGTTGACACTTATTTCACGGATTGGGCATTGACTGAAAACCAGGCCGGGACTACTCTGAGCGCATCGTTACCCTACGGCGCAACGACGGGAGTGCGGAGACCGGCAGTAGCTTTCAGACTGCAGGTGGTATTTCGCGGCTTACGCCCGCAATTTCTCATTCGCGCCGCTTTATCCTTCCAAAACAGCATCCCAACTTGGTATGGCCTGCGAGGGCCACAACCGGAGGTATATTTCCAGTTTGACCAAAAAAGCGCTGGACATCACGCCGAATCTTGAGCCCCTTTTTGGGACCCGCGATGAAAACCTCAGGCTCATGGAAGATATGCTCCATGTGCGCATCGATCTGCAGTCGGATGGCGTTCTAGTGGAAGGCTCGCCGCAGAACATTGCTCGAGTGGAGCGGATATTTGCGGACTACGAGGCGCTGCGAAAAGCGGGAGGGTGTCCGCAGAACGGGGAGCTGAACGGAATGCTGCGGTTGGTAGTCGCCGATCCGGCTACGACTTTGCGGATGGTGGCCGAAAGCGGCAAGCAGCGCTCAGCGGGCATCAAGCGGATGGTGCAGCCGCGCTCACTGAATCAGCGGCGGTATGTCGAAGCGATCGAGCAGATGGATATGGTCTTCGGCATCGGGCCGGCGGGCACCGGGAAGACATATCTCGCTGTTGCCATGGCCTCTGCCGCTCTGCTGGCCAAGAAGGTGAGCCGTATCGTGCTGGTGCGTCCGGCCGTGGAAGCAGGCGAGCGGCTGGGTTTCCTGCCGGGCAGCCTGCAGGAAAAGGTTGATCCCTATCTCCGGCCGCTTTACGACGCACTTTACGATCTCCTGGAGCCGGAACGCGTAGACCGGATGCTCGAAAAGAACGTCATCGAAGTGGCACCGCTGGCTTTCATGCGCGGCCGCACACTGAACGACGCATTCGTGATTATGGACGAGGCGCAGAACACCACCAGCGAGCAGATGAAGATGTTTCTGACGCGCCTGGGCAACAACTCGAAGGCGGTGATTACCGGCGACATCACGCAGATCGACTTGCCGAACCCGCGCAAGTCGGGCCTGATCGAAGCCATGTCCGTGCTGACCGGCGTGGACGGCATCGGCTTTGTTCACTTCGAAAGCGGCGATGTGGTGCGGCACCAGCTGGTGCAGCGGATCATCCAGGCCTATGACAGCTTCGGCCGCCAGCAGCCCGAACTGCCGCTGCGCATGAGTGACGGGGAAAGCCCCAGCGTGCCCAAACCGCAATAATCCGGAGCTAATTGCGATACGATCAAAGGGAGGGCGATGAGCCCTCCTTTTGCTTTTCCGAGGATCCCACCTCCGGCCATGATCGTGATCGAGCCTGCCATAGAAACGAAATTTGGAAGCACCGAGCTCAAGAAGAGCCAACTGACGCGCTTTCTTGCTTCGGCGAAGAAGGCAGCGGCGCTTTCCGGAGCCGTTTCGGTTTTGCTCACCGGAGATGAAGAGATTCGAAGGCTCAATCGCGAGTTCCGGCACAAGGACAAGGCCACCGATGTACTGTCTTTTCCTGCTGCTGAGATGAGAGGCAGAACGCGGATTGCAGGGGATCTGGCCATCTCCGTGGAGACGGCGGCGCGCGAAGCGGAAGCGCAGGGGCATTCATTGGCGCTGGAGATTGAGGTCCTGCTGCTGCACGGCGTGCTGCACCTGGCCGGCTACGACCACGAGATGGATGATGGGGAAATGGCGCATCGAGAGGAAATATTGCGTGGCAAGCTTGGACTGTCGCAGGGGCTTATTGCAAGGACCACTGGTGTGAGCGCGAAAAAGCGAGTTACGAAGAAGACCGCTGCCAAGCGGGGACGCCGGTCATGACGCTGGCTGCGGGAATCCTCATCGCCTTACTGCTCGTGGTTTTGACTATCGCGTCCTATGTCGATCGACTGTATTCAGAGATGGGCAAATTTCTGGCACGCGAGTTCCAGGAGAATATCGATGCCTGGGAGCAGCACGTAGAACCCAAGATACGCCTTGATCGAGATCACATCGCCTTGTCGTCGGCGATTCTTTCGCAGCTCGCGCTGGCTGGCCTCACGCTGCTCTTCGGCATGCTGCTCTTCAACCGCACGCCCATGGATCTGCCCACCGCGCCGGAGATCGCACAGGTGGTGCTGGGCGTGATCATGGTCATCCTGCTCTTCAACCGGTTTCTGCCGTTTGTGTTCTTCACGCGCACGCGCGGGATGTGGATTGTGCGCTGGCGAAGGGTCCTGCAGTTCCTGTTCTATCTGATGATGCCGGTCACGCTCTTCCTCGGTTTTTTGCTTTCCATCGCCGCGCTGGCCGAGGCTCCTGCGAAAAAAGAGGAAGAGGCGACAACCGAGGCCGTGGAGGCGCTGCTGGAAGCAGGCCAGGAAGAAGGAATTCTCGAAGAGAGCGACCGCGAGCTGGTGCGCTCGGCGGTGGAGTTCGGCGACAAGGTGGTGCGTGAAGTGATGACGCCTCGGCCTGAAATATTTGCGGTGCCGGGCACGACGACGCTTGAAGATTTTCTGCGCATGCTGGAGAACGAAGTATATTCGCGAGTCCCGGTCTTCGAGGGAACGCTGGATCAGGTGACAGGCATCGTATTTGCGCATGACCTGTTACATATTCGCGACGTCGATGCGCGGACGCAGCTTGTGGAAAGCATTCAGAGGCTGGCGGCATTTGTCCCGGAGACCAAGAAGGTGAATGAATTGCTGCGCGAGATGCAGCGCGAAAAGCAGCATATGCGGATAGTGATCGACGAGTATGGCGGGGTGGCTGGCCTGGTGACGATCGAAGATCTGCTCGAAGAGCTCGTGGGCTCCATCCGCGATGAGCACGAAGATGAGAACGACGATGATGGAGTGATCAGGGACGCGGATGGCTCATGGAGCATCCCGGGCAGTCTCTCGATCGAGCTGCTGGAGGAGTTGCTGGGCGGCGAACTGGAATTGCCGGAGGACTATGAGGCAACGACCGCAGCCGGGCTGGTGAGCGAGACAGCGGGACGTATTCCGCAGGCCGGCGAGGTAATTGAAGTGTATGGACTGCGATTTGAGGTTCTCGCGTCTACAGATCGGCGTATTGATCGGCTGCGAATTTCACGGCCGGAGAAAGATGTGACAGAAAAATGAAGTTTCGATCGGGATTTGTGTCGATCATTGGACGGCCGAACGCGGGCAAGTCAACACTGATGAATGCGCTGGTGGGCGAAAAGGTGGCCATTGTGACGGCCAAGCCGCAGACCACGCGCACTCGCATCAACGGAATTCTGGAAGTCCCTGCACGCAAGGGCAAACATCCGGCGGCGCAGATCGTCTTCGTCGATACACCCGGAGTGCACAAGCCGAATTCTTCGCTCGACAAGCGCATGATGCAGGAAGTTCACGATGCGCTGGAGACGCGCGATGCCGTTTTGCTGCTGGTGGATGCGACGCGACGACTCGATCTTCCCGGTTCGGATGGTAACGAGGAAGAGCCCGCGAGTTCGGGGCTAGTCATTGAGTCCGCGGACGGGAAGCAGGTAGTGCAAGCGACGCGGCGGCCTGTGCGCGAGAAAGTACGTGAAGGGCAAAGCGAAGACGAATTTGTTTTCGATCTGCTCCGCAAGCTGGATTGTCCGGTGTTTCTGCTCATCAACAAGATCGATCTGATCGAGCGGTCGAAGCTGCTTCCGCTGATTACTCAGCTTTCAGCGCTTCATGCGTTCGCTGAGGTGATTCCGATCTCGGCGCGCAAACGCGACGGGCTGGATCGGCTCATGGAGAAGCTGGTAGATGTGCTGCCCGAGGGACAGCGCTATTTTCCGAAAGAGCAGTTCACCGATCAGCCCGAGCGATTTCTGGTGGCGGAGCTGATCCGAGAGAAGATTCTGACCGAGACCGGCGAAGAGGTTCCGTATGCTTCAGCAGTAGTGGTCGAGCGCTTCGAAGAGCCTCGCCCAGCAGCCAAAAAACCGAAGGCCGATGACAAGCTTCCGGTGACGAAGATCGCCGCCGCGATTTATTGCGAACGGTCAGGGCAGAAGGCGATTCTGATCGGCAAGGGCGGGAGCAAGCTGAAGGCGATCGGCACAGCGGCGCGCAAGGAGATCGAATCTCTGCTGGGCACGCGGGTTTTTCTCGAATTGCATGTGATTGTGAAGGAAAACTGGCGAGAGTCGCGTGGGTTCGTGGAGTCGCTGGATTGGCGGCGGCAATTGCAAGAACTTACTCCTGTAGAGCCGCTTTCTAAGGATGAGAAGTAGGTTCGCTAGAAACGATGCGCCGTCGATCCTATGGTTTCGCTTCCTAGCAAATGATGTGAAGGACGGCATTCCTGGCGTTCGTCCTTACTCGCGCACTACAATTCCCAGAGCTTTCATCTTGCGGTAGAGATGGCTACGCTCCAGGCCCAGCGATTCTGCGGCGCGGCTCATATTGCCGTGGCACTCATCTACTTTTTTTAGGATGTAATCGCGCTCGTAGGCTTCGCGTGCATGTTGCAGGGTGCTGAACTCTTCGGTGCGGCGGCTGCTGGTGCGGTGCACGAGCATGGGCAGATGGCGGCGCTCGATGCGGTTGGTCTGCGGGTTTAGGATGAGCACCCGCTCGAGGATGTTCTTAAGCTCGCGCACGTTTCCCGGCCAGTGATATTGCTTGAGCAGATCGAGCGCGTCTTCGCCGATCTCGATGCGTGGCCGTCCATATTGGCGTCCGAAGCTGCGCAGGAATTCCCGCGAGAGTGATGGAATATCCTCCTTGCGTTCGCGCAGCGGCGGAACAAAAAAGGGAATCACATTCAGCCGGTAGAAGAGATCTTCGCGGAAGTTGCCCTTGGCGATCTCTTCTTCGAGATTCTTGTTGGTGGCTGCGATTACGCGCACGTCCACGCTGATGGGCTGGGTCGCGCCCACGGGAACGAAGCTCTGTTCATCGAGCGCGCGCAGCACCTTCGCCTGCGTCTTGAGGCTCATGTCGCCCACTTCGTCGAGGAAGAGCGTACCGCCGTTGGCGCGCTCGAAAGTTCCGCGCTTTTCCGTGGGGCCTCCGGGAATGGCACCGTTGCGGTAGCCGAAGAGTTCGCTCTCGATGAAGTCTTCGGGGATGGCGGCGCAGTTGAGCTCGATAAAGACGCGGTCTGCACGCGCGCTTTCGGCGTGGATGGATCGGGCGATGAGCTCCTTGCCCGATCCTGATTCTCCGTAAATGAGTACGCGGCCATTGGTGGGCGCCATGAGCCTTATCTGCTGACGCAACGCTTTTGCAGGTACGCTTTCTCCGGTGATAGTTGTTTCGAGCGCAAACTGGCGACGGAATTCTAGATTCTCATTGCGCAGCCGGCGGGATTCGATCGCATTCTTGACAACAATCAGTGTGCGTTCGAGAGATAGCGGTTTTTCGAGAAAGTCGAAGGCACCCAGCTTGGTGGCGCGCACGGCGGTTTCAATGGTGGCGTGACCGGAGATGACGATGACCTCTGGCTTGTTCTCTGTTTCAAGAGAGCGCACATCGCTGAGCACGTCGAGGCCATCGCGATCTGGAAGCCAGATATCGAGCAGCATCACGTCGTAGGTTGCGTCACGCAGCAGGACTATCGCTTCTGTGCCGCTTGGCGTGCTGGAAACGGAGTAACCTTCCTCGCGAAGAATCTCTTCGAGGGATTCGCGGATTTCGTTTTCGTCGTCGACGACGAGGATGTGATTCATTCTGGAATTTCCACGGGCCGGACAAGAGGTGCATTTGCGGAATGGCCGTTCGCCGACTTGTGGCCGTTGCTGCCGTTGCCGTTTTGCGAGGACAATGTGGAGTCCGCAGCCGACGGACCTGAGGCGGTCTGTTCAGCGAAGGGCAATTCAATGATGAAGCGGGCTCCGGTGGGGGAATTGTTCTCGGCGCGGATCGCTCCGTGATGCTCCTGAATAATCTTGGCGGCGATGGCCAGCCCCAGTCCGCTGCCGCGCTGCTTGGTCGAAAAATACGGAAGGAAGAGGCGCTCACGGGACTCGTCGGTGAGGCCGTGGCCAGTGTCAGAAAGTACGAGCTCGGCCATGCTGTGATTTTCGTTAAGACAGGTCTCGATGGAGAGGATGCGCAGCAAGCTGTCCTGCATGGCTTCGGCGGCGTTGTCGATGAGGTTGGCGAGCGCGCGCTGCAGAGACTGTGCGTCGACCATTACGGGAGGCAGGGTGCGATCCAGGCGCTGTTCGATCCGGATTTTGTCGAGACGGCCGTGGAAGAGCGCGACGGTGCCTTCAATGATGCGATTCAGATCGTCAGGCCTGGGCTGCGCCGCAGGAAACTCGGCCAGAACTGCGAATTGGTCGACCAGCGTTCGCATAGATTCGACAGAAGTGAGGATCACGTCGCTGCACTTCCGGATAACCGCTTCGGACTCAGGGCGGGGCAGGTCCATATGACGACGGATACGTTCTGCGGATAGCGCAATCGGAGTGAGAGGATTCTTGATCTCATGGGCGACGCGCTGCGCGACCTGCTTCCAGGCAAGCTGGCGCTGGGCGCGCAGGAATTCTGTAACATCTTCAGTTACGAGAATCGATCCTCGCCGGTTGCCGCCAAGATCGAGCACGGCGATGGTCACGGTGAGGCTGAGGGTCCGGATTGGACCGGGTATCTCGTACTCCGATGCCGCGATGCCCATGCGCTGGGCACGGCGTTCGAGCATGGTGATTTCGGAGCTAACCTCTACCGGTAGCACCGAGTTGAGAGAGACACCGGTGAGATCGCCGGAACGATGCGGCGCGAAGAGATCAAGAAAGGCACGATTAGCCTGCATGATGGAACGGTCAGCATCGAGCGTGACCACGCCGCTGGGAATGGTTTCTAGGATGATCTCGAGCTCCTTGCGGCGGCTCTCCAGCGAAAGATTCACCGCTGACAACTGGGTGGCGGAGGTTTCAGCCAGAGTGCGGCTCTGCTCAAGATCGGCAGCCATGTGATTGAAGGAGCGAATGAGCTCACCCAGCTCTTCGGTTGCCGATACCGTAATGCGCTTGCCGTATTCGCCTTCCGCGATTTCGTTCATAGCGTCGGCGAGAGCTTCCACGGGGCGGGTGATCTGTTTTGAGAGGAAGAGCGCGAGCCAGCTGCTGGCAAAAAAGATGAGCGCCGTGAGCATGAGCAGCAGCAGAAAGAAGGTGCTGCGGATGCTGCGCCGCTGACGATAGATGGCCCAGTACTCGTCGGCGCCATTGCGAATCTGCGTGACCGTCGCGTCCAGACCTGCGGGCATGGGGAGACCGATGACGACCACACCTCCTCCGTCGACAGTGGTGTCGCCCAGCGCGTACTCTGTGCCGCCGATGGTGACAATTGGTTCGTCGGTGCGGTGGGCGGCGCTAAGGACGACGGAGGCTATGGGCTCGGAGGAGGGAATGTCCTCAGACGTGTCATCGTTGAGCCAGGAGCGCACGGTGATCTGCTGGCTGGACTTTGGCAGAGCGTAGTCGGCCACCTCGGCGCCATCGCGGTAGACGATGGCGAAGCCTCCCTGCAGGGTGATGCGATGGGTACGGATCTCATCGACCAGCGCTGCGAAGTTTGAATCCTGATAGGCGCTGGCGAAGCTTCGCGAGCGAGCCAGCGATTCAGCCTCCGACCTGGCGTTGAGGCTCACGTATTGGGCCAACTCCAGAGCAATGCGCGTGGAATTTTCGCGGAGCTCAGCGACCGGCTGCGAAAACCAGCGGTCGATGGAGCGATTGAGCAGGCCATAGCTGAAAGCGAACATGAAAAGCGCAGGAGCAAAGGAGATGAGCAGCGCTCCGAGGATCATACGTGTGCGCAGCCGCGAGCCCAGTACGCGGCTGCGCTCATCGGCAAGAAGTTTGAGGATATTGCGCGAAAGCAGAATGAGAACGGTTACGAAGAGCAAAAAGATGAGGACGGACAGACCGCTGAAGAGGAGAATCTGTACGGTGGAACCAGGATGTAGAAAGCCGAGCCGGAATGCGTTAAGGCCACTCAACAGTAAGACCAGTAGAAACGTGGCTGAGGCCAGCGCCACGATGGTTGCCCGGCGGTGTTTGGATTCACCCAATCGCTGCTCCCTGACGAACGATTATAGAAGCTGTCTCAATATATGCGTTTGCGGCTTGGATGGAGTGAATGAGACAGCTTCGAGGGAGTTCCTGATGGCGGTTCGACGTGCGGAATTTGCGGCGCGTTTACCGCCCAGGGCCTAGAATGTTGCATCATAAGGTCCGGTTATGAAAATCATCCGTTCTTCTCGGTCGCTCCTTCCATTCGCCCTGGCAGGTCTGCTGCTTGCCGGTGGTTGCAAGAAACAGGATCAGCAGGCAGCCAGCGAAAATCCTGCGCCCGCACCGGCTGCGGCTGCGCCAGCTCCGGCCACATCACCGAGCACTGAGGCGCCAGCGGCTGCTCCAGCCCCGGCTCCGTCCACTGCTGCGCCCGCACCCGGCGCAGGAGCTCCACCAGCGCCAGCCGCGAGTGCTGCTCCCGCGCCGCCTCCACCGCCACCGGCGGCTCTCGTGATTCCAGCCGGCTCGCATATCGCGGTTACGCTGCGGCAGGCAGTGGGCTCTAAGATCAGCCAGCCGGGAGATACGTTCACGGCGTCGGTGGCGAGGGCGATTGTCGTTGGTGGGGCAACGGTTGTCCGTGCCGGCTCGACGGCATCCGGAACCGTCGTCGATGCCAAACCTCTGGGGCGCTTCAAGGGCGGTGCGGTGCTCTCCTTGCGCCTGGATACGATACGGGCAGACGGCTCCAGCTATCAGGTGGCTACGAGCACGATCGAGCGCGTGGAAGCAGGCAAGGGCAAGCGGACCGGCGGTCTGATTGGCGGCGGTGCAGGTCTTGGCGCCATTATTGGTGGACTCGCCGGCGGTGGCAAGGGTGCGCTGATCGGAGGGCTGGCTGGCGCAGGAGCGGGTACGGCCGGCGCTGGACTTACGGGCAAGAAAGATATTGTGATCCCAGCCGAAACCACATTGACTTTCCGCCTGGAGCGGTCGGTTCGCGTGAGTCAGTAAACTGGGTAAATGCTAAATGCGAAGAGGCGCGGCTTAGGCCGCGCCTCTTTCTTTTGCGAAATCCGGTTAGTATAAAGAGCCGTGCCTCTTAGAGCGTGCTCGATAACACATACCATGAACTCAAAACTTTGCGGATTCCTTGCTCTTGTACTGGCCATGCTGTTTATGCCGGTGAACGCTTCGACAAGCACCTTTGTTGCGAGATACAAGGGACTTCCTTTTCAGGACAGCCGCTATGTGGGCGGAGCACAGACAATTCCCGGCCGCGTGCAATGTGCCTACTACGACACGGGTGGTGAAGGCGTGGCGTATCACGACACCACGTCGAAGAACCAGGGCAGCGGCATGCTGAATCCCGCAGATGGAACTTATCTGAACGAATTCCGGATGGCAGAGGCAGTAGACATTTCCTACACCAAATTTCATCACGATCCACAGATCGACGACTCGCCGTATGACCTGACCACGCCGCCCGAGAACCAACTCTACGTGGGATGGACGGAGCCGGGAGAGTGGTTCAATATGACCGTCGAAGTGAAGAAGGCTGGTGTCTACAGCGCTGACTTGCTTTACACCTCGAACGGCGGCGGGACGATCTCGCTCGATGTGAACGGCCAGCCGGCGGCTGGGCCTCTAATGATCGAGAAGACTGCCGCGCCTGCTGATCCAATCGCGTGGCGGCAATGGCACCACTGGAACATGGCGCGAAAGATCGCAAAGGTCAAGCTGGCCAAAGGAAAGAATGTTTTGACGGTTCACATTCTCACTGTGGGCAATATGAACCTGGCGTATTTCGACTTCGCAGAATCACGCTAAGTCAGCAGCTCGCGGACCGGAGTCCACGACTTTTTCTGCGATGTGGCTACTGGCTCGCAGGTCAAGGTTCCGTCGTGAGTATTTACTCCGTCGCGAATGCCATCATCGTGGAGAATGGCTTCCTTTGCACCCTTGTTTGCCAGCTTGAGCACGTAAGGGAAGGTTGCGTTTGTGAGAGCAAGCGTCGACGTGTTGGGAACTGCTGCCGGCATGTTGGTTACGCAGTAATGGACGACGCCATCAACGGTATAGGCGGGATCGCTGTGCGTAGTGGGCCGCGCGGTTTCGATGCATCCACCCTGATCGATGGCGACGTCGACGATGACCGCGCCTTTCTTCATCCTGCCGACCATTTCCTTCGTGACGATCTTGGGCGCCGCCGCTCCGGGGATGAGCACGCCTCCGATGACCAGGTCAGCTTCCTGCGTGGCACGAGAGACATTGTAGGAATTCGAAGCGAGGGTGAAGAGCTTGCCGTTGAAGATGTCGTCGAGCTCGCGCAGGCGGTTGAGGCTGAGATCGACGATGGTGACCTTGGCTCCCATGCCTACGGCAATCTTCGCAGCGTTGGTGCCGACGATGCCTCCGCCGATGATGCAGACGTTCGCGGGCGGAACACCGGGCACTCCGCCGAGGAGTACGCCACGGCCGCCCTTTTCCTTTTCGAGATAGGCTGCACCGACCTGAACAGACATGCGGCCTGCGACTTCCGACATCGGCGTAAGCAGGGGCAGCGTCCCGGCGCGGTCGCGGATGGTCTCGTAGGCGATGCCGGTAACTTTCTTGGTCAGCAGTTTGTCGGTCAATTCAGGCAGCGGCGCGAGGTGCAGGTAGGTGAACAGCACCAATCCTTCGCGGAAATGCTGATATTCCTTCTCGACCGGCTCCTTTACTTTGACCACCATGTCGGCGAGCCGCCAAACGTCATAGGCCGAACCGACAATCTCCGCGCCTGCGGACTGATATTCATCGTCAGGCAGTGCGGAGAGTTCACCCGCGTGGGTTTCGACAAGGACTTTGTGCCCTGTTTCCGAGAGCGCCTTCACTCCAGCTGGGGTAATTCCTACGCGGCTCTCATGGTCTTTGACTTCCCTGGGTACTCCGATGATCATGTGAAATCCTTTTCGAGCGAACTTTTCATGGTACAGCAGGGGACGCGACCAGCTGACAGCTCACCTTCGGGCGCCGGTATGGTCACTGGCCAGGCGACCTGAAAGCACACATTTGTGGGGACGTGCTTTCAGATTGAAAACTAAATTTCAGTCAGACCTGATTCGGCCATTACATTTACTCGCCGGTGTCGATCTGCGCCCGCTGCAACTTGTCTGAGTAGTCGATATATACGGATTTCCACGTGGTGTAGAAGTCGAGGGCGCCGGTGCCGCCTTCGCGGTGGCCGTTGCCGGTTTGCTTCACGCCACCGAAGGGGAGGTGGACTTCGGCTCCGATGGTGGGCGCGTTGATATAGGTGATGCCGGCCTCGAGGTCGCGCATGGCCTGAAAGGCCTTATTCACGTCGCGGGAATAAAGCGCCGTCGAAAGGCCATACTGGATGCCGTTTGCTACTTCAATCGACTCTTCGAAGCTGTCGACTTCGATCAAACTGACAACAGGTCCAAAGACTTCTTCCTGTGCGATCCGCATGTTGGGCTTCACGCTGCCGAAGACCGTGGGTGCGAAGAAGTGGCCCTTATCGTAGACGCCGTCTTCGAGGATGCTGCCGCCGGTAAGGAGCTTCGCTCCTTCCTTTTGCGCGATCTCACAGTAGCGGATGCTGGTTTCGATCTGCTGCTGATTCACCTGCGGTCCCATCTGGGTGTGCTCGTCGAGGCCATCGCCGACCTTGAGGGCGTCGGCCCGGGCGACCAGCTTTTTGGTGAACTCGGCGGCGATTTTCTTGTGCAGAATGATGCGGCTTGTGGCGGTGCAGCGCTGGCCAGTGGTGCCGAAGGCTCCCCAGAGTGCGCCTTCAACGGCGAGGTCGATGTGGGCGTCTTCGAGAACGATCATGGCGTTTTTGCCGCCCATCTCGAGTGAGCAGGGCTTGAAGTTGGCCGCGGCGGTCTGGCCGACGATGCGGCCGACTTCGGACGATCCGGTAAACGATACGGCGCGAATACCGGGATGGCTGACGATGGGCGCTCCCGCGTCAGGTCCGAAGCCGGTGACGATGTTGACTACGCCGGCGGGCATGCCGGCTTCAACCAGGCACTCGACGAGATTGTAGGTCGAAAGCGGTGTGTCTTCCGCTGGCTTGATGACGCAGGTGTTGCCGCAGACCAGCGCGGGAAAGAGCTTCCAGGAGGGGATGGCCATGGGGAAGTTCCACGGGGCGATCATGCCAACCACGCCGACGGGCATGCGCACGGACATGGCGAACTTCGATTTGAGCTCCGACGGGGTGGTCTGGCCGAAGAGGCGGCGGCCTTCGCCGGCCATGTAGTAGGCGGTGTCGATGGCTTCCTGGACATCACCGCGTGTCTCGCTGATAACCTTACCCATCTCGCGAGTCATATCGTTGGCGTACTGTTCTTTGCGCTGGGTAAGGATTTCGCCGGTGCGATAGAGGATTTCGGCGCGTTTGGGTGCAGGCGTCAGACGCCAGGTCTTCCAGGATTCAGCCGCAGCAGCAACGGCGTCATCGATGTCCTTCGCGGCGGAAGATTGGAACTCGCCGACGATGTCGTCAGAGTTGGCCGGATTGATATTGAGGAAGGTCTTGCCGGAGTGGCTTGCGACCCAGTGGCCGCCGATCAGATTTTTGTAGAGCTTATGGGACACGTCGATCTCCTTGGGCGAATCTTCAGAATATCTGATTAGGCTGCTGAAGTCCGGTCAGCTGAAAGCCGGTCAGCGAAAACGCATGACCGGCGATTGTGGTCTTGCGCCTTCACAATGGTGTGGAACGCTGGTCTGCGCATCGCCATTTTTAATGGCAGACGGATTACGCCTCGGCTATCTTGCAGCTATGCGCGTAGATGTTCTCGTTTTGCCTCTCTGCTGCATCGTTTCCTCGTCTCTGCTTTTTGCTCAAAAGTACATTCCCAAAAAGATCACCTTTTCTGGCTATACCGCGGGGAGCCAGGCGGAATTGCTGGCCGCCTCTTCTCTGAAGCCTGGTGATGCAGTCGGGCAGGCGGAGATAAATGCAGCCGCGCAGCACCTTCTGGATACCGGTCTTTTTTCCGATGTGCGGTTCGCCTTTGACGGGTCTGAGCTGAGCTTTTCTCTGAAGGCGGCGGATGGTGCTCTGCCCGTCTCCTACTCCAATTTTGCCTGGTGGGACGCGAAGACACTGACCGCTTCGCTGGAAGGTCGAGTCCCGCTGTTTCACGGTACGGTGGTCCCCGAGAGCGGCTTGCAAACCCAAGTGATTGCCGCGCTTACGGCGTTGCTGGCGGAAAAGGGCGTGCGGCGACGGTAAGCGCTGCCAAGATCGAGCCGGGCCCAGGTGTCAGCGCAGGTGTCGGATTTCACATCGACACCCCGGCGATCCAGATCGGCGAAGTGAAGCTCACGGGACTGTCTCCGGAGTGGGTCGAGCCGATCGGAGCGATTCAGAAAGCGGCTACGGGGCAGCCATTCGACGATGCAACACAGGCCACGCTGGAGGTCGCGCTGCGCAATGTTTATCACCGGCAAGGGTATCTGGATGAGGCCATGACCGGATTTGCCTCTGGGCCGCCGGAGTTGACCGGCGGCAAGGTGACGGTTCCAGTGAGCGCGACGGTCGAGCAGGGGCCGCAGTACCGGCTGGCAAGCCTGAAACTCTCAGGGGATGTGCTGATGAGCCCGGAGGAGTTTGCCAAGCGCGCCAAAATCCATGCCGGAGACGTGGCCAACGAAGATTTTCTACGGCAGACGCTGGCCGGAGTCGGGGGTCCTTACCGGGCTAAGGGCTATTTGCGAGCCAATATCAAGGCTAATCCGTCCTTCGATCGCACCCAGCACACGGTGAACTACGATATTTCGGTGGTCCCGGGCGATGTGTATCACATGGGCAAGCTGGAGATTGTGAACCTGAGCGATGACAAAAAGGCGCTGGTGCTGCAGAACTGGACAATGCATCAAGGCGATGTCTTTGATGCCACCTATGCGTCTGGTTTTCTCAATAAGAACGCGAAGACGCTGCATGCACTCGATGGCTGGTCTGCCAGCTATAAGCAATATGAGCACGAGGACACGCATATCGTGGACATGGTGGTGACCTTTCAGGCGGGTGGTCTTTTGCGGTAGATATCGCTCAATCTCAGGCGAGTAAGTTGTCTAAGACAGGTCTTGATTCGGCGGCTCTGCAACTTTCGTTGCAAATGTGCGACGGAAGCGAATACGCGGTGCTAATGTTTATTGCACTACATGCCGAAGTATCGGCATTGCGATCGCCGCAAGGCCTTACAATAAAGGCGAGTCTCCTCCAGGAAAAGTTAAGTCCCCATGTCATCGAACGGTTATCAGTCTCGTCCCTCGCGTTCGCATAGTGTGCGCTCGCTGTTCAGTGTTTTTTCCAGCGATCTTGCCATCGATCTGGGTACTGCCAACACGCTGGTTTATGCAGCGGGCAAGGGCATTGTCGTCAACGAGCCTTCGATCGTGGCTATTAACAAGAACACCGGTGAGGTTGAGGCGGTCGGCAAGGAAGCCAAGGAGATGCTGGGACGCACTCCGGGCAACATCGTAGCCATCAAGCCTATGAAGGACGGCGTGATCGCCGACTTCAAGGTTACCGAGAAGATGCTGAACTACTTCATCCAGAAGGCACACAACCGCAAGATGATGGTGCATCCGCGCATCGTGATCGGCGTGCCTTCGGAGATCACGCAGGTAGAAAAGCGCGCGGTTGAAGATTCGGCCTATCGCGCCAAGGCCAGCGAGGTCTTCCTGGTAGAGCAGGCGATGGTAGCCGCGATTGGCGCAGGTCTGCCGATTACTGAGCCCTCGGGCAATATGGTGGTCGATATCGGCGGCGGGACGACCGATATCGCTGTGATTTCGCTGTCGGGTATCGTCTACTCGCGGTCCGTACGCATGGCGGGGAACCAGATGGACGAGGCCATCATGAACTACCTCAAGCGGAAATATAACCTTCTGATCGGCGAGCGCACGGCGGAGCAGATCAAGATCGAGATCGGCTCGGCTTACCCGCTGGACCGGCCGCTGAATATGGAGATCAAGGGCCGCAACCTCATCGAGGGCGTACCCAAGACCATCACCATCGAGGACAGCGAAATCCGTGAGGCGTTGGGCGAGTCCATCTCGACCATTATGAATGCTATCCGCGTGGCTTTGGAACGGACGCCTCCGGAGTTGAGCGCCGACATCAGCGACCGCGGCATCGTGCTGACCGGCGGCGGCGCGCTGATCAAGAATCTGGACAAGCGGATTCGCGAAGAGACTGGTTTGCCAGTTTCGATCGCCGACGATCCGCTGGCCAGTGTTGTGCTTGGTACAGGCAAGATGCTGAGCGACTTCCGTCTTCTGCGCAAGATCAAGATCGACTAGCATTGAAAGTGTCTGTGGCTTTGTTACAACAGTCGCAAACACGCGAGGAGTAGGCCGGCGAAGGCCGTTCCAGCCCCATGGAATCCTTTTTCACCCGTTATAAGAACGCCCTGGTGCTCCTGGTAGTGCTGGTGGTGCAGTTGCTCGCCCTGGCAGTGCAGGCGAAGCGGCCGGCCAAAGACGCCTCCGATCCGGAGGCGGTGAGCCTCATTCGATATGCGGTGGTCACGGTGATCACGCCGCCGGAGAAGGCACTGCATGGAATTGGCGAGTGGTTTCGGCATATCTGGTTTGGCTATTTCGACCTGGTTCACGTGCGGCGTGAGAATAACGCTCTCAAAGATCAGCTGGAACACCTCAGGCTGGAGCAGGCCAGCGTGGTCGAGGACGCCCGGCAGGGGCAGCGGCTGCAGCAGCTGCTGGGGTTCAAAGAACACTACATCTACCAGACGGTCGCTGCTCAGGTGATCGGCACGTCAGGCACGGATGAATCCGGGATCGTTTATATCGATAAGGGATCGAACGACGGGCTGAAGCCGGATATGCCGGTGGTGACAGGGGACGGTGTGGTCGGCCGTATCAAAGACGTCTTCCCGTCGACGAGCCAGCTGCAGCTGATCTCCGATGCCACCAGCGCAGTCGGTGTGATCCTGGAGTCGACGCGTACCCGGGGAATCATGAAGGGCAGCACGTACGGGCAGGTGCAGGTGATTAACGTCTCGCCCGACGACCGTATAAAGCCGGGACAAAGGTTCATCACCAGCGGAGGCGATCAGATCTTTCCGCGCGGCATGCCCGTGGGAACGGTGGAGAATATCGTTCCCGATCCCGATCGCGACCCTTTGCTGGATATCGCCGTTCGGCCCTCGGCGAATTTGTCGCGCCTGGAAGAAGTATTGGTGGTCACCGGTATGGGCGACCTGCCTTCCACGCAGGAAGCAAAAGATATGGCAGCCAGCGAGGCGGAAGGCGAGGCCGCGCAGAAGCGGGCATCGGATATCCTTTCGGAGCGACTCCCGAGCCGTGTCGATCCCAACGCGCCGGCGGATACGAATCCGGACACCAACGCCGACAGCTCAGGAAGTATAGCCAAACCCCTATCGCCGCCTAAACCCTTGCATGCTGACGGGTTTACTCCGGGCGCGACACCTCCGGCTTCGGAGCTGACCCCGGGGCAGCGGGGAGTGCCAGTCAAGAACGGTGCCGAAGAATTGCCTGCCGCGAAGGTGCAACCGGTGAAGAAAGCCGAGCCGCCGGCTGCCGCCCCTGTGGCAGCCGGTAATGGGCCGGGCGGCTCCTCCGCGACGGCTTCGCGAGCCAGTTCCAGTTCCGCCTCGCGGCCTGCGGCGTCATCCGTGACAGGACCATCCTCGAGTGCGCGGCCAGTTGCCGCGACAGGCGGCCTGACCCCGAGTACGCGAACGCATGTGATCGTGGATGGCCCTGAAACAACGCCCAGTACGGGTTCTGCGACAAAGCCACCTTCTTCGTCTGCGCCGAAAGGAAGTTCTACACAGACTTCCGGCTCGCCCTCCGGAGCGGCGAAACCGGTGCCGGTGCGGCGATCTCCTGGGCTGGTTCCGGATGACGGGAGCCGGCCGCCAGCGACTACGAAGCCCAGGCAACCGGCTGCACAGCCTGCGACTCCGCAGGGACGAGGAGCGGCTTAGCGTATGGCATTAATGGCTTCCACACGGCGCGAGGCGGATGACAACGAGTTTCCGCGGCTGATTTACGTTGTGGCGCCGGTGCTGGCGCTGGGGTTGCAGTCGCTGGTAACGCTCCACTTTGTGCGCTTCGGCATGCTCGATCTGCCGCTCATGGTGGTGGTGTACTTCGCCATGGCGCGGCGGAATCCGGTGACTGCGACTATCGGCGGGGCGGTGATGGGTATTCTGCAGGACGCGCTTACCCACCAGCCGATCGGAGTTTTCGGGATTGCCAAGGCGTTTACCGGTTACATCGCAGCCTCGTTGGGCGTCAGAATAGATACCGAGGCGCATGGTACCCGGCTGGTGCTGACGTTTCTCTTCATGCTGCTGCACAATGGCATCATCTGGCTCCTGATGCGTCATATGCTGCTCCAGCCCATGGTCTGGGGGTGGCTGCATGAGCTGTTGCGGGCGGCGATTAACGCCTTGATCGCCGTAGTCCTGTTTGCATTGCTGGATCGGGCGAGGGTGGGCGAATGAGTCTGTGGCATCGAGTGTTTCCTCCAAAGCGTGGAGCCGGCGCGGACGACATGCGGTCCGGCAGCCCTGGTGAGCTTGCAGCGATCAAGCTGACCATCTTCCAGTACGTGATTGTCGCTGTCATGGCGGTGCTGATCTTCGGTTTATGGCGGCTGCAGGTGGTGAATGCGCAGAGCTGGAAGGCTCTGGCCGAGGCCAATCGTGTGCGCAAGGTGCCCATCCTGGCCCCGCGCGGACAGCTTTTCGACCGCAATGGCAGGCTGCTGGTGGACAACTATCCTTCCGTCTCCTGCTTTCTGGTACGCGAGCAGGGCCACAACTATGAGGCCGATCTACCGCTGATCGCGCGCGGACTACACATGACGGTGGATCAGATCCACTCCATTCTGAAGCACTATCGCGCCGCCCCGAAGTATCAGCCGCTGCCGCTCAAACAGGACATCACGCCGGACGAGCAGGAGTTTATCGAAGCGCATCGCGACGAGATGCCCGAACTGGAAACTGTCGATGAGCAGCGGAGACTGTATCCGAAAGACGGATTTGCAGCAAACATGATCGGGTATGTGGGCGAAGTAAGCGAAGAGATGCTCAACGATCCGCGCTATGAGTACTATGAGCCCGGCGATGTCGTCGGCAAATCAGGCGTGGAAGAGGCCTACGACGCCCTTCTCCGTGGACAGGATGGCTCGCGGGATGTGCTGGTCGACAGCCACGGACGTGAAGTCGGGAAGCTGGGCACCGAGCGCTCGACGCCAGGCAAGAGCCTAAAGCTCACCATTGATATGGATATCCAACGTGCGGCCGAGAACGCCATGGGCGATCGCGAGGGCGCGCTGGTGGCCATGGATCCGCATACCGGGGAAATTCTGGCCATGGTCAGCCGGCCGACCTTCGATCCCAATGCGTTTGCGGTGAAGATCGGGCGCGACGAATGGAACAAGCTCATCACCGATCCTGACCATCCATTGCTCAATAAGGTGATTCAGGCGCAATCGCCTCCGGGATCGACCTTCAAGATCATCATGTCGGTGGCCGGTCTTCAGGAGAATGTGGCGCAGGACTTCAAGGTCAACTGTCAGGGAGGCGCCAATCTCTACGGACACTTTTATGCCTGCGACAAGCATCACGGCGCGGTGGATATACACAATGCCATTCCGTTCTCCTGCGATACCTACTTCTACAATCTGGCGGTGAAGCTGGGCATCGATACCGTGGCCAAATATGCGCACGCGTTCGGCATGGGCCAGAAAACCGGCATCGATCTCCCCGACGAGATCACCGGCGTCATGCCTTCGACGGAGTGGAAGATGAAGACCTTCCACGAAAAATGGTTTGCAGGAGAGACGGTTTCGGTGGGCATTGGTCAGGGAGCGGTTGCGGCAACGCCGATCCAGCTGGCGCGAGCCCTGGGAGGGATTGCGTCGGGCGGGGTGCTCAAGCGTCCGCATGTGGTGTTTCCCGACGAACTGCCGCCAGAGTATCGCGCCGCGATGGCAGATTCATTTCCGGGATCAGGGGATGTAACGGTACCGATTGATCCGGCGAACTGGGAGATCATCACAGACGGTATGGCGGCGGTAACCGGTCCCTCAGGCACGGCATTCGCGTACCACTTGAACGACATCGATATCGCCGGCAAGACGGGCACAGCGCAGGTGGTCAATCACAGCTTCGGGGACAAGACCGTTTCTTCGGTCAAAGCGGAGCGCGCGAATGCGTGGTTCGTAGGCATGGCGCCGCGGCGAAATCCTGACATCGTGGTCGCGGTTTTCTGGCAGCACGGCGGATGGGGCAATGTTTCGGCTCCGATTGCGGAGAAGGTGATCGCGGCCTTTGTCGACAAGCAGCGGCGGCTGAACGACAACCTGGTAGCGGAGAAGCCGCAACAGGTGGAGGTCGGTGCGATATGGTCGCAGCCCGATGATCCTGCGGGGTTGGGCGGCAAGCCGGTCCTGCCTCACGCGCACAAAGGCGATGGAGGGGAATCGGCGTTCGCGGGGCATTTCCTTTTCGAGATCCCCGCAAAGCCTAAGAGCGGAGCGGTCAAGGCAGATGCTTTGGCGGCGGCGGTTCACTAAATGCGCCGTTTTCTTTCATTTCGAGATTTCGACTGGACGCTGCTGGGCTTTGTCCTCCTGCTCTCGGTGGTCAGCGTGCTCGAGATCTACAGCGCGACGTTACATACGAAGTTTGTCGGCTTCTACCGGCAGCAGATTCTCTGGACGCTGGGTGGGTTGGGGGCGATGTTTGTCTTTTCCCTCATCGACTATCACCGGATCCTCGATTTCATTCACTGGATCTATGGCTTCTGTCTCCTTTCGCTGGTTGCCGTGCTGGTGGTCGGGACCAAAGTTCTCGGAGCGCGGCGCTGGATCAAGCTGCCCGGGGGTATTCACTTTCAACCCTCGGAATGGGTGAAACTGATACTCATCTTTGCCGTTGCACGCTACTTCGTGGCCCTGATGGGGCGAAAGCTTACCTGGCCGGACATCTTCAAGGCGATGGCGATGGTGGGTGTGCCTATGCTGCTGGTGCTGAAGCAGCCTGATCTGGGAACCGCACTGACCTATTCGCCGATCTTGCTGGCCGGCTTGTTTCTGGGCGGGATCGACTGGAAGAAGGGCGGAATTCTGGTTCTGGCCGGGCTTCTTCTCGTCGGAGTGGCGTTTACCAGCTCCAAGATTCTCAAGCCTTACCAGAAGCAGAGACTGACCAGCTTCATGAATCCCGATGCCGATCCCAAAGGCAGCGGCTATCAGATCCGGCAGTCGCTGATCGCTGTGGGTGACGGCGGGGTCTTCGGACGCGGTGCGACCAAAGGTACGCAAACGCAGGGCGATTTTCTGCCTATCCCGTATACGGACTTCATCTTCGCGGCCTTTGCCGAGGAGCATGGGTTTATCGGCTGCGTGCTGGTGTTGCTGATATACTTTCTCGTATTGATGCGTTTGATTCAAAACGCACAGACAGCCTCAGACCTGTCAGGTACGTTCCTGGTGATGGGCGTGGTGGCCGTATTGATCTTTCAGATCGCGGTCAACGTCGGAATGGTTCTGGGACTGATGCCGGTAACCGGAATTCCTCTCCCGTTAATGAGTTACGGAGGGTCTTCGGTGTTGTTCACGTTTCTCGCTCTGGGCATGGTGATGAATGTCCGCATGAGCCGCTTCGTGAATTGATCTCCGGCCGCACACGAGGTTTGTAAGAAAATCCGCTGACCGGGTGTGCCGGGGCGGATGCAAGTTACAGGTTTTTCAGGTTTTCACTTTAACCGGCCGGGTAGATCACCGGGCCGGGCAGGATCGAAGGAATGAGCGCATTGAGACGGGTAACGGCCCCGCCAATCGAATTGGCTGAAGCGGTCACAAACTCTCTGCGCCAGGAAGTTCCCCGTACGACAGGCAGTTTCTCGAGTGAGCCTCCGCCAAATCTCCGGCGCGAGAGCCAGTTCCTCACACAAAGAATCTTCTTCGAAACGGCTACCCCTCCGCCATCCCCGATCCTCTCCGGCTTCCCGCTCTGATCTGTCTCGCCGTTGTTTCACGGAAGACTCCGTGAAACCAGAGAGGCAGCATGTCGAAAGAAATATGCATTTCCACTACGCCGCATGAGACGCGGTTGGCGATTTTAGAGAACGACGAACTCGCGGAGATCTACTACGAGCGCGAGAACGAATACACCCTGGCGGGTTCCATTTACAAAGGACGAGTGACTCGCGTGCTTCCCGGCATGCAGTCGGCTTTCGTCGACTTGGGCCTGGAGCGCGACGCGTTCCTGTATGTCACCGACTTTCTGGAAGAGCAGGACGGTGGAGCAGACTTTGACCGCGTAGGCGGTGGTGGACAGCAGCCGCGCCGCGAGGGCGGACGTGAAAATGGCCGTGATGGCGGCCGGGAAAACGGGAACGGCCGCAACCGGCACTCCCAGGAAGCGGCAACCGAGACCGCTGCCGAGCCGACGGGACAATCCGCAGGAAAAGAATCCTCAGAAGATGGCGATTCTCCGTCAGGTACACGCCGCTGGCGTGGACGCCGGGGACGGCGCAATCGCGGCGGCGGCTTCCGGCCACGCGGGCAGGAGGAAGCTGCTCCTGCAACTGAGCTCGAATCATCCGAAGCGATTGAGGAGTCAATTGCCGACGAGCCGTTGACTTTGCCCGAGCGCGGCGCGCCGGGGGGAACGCAGTCCAGCCACCGTATTTTGCTGCCGGGCGAATCGCTTTCGAAATATGGCGACGCACCTCCGCCTCGCGAGAAGATCACTCTGGAAGAGCTGCCGCCGGAGCCGGTCTCAACTTTTGTTCCGAACTACACGCCCGCCAAACCCTCGACGCTGATCGAAACCCCCATTGTCTGGGACGGCGGATTGCTGCTGCCCGGCGAGTCTCGTGCGGTGCGTTCCCAGGCTGCTCCGGTAGCTGAGGCGGCCCCTACGCGCATCGAGGCCGAACATCACGAGATCGGCACGGAGCATGAGTATCCGGTAACTGCCGCCGAGCTCCAGGAGATCGAGGCTGAAGCGGGCGAGATTGTCGCGAATGCGGTTAAGCATTTTCCGGCCGTCGACTTTGAAACGGCGGAAGAAGACGCGGACCGCGTCGCCGTACCTTCCATTCTTACCGAAGAGCCGGCAGCCTTCGCGGAGCCGCTATCGTCGGCTCCTGTCGAGGTTGTTTCTGAACCGGCTGTGCCGGAAGAAGCCGCACACGTGGTCAGCGAGCCTGTTCCTCTGCTGCATGATGAGCCAGAAGCCTCGATCGTGTACGAACCGGAACTGACCGAAGAGGCTTACGAGGAGGAGACGCACGAATTTGAGCCGGAAAACGCTTCGGCCTCCTACCGCGTCGACGCTGCAGCGCCGCGCGAATTCCGCGTAGCAGGCGTGGTGGAAGAGGAGCCGCTGGTTGAGCACGAGGTTGTGCCTGAAGCGATTCTCGACGAAGCCATCCTTCACGAAGAGGCGCAACCCTCCGTCGCTGAGGTCGAGTATCAGGAAGAAGAGCACGAGCCAGCGAGCGAGGCCAACCACGATGCGCAGGCCACGGAAGTTGCCGACCAGCTCTTTGGATTTGCGCCGGGTGCTGGAATCCTCGAAGAAGAGGTGATCGACGAAGAGGAGTATGACTTTGAGCCGATTCATGCGCATCACGATGAGCACGACATCGAAGAGCTGGAAGAGGAGACTCTGGAGCAGTCCGGCGCCGAGATAGGCGACATGGTTCGCGACGCGCACCTCGAACATCGGCTGTCAGTAGAACCGGGCACCGACGAGGAAGAAGACGAGTCGGACGAGCTCGAATATGGCGAAGCCGAAGTCGATGAGGATGCTGACGACGAGGAAAATGGCGAAGAAGTCGAGCATGAGGAGAATGGTGGAGCAGTAACCGCCGACAGCTCTACCCACGAGCGTTCGGGCGGGCGCGAAGGCGAGCGCCGTGGCCGCCGTGACGGCCGCAAGGGCGAGCGCGGTCGTGGCGGACGCTCCAATCAACGCCGTCATGGCGGTGGCGGCGGACGGCGCGCCTCCGCTCAGGTAACAGACTTGCCGATCATCAGTGAGCTGCTGAAGCAGGGGCAGGAGATCCTGGTGCAGATTGCCAAGGAGCCAATTGCCAAGAAGGGTGCGCGTATCACCAGTCACATCGCGCTTCCGGGCCGCTTCCTGGTGTTCATGCCGACAGTGAACCATGTCGGGGTTTCGCGCAAAATCGATTCAGATGAAGAGCGGCAGCGGCTGAAGCGGATCTTGATCAGCGAAAAAGGGGATGCATCCGGTGGGTTCATCGTGCGTACCGCCGCGGATGGAGCCAGCGAAGATGAGCTTCGCGCCGATCTGCGCTTCCTGATCAGCCTGTGGAACGACATCAAGCAGCGCGAGGAATCAAGCAAGGCTCCAGCGCTGATTTATCACGATCTCAACCTGATCGAGCGCGTATTACGCGATCAGGTGAGTGACAACTTCTCGACGATCTGGGTGGACAGCGAGGCGGAGTACGAGCGCATTGTCCGCTTCCTCAACCGCTTCCAGCCGTCGCTGGTGCGTCGCGTCAAGCTCTACACGAAAGAGACGCCGCTCTTCGAGCATTTCGGCATCACGGATGAAATCTCCAAGGCGCTGAAGTCGAAGGTCTGGCTGAAGTCGGGTGGATCGATTGTGATCAACCAGACAGAAGCGCTGGTCGCCATCGATATCAATACCGGCAAATATGTCGGCAAGACGGCACGGCTCGAGGACACGATTCTCAAGACCAACCTCGATGCGATTCCAGAGATTGTGCGGCAGATTCGGCTGCGCGACCTGGGCGGCATCATCGTGATCGACTTCATCGATATGGACGAGCGCAAGAATCGCCACAAGGTGATGGCTGCGCTCGAAGAGGCTTTGAAGGCGGATCGCGCGCCTTCGAAGGTTCTCCAGTTCAATGATTTTGGCCTGGTGGCGATTACCCGCAAGCGTGTCAAGCAGTCACTGGAGCGTACGCTGAGCATTCCCTGCCCGATCTGCGTGGCGACCGGCATGGTGAAGAGCCCGGTAACGGTGGCCAATGAAATCTACGTCGAGCTGCGCAAGATGCAGCGGCATCTGGAGCGCGGCGATGTGATGCTGCGCGTGAATCCAGAGGTCGTAAAGACGCTGAAGGCCAACAATGCAAAATGGCTGAACGAAATGGAAGAGATGCTGGGCAAGACCATCATTGTGAAGAGCGATCCGGCCCTGCACCCAGAGCAGTTCGACATCCACTAGGACTTCGCGTCCGGCGGGCGGCGCCTTTGGCGCGTTTGATTCGGCTCGCTTCCTTTGGTCGCTCGCGTTGACTTTTCGGTCGACGCGAGCTTTCCTATTTGCGGCTGTCCGCGGTCGCCGGTAGGGATGCCGTGACTGACCGAAAGATACTCAGGGCGCCAACGGACGTAGAGTGAAGCGACCAAAGGAAGCAAAACCAAACAGCATGGGCCAAAGGCGCGATTCGCAGGATGCGCAGTCCTGGTAGACAAAAACAACAGCTGGCGAGTCTAAATCATCTAGATAGTGTTAGAGCCAACGGGAGCAGCCCACGTCCTGCTCTTTACTTCATCCGAGACATGAGGACCCCCAATGACTGAGACCTGCAATATTTCGCGGACGCTCTTGCGCCGCATCGCCACTGCCGCTTCTGTTATCGCCTTAGCCGCTGCATCCTATCCGGCACTGGCGCAAACCGATACTTCTGCTGCCGTCACTGACGATGGTCATGCTTACTCCAGCTCGACCGACTGGAAGGCGTACCTGGATTCCGACGGTCTGGAGGGAAGTGGGACCCCGTCGCCCGCTCCTAAACCGGCTGCCGGGCAGTATGGATCGAACAACCGTTACCCGGGCTACGGCGGCGACCGGTGGAGTCATATCGCCATCGAGGCGGGCGGAGGATTTACCGCTCCAATCGGCAACGATGTGCGCGACGGCTATGACACCTGGGGCTATAACATCACAGCCGGAGCGGGGTGGAACTTTACCAAGCGCATCGGCGCGCTGCTCGAATACCAGTTCAACCGCAACAAGATTCCGGGTGCGACGCTGGCTGCAATCGGCGCGCCGGAGGGCAATATCAATACCTGGTCGCTGACCATCGATCCCATCGTTTATTTGCCGGTTTCGAAGAGCCTCGGTGCCTATGTAACTGGCGGTGGTGGTTTCTATCGCAAGGTGACGAACTTCAGTGCTCCCGAAGAAGAAGAGTACTGCTACTACTTCTGCGAGATCGGCTATGTGAATGAAACAATCGGTCATTTCTCGAGCAACCAGGGCGGATTGAATATCGGTGTGGGTGGCTACTGGAAGGCCTTCGGTCCGGACAGCAATGCCAAGCTCTACGCCGAAGCGCGGTATGTATGGGTGGATTCACCGGCGGCGACCGCCACAACCAACGGCGAAGGGTCTGAGGGTCTGATTCCGGTCACGTTCGGCATTCGCTTCTGAAATTTCACTTCCATCCAAAATAGTGAGGGGCAGATCGATGCGGATCTGCCCCTTTTTGTTTTGAGTCTCATGCCGCTGTTGTGATTGCCGACGGTCGCATCGGCAAGTTCGCATCTTTCAGCAGGTAACCTCGGTTTGGAATTTTGGTGACTAAAGTACAGTGCTCTCCTGAGACTCGACCTTGTATATCGCGGGGTCTAGGATGCACCTTCTGAGTAGGGGGTCAAATTGCTCGCATTCTGCTGCCCACCTTCCCTCTCAGGAGCTTTGAATGGTAAGCAGATTTGTCCTTTCGGGTCTCCCGCTTGCAGCGGTGTTGACCCTTTCTTGTTTTGTCCCGGTGGCCCAGGGAGAGACTTCGAGTGAAGATCGAGTGATCGAACCAGTCAACGATCGGGTTGTGACTGTACTGCGCGGTAACACGCGTCCGGAGGCGCTCAACCCCGAAAATGACCGTGGCATGGTTGGCGACAATCTAGCCCTCGATCACATGCTGTTGCTTCTGAAGCGCTCTCCCGCTGTGCAAAAGCAGCTGGATGAGCTGGTGCAGCAGCAGAGTGAGCCGGGATCGCCGAACTACCACAAGTGGCTTACGACAGAGCAATTCGGCAGCCGGTTTGGTGTCTCGGAATCCGATATTGCGCAGGTGACTTCGTGGCTTGAATCGCGCGGGTTTACGGTGCACCAGGTGTATCCCGACCGCACCATGATTGACTTTTCAGGCACGGCGGGAGAGGTGCGCGAGGCCTTTCGTACAGAGATTCATGCGCTAGAGGTAAACGGAGTTTCGCACATCGCGAATATATCCGACCCGCAGATCCCGAGTGCGCTGGCGGGGGTGGTGAGCGGCGTGGTGTCCTTGAATGACTTCCGGCCGCACCCCATGCACAGAGCGGTAACCGCAACCCACATCGATCCCCGGTCGGGATCGATGATGCCAGGCAGTGGCGAGGTGCATGGCCAATACACGGAGAGCAATGGCTATCTGGCGGTGACGCCGGCAGATCTGGCGACCATCTACAACCTGAAGACGCTGTTCAGTGCAGGGATTTCTGGCCAGGGGCAGACCGTCGTAGTGATCGAAGATACGAATGTATATTCCACCGTGGACTGGACTACCTTCCGATCCACTTTCGGTCTTTCGAGCTATGCTTCGGGGTCGTTTATACAGGTTCATCCCGGAACGGGCTGCGCGAATCCAGGCGTGGTGGCCGGCAATGATGGCGAGGCCATTCTGGACGCTGAATACGCCAGCGCAGCGGCTCCGAGCGCGACCATCGAGCTGGCTTCCTGTGCCGACACGCGCACGACCTTCGGAGGATTGCTGGCTCTTGAGAATTTGCTGAGCTCTAGCGGTACTCCACCGGCAATCGTGAGTATCAGCTACGGAGAGTGCGAAGCGTACAACGGAGCGACGGCTAATGCCGCATACAACTCCACGTATCAGCAGGCCGCCGCGAAAGGCGTTTCGATCTTTGTCTCATCGGGCGATGAAGGTGCGGCAAGCTGCGATGCCGAGCAAACGAACGCGACGCACGGCGTCGGTGTGAGCGCGTTTGCATCGACCCCTTATAACGTGGCCGTGGGTGGCACCGACTTCGGCGACAGTTACGCGCATACCAACAGCACCTATTGGAATACCGCCAACACATCGACCTACGAATCTGCCAAATCCTACATTCCGGAAATCCCCTGGAATAATTCCTGCGCCAGCGTACTGCTGTCGACGTACATCACCGGCTCCGCGACGACCTACGGAACGAGCGGATTCTGTAACTCAACGACCGGTAAGAACTACTATTTGACCACTGCATCGGGCAGCGGTGGTCCCAGCGGATGTGCCACTGGATCGGCAGCAGTGAGCGGCGTGGTGAGTGGCACGTGCAAGGGATATGCAAAACCCTCCTGGCAATCCGGAGTCGCAGGCATTCCTGCGGATGGCGTACGTGATATTCCCGATGTCTCCCTCTTTGCAGCAAACGGCGTGTGGGGACATTACTACGTCTTCTGCTGGTCGAACACTGGTGCGGGTGGGGCAAAGTGCACAGGAGCGCCGAGCGGATGGTCTGGTGCGGGCGGCACGTCCTTCGCTTCGCCGATCGTAGCCGGGATTCAGGCGCTGGTGAACCAGAAGACCGCCAAGCGGCAGGGTAATCCCAATCCGACGTATTACAAGCTGGCAGCGGCGGAGTACGGCACAATCGGCTCGTCGACATGCAACTCCACGAAGGGCAATGGCGTGGCCAGCACTTGCGTGTTTTATGACGTGACGCAGGGAGATATGGACGTAAATTGCTCCGGTACATACGGCTGCTACAAGCCTTCCGGCACTTACGGTGTACTCTCGACCTCAACTTCGACCTATTCCAAGGCCTACGGAACCACGACGGGATACGACTACGCGACCGGGCTGGGCACACTGAATGCCTACAACCTGGTCACCAAGTGGACGTCGGTCACGCCTTAGGAAAAGTGTCTCCCCCAACCTGCATAGGGCGGAAGCTTCGGCTTCCGCTTTTTTTGTGTGCAGCAAGTTAATTTGAGGCTGCTCTGGATTCGAGCCAGGATACGCGTTGGACGAGGGTGGTGGTACCGCGAGAAAATCTGGAATCTCTAAAAAATCTTCAAACGACAACCATTACTTTAGATTCACGAAACCTACACCCCAACCGGATAGGGCTTGGGCGAAGACTCATCCAGATTGGCTCCGCCGCGCCAGCGCTCGAATCTGCCCTGAAAGAGCGAGAGCAGCCCGGTGTACCAGTAACCGACGACGAAGAGCAGCAGGAACGGGATGGTGAAATAGTTCTCGTTGGTCCAGGCGTACCAGATAGTCATGGCGAAGTAGCAGCCGATGGCCAGCTCGATCCACGGCACGATGCCGAGGCGCTTGCGATACTTGGCAGCCTGAGATTTCTCGCCGCGTTTCTGCACGCGATATTTCGGGGTGCGCTTGAACGAGGTCTGGATGCCGAAGAGTGCTTCCATCACCGCACGGGTGTTGGTTACGGTAAGTCCGATGCCGAGAGACATGAGAAAAGGCAGATAGAGAAATGTCCGGTACCAGCGGCGCGGATACAGCTCCTTCTGCGAGACCAGATAAAACGAGGAGATGGAGAAGGTCGACGCCATGAACAGCGGCAGGTCGATGAGCAGCATCTGGAACCATCCCTGATAGAAGCGGATGATCATGGCAGGCATGAGCAGCACCGAGAGCACGATCATCAGCGGATAGCTGATATTCGCGGTGAGGTGATACCAGGCCTCGAGCTTGGTGTGCTTTGGCGCTTTGCTGCGCAACACGTGGGGCAGAATCTTTTTCGATGTCTGGATGAGGCCCTTGGCCCAGCGCGCCTGCTGGGTTTTGAAGGCCGTCATCTCGATGGGCAGCTCGGCAGGGCATTCCACATCCTGCAGGTATTTGAACTTCCAGCCGATGAGCTGAGCGCGATAGCTGAGATCGGTATCTTCGGTGAGCGTGTCATGCTGCCAGCCACCGGCCTGCCCGATGACCTCGCGGCGCCACATCCCGGCTGTTCCGTTGAAGTTGAAGAAGACGCCAGCGCGGGATCGGCCACCGTGCTCGAGAACAAAATGGCCATCGAGCAGGATGGCTTCCACCTGGGTGAGGAAGCTGTAGTCGCGATTGAGGTGCGTCCAGCGCGTCTGCACCATGCCGATTTCCGGCTCGGCGAAGTGATGAACCACCTTCATCAGCCAGTCGCGCGGCGGGACGAAGTCTGCGTCGAAGATGGCGACGAATTCGCCGCTTGCGACCTTCAGCCCTTCGTCGAGCGCGCCGGCCTTATAACCGTAGCGATTCGTCCGGTGCAGGTAGACGATCGGATAGCCCATGGCGCGATAGCGCTCGCACATGGCCGATGCGACTTCCTTCGTCTCATCAGTAGAGTCGTCGAGCACCTGAATCTCTAGCAACTCGCGTGGATAGTCGATGTTGACGCAGGCTTCGAGCAGACGGTCGATGACGAACTGTTCGTTGAAGATGGGCAGCTGAATGGTAATGAGCGGGAGGTTGTCGAAATGCCTTGGTGGTTCTTTGGCGGCGTTCTTGCGGTGCTTGTAATAGAGATAAACAAGCTGATACCGGTGAAGACCGTAGAAGGCGAGGACAATCATCACTGCGAAGTAGGGGATGAGCAGCGAGGTGTCGAACCAGTTCCAGCGGTAGAGATGCTCGAAGGTGTGATCGCCGTAGTGGTAGCGGAGGTAGTGTCGAAGATCGTTCTTCGGCTGCAGCAGCGCCAGCATGGCGGCATTGCAACGAATTGCAATTTCTGGAACGAGCTGTGCGAGCAGGGTTGAGCCTCCGGCGGTGATTAAGAACCAATTGTAAGGTCTGGCCTGAAAACGCTGTAATTCGCAGCTTTCAGCGGTGGTGCGGCATATCTAGTTGAGAATGACGGTGCGGTAAAGAGCGTCGCGCTGGACGGGTCTGAATCCCGCGTCGCGGATGACCCGGCGCAGCTCCTCTTCAGTTGTGAACTTGGCGCTGTTTTCTTCCGGCACCGGCGATCCCACGTCATTTGCACCGAAGCGCAGCCCCATCTGCAGGACCTTCAGCCCCTGTGCGGCCCAGCTGGACTGTATGTTTTCGATGTTGTCGAGATAGAGACGCGAGATGGCAAGGAATTTCAGGTATTCGATGGCCGTGGCTTCTTCCCCGCGTTCGGCGGCCGTGCGGGGCTGGAAGCTCAACGGAACGAATGCGGCAAATCCGCCGTTTACTTCCTGCAGGCTATGCAGTTGCTCCAACTGGTCGACGCGCTGTGCGATGGTCTCACCGGCTCCGAAGACCATGGCCGCGACGGTCCGCATACCAAGCTGGTGAGCGGTGCGATGTACTTCAATCCAGCGTTCGGTTACGGAGACGCCACCGCCGAGAATTGAGTCGACGCCAGCGTCCCGGAGACGGCGGAGAGTTTCGCGCAGAGAGAGCTGATTGGATTCCGCGATCGCCGAAATCTCCTCAGCGGAAAAACAGCGCAGCGAGAGCTGTGGAAAGCGCTGTTTGATCTCCTGGAGCATCTGCTCAAGCTTTGCAATGCTCAGGTTGGAGGGGAAGTTTTGCATCCGCACGGCGGTGATGCCCGTATCAACGGTTTCGGCGAGCTTCACGTAAATCGCCTCATAGCCGGATTCATTGATGGCGCCGAAATGAACGCCGTCGATATTTTGATCGAGTGAATAAGTGACTACATTTTCCGGATGCAGGCTGCGCCGCAACCTGTCCGCTTCCATGCCCAGGCCGATGAGGTCGTCGGACTGGAAGAGGTCCAGCGCCTCCCTGCGTGTGATTGCCATGACTCAATTTTAGAAGAAGTTAGGGGGTGTCAGGCGGTTTGCACGACAAAATTGGGGGAGACGAGTTACATGTACTACGAACGCGGGTTCTTCGTCGATTTCTAGTGCTCGGCGGGGCAGGTATATCGCTGTAACATGAAAAGAAGAGTACGGAGACTTCGTTCACGCCACCGCGCGCATCTTTCCATTCATCCCCGCCGGTTGCGGGTTCGCTGCAAGCCGGTATCAGCGCAGTCTTTAACCTCACAGCCCAGGAGTCATTCTTCTCATGCAGAAACGCAGAAATGCGGCCCCCAGCTTTCTTCGCCTCTCTCCGGCTTTTCTAGTGATGTTTATTTCGTTTATCCCCTGCTGCTTCGGAGCGGTCTCCGATGCGCCAGTTGGCGATGCTAAAAAAGCGCCACCACCGCCACCGGACGTGATCATCTTCAGCAACGGCGACCAGCTTTCGGGGACGTTTGTGCGTGAGGTGGGCGGCTCAATCGCCTTTCATAGCGATATTGTGGGTGACATCAACGTGCCTTGGGACAAGATCAAAGAGCTGCGCACGAAGACGAAACTGGCGGTGCTCGATAAGAGCGTGACCCCGCAGCGGCACAAGCTGCCGCCGAATGTGCCACAGGGAACGATCACCGTCGAGGACAGCTTGATCACAGTGCATCCCGACAACGGGGTAATGATCGAGCCGATACCGGTAAAGAATGCGAAATTTATCGTCGACGAGAAGACGATGACCAAGGAGTTGATCGGAAAGCCCGGCTTCCTGGAAGGATGGAATGGAGCGGCTACGGCGGGCGCGACGATCGTGGAAGCCACGCAGAAGCAATACACCTTCAATGGGGCAATCAATCTGGTCCGTGTAGTGCCCACTGTGGGCTGGCTCAATCCCAGCAACCGGACCACAATTGACTTCACCGGATCGTACGGAAAGATCACGCAGCCGGCATATGTCTCGGAAGGCGTCTTCTATCCCGAGACGGATACCAAGAGCGCGATTTATCATGCCGACGCGGAGCGCGATGAGTATTTTTCACCGCGTCTTTACGCGCTGGCGCAGACCTCGTTCGATCACAACTACAGTCAGGGATTGGATCTGCAGCAGATTTATGGCGGCGGCATCGGCTGGACTATCGTCAAGAGGCCCAAAGAGCAGCTTGATGTGAAGGCTACGATTCAATATGAGAAGCAGACCTTCATCAATGCCAGCTCCGGCGTGAATCAGGACCTCATTGGTTCGACCTTTGCCGGGGTCTATGTACTCCATCTGCCGCGCAGCATCATCTTCAACCAGCAGGTGGCCTACATCCCCGCGTACAACAACTCGGCGGCGTACTCGGCAACAGAGAGCGACAATCTTTTGTTTCCGATGTACAAGAAGCTGAGTTTCACCGTGGGCACGATCGACAGCTATCTGAACAATCCTCCGCCGGCTGTTCCTCCCACGCTGAGAAACTCATTCCAATTCACTTTCGGCGCCACCTATACATTTAAATCGACGTACTAGCCAGGAATCAGGGATGGAGATATGAGTTCGCACCTCCATCCCTGATTCACAGGTCGTTTACACAGGCCGTCCGCGATAAACTCGGGATATCGGCTCGCGCATGACCTATCCCACCGATTCAGTTTCGCCCCGCGACATTCTTCATCGCGTCTTCGGATTCAGCGGCTTTCGCTCGAATCAGGAAGCGGTGTGCTTGGCTACCATCTCCGGTCGCGATGTGCTGCTGGTGATGCCCACGGGCTCAGGAAAATCCCTGTGCTACCAACTGCCGGCAGTGGTGCGCGGAGGCACTGCGTTGGTGATCAGCCCGCTGATTGCGCTGATGGAGGACCAGGCTGCGAAGCTTGCTGCGTTCGGTCTGCGCGTGGCGCGCGTTCATTCCGGCATGGACCGCGAGGCGTCGCGGGAGGCATGCCGCGAATATCTGGCGGGCAGCTTACAGTTTCTCTTTATTGCGCCGGAGCGCCTGCGCGTGCCCGGCTTTGCCGAGATGCTGGCCAAGCGCAAGCCCAATCTCATTGCCATCGATGAGGCGCACTGTATTTCGCAATGGGGCCACGATTTTCGCCCTGACTATCGCCTGCTTGGCCGGTCGCTGGCGCTGCTGCGGCCTGCTCCGGTGATTGCGCTTACCGCGACGGCGACTCCTGTAGTGCAGAACGACATTGTGGAGCAGCTTGGCCTGAAGCCGGTGGCGCGCTTCATTCATGGATTCCGCCGCGATAACCTGGCCATCGAAGCAGTGGAGGTCTCAAAGCCGCGGCGGGCGCAGTTCTGCGCAGAACTGCTTGCGCTCAAAGAGAGGCGCCCGGCGATTATCTATGCACCCACCCGCAAAGAAGCGGAGACAACAGCTGCCATGCTGGCCGAACATTTTCCCAGCGCCGCGTACCATGCCGGTCTTGATGCGCAGGTGCGCGAGCAGGTGCAGCGCGATTTTCTTGATAGCAAGCTGGAGGTAGTGGTCGCAACCATTGCCTTCGGTATGGGCATCGACAAGGCCGATGTGCGCACCGTGATTCATACCGCGCTGCCGGCGAGCGTTGAAGGCTATTACCAGGAGATCGGGCGCGCGGGACGTGATGGACTGCCGAGCCGGACGATCCTGATGCATTCGTTTGCAGATCGCCGTACGCATGATTTTTTTTATCAGAGAGACTATCCGGAGCTGGCGGTGCTGGATCGCATCGTGAACAAGATCAAAAGCGGCCCGCGTTCGGCGGATGAGCTGCGCTTCGATCTGGACATGGATGCTGAAGTGTTTTCGAAAGCATTGGAAAAGCTGGCGGCTCACGGCGGCGTGATTATCGATTACGAGGGCATGGTGACGAAAGGTGAGCGGGCCTGGCGCGATCCTTACGCGCGGCAGTGTCAGCATCGCCAGACGCAGCTCGAGAAGATGCTGCGCTTTGCGGAGGGCGGCCGCTGCCGCATGAGCATGCTGGTGGAGCACTTCGGCGACGATGAAGACGCCGGGCATAGCTGCGGGCTATGCGATTTCTGCGCTCCCGCAGATGCGATTGCGCAGGTCTTTCGACCACTCCATCGCAGCGAAGAGGAAACGGTATTTTCCGTGGTGCGCGCTCTGCGCTCGGGAACGGGAATGTCTACCGGCAAGCTGCACAAGCAGCTCTTTCACCGTGAACAGATGGAAAGAGATGAATTCGAAGCATTGCTGGTAACAATGGCGCGCGGCGGCTACGCGGTTCTTGAAGATGCGGAGTTCGAGAAGGACGGCAAATCGATCACCTATCGTAAGGTGAGCTTGACGGATGCGGGCGAGGAGATAGACAGCTCGACGCGGCTGAATCTCTTTCTGCCTGACGCGCGCGAGAGCAGTGAGCTGAAATCGCGGACGCGCGGAAAGGGAACGCCTTCGTCTCTTCCCGTTTCGAGATCTCCCAGACAGAAGAGTTTCTCGGAGGAAGTCGAAGTTGCTTTCTCGCCGGCGGAGATCGATCTGGAGAAGAAACTGCGGGTATGGCGCCTGGAAGAAGCGAAGAAGAATGGCTTTCCGGCATTTCGCATCTTCGGAGACAAGACCCTGCGTGGGATTGTGCTGGAGCGTCCGCGAACACTGGATGACTTGCTGCGTGTGGATGGAATCGGCCCGGAAAAGGCTTCGAGGTTTGGAGAGAGCATCTGCGCCATCTGTTCCGGTCCGCTCTAGTCGGACAGTCCGCTCTCCTTTAAGCTGGCAGACATGCCGGAACTCCCCGACATCAGCGCTTATATCAGCGCACTGGAATCACGAATCATCGGCCAGCCTTTACTGCGTGTGCGCGTCGCCAGTGCATTTCTGTTGCGCACAGTTCAGCCGTCCATCGAGAGCACCGAAGGTCGCGTGGTGCGCGCTCTGCGGCGCATCGGCAAGCGCATCGCGATTGGCCTGGAAGGCGATCTTTGGCTTGTTCTCCATCTCATGATTGCCGGCCGCTTGCACTGGCGCCCGGCGGAGGCGAAGCTGGGAGGCAGGCAGAATCTTGCGGCCTTCGATTTTCCCAACGGATCTCTGGTTTTGACGGAGGCCGGAAGCAAGCGGCGTGCGTCTCTGCATGTGTTCAGTGGTGAGGCCGGGCTGGACTCCGTTGATCCAGGCGGGATCGATGTCTTCGCAAGCGATCTCACTGCATTCCGTGCCGCGCTAACCGCAGAAAATCGTACGCTGAAGCGGGCGCTCACCGATCCTCGCGTGCTGAGCGGCATCGGCAATGCTTACTCGGACGAGATATTGCATGCAGCGCAGCTGTCGCCCATTGCGCTCACCAGCAAACTCAAGCCCGAGGAATGGCGGCGGCTCTACGACACCACGCGGCAGACGTTGATGCTGTGGATCGATCGCCTGCGCGCCGAGGTCGACGCGGGATTTCCGGAGAAAGTTACGGCGTTTCGCAAGGATATGGCGGTGCATGGGCGCTTTGGCCAGCCATGTCCACGATGCGGCGAGCCGATCCAGCGCATCCGCTATGCAGACAATGAGACGAACTACTGTGCAAAGTGCCAGACCGGCGGAAAGGTTCTGGCCGATCGCAGTCTTTCGCGATTGCTCGGTGCGGATTGGCCGCGCACGCTGGATGAGCTGGAGGCGCTTAAGCGCCGCTGACGACGGGCTCTTCGGCGCTCACAGTGACCGGCTCGAAGGAGTTTTTCAGCTCGTCATAGATCAACACGTTGCCGGAGCCGATCTCATACACCCATCCTGATACCGTTAGCTCGCCGCGCGCGATCGCCCCAGCGACCGAGGGGTGGGTCTTCGCATGAGTGATCTGCATCAGCACATTTTGTTTGGTGAGCTTCATCAGAAAGTCATCGCCGCTCTCCACCTCGCGGGCTATGCTCAAGGCGGCCTCGGCGTTGCGCAGCCAGCGGCGGACGGTGGGTAGCTTCTCCAGTTGATCTGGATTCATCAGGGCCTTCATGGCGCCGCAGTCGGTGTGGCCGCAGATGACGACCTGCTGCACCTTCAAAGCGGAGACCGCGTATTCAAGGACCGCCGAAACGCCGCCCATCATTTCGCCGTATGTGGGTACCATGTTGCCGATGTTGCGGCTGACGAAGAGTTCACCGGGCTCCGACTGGGTGATGGTTTCGAGATCGATGCGCGAATCGGCGCATGCGACAAGAAGAGTGTGCGGCCTCTGTGGCTCGGCCTCGGCCTTCACATAGGCTTCCCGCCGCTCAGGATAGACCTTGGAGCGGAATTGACGAATGCCTTCTTTCAACTGGTCGCGGACGTCCATGCCAGAGCTATTTTACCTGTCCTGAGAAATGAACAACAGAAACGAAGAACCGGCCGTAGATGCAGTGAGGGCGGCCACATGAGCCGCCCTCACCATTTCGATTTGTGGAAGCGTAACTAGAACGGGTTGACCTTGGCCAGACCCTTCTTCTTCTTGTGTTTGCTCGAAGATTCGTCTTTGGAGTCGTAGGGAGCTTTCTTCGCTTTCTTACTGCTGGCCGTGGTTCCAGTGTTGACCTGCGCCGGGGCACCCTTGACGTCGTTGATCTGGTCAGGAGCAACAGCCGGCTTGTCGATAGCAGGCAGCGGCTTGTTCACGACCGGGCCAACAGCCGAAACCACCGGCGTAGCGGGAGGTCCAGATACGACGGCGTCAGGCGAGCCTTCCTTGACAGGTGTGGACAACGGGCGGTCCGCCGGTGCAGCGGATTCGCCAGAGGTGGGCGTTGCTGCATTGCCGCCATTGCCTGATCCGGCTGTATCGTCTCCGCTGGGGATTTCTACGGTGACGGTGCTGCCTGAAGAGCCGCCGGCATCAGGCACGGTGGCAAACTTCAATGCGGTCGCCGGCTGATCGGTACGAGGCGGTGCTGTGCCATTGCTGATCGCGGTCGCGGTTGCATCCTCGCCGGTCTTGGGCGATATTCCGGGAATTGGCTCACCTTTGAGGGCGGCGGTGAAGGTATCGCGAGTCTGCTTGTTAATGTCGGGCGCGAGGGTCGGAGCAGGATCGGCGAGTGAAGGCTCACCTACGCGGGCCGACTCAACGGTCGAAGGGCCGTGCTTGACCAGCAACAGGGCACGGTCTTTCAGTCTCACGTTGATGCGGCTGCCTTCTTCCGCTTCGCTCTCCGCCAGTTCTGCAGCAGTGGGCTCGGGAACTGTGCGTCCGAGGGCAATCAGGCGATCCTTCGCATCTTCAACGTGGGGGGCCATGGGATAGCGCAGGACGACGCGCTCCCAGGCCGCTCCGGCGCGATCGTTGTATACCTTGACGAGCTGTGCCTTCGCAGCTGGAGGAATATTCAGCCTGCTGGCGATCTGCGCCTGGTTGGCGTAAGCGTCGCCGAGGGTGATCAGGGTCTGATCGCTGTGGCTGAAGAGAGGATAGGTGTCAGCAACAGTCTGCAGACGGGCGATGCTCGCGCCCCAGTTCTCGTGGGCGGCGTAATAGCTTCCGATCTCGAACTGTCTTGCGGCGAGAACTTCCTGTACTTCACGCAGGCGCTGCTTGGCGCGCGGGACCAGGGGAGAATCGGGGAAATCCTGCAGCATGGTGCGGTATTCCTGCTGTGCGTGCACCGCGTTCTGCGGATCGCGATCCGGCTTTTCCATCTGCTGGAAGTAGATGTCACCGACCTTCATCTGGGCTTCGGCGGCTTCCGGAGTGTTCGGGAAAAAGGTAATGAAATCCTTGTACTCAGCCTCGGCCTGCTGCAGGGCGGCCGATCCACCTTCACGGTACCAGGTGTCGCCGATGGCCAGCTTGGCGCGCATCGCGTATTCGGTCTCAGGATAGGTATTGAGCAGGGTCTGCAGATCGAGCCGCGCGACGTCAAACTTGCCCTTCTTAAGGGCCAGCATGGCTTTATCGAAGAGCTCCTTATCGGGCTGCTTCGATTTCACGTTGGCCAGCGGATTGGCGCTCAGGTCGCCCTGCTTCTTCTTTTTCTTGGTAGCATGCGCTGCGGGCATCAGTGCCACGCACAGGCCGAGAACAGCAATCTGGGTAATAACGCGATTCATAACACCTCAACACCTGACAGGATCGTGCGTCTTTTCCGTACCACCGGCCGCCTGACTCGGTCCGAAGTTCGGTTTATATCCGTTCTGCAGCCAACTGCGCCGCTTCCAGCAACTCGCGGGCGTCCTGCTCGGGATTGCCGCCGCCGAACACGGCGCTCCCGGCGACGAGAAGTTCCGCTCCTGCTTCGACGACCAGAGCAATGGTATCGTGAGCCACGCCGCCGTCAACTTCAATCCTATAGCTCAGCCCCAGCTCCTGGCGAAGTTCTTTGAGACGCCGGATTTTGTTGAGGGAATAGGGGATAAAGCTCTGTCCGCCGAATCCCGGGTTCACGCTCATCACCAGCACATGATGAACCATGCCGAGGATGGGAATCAGCAGGTCGACTTCCGTAGCCGGATTGATCACCACCGCCGGCTGCATGCCGTGGTGGGCGATCAGCTCCAGTGTGCGGTGCAGGTGGCGGCAGGCTTCGTAGTGGACGCTCATCCAATTGGCGCCAGCCTCAGCGAACGGCTCAACGAACTGGTCGGGGTTGTCGATCATCATGTGGCAATCGAGCGGCAGGTGGGTCACCTTGCGCAGCGACTTGACCACCGGAGGTCCGAGCGTGAGATTGGGCACAAAATGGCCATCCATTACGTCGACATGGATCACTGTGCCGCCGCCGCGCTCGGCGGCCTGCACCTCTTCGCCCAGACGGGCAAAATCGGCGGACAGGATGGATGGAAGCAACTCGACCAAGATAGAGAAAGTGTATCAGCCGGAAAGGGACGGCGGGTGAATCCGGGCTAGCGATTTACGGGTGTTTCGGATGGATTTGCCTGTCCCTGGCGGTAGACCCGGGAGACAGCCCGCAGCAGGGGGCGTTTGGAGATTTCTCCCTCGGTGAAACACACTTCTCCGATCCTTTTGGCCTGCGGGCGGTAGAACCAGCGGGTGAAGAGACCGAGGTGGTCGGCGGTCTGCTGGGTATTGGCAGACTTCTTTGCGGCCTGCACATGAAGCGTGGTCAACGCCTCATCGAGGCGCGTCTCGAGCGTGTCACGGGAAGCGAGCTGCACAACCGGAGCTCCGCTTTCCTGCAACGGCACGGCTTCGATAGCCATGGGATGGGCAAAGAGCGACGACGAGCCGGATTGCTCGTTGTGATGGCGCATTCCGGCGACGGAATAGGAAACCGGCCCCGCCAAGCAGCCTTTGTGCAACAGAAAGAGCTGGACCTGCTCTGTTTCGCCGGAGGGCTGCACGATCACGCCATTCAACTCGGCGAGGGGGCGAACAGCAGACGAGAGATTGGCGACAGCGGCCTCAACCCTGGTCAGGCGGGCATGTATCTCGGCTGCACGCTCGAAATCGAGATCGGAGGAAGCAACGTCGCGCTCCCGGCTTAGCTCAACCACCAGGCTTTGGCCGCGTGTGGCCAGAAATGCATGCACGGCGGCGGCTTCCTGTGCATAGCGCTCGTCGGTGCAGCCTTTGAAGCAGGGCGCCATGCACTTTTTCATCTCGGAGTAGACGCAGCCGGGAAAGTCGGGATCGGGATGCAGGTCGTCGGTGCAGCGGCGCAGCTCGAAGAGGTTGAGTGTTGACTCGAGAAAGGTTTCCGCCGCGTTGCGGGAGGGAAATGGTCCGAAAAGATCGTTGGCTGCCGCTTTTGTAATGCGATTGGTTACATAAACGCGAGGATAGTCATTCTCCATAGCCATGCGCAGAAAGACCGGCGGGCGAAGGTGCAGGCGCTTGCGGGCGCGCTCGCCGAAGGCCGCAGATGAAGCGTTGTAGAGCAACAGCCACGCTTCGAAGTCGGAGCCGGTGAGGGTGTACTCGATTCGAACCACGCTCTGGGCGAGGCGCAGGCGCTTCGATTGTTCAGGTTTTGGATCCAGCAGGCGGCGCAGACGCTTGCGCAGGTTGGGTGTGCGGCTGAGGTAAGGCTCGGCGTGCGGGTCGGCTCCAAAGAGAGCGAATATGCCGGACTGCGCGGGAATATCACTCCAGGACGGCGCGGCCGGGTCGAAGTTTAGAGCGCTGGAAAGCAATCAGGATTCGCCTCAACAGAGTCCAGATTACTCTCCGGCAATGGTCATGCCGTCGATGCGCAATGTTGGCGAGGCGACCGATCCGCGGAATTCGAGATCGTTGCCGATGGCGGTGATGTTGCGGAACATCTCCTTGAGATTGCCGGCGATGGTGATCTCCTGCACCGGGAAGGTGAGCTCGCCGTTCTCGATCCACAAGCCCGACGCACCGCGCGAGTAATCTCCGGTGACCATGTTTACGCCCTGGCCGATGAGTTCGGTGACATAAAGACCGGCGGAAACGGAGCCGAGGATATCCTGCGCCGATTGCTGACCGGCTTCAAGATAGAGATTGTCGAAGCCGATGCCGGGATTTCCAGCCAGTCCGCGCGAGGCATTGCCGGTGCTCTTCATGTTGAGCTTCCGGCCAGTGTAGGTGTTGAGCAGGTAGGTGCGCAGAATACCGCGTTCGACAATGACCTTGCGGCGCGAGGGCAGCCCTTCGCCGTCGAAAGGCGATGTGCCGAAGCCGCCGATGATCGTGCCATCGTCGATGACGGTGACGGACTCTGCCGCAACCTGCTCTCCAAGTTTGCCGGTAAAGAACGATGCACCGCGGTAGATGCTGTCGCCGCTAGCGGCGTCGAAGATGGCCCCAATAAGCGAGCGGGCGATTTCCGGGGCGAAGACGATGGGCACCTGCTGCGTCTTCACGCGGCGGCCATCAAGGCGACGCAGCGTTCTACGGGCAGCCTCCTGGCCGACCGATTCCGGAGTGGCGAGTTTGCTGAGGGCGCGCGCGTAGGTGTACCAATAGTCGCGCTGCATCTCACCGCTTTTGCCGAGTGCGATCGGGCTGCAGGAGATGGAGCAGGAAGATGCCTGGTACTCGCCGGCGAAACCGCGGGAGTTGGCAAAGACTTTGCGTCCCGTGGAGGCATCGAAGCTGCCTCCAGCAGAGTTGGTAATCCGGGTATCGGCGGCGAGGGACGCAGCTTCAGCGCGGCGGGCGCAATCGATGCGCTGAGCGGTGGGCAGTGAGTAAACGTCTTCGTGATAAAGCTGGAGATCGCCAGGCAGCGATCCAAATTCTTCCGGGTCGGCGAGTCCGGCGAAGGGATCGATCGAAGTGACCCGGCCGAGAGCCAGAGCGCCCTTGATCAGATGGTCGATACCCTCGGGAGTGAAATCGCTGGTGGAGGTGCTGGCGACGCGGTAGCCGTTTTCTGCAGCAACGAGCACCCGCAGCCCCACGCCGCGCGAGCCGGACTCCTTAAGCGTCTCGACCTCGCCCATACGGACAGTGGTCGAGAACTCGTCGCCTTCGCGAATGGTGACCTCGGCATCGCTCGCGCCCGCCTTCACGGCTTGGGACACAATGTCGGCGGCCAGCTGCTTCAGGTCTGTCCTGCTGTCAATCAATGTGGTCATTGGAGCTGATTTATTGAAAGGAGTGGGGGAATCCTAAACGGAGTCGTAATCGGAGCCTCAGTGGCGAAAGCTGGGCCATTTTGGGGATACTCTTACCTTGCTCGAGCCCTCAGGGCTTCAAAAGACCGTCCGTCCGGCGTGGGTTAGCTAGGCGATGACCAGTTCCGCCATCTTCTTGGTTCCGTCGAAACGCTCGTCGAGCGAGCAACCGGGGTTCCGCTTGCGGTGCTCAGCGCGGGAGACGGTGCTTCCATCCGGAGCGGCGCGGTAGAGACGAACAGCGCCATGGCACTCGGAGCAGCGCAACATGGGCTCGGCCAGCTTCAGGGCTTCAAAAACCGAGATGGTTTCCCAGTCGTAAATACGTCCGCCCTCGGGCGTGGTGAAATGTCTTTTGATACCGACAACATCCATAGTGTGTCTCCTATCCTCCTATTATCTCCCACCTGTGCCGCCAACGGTCATGCGATCCAACTTAATCGTCGGCATGCCTACGCCGACGGGGACGCTTTGCCCATCCTTGCCGCAGGTGCCAACTCCTTCATCCAGCTGGAGATCGTTGCCCACCATGGAGACATATTTGAGGGCCTCCGGTCCGTTACCAATGAGCGTCGCGTCGCGTACGGGAGCGGTAACCTTGCCGTCTTCAATGAGATAGGCTTCGCTGGCCGAGAAGACGAACTTGCCGCTGGTAATGTCCACCGAGCCTCCGCCGAAGTTGACTGCGTAGAGGCCGCGCCTGACGCTGCGGATGATATCTTCGGGAGCGTCATCGCCGGCCAGCATGTAGGTGTTGGTCATGCGCGGCATGGGAATCTGCTGGTAGCTCTCACGGCGTCCGTTGCCGGTGTGGGGCATATTCATCAGGCGCGAGGAGAGCTTGTCGCTGAGGTAGCCCTTGAGGATGCCGTTTTCGATCAGCACCGTCTCCTGGGTAGCCGAGCCTTCGTCGTCGACATTAAGTGAGCCGCGGCGATTGGGCATGGTCCCGTTATCGACGACCGTGACCTTGGAGCTGGCCACCGATTGGCCTATCAGCCCGGCAAAGGCCGAGGTCTTCTTGCGGTTGAAGTCGGCTTCCAGGCCGTGTCCGACGGCTTCGTGGAGCAGAACTCCGGGCCATCCGGGGCCGAGGACGACTTCCATCTCGCCGGCCGGTGCGGCAACCGCACCGAGCTGAAGAATGGCTTGCCGGGCGGCTTCGCGGGCGAAATGCTCTGGCGTCTTCTCGATCTCAAAGAAGTCAATCTCCACACGTCCGCCGCCGCCGGAGTTGCCCTTGGCCGTCCGGTCTGCCTCCTTGGCCAGCACGAAGACGTTGAGGCGGGCGAGCGGCTGGGTATCGCTGGCAAAGGTGCCGTCGGAGGCGACGATGAGGATACGGCGCAGCTCGTCAGAATAGCCGGCGCGGACCTGGGTCACACGGCTATCGAAGGCCCGCGCGGCGCGGTCGGCGCGCATCACCAGGTCGAGCTTGGCGGAGAGATCGGTATCGAGGTCGATAGCTGGAGCAGGGTAAAGGCTGGGCGCGGCCGGTTTTTCGGTAAATCCGACGACCGGCTGTTTGGCTGGGCCGGTGGCGATCAGGGCTGCGGTCTTGGCAGCATGTAACAGCCGGTCGGCGGAAAGATCGTCGGTATAGGCATAGCCGGTGCGCTCGCCGCTGACGACGCGAATGCCGCATCCGGCGCTGACTCCCTGGCTGGCGGACTTGACCAGCGATTCGTCTACTCCAATCGAAGTAGACGCAATCGATTCAAAGTAAAGGTCAGCGTAGTCGCCGCCGGCGGAGAGCGCTTCGCCGAGACAACGTTCGAGCAGACGCTCGGTGATGCCGAACTTATCAAAAAAATATTGCTTATGCTGAGTCATGAATAGCCTCAAATACCTGCGAGCGCTGCTTCAATTCTATTCTTTTAGGCGTTCAGGATAAAATTTGCGGCATCGTAACTCCTGAGAGCCCTGTACGCAACCAGCGGTGTCGGAGTGGGTTCTCATTGATAGGATGAACCTATGAAAAAGCTTCTCGTGCTCTCCCTGGCGCTGATGTTCACGGCTTCGGCCTTCGCAGTGCCGCCGCGCCACCATCATCACCGCCGCCACCATCACCATCATGCAGCGTAAGTAGGTAATTGCGTAAGCAGGTGCGTGTGCCCACGCCGCACCTGTTCCGCACTCATGTACGATACTGCTACTCGCATGACGACTGCAGAGAATAACGACCCGCGATTTCCTATCGGCAAATTTGTTCGCCCGGCATCCATCGAGCCGGCTCAACTCCATGGCTACATCGCGACACTGGCGGCGCTGCCCGAAAATTTGCGCTCCGCGGTTGACGGCCTGAGCCAGGCTCAGATCGATACACCCTATCGAGACGGAGGATGGACGGTGCGCCAGCTCGTCCATCATATGGCCGACAGCCATATGAACGCGTATTGCCGGACGCGCGACGCTTTGACCGAAAATTGGCCGCTCATCAAGGCCTATGACGAGAAGCTTTGGGCGGAGCTGGCGGATGCGCGCACGCTTCCCGTCGAAATTTCTCTGGAGCTGCTTGAGCCGCTGCACCGGCGCTGGGTTGCGCTGCTGGAGTCGCTGAAGCCGGAAGACTGGGCGCGAGGCTATGAACATTCGGAGGGTGGCCCCACGACGCTCGCAGTTATGGCCGCTATGTACGACTGGCACTCCCAACATCATGTGGCGCACATCACTCAGTTACGAAAGAGTCGCGGCTGGTAGCAATTCGCTTGATGGCGTCGGGCTCGCGATCTCATCATCGCTGCGATGCCGTCAATCGCAACTGAAATTCCCGCTACACAACTGTTACGGGCGCTGGAACATTTCTTTGCCGAATATCCCCACGCCGCTGTTCTGGAGGATGGCCGCGTCGTCTTTGATCTGAGCTCGGCGCACTATTCTCTAAGTGCCGAAAATGGGCGCTGCCTGCTGCATCTCTGGTCAGAAGAGCGCAACCTGGTAAGGACTGTGACAAGTGTGCGCGAGCGCAACGGCTCGTTGCGCGTAGAGACTCATCGTTTTGGGCAAACTCATCCACAGACGTTTGAGATCGCGCCGAGCCGCGACCGCCGCTCGCCATCGACACGTGAAGCTGCGCGCGGGAAATATCGGCGTCTACTCGAACGCAGCCTACGGCGCTCATTTCCTGATTGCGAAGTAGAGAGCCTGCGCACTGCTGCCGACCTGGAACACAGCTTCGGGCCCGCATATGCGCGAGGCATTCTACGCCGCGGACTGAGCTGCTGGGCGGTGATTGCAGTGAATGCGAGTGAGGCGCAGTCCACCGTCGATGGCATTCTCACATTAGGCATTCTGTGGCTTGCGCATTGCCGGGAGCATGCAGCTGGAAAGCGGATATTCGAGGGCCTCAGGGTCATTGTTCCGGACGGAACTTCTCGCGTTGTGCAGGCTCGCATGGCGTGGCTCGATATGAGTGCGGCGAAATGCGCGCTCCATGAGCTCGACGAGCGAACAGAAGAGCTTGCCGAAGTGGATTGCAGAGAGAGCGGGAACCTGCACATCAAGCTGATCCATGCGTTCGATCCAAACGCAACCATGGAGCGATGCAGAAAGGCGCTCGACCATGTACTTAACCTGCTCGATAACGGCCTGAGAGCGGTGACTGAGGTGCGGGTAAATGGTCCCGCGGAGGTGTCGCTCGCACTGCATGGGTTGGAGTTCGCACGTATCCGGCGCGAAGCTTCCGCCAATTCGTTTTCGCTGCGTGAAGAAATCACGTTTGGAGCAGGCGCGAATGAAACTCCATTGACTGCAGAAAATCAAAAGCTGTTTTGCGATCTCACACAGAGACTTTTTGAGAGTCGCCGCCCGGATGGCGCAATGAACAATCCGCTGTATCGGCTGCAGCCCGAGCGGTGGCTGGAGTCATTGCTGCGACAGGATGTTGGTGAGATCGAGCCCGCAATCCGCAGCGACATCGTCTACACGCAGGTACCTGCATTCTCGGCTGGCGATCGGGGCGTGCTGGATCTTCTGACGGTGACACATGTGGGACAGCTGGCGGTGATCGAGATCAAAGCCGACGACGATCTTCATTTGCCTATACAAGCGCTTGACTATTGGTGCCGCGTCCGCCAACTCCATCGTGAAGGCGCATTCCAGAGGCACGGCTATTTTCGCGGTGTTGAATTGTCGGATAAATCTCCGCTTCTCTATCTTGTTGCGCCAGCGTTGCGAATCCATCCGGCTACAGATATGGTGCTGCGCTATCTTTCGCCGGAGATACCGTGGGAGGTTATCGGCTTGAATGAAGACTGGCGTATACGAAGAAAGGTGATTCTGCGGAAGCGGAGTAGGCCGCGGATTTAGTAATTCGTGGATACGTATCCTTCACGAGGATGCCGTGAAGGATGCGTATCAAATGTTGTTCGATAACTATGGGTCGTTGCGGCGAAGCCGCGTGTCGCTGGACGCGCAGTCCTATTCGACGTGATAGTTGGGAGCTTCGCGCGTAATGATTACGTCGTGGACGTGGCTCTCGCGCAATCCGGCATTGGAGATGCGCACGAAGCGGGACTTGGTCTGCAGATCCTCGATGGTTCCGCAGCCGAGATAGCCCATGCCTGAGCGCAAGCCGCCAACGAGTTGATAGACCATGGCCTCAAGCGGTCCCCGATGCGGGACTCGTCCTTCGATGCCTTCGGGAACGAACTTGGCGAGACGATTTTGTCCGTTGCGCTCGCGGGTGACGACACCTTCACCGCGCGATGGATCTTCCGGCAGGTCCTGCTGGCCCTGGAAATAGCGCTCGCCGGAGCCTTGGGCCATCGCGGAAAGGGAGCCCATGCCGCGATAGGCCTTGAATGACCGTCCCTGATAGAGGATGGTTTCGCCGGGGCTTTCGTCCACGCCCGCGAAGAGCGATCCAATCATGATGGCGCTGGCTCCCGCCGCAATAGCCTTTGCAACGTCGCCCGAGTACTTGATGCCACCGTCGGCAATGATGGGAATATTGAATTCGCGTCCGGCGCGATAGGCTTCGCTCACCGCCGTGATCTGTGGCATGCCAGCCCCGGTGACCATGCGCGTGGTGCAAATGGAGCCTGGTCCGATGCCTACCTTCACGGCGTCGGCGCCTGCTTCGATCAGAGCCTTTGCGCCATCGTAGGTCGCGATGTTGCCGGCCAGCAGGTCCACCTCGGGGAACTTCTTTTTGACCAGCCGCACAGCTTCGAGGACTCGCGAAGAATGTCCGTGCGCCGAGTCGATGGAGAGAACATCGACGCGATTCTTTACCAGCTCGGCGGCGCGCTCGATGAAGTCTCCTGTGGCACCGATAGCTGCGCCCACGCGCAGCCGGCCCTGCTCATCCTTTGAGGCGTTCGGGTATTTCAGTTTTTTCTGGATGTCTTTAACAGTGATCAGGCCCTTAAGCTCGTATTGATCGTTCACTACCAGCAGTTTTTCCACGCGATGCTGATGCAGGATCAGCTCGGCTTCTTCGAGCGTGGTTCCCACAGGCACGGTGATGAGATTGTTCTTGGTCATCACATCGCGGATGGGAATGTCAGTGCGAGTCTCGAAGCGCAGGTCACGATTGGTGAGAATTCCCACCAGCTTGCGGTCCTTGGTAACCGGGACGCCAGAAATCTTGTAACGGCGCATGACCTCGAGGGCATCGGAGATCAGCTGATCGGGTGTCATGGTCACCGGATCGACGATCATTCCGCTCTCTGAGCGCTTGACCTTATCGATCTCGCTGGCCTGCTGCTCGGGAGTGAGGTTACGGTGAACGATGCCTAATCCGCCTTGCTGGGCCATAGCGATAGCCAGGCGCGACTCGGTTACGGTGTCCATAGCCGCGCTCAACAGCGGCGTATTCAGCACGATGCGCCGGGTGAGGCGGGTTTGCGTGCTTACCTGGGCAGGAACAACATCGCTATATGCAGGAACCAGCAAAACATCGTCAAAAGTCAGGGCTTCAGGTACGGGGAGTTCGATCATATAAAAAAGATGCACCGCGACCCAGAGTCGATCCAAATGCAGGCTCTGTCGCGGGGGCTTCCCGGTATTGTAGTGCGAAACCGGGCAAAAACGGTAAATCTGCGTTGATATGCCGCTGAAATCGAGCGATTCGTGCGCTGACAATAAACGATTTCTGCCCTAAGCCTCGTCAACCTGGTACTCGCATTATGATGATTGCCATGTCCGAGAAATGGAAGTACACGAGCTTCGCGAAAATACCTGTGGACCATTTGAATCCGTTACTTGACCGCCAGTTTGTGTACGGCGAGAAGGGTATGCTGGCGCGGCTTCTGCTGCGCAAGGGATGCATCGTTCCCCGGCACAGCCATGAGAACGAGCAAATCACCTATGTTCTGGAAGGCGCGTTGAAGTTCATCCTTGACGACAAGGACGAGGTAGTTGTGCGCGCCGGAGAACTTCTGGTTATACCGCCGAATCTTCCCCACAGCGCGGAGGCGATTGAAGACACCATCGATATCGACGTATTTACGCCGCCGCGAGCGGACTGGATCGATGGCACCGACGCTTACCTGCGGAAGTAGATGCTACCTCAGGCTCCTTGTCATCGACCTGACGATCCGAAGCCCTTTGCGCCGCGATCGCTTTCGGCTAGGTGATCGACAACCACGATTTTGAGAGAGGTTCGTGCTTCAAAGGGAGACATCTGCGCGATCTTGTCACCTTTGCGAATATGCACGGAAACGTCCGTTCGCGCCAGTGCCACATCAATAATGGCGCCAGAATCGTTCTTTGTAGTCTGAATGGAGTATTCAGGCTGATTCACATTGATGAGGCATACGAGAATCTCGCCACGATAGCCGGCATCAATGCGGCCCCCGGCGTAAGTGACGCCCTTCGCAGCCATAGAGGATCTATCGCCCAGAACAAATCCTGATCCAGGCGGACCCTCCACAGCGATACCGGTATGAACCTTCACCGGAACTCCCGGTGGAAGGACGATATCTTCGATGGAATAGAGATCGAAGCCCAGGTCGCTCCCCGCGTAGGTAACCGTTGGCGCCTGAGCTTCGGGATGTAGCAGTCTGACCTTCAGCATCGCTACTTCTTAGGGGATGCTGCAGCGGCCTCTTTTCTCTGTTTTGCCCAACGCCTTTTCTGCGCTGCTGCAATGCGCTGGCGGGCTTCGGCGCTGAGGATTCGTTTCGGGGAGCTGCTCTTTCCGGAAGTTGAGCCGGTCAACATAACGCTGCCGGTGCTTTGTAACAGTTTTTTCACCTGCTGAAGTCGGCCAATCTCGTCATCGATGGCTGCGATAATTTGTTCACGTGTCATAGTGTGTTTTATTTTTACCCTTCTTGATTTGACTGCAGTGTTGTCGCCATATTGGAGAACAGCAAGCTCTACCCTACGAGCAAATCACCAATTCCGGATAATGCCTTCTTTTTCTCCGAAAATTAAGAACAATTCACTTTATCTTATAACTGACTCAGGCGTTACGTTCATCGAGAATTAGCTTTGTTTTCGCGTAGCGTTAAGATTCGTTCAAGTTGATCAGCGCATGATATGGGCATGATGACCCCATACCGGCTCTGGAAACCGCGCCGATTGAGTCAAACTACCGCAGGTACCTTCGAGATTGCCCCCGCTGGTAACCCGCTACCTCACAGTGAAGTACTACCCAATGCCGATCTTCAGCTTAGGATTTGCATTGAGACGGGGAAGTACCAGATTCGGGTTGCTCAGTCGCTGGCAGAACGTGAAGCTGCGTGCCGCCTGCGCTTCAAGGTCTTCAACATCGAGTTAGGAGAAGGCTTATCGTCGTCTTACTCCACGGGACTGGATCAGGACGACTTCGACCTATTCTGCGACCACCTCATTGTCGAAGACCGTTCTAGAAGAGAGATAGTTGGAACCTACCGGATGCAATCCGGAGCCATGGCGAAGCAGAACATTGGTTACTACAGTGCCCAAGAGTTCGACTTCAACGTCTATGAGCCGATTCGCCATGAAGCTCTGGAGCTGGGGCGAGCTTCGATCGATCGCGAACATCGTACCAGTGAAGTTTTGAATCTGTTGTGGCGGGGGATCGCGCAGTACGCAAGGCATTATGGGCTCCGGTATCTTATCGGCTGCTCATCGCTGAATTCTGAAGATCCACAGGATGGGTGGACCGTTTTCGGGCATTTATCGAGCTTTCTAGTTGCTGAGGAGCTTCGCACGGTGCCCACCGCTGCGTATGAGCTGCCACCTGCCGTGACTGCGAGCGAAGTCACCGTAAAGGTGCCGAAACTACTCAAGACTTATATTGGAGTGGGAGCAAGGATCTGCGGCGCGCCGGCATGGGACAGGGAATTCAGGACGATCGACTTTCTTACACTGCTGGACCTGGAACAGCTGACCCCGGCCGCGAGGAACAGGTTCCTCGCCGAAGCCCGCTGATCGCGCGTAGTTTGCGGGGTGGTTTCCGTGCGTTCCTGCTCCTGTTCAGCTTGCTGGAAGTACTGGTTCGCTTCGCGATAATCCGTGTTCGCTGCGGCGGAAATGTAAGTGCCAGTCTCAGAGCGCGATGGTTACACCGTGCCTGCAGGATGATTGTTCAACGCTTGTCGATGCGGGTCAGCTTTGCAGGGCCGCTGCCGTCTGCAGGTCTCATCGTTTCCAATCACCTGAGCTATCTGGATATTCTTTTCTACTCCTCGTTGATGCCCTGCATCTTCGTTTCGAAGGCCGAAGTACTGGATTGGCCTCTGTTTGGCACCCTGGCTCGATGCGGAGGAACCGTGTTTGTGGAGCGCGGACGCGGAACAGTTATCGAATCGGTCTCGCGCCAGATGACCAATGTGCTGGAACAGGGGATTCCGGTAATCCTTTTTCCAGAAGGAACGAGTACCGACGGTAGTTCTGTACTCAGATTCTTTCCGTCTCTCTTTGAAGGTACGGTAAAGACGGGAATATCTGTTTTCCCGAGCGCCATTGCTTATGAAGCAGCTGACGCGCGTGAAGCGGAGCTTTGCTACTACGGCGATATTTCATTTGGACCGCATCTGCTCAGCGTACTTTCGCGCAAAGATGTGCATGCACGGATAGCTTTTCCCGCGCATGGAGTGAGCTACCAGGATCGCAAGTCTGCTGCCTATGATGCGCGCGAACGGGTAATTGCCCACCGCGCGATACTGACCACGCGTGAACCACGCACGGTCCGGGAGCTTGATCCAGCCTGATTGCGAATATTTTTTGCCAGGAACTGGAAGCTCAGTTTTTCGCCGCTCCAGCTTCCTGATAGACGCGGACGTAGTCAACCAGCATCTCCTGCGGAAAGACGCTGGAGGCGTTGGGAGGGCCGGGCCAGTCGCCGCCTACAGCCAGGTTGAGAATCAAAAAGAAATTTTGCGAGTCGAAGGGCCAGATGCCTCCTGCGGTAAGGCTGGCGGGCGTGTAAGTGGCGTATACATTGGATGGATCATCGACATAAAACTTCATTTGCCGCGGGGACCAAAGGATGCCGTAGATGTGAAATGCATCGGCGAATTTTCCACCGCCAGGCAGGGAGTAGCCGGTGGTAATTGAGGTTCCAATGAAGCCGGGGCCGTGAATGGAACCGTAGTTCATAGTTGGGAATTTACCGACGCTTTCCATGATGTCGATTTCACCGCAGGCCGGCCATCCAGCTGTCTCGATGTTGTCGCCAAGCATCCAGAAGGCCGGCCAGAAGCCCTGGCCAGCAGGCATCTTAACGCGGGCCTCGATGCGGCCGTAGCGGAAGCTATGCAGGCCTTCGGTTTTGAGCCGTGCTGAGGTATATGTGTTCTTGCCTGATTTGCGTGCGACGATATGCAGGTAGCCGTCGTTGCCGACATATGCGGTGGGCGATGAGGGATCGCAGGGAGCCAGATTCGAGTTGTAGGCGCAGTATGTCTCGAGCTCGTTGTTTCCCCAGCGGCCATAGCCGGTGTCGTAGGTCCAGTTTTGAGGGTCCGGCGCACTTTGCGGTGCGCTGCTGTTGAACTCGTCAGACCAGATGAGCTTTTCCTGAGCTGTGGCGCTCCTGGCCATGCAGCAGAAGACGGTAGCCGCGCAGACGAATAGGGCTGAATACCGCAACACTCTTCGCTTCAACGAGGAAACTCCAACTTTGAGATTGCTTTGAGCGGTTGACTCCGAGTATCTACGCTTGTACCGGACCAGTGTCAATGGCGCGACCTGGGTCTGGATTCCATACGATCGCGGTGCCATCATAGAGAGACACTTATGCCCATAGTGACAGAGAAGCTTCGCCTCAGCCAGATATCCCCGCAGATTGTTCAATCCGAAATCCGCTCCATGACCGTCGAGTGCGACCGCGTAGGTGGCGTGAATCTGGCCCAGGGGGTGTGCGACACAGAGGTGCCGGCACCGGTAGTTAAGCGCGCGATCGAAGCGATCCACGAGGGACACAACATCTACACGCGGCTGGATGGCGTAGCTCCGCTCCGTGAAGCTATCGCTCGTAAGCTGCAGCGTGACAACGGGCTGATGGTCGATCCCGAAGGCGAGGTGCTGGTCACATCCGGTGCGACGGCCGGGTTGTATGCGGCAGCGCTCGCTCTGCTCGATCCTGGCGATGAAGTAATCCTCTTTGAGCCGTTCTACGGCTATCACCTGAACACGCTGCTGTCTTTGCGGGTAAAGCCGGTTGCGGTTCCGCTGAATGATGGTGACTGGGCGCTTGATCTTGACCGGCTTCGTGCGGCCATTACGCCGAAGACGCGAGCAGTGATCGTGAACACGCCATCGAATCCGTGCGGCAAGATATTCACGCGCACAGAGCTCGAGGCCATCGCCGCGCTGGCCTGCGAGAACGATCTCTTCGCCTTCACGGATGAGATTTATGAATATTTCGTCTTCGATGGAGCAGAGCATGTGAGTCTGGCGACCATGCCGGGCATGGCGGAGAGAACGATCACGATCTCAGGGCTTTCGAAGACATTCAGCATTACCGGCTGGCGCGTGGGCTACCTGGCGGCGGACCGGCGCTGGCTGGGATCGATCGGATACTTCCACGACCTTACCTACGTCTGCAGTCCTTCGCCGTTTCAGTATGGCGCTGCTGCCGGACTTATGGAGCTTCCGCCGTCGTTTTATGCGGGATTGTCATCGGAATATCAGGCAAAGCGTGACAAGCTCTGCTCGGCCTTAAGCGACGCGGGGCTCACGCCTTCAGTTCCTGCGGGCGCGTATTACGTGCTGGCAGATGTCTCGCGTCTTCCTGGCGCGAACGCGAAAGAGAAAGCGCGAAGCCTGCTGCGCGAGGCGAAGGTGGCCGCCGTTGCGGGTACAGCTTTCTTCGCTGGCGGGCGGGGCGAGAATCTGTTGCGCTTCTGTTTTGCCAAGCGCGACGACGATCTGCAGAGGGCATGCGATCTTCTCCGCCAGTTAAAGTAGGCCACGGCGTTCATTTCTTGAGAACGCGATATATTCGTTTGTACCGCTTGCGCAGCGCGTTTTTGCTGAGGGTGGTATGGAGGAAATAGCATGCAGCGTACGGGTTGGATGGTTGCGGGTTTGATGATTTCAACGCTGGCACTGGCGCAGACGCCGCCGGCAGGGCCTGCAGCGGAAGTGCAGGGCAGCTATGGCCGGCTCAAGCCGTTCGTGATCAAAGCGGCTGAAGATATGCCGGCAGAAAACTATCAATACAAGCCGACACCAGATATCCGCACCTTTGCACGGGTGGTGAATCATGTGACGGAGGCGCAGTTTCGCGGCTGCGGATTGGCGAATCATGTGGAAGCCAGTTCTATCCAGAAGCCGCCGTCGGATACGGCGGATAAGGCTGTAATCGTAGAAGCGCTGAAGGCCTCCTTCGCCGAGTGCGATAAGGCCTATGCTGCGCTGAACGATTCCAACATGACCGAGATGATCACGTTCGGGCAGGGAAAGCGGTCGCGGATCGGATTGGCGTGGGGCAATGTTTCGCACGACAATGAGCAGTATGCGACGCTGGCTCTTTATATGCGCCTGAAGGGGCTGGTTCCGCCGAGCAGCGAGAAGTAGGACTACGCGTCCGGCGAAGTGCCTTCGGCGTATTCTCCTTCGGACTCGTTTCTTTCGCGTTTTCATCCGCTTATGATGTCCGGCTCAAAAAGGCACCGGAGACCGGGAAGGTCTCCGGTGTTTTGGGAGGACAACAAGCTTGTTTATTTCTGAAGCACGGCGACGCCGTACTTGGGCAGATCGACTGAGTCGACTCGCCCAGATCCTTCGCGCAACAGATCCGTCATCGATGTCCCCAGGGAAACGCGCTGGCTCATTGTAGTGTGATTGATGAGGATGAGCACGGTCTTTTCACCGTTGCTGCGCTGGCAGACTTCAACTCCTTCAGGCACTCCTGCGAGGATAGGCAGCACGCCTGCCTGTTGCACGAAAGATGCAGTGAGCTTTTGCAGTAGCTCCGCATCCATCCACGCGCCGATGTAGGTGATGCTTCCTTTGCCGACCGGGCGTGTGATCGCGGCGGGCTGGCCGTCGAGCCATCCATTGCTCGCTCCGTAGCTCAACAAGACCTTCGTATCCGGTGACGCGACATTGAGGGTTTCCGCCCAGACGTTTGCGGTGCCCGATCCGATATCTCCGGTGACTGGTACAGCATTGTCGAGCGCATAAAACTGCGAGACGTTGGCGCCGAGCGCGTCCGCCAGTGGACCAGGCTGGCGTTGGGGATTGAGGGCGTTATATTCGTCCTTCATGCCGCTGCGCGGGCCGAGCACAAGGTGACCACCCTGCCGGACGTAGGCGAGCAGATGGTCGGCGGTCGATTGCGGCAGCACGTTGAGCGCGGGCGCGACCACAAGCTTGTAGCTGTCTAACGGCGCTTCTGGTGAGATGACATCGACGGATTGTGTCTCATCGCGAAGCGGACGATAGAAGGCAATCATCTCGGCCACGGGATCGAAGGCTGCGCTGTGGCGCTGGAAGTCGATAGCCCACCGGCTGTCGTAGGAATTGATGATGGCGACCGAAGCGTGGGGTGAGGTCCCGGAGAGCGCGGCACCGGCCTTTTCGAATTCCGCTCCCACCTGCTTAACCTCGTCGTAAACCGGCACTGGTTTGCCATCGATGCCCAGGAGCACGCCGTGGTACTCCTCCTGACCATTCGGCGCGGCGCGCCACTGCCAGTACTCGACCGCGTCTGCGCCATGGCCGACGGCCTGCCAGGCCATGTCGCGGACCTGTCCTTTTTCGAGCGGCGTGTTGGTTTTCCGCCAATTGACGAAGGCCGGTTCGGTTTCCATCACCCAGAAGTTCTTCCGCTTGTAGCCGCGGGTCAGGTCATGGACTGCGCCGTTGGCATCGGCGTCGTAGTTGCCGGATCCGATGTAGTCATCCCAGGCTGCGATATCGAGCACTGAATGCAGAACGTATTCATCGAAGTTATCGAACCAACCCATGGTGTTGGTGGTGATGAATTGCCGCTTGTCGGCGTGCGGGCGAATAGCGCTGATCTGGTTTTCGGAATAGCTCTTCCATGTTTCGCTGACGAAGTGCCGCCACTCGAGCAGCAGCGCTGGATTTTCGTCTGAGCTGCGCACGGGAATCTGGTCGAAGTTGTTGTAGGTCTGGCTCCAATAGGCCGTAGCCCAGTGTTGATTGAGGTTGGCGATGGTTCCGTATCTGTGCTCGAGATAGGCGTGGAACTGCGCTTTGGCCGCGGGATCGAAGGAGTCAGCGGCATATTCGTTATCGAGCTGCCAGCCGACAACATTGGGGTTGTGGCCGAAGTGAATGGCCATCTGCTCGGCGATGCCGTGAGCGAGCTCGCGATACTTCGGATCGGCGAAGGAGAATTGCTGGCGATTGCCGTGCTCATCGCGGCGGCCGTTTTCGTCAATGCGCAGGGTCTCGGGATATTTCGTTGTCAGCCATGCAGGAGGCGCGGCCGTGGGTGTTCCCAGCACCACGCAGATGTGATGCTTGGCGGCCAGCGTGATCGCACGCTCCAACCATTCGAAGTGATATTGGCCCTCCTCGGGCTCCATAGTGCTCCACGCAAATTCGCCGACGCGCACCAGGTGGATGCGGGCCGCTTCCATGCGTTCGAGGTCCGGCTCCCATTGCGCTTCTGGCCATTGTTCGGGATACCACGCTGCCCCGAGGAGAACGGGGGGTTGATCAATGTAAGCGGTTGCTTGCGCGGATACAAAAAAAGCGGACGGGCCGGCGGCGAGAGAAATTGCCACGGCAAGCACAGGCAGATGTTTGCGAAGAAGCGTGCAAAGCGAGCGCATGACTCTAGACCTCAAGGTAGGCGTTACGGCCTAATGTTAGACCATCGCTGCCATATTCGACGGACGGCCTGGTTTCAGAACGCAGTGAAACGCACAGCTATCGTATGAGCATCCCGGCCGAGAGATATGTTGATCCGTCGATACTGGTTTCGATCACAGGCAGCGAGGGCGTAGGTGTCAGCACTTCTGTTCCGTCATTTGTGACTATGACTGTATCTTCCACCTTGGCCCCCCGCAGGCTTGGATTGTAGGCAAGGCTCTGGGGCAGGGCCACCACTTGCTCGCCTTTCGGGGTGATGATCCAGTCGCGCTCGACATATCCGCAGGGTCCGCCCTGATGATGGAGCTGGATGTCTTCTGCGGCGCCTGCGGCTGCGTATGCCTTTTGCGCTGCGGCGTAGATTGCAGCAGAGGTTGCCCCGGGGCGCGTGGCATGCAGCAGGGCTGAATTGATCTGCGCGACGTGCGTAAAAGATTCGGCAAGAGCAGCTGGTGCTGGGCCGAAGTGAACGAAGCGGGTGATGGAAACGACCAGCCCCCACTTGCGTGCGCAGAGATTGAGCATCCCGTAGCGATCGAGAATGCCTTTACGCGGAACGGCGTGCTTATATTTGCGGATGCGGTCGTCGGTGCCCATCAGCAAGACCGTAGGCGCAATGCCGCGCGACCAAAGTGCAGCCGAGGTGCGCGCAGCCATTTCATATTCAGTGACGCCGGGCTGCAGCGATTCGAGAACAGCCACCGTGGCGGCGGCGGTCTCGCGGCCGAGAGCACGATAGCGTTCGATTTCGGTTTCGAGCAGGGGAGCACGCAGCGGACCGAGATTCACGTGGGTCGCGTTAGCACGTGCGGTATCGGATCCGAGATTGCCAGCGCCGACGAGCTTCTGGATATGCGGTGCAGAGGTTTCGTACCAGGGATAGAGCACCGGCTCGTAGTCCAGACCGGCGAATTCCTCTGCAGCCAGCCGCGGGCCTTCGTTGTTCGTGGCGAGATAGTATCTGTGGCCGTCGCGGGTGATGAGCAGCGAGGTGACGGCAGTTTCCGATCCCAGCCCGACTCGCGCTTCCACCTGACCGGCCGTCGCCCACGCGATGTTCTCATGACGGCTTAACAGCAGGGCGGAAAGCTGGTGGCGATCGAGAAAGCCGGCGATGCGCGCCGCTTTTGTGTTGAGCTCAGAGGCATGTCCTGCGATCGGATCGTGCTTGGTCTGGTCCGTCATCTCTCAATTCCTGACAGTCGTAAGTAAATCGGTTTTATGTGCGATTGGGAAGCAAAAAAATGAAGACGCGATCGGTTTTGACAGGATGGCAGCAGTGCCTAGGTGAGACACGTGTCGCGGGTGCATCCGATAGGACGCAGGCAGAGATCCGCAGTGAGGACGACCAGGGCGATCCAGAGCAGGTCGGCGCCGAGGAGATGGATGATCTGCAGAGATACGGACGCGAGCAGCGCGATATCCGCCACGCCGAGCGCGTACTGGAGTACGAGGAGGGAGATGACCGCGATCGAGAGCCCACGATTCTCTGTGGAGGAAAGGCCGCGAAAGACGATCCAGAGGATGAATGCGCCGGCGATGAGGCTTACGACGGGATGCATCCAGCGGATGTGAACAAGCCAGGGGCTATCCGGCGCGAAGTCTGAAACGAGAGCAGCACTCAGAGTCGTGGACGGGTAAAGGGTGTCGGCCAGTGCCGCAAGTGAGCCGCAGACTCCGGTAATGATGACGGCCACAAGACCGCCAAGCGCGATCTGCGGCCGGCGCAGCTCCACGCTGCCGCGCATGTATCCCATTTTGCGTGAAAGGAAATGGGAGGTGAGCGTGAGGGCAGCCAGCATAAGCAGCGTATTGGTGAGGTGCAGCGCGAGATACACACCCCGCGATGCCGACTGGTCATGCGCGACCTTGCCGAGAAGGACAAGCAACGCGCCCAGCAAGGCTTCGTTCAATGTGAGCACCAGCGACACCACTGCTGCCGCGCGGGCAAGATGCCATTTTGCCGTGCCGCGAAAAACCCAGAAGACCAGGCCCACAATCAGGAGGAGTGCCACGCCGCTCATGGAGCGATGGGCGAACTCGATGAGCGTGGCGGCGGTGGGATGGTGCTGGACGACGGAGCCGTTGCAGAGCGGCCAGTGATCTCCGCAGCCCGCGCCTGAGCCGGTGGCGCGTACCGCCGCTCCCCAGATGATGACCGCGACGTTGTAGGCGACGACTCCCCACGCGTAGCGCCGCAGCGCGGGCGAAGTATCCGTCGACTGAACGAACGTTGCAGGAAGAGCGGCTGCGGTGGAGGTCGCGTTCATAAATCCCTGCCACTTATTTTACCGGTATCCCCAAACTCTGTTTTATCGATGCAGGAGTGGTGCCCGCTAAGTTCATGAGGCCGAGCCCTGCGGCGGGTTTCCTCTGTGATGTTCTCGAGGCTCTGCCCGTCGATGAAACAAGGTGTGCAACTTTCTGTCAGTTTGGGTAATCTTTTCAAGCGTATGAAGAACTCACGATTTCTCACCCTACTGCTGGCTTCCACGATGGTTTGTGGAGCTGGTTCGATTGCGTTCGCACAGGACACCGCCACGCAGGACGTCAAAAAAGCCGGGACCGACACCAAGGATGCAGCAAAGGATACTGGCCACGCGATAGGCAAAGGCACCAAGAAGGTCTATCACGGGGCGAAAAAGGGCACCACCAAGGCCTACGACAAGACCAAGGAAGGCTCTACCAAAGGATACGACCGCACCAAGGAAGGCACGGAGACCGCTGCGGACAAGACCAAAGAAGGAACCGAGAAGGTAGTTGCGCCGAAGAAGGAAGCCGGATCGAAAGCCAAGGACAATGCGCATCGCGCTTCGACCAAAACCAAGGATCGCACCAAAGAGGCGGACCAGAAGGCAAGCGACACAACTAAGCCCCAGTAAATTGAGTGCCGGAGAACGAACGGCCAGCTCACGGGCTGGCCGTTTTGTTTAACCAGCCGCCAGCTCTTTCGCGCGCTGCGTTGCGCGCATAACAGCCTTGATCAGCGTCACGCGCAGGCCGCCTTCTTCGAGCTCGAGGATGCCGTCGATGGTGCACCCGGCAGGCGTCGTGACAGCGTCTTTCAGCAGCGCCGGGTGATAGCCGGTTTCAAGGACCATCTTGGCTGCGCCGAAGGTGGTTTGCGCGGCGAGCAGCGTGGCGATGTCGCGCGGCAGGCCGACCTTCACGCCCGCTTCGGCCAGCGATTCGAGAATGATGTAGATGAACGCGGGGCCGCTCGCTGAGAGGCCGGTGACGGCGTCCATATGCTTCTCGTCCACAATGACGGTGCGGCCTACGGTTTCGAAGATGCGCGAGGCGAAGGCCATCTGCGCGTCGGTGACAAAGCGGCCGCGGCAAAGCGCGGAAATTCCTGCTCCGAGCATGGACGGCGTATTCGGCATAGAGCGGATGACCGGAATATCAATCCCGGCGGCCTGTTCGATGGCGCTGATTCTCACTGACGCAGCGAAGGAGATGAGCAGCTTGCTGGTGGTGAGGGCGGGACGAATCTGCTCGACCAGGTCGGGCACTTGAAAGGGTTTGACGCCGAGAAGGATGACATCGGCCTGGTGCGAGACGGCAAGGTTGTCGGTGGAAACTTCCACTCCCCATTGCGCGGAGAGCGCTGCGGCGCGTTCCTCATGGGCAACAGTGGCGAGAAGCTGATCCGGGCTCAATATTTGCTGCTTGAGGAAAGCCTGCAGAAGGATGCCGCCCATCTTGCCGGCTCCAAGCACGGCAACGCGGGATTTGGACAGGTCGGGAGTTTGTGCTGTGGTGCTCATGGTTGTTCCAGAGTACAGGAGTGCTCTCCCGCAGTGCCTTTTGACGTCACATAGGATTGTTGACCACTTCCGCCGCTGCCTTGCATCTACTTCTCAAACGCGGCTGATACCTTGGAAGCTGACGTTAGGAGCGGGCATATGACGAGTCAATCACTCGGCGCGGTGGAAGAATCGGCGAACACTCCGGTTCGTCCGTGGCCAATGGAGGGAACAGGGGGCGAGCCCTGTGTCGCTCCTCCTACTCCCACGCCGGTTGCGGAGATCGTTGCCGCGCTGCGCGGTGTGGAGCTGCTTCACGGTCTCACGGATGAGGAATATCTCTGGCTGGCGACGCACTGCAGCGAGCGGGTGGGGCCGGATCAGGCCATCGTCTTTCGCGAAGGCGAGCCCGCGCATCATTTCAGCATCATTCTCAAGGGCGAGATTTGTGTCTTTCGCAAGAACGCGGGGCTGGTGACCTTGTCCATCGGCCGCACCGGACAACTGACCGGGAAGCTGCCGTTTTCGCGCATGAAGATCTGGGGTGCAGGCGGCTCGACCTCGGGCCCGGCATGGATTCTCGATTTTCACGAAGAATTATTTCCGGAGATGTTGCGGGCTATTCCATCGATGGGCCAGCGCTGTGTTTCGATTCTTCTTGACCGGACGCGCGACTTCACCCGCGCGGAGCAGCAGGTAGAGAAGCTCGACGCGCTGGGTAAGCTGGCCGCCAACCTTTCGCATGAGCTCAAGAATCCGGCGTCGGCGGCGCAACGGGGCGCGGTCAGCCTGCTGTCGAACTTCGACAGAGACGGGGATCTCTGCCGTTTGGGCCGGCTCTTCGAGTCAGAAGAAGAACTGGAAGCCTATCACCGCTGGTCCTGCAAGGCGCGAGCCGCTGTGGAGGAAGCTGCCCGTACGGAAACCACCGCCGATGCTTTATCAGAGAGCGACAAAGAGGAGGAACTGGCGAAGTGGCTGGAGGCGCACCGTGTTCCGAACGCCTGGAGCCTGGCTCCCGCGTTTATCGCAGCGCGTCTGCCACAGGCGTCACTGGAGGAGCTGACATCTCTTATCGGCGCGGGGGTGTTTCCGGCTGCGGTTGCGGGCTTTGCTGCATCCTTGAATGCGCGCCTGACCGTCAAGATGATCGCTGATTCTTCATCACGCATTTTCAGCATCATCAAGGCGATTCAGGACTACTCCTACATGGATCAGGCTCCGATTCAGGAGATCGATCTGGTCCAGTCCGTGGAGAGCGCGCTGATCTTGCTTCATTCCAAAGCCGCCGAAATAAAGATCATCCGCGATTACAATTCCGCGATGCCCAGGGTCACAGGGTATGGCGGCGAGCTGAGCCAGGTGTGGACGGCACTCCTTGAAAATGCCTTTACTGCGATGAATGGCTACGGTGTTCTCAAGATAACCATCAAGCTGAATGGTGAGATGGCGTTCGTCGAGGTTTGCGACGATGGGCCGGGGATCGATCCCTCCATCGCCTCGCGCGTCTTCGAACCATTTTTCACGACAAAGCCGATCGGACAGGCACTAGGGCTGGGGCTCGATACCGTGCGGCGCATCGTGCACAAGCATCTGGGGTCGGTGACCATGCAGTCCGTTCCGCATTCGACCTGCTTTCAGGTTCGCCTGCCGCTGAACCGGCCGCAGGTTTACTGAATTCAGATCTGAAGGCTGAAGCCGCGCAATTGTCTTGGCGGCTGCAGACCGGTTACGGTTTGCGACCGGGCAGCGCCAGCAGCTTCTGCACCAGGCCTGACAGGCGCTGAAGATCTCTGAAGGCCTGTTGCGCCAGCCCCCTGGCTTCCTCGCCGTTATTGCCTTCTGTGGCCAGATAGAGCAGATTGGTCAGGCTCTGCAGGGGATTGTTGATACTGTGCGCGAGGTCGTTGGCCATGATTGCCGCAGCCGCAGCGCCGGCCCGCTCGGTCACCAGTTTCTGCTGGCGTTGATGCCGTATGCCCATGGCGGCAAAATCGGCGAGAACCCGCATCAGGCGGCAATCGGATTCGTCGAAGGCCTCGGTGCGTCCATGAGCGATGACAAAGATCGTGCCGCGCGTCTGGTCGACCTCCCAGGGCAGCAAAATCCCGTCGGTCACCAGTGGAGCTTCGACACCCAGGATGTCGAAGAAACGCTGTCCCACGCGAAATAGCTGCGGATGGCCGCGCTCGATACAGATACTGCAGGCACTGGGGTAGCGTGGCAGCGTGGCGTTGAGAAATTCTGAATATTGGCCGGCCGTGGCTACCCAGTGAAAGTAACTCTCGTCAGTTCGATCTTCCTTTTCAATGCTGATGCCCGCGCTGTCCGCCCCGCACAATTCGATCGCCGCGTCGACCAGCTCTTGCAGCAGAGTGTCCGGATGCTCGACGAAGGCATGAGCGATGCGGCGCATGCCTTCCATCTGTGCTGCCACGTCATGGAAGCGCGCAGCCCGATTGGCGAAAACTGCGGGATCATCAACATCAGTAACTTCGAGGCCCGTATCAGCCCATAAAAGCGAAGGTGTAGTCATACAAATATTCCCTTAATCGCCGGCGGCGAGGGAGCCTTTACTAAAGTGAGCTGTTTTTTGCCGACCGGCTGACACATCGGCGCTATCGGGGATAGTTACTGATTTTATCCGAAATCTGCGGCAACTAGCGTGGCTTCTGCTGCTCGATCCAGGAGTCGATTCGTTTCTCCAGCACGTCGAGCGGAAGTGCCCCGGAATCGATCACCTGATCGTGGAATGCTTTCAGATCGAATTTATCTCCAAGCTGCTGCTGGGCTTTGGCGCGGAGCTCGAGAATCTTCAGCTGGCCGATCTTGTAGCCCAGTGCCTGCGCCGGCCAGGCAATGTAGCGATCGACCTCAGACTGAACGCTGGCGTCATCAAGACCGCAATGCTCGTGGAAATACTGCACCATCTGATCGCGGCTCCAGTGCTCGGAGTGGACGCCGGTATCGACGACCAGGCGCACGGCGCGGAAAATATCGGTTTCGAGGCGGCCGAAGTCCGAGTATGGGTCCTGATAGAAGCCGACGTCCTTGCCCAGACGCTCGGCGTATAACCCCCAGCCTTCGGTGAAGGCGGTGTAGCCAAGATACTTGCGGAATTCGGGGATGCCGGTGAGCTCCTGCGCGATGGATATCTGAAGATGGTGGCCGGGCAAGCCCTCGTGATAGGCGATGGATTCGACATTGGCGAGCGAGCGATGCTCGACGTCATAGGTGTTGACGAAGACGCGGCCGGGTCGCTTGCCGTCGGGGGTTCCTCGATCGTAGTAAGCGGGTGCCTGGTCTTTCTCGATGAACTCGGGCACAGCTTCGACTTCGAGCGAAGCCTTGGGCAGACGTCCAAAGAGCGATGGCAGCTTGGGGCGCATCTGATCGAGGTCGGCGCGAAACGCGTCGAGGTATTGCTCCTTGGTCTGCGGGTGAAGCTTGGGATTGCTGACGATCGATGCGCGCAGCGACGCGATATCTTTGAAGCCCAGCTTCTGCGCGATGACCAGCATCTCGGCCTCATCGCGCTTCACCTCGTCCAGGCCGATCTGATGAATCTGCGCCGGAGTCAGATCGGTGGTTGTGCTCTGGTGGACGCGGAAGGCGTAATACTTGTCGCCATCGGGAAGCGACCAGACGCCGGGATCGGTGCGGCCTGCCGGGATATACGTGGCCTTCAGAAAGCGCGCGAACTGCTGATAAGCAGGAAGCACCTGCTTCTGGATAGCGTCGAGAACTGCAGCTTTGATGCGGGTTTGATCTTCGGCTGAAATGCCGGCGGGAAATTTTTTGAGCGGGCGTGCGAAGGGCGTGTCTTCGGGCCTCTGTGTGGCGACGGCATTGACCTGCACCAGAACTTTTTCGAGAAGATACTTCGGAGGCACGCGGCCGTCTTCGACGCCGGCGTTCATGTTGGCGCTGATCTGATCGAAGGCTGTAGGAATTTTTGTGAGGCGGGCGGTGTAGTCGTCGTAGTCCTTCACGCTATCGAAGCTCAGGCGTCCGACCAGCTGGGGCAGTTCACTGTGCAGGCCGCTGAATTGATTAACGGGCATCTCCCAGGGCTTGAATTCCGCCGCCTGCTGTTGCTCTATGAGCTGTCGAACCATCAGTTCCTTGCTGAGAACTTCCTGGCCGGTCATGCCGGCGGTGTCGATGGAGCCGAGACGGACGATGTAGTCGCGGCCGCGGGCAAGTTGCTGGTTGTATGCGTCGACGGAGTAGTCGGTGAGCTGGTCGTTGTAGCGCTTGTCCCCGATGGACGAGGCGAATTCCGGCTCATGGCTGAGACGGTCCTGCCACATCTCCTCGAAGAGCGCATTGAGCGTCTTGCGTCGATCCGCAAGTGGCGCATCAGGAGGGAGAGGCGCGGCTCCGTTCTCCAGCTTTTGCTGCTGCGCGTGTTCGGTGGCTTCCTTCTGGACGGACTTGGGGAAGGTTTGCGCGAACGCAGGAGCGATGAGCAGGACGGGAGCTACGAGGACGGTGACGAAAAGCTTCTGCATACGACGGTTATTGTATTTGCCGCGGCGCAGAAACCGCTGAGATCGGATCGTCGAGATTGGCTCAGGAGGACTCGGTCGGGGTTTCTTTTGGAGTGCGGACGTTGGGCTCGAGAAGTCGATAGAGGGTGGAGCGGCTGATGCCCAGGAGGCGCGCGGCGCGAAGCTTGTTGCCGTCCACACGAGCCAGCACGGTAGTAATGTGGCGGTGAATAGCGTGGTCAAGATTGGGATCTTCGTCGAGGCTCTGGCGCGCATGGCCATTTCCCTGAGCGCTTGTGGAGACCATCGAAGGAGACGCGGGGAAACCGGGTGAAAGCGAGGGAATATCGATGGGACGAATCCATTGTCCCTCGCATTCGAGCGCAGCCGCGTGGATCACATTCTCCAACTCGCAGACATTGCCCGGCCAGTTATGAGTAAGAAGGCGGGGAAGAGCCTGCGGTCCGAGCCCGCGCACCGGCTTGTTGTGCATGGCCGAAAAGCTCTGGGCAAAGTATCCCGCGAGCAGCGGGATGTCTTCCCGGCGCTCGCGCAGTGGAGGCATGGCGAAGCGGATCACGGTGAGGCGATTGGCGAGATCGATGCGCAAGGAATATGACGAGACCAGCTTGCGCACAGGCAGATTGGAGCTGAAGAAGACCTGGCGGGGAGCCGAGTCTGGCATGTGGCGGGCATGCTGGTGATCGAGCCATTGCAGAAAATCGAGCAACCGGAGCTGCTGGGCGGGGGAAAGATCTTCGACGTGGCTGAGCAGCAACGTTCCGTCGCGCGATTCACGCGTGATGATGGGAAGCTGCTCGAAAAACTGCGTTGCCGGGCAGGGAAGAAAGATGCCGGAGGCGGCCGGTCCAAGGGCGTGAAGGGTGCGTGCGGCTGCTGCTTTTCCCGATCCGCTCTCGCCTTCTATCGTGGCGATGCGCAGATGCGGCGCAGTGGAGCGCATCTGTGCGAACAGCCGCTGCATGATCAGGCTGCGACCTATCATGAAGCCGAGCGACCAATCGGGATGCTCAACGGCGAGCGATGCCGCAGGATGAGCCAATCCTTCATCAGTTTGCTGGGCAGACTCCAAGATGCATCAATCCTCTCCGTCCGTTATCGGCGGGAATCGGGGGGAGATTAGACGAGGAGTGGCGCGATTATGGCCTTGAATTCGACCGCGTCGTCTGCTTTGAACGATGAATTGCCTCGGAGTGATCAGCCGTGGTCTGGCCGGCGCACCCGCGACGAGGGCTGATCGGAGAAGATTTTGCCGTCGCGGATGTGCACTACGCGGTGCGCGTATTCCGCGATGTCCGGCTCGTGTGTGACCAGCACGATGGTATTGCCCCGCTCGTGCAGCTGATCGAAGAGCGCCATGATCTCGTCGCCGGTCTTGGAATCGAGGTTGCCGGTGGGCTCGTCGGCAAGGATGATGGATGGCCGGTTGATCAAGGCGCGAGCAATGGCGACGCGCTGCCGCTGACCGCCGGAGAGCTCGTTCGGCTTGTGGTGCATGCGGGTGTCGAGGTTCACGGCGCGCAGCGCTCCCTGGGCGCGCTCCAGCCGTTCTGCAGCCGGTGTGCCGTTATAGATCAGCGGCAGCTCGACGTTGTGCAATGCACTGGCACGGGCCAGCAGATTGAAGGTCTGGAAGACGAAGCCGATTTCCTTATTGCGGATGCGCGCGAGCTCATCGTCATTGAGCTCGCTGACCAGGTGTCCATTGAGCCAGTACTGTCCCTTGCTGGGTGTATCCAGGCAGCCGATGAGGTTCATCAGCGTGGACTTGCCGGAGCCGGACGGTCCCATGATGGCGACATACTCGTTGTGCTTGATGCGGAGGGTAATGCCCTGCAGAGCATGGACCTGCTGCTCCGAACCCATGTCGTAGGTCTTCCAGATATCTTCTACGACGATCACGTCGCCTGAGGGAACCGCGACCGCGGTTTTGACTTCGGCTACGTTGGTAGTCTCGGTGCTCATCCACTGCTCCTGTTCAACTTCTACCATGCTACCTGCGCTGTCCATGTTCTGGTTACGCTTTGGACGCGCAGATGGTTCCGCGGAGATCAACAGTCACTGGTTTAGGACGACGAATCCGTCTTTGGAGGAGCAATGGGTGTCGTGTCGCGCTTCACCATGGAGTCGTCCTTCAAGTCGCGCAGAACCTGGAAGGTTCCGGTGACGATCTCATCGCCGGGCTGCAGCCCATTGGTGATCTCGATGTCTGTGGTCCCGGTAATTCCGGTAGTCACCGGCACAAAGTGGACGCGAAGCTTGCCCTTGTCGTCACGAACGACGAAGACTCCCTGCACCTGCTTCTGCGTGTTGTTCGCAGCGGTGGCTGCCTGGACCGCGTTGCCCTTGTTCTTGCCTGCGTCCGGATCGCGCATGGCGAGTGCCTGGATGGGCACGGTGATTACGTCATCCTTCTTGGCGGTTGTGATCTTGGCGGTCGTCGAGAGGCCAGGACGCAGCTCGTCTGAAGGATTGTCCAGAGTCACGACAACCTTGAAGTCCTTTGCCTCTTCCTGTCCGCTGGTGGACTGGCTGGTAGCCACACCGGTGGAGCGTAGAAGAGCCTGGTCGCCGACCAGCGTGACGTGGCCTTTGAAGATCTTTCCGGGAAGGGCATCGACACTTACGTCGGCGCTTTGACCAATCGCCACATTGACGATATCCGTTTCGTCCACCTTGACTTCGGCGGTGATGACGGACATATCGGCGAGGGTCATAAGCGTAGAGCCCTCGGCGTTCTGGATACCTTCGACGACGGTTTCGCCTTCGCGGACGGGGAGGTTGGTTACGATGCCGTCAAAAGGGGCGACCGCGACGGTCTTACCGAGCATGTCGACGTTGGCACGCAGCGTGGCTTGCTGGGTGTTCATATGGCCGCGCGCGGATTCAGTCTGAGCTTTAGCCTGGGCCAGAGCGGCCTGGCTCTGGGCCAGGGTGGCAACGTCGAGATCGTAGGCAGCTTTCTTGGCGTCGAAATCCTGCTTGGCCATGATGCCGTCTTTGTACAGTCCCTGGGCGCGCTGGTAGTCGAGGCGTTTTTGCTCCAGGTCGGCGTTGGCGTGGTCGATGTTGGCCTGCTGGGTTTTTTCGGCAGCGATATCGGCGGCAATGTCGGTCTGCGCCGCGGCGATAGCCGCCTTCTGGCCTTCTACATTGGCTCCCTGCTGGACGTTCTCGATGCTCGCAACCTCTTCACCTCTATGGACTTTCTCGCCTTCCTTAACATACAGGTGGGTGATGCGGCCGAAGGCGGTCGCGCCCAGGTTAACGTATGTCTTGGGCTTGATCTGGCCGGTGCCGCTGACGGTCGAGATGAGACTCTGCCGGGTGACTTTACCCGTATAGACCTTGGTGTAACCGGCCTGGGCGCGCACAACTGTCAGAGTCACGATTCCGGCCACAACCAGCACAACGACGACGGCAATGATGATTTTTTTCAAGCGGACTTTTCCTATTGGGTAAGCTGCTGCATTCGATTCAGATCCGATATACGCAAGGCGGCTAAAATTGGTTCCCGGCGATCAAGGGAGAACGCTAGTCCGAGCCGGAGAATTATTGCTTTCTTTTTGACTTTTGCCGAGTCTCACTGTTGCGGTTTACGGCTTGAGCGGAAACGAATCGGGGAGATCGTGCATTGGCTTCCGCTACGCGAATGATATCAGGGGATGTTGAATATGCTGCGTAATTCGTCCCTCATTTGCGAAGGTTGAAGCGTTGCCGGAAGACGGCGCTTTGTGGCCACGCCGATTCGGATCTGCGGGTTGTGCTTGAATCTCCGGTTTCAAGCCCGTAAAATCGAGAGGCTGTAGAGGAGCAGTCAGGCGGCGTATGTCAAAGGGTCGTTTTCCAGCTATATTCGCGATCGCCGTTGGTGCGTGCTTAGCCATCCCTTCACTTCAGGCCCAACAGGCCGATTCCCAGGCTGCGGCCAGCGCACAGGACCAATCGACTCAGGACCCGTTGACCCGCCAGCGTTCCGACAAGGAGCGCTTCAAGCAACAGAAGGAATTGAAGCAGGAGCTTCACGGTACCTACAAGAAATGGGTGGACGAAGACGTTCACTGGATCATTACCGATGAAGAGCTAAAGGCCTTTAAGAGCCTGAGCAATGACGAAGAGCGCGACTCGTTCATTGAAGCTTTCTGGCAGCGCCGCAACCCCAACCCCGATTCCCCGGAAAACGAGTTTCGCGAAGAGCACTATCGCCGCATAGCCTATGCCAACGAGCACTTTGCGGCAGGCAAGCCGGGCTGGAAGACGGACCGCGGACACATCTATATTGCGTTCGGTAAGCCGGACAGCACCGAGTCCCATCCCAGCGGCGGCATGTATGACCGTCCCATCGAAGAAGGCGGCGGCCAGACATCTACCTATCCTTTTGAGACCTGGCATTACCGCTATCTGGAAGGTATCGGCGAGAACATCGATATCGAGTTCGTCGACACCTGCATGTGCGGCGATTACCACATGACCATCGACCGCTCGGAGAAGGACGCTTTGCAGCATGTTCCGGGCGCCGGTCAGACACTATATGAACAGATGGGCATGGCCAAGCAGGCGGATCGCTTCCGTGGCGGCCTGGAAAATCTGGGCACGGGTCCGATGTCATCGCAGCTGCAGAGCAAGCAGTTTGATCGTCTTGAGCTTTACGCCAAGCTGCAGGCTCCGCCGGTCGTCAAATTCAAAGACCTGGAATCGTTTATCTCCAATCACAAGCTGCTGACAGGCCCGATCTTTCCGTTTGATGTCCGCACTGACTTTGTGAAGGTAACGGATGACACGGTAATCATGCCGTTGACCCTCCAGATCAAGAACAAGGATGTGACTTTCCAGACGAAGGATGGAGTGTCAAAGGGTGTCGTCGATATTCTGGGCCGTGTATCGACCATTACCGATCACATCGTGTACACCTTCGAAGACCCGGTCGAGATCGAGCAGCCGGCAGAATTGCTTTCCAAGACGCTGGAAAATTCCAACCTCTATTGGAAGGCGATCCCGCTTCGTCCAGGCCGTTATCGCATTGATATCGCAATCAAGGATGTGAACAATCCGGACCATGTGGGTGTTTTTGCCCAAGGCGTGACGGTGCCTAAGTTTGACGATGACCGGCTTTCGGCGTCTTCGTTGATCCTGGCCGATAAGATGGAGCGCGTGCCCTCGAAGCAGATTGGCGCGGGCAACTTTATTATCGGAAACACGTTCATCCGCCCGCGCGTGACCGCCAATGCAGCCACTCCGGTAAGTTTCCATCGTACCCAGAACCTGAATTTCTGGATGCAGATTTACAATCTGGGCATCGATGAGAAGAGCAAGCAGAATGCAGCGACGATCACATACCAGATCATCGATGCATCCTCCAACAAGGCGCTTCTGGACACCGAGGAAAACTCGAAGACCATGAGCGCGAACTCCGATCAGTTGACGGTAGAAAAGAGTCTCCCCCTTGCCAGCCTTCAACCCGGTAAGTACCTTGTCAAGGTAATGGTGAACGACAGCGTCTCGAAGCAGGAGATTGCCCAGTCAGCGCCATTTACGGTCGACTAGGCCGGAATTGGGAAAGCTGCCGGAGAGCAGCTATACCCAGCATTTGGTCCTTTATGTTTTGGAGCAAAGAGCCAGGGAGCAATAGACGATTGGATCTGTGACAAAAAGGCTTTCCATTTACGCCCCGATGATCGTGTTGCTCTGCGCTGTGATCCAGTTCCCGGCTTACGCCCTGAACGATGGAACGGTGTCGGGAGTAGTGCGCGACGCCAAGGGCGCGCCGCAGATCGGCACATTGGTGCAGCTGGTAAAGCCTGATCTCTCGGTCATTGCACAGACATTTACAGACGATCACGGCCATTACACCCTCCCCAGCATTATTCCCGGCGTTTATGGGGTGAAGGCGACCGCCATGCTGTTTCTGCCCACCCTGCGCGAAAACCTGCGTATCACTCCGAGCTCAAAGCTGGTTGTCAATCTTACATTGAGCACCATCTATGAAGCGTTCCGCTGGCTGCCGGCACAGCCACGGCAGGCGGATGAGCCTGGAGATGACTGGACCTGGACGCTGCGCCTTTCGGCCAACAGACCGCTGTTGCGCATGCTGGGAGATGGTCCGCTGGTGGTTGTGCAGGATGCGGAAGGCCAGAATCCAGCTCTGAAGGCTCGTGTCTCTATCCGTGGCGGAGAAAGTGGATTCGGCGATGGCGGCGTTCATAACGGTTTCGAAATGCGACGCACGAATGACGACTCCCATCAGCTGCTGGTGCGTGCGGATTTGAGCCAGTCGGAAGACCCGGCTCTAAATACAGTTGTCGGCTATGAACAGCAGCTGGCGATGGGAAGAACTCTGCGCACGGTGGCAGCCTTCATCGATCGCCCGGAAATTGCGGGCGGACCCGATATGCAGGGCCTGCAGGCGATGATCTTCCGTACGGCTGAGACCATGGCGCTGACCCCGGCGGTTACGGCTGAGGCCGGTAATGAGTTCGAAGCTGTCCATCTCGGCACAACAACAATTGCGAATCATCCCTTCGGCTCGTTGAAGGTACAGGCGGGCGATGCGACGGTGTCGTACCGCGTAGCGACCACTCCGGGGGTTCAACGCGGAGACGAAATCGATCGCGCCAATACTCTGGTGCCGTCAGTCGGTCAAAGCCAGGGAAAGCTGCTGCTCGAGCACGGCCTGCATCAGGAGCTGGCAATGAGCAAGACCAGCGGCAATACGCGCTGGACCGTGGCGCTGTATCACGACCACGAGGTAAATCCGTTGATCGAGGGCGGTGGAGCGATCTCCTCAGCCGACTGGAAGAGCGGAGACCTGCTTTACGATTCGACGACGGGCGCGCTTCGCGTGGCGGGAGACAGCTTCTCGAGCGATGGCGCGATGGCCGAGCTGAAAGAGATGCTCCCAGACGAGATGTGGATCTCCTTTGCGGCCGCGACCGGCGATGCAATCACCATGGATGCTCAGCCGATTCCGGTGACGATCGAGCATGGTCTGCTCAGTCTTCATCCGGCGCGAACCGAGATGTATGCCGTGTCCTATGGCGGCAAACTCGACCGCACGAAGACCCAATGGCAGGCCTCGTATCGATGGCAACAGCCAGGCTCTCTGACCGCGGTCGACGCGTTCAACAAGAATCTTCCTGATCCCTACCTGAGCTTCTACGTGCGCCAGCCCATTCATTTCCGCTGCATCCTGCCGAACGGCATGGAGGCGCTGGTGGACGTGCGCAATCTACTCGCGCAGGGATATCGCCCCATGCTTACCAGCGATGGCAGCGTGCTCTATTTTGCTGAGGCTGCGCGAGCTGTCGAAGGCGGATTTGCCTTCACCTTCTGACGCTGCAATTGACCCGGCTCAGGCCCGTTTCCCCACAGAGTTTGTGCTATATTCAATGAGGCGGTTGAGTCATTACGCTGACTCCCGAGCCCTTGTACCAAGCGCCTTCCGGCGATCAGTGGACGCGTAGCTCAACTGGCAGAGCATTCGACTCTTAATCGACAGGTTGGTGGTTCGATTCCACCCGCGTCCACCATACACTGATAAAGATGCTCTGAGAAGTTGGCAAAAATAGCCGTTTTTTGCGCCGATGCGCATCGAGCACAGCAACGTGACATCTTAGGCCAGCAAGCCGTGGAAATGAGTACTCAGTCTCGCCCGTTTCGCTTGCGTCCCTGCGAGATGCCTGCCAATGGGGTGGTGGTGAGACTAATCCGAATGATGTTTGATGATGAGCGGTGATCCTCTCTGTCCGGTAAGACCTGTCCACGCCCATTGCACGAAAACGCTCAGGCGCAGGCTGGACTGACCAAGGAACTGGAGATGGACAGCGACCCACACCATCCACGCTACAAATCCGCTCATTCGGACCTTGCCGCTTTCGAGAACTGCAAAGCCCTTGCCGACGACCGCCAGGTTTCCTTTGTCGAAGTAGCTGAAGGGAGGAGGGACAGGCTCTCCTGCAATACGCTTGCGGATGAGATCGCCCGCATAACGTCCCTGCTGCATGGCAACCTGAGCTACGCCTGGCAGGGGCTTTCCGTTGCGATCGAGCGAAGCAGTATCGCCAACGACGAAAATCTCCGGATGTCCGGGGACGGTGAGATCGCCATTCACGCGCACACGTCCGGAGTGATCGGCTTCGGCGCTCAGCCACCGGGCTGCAGGCGAGGCGGTGACGCCGGCTGTCCAGATCACGGTTTTGCTGGGTATGCGCTCGCCGGCGACGATCACGCCCTGTTCATCGACGATGTCGACGCCCTGCCCCAGCCTGACCTCAACGCCGAGCTGCTCCAGGCGCCGCTTAGCCGCAGCAGACAGGCTGGCCGCAAAAGACGCGAGCGGCCGCGCACCTCGATCGACCAGGACAATGCGCACTGCTTTGGGATCGATTCTGCGAAACTCGAGCTTCAATTTGCTGCGGACCATCACAGCAATGGCGCTGGCCATCTCCACACCGGTCGGTCCTCCGCCAACTAAGACGAAGGTAAGGAGATCCTTATGGAGTGCAGGATCCTCTTCTGCTTCGGCGATTTCAAAGGCGAGCAAGATTTTATTGCGAACCTCGACTGCATCCGCCAGGCTCTTCAGGCCCGGAGCATGCTTCCCAAATTCGGGATGGCCGAAATAGCTGTGTTCCACACCGGTGGCGAGGATGAGATAGTCGTAGGGCATCGAAACGCCGGTGCGATCTGCGGAGTTTGCGACGACGCAGAGGGCTTCTATATCTACGCCGGTGACCTCACCCAGAAGGACCATCGCGTTGTCATGGTTTTTAAGGATATCGCGGATGGGCGAAGCGATCTGGCTGGGGGCCAGGACAGACGTCGCGACCTGATAGAGCAACGGCTGAAAGAGATGATGGTTGGTGCGATCGAGAAGGATGACCTCGACCGGCGCACCCTTCAGTGCACGCGCGGCAGCGAGTCCACCAAAACCGCCTCCTACGATCACCACTACCGGCTTGTTGTTCGCCATGATGTTTCGCTCCCTGTCTGCAAATGGTGGATCGTGCCGAGAAGATGCTGCTACGAGTAACGCGGCGCCAGAATTCCTCCGCTTCCCATTTACGCCAGCGTTCTGCGCAGTATCTGTCTGGCGCGCAACAGGCGTGACTTGGTCGCGGCAACGGATAGATTCGCAACCTCCGCTGTTTCTTTCAGAGACCGGTCGTGCGATTGTTGGATCTCGACAACGTTTCGTAGATTCGGCCGCAAACGATGGATCGCTTTGCGCAGGCGATTTGCTCTCTCATAGCTGAAATAATGCGTTTCTATGTCGGCAGAAGAGTCGATCAAATCCCAGGTGTGAGACGGATCGCTTTCAGAGATGCTGTCGAGTGAAGTCTCAGGGCGGATGCGCCGTCTGCGCAAGATAATGAGAGAAGAGTTGATGGCAATACGAATCAGCCAGCTGGAGAACTGCGCCCTTCCGTCGAATTTATCGATGTGCGCGTATGCATTGAGAAACGCGTCCTGCATCGCGTCTTCGGCATCATGATGGTTTCCTGTGACTCGATAGGTGGCTCTCAATACCTTCGCCGAGTGCCGGTGGAAGAGCTCTACGAAGGCGCGATGTTCTCCTGATTTGGCTGCCGACACAAGTTGTGTATCGTCAGAATTTTTGGAAGAAGAAGCACTGGCCCGCGCGGTATGGTTGTACGAACTCATCCGGAACAAACTCCCCTCTTGATGTGTTGGCGACGCTTCGATTGTGAAGGAGCACTAGCGAGGCAGCTGCCCGATGGTTTTTCTAAGTTCACCCAATGCCAGCGAGAGACCCAGATCTGCTTCGAGTGAGGAGGCCTTTGCCGAGACCGCCTTCGCATTTGCTTCTGCGCGCGCTGAGGCAAGAGCGGCGTTCTGTTCGAATTGACGGTCGGTGAGGCGGGCAGCTTCGGTCCTGGCCTGCAGAACCTCTTCGGCCACTCCGACCATATCCCTCAGTTGTTCGACCTTGTCATAAGCCTGTTCCACCTGCACGTCAATCTCATCTTCTACCTTGGCGAGATTGAGCTCGGCCTGGGAGAGCAGCGTCCGCGATTCCTTGATCTGTGCGTTTCGTTTTCCGCCGTCGAAGAGGTCATAGGTAAATGAGAATCCGAAGGTGCCGAAGTTATGCACGAGGAGAGGCACGCCGCTCTGGTAGCTGTATCTCGCCAGGCCAGTGATGTCGGGAATGTAGGCGTCTTTCGCTGCTGCCAGACCGGCTTTCGCCTTCTCCACAGTCTGCTCGGCGGATCGAATCTCAGGACTATGTTCGCGGGCGATCTGAAGACACTCTGCACGGGAAGGCACAGGCAAAGAACCGGCAGAGGTATCTATGTCCAGCAGCAGCCCGGTGCTTAACGGCAGGCCTAGCAGATCGTCAAGCGAGAGGGTCAGATCGTGTATCTGCAGCTTCTGTGTCAACGCAGCCTGCTTCGCTCCGAGGTACGAGGCTTTGCTATCGAGAACGGCGACCTCCAGAGCACGGCCTCGCTCGACATCATCAGTGCTTTCCTGAAGCTTGACCTGGGTTGCGGAGACTTCCTCTGTCGCGGCCTGCTCCTTGAGCTGAGCTATCAGGATGCCGTAATAGAGCTGGCGCACCTTGAGCGCGATGTCGTCCTCGGCCTGATCGACCTCAATCTTCGCTTTGTTAATATCGGCCGTCGCTGCGCGATTCGCCTCATGAATTTTGAACATCTGTGTTAACGGCTGATCCAGGCCCGTCCCGCTGGTATAAGAGGTGAGGCCGCCCTGATCGAGAAATAGATTTTGCGCAGGGATCAGCCCTGTGCCGGGATGATTCCCGAAGGCCCCTGCCGGAATCTCCACACCGGCAAGCTCCGTGATATGAAGCAGGTTGGACTCGTTCTTGATGTGGGGAAAGTAATCCGATCGCGCGATTTCTTTTTTGTGCGCGCTGTCGACAACCGAGAGTTGCGCGAGCTTGATGTCCCGGTTCTGCTTGATGGCAAGATCGATCGCCTCGGGCAGCGTGAGTTTCATCGGCGCGTTCGCCTGGGCGACGGCAATTGCTGGAACGACGAACAGTCCGGATGCACACAGAGCCACCAAAGGGGTGTATTTGATCAGGGGACGTTGTTTTGTCTTCAGCGGCATTCGAATTCCTTCAGGATGTTTGGTCGTCTGCTTCAGTCCGGCGCGGCTCACGCTTTCACGACCTGTCTGTATTGCGTCTGTACCCGGCCCATGCACGCGACCACGATGAGACAGCAGGTTGCAGCTGTCGCAATCAGCGTGAAGCTGTCCGTGATGGCGAGGGTGAAGGCCTGTCTCTTCACCTGCAGGCCAAGGATCTCCGCGGCTCTTCCGGTTGCCGTGAGCAAACTTGGAGAGTGACTCAGCAAGCCGGCTCTGAGCCCCAGCGCTCGTTGATCAGTGGCATTCTGGCCCAGCGAAACGCCCAGGCCCAGAATGTTCGAATGGAACTCCTCGCGCACGGCGATGAAATGTTGCAAGAAGGCCGCTCCAGCTTCGCCCCCAAGCAGCCGGACGGTTTGGAAGTAGCCAGCAAACGTAAGCACATCGATAGGGCGGGTCAACGCGCCGCTGTTCAAAACGTCGAGGACAATGGACCCAACCAATCCGTTGAAGGCGAGGGCCAGGCCGATGGCCATCACTTCCTGGGATAGCCAGAAGTTCGCGCCTGACCAGGCGGAGGAAAGCTGGGCGTTCATCAGGCATGCAATTGCGACGAGGCCGAATCCGAACGTAAGAACCAGACGCGAGTCGACATATTTCAGCGAGTACATGGCGAGGATTCCGCAGATGCACTGAGGCAGTCCAACCAGAAGCAGGACCGGGCCTGTCTGCAGCGGCAGATAACCCTGCACCGATCCGAGATAGCTCGGAATCGAGACAACTGTCGCGAGCAAGACAAAGCGAAAGAGGATCAACACCACGCCGAGCAGCAAAACGTTCCGCCGCACGAGAAATTTGAGATTAACAAGCGGGTTCGGCACGATGATCCGCCGGATGATGCTCATCAGCAGCAGGAACGAGCCCGATACGATCAAGGCGACGATGACTCCGGAGTTCAGCCAGTCCAGCCGCTGGCCCTGGTCGAGCGCTGCATACAAAAGCGAGAAGCCGAGGCTGGCATAAAGAAAACCGCGCCAATTCGGTTTGGGCTGCCCTTCTTTCGGCTTTGGCAGCGGCTGCCACGGAATGCCGAAGTAAACGAGAATCATCATGACCGGGGTGAGGACCGCGCTGTTCCAGAAGATCCATCGCCATGAGAGGTGGTCCATATACCAGGCCTCCAGCGATGTGGCGAAGTTGGTGGTGAAGACGATATCCATTGCGTACATTGCAATGCCGAGCAGAACGTATTTCATGGGCATATTGCGCAGGAGGAATGAAAGAGTCAGCGGATAGAAAGTTCCGGCCGTGAGTCCACCCAGCACCAGCAAAACAAGCATTGCGGGAAGGTTCGGAGCGAACGGCAGCAGAAGGCTTATCAGGGAATAGGATGCCGCGCACGCAAGGAGAACCCGGCGCGGACCCAGAAGTCCGCCGAGATAGACCGAGAACGGTCCGATGAACATCAGGGCCGCATTGAACGCAGTGCCCATCCATGAAGCCTCGTCGACGCCAAGGTGCAAAGCTCCGCGCAGATCAGCCAGGCCGACGCTGATGAGACGTCCGGTGGTGGTTGCGATCATCGCGCCCAGCAGGACGCCGAAAATTCCGGCGATCGGATGCGTGGTGAGGAGGGAAGGCTTTGCTGGAACCGGGGGCTGAGTGCTCACGATCGAGCGTCCCCTGTCTGGCCGCGCTTCCCAGATGCATGAATGGTCACGACTGCCGAGAAGCCGGGCCGGAGTCGACCGTCCAGTGGGTGTCCGGGGTCAAGAACGATCTTCACCGGAACTCGCTGCACTACCTTTGTGAAGTTGCCCGTCGCGTTGTCGGGGGGAAGAAGAGCGAATTGCGACCCGCTGGCGGGAGAAATCTCCGCCACTTTTCCGTGGAGAACGACACCCGGGAATGTATCGATCCTGATGTCGGCGCTGTCGCCACGCTGGATGTTGGTAAGCTGAGTCTCCTTGTAGTTCGCCTGGATCCATACATCGCCTTTCACGAGATCGACCACCTGCATGCCAGGAGAGACAAGCTGCCCCTCTTGCACATGACGCTCGCCGACCGCGCCGTCACCCGGAGCGAGGATGCGCGTGTATCCAAGATTCACATTCGCCACGATGATGGCCGCTTGCTTGGCTTGAATCTCCGCACGGTATACATCGTCCTTGGTGTCGAGCGCAGCCCGTTGTCTCTTTTCCGCTTCGACCATGGTCTGGCTGCTTTTCAGCGCGGCCTGCGCTCGTACCAGATCGGCCTGACGGCTGGCCAGCGTGCTTGAGAACCGCAGCGCGTCGGCATCAGCCTGTTCCACCTGCTGACGGGTTGCGGCCTTCGACGCGAGCAGCGCCTCCTGACGTTTGCGCTCGCTCTCCGTCCGGTCGACATCGGCTTGAATCGCCGCCACGCCTGCTTTTGCTGCATCGATCGCTGATTCAGCCTGCGCTACTCCTGCCTCGGCGTTCTGGATCTTCGCATCCTGAATCCGCTTGGCCGCCTGGTTATCCTCAAGCTGCGCCTGTGCGCCCGCCAGGGCCGCCTTCGCCTCTTCAACGATGGCGTGATAATCATCGTCGTCCAGCTCGACGAGAACCTGACCAGCTTTGACGGCTTCGTAGTCATTGACATCGAGCTTTTTGACGGTGCCGGAGATGCGCGTGCTCAGAGGCGCCATATCGGCGCGCACGTATGCGTCATCGGTATGCTGCTCGCTGCTTCCGCTCTGCCAGGAAGTCCAGCAGCCTGCAATGGTGAAGAGCAGAGCCGTGGCAACGGCTAGCGTAATGACCGGAATGATGACTGCTCGTTTCAGCATGCTTCAGATAACTCCAATGTTCGGATGAGGCCTCACGACCCAGGACCTTGAGCTCAGTGCACGCCCAGCACGCTGCACGGTGCATCCTGGGCCAGTTCGTAGACGGTGCTCCACAGGCGCGCGATATGCAGGTCGCGCTGATGCAGCCCCAGTACCAGGAGATCCGCCTTCTGCTCGCGCAGGAAATCAACGATGGATTCCACCTGCCGTCCCTCGACGAAGTGGCTGTGGAGCTCAATACCTTTTTCTGCTGCTAAGGCACGTGCCTTGACCTGCAGCTTTTCATAAAAATTCGCGCGATCTTCTTTCAGAACACGGATTACTGAACCATCGACCGCTCCGGCATAGGCGGTATACGCCGGCAGGTCGGCCATCACAGTGATGGTCCGAAGCTCGGCGTTGACACTCTTGGCGAGTTGAATCGCCGAAGCTAGTGCCCGATGAGATTCCGGAGATTCGTTATAAGCGGCAACTATTTTTTTAAACATCTCGTCCTCCGGTCTATCCGAGCGAAGCAGTGTTCGCGGCTCTATTCATTTCCCTTGTCGTTCGAGCAGCGCTGCTCGAAGCTCCTTGCGGCACGCAGAACCGCTCCTCGAATCTCCTCATCCGTAAATGGCTCGACAATCACGTCGTATCCACCCATTTCCAGAACTCCGGACCACAACTGAAAGCTGGCCGTGTGCGCGTAGACGAGAACTTCCGGACGCGGATAAAGCAGAGTGACCTGACCCCAGAGTGTCCACCATCCGTTATCGGGAAGCTCTGCAGGCATCAACGCAACGTGGTACGAACCGTGGCTTAGCGTAATGCGGGATAGCTCGCTCGATTTATTGATGAAGTCAATGGCCACGCCAAGCGGCGCAAGTTGCTGACGAAGCCGTCCCTGCATTTCTATGGGAACGAATGCCAGGATGCGGACCTCATCATGCTTCTCGGCCACCGTCTGACTCCACAATTCTCTCCGTGAGGATGACAGAGGCCGAAACAAATAACACGGTGAGCAACGGTTATCTCACAGTGATCCATGCCGGGCAGGAGGGAACCGCGCGTTATGATGGTTTCGGGTACCGGCCATCCGGCAAGCGGTTGGCGCAGCGTCATCCGGGTGCGGCTCTCATGAAGGCCGACATTCGCAAATTTACAAAGTTTTGAGGAAGACCGACGATTGCCGGATATTCACACATCTGAAAGTCCCTCCGAGGAGGAGATTCGCGCCGAGCTGGATCGGCTACTACAAAGTGCGATCTTTTTACAATCAGACCGGCTGGGACGGTTTCTCCGCTTTGCAATTGAGAACGCGCTCGCCGGAAATACAGACGTTCTGAAAGAGTATGTCATCGGCACCGAGGTGTATGACCGCAAGCCTCCGTATCATCCCAGCCAGGATTCCATTGTGCGCACAGAGGCGCGGCGTCTCCGGGCGAAGCTCAAGGAATACTACGAGTCAGAAGGCCGACAGAATCCCGTTTTCATCTACTTTCGCCCCGGCACTTATGTGCCGTTGTTTCGCAGAAACGAAGCATCTGTTCTGCCTTCTTTGAATGCCTCACCTTCGGAAGATGGTCTTTTTAGCCGAGGTACCGGCACCGCTGTGGCTGTGCTACCCCTGATAGATATATCTGGACGACCGCTCGCCGCTCAGTGCGCGCAGAGTGTTACCGACGATCTCATTCATCACCTCATGCATGCCGACGGTATTCGCGTAATTGCGAGACCCTCACATCCGCAGCAGATTGAATCCCCCTACGACATTCCTTCCCTGTGTCAGAAGTTTGGACTCGCGTGCGTCATTGAGGGTACGGTTAGAGAAGACGTCGGCCGTCTACGCATCAACATCAGAGCTCTGGGGCCGGATGGATTTCAAATGAGCTCACATCGCTTTGAAACCATGGCGAGTGCTGAGGTTATAGCTCAGGTCCAGGAGCAGATCGCCACCGCCTTCGTGAGTCGCGCGCGTCCCGTGCTTTCACCGATACGGCGGCGTAGAGCGGCTCCCGCAGGCCTGACCCTTGCCGTCTATCCTCTCGTTGTGCACGCGGAAACGCTTCTCGATGAAGGATCAGCCACAGATATTCCGGCTGCGCTCTTGAAGCTTCAGGAGGCCACAGAGCTGGCTCCGTCCTATGGACGGTCGTACTGCGGGATCTCCCAATGCCACACGGAACTGGCCCTGAGAGGCGCCCGGTTATCTTCAACGGCCGTCGCTGCCGCGAGGCAGGCGGCACTACGAGCCATCGAGCTGGATTCCGAAATGGTCGATTCCTACTCTTGCCTTGGCGCAGCCCAGGCCCTCGACTGGGACTGGGAGGGATCCAGGAAAAGTTTTCTGCACAGCATGAGCCTCGGGATGGAGGTGTCGGCTTCGCGCCGGTATGCCCTCTTACTGTCCGCGCTGGGAAGATATGACGAAGCAGAGCACCATCTCACGATGGCTGAACGCATCGATCCGTTTTCCAATCGCCAGAAGATCGGCCGCGCCCGGTTTCTTTATATGGCGAGAAGATTCGAAGATGGGGTACGCATGGTGTCGAAACCACCAATCTATGGAGCTTTGCCCGTGGAAGCCCTGCTCCTCGCGGCTCTCATGAGTGCGCACGCCGGCAATACAGAGAAGGCGCTGGAGCTGGCGGAGAAAATACGATCTGCCGCCGCAGGTCAACTATTCCTCATGGCAGGCATCGCAGAAGTGCTCGCGCGCACCGGCCAGACAATCGAGGCGATGCGGATTGTCGATGGTTTCAATCTCCTGTCTCCAGATGCAGCGATTAGCCGGTATCGTCAGGCCCTCGTAGCCCTCGCATTCGGGGATCACGAGCAGGCGCTCTCGCTCCTGAAAATGTCAGCAGCGGAACGGGAGGCGGAGCTGGTATGGATCGGCGGTGAACCGGCGATAGATCCCGTGCGCGATACCGAGGCTTTGCGTGCCATAACTAAAAAAGTGCTGCCGCGATCTTCAGTGGTGAGTTAGCGCTCCCAGGAGCGCATCCGACACAAAATGATTTTGCGATCAGTGCCGGGCTTCGCCTGCTCCGGCTATCTGTGCAGGCTGATCACCCTGGCTGAGCCGGCGATGAAAGAAGTCAAACGCCACGCCGTAGAGCTGGAGGGCAAGCTCAGGGTCGTAGCGTACTCCCTCATCGCGCATGAAGGCATGAGCGCCGTTAACTTCATGCCAGCTGAACTTCACTCCGGTTTCGTTGAGCCGGGCTAGAACCGTCATGCGGCCTTCAAGGGGAATATGCGGGTCCTGGCGTCCCCAGATCATCAGGAGCTCACCCTGAATGTCTTTGGTGCGCTCGAGCGAGTCGTCGTTCATGCCTTTGCCGAGGCTGCCCTTGTGGATGTCAGTGGCATAGAAACACACCGCTCCGCGGACATCCTGATTCATCGCGGCACGGTACGCGAGATGGCCACCGAGGCAGATGCCCATTGCGCCCAGCTCGCCGGTGCAATCCGGGCGGGTTTTGAGATGATCTAGAACGGCGCGGGCATCTGCGTCGTAGCTGGCAAGTTCTTTCGTGGTCTTCCATTGATTGCCGCGGTCGGAGCCGGCCTGGTCATAGGGGAGCACGGTTCCTGCTGCTTCGAACTCGTGATAAACCTCTGGCACCGCCACGATGTACCCGTGACCGGCAAGCATGGCCGCCGTGCGGCGAATCGGGCCGGTTACCTGAAAGATTTCGCTGTAGAAGACAATGCCCGGATACTTGCCCGGCGCTGCGGGCCGAAAAATGTGCGTCCGCATCGGTCCATAAGCGGTAGTGAGATCAACCTGCTCATTGTCGAGAATAATCATGACGGCGCACCGTACCCTTTCGCAACCCCGACAATTCTAGATCAGCTCATCTCCAGGAAATGAACATCAGGGAGTATCCGAACTTAATTCGCGGTCTCGGTTACTTAGCCGCGGCGAAGTACTCCTCAATCTCTTCCAGTGTCTTGCCCTTGGTCTCAGGCAGGAAGAAGGCGGCAGTGAGGAAGTAGACCACCGTAAATCCGGCAAATAGGAAGAACATTGCCGAGTAGCCGTACTTGCTGGCTACGGGCAGGAAGATAACCGCCAGCGTGGTGGAGACGAGCTGGTTTAGCACCAGCGCGATGCTCATACCGTTGGAGCGAATGCGCGTCGGCATCAGCTCAGAGAGCGCAATCCACACGCACACTCCCGGGCCGCTCGCATAGAAGGCGACGAAGAGGTAAAGGAAGATGGCGACGAGCCATCCATGGCTGGAATCGGGAACACGTCCGATGACTGCGCGCTGAATTTTGAGCGGAGCGGTCTGCGCCGCCTGGAGATCGGCGAAGGGGTTGGCAAAGAATGCTTCGATCTTATTTGCCGGTATACCGACCTCACGCGTGACATGCAGTGGCGCAGCGGAGCCGTCGCTGGAGCGGACGAAACTCGTTGACCCAGTAAAGCCGCCGTAGGAGTAGATCACGACCAGGGATGCGTCGGCCGGATCGATGGATTGTTTTGTGCTCCCGTTTGTGCCCAGCAGATGCGTGGCTACTTCCGGCGTGAAGCGGAGGTCGAGGGTCTGATCCGGCGTAACCACGGATTGCACTGCCGCAGCGCAGTCAACATTCTGCCGCTCCATGCGCACGAAGAGAGTACCGACGATCACCATGGAGACAATGATTCCAGAAGTACCGAGGACAAGGAGAAACTTACGTCCCTTTCGGTCGACGAGGGTCATGCCGAAGATGGTCGCCAGGAAGTTCGTCGCGGTAAAGATGACATAGCCCCAATGCGCATGCAGGTCAGAGAGGCCGCTCTGCAGGAGGATGCTGGTGTTGTAGCCGATGACGGAATTGATGCCGGTCGCGGTGTTGCAAAAGAGGATGACGCAGGTCAGCAGGAAGGGGAAGACGTACTTCCGCTGCAGCAGCGACTCTTTGACTTTCTTTCCGGTGGACGAGACGGCGGCGTTTGCTGTCTCCTGCATTTCCTTCAGCTCGAGTTCTGTTTCCTCAGCTGAGCGCGAACGAAGCAGTGCGGCCCGGGCGCGATCGATCTTCCCTCGACGGAAGAGCCAGCGCGGGGATTCGGCAACCACGAATGATCCGACCACGAAGAGCAGGCCGGGCGGAAGCGAAACCCAGAAGATCCGCCGCCATGCCTGATCCTTGAAGTGAAAGAGAGTGGCGGAGCCTGCTGTGCGCGCGATCTCTTCGACACGATAGCTGTAATAAATGCCGATGAGTGCAGCAGCCACAATGCCGAGTGTGAGCAGCCATTGAAAGATCGCCGTGCCCTTGCCGCGCACGGACGAACCAAGGCACTCTGCAAGATAGAGCGGAACCACAACGCCGATTAGACCCCCGCTGACGCCCTGCAGAAGACGGCCAAAGAACAGCGGCCCGTACCCGTGCGAAAGCGCGATGACGGGAATGCTGAGGACAAAGGTAATGCCGCTCAAAGTCATCAGGGGTTTGCGGCCCATCCAGTCCGCCAGCAACCCCGCAAAGAGCGTGGAGAAGACACTGCCCAGCAGTACTGCGGCCACAATAATGGAAAGCTGACCGGCACTCAGTCCCGAGGTTGCTTCAAGATAAGGAAGCGCGCCTCCAATGATGCCCACATCGACGCCATACAGTAGCCCGCCGAGTCCCGCGACCAATAGCAGCAGGCTGTTTTGCAGTTTGTAGTTCGACGGGGAAGGAGTTGAGGCATTGCCGGGATTTGTATAAGCCATCTGTGAGTGTCTGCGCTCTCGAGTGAAGTGAATCAATTTGAAGCAGTCTTTTCAAGCATGATAGTGCCTGATGCCATGATTTCGGGGGAATTCGATTCATGTCATACGCGTCATTGTTTGCCGGCAGTATGCGGCAGGCTGACAGCGTAAAGGTACCAGGCCGCGTGGGGAAGCCATTCCTCGGTCCAGCGCCAGTCTTCGTCCTGGCCGGTGACAGCGAAGCCCTGATTGAAGGCGATGCCGTCTTCATTGTTGGTGGCGGAGGTGATGCCGTTCACGATCGCTCCGGGTGCGTTTCTGTACTTCCAGGAACGAAAGAACATGTAAGCGGCATCGCCGTGCCCGCTGCCGATGAGCATGCTCACATCGAAGGGATTGCGGCCAAGAATCCAGTGCAGCTGATTCCACGCGTAATCTTCAAGCCTGGATTGGAATGCGGGGTCATCCGAGAATAGCGGTGCGGCCGCGCGGGCGGCTGCGGCCAACGAGCCGAGGCGGGCGTTTTCGCCCTGCCACCATGGCGCGGCCTCTGTATCGTGCGGGAAGAAGAAAGCGGTACGGATGGTCCCATTGCCCATGCGCACCAATTGGCGGGCATAGCCGAAAGGGTTATTCACCTCCGCGGTGACAGAGATCTCGAACTGCAGTGAACGCTTGATCGTGTCGAGGACGTTTGGCCGGAGGGCAGGGCTCGCGATCTTCAGGTATTCGATCAGGCTGATGACCGGAAGTCCCGCATCGGACGGGTGAAAAAAGGGACGCTGCTTGTCATCGGCGCGCCAATAATCTTGATATTTATTGTCACTGGTTAATCGCGCCATCAGATGGGCAGCGCGCTTGTCCGCGGCGATGCGATAGACATCCTCATGTGAGGCTTTGTACAGTTCGGTTGCCGCCATCAGCGCACAGTAATCATCGAGAATGTTTTCAATGCCGTCGTTCAGCAACTCGCGATTGTGAGCATCGAGGAACTGGAATGCCGCTTCCGCAGCGGCAAGATACTCCTTGCGCGTGAAGTCGCCATCGACGGGCATGGTGCTGGCCAGCGCCAATGCGGCAATGGCCATCCCTCCTCCGGCGCGAAAGCTCGCTTCATAGGCGTACGGGCCTTCGGCCGCATGAATGTTTTCCGTTGAATCGTTCGCGTTCTTTTTAATCTGGGTCTTCCAATTGGGATTGCCGATGACGCGATCCTGCGCCAGCTTTTCTCTTCCCGGTGCGGTGATGCTCTCGAAAAACGATCCATTAGGACGCTTGAGGCGTACGAGAAAATCCGCTCCGAACAGGCCCTCATCGAGAAGCCGCTTGTCGTACTCGGTGAAGTTGTCATCGTGTCGAGCTTCGAGCTGTCGGTAGCTGGAGAGCAGGCTCCAAGCGACGAGCGGCACCTGCTGTGGATTGAAATACGACGTAGGATTCTGATGCGAGAGGTGAATGCCGTAGTCGCCGGTGGCGTCATACCATCCGCCGTGCAGATCGACGTAGCCCGAGCCGTCAGGAAGACGCAGATGGCGATCTGACTGATCATTCTGACCACTTGATCGCTGGCCCTTGAAATAGAAAATGACATTGGAGAGCGTCTCGCGCTCGAGCAGATCGTCTTCTATCGCGAAAGGGCATGATCCAGTCTCATTGACTTTCACTTCGTAGTGACCGGGCTTACCCCAGGCGGAAAAATCGGCGATCCAATAGTCTCCGCCCCAGGCATCGACTTCACCGGCCGCCTTCAGGCTGCCCGTAAACACAGTCTTGTCCGTTACGGTGTCGATGATAGAAAACTTGTCCGGATGGTCCGCACTGGCGCCGAGTACCAGCGCTTCTTTCGGAGATCGAGTCTCGTAACCGACCTGATCGACAAGCACCCGCATCTGCGCCAGACAGGCTGGGACAATCGCGGTAAGACAGCAGGCCGCCAGCACGTGCATTCGCGTCCGTTTGATATGAGCCTCCGGGAAGGGGTCCGGGATTGGAGCAGCCAACCCCGGGAAAGTTCGCCCTCAGTATACTGGTTGTCTATACAAGGGGTGCGAAGGGGGCTTTTTGTTTACGCAGAATCGGGTCACAGTTGCAAAATCAGGAGTCCACTCGGCCGCAAACGCGCAGCAGTTTTCGGCAAATCAATCTGCAAGAACCTTTCTCCGCATCCTGAGATGCGCGATAGCGCCACTTCTCACCGCGAGTTTCTTTCTCAACCTTTGTCATCCGGCTTTCGCTGCGGCGGCCTATCGTGGTCCACAGGTGATCGCCTATGTCTTTCCTGACGAGAAGGTGATTCAGCCCGGAGATGTAGCCGCAAGACGCCTGACCCGCATCAATTATGCCTTCTCCAATATCAAAGGCAACCGTATGGTCCTCGGCACTCCCGTTGACGAGCAGAACTTTGCAACTCTAGCCGGTCTCAAAAAAGACAATCCTTCGCTGACGGTGCTGGTATCGGTGGGCGGCTGGCTCTGGTCGGGCGGGTTTTCGGATATGGCGCTCACGCAGAAGAGCCGCAGCGAATTTATCCAGAGCGTCGTTGAATTCATCACCAAGTATCGTCTTGACGGCCTCGACATCGACTGGGAGTATCCCGCGCAGGCGGGAGCGACAAAGAACTTCCGCCCGGAAGATAAGCATACCTACACGCTGCTGCTGGCTGAGCTGCGCAATCGTTTTGATCAGGAAGAAAAGCTGCTGCACCGGCGCCTGTATATTTCTATCGCAGTTGGCGGCGAGAGCGACTTCATTGAGCATACCGAGATGGGTGAAGTGCAGAAGTATATCGACACTATGAATCTGATGGCATACGACTACTATGAGCCGGGCAATCAGCCGACAACTGGCAATCACGCACCTCTGTTCACCGATCCTGCCGACCCCAAAAAGATATCGGCCGATCAGTCAATTCGAAATTATGAGCAGGCCGGGGTGCCTGCGGAGAAGATCGTTCTCGGCGTTCCGTTTTACGGGCATGCGTGGGGACAGGTGGGCGAGCAAAATCACGGCCTGTTTCAGCCGGGAAAGCGTGCACCCGAAACGTATGCGCGTTTCGGAAATATCGCGGCGAATATGCTGAACCAGGGCTTCACCCGCTACTGGGATGCGGCGGCTTCGGCACCCTATCTTTATAATCCTTCAAAACATATTTTCGTGTCTTATGAAGATCCGCAATCGCTCACGCTGAAGTGCAAATATGTTGTGGACCACAGGCTGGCGGGCGTGATGTTCTGGGACTATGAGAGCGATCCGACAGGAACACTGCTGCGAACGATCGATGAACAGTTTCATCTTGGAGTGGATTTGAAGGAGAAGACGCGATGACCACGGCAGCCGTCTCGCCAGTTGCAGATCGTGCGCAGCATGCGGGCTCGGCGCGCATTGTTTCCATCGATATTTTTCGCGGGCTGACCATGGCCGTGATGATCTTCGTGAATGAGCTCGCCGAGGTACGCGGCCTGCCTCGCTGGACGTATCACATGCCCGCCAACGTCGACGCCATGACCTATGTGGACATGGTCTATCCATTTTTTCTTTTCATTGTAGGTTTGTCTTTTCCGCTTTCGATTCGTCATCGGCTGAAGAAAAATCCTTCGACCCTGGCGCTGTGGATGCACATCCTCCTGCGCTCGCTCTGCCTGGTGGTGCTGGGCCTGATCCTCGCGAACGCGGAAAAGGGCAACGGGGCGCTCATGGGCATCAATCCAAACCTCTGGGCGGTGCTTGCGCTGCTCGGCGGCGTTTTGCTTTGGAATGTTTATCCAGGACTGGACCGGAGCGCTACGATTGTTCGGGTATTGCGTGGAGCGGGCCTGGTGCTCATGGTTGCGATGTTCGCGATCTTTCGACGGACAGCACATGACGGGCACACCGCGTGGATCGATTTCTCGTATCCGGAGATTCTTGGCCTCATCGGACTGACCTACTTTGCGGTGTCGCTCCTGTACGTTCCTACGCGCCGCTGGCTCTGGTCGCCGCTCGCCGGGTTCATCGTGCTGGTTGCATTCAATTGCGCATCAATTGCGAAGTGGATCACTTTTTCATCGCATTGGCCGATGTATGTGTGGCCTTTTGATAATGGTGCAATGGCTTCGCTGATTATGGCGGGAGTGGTTGTCTCGACCATCTTTTTGGGCTCACACCGGTGGCAGACACACCGGCAGAAAACTATCATGGCGGTCATCTTCGGCGTCGCATGCCTCATCGCCGGATGGTTGCTGACTCCGTTAGGAATCTCGAAGATCCGTGCGACGCCGACCTGGGCTCTCTATTGCGCCGGCGCGGCCACATTGTCATTCGCGCTGCTGCACTGGATTTGCGATGTGAAGAAGCGGTCGGGCTGGGCCAAATTCGTGCACTCCGCCGGATCAAATACGCTGATGACGTATCTGCTGCCCGATTTTTATGCGTATCTGCTTCCCCTCATGGGTCTTCTCTATTTCGAAACACATTTCAGCGTCGGCTGGCCGGGCGTTGTGAAGTCGGTGGTCTTCACTGGGTTCATTCTCGCCGTGTCTGCATTGTTGACCAGGCTTAAAGTGCGCATGCAACTTTAAGCATCATTGCGAACCGGAGCAGCATGGGGCGTTCGCTTCGCGCAGCTTGTGGTTGTTTAGCGCGCGGAAAGAAAGCTCAGCAGCCCGCGTTCTTTGAGAGTGGCGAGTACCTGCTCGATGGACCAGTCCATGGACTGGGTTCCGTCGACCACCAGGTCCGCATATTGAGCGGACGGCCGCACATACTTCTCGGCCATTGGCCTCACCGTTTCCGCATAGTGAGCGGCTACCGATTCCTTTGTGCGCCCACGGTCACGGCAATCGCGTGCCAGTCTTCTCTGGTAACAGATCGGGTCGGGAGCATCGACATAAATGCTCAAGTCATAGAGCTTGCGCAGGCCTTCGTAGTGCAGGGCGAAGATGCCGTCGATCACCAGCAGATGATCGACCTCAAGCCGCGTTGCGGCTCCGATCACGCGGGTGTGATTCGCAAAATCGTATTGGGGATGGTAAATGGTATTTCCCTGGGCGAGCTGTTGCATGTGCGCGATTAAAAGATCGGACTCCAGTCGATCTGGATGATCGAAATTCAGTTGGCAGCGCTCTTCATGAGTGAGATGAGCGAGGTCGCGATAGTAGTGATCGAGGTGAAAGTGGGTGCCTTCAAGCTCTCGTGCCAGTTCTTCCGCGAGGCTGGTTTTTCCTGAGCCCGAACAGCCTGCCACCCCAATAATTACCGGTCCACTCACGCCTGCTTCGCTCCTCCAGGTTGCGTCGATTTCGCCATCTCCGGCAGCAGCCTTGAGAGCAATTTTGCCAGCCGTGCTTCCACGCGTTTGCCCGTTTCCATCACCTCTTCGTGGTTCAGAGGCGCACCCTGAATGCCTGCTGCCATGTTCGTCACGCAGGAGATGCCAAGCACCTCCAATCCCATGTGTCGTGCAACGATCGTCTCCTGCACGGTGGACATCCCTACGAGATCTGCTCCCCAGTTGCGAAAGGCGCGAATCTCCGCGGGCGTTTCGAAGCTGGGGCCAAGCAGGCTGAGATAGACACCTTCCTGCATCGGCATGCCGTCTCTATCCGCAGCTTCATGCGCCAGTTTGCGCAGCCGCGGAGAATAGGCTTCGGTCATGTCGAAAAAGCGGGGCCCGAGGCGGTCATCATTCGGTCCCGAAACCGGGTTGCGTCCCGAAAAATTGATGTGATCGGAGATCAGAACCAGATCTCCCTGGGCAAAGCTCTGGCGGATGCCGCCGGCCGCGTTGGTGAGCACGACGCCGCGTACGCCGAAGGCGGCCAGCACGCGGATGGGAAATGTGACCTGCATTGAGGAGTATCCCTCATAAGCGTGGACGCGGCCCTGCATCACGGCAACGGGTGTTCCCGCGAGCGTGCCGATGACCAGCCGCCCGCTATGGCCGGGAACAGTGGATTGCGGAAAATGCGGAATCTCAGAAAATGCGATGGCGACAGCGTCTGCGAGTTCGGAGGCAAATGCTCCCAGTCCCGACCCGAGCACCACAGCGACCGCGGGCCTTAGCGTTGTCTGGGCAGATATGAAAGCGGCTGCCTCTGCGGCTTGTTCGTAGATGAGAGCGGGAGCGGAGGCGTTCTGCATTCAACTTAATCTTATTTGATCAGAATTCCGACGATGGACGCGGACATGAGATTGGCCATGGTGCCCGCCAGCATGGCACGCAATCCGAGCCGGGCCAGATCATTGCGGCGGTTAGGGGCAAGTGCGCCGATTCCGCCGATCTGGATGCCGATGGAGCTGAGGTTTGCGAATCCGCAAAGCGCGAAGGTCGCAATGGTGAAGGACCGCATATCGAGAGCCGCCTTCTGCGCGCCGAGCAGCGAATATGCGACGACTTCGTTGATGACCATGCGCGTGCCGAGGAGATTGCCCACGATGCGCGTTTCATGCCAGGGAATGCCGATCAGCCACGCAATGGGCGAGAAGAGCACTCCGAGGATGGCGTCGAGACTGGTAGGGAAGTAGCTGAAGTGGTGCGCTGCGAGCCAGTTGTGAATGCCGCCCAGTACTCCATTGAGGAGAGCGATCAATGCCAGAAATGAGATCAGCATGATGGCGACATTGAAGGCCAGGCGTCCGCCGTCTATGGTGCCGCGGGCGATTGCGCCCAGCAGATTCTCGTCTTTGTGCTCTTCTTCGGCGGGCATATGGACGACGCCCATGGTTGCGGGAGTTTCCGTCTCCGGGACCAGCATCTTCGAGATAAGAACCGTTCCGGGCGCGGTCATGATGACCGCGGCTAGCAGATGCTGTGCCTCGATCCCGTAGAGGATGTATGCCGCCATGATGCCGCCCGAGACGTGGGCCATGCCGCTGGTCATGATGGTCATCAGCTCGGAGCGCGTCGCGTCGGGCAGGAAGGGACGGATAGTTAGCGGAGCCTCGGTCTGCCCCATGAAAATGCTGGCGGCAACGTTGAGGCTCTCCGCGCCGGAGACGCGCATGGTCCACTGCATCAGCCGGGCGAAAAGCTTAATTACGAGCTGCATCACGCCGATGTGATAGAGAACGGCGAAAAACGCTGAGATGAAGATGATGGTGGGAAGAACCTGGAAGGCGAAGATCAACCCAAACGACGAGTGCTGCTTGCCTAGATCACCGAAGACCATCGACGAGCCGGCGAAGGAATAAGCCAGCATCCGGGTGATGGCCGCGCCGACCGAACCGAGAATCTGCTGGCCAACCGTCCACTTCAGCACCAGAAACGCAAACGCAATCTGCAGGCTGAGGCCCCAGATCACGGTTGTCCAGCGGATCGAACGCCGATTGGTGGAGAAGATCCATGCCAGCACCAGCATGGTGAGCAGACCAAGCACCCCAGTGAATCTCGCCAAATGTTTCTCCTGTTCAGTACATCCTATGGGCGAAGTGGGGATTGGTGAAACTGATTTCTCAAAAGATCGGCGCTGTTTTCGCGGGTGATGATGCCGCCGATAAGCGGCGGTGCGGGTTTTGGCTCGTCGCCGATGGTGAGCGCTGCGGAAAGAAACTGTTCGGGCTCGGCGAATTGCGCTTCGTCATCGGCAAACATGGTGCACACTGGCTTGCCAGCCTCGACGTGGCCGCCGAGCTTTACGTAAAGCTCGATTCCCGCATGCGCGGCTACCGGCTCTCCAGCACGCTCGCGGCCCGCGCCCAGCCGCTGCACCGCCCAGCCCATCTTCTCGCAATCGATCTGGTTCAGATAACCGCTGCGATCTGCGACGAAATTCCGGCGAAACTTCGGCGTATGAAAGCGCGCCGGATCGTCGAGAAGTCTGGCATCGCCGCCCTGCAACGCAACCATGCGTAGAAAGACATCCAGAGCGCTGCCGTCGGTCAGCCTGGCTTCGGCTATTGTCTGGCCTTCTTCCGGACTGGATGCCTTTCCGCCGAGAAAAATCATCCATCCCGCCAGCACCAGCGACAGCTCGCGCAGGTCTTCATTTAACGGGGAGCGGTGGTTTCTCAGCAGGTCGACCGACTCCCATATCTCGACCCAGTTGCCGGAGAAGCGCCCCAGAGGCTGGTCCATCGAGGTGAGCAGGGCGGCGGTGCGCGTGCCCGAGTGCTCGCCGGTCTCGACCATCAGTGCAGCCAGAAATCGCGAAGCCGCGGGATCCTTCAGGAAAGCGCCGGAGCCGGTTTTCACATCGAGAACCAGTCCGGTGAGTCCGGCTGCCAGCTTTTTGCTCATGATCGAGGCGCAGATGAGCCAGGGGCTTTCCACGGTGCCGGTGCGATCGCGCAGGTCGTAGAGGACGCGATCTGCCGGAACCAGATTCTTGGTTTGCCCGATGATGGTGGCGCCGCAGGTTTCCATCACTCGCCGCGCCTCGGCCAGCGACAGCTGTGTGCGGTAGCCGGGAATGCTCTCGAGCTTGTCCAGCGTGCCTCCGGTGTGGCCGAGCGCGCGGCCGCTGATCATGGGCACGGCAACTCCGGCAGCAGCGGCGATGGGCGCCACAAGAAAAGATGTTTTGTCGCCGACTCCACCGGTCGAATGTTTGTCCACCGTAGCGCGGTCCAGGCCGGAATGGTCGAATACCTCGCCTGAGTAGCGCATTGCTGTTGTCAGTGCGGCTTCTTCTTTGAGCGTCAATCCGCGCAGGAATGTGGCCATCAACCAGGCAGCAAGCTGTTCCTCGGGAATCGATTGTTGCGCCGCGCCCTTGACCAGGAAGCGAATCTCATCCTCGGACAATTCGCCGCCATCGCGCTTCTTACGGATGACGTCAACAGGATGCATGGTGTGCGCTCACTTCGTTTCGAACTGAAAACTGAAGGGGAACAACTCGGAGAAATAGCGAATCTCCACGCCCGCATCGCTGGGAAACATGACAACGGCATCCGCCGTGACGAATTCGCTCAGCACCTGGCGACAGGCTCCGCACGGCGGGCTCGCCGCCACATTTAAATTTGTCACCGCGATTGCGACAATGCGGTAGGCCGCTCCGCGCTCGCCGATGGCGCTAAAGACGGCGTTACGCTCGGCACAGCTGGTGAGCCCGTAGGATGCGTTTTCGACGTTGCAACCGGTAGCGATGTATCCGTCGTCAAAAAGCACAGCAGCGCCCACATGAAATTGCGAATAGGGTGCGTATGCGTTTCCCGCAGCCTCACGGGCGACGGCCAGCATCCGTTCGGCAACCGTGGTATCGATCAGACTTATGGCTTCAGACATGGTGATTTGAGGCTAAGGCTCCTCCACGGATTTCGCAAACGGAATCCAGCTGCCGTTCCAGGCAAATGCCGGGCGGGAGCGGCCCCAGTCCGCTCAATGTTCTTCCGCACAACGATTCGTTGTCTTTCAGACAGCGACATCAAAGGCTGTCAAGCATCCAATAACGGTGCGAGATATCCTCGAATCTGGCCGATGAAAGCGAAACCAAATCCGCCCAAACGCCGGACTAAGGACGCGAAGGCAGAGCCGTCTGCCTCGACAGTTGCCGCGCTGGATGAGGCAGCGCTTGGGCTCTTCCATCCCGTTACAGCGGCGTGGTTTCGCGCCGTCTTCGATCATCCGACCGCGCCGCAGCGTTTGGGATGGCCAGCCATCTCGCGAGGGGAGAGCACGCTCATTCTTGCCCCCACCGGAACTGGCAAAACCCTCACCGCGTTTCTCTGGTGCCTGGACCGGCTTATGCTTCGCCGGTCTGAGCATGCGACCGAAGGCTGCCGCGTCATCTACATAAGCCCGCTGAAGGCGCTGGCTGTCGATGTGGAGCGCAATCTGCGCTCGCCGCTGGCCGGCATCGACAACATGGCGAGGCAGCGCGGCGTCCCGGTGCACATTCCCGAGATCAGCATCCGCACCGGCGATACGGCGCAGCGGGAGCGCGCACGCTTCCGCCGGCACCCAGCCGAGATTCTCATTACCACGCCGGAATCGCTGTACCTGCTGCTGACGTCGGAATCTGCAGCCTCATTGCGCACGGTTGAAACCGTCATCATCGACGAAATCCACGCGCTGGTTCCCACCAAACGAGGGGCGCATCTGGCGCTCAGCCTGGAGCGGCTGCAGGCCATCACCGGCAAACAACTGCAGCGCATCGGGCTCTCGGCGACGCAGCGTCCGCTCGAGGAGGTTGCGCATTTTCTCGGCGGCGTGGAGGTCAGCAATGGTTCGCCGAGGGAAAAGGGCAGCAGCGAAGAGAAGGCTGCAGCCGAGGTTGCGGCCTTCGAGCACGAATGGACTACGGATGATGAAGGGACACAGAAGTTTCGCCCTGTAACCATCGTGAATGCGAGCGAACCCAAACGCCTTGAGCTGAAGGTGGAGGTGCCTGTCGAGGACATGGCGCGCCTGGGGCAGATCGAGGAGCTGCCCAGCGGTGCGGCGTCGCAGGGACCAAAGCGCACGTCAATCTGGAGCGCTATTCATCCCCGTTTGCTGGAGATCATCCTCGAGCGGCAATCGACGCTGATCTTCGTCAATAATCGCCGCACCGCGGAGCGTCTGGCGGGGGCCATCAACGAGCTGGCGCAGGAGCGCGATCTGCCGCAGCCTTTGGCTCGGGCTCATCATGGCTCGCTGGCCGCTTCGCAGCGCTCGGAAATTGAAGAGCAGCTCAAGGCCGGATCCATCCGCGCGCTGGTGGCGACCTCTTCGCTTGAGTTAGGCATCGACATGGGCGCCATCGATCTCGTCATCCAGATCGAAGCACCGCCGTCGGTGGCCAGCGGCATGCAGCGCATCGGGCGCGCCGGGCACCAGGTTGGCGCGGCCAGCGACGGCATTATCTTCCCGAAGTTTCGCGCCGACCTGATCGCGTGTGCCGCGGTAACGCGCGCGATGCACGAGGGGCTGGTCGAGTCGACGCGCTATCTGCGCAATCCGCTCGATGTGGTCGCGCAGCAGATCGTCGCCACGGTCGCACAACCGCCTTCGGTCGCCGTGCCGCGTCGCAAGGGGCAACCTCCGCCGCAATCAGAGATCACCGTTGAAGCGCTGTTTGCCATTGTCCGCGCCTCTGCGCCCTTCGCTTCTCTTACCCGCACTGCCTTTGAAGGTGTGCTTGACCTGCTGGCCGGGCGCTATCCGTCAGACGAATTTGCCGAGCTGCGTCCACGCATTACCTGGGACCGCGTCAGCAATCTGCTTACACCGCGCGAAGGCGCAAAGAGCCTTGCCATTCTCAACGGTGGCACGATCCCTGATCGCGGCCTCTATGGCGTATTCCTCTCAGGAGCGGAAAAACCAGTGCGTGTCGGCGAACTCGATGAGGAGATGGTGTTCGAAAGCCGGACTGGCGAGACGTTTGTGCTCGGCGCATCGTCGTGGAGGATCGATGAGATCACGCATGACCGCGTGCTGGTTTCGCCTGCTCCTGGGGAGCCGGGGAAAATGCCCTTCTGGCACGGCGATCAGGCTGGGAGGCCGCTCGAGTTTGGGCGGCGCATCGGCGCGCTCGTCCGCGAGCTCCGGGAAATGCCGCGCAACGCCGCGCTGAGCCGGCTGACTCGTGAACATGATCTGGAGCTGCAGGCGGCTGAAAACCTCATACGGTTTCTGGCTGACCAGGAAATTGTAACCACAACAGTACCAGATGACCGCAACATCGTCATCGAGCGGGTGCGTGACGAGCTGGGCGACTGGCGTGTCTGCGTGCTGACTCCTTTTGGCAGCAGGGTGCATGCGCCCTGGGCCATGGCTGTGACCGGACGCATTCGCGCCGCGGGTGGTCCTGATGTGGAGACGATGTGGGCCGACGACGGCTTTGTTCTGCGATTTCCCGATACCGATGCCGCGCCTGACGCTGATCTGATTCTGCTTGATGCGAATGAGGCCACCGATCTCGTTCTGCGGCAGCTCGGTTCGACCGCGCTCTTCGCTGCGAAATTCCGCGAATCGGCGGCGCGCGCTCTGCTGCTGCCGCGTCGCCGTGCGCAAGGCCGCGCTCCGCTTTGGCAGCAACGTAAACGAGCATATGACCTGTTGGCCGTGGCTTCGCGTTATCCCTCGTTTCCCATGCTGCTGGAGGCGTATCGCGAATGCCTGCGTGATGTTTTCGATATTCCAGCGTTCCTCGAAGTGCTGCGGTCGGTTGAGAAACGTCAGGTCCGCGTGCATGTTGCGGATTCGCGCACGCCATCTCCGTTCGCTTCGTCCCTACTCTTCAGCTATGTCGCGAACTATATCTATGACGGCGATGCGCCGCTTGCCGAGCGCCGCGCGCAGGCGCTCTCCATCGATCAGGATCAGCTGCGGGACCTACTCGGCGACGCGGACCTGCGCGAAATTCTCGATGCGGACGCTATCGCTGAGGTTGAGGAGCAGGTGCAGGCTTTGATGGAGACGCAGCGCGTGCGTTCGGTTGACGGCATGCACGATCTATTGCTGCGTCTCGGCGACCTCACCCGCGACGATCTGGCACGGCGGCTCGAATCGCCCGATCTGCTGAAGTCTATCGATCGCCTGCTGCGCGCGCGGCGCGTGCTCGAAGTTAAGATTGCCGGCGAGAAGCGTCTCATCGCGATTGAAGATGCCGCCCGCTATCGCGATGCGCTGGGCATTCCTCTGCCGCCGGGGATTGCGGCATCTCTTCTTGAATCAGTTGCCGCGCCGGTGCTGGAAGTGGTTCGCCGCTACGCACGCACGCACGGCCCGTTCACGGTACAGGAGGCTGCGGATCGCTTCGGTCTCGACCACAAGCTTGTCGAGACCTCACTGCGCAAGCTTCTGCTCGATGGGCGCGTTGTCGAAGGAGGTTTTCGTCCGAACGGCGTTCATCGCGAGTGGTGCGATGTGGAAGTGCTGCGCCAGATTCGAAGAAAGTCACTGGCACGGTTACGGAAAGAGATCGAGCCAGTGGAGCAGCACCTGCTGGCGCGCTTCGAGACACACTGGCAGGGGATTCTGCAGCGCAGGCGCGGTCTCGACGCGTTGCTGGATACCATCGAAAATCTGCAGGGCGCACCGCTGCCCGCATCGATTCTCGAGTCTGCGATTCTTCCCGCACGCTTGAGCCGATATACCCCATCGGAATTAGACACTCTCATTGCCGCAGGCGAAGTTGTCTGGTGCGGCCTCGATTCTCTGGGCGAGCACGATGGGCGCATTGCCCTTTATCTGGCCGACAAAATTACAACATTGTTGCCGCCACGAAATTCCCGAAGCGATGAGCCGCTTAAGGAACAAGAAAAGGCCATTCTCGATCAGCTCACGCGCAATGGAGCGATGTTCTTTGCGCAGTTACATGATGCGCTCGGCGGCGGCTATCCAGGCGAAACGCTCGACGCGCTGTGGAGCCTAGTGTGGCGCGGGCTTGTTACGAACGACACACTGCATGCGCTGCGGGCTTATGTCACGAAGCCATCGTCCGCGTCGCGTCCCGCGAAGCGGCAGCACAATCTGCCTTCCTTCCGCTCGCGCCGAACCACGCCACCGAGCGCGCAGGGCCGCTGGGCTCTTGTGCCGCAGCCGGACCGAACTACGACTGCGCAGCAGACTGACTGGTCCCATGCGCTGGCGCTGCAGATGCTCAATCGCTACGGCATTCTCACCCGCGAAACCGTAGCGCAGGAGAATATTCCGGGCGGATTCAGCGCAGTCTACGATGTGCTTAAGGCTCTGGAAGAAAGCGGACGCGTGCGCCGCGGTTATTTCATCGCCGGGCTGGGAGCGGCGCAGTTCGCGCTTCCAGCCGCGGTCGATCTGCTGCGTTCGCTGCGCAACAACCCGGAGAAGCCGGAAATCATAATGCTCAGCGCATCCGATCCGGCGAACGTCTATGGATCGGTTCTGCGCTGGCCCACGAGTGGGGCGCAGGCGAATGATGAGGCGGAAGGCTCCGAGGGAGGGCCGCGTTCTCTTACCCGCAGCGTGGGAGCATCGGTGATTCTGCGCAATGGGGAGCTGATCGGCTATATGCGCCGTAACAATCCCGGCATTCAGGTCTTCCTGGCTGCCGATGAGCCGGATCGCAGCAACAGCGCGCGCGACCTCGCTGCTTATCTCGCGCAGAGCGCACAGGAGAGCATGCGTCAGGATGAGGGCCGCAGTCGCGGCGGACTGCTCATCTCCACGATCAACGGTCAGTCAGTACATGAACACTGGCTGGCGCGCTTTTTGCTTGATGCCGGTTTCACGCCTGCGCCCATGGGATTCAATATGCGTCGCCTGCTCCCGCCTGTCTCGGCAGGAATGGATGCCGAGGCCGCAGCCGGGGAGGTTCAGTAGATGCCCGAGGGCGATACCATCTTTCGCTCGGCTCGCGCGCTGAACAAAGCGCTGGCTGGGGCGATCGTCACCGGCTTCGACACCGCGTATGCGCCGCTGGCCAGTGTGAACGACAATACGCCTCTCACCGGACGAACGATCGAGAAGGTTGAGCCGCGCGGGAAGTGGCTGCTCGTCTATTTTTCCGGGGATCTCATTCTCGTCACGCACATGCTGATGAGCGGAAGCTGGCATATCTATCGCACCGGAGAGCGATGGAAGCGCAGCCGGCAGCAGATGCGCGTCGTGATTCGGACCAAAGATTTTGAGGCAGTCGCCTTCGATGTTCCTGTGGCCAGCTTTCATACTGCGCGTTCGCTCGAGCGCAACTCGGCGATCCCGAAGCTCGGTCCCGATGTTCTGGGCCGGCAATTTTCCCAGGACGAGGCGATTGCGCGCATTCGTGCCCGTCCTGAAGAAGAGATCGCCGAAGTGCTGCTCAATCAGCAGGTGATGGCAGGCATTGGCAATGTCTTCAAATCGGAGGTCTGCTTTGCCTGCAAAGTCCATCCCTTCCGCACTATCGCCTCGCTTTCGAACACGGAGATCGAATGGCTGGTGGAAACGGCACGGAAGCAGATGGCGGCGAATGTTCTCGAAACATCCGGCGATCGCGTCACCACTTATACCGGGAAACGCCGGACGACTGGCAGCGCCGATCCGGCTGCGAGGGTGTGGGTTTATGGACGCCAAGGACAACCCTGCCGCCGCTGCGGCTCCTCTATTCTTATGCGCAAGCAAGGCGCCGGGGCACGCTCCACGTATTGGTGTCCAGAGTGCCAGCCGTCCGACAACCCGGTTGCTGGATGGGCGACTCCAATACTGCGCAGGAAAGTAGGTTGCAATTGAAGTAGCGATGGTCCATTACAATGACCCCATGCCAACTTCCGGTGGTTCGCGCAAGCGGCTGAAATCTCCACCCCCCGGAGACACGGGACAGGAAGCTCTCTACCTGCGCTTCCTCAGCGATAAGCAGGTGACGGTAAGCGTCAAGCTGCGCGATGGTGAATCGGTATCAGGATGGATCGAGTACTTTGACGATCGCATGATCCGGCTCACGCGCGAAGGGAAGCCAAATCTTTTTATCTACAAGCACCAGATTCGCACCATCACCGAGCTTGCCCGCAAGGGAGAAGAGTCCCGGCGCCGCAATAGCCGCAAGCTTTCTACAATCGCCGCGAGTGATTCCGGCCCTACCGGTTTAGAGGACCTTTCTTGAGCGCTGCAAATTTGATCTTTGCGAATACCGCGACGCCGATTGCGCTCGAAGCTGGAGCTCTGCTGGTCGACTATTACCGCCGCGGCGTCGCGACTGAGTACAAAGGAGACGTCGACCTCGTCACTGAGGCGGACCGCGCTTCGGAAAAGTTGATCGTCGAACGCCTGGGTGAGGCATTTCCTGAGCATGGCGTTTATGGCGAAGAAGGCACCCGCTCGCGCATCGACAACGAATACCGCTGGTACATCGACCCGCTCGATGGCACGACGAACTTCGCCCATAGCTTTCCCGTATTTTGCGTATCGATGGGCCTGGAGCGGCGCAGCGCGACGGGGGAAGGTGAGTTGGTCGCGGGCGTGATCTACGACCCGCTGCGAAAGGAGCTGTTTACCTCGGAAAAGGGTAAGGGCGCATACCTGAACGGCGTCCCTATACATGTTTCGAAAACCGCTACGCTGGCCGAGGCGCTCCTCGCGACAGGCTTTCCCAGCCGCAAGCGGCATGACAATCCAAATATCCACTTCTACCAGGAATTCACACTGCGTTCACACGGTGTGCGGCGCGCTGGATCGGCTGCACTTGACCTCGCTTATACGGCATGCGGACGCATCGACGGCTTCTGGGAGTTCAATCTCAATCCGTGGGATACAGCCGCTGGCGCGCTGCTGGTGACCGAAGCCGGAGGCTCAATGACCGGTTTTGATGGGACTCCATTCAACGTTGACAGCCTTGAGGTTCTGGCTACCAACGGACTCCTCCGCGATGAGTTGATCCGGCTATTCAATGGGATGTTTGCCGGCCACGATCTCGAGCCGATTCCCACGCCTGCCGAATACGCGGCAAAGCGCGCCGCCGCAAATAAATAAATTCGAGCCGGCGAAAGCTTTCTATGCTGGCTTTCATAGCCTGAAGTTTGCTTGAATCTCCATTCGCATTTTCCTCATCTGTTGCGGGAGAGGGATATTCTCAATGGCGAATGACAAGAAAGTAGCTCTGGTTACTGGAGCGAATCGTGGAATCGGGTTCGAGACCGCGCGGCAGCTTGGGCAACAAGGCATCACTGTGGTGGTTGCGGCCCGTTCTCAGGCTGCCGCAGATGAGACAGCAGCGAAGCTGAAGGCAGAAGGCGTCGACGCTGTTCCGGTGAAGCTTGATGTTACCAACCCAGCAGACCGCGCCACTGCCGCCAAAACCATCGGCGACAAATTCGGAAAGCTGGACATTCTGATCAACAATGCCGGTGTCGGCGCGCAGGGCGATATGTTCGAGCTCACGGTGTCCGAAACTACCGAAGAGGAGCTGCAGACGGTTTTCGGAACCAATGTATTTTCCACCGTCGGTGTAACGCGTGCATTTTTGCCGCTGCTCAAGAAGAGCGATGCCGGCCGGATCGTTAACCTCTCCAGCATTCTTGGTTCGCTTACGCTTCATGCCGATCCCAAGAGTCCAATCGCATCGATTAAGACTTTCGCGTACGACGCTTCGAAGAGCGCTCTGAATGCCTTTACCATCCATCTCGCGGCGGAACTGAAAGGCACGAAGATCAAGGTGAATTCGGCGCATCCAGGATGGGTAAAGACGGATATGGGCACGGATAAAGCGCCGATGGAAATCGTCGACGGTGCGAAGACCAGCGTTGCTCTTGCGCTTATCCCCGAAGATGGTCCGAACGGCCGTTTCATTCACATGGGCGCAGAGCTGCCCTGGTAACGTTTCCAGAAGCGCACATAACTGAGCCCGGACTTGCTGTCCGGGCTCAGCTGTTCTAAGAGCTGATTTCGCCGTAGAGCGATCACTGCTTTTCCAGACGGATGACCTGGATCGAATACGGCGGCATGGAGTATGTGAATTGGCTGCCGGCTTTCTCGATGCGTGATTCGATGGGAAGAATTTTCTCCGGGTGATCGATCGAATTGGTGGCGGCCAGGGTACTGGCGTGCAGCGTCACCACATTTGCAATCTTCTTTATATCGCCCGCTCCATCGAGAGTTACCGAGACCGGCCTGACGTCGGAAGTCGCATTGACCAGCTTGATAAAGATTTCTCCGGTATCCGATTTCCGGGTGACGGAACAGAAGAAGCGCAGGTCGTCGCCTGTGGTCGAGGTTTCAGGGATCTCATCGCCATGGTAGGTGCCGAACAACACCTGCGCGTAGTAGCTCGGCGAACCGTAGCTCGACATTGCGTCGTAGCCGATCAAGTCGCTCTCCCACTGCATGCCGCCCGGATTCACATTCACCAATAACGGAGCATAGCTGGCCATTACCACGATGTCGCTATTGCGCTCCATTCCCGTCATCCACGCCGCGTCGCCGAGAGCTGCGCCGAAGTCCGGCGTCGGGCTGCCTTCGCGCGTGGCCCATTCGCCGACAAAGATCTTGGGTCCGCTACGGTCGGTCTGGTCGTAGTGGTGGACATCGGTATAGAACTGCTGTGCTGTGCGATAGAAATGGTCGTCGACCACGTCCGGCTTAATCTCCTTTACCGGCGTAGTTGCGATCAACTGCAGATGGGGGTACTTCGCTTTGATGGCTTTGTAAAACTGCGCGTAGCGGCCATCATAGGAGCCCGATTTGTCAAAGAAGTCCTCGTTGCCAATCTCGACGTAGTTCAGTGCGAAGGGCTCCGCATGACCGTCCTTTATCCGTTCCGCGCCCCACTTCGTCGATGCATTGCCAGTTACATATTCGATCTCATCGAGCGCGTCCTGCACATAAGGATCGAGATCGGAGCCGGGATTTACGTGCTCTTGCGCCATCGAATAGCCGGCATACACGGCCAGTACGGGTTGCATGTGCAGGTCTTCGCACCATTCCAGGAATTCGAGCAGGCCGAGGCCGTCAGAAGAGTGATAGCGCCAGGGGCTGGGGTGAGTAGGCCGGTCGACCAGCGGACCGATGGTTTTCTTCCATTCGTATCGCTCGGGAATGTGGTCACCTTCAAGATAGTTGCCGCCGGGAAAGCGCAGAAACGCGGGTTTCATGGCGGACAGCTTTTCCATCAGATCGATGCGATTGCCATTGGCGCGATCGTGATAGGTGGGTGGAAAGAGCGAGACGAGGCTGAACCAGACGGTGCCTGGACTTCCAACGGTAAGAACCAGATGATTTAACGGCGACGCCATCTCTGCGGTCGAAGTGAACTTAAACTCATATTGCTTCCAGTCGGAGGAAAGCGCCGGCACGTCGGCGTGAGCCAGTTCAGCTCCGGTGTCGTCTTTCACCAGCGCGACATGTACAGGGCCCACGGTTGCATCCGAAGCCTTGGCGTAGAAGGAGCCCTGATATACCGTCCTTGGCCTGACTGGAATCCCCCAATAGCCCTGATTCGATATACCTACGCGATCGCTCTCGGTGGCTTTCTCCACGGTCAGCTTCATGCTGTAGGGCAACGCCTGGCTGGGACCGGTAGTTTTATCCAGAGCGATTGCTGCCTGGGACTCTCCCTGCTCGACCAGGCGCCACGAAGGCACGCCGTGACGGTCGCCGAAGAAGGTGCGGTTGCGCACCAACTCCGCGTAAAGGCCGCCATCGTAGGAGTAATTGATTTCCTCGGTCATCAGCCCGTAGAGGGTGGGGCTGGATTTTGCTTTTATGTGCTGGAGGTTCACATTGAGAGTCACCGGCGGCGCGGTTTCCGCGAATGCCTGCGTGAGAAGCGCAAAGGAAACCAGCGAGATCGAGCAAAAACTTTTGGCAAAGAGGGATGGCATGAACGCTCCAATTTACGGGTGGAAATAGCGGCTGGCAGCAACGACCAGTAAACGTTATCTATCCAGACTGGGTCCGTCAACCGGTCTGGCAAAACTGAATCCAAATCCTGGAACGAGGCGACGTTTGACGAAGCAGAATCTCTTCCCGCGGCAGTTTTTAGTGCCGCCGTGCTCGCGTTACAATACTTTTGTAAACTCACCCGAAGAAGAGGATCTTTCAAATGGCATATGTAATTGCGGAACCCTGCATCGGCACAAAGGACGTAGCTTGCGTCGACGCCTGTCCCGTTGACTGCATCCACCCTAAAAAGGACGAAGCCGGATACGGCGAGGCGGAGCAGCTGTTCATTGATCCCGTCGAGTGCATCGATTGCGGTGCGTGTGTTCCCGTGTGCCCGGTTTCGGCCATCTTTGCCGCCGACGACCTGCCCGAAAAATGGGCGAGCTACACAGACAAAAATTCTGCTCATTTCGGCCGCTAAATTTCCAGACAAATCTGCAGCGCCCGGTCCTGACAGGGCTGGGCGTTTTGCTTTATACCGGACCCGGACAAGACAAGCAGCAGGGAGAGCCGCACGTGACTCAGGCCGCACCCACGAAACGCACGCAGGTGAATCGTCTGCCCAAGCGCGGCGACTACTCCAGGGAAACCATCCACGGCATCCTCGACGCGGCCTTTCTTTGCCACGTAGGTTTCGTGGTGGATGGTCAGCCTTACGTGATCCCCACCGGCTATGGCCGCGCCAGGGACACGCTTTATATTCATGGCTCGGCCGCGAGCCGTATGCTGCGTAATCTGGAAAAGGGCATCGATGCCTGCGTCACGGTTACGCTGCTTGATGGAATCGTTCTTGCCCGCGCCGCCTTCCATCATTCCATGAACTACCGGTCAGTGGTCATGCTCGGCACGATGACGCTTGTCGAGGACGCCGATGCGAAGCTGGAAGCGCTCCGCGTAATCTCCGAGCAGATTGTGCCCGGCCGCTGGGATGACACACGTCAGCCCACGGCGCAGGAACTGAAGGCCACCGCGGTGATGACCATGCCCATCGATGAGGCTTCGGCCAAGGTCCGCACCGGGCCGCCAATCGATGACGAAGAGGACTACGGACTGGATATCTGGGCCGGGGTTCTGCCGCTGTCTATCCGGGCGGGTGAGGCGATCCCCGATCCGCGTCTGTCAAATCCGGCACAGTCTCTTCCGCCCTATATCCGGAGTTACAAACGATGAATCGAAAAATCCCTCTCAATGCGGTTAAAATCTCATCCCGGAGGAACTCTGCTTAGTTATGAAACCCAAGTCCGCCGCCGTCCTGTTCTCCGCCTTGTTTTGCATTACCGCCGGTCCACTGCAAGTTCGCGCCCAGGCCAGCGGATCGAACGTGATCACGATGGTCAATGTGCCAGCCACTTTGGAGAAGACCATCGACGCTAAAAAGTCCAAGGCTGGCGATCCGGTCACAGCCAAGGTATCTGCGGCAACGCAGCTGGGCGATGGCACCAAGGTTCCATCCGGTTCCATGCTCACCGGCCACATTGACTCGGTGACTCCATCGGAGAACAAGGGTGATTCGACTGTCGTTTTGACGTTCGATAAGCTGCGGATTAAGAATGGACCGGAAACGAGCATCAAGGCGACCGTGACGAGCGTGATGAGCACTGCACCCACCGGGGACGAGTCCAACTACGACCCGAGCTCCTCTCGTCCAGGAACTGCAGGGAACAGTGGCAGGGGAGGCGGTCCAGGCGGGCAGAGCAATCAGGCTCCAGGACAGACAGCTCCTCATCCCATCGATGGGCTTACTCTGAGCGGGACACCACAAGATGCGACATCCGCGACTCTCACCGAGGCTAAGAAAAATCTTCATCTCTCGAGCGGTGTACTGCTCGTGGTTTCTGTAGCTCTGTTGCCGAACGGCGCGGCCTCCCGCTAGATTTTGCGCAACCTCAACAACGCCCCGGTTATTCGGGGCGTTCTCATTTCAGAGATGGCATCGCGGCGTGCCATGATGAGACTATCGCCATCTCCATGACGGAACAGATTACTCCGCAGGCAAAGCGCCTCTCAGCCGCTGTCTTCATTCTTTCTTTCACCGGAGCATTGGTCTTTCTCTACCTGCGAACGTTCTTACTTCCCGCTACGCCTTTTGCCACCCTCGAGGATCAGGTTCTCTTCTTTGTTCGTGCTGTGCGCATTCTGCACGGTCAGGTTCTGTATCGCGACTTCTTCGAGTTCGTGACTCCCGGCACCGATCTTCTTTACGCAGCCGCATTTAAGATCTTCGGAATCCACGCCTGGGTCATGCAGGCGTGGCTCATCGCCGTTGGGCTAGCCATGACAGCAGTGATTACGTTGATCTCCCGCGGACTCTTTCGGGGGACGACGATGACGATCCTGTTGCCTGCTCTGCTCTTTATCGTCTTCGACTTCAACAGCGGGCTCGATCTAACGCACCACTGGTTCAGCGCATTCGCTGCGCTCTGTGCGGTTGCTGTCTTGGCTGGTGGCATCGAAAACTGGAGGTTTTTCACTGCAAGTTTCTTCTGTGGGATCGCGGCTCTCTTCACACAGACCGAGGGAGCGCTTGCGTTGATTGCTCTTGCGATCTATTGGCTCTGGTTCAAGCGGAGGAGTGCAGAAAAATACAGCGTGCTCCGGAACCTCGCAGCACTGGTACTTCCTTTTGTAGTGACTGTGTCATGCGTCCTCGGTTATTACGCGGGCAGAGCGGGAGTTCATACTCTCTTTTTCGATCTCATCATCTTCCCGGTGCGCTACCTGAGCTTGAGCAAGGCCAACCAGCCTCAAACCTATCTCGGTCAGCTTCCCTCCATTCATCGATGGGCTGACATCATTCGTATCGTCCCGCTGGCATTTATCTATATTTTGGTCCCCTACGTCTATCTGTTCGGAATTTATCGCCTCTGGCGCGAGCGCAAGCTGCTTCCCGCTGCAACGCAGCGGATGCTAATTCTTCTTCATCTGTTCGGTGTGGCATTATTTCTTGCAGTGGCGAATGGGCCCCGCTATTTTCGCCTATGCACTGTGGCTCCTCCCGCTATTCTCATTTTCACGTGGTTGATCAGCGGAGAGAGTTTCGCTCGGCGAACTGTTCGCCGGCTCTTATGCGTTTCTGCTTTCTTGTGTGCCGTATTATTTGTCCTGCACCGTCAGACGCAATGGCATGCGACGTTAAACCTACCGATCGGACACACGGCCTTCAGCGACCCACCGTCGTTTCAAAAGTATCAGTGGATGGCTCAACGGACGCGGCCCTCTGAGCCTTTCTACAACGATCCTGCGCTGGGTCTATATCTATCGCTGAACAATCCCACTGCGTCGGACTTCGTGACGTATGAAGAGTACACACGCCCCAGCGAGATCAGTGCGCTCGTTCGTTCTCTTCAGATGCAGCCACCGGCATTCGTCATATTGCTGAGGAATGGCGCAGACTACTCTGCCGCAAGAGATAATAGCGGACCGTTTCGCGAATATGTTTACGAAAACTACCGTTGGGTTCAGACCTTTTCCTTGGGGCAGTCATCCGTGTATCAGCAAGAGGTCTGGGAACGTAAATCGAAGCTCAGCCGCGTTGACTGATTCTTTCTCTGAATCGTTGTTCCCGCCAACCAAAAACGCCCCGGAGATCTCCGGGGCGTTTTTGGTTGGCTTGCAATGAATCTAGAACTCGTTCCACAGGAACTGGTTGTAAACCTCATGGTGGAACTGCACTTCGGAGGGTTTCACAAACGTGCCCAACTGACGCGGGCAACGATCGGCAGAAGCCTGCTTCAGGTCGGCGTAGCGCGCCTTTACATCTTCGCCGAGCAGCGTCGAAGTCCAGCTTGCCGCGCGGAAGTTCTCGAGAGCGGTGTAGATGTTGTCTGGCAGGTAGCGTTCTGCCTGGCGCAGATTCTTGATCTTGGACAGCTCGCCGTGCAGTCCCGACTTGAAGACGGAATAGAGCACGAGGTAAGGATTCGCATCGGGAGCTACCGAGCGCACTTCCACGCGCGAGGACTTCTCGTTGCCGATGGGAATGCGGACCATCGATCCGCGATCGACTGCCGACGCCTTGATCTGGTTCGGCGCTTCGAAGTGCGGATCGAGGCGGCGATAGGCATTCACGCTGGGATTGAGCAGCAGGCAGATGTCGTTGCCATGGGTCAGGATACGGTCGACGAATTTCCACGCCATGGGCGACAGCTTCTCTTCGCCTTTCGGGTCCCAAAAGAGGTTCTTGCCGTTTTTGCTGATCGAGATGTTGGTGTGCATGCCGCTGCCATTTACGCCAACGACCGGCTTGGGCAGGAAGGATGCCGTCATGCCCATGTTGGTCGCCACCTGGCGGCAGATGAGCTTGTAGATCTGGATCTGGTCTGCAGCTGCGACAACTTCACCATAGGTGTAGTTGATCTCGAACTGCGATGGGGCCACTTCGGGGTGGTCCTTTTCGTTCTCGAAGCCCATGGCGCGCTGGACTTCGGCTGCTGTGTCGATGAATGTCCGTAGGGGATCTCCGGGCAGCGAGTGGTAATAACCGCCGGTATTGACGTACTCGAAACGGCCCGTCTGGGGAAAACGCTTTTCCGCATCAGTTCCGGCGAAGAGAAAGCCTTCGATTTCATTTGCAGCGTTCAGCGTGTAGCCCTGTTCCTCATGGAGCTTGTTCGCGAAGGTCTTAAGGACGCCGCGCACGTCGCCCGAATAGGGAGTTCCGTTCTTGTCGATAACCTCGCCGAAGACCAGTACCTTGCCCGAGCCGAAGTAGTCGGCCGGCGCGTAATAGAAGGCGCTCCAGTCGATGCCCAGGCGCAGATCGCTCTCGCGCTGCGCAGTAAAGCCGCGGATCGACGAGCCGTCGAAGGTGAGGTTGTCATAGCTCTTTACCAGGAATTTCTTGTCGTAGTCCAGCATGTGGAGCCGGCCTTCGAGGTCGCTGAAGAGGACGGTGACGGCCTTAATGCCCTTCTGATCGGTCAGATACTTCAGCCGCTCTTCCTGAATCTTGTCAGCTGGGACACGCTTCCGGCGCTGATCCTTGGCCTGTAAGTTCAGTTCTTCCAGCTCTTCATACGACAACGTCAGGAAATTACGAAGTTCAGTGGACATGCTTCTCCTTCAAATAAGTTTAAGCAAACAAGTTCTTGGGCATAGCCATCTCTGGATTCGGCAGCTTACGCAAATGAAGTTGCAGTTTGGAGCTCAAAATCGAGGGCTGGCTCTCGCTTTTCCAGACTAATCCGGCCCTCCGTAAAGAATAAGTAATATAAACAAGTCTGATTTTAAACATTAAAATTTCTTATTCTGCGCCGGCCAAGGTCCAAGCCATCGACCGCTCCCGCGGATTTTGTGCGGGCGGCGGCTCCTTTCCTCGATCGAACCTCCACCCCGATAACGGAGGGACGCTTTACGGAACCGGGCCCGGAAGAGAAATCCCTTGCGTCGCCGCCACTTAAGGAGCGTCCAAGTATCATACGTACACTGCAGGAGTCGGCGCGGTGCTCGAAGCGGATCAGACCCATTCACTCCCCCGTGAAAATCTGGACACGCGTCACCTCGTGCCTCTCCAGCCAGGCAGCCGATCGCGCGCAAGAGGCCTCATGTTTGCTAATGGCCAACTGGTGCTTGGGCGCTTCAAAATCCTGAGCCTGCTTGGCGCCGGCGGGATGGGCGAAGTCTACAAAGCTGAGGATTTGCAGCTAGGCTGTCCCGTCGCTCTCAAAACGATCCGAAGTGAGATTACCGGCGACCCTGTGCTCCTCAGTCGTTTTTGCCAGGAGGTTTACCTCGCGCGCCGCGTGAGTCACGCCAATGTCTGCCGCATTCATGAGCTTTTCACTATAGAAGGCGGTGCTCCCGGAACAGCCCCGACTCTCTTTCTCAGCATGGAGTTCCTCGACGGGGTCACGCTCGCCGACAAGCTGCAGAAGGACGGCCCGTACTCCTGGCGTGAAGCAGAGGTCATCGTGCGCAGCATATGCCACGGCCTCGATGCCATTCACGCGGCTGGAATCGTTCATCGCGATCTCAAATGCCGCAACATCATGCTCGTCGAGAGGGATGGAAAATGTCGCGTCGTGCTCACAGACTTTGGCCTGGCCATCGATGCGCCCTCGCCGCAGGCCAATGGGCATCCTGCTCCGTTCACGGTAGAGAAGGCAGCTGTACTTGCTGGCACGCCTGACTACATGGCTCCCGAGCAGTTTGAATGCCGCCCGGTTTCACCGGCGACCGACATCTACGCCCTGGGTATCGTGCTCTACGAACTGGTGACCGCGCACCAACCCTTCGCATCGGATACGCCAGACATTGCTGCGGGGCCAATCGGGGCGGCGGCACGCCGTGCCCGCCGACCGGCCCGGGCTTCGGCCTTGAGGGCTCATATCCCGCATGGATGGGATACGGTGATCTATTGCTGCCTTGAGTACGAACCGGCCAGGCGTTATCAGTCTGCCAACGAAGTGGTCAGGGCTCTCCATCTCCACCGCACGGCTCTCGGCAGCCTTTGGGTCCGCGCAGCGAGGGTGGCGAGGCGCCCGCTCGGATGGTCGATTGCAGCAGTGCTACTGCTCGCTGTCGGGGCAAGTATCTGGTACTGGCGCAGCCAGCACGAGTACCACCACCCGTCTACGGAGGTAGAAGACTGGTATCAGAAGGGGCTGACTGCGATTCGCGAAGGGACTTATGTCAAAGCGACTTTCGCCCTGCAGAAGGCCGTAGATAATGATCCGCGCTATGCTATTGCCCACGCCCGCTTAGCCGAAGCATGGTCAGAGCTGGACTTTACCGGCAAAGCGGACCAGGAGATGCTGCAGGCGTCTACCCTGGAACTACAGCAGCACTTGCCAGAACTCGATGCGGCCTATATCCACGCCATTAGAGACACACTTACCCACGATTACGAAGGAGCAGTATTCGAATACCGTGCAATTCTCAGATCCGTGCCTGAGAAGGATAAAGCCGACGCCTATGTCGACCTGGGCAGAGCTCAGGAAAAAAGAGGGAAGATATCTGAAGCCCTTGAAGACTATGAAATTGCCAGCCGCCTCGCCCGGGACGCACCCGCGGCCTTTCTTCATATCGCTATTCTCCAAAGCCGATTGCAGAAGAGGAAGGAAGCCGAAGCGGCGTTTGAAAGCGCAGACGCGCTCTATCGAACCGGAGTGAACGAAGAAGGCCTGGCGGAAGTTACCTATCAACGCGGATACGCTGCAAACGACCGGGGGGATACCGTTGAGGCTGAGAAATATCTCAAAGAGTCAATCGAGTTGGCCAAACATATACCCAGCGTTCAGATGGAGATACGCGCTCTTACCCAGTTAAGCGATATCACCTCGGAGGTGGGTGATGACAAAAACGCAGTCGATGATGCGGATAGAGCCATTGAACTGGCACGCAAAAATGGTCTTACCTATTGGCAGGCCATCGGACTGGTACGTTTAGGCGGGGCTTACCTCGGCGCCGCAGATACTGCAAAACGCGACCTGGCCGAGCAGCCCTTAGAGGAGGCGATCCAGATCGCTCACGATTACCATCATCCACGTGCCGAAGCTGAAGCAAAACTAAATATGGCCAGTTTGCGGGACCAGCAGCATCGACCGGACGACGTGATACCGCTCGCTCGCGATTCCTGGAACATCTATATTACAAACGGCAATCTGGATAGCGCGCTCGACGCGTCCACTCTCCTAGTGCGCGGACAACTTATTGAAGGTGACTTTGCCAGCGCCCTCACTGCGAGCAGTGATCTACTCTCGTTAGCGGATAAGTCGGGAAGTCTTCGGGAGAAGATGCAAGCGGAAGAGCTGAAGGCAAACGTGCTGCGCGGTCTCGAACGGTATCCGGATGCACTGGACCACTATCGGAAGGCTATTGCCGCCAGTCTCGCTGCCCCGCAAAAGGCGGAAGTACAGCTCAAATGCGTCTTCGCTCTTGGCGCTCTCGGATTGTTTTCAGAAGCGAATGAAATGCTGGCTTCCATTCCACTGTTACCGGCAGGTGATAGAACTCCGGACGCAGTTCGCGCACATTTTTCTCTGGTCCAGATGAAATATCCCCAGGTCCTAACCGATGCCAATAAGGCGTTAGGGAACCTTCCAGAAGACCTATCTGCTGATCTCCAGATCGATATGGCAGCTGCCGAATTACACCTGGGAAGATTCGCCTCGGCTGAAAAGCGGATATCAGATACGTTAGCCCTATCAATATCCCGCAAAGATCAGCCTACTGAACATCAGGCAAAGCTGGTCCGGGTTCAACTACTGCTGTCCAACAGATCTTTTACGCTCGCGCGCGATCTGGCAACGGAGCTCAGCGCGCAATTCCATGCTTCTCAACAGCAGGAATCTGAGTTATTCAGCCTTTACTATTTGGCACTAAGCCAGCGACAACTCGGGAATCTCGCGGCTGCTGACGACGCAGCCAAGAAAGCTGTTGACATTTATCTCGGATGGGAGCAACACTGGGTTCCCTCCCTGATGTCGTCCTACAGCAGTCGTCCGGATGTTCAGGCCATGTTGCGCGATTTGCAAAAATTCAAAGGTTCGCGCTAGCGGACTGAGTCGCCATGATATCCAGAGCCATGTTAGCGTCGCTATGCGGCATCAGATGATTGAGGATTCAGGGCAACGATGGGAGTCGTGAGTATGAAGAAGGCGCCGGGAATATTGTCCGCACTGATACTTGCGATTGCTTTGTCGGGCTGCCACAAAGGAGTCGGTGGATTAGGCGGCGGTGGTGTACCAATTCACGCCCATGATGGTTCAGTCAGATTCGATCTGAGCGGCGAAACAACCATTTCCTCTGGCGGCAACGTCGTAGGATTCTCCGTGCCGGCCGCCGACCAGACCGTATTTACGGTTTACGGCTTCATTCCAGTCTCCGGCTCCGTGACCAGCCTCACAACGCCGTGGACACTCACACTCAATGATATTCATTCACACTATGTAGTCATAACCGGGGATGGGCAAAAGGGTAATACTTCCGCGACGCCGATGACGATTTCGTTGCCGGACGTAGACGACTATTTTGATTACATATCCGCTGACAAATATAAGTTTCATGATCACAGCTATTCCGGACAAGAGCACCTGAACTCGTTTCGCGTTGTAGTGAACAATCAAGCTTATGATTACACTTGTTCTGCCGGTGGTGAATCGAAGTGCTACGTCGAACTCGGCTCCTAGTTCCAGCGAACGAAAGAACCCTCCCTGTCAGCCATCCTAATTTCGACTACGACACAAAGCGGGAGCGCTGATCCTCCATGATTTGACCTGTTCGTATTACGGTAGAAGCGCTACTCTGACTTGGCCGGATGTTTTTGCTTGTGAAGATACAAAGAGGATTCTCATGAGACATCGTTTTTCAGTGTCGTTCGTCGTCCTAAGCGCCTTGGCTGTAGCAGCCGGCTTTCAGCAAGGGAATTGTGCTTACGGGCAAGCGGGCGGAGGAGTACCCATCCGCGCGCACGATGGCTCGCTTGATCTCGAATTGATTAACCCTACTCCAGGCGGCGGGGCCAAAGCGATTACCTCTTTTAAAGTGCCCGTAGATGACCAGACCGTCATCAAGATTGCAGTAGCCGCGACTGATTCATCGCAGGGGGCTATTCCTCCCACGGCAGTCCTTACCTTGACGAAGTCTTGGACCATCACGCTCAGCGACGGCCATAACAGCCATGCTGTCGTAATCAAAGGAAACGGCAAGAAATCTAACGGGAATAAACACCCTGTCAGTATTAAGTTGAGCGACGCTCGAGATTCCTTCAATACCTCTTGTTCTCATGGCAGTTACTGTTTGCATGACGGAGAGAACCCAGGTCAGGAATACTTTGGATCAATTCAGGTCACTTCAGATGGTCACATCAGTGACTTTACCTGCCCCGACGAAACAAAATGCGCTTTGGATATAGGATTCAACCCCCTTTAGATTACGAAAATGGAATGAGTACTTTGGTTATTCTGATAATTAGTGCAACCCCACCAAGCTGAATCCCTGATCCTCCGCACCTGGCCCGTTCATGAGGCCGACCTGATCGTCTCGCTTTTTACCCGCGATCAGGGGAAGGTGAAGGGCGTGGCCAAGTCTGCCGCGAAGTCGCGGCGGCGTTTTGGCGGGGCACTGGAGCCCATGACGCATGTCCTGGCCTCTTATGTGGAGAAGCCGCGGCAGGAGCTGGTCCGGCTGGATTCCTGCGAGATTCTGAATTCGCCGCTCTCTGAGCCTGTCGATTACGGACGGGCGGTGGCCTTGGGGTTTTTCGCCGAGGTGCTTGAGGAGACGCTTCCCGATCACGATCCGCAGGACCCCGTCTTCCGACTGGCGCTGGCGGTTCTGGAGCACACCCGGAACGGCCATATCTGGCTGCCGGTAACCTATTTTGCCCTATGGATGATCCGCCTGATGGGCTGGATGCCGGATACTCTCCGCTGCACCCTCTGCGGACGCGCTTTCGCTGCCGATCCAGCCTATTTTGAGGCTCAATCCGACGGGCTGGTGTGCGGGGAACACCGCCATCCCGCCAGCCGGGCGCTCTCGCCGGCATCGCTGGCCACTGCCGAGCGCATCTTTCGCGCTCCGATTGCCGCGTTGGCCTCCGAGGACTGGCCGCGTAACCGCTCCGCCGACCTCCGCCGCTTCGCCCTTCAATCGCTGGAGCGTCACCTGGAGCGAAAGCTGCGCTCGGCGCAGGCTCTGGCGCAGCTCAGCCAATAGCTAGTGAATGCTTCGCTGGCCCCTCGGGTGTTGAATTCCCTTGAGGGAGCGGGTGGCCTCCGGGGGACGGTTCCCGCTGTGCTCATCGTTATCCCAATTCAGAACCCGGCTCGCGTGCTGCCGCGCCGCTTCACCATGCGATAACGCCGCTCACTGTAAAATCTCCCAAAGACTTACAGACGGAAAGCAGCGCAAGCACAGTGCCTTCGACCATTACAACTTCGACCGTTCATACGCACAGCCAGGCCCTCACCTTCCAGGAGCTTCTCTTCAGGTTGCAGACCTTCTGGGCCGGGCGCGGATGCGTTCTGCAGCAGCCCTACGATGTGGAAGTGGGCGCAGGCACCATGTCGCCCGATACCTTTCTGCGCGTACTGGGGCCAAAGCCCATCAGCATTGCTTATGCCCAGCCCTCGCGCCGTCCGGCGGACGGACGATATGGCGAGAATCCCAACCGGCTTTATAAGCACACGCAGTTCCAGGTCATCCTCAAGCCGCCCCCGTCCGATATTCAGGAGGTCTATCTGGCCTCGCTTGAGGCCGTCGGTATCGACCTCTCCGAACATGACATCAAGTTCGAGGAAGACAACTGGGAGGCGCCGACTCTGGGTGCCTGGGGCATTGGCTGGCAGGTGATGCTCGACGGACTCGAGGTCACGCAGTTCACCTACTTCCAGCAGTGCGGCGGCATTGATCTCGACCCTATCAGCGGAGAGATCACCTATGGCCTGGAACGCCTCGCGGCGTTTCTACAGGATGTCGATTCCATCTACGACATTGTCTGGGCGCGTGATCCGAAGACGGGCCGCGCCATCACGTATGGCGAAATTCGCCTCGAAGAAGAGCTGCAGTTCTCGGTCTATAACTTCGAGGCGGCCGACGTCAGCAATCTATGGGAGCACCTGCGTTTGTATGAGGCCGAATGCCAGGCGCTGCTGACCAGCTACTCCGCGAGCTTTTCTCCGAAGGCGGAGAAGCAGGGTGAGCGCAAAGAGAAGATTCACGATCGGCTGGTTCACAACGGCGATGCACCGGGTGCGGGCGGGAATGCCGATGAGGGTCTTCTGGCGCAGCAGCGCCGCTTCCCTGTACTCGGAGCCTACGACCTCTGCCTGAAATGCTCGCATCTGTTTAATTTGCTCGATGCGCGCGGCGCGATCTCAGTGACGGAGAGAGTTGGCGTGATCGCGCGCATTCGCGCATTGGCTGTGGGCGTGGCAAAGGCGTATGCGGCGCAGCAGCAAAGTGCAGCTGTCAGCACTTAGCGGGTTAGCTTGTACCCAAGCATGCGGCGAGCAAGAAACAGGTTCTTGAAGCCGGAGTTATCGATCGAAGTAAGACCAACGAACCAGCTAGAAGCTAAGAGCTGACGGCTAGAAGCTAAAGAGAATGTCACACTTTCTGTTTGAAATAGGACTCGAAGAAATCCCGGCGCGCATGATTGCCGCGGCGCAGGCGGAGCTGGCCCGGCGCGTGGAAGAGCTGCTGACGCGTGAGCGTCTGCTCAAGCCTGGATACGAGGTGCACAGCTACTCCACGCCGCGCCGGCTTGCCGTGTATGTGAAATCGGTTCACGAGACACAGGCCGACACCGAGGAGCAGCTCACCGGTCCGGCCTGGAGTATCGCCTTCAAAGACGGCCAGCCCACCGCGGCGGCGCAGGCCTTTGCGAAAAAGGCAGGCGTCGATATTTCTGCTCTGCAGAAAGCGACAACTGCGAAAGGCGAATATGTTTCAGCGATTGCACAGCGCAAGGGTCGCACCACGCCGGAGATACTGACGGAGCAACTGCCTAAAGAACTCGCCGGACTTTACTGGCCGAAGAACATGTACTGGCGTGCGGGCAAGCCGGAGCGTTTCGTGCGTCCGGTAAAGTGGCTAGTGGCGCTGCTCAATCACGGCACTGTGCCGGTAGAGTTCGCAGGCGTGCATGCTTCCAACATCACCTACGGCCATCGCATTCTGAACGAGGAAGATTCAGTCACCCTGGAGCATGCGGGCGACTATCTCGGCGCGCTCGAGCATGTGCATGTGACCGCCGATGTCGAGCTGCGCCGCCATCGTATTCGCAAAGCGCTGGATGCGGCCGTGCGATCTATCCCCGGTGCGCGCTGGCGCGAAGACGAAGGCCTGGTCGACACGGTCACCCACCTCACCGAATGGCCGACAGTGATTTTGGGCAGCTTCGATCCGGAATTTCTAAGCCTGCCTGAAGAAGTGCTGGTGACGGTGATGCGCGACCACCAGAAATACTTCGCTGTTGAAGACGCGCAGCACAAGCTGGCGCCATATTTCCTGACGGTCCTGAACACGCAGCCGGAAGAGCACGGCGACGAAATTATCCGCCACGGCAATGAGCGCGTGCTGCGGGCACGCTTCAACGACGCTCGCTTCTTCTGGAACTTCGACCAGAAGATTCCTCTGACCGAGCGCGTCGAAATGCTGAGGTCAGTGACATTTCAGAAAGAGCTGGGCAGCTATTACGACAAGACCGAAGAAAATCTGCGTCTATCGGATCACTTAGCAAGACTGATTGATCAACGTGTAAGTGATCCGGTGACAGGGCATATTGCAAACGAGGAACTGCGAATTGACCCTCAGGCACTAGAGCTTGCCGTCAGACTTGCTAAGACTGATTTGACATCAGAATTGGTGAAAGAGTTTACAGAGCTTCAAGGCATCGTTGGCGGCTTATATGCTCATACGCAAGGCCATAGAGAGAAAATTTGGAAAGCGGTCTATTGGCAATACTCGCCTGCCTCTATCGAAGATCCAATCCCACCCACACTTGAAGGTCAGATACTCGGCATCGCCGACCGCCTCCAGACAATCAGTGCAATGTTCGGCATCGGCCTTGAACCAACCGGTTCGAAGGATCCCTTCGGCCTGCGTCGTGCGGCGAATGGTGTAGTGAAGATACTGGCGGAGTCGAGCCTGCCGCTACAACTTAGCGATCTTGTCATTGGCGCCGATTTAGCTTCCGACAGCACAAGAGTCGCGAATCCTGAAAAGCTTGGAGCCTTCTTTCGCGAGCGCGTCGAGTTTTATCTTCGCGAGGTGAAAAATTTCACTTACGATGTTGTGAATGCTGTGCTCGCTGCAGAAGCCGATGATATTCGCGACGCCATCGCCCGTGCGAAATCCTTAACGTGCGTTCGTGGATCAGAGGACTTCATCGCGATTGCAGCGGCATTTAAGCGGATAAAGAACATCCTTCGACAAGCGGAGGAAAAGAAGATATTCAATCATGACGTTGGAATAAGCAGCGCGCTCTTTGAGGATCGTGCCGAGGCGGAGCTAGCTACGCAGGCTAATCGCGTTGCAGAAAGAGTGCGAGACTTTAGCAGGATTTACAAATACCAGGAAGCGCTTGAATCAATTGCTACGCTTCGTCCGCACGTCGATTTATTTTTCGACAAAGTGATGGTGATGGTCGAGGATGAAGCAGTGCGCAGCAACAGGCTTGCGCTGCTTGCAAGTATTCAAGGAGCATTCTCCTCCATCGCCGACTTCTCAGAGATTGTTACTTCGTAGCGATGGAGTTCCGCGAACAAGTCCCGCTGGCTCCTTACACCACCTTCTCTATCGGGGGACCGGCGCGTTGGTTCGCTGACGCCGCTTCCGAAGAAGATGTTGTCGAAGCGGTCCGCTTTGCCCGCCAGCGCAATCTTCCGGTCTTCATCCTTGGCGGAGGCAGCAATCTGCTGGTTTCCGACGAGGGTTTTCCCGGTCTCGTCCTTCACATCGCAATCAGGGGAATTGAGCAGCTGGAATCTATCTTTCGCGTTGCTGGGGGTGAGGACTGGAATAACTTCGTCTCACACGTTGTCGACAAGAGCTACGCGGGCATTGAGTGCCTTGCCGGGATTCCCGGTACTGTTGGAGGTACTCCAGTTCAAAACGTTGGAGCCTACGGGCAGGAGGTTGCGGAGACCATCGCTGAAGTTCGCGTGCTCGATCTATCCACGATGCATTTTGAAGATCTCACGCCCCAGGCATGCGGATTTGCCTATCGCCAGAGCATCTTCAACACCACGGAGCGTGGCCGCTATATCGTCACGCGAGTCGACTACAAGCTACAAAAGAACGGCGCGCCGCGGATCGCCTACACCGATCTCCAAAAGCATTTCGCGTCAACAGCATCTGAGCCCACGCTTGCTGAGGTGAGCGCGGCGGTGAGAAACATCAGGCACCAGAAGGGAATGCTTATCGTTGCGAACGATCCGGATTGCCGCAGCGCGGGCAGCTTCTTCAAGAATCCGGTGATTTCTGCGGAGCATTATGCGCGCATCGTGGAGTGGCATGGCGGAGAGGTTCCGCATTATCCCGCTCCCGAGGGGAAGATCAAGCTGCCGGCTGCGTGGCTTCTCGACCAGGCAGGCTTTCACAAGGGATATACGCTGGGACGTGCGGGAATTTCCAGCCGTCACACGCTCGCGCTCATCAACAAGGGACAGGCACGGGCAGCTGACATTCTGGCGTTTCGTGATCGCATCATTGCCGAGGTCGAGGCGAAGTTCCGCATTCGTCTCGAGCCGGAACCGGTCATTCTAGGTCTGACTGTTTGATGTAGGCATCGCGCTGAATCCGAGTTGCACCAGCAAGCGCTCACGATAATCCTTGAGAACAACCTGTGCTTCGCCTTGCGCGATGAGGCGTCCGGCTTCGATGACAACGGCTTCAGCGTTTAGCTGCCACGCATCGGCGAGGTCATGCGAGACATAAATGACCGGAATGCCGGCCTGTTGCAGCGCCTCGATCATCTCGGTGCGCGACGGAGGGTCCAGCGCGGCGAAGGGCTCATCGAGCAGAAGCAGCTCAGGCTGTGGAGCGAGAGCGCGCGCCAGGGCAATGCGCTGCCGCTCTCCACCGGAGAGGGCCCCGGGACGCCGGTTTGCGAGCGCTTCTGCTCCGAACATGCGAAGCATCTCTGACACTCGGGTTTCCCGCTCCTGCCGTGGCAGCGCGGCGACTCCAAAAGCGACATTCTCCCGCGCCGTGAGATGCGGGAAGAGCGCGGCCTGCTGTGTAACGAAGCCGATGCGCCGCTTGCCAGGCGCGACGTTGATGTGAGCTTTCGTATCCGTGAGTACGCGCTTATGCAGCGTCACGCGGCAGCGCTCCAGATTGCCATCTGATGCAGCAATTCCGGCGATCGCGCGCAGCAGCGTGGTCTTGCCTGCGCCCGAAGAGCCGAAGAGCACGGTCCACGCTGAGTGCAGAGTAAACTGCGCTTCGAGCAGAAAGCCTCCGCGGCAGAAGAGAATATCTGTTTCGAGTATCGGGGGCTTATCCATTTCCAAGACCCTGCGCGTTGGAGAGAGCTCCGCGCGCACGAAGCAGATAGAGCGCGACGAGCGCGACGATCGAAATCGTGATGAGCGTCAGTGCCGTGCGATTGGCCGCCGCGTAGTTGAAATCCTGAACCTGATCGAAGATGGAAATCGAGAGCGTGCGCGTCGAGCCGGGAATATCGCCGCCAATCATCAGCACTACACCGAACTCGCCGATGGTGTGCGTGAAGCAGAGCACTGCCGCCGTCACTAGCGAACGCACGGAAAGCGGCAGCATTAGCTCGCCAAGCAAGCGCAGCGGTCCTGCGCCCAGCAACTGCGCCTGCTCAATCAGCGCAGCATCCACGGCCGAAAAGCCGGTGGCGATGGGCTGTACGGCGAAGGGTAGGCTATAGATCACGGAACCCGTCACGAGCCCGGCAAACGAAAACGCCAGTGGATGCCCGGTGAGATGAATCCAAGCCCGGCCAATCGTCGTGCGCGGTCCCATCAGGATCAGCATGTAAAAACCCAGCACAGTGGGAGGAAGCAAGAGCGGCAGCGTGGTTACAGCCTCGACCAATGCGCGCAGGCGGGAGTGTGTGGAGACGATCCAGAAGGCAAGTGGAACGGCAATCAGCAGCAGGATGATGGTCGTAACGACGGCAAGCCGCAGGGTAAGAGCGAGCGCCTGCCAATCCACCTATTTTGCCTGCGCCGAAGCGGCTGGAGAGAGCCCGCCCGCCTCGAATTGATGGATGACTTGAGGGGAAGCGAGGAAATCGAGGAAGCGATGCGCGGCCGAGGAATCAATGCCGGTGTGTTTCACGATGATCACGCCTTGTTGAATCGGCGGATATGCTTCGCGCGGCACCAGAACATACCGGCCGTCCGCTTTGAGGCGCGGAGTCATGGCCGAGGTGAGTGAGATGAATCCAAGCTCGGCGTTGCCAGAATCGGCGTACTGCGCGGTCTGGGCGATGTTCTCGGCCACCACCAGCTTTGGTTTGAGCGTTTCATAGAGGCCAAGGTGCTGTAGAGCCGCCTGGGCTGCGCGCCCGTAAGGAGCGTGCTCGGCGTTGGCTACGGCAATTGACTTCAGAGCAGGATCACGCAGCGTATCCATCGAAAGATTGTGAAAGGGCGATTCGTTGCGTGTCCACAACACGAGTGTGCCCTGCGCGTAGACGATGGGCTTTGACTGCTCGGACAATCCTGCGCTGATCACTCGCTGCGGAAAGCTGAGGTCTGCGGCCATGAAGATATCGAAGGGCGCGCCATTGATGATCTGCGTGGCCAGCGTCGCCGAGGATTGAAACGAGGCCTCGGCGTGAATTCCGGTCTGGGCGGTGAATTCGTTGAGGATGTTGGGTAGAAGCGGTTGGAGGTCGGCGGCCGCGGCGATGCGAAGCGTCTGTTGGGCGTGCACAAACGCAGCAAAACTTGAAACGAAACATAGCAAGAGAAGTTTGCGCAGATCAGACACGCCGCACTATGACCTCAGTGGATTTGATGAGAGCCGCCACGGTCTCCGTTACTTCAAGCAGCATCTCGCGCTTTTGGGTATCCGGCGTCTGCGCGGTTCTGATCTTGCCCTGATAGATCCACTGCTTGATCGTCGGATAGGAGAATCTCAGCCGCAGACCCGCCTCTCGAGGTGTGAGCAGTGACGCCATTGGGCGATTTTATACGGAATCCGGAAGGCTAACGATTCGATCTAGCGGTCAACGGCTGCCTGGGCAAGGCACGAGCATTCGAGGCAACCATGAGTGGCGCAGGTGCCGCAGCAGCGTATCAATTGCTTGCGCAAGGCGGTGCGAGCACGGTGTGCGCGAACGGCAGCGTTGCCAGGAGTGACGTTGTGAGATTTGGCGTAATCGGTGACTGTGGATTCTCCCAGGTCGACTTCGCGCAGAAACGCGGCATAGGCCGGGGTCAGCGTTTCGAGAGCGCCCGCGATACATTGGCATGTGGCTTCGAAAAGCTGCGGATCGATTTCGGTCTCGGTTTGAAGCTGCTGGGCCCAGCGGTTGAGGGCGGTTTCCTCAACGGTGCGTCGACGGTAGTGGTCGATGATGGCATTGCGAAGAATGCGATAGAACCAGGCGACGGCAGACTCGTTCTCGCGAAGCTGGCTATCGCGATCGAGTGCGCGCACGTAGGCGCTCTGCAGAATGTCTTCGGCTATGGCGCGGTCGTCTACGCGTCGCTGGACAAAGCCCAGAAACTGGCGGCGAAGTTCGAGCAACGAGCTGAGCGTAGTTTCAGACATAGCGGTAAATCCGCGGGCAGGATTTATCGTCTCTGCCCACGTTTGTTTAGATGAACGAGCCGGTATCTAGTTGCGATTCCCGCAATTGCAGACCGGGCAGTTGCAGATGGGGCCGCATTCACAATCCGGCCCGCAGACACATCGACTATTTTTAATCGTTTGCATGGTTTCTCCTCGAGCGCTCATGACTGTCGCTCAAAGGTGCTGACGCAGGAGGCGCAAAAGCATTACAGGTGTTCGAGAAATTAGCGGTTCAGTATGAAAGGACAGCAAATCGGTCCTGCACTATCCCGTGACCATGCTGCAGACGGCTACATCGGGACTACAGGCCCTGTTACCCTTTAAAGACAACATCATGATGCAAGAAGCACATCAACTGCGTTGCACAGGATGCGCGAGCGTAATCGCGCTCGACGCGTTAAAGGAGAACTTTCGCTGCCCGGATTGCGGCGACCTCTATGAGGTCGAATATCCGGCGTGGTCGGCTCAGCCGGCGACTGCTGCCGGCAAGGGAGCGGCGAAGCGCAATCTGCCCAATCCCAGTGCGTTGCGCTGGCTCTGGAAGGAACGCCGCAGCTCGAACGAGCTCAAAGATCAGAGCGGTGTCTGGCGCTTCCGCGACCTGCTGCCCATCCTGGCTGACGAGGCCAATATCGTTTCACTGCGTGAAGGCAATACGCCGCTCTACGAGCTCACGCGTGCTGCACGGGTTACAGGAGTGCAACGTTTGTATGCCAAGCACCAGGGCATGAATCCCACCGGGTCGTTCAAAGATGCGGGGATGACCACGGCTCTTTCTGTGGCCAAAGAGCGCGGCTTTGCCTGGGTAGCCTGCGCATCTACAGGAAACACCTCCGCTGCCATGGCGGCCTATGCGGCGCGCGCCGGTATGCGCAGCCTGGTGCTGATTCCCGAGGGGAAGATTGCCTGGGGAAAGCTGTCTCAAGCGCTCGACTACGGAGCGCTCACCTGCCAGCTGCGCACCGATTTCGATGGCTGCGTGCGCGTGCTGAGCGAAGTCGTGCGGCGTGCGCCGGTGTATCTGCTCAACTCGGTGAATCCGTATCGCATCGAGGGGCAGAAGACGCCCGCGCTCGAGATTGCCGAAGCGCTGGATTGGCAGGTGCCCGATCATCTCATTGTGCCTGGCGGCAATCTTGCCAATTCGTCGGCTCTGGGTAAGGCCTTTCTGGAGATGAAGCTTCTGGGGCTCACCGATCGCGTGCCGCGTGTCTCCATAATTCAGGCTGAAGGCGCCAACCCGCTTTATCGAAGCATGCAGGCCAACGGAGGGAAAGAGCTGGCGCCGGTTGAGGCGCACACTCGCGCCAGCGCTATCCGCATCGGAAATCCAGCGTCCTGGCGCAAGGCCGTCAAGATTGTCGAAGCGACCGGCGGCTGGGTGGAGCAGGCGAACGAGGCTGAGATTGCGCTGGCGAAGGCTGAGATCGGAGCCGAAGGCATCGGCTGCGAGCCGGCCTCGGCGGTGACGCTGGTAGGCCTGAAGAAACTGCTGGCGGCGGGAAAGATCAATCCCGACGAGTCCGTTGTTTTATTGCTCACAGGTCATACACTCAAGGACTCGGACTACACGATCCAATACCATCGCGGCGACCTGCTCAGTGAGCAGGAACTGGCGCTGCTGCGCCCCGAGATCGAAGTCACCCGCCGCAACACGATTGCGCTCGACGCCGATGCGGAACAGGTGCTGCGTGCTCTTGAGGGGGCGGTGCAGTGAACGGCCTGCATCTCAGGTTGCCGGCAACGTCAGCCAATCTTGGTCCCGGCTTCGATACGCTAGCACTTGCGCTCGATTTCGGTCTCGATGTCACCGCTGAGCTGTCTGGTGAATTCTCTATTCATGCGACCGGCCGCAATCCCGAGACCTGCGGAGCACTGGAGCGCAATCTGCTTCTTGATGTTTACCGCAGAACGCTCGCAGCCAATCAGAGCGAAGCCAAACCGCTGGCGCTCAAGGTGCATAACGAAATCCCTTTGGGCATGGGTTGTGGATCGTCGGCTGCGGTTCGTCTTGCGGGGGTCGCGCTGGCCGCGCATTTTGGCGAATTGGGTTGGGATCGCGAAAGAATCCTGGCCGAGGCTACACGGCTCGAAGGGCATCCCGATAACGCCGCCGCCTGCTGGCTGGGAGGATTTGTCGCTGGCTGCTGGGACGGAGTAAAGCTTCACGCTGTCTCTTTTGCGCCGCCGCAGCAATGGAGAGCGCTTGTCGTGCTGCCCGACAAGCCGTTGGCCACGACCGCTTCGCGTGCCGTGCTTCCGGCGCAGTATAGCCGGGCTGATGTCGTTGCCAACCTGCAGCGGGTTGCCGTGCTTACAGCTGCCTTTGCCACCGGGCGTGGCGAACTGATTGCGGAGGCCATGCGCGACCGGATGCATCAGCCTTATCGCAGCAAGGTCTGTCCACTGCTGCCGTGCCTTCTTCCTCTTTCGGGAACCGGGGGAGTATTGGGCGTGGCGCTGAGCGGAGCCGGTCCGGCGGTACTCATATTGGTTGAATCGGAAGTAGCAATGGAAGATGTAGAAAACAGGGTGCGCGAGGTTACGAGAGGCTTCGAATCGGTTGAAATTGCGCGCTCAAAACTCGCCCCCAATCCCGCAATTATGAGCGATTTCAGCCTACAACTCTCGTAACCGAAAGCTCGGATTACCTCAGAATTACCGAAGATTTCTTGCGTAAAGTTCAGAAACCCAATACTTTCACACCGTGGGCAGTTCTGGGGGAGGGCTGCTCTAGCGTCTGGGTTCCTTAATCGGGACCCGGGCGCTTTTAATTTGCACCTCATAACTGATCGGTAAACCTAATAAATCCTTAGTACTCGGCGCATACGCGTGTGAACTTGCATTCCCTCTTCCAGACAGTGTTTTCGGATCAACCAATGGACACCCATTCGCGTCTTCCTGATTCCGGTTGCCGGCTGCCGGGCCCTGCGACTTTTTCACCCTTAGCGCATCTATTAATCCGGTAAACTGATGCAAGGGCTTCTCAGTAGATGCGTTCAGAAGCTGGCTCATCAGGGAATCTCAAAGGAGGAACATGGCGGGACAAGGAATTTTCGATGTAACTGATGCAACCTTCGATCAGGAGGTGTTGCAGTCCGAACAGCCTGTTCTGGTTGATTTCTGGGCAGCATGGTGCGGCCCTTGTAAGGCTCTGGGTCCCATCGTCGACCAGGTTGCCGCGCAGTATGCCGGCCAGCTGAAGGTCGCAAAGATGGATGTGGATCGCAACAACGCCACGCCGATGCGGTATGGCATTCGTGGTATCCCCGCGCTGCTGCTTTTCAAGGGCGGCAAGGTGGCTGACCAGATCGTCGGATATGTTCCGAAGGAGACGATCGACAAGAGCCTCTCGCGTTTCATTACACCGGCCGCTCAATCGGTAGCGAGTGCGGCGCCCGTAGCCGGCGAGCCGGTTGCCAAGGCGTAAGCTGAGCTAATAAGAGGATCAAAAGGCCCGAGGCGATCCCGTCTCGGGCCTTTTTTTGCGTTCGGCAGCTGCTCAGAATCGCAGCGTAACCACGCCGAAGGTTGAAAAGCTGACCTCGACCGTAGATCCCAGGCTGGCCAGTGCTTTCCCCGACCAGCTTCCGGTCGTGATCCAGTCACCGGCATTCAACCCTGCCGTACGATAGCTGCCCTGGTTGGCCAGATAGGTCACCAACCGCAGGAGATCCGTTCCCGCGGAGTTCGACGCTGTTCCGTCGAAGCGCACTGCTCCATCCACGGTCACGGTGACCGACTCACCGGTCAGATCGACGTTTCGCCAATCGGCGAGAGCCGGACCGTAAACGAATCCTCCATTCGATTGGAGATCGCCAATCGTGGATAGCCGGTTTGCTTTATCGGGATCGAGAAACGCCGATTCGAGCAGTTCGATTGCCGGATGGGCGCTGGCGATGGCCGCGCTGATTTCTTCCCCAGAATACGGTTGTTCGCGAGGGGGCAGGTCGTGCCCGAGTTGGAAGGCAATCTCCGCCTCGACACCGCGCAGCCTGCGGTAGTGGTCGATCACATGAGCGCCTGATCTGCCGTAGCCGCCCCAGAAGGGCATGGCGGAAAATAGCGGCGTGGCGTCGGGCGATGGTGCGCCAACCTTCCAGCCGCCGATGGGGCCGCATGCTTCTGCCATGACGTCCTGCAGAGCGTAGGCCTCATCGAGGGTATGGGGCTGAAGCTTAGTGGGGAGATCGGTGATGGGCGTCCGCTCGCGCCGCGCACGCAGCAGGATCTCTGCCGCTTGCCGCATTCTGTCATTCTCAATTGCTGGAATTCGGTGCCCGGTCATCTCTAATGTGCTCGACATAGTTTTCCCTTTCTGGGATTCCTCTAGCTTGGAGGCGCGATGCAGCCGTGGTGTTTCTTCGCTGCTTCATTTTGCTCCTGGACAAGTACCCGTGGAAATGGGCACAGCCTCAATTGGTGGAATAGCCATCGAAACTGCGCTGCCTGAAATGGCACTTTGGTTACGGGAAATCGCCCTGATTTATCTAAATGGGCAACTTTTCGCTTCGTAAGCGGGTCTACTTCTGCGTCAGAATCGAGCCAACGTCCTCCGCCGAGGAGTCCTTATGCGTTCCAAAACCTTCCCCATTGTCGCCGGAATGCTTTCCCTGCTTCTCGCGATGACGAGCACAGCTCAGACCAAGCCAAGCCATTCTAGGAACGCCGGTAAGCCCGCCAGCCATCCAGCGACCCACATTGAAGCATTGCCGCCGCTCGATCCACAGCAGCGTGCTATTCAGATGCTGAATCGCTTCACTTTCGGTCCGCGCCCCGGGGAGATAGACGCGGTAGAGAAGCTGGGCGTGGACGCATGGTTCGAGCAGCAGCTCAATCCGCAGAGCATCCCCGATCCGGCGGTCGATAAACGGATGGGCGACTTTCCATCCCTCTATCTGGTTCCGAGCGAGCTGTTGGTCCAATTCCCATCGAATCAAATCGTCCGCCAGACCGCGGAAGGCAAGCGGCCCTATCCTGCCGATCCAGTGCTGGCCGCCGAGTATGAGGTGCTGGTGATGAAGCACAACCGGCGCGAGGCGGAGAACAAAGCCAAGCAGGCAGGCGGCGCGGAAACGCCGGAGATGAACGACGACCAAAAGAAAGAGCAGCGTCGGCAACAGCAGGCCCAGGCGCAGGTTCTGGCCGACCAGGTGCTGGCTTATCCCAAGGATCAGCGCATGCAGGCCATCTTGAAAATGCCAGTGGATCAGCGTGCGATGCTGACCGAGTTTGTCGCCGATCCGCAAAAAACGCTATTGATGAATGACTTCAATGCGCGCCAGAAGGAGATGTTTGCGGTGATGGCCGGAGGGCCCGATGCGCTGCACGTCATCGACAGAGAGCTTGCAGCAGGCCAAGATGATTCGTGCGGTCCTGAGCGAACGCCAGCTTCTCGAGGTGATGACCGACTTCTGGTACAACCACTTCAACGTCGACATCCGCAAGGAGGCCGCGCAGTGGTACACGCCGACCTACGAGCGCGATGCCATCCGCGCCCATGCGCTGGGCAAGTTCAGTGACCTGCTGCTGGCGACGGCGCAGCATCCAGCCATGCTCTTCTATCTCGACAACTGGTCAGAGCATCGGACCCGACTCTCGGGCCGCCGCAAGCCGGGCTAAGAAGCAGGCTCAGCGCGGCCTGAACGAAAACTACGGCCGCGAGGTGATGGAACTGCACACGGTAGGCGTCGACGGCGGCTATACGCAGGCAGACGTCACCAATCTGGCCAAGATCCTCACCGGATGGACCATCGATCAGCCGCAGCAGGGCGGCGGATTCGTCTTCGATCCGCGTAAGCATGAGCCAGGCTCCATCAAGTGGTTCGGCCAGACTATTCCAGGACAACGGCTATCTTGAGGGGCAGCAGGCGCTGCTATGGCTGGCCGCACAGCCGCAGACCGCGCACTTCGTCAGCTACAAGCTGGCGCAGCGTTTCGTCGCCGACGAGCCGCCTCCGGCGCTGGTGGACCGGATGGCGAAGACTTACCTGGCCACCGGAGGAGACATCAAGGAAATTCTCCGCACCATGGTCCACTCGCCGGAATTCAACTCGCAGAAGTATTACCGGAACCAGGTGAAGACGCCGCTGGAGTTTGTTGCTTCGGTCCTGCGTGCGACGGACACCAATCCATCGAACCCCGGAGCGTTGACGCAGGTGATTGCCCGCATGGGCGAGCCGCTCTACCAGATGCAGCCGCCGACCGGATACTCCACTACAGCGGATCACTGGATGAACTCAGGGGCCATCGTCGACCGCCTGAATTTCTCCATGCAGTTCGCCAACAGCAAGGTGGGTGGCATCAAGTTCGACGGGCCGCGTCTGCTGGCTGCGGGATTACTGGCGCGACCTGCTTTGCCCGCATCTTCGCTTCGTGGTGATGGGCATGCCCAATCGATCGCCATGACTTTGGCCGAACTTCCCAGCGGTGAGGATGAGGCGTTAAATCTCATGGAGCGGATGCTGGTCGCCAGCCAGGTCTCGCCCAAAACGAATGCCGTGATTCGCCGCGAGTTCAGCGGTGACGCCTCCGATACGATGGCCAATTCTTCTGCGCCGGGGGCTCCCATACAGAGTGCTGCACCGCCGAATTCAGCAACCGTTCAGCAGGCGCCCAGCGTTGATCCTGCTCAGACACTCGATACGATGACTGCGCTGATTTTTGGCTCTCCAGAATTTCAGATGCACTGAATCGGAATTGCCGGCAGTCGGGCTACGTCGCTACCGGCACGCTGCATTGGGCTTCGTCGCGAAGAGCCTTCCTCTTTGCCAGCTCGGCATTCAGCTCCGCGCCGATTAGGATTGCCAGAGCCGTCAAGTAGAAATTCCCGCACGTCAAGTCATCGTGGCTTAGACGCCTTCACTTTGAGTACTGGAGTTTGCGCGCGCTCAGTCGACGGCTTGGCCCACATCTTTGGCTTTCCATGCACGATATGACTCCGAATGTGACTGCGGAGGTGCGTGCTGTCTATTGCCACAATCCGTCCCCCTTCTACAGGCTGAGCGCGAGAGAGGCGCTCACAGATTGGAAGTTTTCTCTCTTCACCTTTTTCTATCGCTATCTCTATGCCATTAATCTGCGCCGGAATGACTTCGTTATCGTGCAGCAGGAATGGCTTCGGGGCGAGTTCCGCCGCAGATATCACGTACCGAACATCGTAGTGGCGCACCCCCCGCATTCCAAGTCTGGTGATCCCCGCACGGCAAGAGGAGCAGCAGACTCAGAGGACAGGCCGTGCGCTTCGTCTATCCCACGTACCCGCGCTCCTTCAAGAACGTCGAGCTTTTACTGCAAGCCGCTCGTATCCCTGAGCAGGGTGGGATGGAGGGCTTTACTGTCTGGCTGACAATCGATGGCAGCGAAAACCGGTATGCGGCGAAACTCCGCTCGGAGTATGGAAACCTGCGCTCGGTGTCCTGGCGCGGCATCATGCCTCGCGATCGCATCCTTCAGCTTTATGCGCAAGCCGACTGCCTCTTATTTCCTTCCAAGCTGGAGACCTGGGGCATGCCGATTTCAGAATTCCAGCAAACAGGCAAGCCCATGCTGGTCATCGACCTTCCCTACGCGCACGAGACTGTCGGCAAATACCACGCTGTTAGTTTTTTCCCGCCAGACAATCCTCAAATGCTGGCGGGAATTCGATGGAAAGCTTCATCCAGGGACGTCTCGCAGTTAGCGAGACCTCCGCTCCATCCATCCCAGCGCCCTTCGCCGCGGATTGGACTGAGTTGTTCCAGATTCTTCTCAACGAGACACGGGCGGCCATCTGACTCAGGCCGCAGACAGTTCCCTGACGGCTACGTCGGTTGGAAACTGCTCCTCTCGAGCGTCGATCGATAGGCGCCAACATATAATGGTCTTTCCCGGTGAAGGCAACTCTCTCCATTCCGTCTGTACATCTTCCGCAACCGCCCTCGTTTTCGATATCCCGCGAAGTCCCGACGGTTCGGATTCCCTTTCTTTCCCTTCTGCTGGAGCCCCGCGGGCTGAATAAGTGGCTTTTTATCTGGGGGTTCTGTCTTTCCTTGGCCTTCTGCTTTGGTTGCTTTTTTGTCTTCGAGCAGCCGCGGATTAACCACGATAACTTCATAAGGTTTGGGGCGGATTCTCCCACCTACTGGGACGCCGTGGAGTACCGAAGCCAACACGTGCAAACAGGAAAGGGACTCATCTCTTTCACGGGAAACCTGTTGGGACCAGTCATGCTGGGGATGTTGCTGCGGACTGGATTTGCGGTTGCGTGTTTTGATGTTTTGCTCTTCTTTATCGCAGTCGAGGTTGCCTGCACGATTCCTGGGGTGGACAGATACCGCCTTCTCTTTTTTCTAGCTATCTGTGCGGAGACTGCACCTGCTTTGGTCACCTTGAACAAGGAGATCATGGTGCTGTTGTCCGCATTGCTGCTGGCCAAATACATTTACTCGAAACGACCTTCCATTGTTCTCCTCGCAGTGTTTTTTGCCATCTCGGTCTTTGCCCGTTGGGAGCAAATCGCAATTGTTCTGCTGTTTCTTTTCCTGCGCAGAAGGGGTTCCGTTTTCACGCGCAAACCCTGGCTTGCTGTGGTCGCTGTGCTTCTCATCCTTAGCGTTATTTACCCGCTGATCGCGAGGCTACCCGGCTCTGGCATCGGAGCCTTTACACAATATGCGCGGGGTGCGAATACGATTGCCAAGCTCAATAAGATTCAAACGAATTTCGGCTTTCCGCTGGTGGTCGTACCCAAAACCATCATGGATGTTTTCGGCGAGTTACTGCGGCCGCTGACCTTTGTGGGGGAGTATTCCCTGCTTGGCCTGGCCGACATCCACTCCATCGTCATCATTCCGCTTTTTTCGATTGCATTCGCATCGCTGCTGTTTATGGCTTATCGCAGAGGATTGCTGCATCCCCGGCGCCCGATTGGTCTGCTCGTCATCATCTACATGATGGTCACCGCGGTAACCCCGTTTGTTCAGCCTCGTTATAACTATTTCGTCTACATCCTGCTCTGTGTGGAGTTGGCCAGAAAAGAAGACGTGGAGGATCGGGTCCCGATAGGTGCGCCGGTTGAGGCGATGGCCTAAGGCAGTTTGCGCCAATAGGAAATTGGCTAACCGATCATCTGACCGTCCACAACGGCTGGGATGTCCCGTTCTCTGAGTTGTTTCCTCCAACGTTCCAGCCGGCGTGCCCTGGTGAGGACAGTTTTTGCAAGAGATACTCCCACGAGATTCTGGAGAAGATTTTGTTCTCGTAGCGGCGGTATTGCCTCACCGTGCGAACAGAGAGCCGCAGAAGCTGGGACGGGCGCTCCAGCGGAGGCAGGAACGGATCGACATAAGCACTTTCCGCTGCCATGAAATTCTTGTAGCGCTGCGGGCTCATTTCCTTGTCGTAATTCATGCTCGCGATGGAGTGCTCCACCAGTAGGTCGCCGGCAATATACATGTACTTGCCTTGTCCATGAAATCGTTGGAATTCGTAGACATCGGAGAGGTCGAGCCAGAATTCATCGCTGTATCCGCCCACCTCGCGCAGAGCGGCCACGCGCATGAGCGTTGCGCTATTGACGGCATAGGCTTTGTCTTTGCATATACCGCTGAAGGTCAGCGGAATCTGTTGCACTCGATTGAAGCTAAGTAGCCGCCGCGGAGAAACCAACGTGCCGTGCGAAGAGACAAAGGGCACAACCGCCGCGATTTCCCGCGCGTCCTTGAGTTTTTCGCTGTAAGCGATCATTCCGCGCAGTAACCGGTCGGGAAGCCGTGGTGTCCTGGTCGAGAAGAAACAGCCACGGGCATCCGATTGACTCGGCAAACTTCATGGCTTCGTTATAGGCGCCTGAAGTGCCTACATTTTTCCCGCCGGCATGACGCAGATCGACAGGAAAAGGGAGAGAGACATCGGTAGCCGGAACAGGGCTGTTGTCCCATAGAAGAAAGCGAAGAGGGGATTTGAGGCCCGGTCGTTCTCGAATACCCGGATCAAACTCTGGATCGTCTCGGACTGTTCCGGCAGCTGTTTGTAAAGCACGACGACAACGAGGATCTGCATCAGAGATTCTTCGATGAAACGGGTGACGGGACGAGAGAGCGTTGACTCCTGGTCATGGCGAGAGGAAGGAGACGCGGGGCAAGCGGTCTGACCCGTGACAGGTCGCCGTTAACTGGGGCGAACCCTAGACGCACGTCGAAATTGGCCCAGCTTTTGGGCGTACATCTCGTCGGCTGCAACGCGACCGTAGACATACGACCCGATTACCCGCCCACATCCATAAAGGAACCCGAGAACACCGCCGACCAACGTCCAAAGAGCTCGGAACGGCCCCGACTTCCTGTCCGGGGGCTCGGCCGGATCCAGCATCTGGATCACAGGAGCGGCTTTCGCCTCATCCAATCTGGCCGCTTCAAACTGGCGCGCGATGAGATCGAAAATAAGCGTATGGTACTGCACGTCTCTTTGCTTGCGAAGGAAAGCCAGCTGATCCTCGGCGAGCACTCGGCTGTTAAGTGAGATGTCGCCGGGTTTACGGTCTTTGTGAAGGCTCTCTATCCCACGCAGCTGCTGCCGCAGGCTTTCCAGTTCGGTGTTCAAACGGATCACGTCGGGGTTTTGATCTGTCGACGAGGTACGCATGGCGTCAAGCTGCACTTCACGAGAGATGATCTGTGACTGCAGCTGAGCCACTTGGCCAATGACCACACCAGTTTGACCGGAAGGGTTCACCGCACCGGTTTGCTCCTCGGTCTGCTTGAGCGCGATTTCGGCGTCGGTCAAGCGGTAGCCTGCGAGTCGCCAATTGCTGTGAAAAGAAGAGCCTTCTCACGGAAGCTTCGCCGATGATCAAACGGCTGTTGATGGAGTGCAGCTCATCAACATATGTATTGGCGATCAGGGCGGCGCGATGCGGATCTTCGTCCTTGACCTCAATGGCGATCATCCCCACCCTTGTCACTCAAGAACTTGGAATTACCAGCAAGCTTCATCCGCGCCTGGCTCAGCTTGCCAGTGTGATAAACGTCTTTCAAGTTGAGGCGCTTGATCAGCGCATCGGCAATCGTGTTGCTCTGGAGAATGGCAAGGTCAAGATCGTTAGGATCCTTCAATCCGCCACCGCTGCTTAATCCCGTCAGGGATGCCAGACTGCCAAGCTGGCTAACCAGGGCGGCGCTTGACTGGCCCTGCTGGGGTGGCATGATCACTGCTTTTGCGGTAAAGACAGGGTGGATCAAAAACACCAGCGCCGTAGTCACAAGCATGCCAATGAACGTGGCCAGGATGATGGTGTACTTGCGCTCGATGATGACCAGCAACAGATCCAGCAGGTCAAACTCGATCCCAGAGGACTCCGCGGGCGACCTGTATTCTCGGGTGGGCGGCATTATGGCCATAAGCTACCCCGCACAATCAAGCCCGGCGTGCCAATCAGCCGTTGCAGGGCTGAGGTTCCCAGGCAGAGGCTCCTGACTCGAGTTATCACTGCTTCCCATGTCAATCCCTCAATGTTACTGCAGGACAGCGATCGCTGCCGCCCCCAGGGCAAGTTGGGAGAAAATCTGCGTGTAATTGATAAAGTTCCTCAGACCCGAAGGCCGGGGGACTTTTTCTGGAACCACTACCGTATCTCCTGCGTTCAGTCGCATGGATGCGAAGGTATTTCCAAAAACACTATTGCGAGAATTCCGGCTAATTACCGAGCCGTCAGCGCGGATGATCGAACGAATCTTTGCCATCGGCGCTCTTGGTCGGTCCCCCGGCCAACCGCAGGTAACTGCCCACCTGCTGCGTGTTCCGGAACAGGAAAGAGTTCTGGTCGTACACAGCGCCTACCACGTTGACCGTACTGGGCTTGGATGGAACCACAAAGCGATCGCCGTCTTCCAGTTGTATGTTGGGCAGGCTGGCAATTCCGGTTGCGTTTTGTGGAATATCCAATACCACGCGACCGGTGGCGCGTATGGTGCGGAACCTTGCCACCAAACTTCTAGAGGCGGGTCGTAGACGCAGCCGGGTCCACGCTACCCACGCTGGCGGAGGCAGCGATCGTGGACCGGTCGATCTCCAGCTCCAGGTTCTGCAGGTAGTCGTTTAACCGCAATTGCTGCAGGATGCGTGTCGACTCACGGGTAAAGTTCGATCCGAACAGGTAGGCATCCGGAGTGAGACCACCGGCGCGGGCCACCGACTTGGGGAAGCGTCTCATCGGGAAGCACGGTGTATATGCCCGCCTGCTTGAACTCGCCTTCCAGACGGACAAACTTGGTGCGCTGGGCTTGGGGAACCTTGATGTCTGCCTGGGAGAAGATGGTGACCACATCGCCTGGCTCGAGCGCCAGATTTTGCGAAGCGTCGTGGTCCAGGACAAGCTGGCCCGGATTGAACGGCACCAGCGAAGTGGTGAGCGTTAGCGGGTTCATCCGCTCAATCACGGCATAGGACCAATCGATCTCAGGCACCGGAAGCGCGACCCCAAGCGCCGGCCGCGGCAGGTTTCCCGCCGAGGTCTGCGTCTCATCGGCCAGCGATCTGCTGCCCGGGCTGTTGCAGGGTTGGCCGTTCTGCGAGTTATTCGAGTTGCCAGCGGATCCGATGCCTTGACCACCCGGACTCGGTTGCGAGGCATTGCCGTTTGGGTCGCAGTCCGGGTTGTTGTTTGGTACAGAAGCTGGATTTTGGTTCAGGT